>JBCDIL010000070.1:0-1743 GCA_038749025.1 Pseudomonadota bacterium | reverse complement strand
GCTCACCGTCCTTGGTGTGAATAGCCCAGTGATAGCGGTGAAACCCGTGTTGCGAGTCAACATCACTGGTTCTCGAGTAAACGAAACCCGGGTTCTTTGCATGAACGTCGTGGACATTCGCTTCGAATCCGTCGATACCGGTGACATCGATCGTCGGATCAACGAACCGCACGTCAGACGTCAGTGCTTTGTCTAAATGCGAGCGGACCAGCGATGAGTCACTCTCATTCCACGCCGCTAGCATGTGGTCAAACGCCTCTGGGTAACCGGGCATGAGTGCTTCCTTCCTGCAAGACAACGACAACCTATGCCGCGGCTGTTCGACTGGCCGCCATCTGCAGACGCTGTGCATCTTCAAACTGTGCACTAGCTCGCTCGAGATAAGCATCCGACTCGTCCGCGTAACCGTCCGCCATCGATGACCAGGCTCGGTTCACGTAGCGCTCGCCAGCAGCGAACTCGCTCATGATGTCGGCATACGCTTGCAACCCGTACAGATGCACAAGACTTTCGCGCGCCTCGGCGAAACGCCGCAGATCAGGGCGTAATGCCGCGTCGATCCAATCGAGCCGAGCTTGGCCGACGTACGTATCGTCTTGGCGCTGCTGCAGCGTCGCCAAGAGGTTACTGAGCGAGTCATTAAGCTCCGCTTTGTTGCTTTCCAGGAGCGCACTGTCGGTCGCCCGGCTCTTGTCGGCGCGCTTTGCCAGTATGACGCCAGCGATTGCAGCGACCGCGGCGATGCCGAACCAAAGCCAGTTGACCGTCGCGACATCCAGCGCGGTGACTGTGGCACCACCGAGGAAGCCGGCGGCGATAAGCAAATAGGCTATGCTCTTCATGCCTGAGCCCTCACCCTGCCGCACCGGCCAGCACGACCGACACGGCATCACCAACGCCCACGAGCGCCTCGCCGACAATCAAACCAGCGGCTATGGGAATACCGACGTTGTCGGACCAGTCTTTGCCCTTGATCCGGTCTGCGAGTTCACGAGCCAACGTACCGAGCGCGTAGGTCAGCACAATATTAAACGGCAAGTAGAAACCGAGGCCGACCGTGATACCTAGGCCGCCCATTAACGCCGATAAGACCGCGCCGAGGATGGCACCGGCTAGGTACTTTTCGGTCGGTACATCACCGCCCATGATGCCATCGACGGTACTGGCTAGAGCTTGCGCTTGCGGCGCCGGTAAGCGGTCGCTGCCAAGGCCATAGGCTTCGTGCAGTGCAAAGATCACAACAATCACGACGATCGGGCCAAGCCACGCACCGATAAATTGACCCAGTTGTTGCATCCGTGGCGTCGCGCCGACCAAGTAGCCCGTTTTCAAGTCGAGCATTAAGTCCGTGGCCTGGGACATGGCAACACACATCGCTGCGCCGACCATAATGGCTGCGACAATCGAATCGGCGCGATCCATACCCAAGGCCTGGGTCATAACGATGAGTAGCGTAATGCCAACGAGCGTCATTCCCGATAGTGGCGACCAATTCGTTCGCCCGATCGCTTCCGACAGAATAATACCGGCCATCCAAATCCATAAGGTACCAAGGAAGGCCATGGCGATACCGCCCATCACGGAGATTGACTCGACGGCTGTAATCGACATGAAGCTCAGCAATACAACCGCGCCGACGATCGCAATGTAGAGCAGCTTAATCGGCATTTCGTCACCGGCCGCACGGGTGTCGACCTCCGCAGCCTTTTGCATCGATTTGACCGCGCTCTTAATCAGTGGCGC
>JBCDIL010000069.1:0-2348 GCA_038749025.1 Pseudomonadota bacterium | reverse complement strand
CTCAGTGTTTCGTTTCGTTGGGCTTTATGGCTTGGCGCCGACCGACGAACGGCAGCACAAGACACCACCACAATGATCCCGTGCGGGCATCGGCGTATTGCGTCAGACCGATTTGCATCTCGGTATGGCCATCGCGCGGCTCAGCGACGTAGGTGCCGAACAGACGGTCCCACCACGACAAAAAGAAACCGTAGTTACTGTCGGTCTCGTCTCGGTATACCGCGTGGTGTACGCGATGCATATCGGGGGTGACAATAACGCGGCGTAACCGAGCGTCGAGCGTGCCGCTCAACCGAACGTTGCCATGATTAAACAACGACGCCGCATTGAGTAAAATCTCGAACGCGACGACAGCGACAACCGGCGCGCCGATGACACCGACACAGCAACACTTGTAGAGCATCGAAACGATGATCTCCAGTGGATGAAAGCGCACACCGGTTGTCACATCGAATGCCCGATCTGCGTGGTGAACTTGGTGCAATCGCCAGAGTATCGGTAACCGGTGCATCGCAACGTGCTGGGCGTAGATCGCCAAATCGAGGGCGAGAATGGCGGTGACAATCGCAAGCCACTGCGGCAGAGGCACGACATTCAGCACCCCCCACCCCTTGCGCTCGGCAACCATGGCAACACCTGCCGCGGCGACCGGTAGCAATACGCGTAAGGCCAGCGTATCGATGACGACGAGCCCGAGATTCGTTCGCGCACGCCGCCAGAACGAACCGCTTGCTGGTCGCCGCGGCCACAATCTTTCGACGAGCAACATGCTCGCCAATACAGCAATGGCGACACCGACGCGCCAGAGAGTCTCAGAATCTTGCAACATCAACGCGTACCGGAGGTGCGGAACCCTATCGGCTTATCAGAGACCGATGATGCGGCGTACTCGGCCGATACGCCAGTCGTGCCGATTCGACGCCGCGCGAACAGTGCCGCTCCGATGGCTGCTGGCTACGCGTCGACCCCGTACAAGTCGGCGGCGCCGGATGGGGATAGGTAGCCGTCGACGATATCTTGCTTAACAGCGCCAGCATCGCGGTCAGCGACATCGCCATAGCCACCGCCGCCGCCGGTTTGCGACAGTATCCGGGTGCCTTTTTTGACCGGCACATCGCTGATCTTCAGGTATTCCTCACGCCGGCCATCCGGATGCTCGACGATAACCGACGGCGCTTTGCCACCTTGGCCGCCGCAGACACCCCATGCGGTTGTGACAGAGCGTTCAAACCACAAATACAAGCTCGAATCCGTTTCGACAAGATACTCACGGTACGTTCCGTTGCCACCGCGATATTGGCCCGGGCCGCCCGAATCGGGACGGATGCCATAACTCAAAATCCGCACGGGGTACTTACTTTCAAAGACCTCAACCGGCAAGTCCTTGAAGCTGCCGTTCACGTTGTTGATCAATGAGCTTTCGCCGTCGCCGCCCGCGAACGCGCCCCAGCCGCCGGTCGTCGGCTCCATCATTAGAAAGTACTGGTTATCGAAGCGCGGATCGTTGCCGGCGATCGTAATGACCATCGAATCGCCGTAATGCGCACCAGCAGCGGCTTCGGGCATCGCCGGTGCCAGTGCTTTGATAACCAGATCAATCAACAGGCCGAGCGACGAAAAATACCAACCGCAGGCGGCCGGCTCCTCCGCCGAAAAGATCGTTCGGGGCGGCGCCGTGACGGACAACGGTCGAAACGAGCCGCCATTCGGCGATACGCCAGAGCAAATGAGCAACTTGTAGGCAACACGCGCTGCAGCAACCGTTTGGGTAATCCCACAGTTCACTGGACCTCGCGCTTGTGGCGATGAGCCGGTGAGATCCATCGTCATCGAATCGCCCGCTACGGTAATCTTAAGCTTGACCGGTAACGGGTCACTGCCAAGGCCATCGTTGTCGAGAAACCCTTCCGACGTGTACTCGCCGTCCGGTAACGCCGCAACGGCAGCGCGTTCGCTGCGTTCAGTCTGCGCGAAAATGGCGTCCTTCGCTGCATCGATCGTCTCGGCACCGAAACGGTCGAACAACGCTTGCAGACGCTGCTCACCGGTTTTAGCGGCCGCGACCTGCGCGTTGAAGTCGCCAACGGTGGACTCGCCGAAGCGACTGTTCCGCCGTAGCAAGTCGATCACATCGAGGCGCGGTTCGCCGCGCTCGTACATCCGAGTCGGCCCCCATCGAACGCCTTCTTGGTAAATCTCATACGAGTTGACTGGCGTGCCAGGGCTCATCGCACCAACGTCGAGCCAATGCGCCCGTGAGGCGGCGAAACCGACGCGCGTTCCTTGCCAAAAAATCGGCATGATCACGGTGGCATCGTTCAAATGCGTACCGGTCATGTACGAATCGT
>JBCDIL010000068.1:0-3121 GCA_038749025.1 Pseudomonadota bacterium | reverse complement strand
GAGCAAGAAGAGGTTATTTATGTCGAGATCGCTCGCCAACGGGCGGCGGCACTTGGCGTTTCGCTAGACGACATCTACAACACACTATCGCAACAGAACACCGTGACGTCTGCGGGAGAAATGCTGGTCGGTGACACGCGGATTGAGGTGAGTCCCACCGGATCGATCGACTCCGTCGCGGCGATCGAGGGCCTTTTGGTGGGCAACGACCAAAGCGGCACGATCACCCGACTCAGTGACATTGCCAATGTGGTCCGTACCTATCGAGACCCTGCATCGCATATCATTCGGTGGAATGGTCAACCGGCCATCGGAATTGGCGTTTCCAGCCTATCCGGCGAGAACGTCGTCAAACTCGGCGCGTCGATCGACGCCAAGCTGGTCGAGCTAGACGCTATTTTGCCGCTCGGCGTCGAAATCAATGAGCACTACCACCAAGGGAGCGTCGTCGACGCGTCGATCGCCAGCTTTGCATCGAACGTCGTGGCCGCTTTGGTTATCGTCTTCGTCACGCTGTTGGTGTTCATGGGGTTCAGATCAGGCGTGATCATGGGTATTACCGTGTTGCTGACGATGGCTGCAACACTGCTGCTGATGTGGGTCGGCGATATCCCGATGCACCGAATCTCACTCGGGGCGTTGATCATCTCGCTCGGTATGCTCGTCGACAATGGCGTCGTCATCACCGATGGCATTTTGGTCGGGATCAACGAAGGGCGGAACAAGCTCGATGTCGCCCGCGAGGTCGCCAGTAAGAATATGCGCCCGCTGGTTGGTGGAACGCTGGTTGGGATCATCGCTTTCGCGCCCATCGGCTTCGCCCCCGGCGATACCGCCGAATTTACAAACTCGTTGTTCTGGGTCGTGATGATTGCGCTCAGTCTCAGCTGGTTGTTCGCTTTCACGATTACCCCGTTACTGTGCTACCACTTCTTCCCCGCGGCCAAGGCATCGGACGGCGGCCCTAAAGCCGACGGCCGTTTCATGGCGGCCTACAAGACGCTGATTCGCGTCGTACTGGCTCACAAGACCGTGTCACTGGTGGCGACGGTTGGTGTATTCGTATCGGCGTTGTACGTATTCGGCTTTGTGAAGGTCGGCTTTTTCCCGGCGTCGACGTCGCCGCAAATCGTCGTCGATTACTATCTACCGCAAGGCACCGCCATTGAACGTACCGACGCGGATATGCGTCGTATGGAGCGCTACGTTGGCAATCTCGATGGCGTTGAGTCGGTGCAAACGCTGGTTGGCCGCGGCGCACTGCGTTACATGCTGGTTTACGATTCGAAATCTCCGGCGGAAAACTACGGTCAGCTACTGATCCGCACGGCCGATTACCGGCTCAATGGGGACCTTATTGCCCAGATACAAAATTACGCGGATGCACAATTTCCCGATGCGCAAGCCAAAGCATGGCGGTTCCGAATGGGCCCGGGTGGCGGCTCGAAAATCGAAGCGGAATTCTCTGGGCCGGATCCAGCCATCTTGCGGCGCTTAGTGAATGAGGCGAAAGCGATCATGCACGCCGATGGGCGCGCCATTCTGATCAAGGACGATTGGCAAGCGCAGGTGCCGGTCGTTACACCGGTTTATTCGCCGAATAAAGGTGAGCGCGTCGGCATTACCCGTAAAGATGTCGCCGAAGCACTGGCCGATAACTTTGATGGCACGCGGCGCGGTTTCTATCGCGAGGGCGACGAGCTGATTCCGATCATTTCACGCGCACCAGCGAGTGAACGCAAGGACCCGTGGAACGTCACGTCGCTGCCCGTTGTGAGCCCGGCGACCGGCGCGAGCGTACCGCTGACTCAGGTACTCGACCGACCCGCTGTTACCTGGCGCGATGCGCGTGTGCTGCGAACCGATCGCGTGTTGACGATCAAAGCGCAATGCGATCCGGCGCTCGGCGCCGTAACCGACGACATCTTGTCGGCAATTCGGCCACAAATCGACGCGATCGAGCTGCCGCCCGGCTACCGATTGACGTGGGGCGGCGAGGCGGGCGATTCGTCGGAAGCCCAGTCGAGCCTCGCGAGCACAATCCCGCTTGGCCTCCTCGCGATGGTGCTCGTCGTTGTCGTCCTGTTCAATGCGCTGCGTCAACCGATCGTTATTTGGGCGATCGTCCCCCTGGCCATCGTCGGCGTCTCGTACGGGTTGTTTCTAACCAATACGCCGTTCGAGTTCATGGGAATTCTCGGATTGTTGTCGCTATCGGGTTTGCTCATTCAAAACTCGTTGGTACTGGTCGACTCAACCGACGAATTGATCGCTGATGGCATGCCACGCTTTGATGCATTGGTCGAATCGGCTGCCAGTCGGCTACGTCCGGTCATGATGGGAGCATTCACGACGGTTCTTGGCGTTCTACCGTTGTATTGGGACGCGTTTTTCCAATCGATGACCGTCGTTATCGCCGGCGGCTTGTCGTTCGCGACGCTGATTACGTTGTTAGTGACCCCGGTACTCTACGCGTTGCTTTTCCGAATTCGGTCGAACGAAACCGCCGCAGCTAGCGAGGCCGCCGCATGAAACGCTTAGCGCTGATTGGTATTGCCACCGCCGTGTGCGGCTGTGCGCAGTATGCCCGTCCGCCCGATTTACCCGCACTGACTGCGCCATCGTTACCCGATGTGCCGCCCGCTTGGCAGGTCGCCCAAGAATCGGTGGGTGAGGTCGCTGTCGGTTGGATCGCAAGGCTCGAGGACCCGCTGCTAGTGACCTTGGTCGACGAGGCAAAAGCCAACAATCGCGATTTACAAGCGGCACTCGCAGCGCTGGAGCAGTCACGCGCGATCGTTCGCCAGGCCCGCGCCGCCTTGCTACCGGCCATCGACTACTCGTTCGCAGGTGCCCGCGGTGGGCGAGTCGCCGACGACAGTTCCAATGCGTTTAGCGCTGGGCTCAGTCTCGGCTGGGAGCTCGACGTTTGGGGGCGCGTGCGGGCATCGCGGAACGCCGCGGCTTACGCCGCTGCATCGGCCGAAGCTGATTACGTGTTCTCCCAGTATTCGTTGGCCGCAGCTGTTGCACAAACGTACTTCCTTGTTATCGAATCCGCGCTACAAGAGGAGGTCGCGCAAAAGAACCTCGATGCGTTAACGGAAACCGCCCGAATCGT
>JBCDIL010000067.1:0-3411 GCA_038749025.1 Pseudomonadota bacterium | reverse complement strand
GCGGCGCGACACGCCGCTGCGGGTTTCGATCGTTGCCCACGATGTCGCCTTGATATCGGCGATGAATTCCTCGAAGCCTTCGCTGTAGCGCTCGATAAATGCGTAGTCGATCCAGTCGCCAGCGAGGAGCGACTTCGCGATTCCTTTAAAGAGGGCGATATCCTCGCCGACATTCGGTTGCAGGTAGGCCGATGCGATTTCGCTACCGCCGAGCAACAGCGAACCGGCACTCTTTGGGACCGCAAAGCGTACCAATCCGCGCTCAACCGCGGGGTTGATAACGATGACATTGCCGCCACGCTCGCGGCAGGCCTTGAGCTTGTGAATAAACCGCGGGTGATTTGACGCGGGGTTCGCGCCGACGACGAAGATCAGATCGCAGCGGTCGAGATCGGCGAGCTCGACCGTCGCCGTGCCAGTGCCGATGGTTTCGGCAAGCGCCCGACTGGTCGCCTGATGGCAGTAATACGAGCAATTGTTGACGTTGTTGGTGCCGTAAGCGCGTGCCAGTAACTGCAAAACGAAACCGGCCTCGTTCGACGATCGGCCCGATGAATAAAAGAAACTGCGCGCGGGGTCCGTGGCTGCCAAGCGCGCGGCGACCCGGGCGATGGCATCGTCCCAATCGATCGGTCGGTAACGATCAGCGCCGGCTGGCTTGTATAGCGGTGTCGTGAGCCGGCCTAGGTGCTCCAACTCGTGCGGTGTGAGCTCGGCCAGCTCCGCCAAGGTATGGTCGAAAATCTCGACCGGTATCGCGGGCTGAATGTCGGTCGACTGCGCCTGAACGCTCTTATTGCAGACCGAGGGGTACTCGCCCTGCTCATTGGTCATACCGCCGCGCTGTCCACCCATGCCATAAGCACAGGCTTTACAAGCATTTTTCGAGTTCAACGCCTTCGCGGAACGAGCGATTCCAATACGCTGCACCGTCTGCAGCGTATACAGAACTTTCTTTAGCCCGCCGCCAATACCCTGGGTGGCGATAGCAGTCTCCGGCACCGCGTAACATCGACACCATCGACCGCCTACACGGCGTTGTCAATGGGCGCCAGGCCGATGCCTGCGCACACGGCAACGTCGCTCAAGCTGCACCCCGGACCGGCCGACAACGAGACAGGCAGCAGCGCTTGCATCGCAACGATTGGGCGCTGAACTGTATGGACACGCACGGGTCACAAAAAAAGAGTACCGTTGGCAGGGCTTGGGCATTCAAACCTCACTGGGAGGACATCCATGGTTTCATCGTTCGCAGTGGTAGTGATAGGCATCGTTAGCTTGGCAATCGGGGTTGGGCTTGGCTTTTGGCTCGCGCGCAGCGGCAACGAGTTGCAGGCTGAAAAAGCGGCGGCCGCCGAGTCGGCGCTCACCGACTATCAAGCCAAAGTATCGACGCACTTCGAGCAGACGGCTGAGCAATTCGAACAGATCGGCCAGCAATACCGAAAGCTGTATGGGCACTTTGCAACGTCCGCGCAGGAGCTGCTCGGTGATGACGCGAAGCTGCAGCAGGTGTTTCCGCCGTTACTCAGCGCAGCCGACGCGGTGGCAGACAGCGAAGACGCAACATCGACCGATGAGCTAAGTGGCGACGCGTCCGACAGTGTTGCGGCCGCGACTGACGAGGCGGAGCCGACCGAGGCCGGCGACGACACAGCGCCGCTAAGCGCTAGCGACGACGCAACTGACGAGCCCGTCACCGACGACACGACGTCCGAAGCTGTCGCTGAGTTGTCAGCGGACGACTCTGATACCGACGCGGCGGGTGGTGATGCTGACGATGTCAGCGCGGCAAGCGACGCTGACGATGCCAGCGACGACGAAACACTGGCGGTTACCGATGACGCCGATACCGCCGTTCGCGTGGCTGACGAAGCAGCCAATGAAGAAACGGTGAGTGCGGCTGGCGACGATACCGAGTCTGACGAAGACACGGCGGAAGTCGTTGCGCTCGACGACCAGCCGCCGCGACTCAATGGCGCGGCACGGACTGCGGATACCGCCCACGGCTAGACGACGCTCGCCGCGACGCTACGGTGGTTCGCCTTGGCGGACCGCGTTCGCGCGAGCGATAATCGACGCTCAGGTCACCAAAGGGGGAGAGCATGTTGACGTGGCGTTGGGTTAGCGTTGTCAGCGCCATTGCACTGGCGGCTTGCGCGACGGGCGAGCGACCAGCGAGCGATGTGACACTGGAGAGAGCCCAGCGACTCGCCCTAGTCGATCCGGAACTTCGCGCGCCGCTTGAAGCGTTGTTTTCGGATGGTATGCAATCGATAAATGCGGCGAATCTCGACCAGTTCCGTCTGGGTTCAGCGGCCTTTCAAGTGCCGGCGTTGCCAACGCCGCCGGTATCGCAGCAATACATTCCGGGCACGGCCGGCCAACCGGATGTCCAAGTGTTCGTTATCGAACCACCCGTTACCGGCGATGAGACGCGTGGTGCCGTCATCTTTATGCATGGCGGAGGGTACATTCTCGGCAAGCCCGACAGTAACCTCGCTCGGTTGCAAACACTGGCGACACAACACGGTTGTGTTGTCGTCGCGCCGCAGTACCGCTTGGCGCCAGAAACACCGTTCCCCGGCGCGCTCGAAGACAACTACGCCGCTCTGAAGTGGGTATACGACAACGCCCCAGCACTGCGAGTGGATCGGTCCAAGTTGATCGTCATGGGCGACAGCGCTGGCGGCGGCCATGCCGCCGCATTAGCCATCGCCGCTCGCGATCGCGGCGAGATTCCAATCGCCCTGCAAATCCTCAACTACCCAATGCTCGATGACCGTACGGGCACGAATCCAGCGGACAGCAACAAAGGCGGGCTACTCTGGGATGGAGCGTCCAATCGATTTGGCTGGAGCGCCTACCTCGGACAAGCGGCCGGCGCAGCGCGTGTGCCGGCTGGCTCGGTACCCGCTCGCGTGACCGACCTAAATGGCTTACCGCCGACGTGGATCGGAGTCGGTGATCTCGACCTGTTTGTCGCCGAGAACCTTGCTTACGCTAATCGACTGATTGCCGCCGGTGTGCCGACCGAGGTCGTCGTCGTACCTGGCGCCTACCATGCGTTCGATATGATTGCCGCCAACGCGAGCGCTACGCAGCGCTACGTTGAATCTTGGAATAGAGCGTTAGCGCACGCGCTCGGGCATCGTTCAAACAACTGATTACGAGCCGCTACCGGTTGCGTTGTTGCGGACCCGGCGTCACCACCCTTCCAGAGCGTCGCGATCACCGCCGCAGGCGATATCGGCGGCGGCGATTCGTCGGCTCAGTGTTTCGTTTCGTTGGGCTTTATGGCTTGGCGCCGACCGACGAACGGCAGCACAAGACACCACCACAATGATCCCGTGCGGGCATCGGCGTATTGCGTCAGACCGATTTGCATCTCGGTATGGCCATCGCGCGGCT
>JBCDIL010000066.1:0-3425 GCA_038749025.1 Pseudomonadota bacterium | reverse complement strand
TCGGTCCCCGGGGTCCACATCGGACCGCAGACAAGATAGCGCTCATAGTTATGCTCAACGTAGTGCAGATGCTGCTCGAGAAAATCGTGCCGTAGCGCTTCGCTACGGCCGTCATCATGGTCGTGGCCTTCGACAAGGAAAACGGTCCCGTCGAGTCGGGGTACGGTCGGTGCAAACTCTGCCATCGTGTTGATCCGGTGCAGCGGCGCGAGTGCCGCGGACGAATCAGTCTAGCAGGCCAGTGTCGACAGACAACTTAGCGAGTAACGACCGCCAAACGGGCCTGCGCGGCGACGTGCCGCGTCTGCCGTCCGGCCGCGAAGGCCCTATAATGACACTCCGCGCTTTCGACGAACCTACAACATGATTACTTACATGACGGTCGGTACCGATGACATGGCACGGTCGAAACGATTTTATTCGGCCTTTCTCCCGGCTCTCGGTTACGAATTGACGGAAAGCCCGGAGGGTTTGAATTGCATACTGCCTAAGCCAACGGGCCAGAGCGCTGCGCAGCCGGAACTGTACATAGTTCCGCCGTTTGATGGCGCTCCCGCGACGGCCGGTAACGGCGCAATGATCGGCTTCAATGCTAAAAACCAGCAGCAGGTCCGTGAGCTTTACGCTGCCGCGCTCGCCGCCGGGGGCACGGACGAAGGCCCGCCCGGCTTTCGCGACGCCTACGGTGATCGGTTTTACGTCGGTTACTTACGCGACCCGTACGGTAACAAGCTGGCGATTTACTCGAACAACCCCGACGAACCTGGCCGAAACGGATAGGTCTTTGGCCGCTACAACGGCACACTAGACCACGGAGATTCACGCCCTATGGACGCGTGTACGGGTCCGCGCTACTGGGTCGATAGTGAAAGATAGCCGCCGCGATTCCGACGGGCAGCCAAAGATACTCGAGCAAGGTGACCGTCTCGGATGCTTTTAGAATCGATGCACCGGTTAAGCCAAGTGCCGCTCCGACGGATAAGAATAGAGCCGCATCTGCAATACCCCGCAACAGCATCCGACGCGTTACGACGAAATTTACGGCGATGACGATTGGGGTTAGCACCAACCAGGTTATCTTCGCATCGGTTAGCAACGTGGCATCTGAAACGTACTGGTAAAAAAGCACGGGCCATAGCAACGCTAATGCGGCACACAGCACTAGGTTCTTACGCTGTCGGGTTGGCTCCATTGGCTTAGTGCATCGTCAATTGGCGCGAGAGCGAATTACTGTGGGCTTGTCGTTTTGCCGTCAGGGTAGCGAGCACTGTACGTATCAGCCCAATAGTCCAGCTTCAACTCTCGCAATAGCGACTGAAACTCTGGATGGGCCTGGATCGCAGGCTCTTTTATGTTCACGCCGATGTACGGTATGTCGGGATCGCCGAGCTCAAACCCACGGCGCAACCACGCGATACTGTTATCCACATCGCCAGCAAAAGCGTAAAAACTGGCGATCTGCATCGGTGGCACATACTCCTGCTCGGCAAGCTCGCTTGTCTGTTCCGCGAAGTTTTGCATCAGTGCCTGGTAACCGAGGGCGTAGTACATAGGCTTGACCATGAGCGCCGCCTCAGGCTCACCGGCGATCTCACGAAGAGTACCGGACAAACCTTCAATCGACGCCACTTCGTTACCCAAGAACCAGTTTGCGAGCCAAATCGTCAGATGGCCAAAGGCGACACCGGGCGCATCTAACGAAGCCTCCGCGACTTCGATGGCGCGTTCGTACTCATCGATCATAAAGAGTTGCATGCTGTACAAACCCAATACGAACGGGTTCAGCGGATCTAACTCCAATGCTCGGCGCATATGCACGGTACTCGCCTCAAGTTCGCCAACGATGGCGAGGTAGTGCGAGTAGAACATGTGTGCCTCGGCATAGCTGGGATTGAGATCGATCGCCCTTTCGAACGATTTTCTTGCACCCACGAAATCATAGCGTTGCCATGTTTTGATCGCCGCTAAGCCGAGATGCGCCTCCGGCAGAAACGGATCGAGTTGAAGCGCTCGATTAACGTGCGGCTGACACTGAGCACGGGCCTCGTCCGGCGTCAGCACACCGGCCTGCCCGCGAAATGTGCACAGCTTAGCCAAGCCCCAGTGGCCTTTTGCATAGTCTGGATCAATGGTCAGCGCGCGCTTGAAGTGTTCTTCGGCAATCGCCAGGTCATCGGGGTTGTAACGCTCGGCGTGAAATACGCCGCGCAAGAACGCGAGGTAGGCGTCTGGGTTAACGCTTCGGGCACTTTGGAAACGCGCCCGATCTTGACTCGTGACCTCGACCTTAATCTGCAGCGCGAGCTCAAGCGCAATTCGACTTTGCAGATAGTTGATATTGCGCAACTTGTCCTCGAACGTGCCGGCCCAAACACTACGATCCTCGCGCACGTCCAGCAGCTGCACCGCGATGCGAACCGTATCGTCAACGCGAGTGATCGTCCCCTCAACGACCTGGCGCACTCGTAGGGCTTTGCCGATCACCGGCAACGAGGCGTCGGAGCTGTCCATGTACTGCAACGTAGACACCTTTGAGGTCACTTGCAGCCGTTGCACTTGGGATAATGCGGCGATGAGGGAGGCTTGAACGCCCAGCGCAAAAAAGCGTTCGTCGGTTGTGGCGCCGATCTCAACCATGGGTAAGACCGCCACCGAGTACGGGTCTATAGCGCCGAAGTTGAGCTCAATCTCGGTCTCAACTTGCGAGCTTAACTGCCAGGTGGCCGACCCAGCGATGAGAGCAATCACCGCTAGCAGCGCCATGTCGAATCGCTTCAGTGACGGGTCGAAGCTCTCATCGGCACTGGCGGGCGGCGTACGAACAATACCGTCCCCGGTAATGTCGTAGCGCCAAGCGACAACGACGACCAGGGGAAACAACGCAACAACCAAAAGCCATGCATAAACAACCGCCCGTTCGGGGGCACCCACGGCTGGCAAGATTAAGCTGACGACTTGGACGAACGCCCAAGCCGCGGCGATGTAGATTCCGATCGCCCGCAGCACACTGCGGCGACGGAGCTCAAGCACGAATGAGCCAGAAGGCATCAAGTTAGCGTAGCACTGAGAGCGCTGGACATTAAGAGTTTATCGGTGCCGACGGCATCTGCCACGCGATGTTGGGAGCAGATCACATAAGCGCTCCGCTCGGCGCTGGCGTCCTCGGTTTTGAATTGCGACTTACCGCTAGCCAGACGATCGTGGCAAGTCGCCGAAGAACCCAATCACGCATTTAACTCGCCCATCCGCATCGGTCTCGACCACATCGAAGCCCGGTAGTACCCGCTCACCGTCCTTGGTGTGAATAGCCCAGTGATAGCGGTGAAACCCGTGTTGCGAGTCAACATCACTGGTTCTCGAGTAAACGAAACCCGGGTTCTTTGCATGAACGTCGTGGACATTCGCTTCGAATCCGTCGATACCGG
>JBCDIL010000065.1:0-3763 GCA_038749025.1 Pseudomonadota bacterium | reverse complement strand
GTAACGTGTTGACTGTTCAGCCGCGGTTGCTGGTCAACGTCGGCGAACCCGCCGGAATCGGACCGGATATCTGTCTCGCTATCGCGGCCCGGCAAACAGCGACGGCGATCGCCCTGATTGCCGATCCTGACGTGCTAGCTTCGCGCGCAGCCGCTCTCGGTGAGCCGTTGCCGCCATTGACACTGCTGGACTGGCAGCAGCCGTTCGCCGCCGAGGCCGAGCCTGGCGTCGGCGTGCTACCACTGACGTTGCCGGCACCGACGACCGCGGGCAAACCGAACCCCGCCAACTCAGCCACACTATTAGACGGTCTTCGAAAAGCGAACACGTTGGTAAGACGCGGGGCCGCCGACGCATTGGTAACGGCACCGATACAAAAAAGTACGATTCTTGATGCAGGCATCGCGTTTAGTGGTCATACCGAGTTCTTGGCTGAACTCAATAACGTTAAGCAACCGGTCATGTTGTTGGTATCTGGTGGGCTACGTGTCGCACTAGCGACAACGCACTTACCACTGCGTAACGTGCCGGAGTCAATTACCGAGGCAAACCTCAGCGCCGTTATCGACGTACTGCACGCCGAACTTGGCCGCCGCTACGCGTTAGAGCGGCCGCGGATAGCCGTCTGTGGCTTAAACCCCCATGCCGGCGAAGGCGGTCATCTCGGCCGCGAAGACGGCGAGGTTATCGCACCCGCCATTGCCGCCGCGCAGCAGCGCGGTATCGATGTATTTGGCCCGGTCCCTGCCGACACGGCGTTTACACCTGCCGTTGGCCAGATCGACGCTGTCCTTGCGATGTACCACGATCAAGGCTTGCCAGTGATAAAGCATGCCGGTTTCGGGAGCGCCGTCAACGTAACGCTTGGCCTGCCGATCATCCGAACATCGGTTGACCACGGAACTGCCCTCTCGTTAGCGGGCAGCGGCGACGCCGACCCGGCGAGTCTGATGGCGGCGATCGACGAGGCAGCGAAGCTGGTCGCGCATGGCCGTTGACCCGCGACCGCGGCGTAAGCGCTTTGGCCAGCATTTCTTGCACGACGCTGGCATTGTCAAGCGCATCGTCACTGCCATCGATCCGGCAGCGGCCCATCATGTCGTCGAAATAGGTCCGGGCGGTGGCGCATTAACGAAATCGCTGGCCCAGGCCGCTCCTCGACTCACTGCGGTTGAGATTGACCGAGACCTGGCTGCCTGGCTGCGTGTTGAGTTTGCTGACACCAATACGGTCGCTATCGTTGAAGCAGACGCATTACGTTTCGATCTCCAATCGCTCGGCCGCGACCTCGTTGTCGTTGGCAATCTTCCGTACAACATTTCAACGCCGTTACTGTTTCGTCTAACCGACGCCCGGGCTGCCATCCGCAAAGCCATTTTCATGCTGCAGCGTGAGGTCGTTGAGCGGATCGTTGCTCAGCCGGGTACGAAGACGTACGGCCGTCTAAGCGTTATGTTGCAATGCTACTGGGACACACGAGCTTTGTTCACTGTTCCCGCGGGCGCGTTCTCACCGCCCCCGAAAGTCGCGTCGGCCGTGGTCGCGCTACATTCCCGACAGCCGGTTATTGAACCGAGTACGGCCGCCAGCTTTGAATCGATTGTTCGCACCGCATTCTCACAGCGGCGCAAGACATTACGTCGCTCTCTGAACAAGCTAATGTCCGCTGAGGCGATACAAAGCGCCGGCGTCGACCCGGGCGCTCGACCTGAAACACTAGCCGTCGAAGATTTCGCTCGTCTCTCTCTGCCACGGTGACGGCTTCGCGGGTATACTGCGGGCGAGCGATGAGCGCTTGCAGTGCATCCATGGTCCAAGAATCGTCACATCGAATCGAAGTCGACGTCGACACAGACTTTGTCGACGGGCAGTCTGAACCCGATCGCGATCGGTACGTATTCTCGTACACGGTGACGATCTCAAACACAGGCAAAGTTCCGGCGAAGCTGCTAACCCGCCACTGGCTAATCACCGACGCGAATGGCAACGTGCAAGAAGTCCGAGGCGACGGCGTGGTCGGTGAACAACCCCACTTAGCGCCGGGCGAGGAGTTTCAGTATTCAAGCGGTGCCGTTTTGAATACGCCGGTAGGCTCTATGCAAGGCAGTTACCAAATGATCGCCGATGACGGCGAACGTTTCGACGCGGCCATTGCGCCGTTTACGCTCGCAGTACCCGGCCTGCTGCACTAGCCTTCAACCAGCGCATCGCCGTGGCTCTCTACGCAATCGGAGACTTGCAGGGTTGTTACGACCCGTTTGCGGAACTCTTAGATCGGCTTCGGTTTGAACCGGGGCATGATCGATTGTGGCTAACCGGTGACCTCGTGAATCGCGGTAAGCAATCGCTACAGACGCTAAGACGCATATACGCCATGCGTCGATCCGTCAAAGTTGTTCTCGGAAATCATGACCTCGCGTTATTGCGATTGTGGATGACCGGAACGTCAACGCAACGTGGCAATGAACTCAAAGCGATTGTTAACGCACCGGACGGCGACGAGATGCTGCACTGGCTGCTCAAGCAGCCACTCGTGCGGCACAGCAAAAAACACAACGCGGTGCTGGTTCACGCGGGTATACCGCCAGCCTGGTCGGTCGACTACGCTTTAGCGCGTTCGCGTGAGCTCAGTAAAGTACTCACTGGCGATGGTGCCAAGCAGTTTTTCGCCAACATGTATGGGGCGGACCCTGCGCAGTGGAACCCGAAACTGCGCGGCCACGATCGCTATCGGCATATCGTTAACGCATTTACGCGCATGCGCCTGGTAACAAGAAGCGGCAAGCTTGATCTGTCCTTCAAAGGTCCACCGGCGCGAGCACCCGAGGAGCTGAAGCCGTGGTTTGAGATTCGCCGGCGCGCCGCTCGCTCGACAATGATCGTTTTCGGGCATTGGGCAGCACTCGGGTTTGTGCGCCGACCGAATCTACTGTCGCTCGATACCGGGTGTGTTTGGGGCCGTAAGCTGACAGCGGTGCGTATCGACAAAGCACGGGCGCGACCGGTCGCCGTTCAGTGCCGTTGTGCCTAGCGGTCACCGTTGCAACGCACGCCCCCTACTCCCGGGCCTAGTGCAGCGGTGACCAGCACCGGCGGACAACCAAAGCCAGTCATTGTCGGAGGCGGCATCACCGGGCTGCTGCTAGCACTGCAACTTAAACGCCGCGGCCTGCCCGTTAGCGTGTTCGATCGTGGCCCGGACCCGCGCCGGTCTGAATCGGCCTCCGGTCGGTCCATAAACCTCGCGCTGGCTGCACGCGGCCAGCGCGCGTTAGCGGCGGCCGGACTGGACGCGACGGTCATGCCACAAACGACAGCGATGTTCGGCCGAATGCTGCATGGACCGAACGGAGCATTGAAATTTCAGCGTTACAGCAGCGCCGGCGACGCGGCCATTTACTCAATCGAGCGGCACGGATTGACGGTATCGCTGGTCGAGGCCTGTGTCTCCGCCGGCGTTGATCTTCACTTCGATTCCCGTTGCGTCGGTGTCACGCCAAGTGCATGCACCGTTCAAATCGAGACGGACAGCAGCGTCACCGACGTCCCTTACGAACCACTCATCGCAGCTGATGGCGCAGGCTCCGTCATACGCCGCGATGTGGCACTTGCTACACGGTTTGATGCCACCGAGTCGCTGCTGGATCACGGCTATAAAGAGCTCGCTATCCCGGCTACCGCCTACCAATGGTTCCGCTTGAGCCCGCATGCGCTGCATATTTGGCCCCGTAGCGCGCATATGTTGATCGCACTACCGAATTTG
>JBCDIL010000064.1:0-4376 GCA_038749025.1 Pseudomonadota bacterium | reverse complement strand
TGCGCACGGCGAACGCGGCGTCGACCCGGCGAGTTATCTCACCCACCTTGCAGGTGAGCTGATGTTGCTGCGGCACTGGCTCGGCTTGGTGACCTGTAATGTCGCACGCCGCGGCGATATTGCGGTTGCACTCGGAAAGGCCATTACAAAGCAGAGTTAGAGCTCGCGCTAATGCTTGGGCTTTGGACTATTGCCGCCCAACATCCTTTCTAGACACGATCGTACTTCGGTCTTCTTATGTCCGTCGCATTGGCGCCAGACCGATCAGTGCTTGCGCGTCGTCCGTCCTCGGCTGATCCGCGTTGTAGAGTGGCAGCGACTGCCAGTCACTCACGGTGCTTTGGGCTCCGCCAGCGTTTCGATCGCCACCATTCGAGAATCGGCGCTTTTCCACCGAATTTCACAGAGCGCTTGGTACTCCTCTGAGTGGTAGAACGAATCCAGCATGTCCATGCTGGGAAACTCGATGATGACGGTCCGGTGCATTTGCCACTCGCCCTCGTAGACCTTTGTGGCGCCGGCAAGCGATAGATACCGGCCCCCAAAACGACGCAAAATGGCGGGCGTACCTGCTTTGTAGTGTTCATACGCCTCTGGGTCAGTAACATCGATATCAGCCATTAGAATGGCGGGCATAAAACGTATCCTCTGGAAGATGGGCAACGGCGCACTATCATTGAATTGCGCTTGGATTTATTGGCGAGATCTCCGCGCTTTGCACGCCTCGCCCGATAGCTGACGGCAAAGTAACGGTCGTTCAGTCTGTATTCAGAATCGTACCGTTACCGTTCCGAAATCGTGTATCAAATAGGCAGGGTTATGCAAGCGTTGAGGTTGATAGGTACGTTGACTCTGGTTGTGCTCTTATCGGCCTGCGCATCAAATGGTGTCGGCGCACTGAAGAATGAAACGAGTGAGTCGGTAGAAGCAAAATTTGTCGCCGGCGTCACACATAAGAGCGAGATACTCGACAAACTCGGCCGGCCTACCAATACATCGTTCACCGATAGCGGCCAAGAAGTCTTGACCTACGCCTACACGGAGCTAACACCTCGTGCACGTAACTTCATTCCTTACAACATTTTCTCGAATGTTACCGACGCAAGCACCAAAGAATTGGTCATGTTGATCAACACCCAAGGCGTTTTGGCGCGTCTCGTCTTTAACGAGACCGAAACAGAGAAGCGCTGGGGCGTTGTTGAGTAACCCCAGCGGCGAGTAAATACGCGGCCCTTTGTCGTAGGCCGCCAATGCAACAGGCTACTCCCCGCTCGGGAGGGCCTGTTTTTCGAGCCAACTCACCTTAAAACCACACGGGAATCAACTCATTGAGTGCGAGCAGCCGCGCAATGCATCCGTGACCCGGAGATCCGTGAAATAAATCCTGTCCCTGCCCGGTCTCTTCGTGCAGGGACAAGTCCCTTGGGGCTTCCCGACTGACTACGGCATCGGTTACGACGATCACTGTGGACCCGAAGAGCGCCAATACCCGCCGAATACGGCCGGAACCGCCTAACGCGATGCCGACAGAGCACCGCACCGGCTTGCTGGCATCTCCCTTGGTCCGATCACTGTGCGCCGCCGCCGTCGCTTTTGCGTTCTACGCGCTGTGGGCTGCTTGGGCCAATCGGATGCACGACGTCTCGATGATCCGCTTGGCATCACTGACGCAAGGCAGCTACAGCGCAGCGGTGACATTCGTGATGACATCGCTGGTCGAGTTTCTGTACCGCGGCGACTCCGGTGTCGGGTTTCGCGTCGCTCGCAGCGTCGCCATCACCATCATTCTGCTCGTCACGTCGTCTGTTGCTGTCCATCTCATCGTCGGTACCGCCGAGGTGCTGGCTACCGTGCTGCCGAGTTGGTTGTTCGGTTCCGCCTACGCCCTGTCCTACGCCCTCGGGTTGGCGCGCGCCGAGCGGCGCCGTACGGGTTCCCAGCGGAGCACTCCATGAGCGCCATTCGGGACGATATTCCCCGTCGTATTTCAATACGAACCGTTGCCGATCGAAGCACATCGCTCGGTCGACAGCTTTACTGGCTCGCGCCAGCGCTGGATCGACTGCTCGGCATCGACGCCATGCATCGCTTTGCCGAGCAACACTGCTTGTACGGTCTTCCGCCAGAGCAGTTTGCGACTCAAGCACTCGCCGGGCTTGGCGTTGAGATCACCGGTGCCGAGGACATCGCAGAAAAACTGCCGGCGTCAGGACCGACGATCGTCGTCGCGAACCACCCGCATGGCGGCATTGAGGGCATGGTGATGGTTCATCTCCTAGCAGCCCTGCGCCCCGATCTCAAGATCATGGCCAATACGGCCCTGCGAGTTTTCGCTGAGCTCGAACCGTATTTCATATTCGTCAATCCGCTGGTACCACGCCATCCATCGAATGCACGCGGACTACGCGACTGCCTGAAACACCTGCGCGACGGCGGTGTCTTGGTCATGTTTCCCGCTGGTCGTACGTCGTTCTACCAGCCGGACCTTGAGTGTATTGCCGATGCCGAGTGGAATCGCTCGGTGGCCACGCTAGCTCGTAAAGCAAACGCGAAGGTCTTACCCATTCGCTTTACTGGCCGCAATAGCGAGCGCTTCTACAAGCTTGGCGCCATCTGGTATCGCTTCCGTCTACTGATGCTCGCCCGCGAGCTCATGAAAACCGTCGATCGACGGGTGAGCGTCGTGGTAGGCCACGCCTTTGATACCAAGAAGTTTACAGCCTGCAGCGACACCGAATTTACCGAGATCTTGCAGACCCAGACAGCCGCCCTACAACCGCCGACGACAACGCCCGCGTCGAGTGCGCCAATTGCGCCTTTGATCAGCGTACCGAACCGCGACGCGATCGCCGCCGAAATCGCCGCTCTGCCGACTGAACAACGGGTTCTCGAAGAACGCGGTTTAACGGTTGGCTTCGGAACACGGGCTGAGCTACGCACCTTAGTCGAGGACATCGCCCGCGAGCGCGAGCGAACGTTTCGCTTGCTCGATGAGGGCAGCGGCCTGCCGCTCGATACCGATCGGTTTGACGGCGTCTATGATCATCTTTTTTGTTGGGATCGTAAGGCAAATGCGCTTGTTGGTGCCTATCGAATTGGTCGTCGAGACCATTTGCTAGCGAGCGGTGGCAACTACCTGGCGCAAATGTTCGACTTCGACCAGGCCTTTTTTGATCAACGGGCCCCTGCACTCGAGCTCGGCCGCTCCTTTGTCGCGCCGGAGTACCAACGTTCCCGCCATGCCCTCGACTTTCTCTGGCGTGGTATCGGCGGTTATCTGCGCGCCTATCCTGATTTCGGTACGTTGTACGGCACGGTTTCGCTGACCACCCAATACGACGCTGTCTCCGTTGCCATGATGTGTGACGCACTAATCGACGCAACGCCAACGGTCCGACCCCGGCTCTCGACGCCGATGCCGTTACCGGCCGAGTGGTACCGTCTTCGCCACCGCCAGACCGTCGATATTGGGTTGTTGAACGCACTGATCGCTTCTCGCGAGGCAGACGGCAAGGGTCTCCCGGTATTACTACGGCATTACGCCGCGCTCGGTGCTTCCTTCCACGCGGTGGGCATCGACCCAAACTTCGCCGGTACGCCGGGACTATTGTTGAGCGTAAATCTCGCGACGCTTCCTGAATCGAAACGGCGCCGCTACATCGGTTCTTAACCACCGTGGCAAGTCGTTGAAATATGTCGGGGCTGTTGCCGGTCTGTATCGATAGCTACCGCAAACTGGAGTTTGGACAGTGATGAACACACGTACTCTTCGTTGGAAACATTGTCGCTCGCTAGCGGCTTTATTTTTGAGCCTGGTGCTACTACCAGCTGCACCTGCACTAGCCGACAAAGCACCGATCTACACCGGCGTATTTAGTAACACGGCACTAAAAGGTTACGACACGGTTGCCTACTTCACCGAGGGCAAGCCGGTGAAAGGTGATTCAAAGTTCTCGACTGAGTGGAACGGGGCCGAATGGTTATTCTCAAGTCAGGCCAATCTTGATACCTTCGTCGCCGACCCGGACGCCTATGCGCCGCAATACGGCGGTTATTGCGCATGGGCCGTTTCGCAAGGCAGCACAGCATCCGCCGACCCGAGGGTGTGGGCCATTGTTGATGACAAGCTGTACGTCAATTACAACCGTAAGATCGGCAAGCGCTGGGAAGGCGACCGAGCCAACTTCATCGAACTCGCCGACGCGAATTGGCCGACGGCGCTCAAGTAGCCGCTAGGCAGCCTGCTCTGGCTGCCGCAATTCGGTGTCAATCGAGTTACCTTTCGAGTGACGTGTCCGTTACCCACCCGCGCGGACGCGTCACTCGGCGTTGCCGATAATCAGATACTCGCGAAGTGCATCGATCAACAGGCTGCC
>JBCDIL010000063.1:0-4486 GCA_038749025.1 Pseudomonadota bacterium | reverse complement strand
GCCGGGTTTGCCTGTGCGTGGTACTTGGCGACGCTGCGAGCGAAAAAACCGAATGCGTTGCTGACACCGGAGCAAGTCGGCGACTTTATTTTTTACGGTGCCGTCGGTGTTATCGCCGGCGGCCGCCTCGGTTACGTGCTGTTCTACGGGTTGGACCAATGGGCCGACGATTGGCTATTTCCGATCAAGATCAACGAAGGCGGGATGTCATTTCACGGAGGTCTGCTCGGGGTTATCACGGCGATGTGGCTGTTCGCCCGGCACAACAAGATCGCGCCTTGGCGACTGCTGGATTTTCTTGCGCCGGTAGTTCCACCCGGGTTGTTTTTTGGCCGTATCGGGAACTTCATTAACAACGAGCTGTGGGGGCGACAAACGACGCTGCCTTGGGGGTTTAAAGTCGACGGCGTTGTTAAGCATCCATCACAGCTCTATGAGGCCTTGCTAGAGGGCCTCGTGTTGTTCCTTATTCTGTGGTTTTACTCTGCCAAGCCGCGACCCACGCGAGCGGTCAGTGGGCTGTTTCTAATCGGTTACGGAACGTTTCGTTTGCTGGTTGAGTTCGTCCGCGTGCCCGATGCGCATCTTGGCTACCTCGCGTTTGGGTGGGTGACGATGGGCCATCTACTGTCGTTGCCGATGGTCTTGGTCGGCTTGTACTTGATGGTTACTGCGTACCGCGCACAACCCAACCCGAGCTAAATCTGATGCAAGCCTATCTCGACTTTATGCGTCATGTGCGTGAAAACGGCACGGAAAAATCTGACCGTACGGGTACCGGGACGTTATCGGTATTCGGTTACCAAATGCGTTTCGATCTTGCCGCTGGGTTTCCGCTGGTTACGACCAAGAAGATCCACCTCAAGTCCGTGATCCACGAATTACTGTGGTTTTTGCAGGGTGACACCAACATCGCCTACTTGCAGGAGAATGGGGTCCGCATATGGGATGAATGGGCCGACGAGAACGGCGAGCTTGGACCGGTGTACGGTCGGCAATGGCGATCCTGGCCGACAGCATCAGGTCAGTCGATAGACCAGTTGTCCGATGTTGTAGCGACACTTAAGTCCAATCCGGATTCGCGGCGTATTATCGTCAGTGCTTGGAACGTCGGTGAGCTCGCTGCTATGGCGTTAGCCCCGTGCCATGCGTTTTTCCAGTTTTACGTCGCTGATGGGCGCTTGTCATGCCAGCTTTACCAACGCAGTGCCGATATATTCCTTGGTGTCCCGTTCAATATCGCTTCGTACGCGCTGCTGACCGAATTGATAGCGGCGCAATGCGATCTAAAACCCGGCGATTTCGTTTGGACGGGTGGGGACTGCCATCTGTACCTTAACCACCTTGAGCAAGCCGACCTACAGCTAACCCGTGAACCGCTGCCACTGCCCAGACTCGAGCTGGCACGCAAGCCAGCGAGTCTGTTCGATTATCGGTACGCGGACATTCGTGTGGTTGACTACGAGTGTCATCCGCTGATTCGTGCGCCCGTCGCTGTTTGACGTCCCAGGGCGAGTGCCTGAGCCATGAATGTACTGTTTCTTTGTACGGGCAATTCCGCGCGCAGCATACTTGGCGAGTGCCTAATGTCACACCTTGGTGCTCCCGCGCACCGCGGTTACAGTGCTGGCAGTCATCCCGTTGGTGTCGTTAACGCCGGTGCGCTACGTGCGTTGCAACGTCACGCGGTCAGCGCGGCTGGCGCCCGCTCGAAGAGCTGGGACGAGTTTGCTGACAACAGTACGCCAGTTATGGACATTGTCATCACCGTTTGTGACAACGCGGCGGGAGAGAGTTGTCCTATCTGGCCAGGTCATCCCGTCAAGAGTCATTGGGGATTGTCCGATCCCGCCGCCGTCAGCGGCGAACTGGCGGTTATAGACGCAGCGTTCGAGACAACTTTCCAGGTACTGGCAAAACGCCTCGCTAAGCTCGTCGAGTGCTTGAGTCGCGAGCTTGATTCGGCAGAACTCGCTGCCGAGCTCGATCGACTTGCCGGCGTAAGCTAACGACTTTGGACTGAGACGCGCGAGCTGGCTTGGGAGCAACCGATGAAGGCAGTCGAGGCGCACCCGTCAGTCAAGCAGACGCCCTCCATTGGTTTTTTTGAAAAATGGTTATCGGTTTGGGTCGCCTTAGCCATCGCAGCCGGTATTGCGCTCGGCAACGTCTTCCCCGCTGCCTTCGACACTCTCGCTTCGTTCGAGTACGCCTCAGTCAATCTGCTTGTAGCCGTTTTGATTTGGGCCATGGTCTTACCAATGATGGTTAACGTTGATTTCGCCAGCCTACGAAACATTGCTAACAAGCCGAAGGGTCTGATCATCACCGTCATCGTCAATTGGTTAGTGAAGCCCTTCACGATGGCTGCTCTTGGTGTCTTGTTTTTCGAGGTGATTTGGGCGGATTGGTTCTCGCCGCAAGATGCTGGACAGTACATCGCGGGAATGATTTTGCTTGGGGCGGCGCCGTGCACGGCCATGGTTTTCGTTTGGTCACAGCTTACTCGCGGTGATGCGACCTACACGCTCGTGCAAGTTTCACCCAACGACGTGATTATGGTGTTTGCGTTCGCACCGATTATCGCCTTGTTGCTCGGCGTTACTGACATCGCGGTACCCTGGATAACGCTGTTGCTCTCCGTACTGCTCTATGTGGTTGTACCGCGTATCGCTGGCGTTGCCGTTCGGACAGCGCTGCTTCGCGGTAGTCGCACCGACGCCACCGCAGGCGAGCCGGCATTGACGCGATTCTCGCGGCAGGTGAAACCGTTTTCGATTATCGGCTTGCTCGCTACGATCGTTCTGTTGTTCGGGTTCCAGGGGCCTCTCATTCTGGCGCAGCCTCTACTGATCGGTATGTTAGCGATCCCGTTGTTACTGCAGTCATACGGAATTTTCGCTCTAGCATGTGTGGCTGCTTGGTGGCTGCGATTGCCCTACAACGTAGCAGCCCCCTGCGCGCTCATCGGTACGTCCAACTTTTTCGAGTTGGCAGTAGCCGTTGCGATTAGTATCTTCGGCCTCAACTCCGGGGCTGCATTAGTAACCGTTGTTGGGGTTCTGGTTGACGTGCCGGTCATGTTGTCCTTGGTCGCGATTGCGAATCGACTGCAGCACCACTTCGTGTTGCCTCAGTAAAAGGCCGAAAGAGTCGTATGTCACGTTTATCGCTAGTTGTTGCCGTTGCCGATAACGGCGTTATTGGTCGGGATAATCAGTTACCATGGCACATTCCGGCCGACCTTAAGCACTTCAAGCGCGTTACGATGGGCAAGCCGATCATCATGGGTAGAAAGACCTACGAGTCGATCGGCCGACCGCTGCCAGGGCGTCAAAACATCGTATTGACCCGACAAGCAAGCTGGAGCGCCGCTGGCGTTTCGGTTGTCGCCAGCCTCGATGAGGCTATTGCATTGGCGAGTCACAGCGCCACCGGCACGAACAGCGAATGCATGATAATCGGTGGTGCGACGCTGTACGCGGCAGCGCTACCGCAGGCGTCCATGCTGTATCTAACGCAGGTCCACGCGAGCGTCAGTGGCGATACGTTCTTTCCGTCTCTAGAAACGGCGCATTGGCGCGAGTTGGAACGCACGACGCATCCAGCGGACGGCGACACCTACGCATACAGTTTTGTCACGCTAGAACGTTGCGTGGCGACCCCGTCGCTATAGCGGCGCCAACCGCTCTTTCACGACGGCGATCGCCCTAGCCAGGTCGATGTCGTCAACGGAATCGACGCCAGCACTAAACTCGTGCAGCAGTTGCGCCTGCAGAGCGCCTCGACGCTGCGCGTCGGCGTAGCCAATATCCGGTCGAAACATAACCATGGCATAGCGCGTGACGAATCGCTCGGGCAGTTCGCGTTCGAGCGCGAAGGCGAGTGCTTTGCGCACATGAAAAGCCGGGTCCCGAACCGTTTCGCGCATCTCTTCGTAGTTCTCGAGCGCCATGGTGGCAATCGCGTTGGTGTGGACGCGACGTTTGTGCTCGAAGGTTGCGAACAGCGTTGCCCAATCCGGCCCGATTCGTTGGAATAGCTGCTCAAAAACCCAACAGTCTTCAAGCGCCGCATTCATACCTTGACCATGGAACGGCACGATCGCATGCGCCGCATCGCCGATCAGCAAAACATCGCCGTCGATGTGCCAATGGCGACAGCGAACCGTTCCCATGATACCGACTGGGTTACGCAAGAAATCGACAACGAGATCGGGCGTGAAGGCGCTGACGTTAGGGTAGTGTGCCGCGAAGAACTTGGCCACGTCGTCCTCTGTTACCAACTCCGAGAAGCCGGGTTGGTCGTCATTGGCCAAGAACAATGTAGCCGTAAAGTCGCCGTGCAAATTCGGTAGTGCGATCAACATATGCGCGCTACGGGGCCAAATATGCAGCGCATGCGGGCTCAAGCGGAACCATTGGTAGGCGGTAGCCGGGATAGCGAGCTCTTTATAGCCGTGATCCAGCAGCGACTCGGTGGCATC
>JBCDIL010000062.1:0-5537 GCA_038749025.1 Pseudomonadota bacterium | reverse complement strand
CCGTCCTGCCAGTAGTTGCCGTCCTGCCAGTAGTTACCGTCCTGCCAGTAGTTGCCGTCCTGCCAGTAGTTGCCGTCCTGCCAGTAGTTGCCGTCCTGCCAGTAGTTACCGTCTTGCCAGTAGTTACCGTCCTGCCAAGCGCTATAATCCTGCCAATAGTTACCGTCGTTCCACGCCGCCCCGTCGTTCCAGGCAACACCGTCATCCCACGGTTGGCCGCCGGTTAATGCGAAACCCTGATCGCCCACGACGTAGTAGTGTCCCGCCGGATCACGCCGTGCGCTCCCGTAGAAATGCGCGTCGCCACTTATATCGGCAGCAAGATGCAAACCCTGATTCGCGCAGTTCGCCAATTTCGAATCGACGGCGTCCGGCGCATTAACAAGACCGGTACCCTGCTGAAACACAGAGTAAGCGAGCGAACCATCTTTTTCGGTTGCCGGACGAGCCGTCGCCATCAACCGGCATTTTATTTGGTTGGGCGTCAGCCACGGCTCGGCATCGATCATTAACGCAGCTATTCCGCTGACCACAGCGGCTGCTTGCGACGTACCCGACATTTCGTACAAATTGCGGCTGCTGGTCGCGAACTCGGGGTGTTCTTTCGCCAGCAAGTGCTTCGACGGATTCATAATGCCGAGCATGTGCCCGCCAGGGGCCACAAAGTCGGGTTTGACGAAACCCTCGGTCGTAGGGCCAAACGCCGTGAAATACGCAAGACGATCATCGACCGGGTCGCGAGGCGTGAAGTTGTCAGTCGTCGCACCAACCGTGATGATGTAAGGCACGTTTCCGGGCACGCCAATAGTCATTGCATCCGGACCCGTATTACCAGCAGACGTCACAACAACGATGCCGGCATGCCAGGCCATCATAACGATGCGGTTCAGCGGATCCGCCCAATAGGGAGAACGCGCATCACTGCTGATCGACAGGTTCAGCACACGAATGTTGTACTGCTCGCGATGAGCAATGACCCATGCGATACCTTGGATAACGCTGCCGTAGCTCCCGTAGCCGTCGTTATCGAAAGCCTTAACGTTAACCAGACGGGCATCCGGCGCAATACCGTGAGACAGGCCACCGCGCGAACGCTTCGAACTCGCGATCACACTCGCAATATGCGTGCCGTGGCCTGTGCCATCATCCACATCTTGGCCGAATAACCGACGTTTCGAGTTGTACTCAGCGACGATGCGTGGCTGCCCACTCGAATCGTTACGTAGAGCTGGGTGCTTAGACCACAACCCCGAATCGAGTATGGCCACCGCTGCTCCGCTCCCCGTGACACCGCGCTCGTGCAGTGCCGGCGCCCCGACTTGTGTCGGAAAATGCGAATCACGCCAGGGTCCGCGTCTCTTCATCGCGGCTGGCGGCGTGAACTTGCGCTTACCCGGCGCAAGCCCAGCCGCACTCTTAGTGCGCTCTGGCGCTGATGCGGTTCGCACGCGCGCGTTCGGGAATAACTCAACACGCTCGTCTGCTTTTAACGCGGTGACTTGCTGCTGCGATAACGCAACTTCAACGGCATTTAGAATCCGCAGGTCGCGGTTGATCCGCGCTCCAGTCGCGGCAACCACCTCTCGAACATCGTTGTTGCCTCGCCCCGTCACAATGAACGACTGCACACGGCTCGCTCGCTCAGTGACAGCTGTGTCAGTCGCTCTAAACTGTCCGGCCATCGTCGCCAGCGCTCCTAGCGCTACTACACCGATTACCGCGGACAAAAACCTCATTTTCATTGTCTGCTCCTAAAGAAAAATTTGTAAAACCACGATCGTGTCCGCACGTCATTGTGCGCACGATCAACAGAACCGAAACGGGGGAAAGTTTCGCCGAGCAATACTCGACACCGACCACGCCACCCCGGCGAAACCCGCGGGCGATTGGCGTAGTGGAGTAGCAATCGTCAGCCGCGCAACGGGCTCGGCTCAGCGTTGAGCATGCAGCATTGACATAAGGCATGCCAGCCCAACGCGCGGACGCTAACGCGAATTCGTTACGACTTTGTGAATCCAGCGCCTGTCAAAAAACTGACAGCTCAGCCTTTCACCCATTCGCTGGGATACAGCGCAAGGCAACGACACATAAATAAGAATGTGTCGCGGTCCCTCGGCTAGCCGGGCGGCCAGCCAAGTGATCGACCGGCCATTAGATGCAAATGAATATGGAAGACGGTTTGACCGCCGTCCCGATTACAATTCATCGTGACGCGGTAGCCGTCGTCGGCAAAGCCTGTTTCCGCCGCATAGTGACGCGCGGCCAGAAACAACTCGCCGAGTATCGCCATGTCGCTGGCATCGGCGTCGTTGAGTGTCGCGATGTGCTTGCGCGGAATGAACAAGACATGGACCGGGGCCTGCGGATTGATGTCCTTGAAACCGATAACGTTCTCGGACTCGTAAATCTTATCGACGTCGATTTCACCGGCTGCTATCCGGCAGAACAAACAACCCTGCGTCACTTAAGCTCCCCGTTCATTGAGTAACTGCGCCGGCCCGAAAAGGCATGCGACAACGTCCCGCCGTCCACATATTCCAGCTCACCACCCACCGGTACACCGTGCGCAATACGACTCGCCGCAACGTTATACCGAGCCGCCAGCTCTGCCAAGAAATGAGCCGTCGCATCGCCTTCAACGGTCGGGTTGGTTGCCAGGATGAGCTCACGAACCTGGCCCTCCTTGAGCCTTGCCTCGAGCAGATCTATACCAAGCTCATCCGGACCAATGCCGTCCAACGGAGAAATATGCCCGAGCAAAACGAAATAGCGGCCGCGAAAACCAGTCGCTTCGTCAAGCGCGATCACGTCAGCGGGCGACTCGACAACGCAGAGCTCAGCATCGTTGCGGCGCTCATCGGCGCACCACCCACACAACGGCGCCTCGGAGAACATTCGGCAACGCTCGCACGAGCCGATCGATTGCATTGCGGTTGTGAGCGCCGCGCTGAGAGTTGCAGCACCATCACGGTCGCGCTCCAACAAGTGAAACGCGATTCGTTGAGCCGACTTCGGCCCGACACCGGGCAGGCATCGCAACGCGTCGATCAACCGGTCAAGCGACGGTGTGTACACGAATCGTCTGCTTAGAAAGGCAATTTCATGCCGGGCGGCAAATTAAGACCGCCGGTTAGCCCAGCCATCTTGGCTTCGGTCTGCTCGCGAATCCGCCGCGCAGCATCTGTACAGGCCGCCGCGACCAAGTCTTCCAACATCTCTCGATCGTCGCCGACCAGCGCATCATCAATCGAGACTGCACTAACCTCATGTTTGCCGTTCATCGTGATCTTTACCATGCCACCACCCGCTTCGCCGGTGACCTCAAGATTCGCCAGTTCAGCTTGCGCCTCTTGCATTGATGCCTGCATTTTTTGCACTTGCTGCATCAATTGTCCGATTCCACCTTTCATCGGTACCCTCCGTATGGGTTAAGCGCGATCGGTCGTATCGCGCACGACGACGCTGTCCGGGACAACCTCGGCATCAAATAGTGTCAGCAACGACTGAACGTTCGGGTCGTCGATTAGCGAGCGTTCAGCGGCATGATGCTTGTCGACCGCCAGTTGGGCGTCGCGCTGTGCCGGCGTCTCACCGGCCACTGACGATTCGATCTCCAACCGGACGGCGCTTTCAAAATGCTTCGTTAGTGCAACTTCGATGTTCTTGCGGCGTGCCTCGGTGTATTGCGAGGCGCTCCTGCTGTCGAGCGACAACATAACCTTATCGCCATCGCTACCCTGCCATGCGCAGTTGCTCGCAAGCATCCGATCAACACCGCTGAGACTGAGCTCGGGCACCAGCCGGTACCAATCGACCTCGCTCGGTAATTCGCGCCGTTCGCCCGACGGCGATTCAGCGCGCGCCCCGGTGTTCGCCGACGCCTGGCGCTCAGCCGGCCGCACTGCGATCGTGCTTGTCGCGATCGCAGGTCGGACACTACCGCTACCGCTACCGCCACCGTCGCTCGCCGCGTCCGCGACTGATCCCGGCGGGCGGAATGCGAGCCACCGAAGCAGCGTCATCTCGAACCCGGCGCGCGGGTGCGGTGCAAAATTCAAGTCGCGCTGGCCGTTAATTAGAATTTGGTACGCCAGTTGTAAGTCTTCGGCTGCAAAACCGTCTGCCACGCGAGCAACCAACTCGGTGTCGCTGTCGGCGCCACCGGTTGTTCCGCAGACTTGATAGACCGCCGCCCGTTGCACGGTGGAGGCGATATCCGCCAGCAGCCTGCCGTAATCGGGACCTTGCTCATCGAGTTTCTGTATCGCGGCAAATACGGCCTGACCGTCGTTTTCTGCCAGTGCACTGAACACGTCGTTCATCGAGTTCAGATCGACGGTGCCGAGTATTGCCCGGGTCGGTTCTTCGCGGACCTCACCGCCGCCGAACGCAATCGCCTGGTCGAGCAAGCTAAGACCGTCTCTCAGACTACCGGCCGCCGCGCTGGCGAGAAGGGTTAGTGCACCGGCGTCGTACGGCACCGACTCGGCATCGAGGATTTTCGCCATACGCTCGCTGATCTCGGCCGGATCGATGCGCTTCAAATTAAACTGCAAACAACGCGACAACACCGTAACAGGCAGTTTCTGCGGGTCGGTCGTCGCGAGCAAAAATTTCACATGCTCGGGAGGCTCCTCCAACGTTTTCAGTAAAGCATTGAACGAATGCGTCGACAGCATGTGGACTTCGTCGATTAAATACACCTTGAAACGGCCGCGAGCCGGCGAATATTGAACGTTGTCGAGCAATTCGCGGGTGTCGTCGACGCGCGTGCGCGACGCTGCATCGACTTCAATCAAATCAACAAAACGACCGTCATCGATTTCGGTACAAGCCGAACAAACACCACAGGGGGTCGCACTGACACCACGCTCGCAATTCAACGCTTTGGCGAAGATCCGCGCCAACGTTGTCTTACCGACACCGCGGGTTCCGGCAAATAAATACGCATGGTGCAACCGGCCGCTATCAAGCGCATTGCCGAGCGCTTGGCGGACGTGCTGCTGGCCGACGGTGTCGGCGAACGTTTGTGGTCGCCACTTACGGGCAAGAACCTGATAACTCATAACGGGCGAGCGATGCGATGCAGACGTTCAGTGTAGCGACGAGTGGGCAAAAGAAAAGGTCCGCGCCAGTGATTCCCCGGCACCCGAAATCACCGTTGCCGCTGCTCCCTTCCGGGCCTGACGGGGTTCACGGATATTCGTCGCGGGGAACTGACGCGGACCAGACCGGTAATTATCGCAGGTCGGCCGCGATTCGGCGAGGTGTGATGCGGCAATTCTCCGTAGCCACCGACAGTGGCGGAGAGGGCGGGATTGGCTGCGCCGCTTCGCGGCTCGCCGGTCTGCGCAAGCTGCGCTTGCTTCGGCTCGAACCCATTGTTTAAAAGCGGATTCGAATACACGTCGATCGACCACTACCGCAACAGCCCCACAAGGGGGCTGTTTCGGTAGTGGCGGAGAGGGCGGGATTGGCTGCGCCGCTTCGCGGCTCGCCGGTCTGCGCAAGCTGCGCTTGCTTCGGCTCGAACCCAT
>JBCDIL010000061.1:0-6493 GCA_038749025.1 Pseudomonadota bacterium | reverse complement strand
TGGACATCATCGCGGCGGGTTTAAACCCGGGAACGCCGAAGCACAGCTTCGGCCGGGCTGAACGCCGCAAGACCATTAGTTGGTTTATTTATAATTTGCAGAACCGACGATGTAATCACCCAGCCCCAACGGAATGTAGCCTTATGAGTTCTTGGATTTTTCTTGGATTTGCCATCGTATTTGAGGTGGCCGGTACGTTTCTTCTGAAGCTGTCGAATGGCTTTGAGAATTGGCAGTGGGGTATGGCGTCGATCGGTTGTTATTCGATTTGCTTTTTCTTTTTGGCGCCGGCGATGAAGACCATTCCTGTTGGGATCGTTTATGCAATTTGGTCGGGGATCGGGATTGTTGCCGTTGCGACGCTGGGCTTGCTGGTTTTCCAGGAAAAGCTCGGGGCGTTGCAGCTCGGTTTTATTGCGATGATTTTGGTTGGGGCTGTGGGGTTGAATTTGACTACGCAGCATTGATGGGTGGGGGTATTCGCGGCGAGACGCCGCTCCCACATCACTAGAACCCACATCGGTTAAATCACCGTACAGGCGAACGGAGCTGTGGGAGGGCCGTCTCGGCCCGATGGATACAGCGTCATTGCCAACCGCGGACTTCATCGCGGCGAGACGCCGGTCCCGCATCGGTAGTGCCAACATCGTAGCGCCAGTCGTTGCGGTGAACGTCGATGTGAAAGATACATCGGACCCGACGCAACCCGCGCGACTCCAACTACTCCGCGTAAATCAGCTCGAGGTCGGTTGGCATCGCGGCGACACTCGCGATCAGGCGTTCGTCGATATCATCGTTACCGGTGAGGTGCACGTCGTGCAACTCGTTGGATCGTCGATCATAGACGTGCCAATGCGGCGCCAAGTCGGTATCGAAAAACCGTTGACCGTCGCTGGTAATGATTTCGCGCAAACGGCCGCTCTCGCCGAGCCTGCTAAGCGCGCCAGCAACGGTTTGCTGCGCCGGAGCGACGCCATGAAATGCCAATAGCAGGCGGGCTTTGCTAGCTGTGAAATGCACGCCGGTACAGTCTTGCATCAACCGCAGTAGCAGTCGGTCATCCGCATTGGGGACCGCATCGTTGGGCGGTGTGTCTCGCAAGCGTGCCGCGGCAACACGTAGCGTCAACGCCTGAAGGGTTGTTTTGTCGATCCGGATCGCACTACCGCGATTACGTGGTGAGACGTTAAGTGCCGCAGCCGCGTGCGCGGCGACGTCACCTCGACAATCGAGCAATACAAACCCAGTCCAGGTATCAATCGCTGTTAACGCGATCGAACCGTTAGCCGCAGGCTTGTAATGGACTGTGTAGCGTTCCGCCGCATCCGGCGCGACCGAGACTAGTGCTGCCATCAAAACTATCGCGAATGATTCTCATTTACGAGAATACCATGGCGGATTTAGATGACAAGTGAGGTTATGTTTAGTCGATGCGCTAGTCAGCGTCAGATTCGCTCGTATCGTTACCGTTTTCGCGCGGTGTTTGCGCCCTAGAGCGGACCGATTGCAATGACATCGGTTTGAATCCGTCGCCGCTAACTGGTTGGAATCCTTTTAATTTTCTTCTTCCCGAGACACTCTGTCCCGCGTTCTTAGGCGTCTTCGCCGGCATCGTTTGCACTCCTTATCAACCCCGCTATTAGACCTCAGATTTGTGACAAACGGGGCGCTATGCATGTGATTTTTTCAGGCCGGATATGGCACATTGCGCGGCATGCCAAGAACGATTGCGCTGGTCGAGGACGATCTCGCGTTGCGCGCCAACTACCAAGCCGCTCTAGAGCGAGAAGGCTACCGTGTTTACGGGTTTGCCGACCGCGCGAGTGCGCTAGCTGCTTGCCAGGGCAACCTGCCCGATCTAGCTGTCATCGACGTTAATCTCGCCGACGACATCGAAGGGGGCTTTGAGCTATGCCGAGAATTGCGTGCTTTGTCGGCCGAGATGCCGATCATTTTTCTGACGGCTCGCGACAGCGAATTCGATGCAATTTCTGGGCTGCGTCTCGGCGCGGACGACTACCTCACCAAAGACATTAGCCTGCCCCATTTGCTGGCCCGGCTAGCCGCGTTGTTTCGGCGAACAGAAGTGTTGAGTCGTCAGGATGCACCGTCGCAACGCTTTGAACGCGGTGCGCTGAGCATCGACGCCGACCGATTCGAAGCGGCGTATCGCGACGAGTCGCTTGGCTTAACGCTTACCGAGTTTTGGCTGCTGCATGCCTTAGCGATGCGCCCTGGCCACGTAAAGTCGCGCCAGCAACTGATGGATGCCGCAAACGTCGTGCTCGATGACAACACGATCACGTCGCACATCAAGCGAATTCGGCGCAAGTTCCAAAGTGTCGCCGCTGAGTTCGATAGCATCGAAACGGTCTATGGGGCCGGTTATCGCTGGACCGAAACCTAAGCGCTCGCAATGACACTGCGGATGCAATTGGCCGCCATTGCCGCACTGGCGTTAGCCTTGCCGTGGGCGGGCTGCGAATACGTGCGACAAACCGAGCAAGGCTTACGCGAAAGTCAGCAGCAGTTTGTGGAACTAGCGGCAGCGAACGCAGCGGCGACCTTTGCCGACTACGCGTTCGCAAAGAGCGCTGGAGCGGTACCCGGCAGCGGCACCTTCTATCTTGCGCCGCTTATGCGTCTGCCACCGCTCGACGGTTACAGCGACGACTGGGTTCCTAAGACGCAACCGATTTTGCTAGCGTTTGGGGCGACTTCGGCGCGATTGAGGACCGCCGAGTTTGCCGATCGCCTTTTTGTCCATGTGGAGAGCCCAACGGTTGCGACAGAGTTGACCGTTATTGTCATTGGCAACGACGCCATCGAACGGCGGCTGCGTATCGATCTCACCACACGCGGCTCATCGGTACCCGCCTTGTTGCCGACCGGACCGACACAAATACCGACCAACGCCGTCGTCGAGCCCGCCGCCGGTCGTGTCCACGTTGAGCTCAGACTACCGGCTGCGGCGGCCACTGGCGGTCTCGGAATTCGCCTTAGCGCCGGCGACGGTGCCGATTTGGCGGCCAGTTTCGGCGCCGCATCACCGCCAGCACCGGTGCGCCGCGACCCCGTGCTTGAGCGCCGTCTGGCGGAGTTCGTCGCGACCGGCATCCGACTCGACGTCATCGCGCCGACCGGTTGGGTACTCGCCTCGGTTGGCGAATCCGAAAGTACAGCGGATACCGCTGCTCGTGATGCCCTGCTCCCAGAGCGACTGGTCCGATCAATTCTGGCCGAGCCGCCAAGCCCGCCCGGTATAGAGGTTGGCGCAAGTCGAGCATCCGGGCCCTGGTTGGACCGCGCTCTAAGCGGTGAGCGAGTCGCCGAGCGCTATGTGTTGGACGATGGCCTCAATGCCGAGACGGTTGCCGCGGTGCCGCTCGAGCGCGGCGGCGTTGTCGTCGCGCGTCGTCCGGCGGCGGCGCAGCTCCTGCCCGGCAATATCGTGCTGCAGCGACTCGCACTCCTTACCTTGGGTTTGACACTGGCGACAGTCGTCGTGCTAACCGGTTACGCCACGTGGTTGTCTTACCGAATTCGGCAATTGTCGCAAGCCGCCGATGTTGCGATCGATACGCGCGGCGAATTGCACACGGCAATGCCTGGCAACCGAGCATCCGATGAGATCGGTGATCTATCACGTAGCGTCGAAGCATTGCTGCAGCGGGTTCGCGAACATAACGACTACCTCAAGGCGTTGGCCGGCCGCTTATCCCACGAGCTCGCCACACCACTGAGTGTCGTCAGTTCATCGCTGGACAATATGGAACTCGCTGAAGCCGACGAGCGGGCGGCGTATGCCACGCGGGCGCGCGACGGGATCGATCGACTGCGACGGGTGCTGGCCGCCATGCGCGAGGCCAATCGGACCGAAGAAATTGTCGCGAATGCGACTTTCGCCGCCACCGACCTGGCCGAATTGTTGCGCGGTGTGAGCGCGGGTTACCAAAGCGCGTATCCAAGCCACCGGTTCGATTGTAAGGCCAGCGGGTTTGATAACGCAGTAACGGTCGCGCCGACCTTGGTCGTGCAGTTGCTCGATAAACTCGTCGACAACGCCATTTCCTTCGCGCCACCCGATTCAGTCGTTAGGCTCGGCTTGGAGCGACGCGGCGCAACGGCCGCTATCACCGTTGAAAACGATGGTCCTCAGCTAACGGACAACCAACTCGCCTCGATATTCACGTCGTTGGTATCGTATCGGCCAGAAGGCAGCGGCGAGCATCTTGGCTTCGGCTTGCACATCGCCCGGTTGATTGCGGCGGGACACGGTGGTCACCTAAGCGCTGCGAATCATACGAACGGGGTAACCTTTACGCTGACCTTGCCTTTGTAAGCGGCGAACTTCAGGGCCTCCGGCGAGTCGACACGGGGGACTGTACTTACACCGCTACAACGCCCACGCTAACGCTCCATGGCCGCATTGAACCAAGAAGAGTTGCTCCGTTATAGCCGGCACCTGGTGATGCCTGAGGTCGGTATCGCTGGGCAAGAAAAACTCAAAGCCGCCAAAGTCTTGTGCATTGGTGCTGGCGGTCTCGGCTCGCCGATCAGTCTTTACTTGGCTGCCGCGGGTGTCGGTCGATTGGGGCTCGTCGATTACGACACCGTCGACTTATCGAATATCCAGCGGCAAGTGCTGTACACGAGCGCCGATGTCGGCAAACCGAAACTCGACGTTGCCGCGGCGCGGCTCCGGGCCTTAAACCCGAATGTCGACGTGGTTTTACACCCGCTGCGACTCAGTCGCGACAATGTCCTCGACGTCATCGCCGATTACGACATCGTTGTCGATGGTACCGACAACTTCCCGACACGGTATCTCAGTAACGATGCTTGCGTTATCGCCGGCAAACCGATCGTTTACGGCAGTATTTTTCGTTTCGAGGGTCAAATCAGTGTTTTCGATGCGAGCCGCGGGCCCTGTTATCGGTGTCTGTTTCCGGAGCCGCCGCCGGCCGGCATGGTGCCATCGTGTGCTGAGGGAGGCGTACTGGGAGTACTGCCTGGCATCGTCGGTACGCTGCAGGCTCTCGAAGTTATCAAGTTGATACTCGGCGAAGGCGAGCCGCTTGTCGGCAGGCTGGTACTGTTTGATGCGCTGCGCTTTAGCATCGATACGGTCACCATCAAAAAGAGCCCGGACTGCCCGGTCTGCGGCGCGGAGGCGACCATCACCGCTCCGATCGACTACGACGCGTTTTGCCAAGTGGATACCCCGGCCGACCCTGCGCCTGCCGTCTCGGTGGACGCGTTTGCGGCCGAACGTGACGCCGATGCGGCGACCACACTGCTCGATGTGAGGTCAGCGGCCGAACTGGCCATCGCAGCGTTCGACGGTGCCCTTTGGATTCCCGTCGGTGAGCTCGCCGGACGCCTCTCCGAGTTAGATCGAAACGCCCGTTACGTAGTCACCTGCCATCGCGGGCCGCGAGCTGAACGCGCGGCGACAATACTACGCGAGGCTGGCTTTAGCGATGTGCGGATCTTGACCGGTGGTATCGACGCCTGGGCCGAGCGTATAGACCCGCGAATGGCGCGTTACGCCTGACCCTTCGAACCCAGCGGGGCCGCATCGATGCGCCCATCCGGGCGCAGCACAAAACGCCGAAAACGCCAGTCGATTCGAAACGTGCCAGTCTCGTCGGGCGACTCGGTAACGTCGATATCGGCAACGGCGACCGGGCACCGCGTGTGGTCGGCCAACAACCGTGCGATCGAGTGCTTTTCTGCTGCGTAGACAATGTTCATGCCGTTCACCTTGGCAAGGTTTGCTGAGTTCACGGACTTAAGCGTAGGCACCAGCGCGTTAACCCATGCTTAAGCCAAACTGAAACAAGGCTTAATACCCACATATTCTGTTAAACCCGCCGTCAAGAGCGCGTGAAACAGCGATAAACCGGTAGGCTGTTAGACTTAAGACCGAGGCGCAGCAAGAATAATTACAGGGGAAACTGCCATGGCGTTCGTCGAGTTTTTGGCCCGTTGGTTCCACGTCCTTGCCGGTGTGGTTTGGATTGGCATGCTGTACTACTTCAACTTTGTCCAAGGCGAGTACTTCAAGACGGCCGAGGCGGCCGCTAAAGCCGACGCCACGGCGAAGTTGGTACCGCGGGCACTCGGCTGGTTCCGCTGGGGCGCCCTGGTCACTTTCCTGACCGGCTTGTACCTGTTGCACGGCGTTGGCAAATCAATGAACACATTTATCGTTCTCGGCGCGCTGATGGGCTTTTTGATGTTCTTAAATGTGTGGCTGGTCATCTGGCCGGCACAAAAGGTCGTTATTGGCCGTCGTGACGGGGACGTTGCGAAATCGGCGTCGCGCGCGCTCCTGGCCTCGCGCACCAACACGCTATTTTCGCTGCCGATGTTATGGGGCATGCTCGGTTCGAAGAACGGCATCTACGATCCCAACTTATTGCAGCCCGTCAATTTTTCGGACACCGGGTTTCTGACGGCCGTTGGCATCATCGCCGCCCTGGAAATC
>JBCDIL010000060.1:0-6801 GCA_038749025.1 Pseudomonadota bacterium | reverse complement strand
TTGCAGCAAAAACTCGTCATTACCGGTTTTGTGGATCACCCCTATGGCGAAGATGACCAACGCTGTCTGGAGTGCATGTACTACCTGGTCCATCGCAAATGGTGCGATCTCCCGGAATTGGCGGTCCCCGTCGAGCCGCAATGGTGGTGTCGATTGTGGCGCATCTAACCTAGACAGAGGCGTGCTATGGCTGATTCTCGTTCTGGTAACGCACAAGCGGCCGCGGACAAAACCCTGCTCAAGGATCTCGCGTCTCGACTGACCGGGGGATTGCAGCCTGAGGTCGAGCCGCGCGCCTACTCGCACGAAGAAGTCATCGACGTCGTTGGGCGTCTCAAAGCGCTCAGAACTGACGACTATGACGCCAAATTGGTCATAGGGGGATTCACACTGCAACCGTACGGTGAAGGCGATGACGAGCAAGCCTGTGAAACGTGCATGTACTATCAGGTACACCGCAAGTTTTGCGAATTGCCAGAGTTAATGCTTCCTGTGAGCCCAAAGTGGTCTTGTCGCCTGTGGCGTATCTGACGGACGTGCTTTAGTAGCTATGACTAAGGGCAATCGAGCACCTATGCCATGCTAACGATTATTGGATGCGGCAATACCAATCGCAGCGATGATGCCGCCGGCGTCGTTGTCGCTCAGCGGCTCATCATGGCGTTGCAAGACAACCCTATCGACGGTGTGCGTGTCTTCGACGCCGGGACATCGGGGATGGACACGATGTTTCAAGCACGCGGATCCAGTGCGCTCATCATCGTCGACGCGAGCCTCAGCGAATCGGAACCCGGTTCTGTTTTTGAGGTACCGGGAGACGAGTTAGACAAAGCGTACGATGCGAGCTTCAGCCTGCACGATTTTCGCTGGGACCATGCTTTGCATGCTGGGCGGAAGATCTTCGGCGATAACTACCCCGATGACGTTACCGTGTATTTGATCGAGGCCCAGTCGACAGATCTCGGTCTCGAGCAGTCGGAACCGGTCAAACATGCCGTTTCGAAGGTCGTCAAGATGATCTGGGCACGGATAGAAGCGCTGGACGCCTAGGTGCGATGAAATGAGCGACCGTACAACGCAGCCTGCAGCCTCTGACCACACAGTCGCTATTTGCAATGGCAATATCTACATCGATGCGCCGCTGTACCGCCGGTACTTCTCTGGCATTGACTCTGTGGCCGTTCTGGCAAAGGACGGCGATATCGCATTGATGCCGATTCACAACTCTGGCGCTGGTGGGCTGATGCTGAAGATACGTAACGCCGATGGCGATCGCGTCGTTCACGCTCGTGAAGCCCTTGAATTCGCCGGCGTTGCCGAGAGCCAGGAGCTGCGGACGGTCCCTGCATGGGACTCAGACATTGCCGCGCTGCGTATTCCGATGACTGGCTAAGTCGGACTGGGTCAGTCACACACTCCGCACGTTATTGACTAGTGACGACGCGTCAACGCGTAGATCGCGAATGAGCCAAGCCAGTGCGAACCAACGTAGTGGTCGCCGGTGACGAACGGTAACGAGGCAGCGAGATGGTGCTCGGCCAGAGTTCGTAGCGAATCAGCCACCTCTGTGTTGGGCACCGCATCGGCAATAACGTACAGACTCCATGCGCGGCTTAGGTTCAATCCATCGAGGTGAACGATTTTCGGGTCTGTTCGATCGCTGACATCAGCTGGGGTCAGAGTGCCGTGATCGGCAAGACCGGGCAGAAACGCCGTAAACCAGCCTTGGAACTCATCGCTTTTCATAACCCGCGACATCAGCGCCGCTTCTTCCAGACACGCGGATAAAAAGTCCTCGCCACTCGGTTCCCAGTCGATTGGACAGGCCTGATCGTCACCAAAGTAACGCTTCGCTGTCTCAGTGAGGAGCGCTGCAAACTCGTCATCTCCCACCGCTTTCGCATAGTCGTACGCAAATGACATGCCGAACGCAGTATTCGGGTGTACCCCGGTGCGCACTGGGTAGCTTTGAATCGGCAGGAACGTCATGTATCGGTCGCGAAGATAGTCCGATAACGGCTGTAACTCCGTTGCCATGATGCGAGCGCGCGGGTCGTCCCAAGTGGTCAGTTCGTTCTGCAACTGCAATAACCACGCCCACCCATACATCCGCTCCCAACTCTTGGACTCCTGCTTCAAGTAGGCGAGCTCAGCAGCAATGTTTCCGGCCGTGATCGAGTCTTGGAGCAACCTTACGACAGCCTCTCGATTCGGCAGATCGGCATACTCTTTAAGTGCCTTTACCAACATCCAGTGGCCGTGTACGGACGAATGCCAGTCATAGCAGCCGAAAAAAGCCGGGTGCAGTTCTTTCGGTGAGCGTAGATGGCTGGCATCGCCCAGTAGCTGATTGAGCTTATTGGGATACTCCTGTGGAATGCAGTCGAGGGCGAGTTGGGTAAACCGACTGATTTCCGATGTTGACATCGCGCCTTGCGCTACTAGCGCGTTTGGCAATCCCGTTAGTGCCGCGATACCGAGTAGCAGAACCAACAAACGTTGCCTAAAAAACATAGAAGTCTCGCTCAAAGATGCTCACTTGAAATCGAGCAGACCGTATCTCGCCCACTGAGCGCTGTCTAGTTGGAATGCAGATCTCGTTCGGGGCCGTCAATCCCGTTGCTTTGGCCTCGTAAATGGTTTAGCGCGATTTAATCGTTTAGACACATACGAGCATCTAACCGATTGTCACCGGCATTAATAACCGAAGCCGTCGTACAACCGTGAGCCGGATTGGCGGTTAAGTAACGCAATGGTTGGATGGAGAACTCGAACAACAATGAAAAACCGACAGACTTTCGCGTCGCCAAAAGTCTCGCTGTCGATCTTGCTGTTGACGGCCCTTGCGCTTCAGGTGACCCAGACTACTGCAGAGGCGCAGCAGGTGGGATCGACCGAACTCGACCCAGTCGAGGCCATTTTTGCGGATTTTGGTCGCCAGGGTCGACCAGGCGTTTCGGTGTTGGTGGTGAAAGACGGCGACGTTGCATCCAAGTTCAATCGCGGCATGGCCGACGTGGCTGCCCAAATTCCAATCAGTCATGCATCCGTTTTTAACATCGGTTCAGTATCAAAGCAGTTCACGGTATTTGGTGTCTTGCTGTTGCAGGAAGATGGCAAGCTCACGCTATCGGACGATATTCGTCGTTACATTCCAGAACTACCGGACTACGGTACGACGATCACGCTGGAGCATCTCGCCCGGCACACCAGTGGCCTACGGAGTCAGCAGTACGGCGCCTTGATGGGCTCGTGGACCCAAACTGACCAGCGCACCCATCGTCAGATGCTGGATCTGATTCGTCGCCAGCCAAAGCTATTGTTTGAACCTGGAACACGTTTTTCGTATAGCAATGCCGGAACAACGCTGCTGGCTGAGGTGATCACACGCGTATCCGGCATACCATTTCCCGAGTTTATGCAGCGGCGTATTTACGAACCGCTCGGTATGACGAGTACATCGAATCGTGGCGAGGCGGCGCGCATCATCCCGGATGAGGTGCACAGCTACTACTTCGAGGATAGTGAGCTGAAAAAGGCGCTCAATCCCAGCGGTGTGCAAGGCTATACCAACGTGTACTCGACAACTCGAGATCTCGCAAAGTGGGTCGCCAATTTTCAGTCGCGATCGGTCGGTAGCGCCGAGTCGCTGCAAGCAATGCTATCGGCAACGTCCTTGCCATCTGGCCGCCCAATCGAGCACCGCATGGGGCTGTACGTCACGCCTTACCGAGGCTATCAGCAAATCCAGCACACGGGTTCGGACCGCGGCTACACCAGCTACCTTGGATGGTTTCCAGAACTTAATCTGACGATCGTAATTTTGGCGAATGTTGAGGGCATTGATGTTTTCGGATCGGCTTACGCCATAGCCGACCAGTTTATTGCCGAAGACGCCACGCCACCGCCGGCGGTACTGTCCGAAACACAGACCCAACCGCCCTATTTCGAGATCAGCCATGCCGACCTCGGACAATTCACAGGCCAATACTGGAATGATGCCGTTGGTGCCGTACGGCGAATTGAGTTGCTAGATGGGCGTCTTTACTACGTGCGGTCGGATACCAACCGTAGTCCACTCGGACCCATCGGCCCAGCGTCATTCAAGATGCTAGATATCGAAGACGACGTAACAATTACATTCGATGTGGACCAAATGACGTTCGAGGACCAGGCAGATGCAATTACGTTCGAGCGGATAATCAATACGCCACTCTCATCCGCCACTCTCGGTCAATATAGGGGGCTTTATGTCAGCGATGAGGTCTCGGCGGTATACCGAGTATCGGCCTGCGACGGAGAACTGGTTGTTTCGACTGCAGCACGCGATCTGCTGCGCTTTTCGCGACTGAATGGAGATACGTTCTACTCAAATGGGTGGTTTCTCCGTTCCATTCGGTTCGAGAGGAACGACGACAGTCAAGTCACGGGATTTTTAGGCGGGAACGTCGGCATACAAGGTGTCCGATTCATCAAAGTGACCAACCCTGCACTGCCCGCTATTCGGTACGACGAGTGTAGGCAGGTCCAAATTCCAGCCAGAGGCTAACGACGCACGCGTGTAGCGATCCCGTAGCCCTGCCCCCCACGACTGGGGGTTTCGGTCCGCTACCGACGCGCTTATATTGCGGTAAGTCTGCGTTTGGCTCGAGTGCCGGGAGAAACGGTATTTCCCACGCCGTGGCGTCAACATCATCCCCCAGGACGGAGCCGTTGGCGGTAGCGCCTAACGGCCGCCGTTTCGTTCGGGCGGCTGGCCTACTCCTCTTTGCACAGCTTATCTTTTGGGCAGTTGTTGCGTTGGCCGAATCACTGTCACGACCACCGACCATTAACGCTCCGGACTCGGTCACACTTTATTTGACGGCTGAAGGTCGAACGCGTGGCGACAAGTCACCGATTACCATCGAGCTTAACGCCGACCCGCTGTACGACTACAAAGACGAATCAGCCGACCCATCGAGTACGATCGGAGTTTTCCACTCGCTGTTCAACGTCGGTCAGCGTACTGACGGTCTTGGCGTGTATTTCTCATCCGCCTATGGAATCGATGAAGTTCGGTTGAACGGTCGACTCATAAAGGCGGCCTCGCCAACCGACCCGCAAGGCACATTGAGTGGCTTCGGCCCGGTCGCATTCGTGTTTCCAAACGAGTTCGTTCGGCTGGGTACAAACACGCTCGAGATCCGATCCTCAGGCCGAACGTACAAGGCTTTACCACTGCATAGCGTCGGCTTGGCTGCCGAGGCACTGGTTGCCCAGCGGTGGGGGCAGTTGTTTGCCTTCGATCTGGTGATCGCGGCAACAGCGATGATGATATTCGTGCTCGTCTTTTGCTTGTTGGTTCGTTGGCCCGCGCCGGAGCAGGCCCGAATCCGTGCTCTGGTGTTGTTGCTCGGTACGTGGTCACTGCGCAATCTGTCGATCCTTGGCCTTTTCGATCCGCTGCCATTGCCACTGATGCGTATCGCTACTTACACGGCGAACTTCTTACCGATGATCGCGTTGGCCGTGCTGGCTATCCGTTGGACCGATCTCGGTCAGCGGCTACTCAAGCTGGAGACGGCGGCTTACGTGGCCGCGGTAGCAGTGCCGATCGCACTAGTAGCATTTGATTGGCGTGTTGTCGGCGGTACTAGCGTGCCGTGGCTACTCGATAACGCGCTGACACTTGCGGCAACACTATTCGCTCTCACGCTGTTTACCCGTTACGCCAACCGCGCGGCGTCCGACGATCACGTTGAAGTGCTGTTGTTTGTGATCGCAACAACGGCGCTGTTGGTCGATAAGCTTGATAACCTCGTTCACCTCACGGTGCCGTTTTCCGGCGATCTCTACCTCACGTTCTACGCCGCGCCGATGTTCGGTCTGGTACTGGCGGTCGGTATGTGTGCGTCTATCGCTGCTCAAGCCACCCGGGCGCGTATGGCGGAGATGTCATTAAACCAGCGTCTTGCCGACAAACTCGCTGCCAGCGAAGCTCGGATTCGCGAGCAGGCTAAACGGAGCGCGCTCATCGAGGAGCGACGTCGAATCATGCAAGACATGCACGACGGGCTCGGCGCGCAGCTCACGGCGCTGGTTGCCGAGGCCAGCAATTTGGATGTGCCGCGGCGAGTGCTTGCTGCTGACATCTCCCGCAGTATTGACGAGCTTCGCCTTATGGTCGATTCGCTGGATACGGAAGGCGACTCGCTGGCTATTGCCCTGGGTGCATTTCGAGGCCGTATTGAGCCCGCATTAAAGGCCGCCGGTATTGAGCTTGTTTGGGCTATCGAACTAAACGACGATATCGCCCTCACTGTTCAAGGGGTGCTCGATGTGTTTCGTATTTTGCAAGCGAGCTGCGCCAATGTTATTGCCCATAGCGACGCAACGACGCTCACCATCTCAATGCGGCGAACTAATGAGTACGTGGAATTGGCGGTCATGGACAACGGCCGCGGTCTTACGCTGGATTCAACGGAGCACAAAGGCATGACCAATATGCGCGACCGCGCTCGGCGCTTGGGTGGCAAACTCGCCGTCGAATCGGCGTCTTCAGGGCTCACGGTGCGGCTCACACTACCGCTACGCAAGGCGTGTTAGCAATGCGGGTAGCTGTTATCGAAGATGACGGGGCAACGCGGCAGGCCATATGCCAAGCGATCGAAGTGGAGTTCGACTTGCAATTGGTCGGTTCGGCGGCAACGTACCGCGAGGCAGAACAACTCCTCCAGACGATTGATGTAGACCTGGTACTGCTCGACTTGCAACTCGACGAGCAGCCCGCCTTCAATTTGATTCCTATGGCGCGGCAAC
>JBCDIL010000059.1:0-7133 GCA_038749025.1 Pseudomonadota bacterium | reverse complement strand
CGTACATCGTCAGCGTTGTGTTGAACGGGCCGGCATTAATGGTTCGCGTGATGCGGATTCGATGCGAATAGGTGCGACGGTTATAGGCTTGGTCGAGTGCAGTACGCAACGCGTCGCGCAGGGCCTCGTCATCGTCTTCAAGGGCTCGCGCCTTAAGGTTCTGCATCGCCGCGATGTAGGGAACAGTGTTGGTGTTCGCCGTGGAGCGAGCGGACGATGCGACGTCATTGGCGATCGACCCTTCGTCGACAACATCATCAACGCAGGTCGTGACAAAGACCACCGTCGTACAGGTGGTTCGCATCCGCGTTAACGCCGCGCTGCGCGCGCGGTCGTAGATCGTGTTCGGAATTTCCCGCGCCGTTTCAATAGCCGTGTCCATCATGACTGGCAGCGATTCCCGCAGTCCGCGCAAGCTCGCTTCAAACTCGTAGTCGACTGTTGCTTGCTCGAGATCATTCAGCGCCTGGTCGATCCGCGCCAATTCGCGGTCCAGCGCGTCTGACACATCGTTCTGCAGAGTCTGTTCGAAGCTCTCTGGGTACTCTACACGGCCGATTGTCTGGAAATTCGCGAACTGCAGTGACATCACTAAAGGTTCCCCATCGCCGGCGGTCGATCCTTCGAATACGGCACCGTCGTTGGAAAGCTGGATAAATCCGGAGATATCGGCCAGAGGAACCGTACTCTCAAAGTTGCCGCCTATCTCAACCAGGAAGTCGCCAATGTCGTCGGTATCCGCATTGCCAAAGAAATCACCACGAGGCAAAACATGAAACCAGTCCGGCACCCAAACATCCTGCTGACTGGTGCCAATATCGACGGTAAATGACCAGATTGACCTTTTTTCAAACGGTTCATTAACAAACAACGCACTCAGACTGGCGTCAGCGAAGTCAAAAAGTCCGACGTTTAGCACGCTCACGCCAAAGTCGGCGATGCCGTTGACACCGGTTCGGTGTTCGACAACCGAATTTAGAACGTCGTCCCAGTTGATGTCCTCAAAACGTGGATTGCGAATGATGCGGTAGCCCTGCACGCGAGCGAGCTCGATGCCGCCACGCAAGCCAAAGCTGAACTGGCCGCGATCAACTTCGTCGCCGCTGAAGGGCTGTATCCGTTCAAAGTCCTGCTCGGGTTCATATCGCAGCAGTCGATTGTAGGACTCGCCGCGTCCGTAACCTGTGCCGTTCAGCTCGCCATACCGGTATAGCATCGGGTCCGTCGGATCAGAGATGATGTGAATCTCGCCTTCGACGAGGGGTACTTCAAGGTTTTCGACATTCACGATGGACGGGTCAACCGGGTTGGTTACGCTCAACGTGACGCCAGCACCGAGGAAATAGACGAAGTAGTCGATGTCGTCGGGCAACAGGATGTCGAACGTTGGGTCGGCGTTGATCTCTGCGCCGCTCATCATGGTGACGAACGTACTGACGCCGGCGTTTACCGCGACATTGTCAGATAGCTCGGGTGGCAGTTCGGTGCTACCAACCAGATCGACCAGGTTGCCTTCGGCGTCGAACGATAGCGTCAGGTCCGAATTTTCAAAGGTTTGCGTCCGTTCGCCGGTATCGAGGTTCAGTGTGCCCACAGATCGGTAACCGTCGGCGGTTGGAAACGAGTCACCCACCGTGGTGAAGTTCGCCATCGTCAGCCTCTGCGGCGTCACCATGAGCGAGAACGGGGACAGACTGGAGGTGGCGGTACCGTCAGTCACGGAGATACGCACATTTTCGGTCGTGCCAATGTGGGCCGCAAAGGGTGTGCCCGACAATTCGCCGTTACTGCTGCTGAAGGTGGCCCAGTCGGGTTGGTTCTCGATGCTGAAAGTCAGCGTGTCGCCGTCCGGATCGGTCGCGGTCGGGATAAACGAATAAGAGCGACCGGCGCTGATCGAGTTAACCGGTGTGCCGCTGATTGTCGGCACAGCATTGGTCGGCGGCGGAGGCGGCGCCGCACCACCACCACCACCACCACCACCACCGCCACAAGCGGCGAGCGACAGGCTGGAAACTGCAATAAGTATCAGAAGGTTACGCTGTTCATACATGGCCTTGCTCCATTGAATAATTGCGTCATATTCAATAGAGCAAGGGTGGGCCCGGGTTTTGCCCAAAAAAGATCGCGCCGCGCGGCACGACCTTCACGAAGGCTATTTGCCGGTTAGCAGGTCCAGTTGAGCCTGCAGATCAGCCTCTTTTTCGGCGTCGCCGAGCGCTGCGGTGGCCTCGATGTAGCGCGGCAAGATGGTGCGCAGGATCGGATCGTGACTACCGTCGCGACTCGCGAGCGAAAGTGCCGTTTCGTAGGCTTCGCTTGCAGCTAAATGATCGCCCTGGTTTTGATGCACGAGCCCGATGCCTTCATAGGAAAACAGGACCTGTATGTGATTGGGAGACAGTCCCGTCGCGGCCAGGTCCAATGCGTGCTTGAACGTCCGCAACGACGCATCGAAATTTTCCTGTTCACGATAGATAGAGGCGATCGATGTGTGCGAGTAAATCGCGTAGACATGGTCCGGCTTCAAACTTTTGCCGTAAATGTCGAGCGCCTCACGATAGGCGACTAGCGCAGCCTCGCGATCTTTCTGTTGGCGCCAGTGAAACGAGCCGAGGTAGTGAGCGCTAAGACCAACGCGCGGGTGAGTCGCGCCGAAAACGTCCACAAATATGGCTGTTGCTGCGCGAATGTCCTGCTCTGCGTCGTCGAAACGACCGAGCGATGCCAGCGCGCTTGATCGAGCCAACCGCGCGTTCGCCGTCTTGTCATTTTCGTTGCCGACAACTTTCTCAAAAAGCGCTACCGCGCGATCATAACGTGGCAGCGCTTCCTCGTGTCGTTCGAGTCGCTGCATGGCATTCGCCAGCGCCATCTCGGTCAACGCGAGATTGTAGTCGGACGCACCGTCGTCGGCGGCGAGCATGGCCGAAGTCTCTTCCAGTAACTCGATTTGCTCGACAAAGCGAGATTGAGTCGACATCAGCAGGCTCAAATTGTGCCGCGTTGACACCTCGAAATGCGATGGGTAGTCCGTACGCGTGGCCATCATCTCGAGCATCTCTCGGTAAATAGCTTCGCCCGTGTCGAGCTCACTCAGCGTATCCATCAGCAATCCGTAGTTTGACATCGCCGTGAGCAACGAACTGAATTCGGTTTCAGGATGCGAGCGCAGCACTGGCAGCGCCACCTCAAATTCCTCGCGGGAGCGCTCATTCTTACCCGCGGTCTGCAAAGCCATTGCCAAACGCATGCGCGCCAGGGCCACCTTGTGCGGTTGATCGGCACCGATCTCAAGTTGTTTGGCGAGTCCAGCCTCGGCCAGTTCGACGCCTTCATCATGCGCGCCAATGGCCCGATACGCACTGGACAACACGCCGAGCAACGCGGCGTGCACGGCCGGTGAGTCCTTGAGCTCATCGCCGATACGATCGCGGCCGGTATCGAGCAATATGCGTGGCGAAATGTCCTCCGGATTATTTCGCGCCGGGTCCGCGGCCTCAAACAGCGTAACAACGAAGTTGGTAACTTGTTGGGCGGTGCTCGCCTCGATCCTGGCCCGGTCGCGCTCTTCAGCCAGCTGCGTTGTGTAGTAAGCGACAAGACTCGCAATGAGGATCAAAACCCCTGTTGTCGCCGTAACCGCAGGTCGATGTCGCCTGACGAATTTCTTGATGCGATAAGCCGCAGATGCCGGGCGTGCCAGCACCGGTTCGTGCTGCTCGTAGCGTTCGATGTCATCAACCAGGGCGCGCAAACTCGAGTAGCGACGCTCGGGTTCTTTTTCCAGCGTCTTGAGTACGATGTTGTCGAGGTCACCCGCCAGGTCTCTTCGCAGTAACGCCGCGGATGTGGCACGCCGCTCAATGATTCGTCGATCGGCTTCTTCGTTCTTGCTGCCAACGACCGTGCTCGGGCGTGTCGGTTCTGTTTCGCAGATCGCGGCCTCGATATCCTGTGGTCGCGAGCCCGCAAACAGGTACGGCATTCGCCCGCTTAAGAGCTTGTACAGCAACACGCCGAGCGAATAGATGTCGGTTGCCGTCGTAATCGGTTCGCCCCGAACTTGCTCAGGGCTGGCGAACTCCGGCGTCATAGCGCGCGACGCGGCCTGTGTGACCGCAACGGTATGTGACATGGATTCGGGTTGCAGTGGTTTGGCAATGCCAAAGTCGATCAGCTTCGGCGTGCCATCGGCCGTGACCAGAATATTCGAGGGCTTTATGTCGCGGTGCACCGTCAGATTTCGATGCGCATAGTCGACAGCGTTGCAGACCTGCTTAAAAAGCTCCAGGCGCTGTTGCAAGTTCAGGCGAGCGTTGTCGCAATAGTGATCAATAGGTTCTCCCTCGATATGCTCCATGACGAGATACGGCAGTCCGTCGTCCGTTGTCCCGCCATCCAGCAGCTGGCCAATGTATGGGTGCTTAAGTGTGGCCAGAATTTGCCGTTCAGTACGAAAACGAGCGATAGCATCGGCAGACTGCAGATGGGTTCCCAGGACTTTGATCGCGACCTGATGCTCGAACTGTTGGTCCACGCGTGTGGCGAGAAACACGGCGCCCATACCGCCGGTCGCGATGCGCCCGATAATTCGGTACGTCCCAAGCACCCGCCCGATCCAACTATCCTCGACCTCATCGCTGAGTGCCGCGGCCGACGCGCCTATCGGTTCTCTGAGAAAGGCGTCGTCGGCCCCGGCGGTGTCGAGCAAACGCTCAATTTCTGCCGCGAGGTCGACGTCATCGGCGCGCAGCCGCTCAAGAAACGCGTCTCGCTCTTCGCCTTGCAGCGACATCAGCGTGTCGTAGGCCTGTTCCAGCTTCTTTAGGTCCATCGAATTCTCGCTCGTCTGTACTGTTACCTATAGGAAGCAGCAAACCGCATCGAATTTGCCCGGCGCCGCTCGATCTTATCACCCGATGCGCTACCATCGCTGGATGTCAGACGTCCAGTCCATCACGCAGCTCTTGAATCGTTGGGGTAGCGGTGACAAGGCGGCCGAGCTGGAATTGACGCCGATTGTCTACACCGAACTCCAGCGTATGGCCAATAGGTTGTTTCGCGGCGAACGGCCCGGTCACACACTGCAGCCCACCGCACTGGTCCACGAGGCATTCGTCAAGCTCGTCGACGTCGACGTCACCTGGCAGGATAGGGCGCACTTCTTTTCATTGGCCGCACGCATGATGCGCCGTTTGCTCGTGAATCATGCCAATGCGCGCAATGCGGCGAAGCGAGGCGGCGATGCGATCAAGGTGACGTTTGCCGACGCTGTGGTCGTCGATGGTGATGCGGATGCAGACCTGCTCGACTTGGAAGAAGCACTTCAGGCGCTGTCTGAGCTTGATGCGCGCAAGGCCGAATTGATTGAGCTGCAGTACTTTGGTGGATTGTCGTTTAAGGAAATGGCAGAGGTAACCGGACTGTCAAGCAGCACACTCGATCGTGATCTGCGGCTGGCCCGAGCCTGGCTCAGGGATCAGATAAAAAAGGAGTCGTAGACCGCATCTGCAAACGCCATGATTGTTGATGGCTCGACAACTACTCACGAAGTACTTCGTTTGATTTGGATATACGACGGCGAGACCTGGTTGTCTTCGACGACAGCATCCCCCGCGCATTGGGATGCCGAAACTCCGCTGCAGAACGCTGGTTTCGAATGACCGCCTCTGGTGGTAACCAGACGTTCAACGAATGTCTGCTATTCTGACGGCTACTGACCCAGAGCGGTCGTTGATTACGAGAACAGGGCGGGCTGAGGATACAAGAGTACTGTGGATAGCCAGTCTTTGTTTAACTGGGGTTTTTGGGACGCTTATCATACGACGGAAGATCCTCAACGACCCAACGAGCCTGCGTACATGGCAGGGTACGATTGCGGTGTTGGGCAACGTGAGGCTGCGACATTCGATACGTCTGCGCAACGCCGAGCGTATCAAGCCTTCCAACAAACAAACGACAGCTAACCAATAGTCCGTTTCTGGCCGTAAGCTGCCGCCCAGCCAACGTCTGCTATGATCTCGGCTCCCGACCCACAGCGGTCAGTCGCGATTTGATCCAATTGTTGATACTCGGAGTCGTCATAGATGCGCAAACTTGGACTTGTGCTTTCTGGGTTCTTGGGCGGGCTGCTAGTTGCTGTCAGCGCTGTTGCGCTCGTTTTTCTTGAATTTTACCCAGCTACGACGGGAGTTTGGGTGGCTTCGGAAGACGTGAGACTCGAGAACGGCAGTGTGATCACCGCAGGCACAGAGATGACAGTCGACTCTTTTATGTCTGAGGGGTTTGTCAGGCTCTCGCTGTCAGTAAATGTTGAAGGTGAAGCGTTGGCTGGATTCGAAAGGAGAACAGAAGACGCTCGTGATCTTAAGATTCCCTACTGGGTTGAACCACAATAGCGGGCTTCCGCTTCTCGACGTAACCAGACGCTCATCGAATGTCTGCTATTCTGACGGCTCCTGACCCTTAGCGGACGGTCGCAGAAACAAAGAATATTCGGAGTCGGATCGCTATGGATACCGATAAAGCAAAGCTCGTCGAGTCTCCGACCGATGCGTTTCTGGCCCACTGGATCAGTTACATCGACGACAGCGAACTGCTGGATTGGGCTGAAAGCTATGCTCGGCAGAACAGTGATATTGACCCAGAGTCGAAGCTGTTCCAGCTACTTTGGCTAAATCGGAACACGGTGAGCGAAAATGCGCAGCTGGGGCAGTTGATAGAATCTTACGCGCTGGAGTTCGATCCTACATTTGATGTCAAAAGTCCCAGTGCCGAATCCGTCGCAAGGCGGTTTTTCGAGTCACGACTTCGAGAGTACGTGAGTGAGCGATGCCGGCCGTGGGACGTTTGCAGGATGATTAGCCCAATCGAGCAACTATTCGATTTTCCAGACTGGCTGGGGGATATGTTTAATCTCTGCGATTGGATAGAGCCGGGAACAATGCCAGTAGATTGTCGACATTTGGAGCACGGTATTCGCGAACACTTGGACCAAGCCAGCGAATGACGGCTTTTAGCTGCGGGTTCAATTGGTCGCTGCAACACATTCTTCGAAGCACTCAGCCGGTGTTCTAAAGTCTAACGTCTGGCGAGGCCGCTCGTTAAGCTGCCTGGCTACAGCATTCAGT
>JBCDIL010000058.1:0-8005 GCA_038749025.1 Pseudomonadota bacterium | reverse complement strand
TTTCCTTGTCGAAGGCCACGACCATGATGACGGCCGTAGCGAAGCGCTACGGCACGATTTTCTCGAGCAGCATCTGCACTACGTTGAGCATAACTATGAGCGCTATCTTGTCTGCGGTCCGATGTGGACCCCGGGGACCGACAAGATTCGCGGCAGTTTCTTTTTGATTCAAGCCGATGATCAGGCGGCCGCCGAAGCGTTGGTGGCTGGCGACCCGTATGTCGATGCCGGGGTCTACGCGAAGACGGTCGTACGCCAAGTCTCACCGGCTGCCGGAAAGCTAATGGGTGGCGTTATCTGGGAATCGGCAGAGGCCGTGCGACAGTTTGCGTCACAACCACGCCAAGCAACCGAGTAAGCTAGCCGATAACGCCGTCGCCCCGCAGCCGTTCGATGTCGGCGGCGCTAAAGTCGGCTTCGCTTAAAACGCTATCGGTGTCGGCACCCACCGCTGGCAAATCGCGTTGCTGTGAGCAGCGTTCGCCATCGAACGTAATCGGTAAAGCTGGCAGTTTCGTCGCTTCCCCTTCAGGGACCTTCAGCGGCACAAGACCATCGCTACCGTTCAAGTGTTCATCGTCAAACAAATCTTCCGGTTTCGCGATGGGCGCAAACGGCAGCCCGCAACGCTCAAGGCGGGCCAGTAGATCGACGTAGGGCATTGACGCGAACACACTGCGTACGGCCGGCAAGATGGTATCGCGCGCTTCAACACGACCGGTGTTGGTGGCGAACGCCTCATTCACGGCGAAGTCGTCGAGCTCAAACTGCTCGCAGAACTTACGCCACTGAGTATCACTAACAACGCCGACGAAGACTTTCTCGCCGTTCGCCGCTTCAAAGATGTCGTAAACCGCCCATGCCGAAATCCGTACCGGCATCGGTTTCGCGGGCGAACCGGTCACCGCGTACTGCGCCATGTGCTGACCTACGAAAAACGCCGTGCTCTCGTACAAAGCGCTAGAGACGTGCTTGCCACGTCCGGTGCGGTGGCGCTCTTCCAGTGCGGCTTGAATCGCGATAACGCCAAACATGCCGCCCGCGACGTCGATTACCGACGCACCTGCGCGTAGGGGTCGTCCTGGTGGACCGGTCATGTAGGCGAGGCCACCCATCATTTGTGCCACTTCATCCAGCGCGGTTCGATGGTCGTACGGGCCCGCCAAAAAACCACGGGCCGAGCAGTACACCAATTTCTCGTTGAGCGCTGACATCGCTTCGTAACCGAAGCCCAGCCGCGCCATTGTGCCCTCACGGAAATTCTCGATCAGGACGTCCGCGTTGCCAACCAAACGTTCGACAACTGCACGGCCGTCCGGGTGCTTGAGATCGACCTCAATACTGCGCTTGTTACGGTTGTACATCGCAAAGTAACCAGCGCCGGAGCCACGCAGCTTACGGGTCTTGTCACCGCCAATCGGCTCGATCTTGATGACGTCGGCGCCCAGGTCGCCAAGAATGACACCCATCGATGGGCCCATAACCATGTGTGAAAACTCGATGACGCGAATATGTTCAAGCGGAGCTGGCATGGGGTCTCACGGCGAGGATCGGTGGCTGGCCGTCATGGCCTGCTAGTTGTTATAATCTTATAACAACCTGTGTCTGTTTGCGAGGAACGCCCCATGGACGTCGATGTGTTGGTTAGCGAAGTTGGCCCCCGCGATGGCCTGCAGAACGCCAAATCGATTATGTCGACGGCGGATAAGCAGCGGTGGATCGCTGCCGAACATGCCGCCGGCGTACGGGAAATTGAAGTCGGCTCATTCGTGCCACCGAAACTGTTACCGCAGTTGGCCGATACCGGAGACGTGGTCAAGGCCGCGCGCCAACTACCCGGCCTTACCGTCGCCGTACTGGTACCCAACCGACGCGGTGCCGCGGATGCCTTAGCGGCGGGTGCACACAAACTGACACTGCCGCTGTCGGTATCCGAAACCCATAGCCTACGGAATTTGCGCAAGACCCACGACCAGGTCATCGACGAGGTTCGTGCAGTCCGCGCGCTTATCGACGAATTGCCGGCAGCCGAAAGGCCACACTTCGAAGGTTCATTGTCGACGGCCTTCGGCTGCACGATTGTCGGTAACGTTAGCGAAGCCGATGTCTGTCGTGCGGCCGAGCGACTGATGGTCGCGGGCTGCGACGAGGTCGGGTTATCCGATACGTCTGGCTACGCCGATCCCGTCAGCGTTAAGCGTTTGATCAAGGCTGTTCACCGTGTCGTTGGTACCGACAAACTAACCGGTGTGCACCTACACAACACACGCGGCCTTGGTCTCGCCAATGCGCTCGCATCTCTTGACGCTGGCATGACGACGGTAGATTCGTCGCTCGGTGGTCTGGGTGGATGTCCGTTCGCACCGGGCGCGAGTGGCAACATTGTTACCGAAGACTTGGTGTTCATGCTTGAGGCGATGGGTCTGAAGACGGGTATCGATATCGACGGATTGCTCGCTGCCCGAACTATCGTAGCGGCAGCGATTCCAGATGAGCCGCTGTATGGGTTTACGGCCGATGCCGGTGTACCGCTGGGTTTTGAGCCGGCGACGCATGCACCCGGGCGGAGTGCCGCGTGAGTTCCATTCGCGCCGTCGACGCGGTCGTTAATATCTGGACCGAAGAAGCGCTCGCGCAGCGACCGGGTTGGGGCGATGAGTTTTTCGTCGGCAAAATGAAGGCCTCCGATTCGCTAATGCCCGGTTTGTCGCTTGAGGCGATGATCGAGCGGATGGACGCCGCGAATATCGGGCACGCTTTCTTGATCGCAGCCAAAGCCGGCCGGGTTGGGCTACCTGACTGCTACCACATGCCGTACCGAATCGTGGCCGACGCGGTCGAGCGCTACCCGGATCGTTTTTCCGGCATGCTCGGTATTGACCCTACACAAGGAATGACCGGTGTCCGTGAGTTAGAAGCAGCGGTCCGTGACTTCGGCTGTATTGGCGCGCATTTCTACCCGCATTGGTTTGAGATACCGCCTGATCATGCCAAGGTGTATCCGTTCTACACGAAGTGCTGCGAACTCGGCATTCCGATCCAGATGCAAGTTGGTCAATCGATGAACTACAGCCCGGTTCACCGCGGCCGCAGTGTCGGGCAGCCGATTACCCTCGACGCAGTCGCCTGCGATTTCCCCGAGCTAACGCTGATCGGCATTCACGTCGGAATCCCGTGGACCGACGAGATGATCGCGATGGCGTGGAAGCACGACAACGTCTACATCGGCTGCGATGCGCACAGTCCGAAGTATTGGCCGGAGAGTTTCCGTCACTACATCAACACCTACGGTCGCAGCAAAGTCATTTTCGGCACCGACTTCCCGGTGCTGGATTTTGCACGAACGCGCCGTGAAATCGATGCGATGGAGTTGCGCGAGGAGAGCCTGCAAGCGCTGTACCGCGACAACGTTATCCGCTTGTACGGGCTAGATCCGGCGATCGGACAATAGCCTCGTGAACCTCGCGGACCTGCTGCAGCGACAGGCACTGCAGCAGCCAACAGCAACGGCGCTCCAGTTCGCCGCTACCGATTTCGATTACCGGTCGCTGTGGGCAGCCACAGCGGCGTTAATGGCTAACCTCGCTGAGCTTGGTATCCGCAGCGGCGATCGCGTCGGTGTGTGTCTGCCTGATACACCGGTGCATGTTATTGCGCACTTTGCCATCGCCGGCGTCGGTGCCTGCCTGGTGCCGATCGATCACCGCAATACCGACACCGAAGTTGGGCGGCTAGCGACAGCGTTTGGCGTTAGCAGGCTCATGACGCACAACGAGCGAAAAACCGATTGGCCGGGCGACAGTCTTATGCGTATCGGAGCCTTGCCCGAAGCGAACGCAGGATCTGCTCCGCCTTTTGTTCTCGACGATTTCGCAACGACACCGTGGCTTGTGTCGTTATCGTCCGGCACGACCGGGCGGCCCAAGGGGGCCTTGGTAACGCATCGGCAAATGCACGAACGCTTCATAACGCAGTGGCAGTCGCTAGGACTCGGAGCCGACGACAGGTTCGCGCTTGTTACACCACTCGTTTTCGGTGCAGGGCGCTCGTTTGCGATGTCGACGCTCGCAACCGGTGGTCGTTTAATCCTGGCGCCACCGCCGTACGAGCCCGCTGAGCTTGTCGAAACCATTAACGACGCAGCCGCAACAGCGACGTTCTTAGTACCGACGTTGATGCGCCGCTTGCTCGACTTGCCGGGCGATGAGTTGCTATTCCCGCAGTTGCGTCGCTTGATTATCTCCGGTGAGGCGTTTTATCCCGATGAGGTCGCACCGTTTCAAGAGCGACTAACCACACACCTAATCGGGTATTACGCCTCGTCCGAGGGCGGCGGTGTATCGGTGTTACAGCCGGAGCAGTTTGCCGAGCACGGCGCAACGGTCGGTCAGGCCGCCCACGGCGTTGAGGTTGATATCGTTGACGGTAACGACCAGAGCGTACCGGCCGGTGTTACCGGCGAGCTGCGTTACCGCGGTCCCGGGGTCACGACAACGGCCCTTGACGCCGACGGCAATACGGACCCGGGTGACTCCGATGGGTGGTTTTACCCCGGCGACCTCGCGATGCGCGACGCTGATGGGTTTATTGCGTTGCAAGGTCGTTCGAAAGACGTCATCAATCGTGGTGGCGTCAACATTTACCCCGTCGAGATCGAACGGACGCTGCTCAGCGCGAAGCATGTCCGTGAGGCGGTCGTGGTGGGTTACCGCGCGTCCGATGGCCGCGATGAGATTGCCGCGTTCGTTGTCGCCGACCAAACGATCGAGATAGCGGCACTTGCGGCGACCATTAGCGAGCACCTCGCTCCCTACAAACGACCGCGTCACATTGAGCAGCTCGATGCGTTGCCACGGGCGACGTCGGGCAAGACCGATAAGAAAGCGCTGATTGCCCGTGCGGAGACGGTGGCATGAATTTCCTCGATACCCTGCGCGAGCACGAAGGCGTTTGGCAAGGCGAGTACCACGTTGTCGATATGGCCGGTGCCGTTATCGACCGGCATCGCAGTGAGGTGCGCTGCGAATTCCCGGCCGACGGCGAGTTCGCTTATGTCCAACACAACCGTTTTTCCTGGGATGATGGCCGTGAACAGCGGCTCAGCTTCGGTGGAGCGTTGGACGGCGAGCGCCTGGTCTGGGATAACGACAGATTCTCCGGTTATGCGTGGGCCACGGATGGGGGCGTTATCCTGCTCCGGCTTGATCGCAAAGATGAGCCGGGCGTGCATTTTTTGGAGAGTATCGTGGTCGAACCCGGCCATGATGTTCGCGTACGGACCTGGCACTGGTTCGACAATGGTGTGCCGATCAAACGAACGCTATGTAACGAGCGGCGAGTAAGCCACGACGGCAGCTACGACTACAACGAAGAATAAGAGGCAAGGTAATGGCGGGGAGCTTTCAGGAATTCAGATACGGGTGGCCAGTGGTCGTCGCGGCCGCCATTGGTATCGGGCTCGGCATGTCGCCGCTGCCGTTTTACACGATTGGCGTTTTTGCTATCTCGTACCAGGAAGCGTTCGGTTGGGGGATGGGCAAGACGCTCTCCGGGCTCGCGGTATTTACGTTAACGGCATTCTTTATGAGCCCGGTTATCGGTTACGTCGCCGATCGGGTGGGCGTTCGCAAAGTTATCTTGTTTTCGCTGGTTACGTTCAGCTTGTCGATGATGGCGTTTGGGCTAAATACGAGCGGATCGTACACGCAGTATTTGGTGACTTGGGCTATTGCGGCCGTATTCGGCGTCGGCACGCTGCCGATCACGTGGACACGCGTGGTTAACGGCTGGTTTAACGAGCGCCGCGGCTTGGCGCTCGGTTGCGCGCTACTCGCAACCGGTATCTTTGGTGCGTTCGCCAAGTTGTTTGCCGCCAAGATGATCGAGTTGTATGGCTGGCAGATGGCCTACGTGGCCGTTGGCGCTCTTCCATTGGTGATCGCGTTGCCAATTGCGTGGGTGGCGTTTCGACCAGTCGATGACCCGCGTGTTGCGCATCGAGCCGAGCGTCTGAAGCAAGCTGCTCCCAGCGCTGTCACGGCGGGTACCGATGGGATGCCACTAAAGACTGCGCTGACCGACTGGCGGTTTTGGTTGTTGGCGTACGCGTTCGTGCCGATTTCGTTTGCTGTTGGTGGCCCAATCCCGAATCTCGAGCAGATCATGCTGTCGAAGGGTTTCGACGTTGACGACGCCGTGTTCCTCGCCACCTTTATCGGCTACTCGGTATTGGTAGGCAGACTCGTCGGTGGCTACTTGATCGACCGATTCTGGGCGCCAGGCGTAGCGGTGATTATCATGTCCTTGCCGGCGCTATCCTGCTGGATGCTGCAAGGCGCGGATCAGACGATGCTATCGGCCGCCGTTGCCGTCTTTATTCTGGGCGCAGCGGCCGGTGTCGAATACGATTTAATGGCGTTTTTGGTCTCAAAGTATTTTGGCCTGAGAAACTACAGCGCCATTTACGGAACGCTGTATGCCTTTTTCGCGGCCGGTGCGGGTTTCGGGCCGCTGATATTTGGCAGGGCGTACGATGCCACGGGCAATTACGACCCGATACTCATATACGCCGGGATTGCGTTACTGGCCGGAGCCATACCGCTAATTTTCCTCGGTAAATACCGACACTTCAAAGGCGCCGAAATCGTCTCTGACGAGTCATCGACAGCACCCACCTAACCCTAAACGGTCGGTCGCTCGCGGCCGCGACGCGGTATCATCGGCCACACCACTGGTTACCTAACCCTCACTGTCGATCGCGGATCGGATGAATTTTTTTGCAGAGCTACGGCGCCGCAACGTCTATCGGGTTGCGACCGCCTACATCGTTGTCGGTTGGTTGATCATGCAGGTCGTCGATGTGCTGGCGCCCGCATTGCAGATGCCCGATTGGATCGCGAGCCTCTTTGCCGTCATCCTGATGATCGGGTTCCCGATCGTGTTGGCTCTTTCGTGGGTTTATGACGTGACACCCGACGGCGTTGTGCGTACCGATGCCGTCGCCGACACCGGCGCCCGGTCGTCGTCGCGGCGACTCGATATTGTCATCGTCGCTGGCCTTGTCATGGTCGGGTCGTTGATCGTCTGGCAGCAACTTGATCGACGTGGCCCCGTTGCCGGTGGGCCGAATGATGCGATCGCCGTGCTGCCGTTTAACGACCTGTCCCCGGGCGGCACCTTTCAATACTTCGCTGACGGTGTCGCCGAGCAGATCCTAAATACACTGATGCGCCAGAGCGAGTTGACGGTCAAAGGCCGTACCTCATCGTTCTCGTTCCGCGATAGTGATGTCACGATTGCCGAACTCGGCGAGAAGCTCGACGTCGGCGCGGTCTTGGAAGGGTCGGTGCGAAAATTCGAGGATCGCGTTCGAATTGATGCGCGCTTGGTGCGAGCGAACGATGGTGTCATGTTGTGGACTGAGACCTATGAGTCGCAGCTCGGTGACATATTTGCTTTGCAGGACCGAATTGCCGAGCAGGTCATGCTCTCGCTGAGCGATCAACTGGCGGGCGAACCTGTCGCTGTCCAGCAGTCGGCCAGCGCACAGGTCGACGCTTACGCAGCCTACTTGCAGGCGAGTGCGTTAATCCGGAATCGAATTCCGGCCGATCTTCTCGAGGCACGGCGTTTGTTGCAACAAGCGGTTGAGCTGGACCAAAGCTATGCACCGCTTTTCGCGGCGCTGGCGCGGGCGGAACGACTGCTCACTAACGCGCCCGGCGGTGTCGGACTCGAAGACCCTGTCGTCTCACTACCGCGTGCGACGAACTATGCGGAGCGCGCCTTGGAGCTCGACCCCGATTTACCCGATGCACTTGCCGTTCGCGGGTTGCTGTACGCCGATGCGAACGAGTTGCTGCTCGCGGAGCGTTCGCTACGCCGCGCGTTAGAGCTCAATCCAGGCCATACCGATGCACGGCTCTGGCTGGCGCTCAATCATTTCGCGAACCGTCGTTATCGGGATGGCTACAATGAGCTGGTGCAGTTGTTCAGTATCGATCCG
>JBCDIL010000057.1:0-8514 GCA_038749025.1 Pseudomonadota bacterium | reverse complement strand
GACGCGGGAGCGGCGTCTCGCCGCGATGAAGGCCGCGGCTCGCATCATCGCTACTGCCATCGGGCCGAGACGGTCCTCCCACGTTTTCGTTCGTCGCTGCGGTAATTTCCACGCCGTGGGTACCGCTGATGTGGGAGCGGCGTCTCGCCGCGATTAGCCGCGAATTAAGCTACGGACAAAAAGAATCCATTGCCATCGTCGCCTTCTCCTCGACGATGGTGAGCACACCTTCGGAATCTTTCTTCACGATGATGTACCACGACGTGTCGTTCGAGCAGTCACCCACGAAGTACCGCTCGCCGCTAATCTTATACCCATCCGGTAAGCGTCTCGTTTTGATGTTGCTGTAAAGACTCATTTCCGGCGACTGGTCGCGACTCTCACGGTCCGGCACCGGCCACCATTTACGAATCAGTGTTTTGTACTGACGCCCGGTCCATTTGCGCTCGTACGTGCTGCCATCGCCGTACAACAGCGTTATCAAGATCCGTGCGTTGTCAGCGTAAAAGTCAGCGACGGTTGGATTTTCTTCTTGCTCGAGTTCTTGCCAGCGCGCGAAAAAACTACCGATCTCGTCTTGCGCGTAAAGCGGCGACGCCACCAGCAGACTCAACAGCATCGCGAGCACCACTCGGTTCACAGCTTAAGCCCCATTTCAGCCGCAGCTTCCGGTGTGTATTGCATAACGATAGCCATATTCCTTTCTGTATCGCGAAACTTTGCCAGCGTTCCGATCGTCGGGATCGTAAAAGGTTCGCCCAGCAGCTCTCCACCCGCGGCAACAATCGTTGCACTCACTGCTTCGACATCGGCGACGGCAATCGTGCACTCAAATCCATGCGCGCCCGCCTCATTTGGCCCGTCGCGCTGTTGTAATGCGCCTTTAATACCGGCGCCCTCGATTAAATAGAAGCCCGGCGGCCCCCAGGCACTAAATTCCCATGCGAAGACACTGGTGTAAAACTGCCGCGCTCGCTCAACGTCGTCAGCGGCTATCGCAAAGTGGACTACTGGGTTCGGCATCGGCGCTCTCCCGAAACGCAGGCACTCAGTATAGCCGCCACGGTTTGCCCGTCACGCGTCGTTCCGCACCGCCAACACTATGGCATCCCAAACCAGCCGGACACGACGCATTTGCCGGATGTCAGGGTGGGCGAGCAGCCACAGTTCGCCGCTAATCCCAGGCAACTTGAACAGGCGTCGCAGGCCATCCTCTGGCTGATCGGACGGCAACGCCGCTAGACCAATATTGGCTTTCGCGAGCGCCGCCATTGTCGATAGGTCGTTGCTGCGGGCAACGATTCGCTCCCGGCAATGCCGCTCAAGCCAGCGCATCGATTCGAGGCGCAACAGCGAGTCGTCGGCACCGACGACATCGAAGTCGGCCAATTCTGCAACGCAGCGGGGCACACGCCGTCGGCCGCGGCCCGAACAGATCCACCAGTCGAGGGTTGCAAGGTGTCGACCGACCAAGTGCTCCGGGGGTTTCGTTGTTGCTCGCAGCGCGAGATCGGCCTCACGCCGATTTAAGTCATAGTCGTTGTCGCCAACGATCGTCTCGATCGTGATTCCACTGTGCTCGCGCCTGAGCGTCGCAACAATGTTGGGGACTAGCGTCCGGGCGAGGTTCGGCGCCGTCGTTAAACGCACCGGACCGCTAGCCGCCAGGTCGCGACCGACGATATCGCGTTCGATTGCGTCGACCGACTCACGAACCGGGCGCGCTAATGCCAGCATGCGCTCGCCGGCGCTCGTCAGTTCATAGCCCGTAGGCAAACGTTCGAATAAGCGAACGGCGACATCTTTTTCGAGCGCCTCAAGACGGCGAAACACGGTCGAGTGGTTATTGCCGAGCGCTCGAGCGGCGCCCGCGAGCGTGCCGTGTTCAGCAATAGCGACAAAGACGCGTAAGTCGTTCCAATTCATGTTTGCAAAACTGCAAATGAAGTTTCCCGATTTTGCGAATTGATGTGCGCTATTGCAACCGCGATTCTACAGGCGTCGCAGAGCTGGCGGCTTTTTCCTAACCGAATTTGGAGTACGACCATGACCACAGCCCAAGCTACCGGCGCGAGCATTCTTCGTGTTGCGCTCGGAATCATCTTTTTGGCGCACAGCGCCTACCTGAAAGTTTTTGTCTTCACGATGGCCGGTACGGCCGGCTATTTTGAATCGATTGGCTTACCGGCCTTCTCGGCCTACGCCGTCTGCGGCATCGAAATGGTCGGTGGCCTCGCTCTCATTACCGGCATTCGTGTTCGGGAGGCGGCGATCGCATTGGCTATCGTCGCCTTCGGCGCCGTTTGGGCGCACAGCAGCGCGGGATGGCTATTTACCAATGAGGGTGGCGGTTGGGAATACCCATTATTCCTTGGTCTCGCCGCTGTCGCCCAAGCGTTGCTTGGCCCCGGACGGTTTGCGCTCACGTTGCCGGCAGCGCGTCGCCAAGCCGCGCGGGCGCACGCATGAACCCGATTCGCGGCTATCACGCGCACGTCTACTTCGACTTGCACGAGCAGCAATTGGCGGCTGACCTTCGAGAGAAGGTCAGCCGTCAGCTTGGTCTACGGGTCGGTACGCTGTACCCGACCCCGATTGGTCCGCACCCAAAAGGCATGTTTCAAGTGCTGGTACCGGTTGCTCGGCTTGGGGAGCTGATCGGTTTTATGCTTGCGCATCGCCGCGGCCTCGATGTGCTGGTCCATGCCGAGACCGGCGACGACTGGATTGATCACACGACCAACACCGTCTGGATTGGGCGCTCGCAGCCACTGAATCTAGACTTTCTTCGCCCCGACGTTCCCACGGGGACCGTCGCCAAGGCATGACCGATCGTCGACGCCGCACGACGACCAGGCACGTGTAACCGATTAGCGACAGAGCTGACGGGCAGTTTTTGCTACGCTAAACCGCTCGGGAATCAACTCGCGACCGCGTGGTCGGAGAAACGTATGGGCAGCGCATTTAAATCGGTAGTGATCGGGCTCGGCGTCTTACTCGGCGTCTTGATATTGGCCGGCGTCCTTGCCGCCGTCACATTCGACCCGAACGACTACAAGGCGGATATCGAGCAGGCCGTTCAGGAGTCGACCGGCCGAGATTTCACGATCGACGGCGATCTGAGCTTGTCGTTCTTTCCGTGGTTTGCCGTTGAGTTACCGAAGCTAACACTCGCCAACCGCGATGGCTTCGGCGATCAGCCGATGTTCAATGTCAACAACGCCAGCCTGGCATTGAAGATCATGCCGCTACTAACCGGTACGCTGGAAGTCGGTGAGATCCAAATCGACGGCGCTGAGATCAACCTCGAGATCAAGCCGGATGGCAGCAACAACTGGGACGACATCGTCGCGTCGATGGAAGCGTCAACCGCCGATACCGACGACGCGGATAGTGTCGACGTCGAGGTCGACTTATCCGGTGACGACAACGACACCGGCGGTAAGCCACTGGCGGTTGAAGTGGCGGGTGTCAAAATTACCAATACCGCTGTTCGCTACATCGATGCGCCTGGTGAGGCGACGTTTATCCTCGAAGACTTTCGTTTCGTTACCGGTGCGATCAGTACCGGTAAAGACATCGACCTGGACGGTGGCTTCCGTTTCGAGACCGAACCGGCGGCGCTCACCGGCAACATCGAATTTGCCGGCAAGGTGTTGTCGCTTGGCCAAGACGACCGGACGTTGGTCGAGAATCTTGAGATTAGCGGCGAAGTGTCCGGCGACGACGTTGGTAACGTACCGGTACAGATCACGGCGACGCGTATCGATTATGCAGCGGTTGCTGGAACTTTGGTCCTCGATAAGCTCAACGCGACGTTCGCCAACCTGTCGGTCGAGACATCGCTTGACGGCGAGGGCTTTAACGACACACCAACGATGAGCGGCGATCTCGTTGTTTACGGTTTCTCCGTGCCGGAGCTGTTGGCAGCACTTGGCCAGCCGCCGATCGAGATGGCTTCTGCCGATGCGCTAACCGACGTTGCTGTTACGTCGAAAATTACCATGACGCCGTCGGTGATCACGTTAAGCGATGCGCTGATCGGCATTGATGAGACGAAATTCAACGGTCGCTTTGTGATGCGAACGGGCGATCGCACGTCGTATGAGTTTGCACTGGATGGCACCCAGCTCGATATCGACAACTACCTGGCGCCAGCGAGCGAGGAGGCTAGCGCATCGGCCGGTGAGGCATCGGTCGACGATACCGAGATCCCGGTAGACCTGCTGCGCAGCATGGACGCCAAGGGCACGATCAAGCTCGACCAGGTCATCATGAGCGGTATGCAGTTCAACGACATCGATGTTGGTATTAATCTCGCTGGTGGTGCGCTTCGGCTGCACCCGATTAGCGCCAACTTGTTCGAGGGTACGTACAACGGCGATGTTCGTATCGATGCCAGCCGTTCGACGCCGCGCTTGTCGCTCAACGAGACCGTCGCCGACGTGCAGCTCGAACCGCTGTTTGTGGCGATGTTCGAGACGCAAAACCTAACCGGCACGGTCGACGGTCGTTTCCAATTGGCCGGCAGCGGTTCCAACCTTGGCAAGATTCGGGAAACGCTCGGCGGAGACATCGCTTTCTCATTGGCTGACGGGGAGTTAGCCGGCACCGACCTCTGGTACCAGATTCGCCGCGCGAAAGCGTTGTTCGATCGTACCGCACCGCCGGAAGCGCCCGCTAATCCGAGTACGCCATTCAGCGATATTCGGGCGACGGCGAGAGTCGCAAACGGTGTGTTGTCCAACAATGATTTCACAGCCGTCTTGCCGTTCTTGCAGCTCACCGGTGCCGGCAAGGTTGATCTAGTGCAAAGCGCGGTCGATTACACGATGAACGCCCGCGTACTCGAACGCCCCGATTTTGTGGATGCGAGCGCCGCCGAATTGGACGAGTTCACCGAGGCTGTGATCCCGCTGAAAATCACCGGCTCGTTGGCTGAGCCGTCGATCAAGCCCGATATCGAGGGCTTGGCGAAAGCGCGCGTACAGCAAGAGATCGACAAGAAAAAAGACGAGCTCACCAACAAACTGCTCGACAAGCTCGGTGTCTCCGGTGGTGCGGCCAACGATGCTGACGGCGCCGTTGGCGAGACAGGTGCCGACGGTGAGCCGGTCGACCCCGAGGAGCTCTTAAAGCAAAAAGCCGAAGAGAAGCTGTTCGATCTTCTGAACAAGAAGAAGAAATGATTCGGGCAGGTGTCGCGCTGGCCGGCGTACTGCTGGTCAATCCGCTTTGCGCGGCCGACTTACTGAGCGTGTCGGTCGAGCGGGATGGGCGGCGTTACGTTATTGAATCGACATCGCGTTACGACGCGTCGTCGGCCGCGCTCGCCCATGTCTTGCTGGACTACGACAACTTCACGCAAGTATCGAGCGTATTCAAAGAAGCACGATACCTAGAGCCGACCGACGACGGCGTTCGGCGTGGCTACACACGCGTCGAGGGGTGCGTGCTGTTCTTCTGCCAAAGCATCGAGCGTATCGACCAAATCAACGTAGCCGATGGCCCGCTGATTACCGCCGTCGCCGAACCGGAGCCGGATGATTTTCGGTATTCACACGGCAGTTGGCGCTTCGAGCCGGAAGACGATGCCGTCGTCATTCACTACCGGTTAGAAATGGAACCTGGCTTCTGGATACCACCCTTGATCGGGCCCTACATCTTAAAGCGCCGCCTTATCGATGGCGCTGTCGACGCGATGCAACGCGTCGAAGCCCGCGCGCAGGCGTTCGACGCAGGGACGTACTAAGGGCGGGACTCGTTGGTGATCGCGCCGAGACGGCGCTCCCACATCTTCGTTTGCCGCCGCGGCGTCTGTCACGATGTGGGCGCTACCAATGTGGGAGCGACGTCTCGCCGCGATAGAGCCGCGGACAGAATCGGACTGACACGGCCCTACCACATCTTCGTTTGCCATACCCGTTGATATAGCGATGTGGGTGCTACCAATGTGGGAGCGGCGTCTCGCCGCGATAGAGCCGCGGATGAAAACAGACTAAGAGCCCCCCCTACGACTCCATTTGCTCCCGCAATCAACCATTAAACCAATCCTCATGGGCATAAAGAAACGGATAATCCTGCGCCCGATCAACCAGCTCCGCTCTAACCGGGTTATCAAGCAAATACCGAATGCAATCGACATACTCCTGCTCGCTACGCGCGGCATGGTCGTGATAACCGGTCTGCCATACCGGCGCCTCCGCCCCTAAATCGACAAGCCGATGAGCGGTAAAGCTCTTATACGACTGCATTAACCTAGAAAGGCTCGAACACTTTGTCAGCGCACAGGCCATATGGACATGGTTTGGCATCACTACAACCGCATCGAGGCGAATCTGTTGAATCACGTCTAGCCACCGAGCAGCACTTAGGACGAGATTGGCCGAGGTTTTATCGACGAATAGTGGTTCGCGCTTGTGAGTCGAAGTGGAGAGCAGATAGCAATTACCAGGCGCCGAGTACCGCCGAAGGCGTAGCGCGGAAGATCGAGGTTTAAGTTTTTGCATCCGCAAATCGCACCACGATTTGCCAACACTAGTGCCGCGTGTTTTGGTGTTCATCGATGAGTTTTAGAAACGCGCAGGGATATACTCGGCACAACCCACCTACTGATTTGGGAGTGGCCCAAGGCGACTCGCCGGTAGGCTCGCCGCGTTCAACCCGGCCGAAGCTGCGCGTCGGCGTTCCCGGGTTTCACCCCGCCGCGATGAACTCCGCGGCTGGCATCGTCGCTGTTGTCATCGGGCCGAGACGGCCCTCCCACATCTCCGTTCGAAGTTACCGGTAAACCCCGATTTAGGAGCGGCGTCTAGCCGCGATGACGTCCGCGGCTCACCCCAAGTCTCGATGAAACCTCAACAACCTCCAGCGATCGTACCAACATTTGCTACGCTTCCGTCGATGAGTACTGCCACCTTCGCCGACCGCTTGCTCGACTGGTACCACGAGCACGGTCGCCACGATCTTCCTTGGCAACAACCCCGCACGCCTTACCGCGTCTGGTTGTCGGAGATCATGCTGCAACAAACCCAAGTGGCAACGGTGATCCCGTACTTCGAGCGCTTCACGCGCGACTACCCCGATATCCACGCGCTCGCCGCCGCGACCGAGGACGACGTGCTGCACCGCTGGAGTGGGCTCGGCTACTACGCCCGTGCCCGCAACTTGTTGAAGACCGCAAAAATCGTCAGCACTGAACACAGCGGCGACTTCCCAAGGACGGTCGATGAGCTCACCGAGCTCCCCGGTATCGGCCGCTCGACCGCTGGCGCAATCGTTGCCCTTGGCTATGGTGTTGTGGCGCCTATCCTCGACGGCAACGTTAAACGCGTTCTAGCGCGCTACCACAGCATCAACGGCTGGCCAGGCAAGAGCGCAACTTTGAAGCGCTTGTGGGATGCCGCCGAAGAACACACGCCCGGTGCCGACGCGATAACCGCTTACACACAAGCGATTATGGATTTAGGCGCAACGCTCTGTACCCGCAGCAAACCGCTTTGCCCCGTTTGCCCACAACGCGATCACTGCCAAGCCCATTCAAGCGGACGACAGCTAGATTACCCCGGCAAGAAACCGAAGAAGGCGCGGCCGCAACGAACGACAACTATGCTATTAGCCGAGCACGATGGCGCCGTCATGCTAGCCCGCCGCGCCAGCACCGGCTTATGGGGTGGTCTTTGGTCCCTTCCCGAAGTCGAAGACGAAAGTGCAGTGACTACATGGGCAGCGACAAGGGGTATTCAAGCGCGATCAACCGAGCCCTGGGCGCCGCTTAAACATACGTTCAGCCATTACGACCTGACGATTCAGCCGATCCGGGTTCAAATTTCCGAACGCCCGGTTGGTGTGGCAGAGCAAGACAATACGCTTTGGTATAAGCTCGACGCCCCCGCCGACGTGGGCTTGGCCGCCCCCGTGGCGCGGCTAATCGATGAACTCAAAACCAGGATGAGCGGACCATGAGCCGAACAGTCACCTGCGTCTTACTGAAGACGGAAGAAGAAGGCCTCGAGCGAGCGCCATACCCCGGCGAGCTCGGCCAACGAATTTACGAGAATGTATCCAAGCAGGCGTGGCAGCAATGGCTGGCACACCAAACGATGTTGATCAACGAAAACCGTCTAACCCCATTCGAGCCAGCTGCGCGAAAATTCCTTGAAGCAGAGATGGAAAAGTTCTTCTTCAAAGGCGGCGCTGCCAAGCCACAAGGCTACGTGCCGGAGTAGGGCAATCTCGCCGCAGTGACGGTGGCGCAACGTTCCCACTGATGTGGGAGCGGCGTCTCGCCGCGATTAGCCGCGACTGGCATTGCCGAAGCCTTCATCGGGCCGGGACGGCCCTCCCACACCTTCGTTCGTCGTTTCGCTAGTTTCCACGGTGCGGTTTCTACTGATGTGGGAGCGGCGTCTCGCCGCGATTAGCCGCGGCTGGCATTGCCGAAGCCTTCATCGGGCCGGGACGGCCCTCCCACACCTTCGTTCGTCGTTTCGCTAGTTTCCACGGTGCGGTTTC
>JBCDIL010000056.1:0-8841 GCA_038749025.1 Pseudomonadota bacterium | reverse complement strand
CAGCGGGGTTTAGCGTCGCGGCCGAACGAAGTTGTGGGAGGACCGTCCCGGCCCGATGCACACAACGCCTATGCCGACCGCGTCTCAATCGCGGCGAGACGCCGCTCCCACAGCGGGGTTTAGCGTCGCGGCCGAACGAAGATGTGGGAGGGCCGTCTCGGCCCGATGAATACAACGCCTATGCCAACCGCGGCTCTATCGCGGCGAGACGCCGCTCCCACAGCGGGGTTTAGCGTCGTGGCCGAACGAAGTTGTGGGCGGGCCGTCTCGGCCCGATGACGACGGCGACAATACCAGCCACGGCTCTATCGCCGCGAGAAGCCGCTCCTACATCGGGGTTTGGCACCATCGGCTAGCAACGAATGGTAAGAGTAGCCGCTGCCCGATCGAGCTCCTTAAAACCGATAGTTGGCGATGACCAGAAACGTCCGCGGTTTTCCAGGCCTGGCGCCGAATGGGCGTCGGGACACCACATAGACCTCGTCCGCGACATTGTCGACCCGCCCGGTGACCGTCCAGCGGTCGCCAAATCGATAGTGACCGACAATATCGACCACCGTGCTTTCATCTGACCCTTCGTCAGCGGCGAAGGCGCCGCGACCCGCTTGGTCCCGCATCCTTGCCGTGTAAGTCGCCGATACCTGCAAACCCCAAGTGTCATTCATCAAGCCTATATTGAGGTTTGCGCGATGCGGGGGAACATACGGCAGCTCGAACCCTGGCTCGACGTTACCAAACTGCGGATTTACCGAATCGAACGCTTCGCGAAACTCCGAATCGGTGTAGGTGTAGGTAAGTGCGGTAGGCACCGTGAAGCCCGAACCGAGTTGAAACAAGTGGTTCCAACCAAACTCGAACCCAGCCGTTCTAACCTCGCCGGCATTCGTCTGCGTGTCGATATCGGTTGGCGCACATCCAGACGATACCGTGCAGACGGCCGTAAGGTTGCTGTAGTCGTTCAGGAACCCAATCGCTTCGATCTGTCCGAAAGGACTGTTCCAACGCGCTCCGAGCTCGTAGTTGATGGACTCCTCAGGGTCGAGGTCATCATTGAGCGATGGCGTGGCGGGCGAGAAGCCTTTGTGAGCACCGATTAGTAAGCTTACGGACTCAGTGACGTCGTAAAGCGCGCCCAAGCCGGGCAAAACCGTCACGTAATTGTTGTCTTGCTTTCGAGCTCGAATCCGATCGGTCAGGCTGTTGTCGATAACCTCGACGCGGATCCCGGGCACCAAGCGCCAGCGACCAAAGTCGATATCGTCGCGCGCCCACAAGGCGAGCGCCTGGGTGTAGCCCGTGTTGTCGGTCAAAATGGCGCGTGGCTGATCATTCAGGATAATTTCCCCGCCGGCTTGCTCGAAACCAAACTCATCGTGTAGCCGGCGGACACGATCGATATGAAACCGTGCGCCAACCTCGAGTTTATGGGCAGTCGTATCGCCGAACTCCCACTGCAATCGACTTTGAATGCCCGACGAGCTGAACTCGCGATCATTCGTTCCAATCCGGATGTCGTCGGGTGAACCGCTGACCCCATCGCTGTCGGCGCCATTCAGGATATTGACGAACAACTGGCTGAACGGACTGTCCGGGTTAGCGAGCACGTCGCGAATACTTGCGCCGCTAAAGTCGTTGAACTTGCGCCATGCTCGTTCGAGTTCCTGAACGTAACCGGTCACATTCAGCGTCCCACCGAATAACGGTTGACGCCAATCAGCCCGGGCCGCCAACCAATCCCATTCCATACGATCGAGCGCGCTTGCGCGATAGCGCCTTTGCGGTGACGCACGGAAATCAGCTTCGGTTAAACCGAGGTAGGTCTCATCCGAGACTTCGTCCGCGTAGCTAACGCGTAGCTCTAACCGACCGGGCCCGAGTTCGCGAGCGCCCTTCAGCACGATCTCGTTCTTTTCAAAGCCCGTATTCCCGCCACCGTCGAGTTCTTTGAACCCATCGCTGCCGAGATGAACGAACTCCGCCAGAACACCGGTTCCGTCAACAACGGTGCCGCCACGAGCATGGACGTGGCGATAACCGTCGCTACCACCAGCAACCTCGGCCATCAGCTCTGTCGAGCGGGGAATCGGTGCGGACACTAAGTTGATCGCCCCACCGACCGTCTGCGGGCCATGCAGAATGGATGCTGGCCCTTTGAAGACCTCGACGCCAACCATCCGTGTACTCAACGGGAAAAAGTAGGCGGCCGGCGCAGAATACGGCGCGGGCGACAGCAACACGCCGTCCTCCATCAGGGCGACTTTTTGGCTCCGGTCCGCGCTACCACCCCGTAAGCCAATGTTTGGCCGCAAACCGACGCCATCTTCCTCACGCGAATAAACGCCAGGCACCAGGTTTAAAACGCGATTAATGTCGTTGTACTGATAGATCTCGAGTGTGGATTCGTCGACACGATGGGCTGATCCGGCGACTCGGTCCGGCTTATCGAACAGTCCAGTAACGATAATTTCGTCGATGCCATTGGCATCATCGCTGGAATCTGGCTGTTGCGCATAAGCCGCCGGATGCCACAAGGCGTTGAAGCAAACAGCCAGTACAGCTGCCAGTGAAGTCGGTCTCATCAGTGTCGTTCCAGTCGCAGCGGTCGCTGCAGGGGTGGTGGTTCATTGGGTGCGCGAGTTATCCACGTCGCATCAGCCAAGCCAAAGTGGACTTGGGCGAGATCGACGCCCGGATCGATCAGCGCGTGTGCTGCCCGACCGTTAAGTGAGACTTTCGAGTCTGCGTAAACAGCGACAGGGTCGTAACCGCGCGCGGCGAAGTCATCGCGGATGTGGTGTGCGAGCTGCAGAATGAGATCTGGCTGGCCGGCCATCTCGCGGTATTGCAGCTCGGTTAGATACTCGTGAGGCGAAACGATGACCGGTGACTTTTCTTCGCCGAGCAGTACGCGGTATTCAAGGCTTCCGGATTTTTCGCGCAACATAACCCGCCACGAAAAACGCATGCCCTGTTCGTGCCACAGTACTGTGCCGGGGTAGGCCCATTGGCGTAGCGGCAGGAGGAATTGCGCAGCGCAGAACACGAGGACAGCGCCAGTCAACGTTACGGACCAGGGACTCCAGCTCGACACTGTGTGCGCCGCTCGTGGCGGGGCTGATCGCAGCGGTACACGAAACCGTCGAGCGACTTGGCGCGGCCAGTCGGCGTCAAAGTAAACCAACACGGCGAACACCATGATTAGCGGGAACAGGCCAATGTTGAAAAAAAGATGGGTAAAAAAGTGAAACACAAGGATCACGACAAACGCGTACGGCCGTGCTCGACGCCACAGCATAAATGCGATGATCGTCGTATCGAATAAGAAGGCGAACCACGAGAACGCGAAGTGTACCCACGGCATCTCGAGTAGCGGACCCAGCAGCGGTAAACCGCTATGCGGAGGCAGCCAAATATTTAACGGTTGTGCGTGCAGCAACCAGTCTGTTTCAAACTTTGCCCAACCCGCATAGAAGTACAGCAGTGCCACTTGGTAGCGCAGCCAATTGGTTTGCCATGCCGGCAAAGTATCGCAACGAATATCCGGTCGTCGCCAGGCATCGACAGACCAATACCGATGTGGTGACAGGAAACACAGGATCAGCGTGAGCAGACTGATGAAGTAATAGTGATTCAGGTAGTACGTGACATCCATTAACTCGGCATAAGTAAACAGACACCAAAACGCCACGATCGCGATGCGATAAAAGGCGCCGAGCGCTACCAGCAGCGCGGCGATAGCGATCGCCGAGTAAAGCAGATAAAGGCCCGCCTCAGTCGGTACCTGCACCCATTCGAAGCCCCAGTACTTAAAGTGAAAGTCAGGCTCGACGTACAGTCGCTCGATCCAGCCGTTGTGCATGAAACGCAATGCGCCGACACACATCAGGCCACCGATTAGCATGCGGAAGACGGCAAGCGCCGCGATGTCTCGCGGCGCTGTTAGAAGACCTAGCAGGGTCGTATCACCCGACGGCCGGGTGGACGTCGCATTGGGCGCGTGCACGGTCCGTTTCCGGTACTACTCGTTCAACGGCTAGTCGTTGTCGCCGGCAGCTGACGAGGGCACGGCCAGATTAAGCGCACCCACAATGGGTCCGCGGAACGTATCCATCGCAGACTTAATCACACCAAGCAAGGCGCACGGCGGTAGACCAGAAGAACTGGAGAACGCGTTGACACACTCGGTTCGGTCGGTAATGGCTTCGACTTCTGCATCAAAACCGACGCCACTCTGGATCGACGTCAGCTGCGTAATCGTGGCATCTAACTCAGCAACGATTTGATCGGCGAGATCCTGTCGACTGATACCGATTAAGAGATCGTTAATGCCCATGCCGCCGTTCACGCCAGTGAATATGTCGCGGAACGTCTGTACGTTCACCAACAGGTTATCGCCAGATCGCGACGACAAGCGCGATTCCAAAAACTCAGGGCAGGCAATCGGATCCGAACAGGTCAACCCTGTCGCGGGCAACCCAGTCGGTTGCGCGATTTTTCGGTCCTTAGTCTGCTTCTCGACGTAGAACAACGCGATCGACAAGGCGTCGAGTGCGTCCTGTGGCGTGGCGTAGGTGACGCTGGTACTGAGCCCTGCGGTGCTCCACTGTTCGAGGAAATTGTCTTCGGTGGGCTCCCACCGACTCAACAGACTGGCGGCAAGCAATGCTACCCGCTCGGCCAATCGCTCGATGTGCGCGGCTCGTGCAGCCGCATCGGGTTGAGCCGTACAAGAAACCGGTGGCGTATCCGTGAACAATAGATGCTCAAGCGCTCCGAGTCCGGTGATGTTGATGGGCGTTGTTGAGTTAACAACGTCGCCGTTAAGCGCCGCTTCTTCGAGGGCGCAAGCGTCAAGCGTGAACGGAAACGAGTAAATAAACTCGCGAAAGTCTTGGCCACCCGCAACCGCGTCTGGATTGGACGCACGGCCCGCTGGACCCACTTGCAAAACTTCGTTGCGTTGCCACGAGTGCATGGCCTCAACCCAGGCTGCTTTGGCGGCATCTCGCGCCGCGACGTCGGTCGGTGCGCCAGCAAGGGTCGACGCCGATGTTTGCAGCGCTTCGGCATCGACATCGAAGTCACGCAAAGCGGGCAAGATGATGGCCTCACCGATGTCATTCAAAACTGCACGGCGGGCATCATCCCCGGACGTCGGCGGCGGGGGTGGCGGTGCGGGCGGCGCCGGTGCCGGTGCACCACCGCCCCCTCCACCACCACCGCACGCGGTGAGCACAAGGGCGCCACTAAGCACGGCGATGGCTCGCCAGCAAAAGTGCGAACGCTGTATTGAAGTTGCAGCCTTGGTCATTGTTGTCCCCGTTAAAACAAGTAAGCGGCGCCGGGCTGCGTGTTGCCCGGCGCCGCATGGTTATGCACTGTTGTTGTTATTAGTCCAGCGCAAACTTCAAGATGACCAGGCGTGCGCCCGCATCATCTGTATTGGTTGACAGTGCCACTCTATTACCGTCCGGTGACAACGCGATGCCGAAGAACTGACTCGAAATCGTATCGTCCGGAAGTTCCACAATGCCGTCGCCGAAGACACGTTGGTCGAGTTGTCCGTCAACCGTCAAGACGAACGCCGCCGGATTACCGCCGAACCGACCGGCGATAACCGAGCGGTCGTCAGGCAGTACGACAATGTGCCGACCACGGTCTTCGTTCGTTGGGAACCCTTGGCCTTCACTTTGAATGGCCTGCGTACCGACGTTTGCCCAAGCGGTGTCGACGCCGGCTGATGTGCCACTCGACACGCGGAACACGACAACGTCCTGCTGCAGTGAGGACTCATAGCCAAGCGTAGACTGGGTGACACCACCGTCGCGCAAGGTCGCCGAACCGTACCCGACAACGACGTACGACGACGTGCTGGTTTGGAAACCCGCTGCGTAGGCTTCGGAAAAGCCTTGGTCAACTTTGAACGGGTTGAAAACGGCAATACCCGGCGTCGCTGTGATCGTCGGCTCATCGCTGAAGCCGCCGAACGTGGCATCGAGTGTGCCGTCGGCCGCGAGACGAATCAGGAAAACGTGATTGTCGAGCACACCGCCGAGATCGGTGTAACCACTTGAGACGATTTTGCCGTCCGCCTCGACCGTTCCGCGACGGTTGTTGTCGTTGAGCACGCCCGTCGCGTTAAACGAATAGGCGGCGCCACCATTGAACGTAGGATCGGCAGTAGCGCCTGTAGCCGTGATGTCCAGCCGCGCGATGTAGCGATCACGATCGGTACGGGTACCGTCATTGGCCGAGCCTTGACCGAACACGACGACGCGGTCGCCAGCGATACTCGGATCAACTTGCACGTCCCATGCGATGTCGGCCGGCAGTGTCGCCGGTGCGCCTGGGAACGTCGCGTTATCGGCATTGGCATAGCCAAAGACCACTTCGACTTTACCAACGGCATCACCCCAACCCGCGGGTTGCGTGCCATCGGGTGCCAGACGGAACAAATAGACCGAAGAGCCACCGTCCGCATCGATCGCGTTGACGGTGACAATTACGTCGCCACTTTGTAGCTCGGTCACAGCGTAGGCGTTTTCGTCGCCATCGCCTTCAGTGACCGTCGCTTCTAATTCAACAAAACCGTCACCACCGAAAGTTGTATCGGGCGTGCCATCCGCGAAGAAACGCGCAACGACGACCTGCCGTGTGGCGTTGTCGGTACCGACGTGGCCTGACGCATAGATTTTGTTGGCATTCGCGCCGACAGACGCGTACGTCAAACCGCGTAAGTCATTGGCAGCGACTGTAACGGTATCGGCGACCACTTCGGTGCTTGTGCTGGAACCGTTCGACCCAGCCGGCCCGGCCGGACCGGCAGCCCCTGCAGGACCGGCGGGTCCTGCAGCACCCGGTGCACCGTCATCACCTTCACACCCTGCTAGCGCAAGCAGGCTCGTTAAAAATACTGTTGCTGTGAGCTTCTTATTCATTGGCAAATAAACCTTAGCCATAACCCCAAACCGAAAGGAGCGCGAACGCTAACAAGAATGATTCGCATTAGCAATGTTATTTAGTAACATGTATGCAGATGTGCAGCTTTTCGTACGGTCGCAGGGATCTGCAGGTGGCAGGGGCGGCCGCAACCAACGCGTTTGCGCGGTCTTTGCGCGGTTTCCTAGTGGCGTATCGGCCCGCGCCCCAATAGACGCAATACCAAACTGCGCCCCGTTTTGAGGATTGGGTAGGCCGCGCGGCTAACCGTCGGTGAACTCAGCAGGCGAGCATTAAGGCGATTAAACCAACCGCTCGGCGTGGACGATAACGCCAAACGGGTCATCGCATCTTCCGCAAAGTACACGTTGGCGCCTTGAACGAAAGCAATACCCTCATTGAGGTCGTAACCAGCGTCGAGCAGGTTGGCAACAACCGGGTGACGTTCGCGAGCGTTTATTAGTTCGACGTCCCCCACCGAGTCACGCAAACGCAATAGATGAACGTAACGCCGGCAAAACGGGCAGTCGCCGTCGTAAACAATGAAACTTGGCTCGTGGTGCGAAGTCGCCATGTTGCGAGGCTGACGTAAGTGGCTGGATGAAGCAACGAACACAGCGGACCTAGCGTTCGACGCTGACGGTACAACGGATACGACGCGCACCGAAAAATGCAATAGGTAGTCGATTTGCGCCTGCGAAGAAGCTGAGCCGAACAGCAAACAGAGATATGGGCAGGCCAAGGCGACTCGCTGGCAAGCTAGTCGCATTCGACCCGGCCGAATCGATGCTTCGTCGATCCCGGGTCTCACTCTCGGCCCGATGCACACAACGCCTATGCCGACCGCGGCTCTATCGCGGCGAGACGCCGCTCCCACAGCGGGGTTTAGCGTCGCGGCCGAACGAAGTTGTGGGAGGGCCGTCCCGGCCCGATGAATACAACGCCTATGCCGACCGCGGCTCTATCGCGGCGAGACGCCGCTCCCACAGCGGGGTTTAGCGTCGTGGCCGAACGAAGTTGTGGGAGGGCCGTCTCGGCCCGATGAATACAACGCCTATGCCGACCGCGGCTCTATCGCGGCGAGACGCCGCTCCCACAGCGGGGTTTAGCGTCGTGGCCGAACGAAGTTGTGGGAGGGCCGTCCCGGCCCGATGAATACAACGCCTATGCCGACCGCGGCTCTATCGCGGCGAGACGCCGCTCCCACAGCGGGGTTTAGCGTCGCGGCCGAACGAAGATGTGGGAGGGCCGTCCCGGCCCGATGCACACAACGCCTATGACGACCGCGGCTCTATCGCGGCGAGACGCCGGTCCCAAAGCGGGTTCGGGCTTTGCCGCACTGAACCGCGTCAGCGGTCCGAAGACTTAGTTAAGCTTGATCTGAACGTCGACGCCGGCTGGGAGCTCCAGCTTCATCAGCGCATCGACGGTCTTATCGGTCGGATCGACGATATCCATCAGCCGCTTATGGGTACGCAGTTCGTACTGATCGCGCGCGTCTTTATTGACGTGCGGGGAGATCAGAACCGTGAACCGCTCCATTTTCGTCGGTAACGGCACAGGGCCTTTTACCGTAGCACCGGTTCGCTTGGCCGTATCGACGATCTCTTTCGCCGACGTATCGATCAAACGATGATCGAAGGCCTTCAGGCGAATTCGGATGTTTTGGTTTGCTGCCATGTTGTTTGCCTTACCTGGTTACGGCGAAGGCGCCGCCCGTATGGAGCGGCGCCGAACCCCGATTGCTCGTTAGCGCAGCCAAGACGCCGATCCCCGATGTGGGAGCGGCGTCTCGCCGCGATGTCCTGGTTATTACGCGGTTGTCTTACTCAATAATCTTCGCAACAACGCCGGCTCCCACCGTGCGTCCACCTTCACGAATCGCGAACCGCAGTCCGTCTT
>JBCDIL010000055.1:0-9215 GCA_038749025.1 Pseudomonadota bacterium | reverse complement strand
TGCATTAACGCTGTCGTCATCGGGCCGGGACGGCCCTCCCACAGCTTCGTTCGGCGTCGGCGCCAAACCCTGATGTGGGGGCGGCTTTCCGCCGCGATAGAGCCGCGGATTGCATTAACGCTGTCGTCATCGGGCCGGGACGGCCCTCCCACAGCTTCGTTCGGCGTCGGCGCCAAACCCTGATGTGGGAGCGGCGTCTCGCCGCGATAGCGCTGTGGATTGCATTGACGCTGTCGTCATCGGGCCGGGACGGCCCTCCCACAGCTTCGATGGCTCGAACGTTTAATTTAAAACGCGGCGATGCCCGTTATTGCCCGCCCGAGAATGAGCGCGTGGACGTCGTGCGTGCCCTCGTAGGTGTTGACCGTCTCTAGGTTCACCATATGGCGCATAACTTGGTACTCATCGGCAATGCCATTACCGCCATGCATATCACGGGCGGCGCGGGCGATGTCCAACGCCTTGCCGACGTTATTGCGCTTGACGATCGAAATCATCTCGGGCGCGAAGTTGGCGTCGTCCATCAGCCGACCGACGCGTAAGCTGGCTTGTAAACCCAACGCGATTTCCGTCTGCATATCGGCGAGTTTTTTCTGGTAGAGCTGGTTGGCGGCGAGTGGCCGGTTGAATTGGTGGCGTTCCAGTCCGTACTGACGCGCAGCGGCATAACAAAACTCGGCGGCACCCATGGCGCCCCAGCTAATGCCATAGCGCGCCCGGTTCAGGCAGCCAAACGGGCCTTTCAATCCTTCAACGTTGGGCAGCAATGCATCCTCGCTTACCTCGACGTTGTCGAGCATGATCATGCCCGTGATTGAGGCGCGCAATGACAGCTTGCCACCGATTTTTGGCGCATCGAGCCCGGGCATTCCCTTTTCCAGAATAAAGCCGCGAATCTTGCCGTCGTGCGCTTCCGATTTCGCCCAAACGACGAACACGTCGGCGATCGGTGAATTGGAAATCCACGTTTTCGAGCCACTGAGTCGATAGCCATCAGCCGTTTTTTCGGCGCGTGTACGCATACCCGCAGGATCCGATCCTGCGTCTGGTTCAGTCAGCCCAAAGCAACCGATCCACTCACCGGTGGCGAGCTTCGGCAGGTATTTTTGTTTTTGCTCTTCTGAGCCATACGCATCGATCGGGTACATGACCAGCGACGACTGCACGCTCATCATCGACCGGTAGCCGGAATCGACACGCTCAACTTCGCGTGCGACTAACCCGTAAGCAACGTAGGACGCACCCGCGCCACCATAGGACTCGTCGACAGTTACCCCTAGCAAACCGAGTTCCCCCATCTCCGTAAAGATAGCCGGATCCGTATACTCGTTTTGGTAGGCATCCGTAACGCGCGGCTGCAGCTCGCCTTGGGCGTAGGCATGCGCCGAGTCGCGGATCATTTTCTCGTCGTCGCTCAGCTGTGCGTCGAGAAAAAACGGGTCGGCCCAATCGAAGCGGGCCATGGCCGACTTGCGGCCGGTTTGTGTTGAGCCGTCCATGCCCGGATTATCGCGCAGTTGGCGCCCGAATGCTCGTTCCGCCGCTATCTGTTTTGCTGCTCCAGTGCGATTTTGACGTTGGCGAGGCGCGAACGACTAACAGGGACCTCCGTGCCGTCGAGCAAACGCAAGCGACCTTGCCGTCCGCGACGCTCAAACGCCGCGACCGCGTCGAGACGTACCCAGTGAGAGCGGTGTGGTTGGATTCCTTGGACACCGGCAAGTTCCGCTACGGCGTCTCGAAGGCTATACAAGACCAAGGCCGAACCGCGATCTGTCGTTACGGCCAGGTATTGCAGCTCTGCCTTCATTTGAACCGGTACACCGCGCGCGCTGGCGGGAAGCAGCGCTTGCAGTCCGTTCGCTGCCGATGATTGTTCGATCAACGGCTCGTGTGCTGCCTCCTCGACGCTGTCTTGTCGCTTGACGACATAATTCAATGCGAGCCAGCTCGCGAAGGCGGGCGGTGCGAAGCCGCCAAACTCATCGAGCAAGGCACCGACCCAGTGAACGGGCGGCGTTTCGCCGCCCATCGTAATATCAAGCCACAACGCTATCGGCGTGAATGCCACGACAACGATGCTGCCTGACAGGATGAGCACCCACCAACCGTTCGCAGGGTGCTGTGGCAATACGATGGCAATCGCGCGTCGCGCGCCGATAAAAAGTGCCATCGGGAGCAAGCATTGCAATTGCCATTGCACGGCAAGCGCCAGCCAAGGCGTCACGTTGTCGTCCGGCTGAACGGCCGCGAACAATGCTCCCAACATGGCTGCTGCTGCCAATAAGTATCGCTCGTGGTTATCAACACCTGCCGCCGGCTGCCCGTTCATTCAATAACCCTGCCCATTCGTTCAATCCTTATCGGTGTTGTCTGGCGCTTCACACCAGAACGCGTCCAATGGCTGACGAATTTATGCAAGCGATCGTGAGGAGCTCGTGATGAACAAAACAGCAGGAATCCTAGTGTGTGCATTGTTAGTCGGTCCAGCCTATAGCGATGAGGATTCGCGGTGGTCCATTCGACCGTACGTTGGGCTCAGTCAACTGGGCGATGTGAACGGACCGTCGCGCGGCTTAGGGACCGTGGATGGGCCCGTCGACGTGGCAGTCGATAGCGGTTTTACCGCTGGCGTAGCGTTGGGTTACGACATCAATGAACGGTGGGCGGCCGAAGTGGCCTGGGAATATCGCACTAACGACAGTGAAACGACGTTAGCAGACGGCACGCGATTTACCGATGGGAACTACGCGTCCAACCTGATTTCGTTGAGTGGTGTATACAAACTGAGCCCTCGCGGTCGCTGGCAACCGTACCTTGGACTCGGCGTCACCGTCGCGCAAGAAATCGATATCGATCTTGAGCAAGCGGGTGTCGAAACATCGCTCGAAGGCAGCGGCGATGTGGGCTATAGGGCGTTTGCGGGGGTAGATTGGGCACTGGCGGATCGGTGGCAACTCAACGGCGAGGTTCGCTACGGTTCAACCACCGGCATCCAGCTGGACAGTGAAGATGTCGCCGGACAGGTGATTGACGATCTCGATTACGACCCGTTGACGCTCGCGATCGGTTTTCGTTACCGCTTCTAACCGAGTAAAGGTCGGACCGTCGGTGGGCGCGCCCGCGCCCGAGAGGCAACCGGCGGTTCGGCCGCTTCGCCGCGTCGTAATGCTAGACTCAATGAAGGTACTGGAGCATACCGACCTGGGACAGGGGGACGTGAGATGGCTAAGTTCATGTTGCTACATGTAGGTTTCGACAAACCAACCCCGGAGCTTATGGAAGCTTGGCAAACCTGGTTCAAGGACGTCGCCGACATCACCTTAGAAAACGTTGGCTTTGCGGGCGGCTCTGAAGTCACTCGAACCGGTACCACCGAGCTAGCGTGGGACGCCAATTGCTTGACCGGTTACTCGGTCATTGACGTTCCGGACCGTGCGGCTGCTGAAGCAATCGCTGCACGCAATCCGTATATCACGGCAATTCGCGTTTACGAGCTGCGCGAGCATGGCTAGTGGGTGCGTTACCGTATCGAGTCATCGATTAACCGGCGGTTAGCGAATGGCGTTATTCGCTAGCAACGGCACCACTAAACCGTAGTCGTGCCTTCTAAGCCAACTCCTGCGGGCTACTCCGGTACGCCGCTGCATCGTAAGCTTGGCTTGAAGGCTGGGATGCGCTACTTGTTATTGCGCGCGCCAGACAACTACCTCCGAGTGCTAGGCGATGTTGACGATCTTAAGATCATGCGCCGAGCCAAGACCGCCGATGTCGTGCATTTGTTCTGCAAGCGACACAGTGACCTGACCGGCCGGATTGATAACGCGTTAGCGCGGGTCAACCCCGGCGGTATGTGCTGGGTATCGTGGCCAAAAAAATCGTCGCCGCTCTTTATCGATGTTACCGAGGACGACTTGCGCCGAGTCATACTCCCCAAGCAATGGGTGGACGTGAAAGTCTGTGCCGTCGATGCTGACTGGTCGGCGCTAAAATTCGTTCGCCGCCGGTCAGGCAAATAATCGCCCGAGCGGTAGCGCTTGCCGGCTGTCGGGAAACACGGTCGCTTCAACGAAGGCTGCGTCGAGGTTTAGGTGTTCGATCAGAACGGCCTTGGTCAGAGAGCGAAGGTCGGTCGTCGGCGCGAGGTCACGGCCTTGGTACAAGGCAGAGGGCGCGAGACCTGGCCAGTCTGCGATAACGCGACCGCCACGGACGCTACCGCCGACGAGCAATGCGGCACTGGCAGTTCCGTGGTCGGTGCCGCGTGTCCCGTTGACGTTGACGGTACGGCCGAATTCGGTGATGACGACAACGGCGGTGTCGTCCCACCGTGTTGCCATCGAGCGGTGAAACGCAGCCAGGCCGTTGTCTAGCGCTTGGAAGCCGCGTGCTAGCGCGCCCGTCGCACCACCTTGATTGGCGTGTGTATCCCATCCCGTCGATTCAACAACGGCGATGCGCGCACCATTAGGTGCGGTCAGAAAAGCGGCCGCTTGCTCAAAGGTTTGTTGGAGTCGGCGGTCTCGTCCACCGCGTCGGCGTTCGTCCATACCGCCGGACGCGTCGGCGATCGCTTGCGATTCCATTGCCTGGGTGAGACGGGCACTTAAGAATTCATCGTTGGCGTACAGGCGCGTGAGTCGTTCGAGTGTGTCGTCATCGGCGCCCGGCAATCGCGACGGCGCCCAGTTCGACACGGATTGACTGCCGCGCAGTATCAACGGCGTTGTACTGCCGAGTGCGATCGCCGTTTCGTTGCCCAGCGAGCCGCCGAGCGGTGCTATCGCGCGATTGAGCCAACCGTCTTTACTGCCGAGCGCCGTGCTCGTGCCGTTTTCCAACGCGTCTTGGCCGTCGAAATGTGACCGTTCGCGATAGGGACTGGCCACCGCATGAACGCCGAGCGCGTCGCCGGCTTCGAAGCGCTTGGCGAGCCAAGGTAATGCCGGATGAAGCGCAAACTGCCCGTCGATGGCGGTTGCACCGTCACTCGCTCGCGGGGCGGCAATCGCCAGCTCACCGCGTGCGCGCGCGTAATGCGAGTCGCCGTAAGGGACCAACAAAGATAATCCATCCATCGCGCCCCGGAGAATGACAACGAGCAAGCGCTTATCGGTATCGGCGGCAGCCAAGCCGAGGCCCGGCAGCAACGCTGCGCCGGCAAGGCTCGATTGAACGAGTGTGCGTCGCGATAGCATGGTTTATCTCCGTAAAAATTCGGGTGAAGCGAACACCAGCGTTAGGCCTTGCTCGCCGCTGGCCGCGCCGGCAATGGCTTTCGTTGTTGCCGCCGACAGACTCGGGCCCACGACGGCTCGGGCCAAGCTAAGTGGCTTGGTTTGCCGGCCAGCCATGCTGCCGACAGCGCCCGCCCATTCGATGCGTTTGTACAGACCATCGGCGCTGCCCCAGTAGGCAGCGGTATCGGGCCAACCCGCTGGCGAACCCGGTCGATAGGGCGGTTGCCCGAGTTGTTCCAGCATGCCGAACAAACTTTTTGCGTTATCGGGTTCGTGATTCAGCGCGCGAAACGTAGAGATCACAAAGTCGTGCGTCGATTTGTATTTCTGCCGTTCCGGCCGCCAGGCGCTATCGTGGTCGACCAGGGTACGCGCGACTGCGTCGAGGTCACCGTCACTGTCTAGCCAAGCGGCCGTTAGTGCGTCGACAAGATCGGTCGGTGGTTCGTCGGCGACGAAGTGGCGGGCGAGCTTCGTCGCGACATGACGGGCGGTCGCCGGGTGCACAGCCAGGTCTTTGAGCACGGCGATACCTTGCTCGACACCGCCATCGGCGTAGCGTTTGCCGACGACCGTTTTCGTGCCAGGCTCATGCGCCGGTGCGCGAAAGTAGAAGGCACCGACCTTCGCCGACGTGTCACGGCGCTTATCGTTAGCGGCGCCAATCGACCAGCCAGTAATGACTTTTGCGAACGACGTGACGTCGGTTTGCGTGTAGCCACCGTCGACGCCCAGCGTGTGCAACTCAAGAATTTCCCGTGCCAGGTTCTCATTCAAACCGAGGTTACGATCGGGTCGCCGTCTAGCGGCACGTTTACCTACAACCGAATTGGGACCAAGCGAGCGTTGATTATCGAGATAGGTCAGCATCGCCGGATGCTGCTCGGCGGCGATGAGCATGTCGGCGAAACGCCCGGTGACATGCGGACGTATCGCTTCGTTCTCAAAGAGCCCTGCCAACGCCGGTAACGGTTGTTTATCCGCCGATACAGCGAAATGGTTGGCGAAAAAATGCACGAGTCGTTCGCGAAACGGCTGCGATGTCGTCGCCGCTGCACGATAACGAGCCAGTACCTGCGCGGCGTAGTGTTGGCGCACCGTCTGGCCAAACATCCGCGTCGGTTCTTTACCGGCTTTACGCATCGCGTTGCGTTCTTGCCGTAGCCCAATGATCTCAGCTAACACCGTTGTGCTGCTGCCGAGGTTTGTGAGTGCCGGCGATACCGAAGCCCGGCCGTTTAACTGCGACTTAAGCCAGCGGCGCGGGTCGTCAATAGCGGCGAGCTCGCCCGGATGGGCGCCCAGTCCGAATCGATTGGTAGCGATAGCAGCGTCTCGGCTCACGTTCATTCTCCGGGCGCGTTGGCAGCGAACAATACCTAACGCGCGAATCGATCAATCGTTGACAGCCTCAGACCTTAGTGTCCCAAGGGGCAATAAGGTTTACCGTCGTATCGGCACAACGCCCTGGTAACCTTACCGAATGTTCGTGCGTTTGCATTGGATTGTCGGGGGACTTGGCCTTATCGCCTTTGTTTTGCAAGGGCAATACCTTGCGCACGTTGTCGGTCCGCTGGAGGAGCTAGCGGATGGACAGCGCATGCTGTACCGCTCCGGTCATATCTACTTGATGCTGGCTAGCGTCCTAAATTTAGCGATGGTCAGGATGGCTATCCCCGCCGGCGGATGGCCACGACGGCTGTTCCAAATCAGTTCGGTAATTGTCCTGGTGGCACCGATAGTGCTGATCGCCGGTTTTTTCATCGAACCGGTGAGTGGGTCGTTCGACCGACCCATTAGTCGAGCGATTCTGTACCTCATCTTCGGCATCGGCGTCGTATGGGCCGTCATGGCGCCGCGGCAACGCGACTAAGTTCGTACCTCTATCCGTACACCCTGTGTTTTGAGGGGGCCGATCACCGGTGCGAAATTCAAAAACATCACCAGACCGAATATCCACTCAATGACGTTCTCGGCAGGGTCCGGGTCGGCAAGTATTGTCTTTAACACGACGTTCAGCAGACCCAGTGCCAGCATTGCCAATGCCGTACGCAACTGCCATGTGCCCGCTCGATGCGTCGGTGAGCTAGCGCGTAAACGCAGCGCCGTTAGCACTTGCGCGATAACGGTGAACAAGAAGAAGAAATAAATGCCGAAGCGACGCATGAACTCGTATGCGTCGCCATGACTGCCTAGCAAGACCGCATAGACGGCGAGCGCGACAGCCGAAAACAGCGCGAGTCCCAGGCACAGGTTTGCCAATCGCCAAGGCGCGGCGTTCGGTAACCGGCGCAGCCACTTAACAACGACGAGCCAATACAGAGCGAGTAGGCCGGTAAACGGCAGTATCGTACCTTTAAATACGTAGCTGGCGGGTGGGTAGCGACCGGTCGCGCTTATCGACGTGCAGCCGTCGATTAGCGGCAGGCACCGCGGGACCAGCTCCAGCGTCATCGCTATCGTCGCCGACACGATGACGGCCACGATCGGAATCACGACCGTCGCGACAGCGAGTGGCCAGACCGGCCAACCGTTGCGTTGGCCGGTCACAGCGTGTCTGACTCGTTACTCGGCGGCGTTACGCGCGTCAATCGTTTTCTTGAAGACGGTCCATGACGTTTCATTGGGACGTTTGTCATCGAGTGGCGGAGGCGTTTCATAACTCGGGTAGCGCTCGCGCAGGATCGTCCACAGCGTAGCCGGAACCTCGTCTTTGTCGAACGTCCCGTAACCGGTCGCGTTAAAGATCATAACGCCGCTGCGATCACCCATTTCCATCCACGGCAGCCACTTTGAAACGCGAACCCAGCCAAGATGCGAGCTGCTAATTGCTTTACGGCGCGTCGACAACATTTCCTTGGCGGGGTAGAAGCTGTCGAAGATCTCCATCGCGTGGTAGGTGCCACCGACGTACGGCTGGTAATCACCGGCGAGTGGGTTGGTGTAGAACAGGGGAATCTCAGCCGCGTTGGAAACGACGTCGCCATAACGGCGCATCATGAATGGGGCAGCGGCTGAGCCATCTTCTTTTTTCTCGTAGACATAGCCGCGCATGTTCACCGGGTCGTTGGCAACATGGATAACGTCAACGTCTTGGCCGGTCCACGGATTCGTCCACGTGTCGATGACCTCACCGGTCTCTGGGTCCATGTAGACCATGATTTCCCGCGAGACACTGCGAAAGCCCTTGCCGCGCACCGGGTCGTCAACCACGTCACACTGGCGAATGTTGGCGCCGAGTACGCTGAACAATAAACGATCCTTCTCGCCGGCAACGCGTGAATAGCCACGCCCTTCCCAGTAGAAGTATCGCGTTCGCGCCTTCTCGGTGGTCCCGCACGTCGACTTCTGGCGCGCTTGAAAAGCTTGGTAGCCATCGAGTGAGATTTCTTCAGCACCGACGTGGCTCGCAGCCAGCACCGTGAGCACGGTGGCCAGTGCAACGCGTGGTGTTCTCATGACATTCCCCCCAGGCCCAGATGGGCCGTGCTTAGAATGTCATAATGGTATAACAATAGAACGCTTTACAGAAAGCGTCGCGGTACGCCGCTAAAACTCGTACCACGCGGTTTGCCACCAGGTGATGAACTCTTCGAGCGACACCTGACCGTCGCTGTCGGTGTCCACCATCGAGAAGCCTTCGGCGGCTTGTTGCGTACTCACCTCGCCGGCGATCACTTTTAGTAGATCGTGAAACTCGGTGAAGTCGATGAAGCCATTTTGATCTTGGTCGAAGAACGAAAAGTTCTGCTTCGCGGCATCGAGGGCTTCGTCGGTCAAGGCATTCATCGGTCAGGGCTCCAGCGCGGATTAGTCCGGAATTGTGACCGATGCGGGCTGCCGGCGCCATCCCGGCGCCGACTTTCCGGCCGATCACTGGGCGACGCGAATCACTTCGACACCGATCGCGACAATGGCCACCCAGCCGGCGGTGAAAATAAGAGGCCTTAGCGGCATCCGGGCTAGGCCGCTGAT
>JBCDIL010000054.1:0-9994 GCA_038749025.1 Pseudomonadota bacterium | reverse complement strand
GGCGTCCCTTTCCCGTACAACACCGACGCCGGCCCTTTCAGGATCTCGACCTGTTCCAACATGTACACGTCGGAGCGAGTGTTGTTATAGAAGCCAAACAACACCTGTTGGCCGTCACGAAACTCCGCTGCGTCGAACCCACGCACCTGCGGGAAATCGCCGCGGGTCGAAAACCCGAATGTGTCGCCGACCACACCGGCGGTGTAGTTAAGCGTGTCATCGAGTGTCAAAGCGCCCTTATCGCGAAACTGCACCTGCGTTTCGATCGAAATTGATCGCGCCGTTTCTAGAATCGGTGTCGCGGATTTCGACGCACCAAATTCGGATAGCGCCCCCGTTACAACAATGGTCTCAATCGTCTCGTCGTCGTTCTCTTGAGCGACAACGGGTCCCGCCGCAACGGCGGATAGGGCTACAACGCCCAGCCAGCTACGCATGGCATTTCTCTCCCAAAAAGCGAATTCACGTCAAAAACGCTGGAGAGTGTGCCAGATATGCTAATACGAATCATTCTTATTCGCATCACGTTACATGATAACGATAGTCAGAAGCCGAAAATGCGGCCGATTTATCGGTCAGGCGAGAAAGACCGATGGCGTATTTACCCTTTGGTTTGTGTTTCTAGCTTGCTGCCGTGCTCTTTCGTCGTTGACTACGGCGCGCCTCTGTCCAATTGATTAGCAGTACAGGAATAACGCCGACCAACACAATTGCCAACGCCGCCGGCGACGCTTCCTGCAAACGCTCATCGCTAGCGAGCCGGTAGACGCGCGTTGCTAACGTCTCAAAATTGAATGGGCGTAGCAGCAATGTCGCCGGTAGCTCGCGCATAACGTCAACGAATACGAGTAGCAGCCCTGCGGCTAAGCTCGGTGCCAATAACGGTAGATGCACCCGCCGCACCACACCGCCGGGTGTTGCGCCGAGACTGCGTGCCGCCGCGTCCAAGTCCGGCGAGACGCGCGCGAGTCCAGCACTCGCCGATTGGAAAGCCACGGTTAGGAAGCGGCACAGGTACGCATAGATCAGCACGAACACGGTGCCGGCCAAGACGCGTCCACCGCTCGCGCCGACCATTACGGAGGATAACCACTGGTCGAATCGATTCACCGGCTCAAGCAAGGCGACGGCTAACAGCAAGCCGGGCAACGCGTACCCAAGGGAGGCAATACGGATAAAGCCGCGGTTGAAGCGACTATCGTTCAAGCGTTGCGCATAACTCAATAACACGGCCAACCCGACTGCGAGCACAGCGGCCATACCGGCGACACTGACGCTGTTGCTGAGGTACTGCGTGAAGCCGCGCATCAACACGGCGTCACCGCTATTGAACGAGTAGCTAGCGAGCAACGCCACGGGGATAACGAATCCGAGTGTCACGGGCAGCGCGCAGAACACAAACGCTACGATCGCTCGCCAGCCGCGTAGCTGCATCGGTTGGGCGCGAGAAATATCGTCACGGTCGATACCGCCACGGCGGCTCAATGACTCGAACATCACCAGCGCGATAACGAAGAGCAGCATGATCGCGGCAAGACGCAACGCGGCCGGTTTGTCGCCCAGCCCAATCCAGGTTCGGTAAATGCCGGTGCTGAACGTGGGTACGGAGAAGTATTCGACCACGCCAAAGTCGGCCAGCGTTTCCATCATGACGAGCGCAACGCCACCGGCAATCGCCGCGCGCGCGCCGGGCAAACTCACCCGCCAAAACGCTTGCCATGGCGAGAGACCAAGCACCCGGGCCGCTTCGAAATGCGCGCGCGAGCGGGCCGCAAAACTCGTCCGAGCCAACAGGTACACGTACGGATACAACACCAACGCCAACAGCATTGCTGCACCGGGGAGGTTGCGAATCGAGGGTAGGCGCAATTCCGCCGGCGTTACGTCAAGCCAACCGCGCAGCGCCGTCTGCAGAGGCCCGGATACTTCCAATAGATCCGTGTAAGCGTAGGCCACCACATAGGCTGGAGCCGCCAATGGCAATACCAGTAAGCCCCTTAACCAGCGTGCGCCGGGAAACGTGCACGCCGCTGTTAGCCAAGCCGTTGCCGTTCCGAGTAGCAGCGCGAGCGCACCGGTCAGCAGCATCAAGCCGAGCGAATTGGCGATGTAATCCGGCAGGACGGTGGCTTGCAAATGCGCGGTCGTCGGACCAGCTGGCGTCAGCAGCGTCGCGAGCACCGCAATCAGCGGCACCGCCAGCGCCATCGCGATGACGAGCGCCGGTAGCGTCCACAGAGCGCTGGCACGTTCGATTAAGCCTCGCATACACTTCCGGTCTTCGCCCGACTCATCCGGACAATGATAGCGTTTTCCCCGTGCTGACCTTCGACCGTGTTTCTCATCGCTACGCTGCCGAGCCGACGCTGGCTGATCTTAGCTTCCGTGCGGCCGCGGGTGAGATCACTTGTTTGGTTGGGCCGTCCGGCTGCGGCAAAACGACGTTGCTGCGGTTGGCGGCTGGCTTGCTGCATTTGCAGGAAGGCCAGATCGAGCTCGACGGCACTGTACTGGCCACCGCGACGCAACACATCCCGCCCGAACAACGGGCGATTGGTTTGGTGTTTCAAGAAGGGGCGTTGTTTCCGCATCTATCGGTTCAGCGCAACATCGAATTTGGTTTGACCGGCAGCGACTCCGCGACACGGGCGCAGCATTGGCTGCGAGAAGTCGGCTTGAGTGGTTTCGCCGATCGTTTCCCCGACTCGTTGTCGGGCGGTCAACGCCAACGCGTCGCGCTCGCACGCGCGATGGCGCCAGAACCGGCGGCGCTGCTCTTCGATGAGCCGTTTGCGAACATCGATATTGAGCTGCGCAAGACCCTGCGGGCCGAAGCGCGCCGGTTGGTTCGCGAGCGAGGCATGGTCGGCGTTGTTGTCACTCACGACCCCGACGAGGTGTTGGCGATGGCCGATCGCGTCGTCGTTATGACAAACGGGCACATCGAGCAACAAGGCACCCCAAGAGAGTTGTATGAGAAACCGGCCTCGCTCGGCGTCGCGATGATGTTCGGTCAAGCGCAGCGGCTGGCGGCCGAACTGACCGGGGAAGATGTCCAAACGGCGTACGGAACGTGGCCTAGACAATGTTTGAACACAACCGATGTTCCCGACGGCGCCGTCGATATTGTCGTGCGTCCGTACGATCTTGCGTTGCAGGGCGGCGGCGAGATGACCGTCACTGATGTGCGCCTTGCCGACGGTTACGATCAGTACGTTTTGACCGCGCCAACGACGACGGTGCCGTTGATCGTTGCGACGCCGATCGCCGCGCGTGACGTATCGGTATCGCTCGCCATCGGCAGCAAGGCTGCCGTGCGACCGCGCGATGGCAGCGTGTTCACGCATTCTGAAGGCGACTAACGCCGCAAATGGTGGCAATGAGAATATTTCTTATTTAGGCTATCGGACTCTGCAGCGCTTTTGGAAGCCATTATCGTGCGTACCGCCTTACTTTTCGCCGCCGCCCTATTTCTCTCAGCCTGTGGCGAACCACCGTCTTCGGACGATGCCGCCACCGTTAACGAGCCGACCGGCGAGGTTAACGTTTACTCATCGCGTCACTACGACACGGACTTGGCGTTATACGACGAGTTCACGGCGAAAACCGGCATCAAGGTCAACCTCATCGAGGCCGGTGCCGACGAGTTGATTGAACGCATCCAAGCCGAGGGCGAGTTCAGCCCCGCCGATGTACTGATCACGGTCGATGCGGGACGACTGTGGCGTGCCGAACAAGCCGACGTGCTCGACCCGATCGAGTCGGCAACGTTGAACGAGCGTATTCCCGAGAGCCTGCGTCACCCAGACGGCTTGTGGTTCGGATTATCGAAGCGTGCTCGCATCATTATTTACAACAAAGACGCGGGTAAGCCTGAACCGCTCGCGACTTATGCCGATCTTGCGGATCCGGCACACAAGGGCGACGTTTGTATCCGCTCGTCGAGCAATATCTACAACATCTCGCTGATGGCTAGCCTGGTGGCGCGCAACGGTGCCGAGGCCGCTGAAGAGTGGGCGAAAGGGGTCGTGACCAACTTTGCCCGTACCCCGCAAAGTAATGACACCGGCCAGATCCGCGCGGTGGCGAGTGGCGAGTGCCGTATCGCTGTTGTGAACACCTATTATCTCGCGCGGCTCGCGGTTTCGGACGACCCGGCCGATCAAGCGATCGCGGCTGCTGTCGTTCCGGTATTCCCGAACCAAGACAGCACTGGCACACACGTCAATATCAGCGGCGCAGGGGTTGTGCGCGGGGCGCCAAACAAAGACCATGCGGTACTATTCTTAGAGTATTTGACCGACAAGCAGGCCCAGCAGTATTTCGCCAACGGCAATCACGAGTACCCGGCAGTTGGCGACGTCGCCGGGACGTCGGCGGTCGAATCATTGGGTACGTTTACAGAGGACGACCTCAATGCATCGTTATTGGGCAAACACCAAGCCGAAGCACTCATGGTGTTCGATCGCGCGGGCTGGCAGTAGCGCTGGTGTACTCGCCGCAGCGACGCTCATTGTCGCCGGTTGCAGCCAAAACAACGACACAGCGCCAACGACGTTCGCTTTATCGGCGGATCTCGCCGCTCCCATTGTCGACACCTACGCAGATATCGCGCTCGCCGTGTACGAAGATTCGTACGCTCGAGCGGGGGATCTGTCGGCAGCCATTGATGCGCTGGTTACGACACCGAGCGCCGAGTCGCTGGAAGCGGCTCGTGCTGCGTGGCTCGATGCCCGCGTACCGTATCAACAATCCGAGGTGTTCCGCTTCGGGAATCCGTTAGTCGACGACTGGGAGGGGCGCGTCAATGCATGGCCGCTCGACGAGGGCCTAATCGACTACGTCGATCCAAGTTACGGCCAGCAGTCCGACGCGAACCCGTTGTACACCGTTAACGTCATTTCGAACACCGCACCGCTGATCAACGGCGCTGAAATCGATGCCGGCGAAATCAACGCCGCGTTACTCACCGACGTCTTGCACGAGGCCGGCTCAATCGAAGCGAACGTTGCGACCGGTTATCACGCCATTGAATTCTTATTGTGGGGACAAGATCTGAACGGCACTGCCGAAGGTGCCGGCGATCGGCCAGCGTCGGATTTCGCCACCGGCGACGCGTGTACCGGTGGCAACTGCGAGCGGCGTATCGCCTACTTGCAAGCGGCCACCCAGTTGTTGCTTGATGATCTCGATGAGATGGTCGGTCTGTGGGGCAGCGATGGTGCGGCCCGCAAGCGCCTGGTCGACGACCCGGTTGCCGGGGTAAACGCCATGATCAGTGGCATGGGTTCCCTGTCGTACGGCGAGTTAGCCGGCGAGCGGATGAAACTCGGTCTTGTGTTGCACGACCCGGAAGAAGAGCACGATTGTTTTTCCGATAACACGCACAACTCGCACTACTACAACCAGATCGGTATCGCTAATGTCTACTGGGGCGAGTACGAGCGCATTGATGGCACAACCGTTAAAGGCGCATCGCTATCCGGTCTGGCAGCGGATGAACTGCCCGCCTTAGCGGCTGAGTTGGATACCGCCATCGGCGCCGCAACCGATGCGTTAACGGCGTTGAAGCAACGTGGCGATGGTGTCGAGGCCTATGATCAAATGATCGGCGAGGGCAACGCTGAGGGTCAGCAAACGATTGAAGTTGCCGTTGACGCACTCGTTGCGCAGACGCAACCCCTTGAGCAGCTCGTCGCCGCTCTCGAGTTAGGCAGCGTCTACATCGAGGGTTCGGATTCTCTGGACGATCCGAGCGCCGTCTTTCAATGAACCGCACACTGGCGGCGGCAGCGATCATCGTCGCTGCCGTTGCCGCTTTGCTGCTGCTTGGCAAGCGCACCGCCGACGCACCATCGGTTGACGAGACTCAGTATGCTTGGCGCGATGACCTAACGGCTGAGCAACGTCTGCGGGTCGCGCAAGTAACGGCTGCACCGAACGATTGGTCCGTCGCGCAACCGTTCGAGGAGAACGCCGGCGGTGCTACCACAACGCGTGCAATGAATTCGCCGAACGCATTCTCGCAGCCTTCGGAAAATCTATCGCTCGAAGGGCGCCAACAGTTCGCGCTCGGTAATGCGTTGTTCCGCAAGATCTGGGTCACATCGCCGGCGTCGACCCAAGCGTCCGATGGCCTTGGTCCGCTGTATAACGCGCGCGCCTGCCAGCGTTGTCACTTGAAAGATGGCCGTGGTCACCCGCCTGAGCATCCAGGCGATGAAGCAACATCGTTGCTGTTGCGAGTGGCGATCGAGCCGCGCAACGATACCGAACGCAAAGCGATTGAAGATGGCGAGTTGCTGACGATCCCCGACCGCGTCTATGGTGGTCAGATACAAGATGTCGCCGTACCGGGCGTGGTCGCCGAAGGGAAGGTGCTGCTTAGCTATGATGAAGCACCGTTCGCGTTGGCAGGCGGTGAGTCTGTCACGTTACGTGCGCCGACGTTTTTGCTTGGCGACTTGGGTTACGGCCCCCTTGAACAAGGCGCACTCGTGTCGCCACGTATCGCACCGGCAATGATCGGACTGGGCCTCCTGGAGGCCGTGGATGCGAACGACATCCTCGCCTGGGCGGACCCTGATGACGCCGACGGTGATGGGATTTCCGGCCGAGCGCAAATGGTCCGAGCGGGCGGCGACGAAGAATGGGTGCTCGGTCGCTTCGGTTGGAAAGCAGCGGCCCCGTCATTGAAAGCACAGGCCGCCGGCGCGTTCTTTAATGACATGGGCATCTCTAGTTCACTGCACCCAGTGGCGGCGGGCGAATGCACGGATGCGCAGAGCGATTGCTTGGCCGCGCCGAGTGGCGTTCAAGACGCTCTCGGCCCGTATGAGGCATCGGATGAAGTCCTCGATCTGGTGACGTTTTATACCGCTAACCTCGCGGTCCCTGCCCGCCGCGATGTTGACTCGCCGAGCGTGTTGGCGGGCAAACAGCTCTTCACGGAGGCAGGCTGCGCGGCTTGCCACCGGCCAAGCTTTGTTACGCGCAACGATGCGCCACAAGAAGAACTCCGGTTCCAGTTGATATGGCCGTACACGGACATGTTGCTGCATGACATGGGCGAGGCGCTCAGTAGCGGGCGAACCGTCGGCAAAGCGAACGGCCGTGAGTGGCGGACAACGCCGTTGTGGGGGCTTGGATTAACCGAAGCGGTCAGCGGTCACGAGCAACTGTTGCATGATGGGCGCGCACGCAACGTACTCGAAGCGATTCTCTGGCACGGCGGCGAGGCGACCGATGCTCGAAATGCCATCGTCGAGATGGATCCCGCCGAACGCGAGGCGTTGCTGGCGTTCTTGTATTCGCTATGACGCGCGCGCTTCGAATCAGCGTCGTAACCACACTTGCGAGTGTACTCATCGCTTGTGCCCCGCCGCCTGATTCACGCGATGAATTCTTGGCCTTCGTTTACCGCGAAGTTGGCGGTGCGTACGAGCACTTTGCGGCGACGGCGGCAACGCAGCAAGCCGCCATCGGCGCGTTATGTGAGTCGCCGACAGACGCGAACCTCGCCACCGCTCGTGAGCGGTTTGTTGGTTTAGCCAGGGCGTGGGGCCGCGTCGAATGGTTGCGCCTTGGCCCGGTGGCACACGATCACCGTTACGATCGCTTGTTTTACTGGCCCGATCGCGGGGGCCGCGGTCGACGTCAACTCATCGAGCTGATCGCCGATACCGATGCTCGTGCTATCGAGGCCACTGATCTCAAAGAGAAGAGCGTTGCGCTGCAAGGGATGCCGGCGCTTGAATATCTACTGTTCGCCGATGAGCCTACGCAAGCCGCTTATCGCGGCCAAAATGCCTGCGCTCTCGCAAAACCGGTCAGTGACTGGATCACTGTGGTTAGCAGCGATGTGCGTAGCGACTGGCAGTCGGCCGGGGACCTGCAGCAAGCGTTCAGCCGCTCCGGTGACCCGCTCGAACGCGATCAAGCGTTAGCGGCTGTGCTTGAGGCAGGCTCAGCGGCGCTTCGCAGCCACGCCGATCTAAAGATCAAAGCGGCGATCGGTACAAACCCGGCTGCAGCGCGCCCGGGCATAGCGCCGTTAGCGCTCTCCGGGCTTACGATCGAGATGATCGATGCCAGTGTTCAAGAACTGGCCCGCCTGTTCGGCATGCAGTTTCAAGCCGTGCTACCCGAGGACAGCCGCTACGCGGGTGATGCACTGCAACGTGAGTTGCGACTGGTCCGCGCGCAGCTAGATACGCTGCGCAATGCCGGCGATTGGCAGGCTGTTGTACGCGATGAACAGCAACACGGGCGGCTCGTTTACGTTCAAATCCCGATGACGAGCGCACGGCAGCAATTGGGCGAGACGCTACCCGCTGCGCTGGGATTGGCACAGAGCTTCAACGCGGCTGACGGCGACTAGTTCACGATGCTGCGCCGACGTGATTTACTGATCGGCGCTACGGGGGCAGCACTTCCCTTCGCGAGTTACGCCACCGCTCGGTCTACGGTGTCCGTTATCGGTTGCTGCCGCTTCACGAACGGTGCCTATGCGGTTGCGCTGGTCGATCCGTTGTTGCGCTTGGCAGCCGCGTTCGAATTACCCGAACGCGGCCATGCCATTGCCGTTGCCCCGGCGGGCGATAAGGCTGTTGTGATCGCGCGGCGACCCGGGCGTACGGCGAGCGTTATCGACCTGCGTGAACCACGCATCGTGGCTACGCTGCATAGCGCAGCCGGTAGACACTTTTTTGGTCATGGGTTCTTCAGCGCAGATGGCGAGCGATTCTTCGCGACCGAGAATGACTACGACAACGCTGTGGGGACTATCGGTGTCTATGATGTCGCCGCCGGTTTTCGGCGCACGACTGAGTGGTCAACCGGGGGTGTTGGCACGCACGAAGCGATGTTGCTTCGCGATCAGCGCACGATGGCCGTCGCGAATGGCGGCATCGAAACACACCCGGATTTCCCGCGTGAGAAGCTCAATCTAGCGTCGATGCGGTCATCCGTTGCCTATTTATCGGTCGACAACGGTGAATTGCTAGATGTTGTCGAGCGACCGGCGGCTTTTCCGTCACTGTCGTTACGGCATTTGACGCAGACCAACGACGGAGCTGTCTGGATTGGCGCACAGCACGAAGACACCGGGCCGGCACCGTTGGTTTTCCGACACCGCCGTGGTGAGGCGTTAGCGCCAGTATTGTCCGCTGAAGCCAGTGCCGAATTGAAAGGTTACGTGGGCGATATCGGTCTAGATAGTCGTACCGGTACAGTCGTGGTGTCGAGCCCTCGCGGAAACCGACTGGTTCATCTGGATGTGGTTAGCGGTGCGCAAATCAGTTCGGTCGCGCTAAATGACGTGTGTGGGGTCAGCGAAGGCGACCGGTTGTTGGTCAGCACCGGTGATGGCTTGTTATCGGATGTTCGCCGCGAACAGCGCCGGTTTGATTTTTCTTGGGACAACCACTTAGTTGTGTTTTGAGTAGATGCGCTTGGTCGGGGCGTCTTTAACGTGTTCCATGCGAAGCCTCCATCGCGGCGAGACGCCGCTCTCACATCTCCGTTCCACGTTGGCGTAGGTCGTAGCCGGCGCCATATCTTGCTAAACCGCTGCCGCAGTTTTCCCAATGTGGGATCTACTGATATGGGCTCTACCGATGTGGGCTCTACCGATCTGGGCTCTACCGATCTGGGATCTACTAATGTGGGAGCGGCCCAAGGCAACTCGCCAGTACGCTCGCCGCGTTCAACCCGGCCGAAGCAGTGCTTCGGCGTTCCCGGGTTTCACCCCGCCGCGATGGACTCCGCGGCTGACAGCGACGCTGCTGTCATCGGCCCGAGACGGGCCTCCCACATCTTCGTTTTCCGCTACCGTTAAATTCCCGATGCGGGCTCTATTGATGTGGGAGCGGCGTCTCGCCGCGATGAAATCCGCGGCTGACAACGACGCTGCTGTCATCGGCCCGAGACGGGCCTCCCACATCTTCGTTTTCCGCTACCGTTAAATTCCCGATGCGGGCTCTATTGATGTGGG
>JBCDIL010000053.1:0-13655 GCA_038749025.1 Pseudomonadota bacterium | reverse complement strand
GGCTAGCGTACCAAGCACGGCAAGCACAGCCACCAAGTTCAGGGCACCGGTTAATTGTCGATCGCTGCGTTTCACGTTTTTCTCCTTCCAAGCTCAATGGCATCGCGCGCACGGCGCGGCGTGGCGAGAGAGACTGGTGAGTAAATGTTGGTATGCGTATCCCTTAAATCAGGGATAGCAATAAAACTGTGAAATCAGTGGTTAAAAACGCCGAAAAAAACGTGCCGTCATTCACAGTCGCTACGGCTCATCGACCCGGATCAGGCCGGCACGAACCCCGGCTAGCACGGCCGCTGCGCCAGAACCGACCTTGAGTTTGCGGTAGATGCTCTTAACGTGATCGGCGACCGTGTAATAAGACAAGTTCAGAAACTCGGCCGCCTCTTGGTACGTTTGCCCGTTCGCGAGCAGCGTTAGAATCTCGGTCTCGCGTGGCGACAACAGAGCCTCAACCGGCGGTGCCCGCGATGGCTTAATGCGGCGCAATACGTGGCCAGCGACTGCCGCGGACAGTGGCGTTAGACCTCGATAGATATCGATTAGCGCATCGACCAGACGGCTGTCGTCCTTAACCACGTAGCCATCGATGCCCGCTTGTATGGCAGTGACAACGGCGTCTTCGTCGCCGAAAACGCTAACGACGACCGTGCGGGCGGCGGACTCGCCAATCAACTCAAGACCCGATCCATCCGGCAGCTTGAGATCGATAGCGATCACATCGAACGCGTGCTTGGCCAGCACGCGACGAGCCTCTGCGAGCGACGGTGCGACCTGTGGTTTCGCAAACGCGGTGTGCGAGCGCAGCAGACCGGCGAAAACATCGGCGAAGCGAGCATCGTCCTCGACGATCAGTACACGGATCGCGGCAGAGTTTGGATTGGACACGCGGCTAGCTTCGCGGACTTCGGGGCGCGTTGCGACCCCCTGATTCTCGGGGGGGTCTTGGCAAGTGGACAGTAACCGCGTAGCCATCGACGGTTCGGCCCGTCAGCAAGTCGCCACCGAGGGCCGTGACACGCTCGGCAAGAATGCCGCGACCACGACCACTGATAGTGGGTTCTGTCGTCGGCACGCCATTGTCCGCGACAACGAGCCGCACGCCGTCCGCGTTCTCACTTAGCGACACGGTGACGGCCGTGGCATTGGCATGCGTTACCACATTCGTTAGTGATTCCTGCACGATTCGCAGCACATGCAAAGCCTGCTCGGCCGTCATCGGCTGAGGCGCGACCGGGTGAACGTCCCAGGTCAGCGCGATGTTATGGCGGCCAAGCCAGTGGTCTAGGCGAGCGCGCAGCTGCCCCATCAATTGGCCGAGCTCGCGATTGTCGGGCGAATCGAGCGAGTCGATAACAAGGCGCAGATCAGCGAGGCTCAATTCGAGCTCGTCCGCCACGCTTTGATCCACGCCCGGGTCATGGCGCACGCGCTGCAGCAAGGTGGCGAGCCGCCCGGCAACGCCGTCGTGCATATCGCGCAACAAGCGTCGCCGTTCGGTCGCCAATACGCTGGCCCTTTGGGCGACACTCACGGCCGGGTCATCAGCCATTCTTGCAAGCTCGCGATACCGCATCGCGACAGCGACTGCGAAACTGAGCACCAAGGGCAGCGCGGCGAGATTGGAAAACTGGAACACGAGCAAGCGTGGTGGCATCGATTGCAGTACGTCATGCAACAGCAACGAAAACGCGCCCAGCAACAACGCGATCATGGTCGCCTGTGCGAACCGCGGGTAGCGTCGCGAGTTGATGAGTAGGCGCACAAGTAACACGCTGCCCAGCACAATCGTCACCACGCGGGTCACCGTAACGGTCACCTGCCAGGTCAGTGCCACATCGATGAAAAGCATACCGGTAATCAACGGGAATGCGGTTACGCCGAGCGCAGCCAATAGTGCGTCAAGGCGCGATTCCGGTGCCGCTACCAGTCGGCTCAGAAAGGCACCCGACGCCAATAACACACCCAGCGTCGAGCAAAGGTACAGTGCGCTCCGTATACGAACATCGCCGGGCCATTCAGGCAGCAGCACGTTCAGGTTGCGGCAAATCGCGAAGACCGCGATCAGAATGAACCAAACGAATAGCCGGTCACGGTCCGACACCCAGTAAAATAGGCTGGCCACTAGCACGAAGACGACCAACGTGGCGGTGATCGCCCACAACCCATCGACGGTGACCCCCGACGCGATTCGATGGGCCGCTTCCAACTCCACCGCGCTACCGATGTACGGCGCCATCAGTCGCCCGCCGGATGCCACCAATGACGCAACCAATACGTCGATGTACGGCTCGCTATCGTTTAGCAGTGAGTGCGAAAACCGAAAGAACTGCGGCTGGTAGGTCATGTCCGCCGTGGGATGCTCAAGCGATCCACTTTGACCGATGAATCGACCATTCGCCCAAACCGCCATCGCACCGTCGGCCGACGGCACGTACAGACCGAGCTCGCCGCCGTGCAAGGGCTGATCAAGCGCAAAGCGATACAGCTTAAACCGGCTTTGACAGTCCCCCCGGCAAAGCTTCTCGGGTAAGCGCACGGACTGCCACGCCGTCGGATCAGCGTCGCTCGGGTCTGTCGTTGGCAACTGTTGCGCGGTGGCGGCCCTCAGTGGTGCGGTCGTTGGCTGGCTGTCGTACACGAGTCGAATGACACCGTAGACGAGCAGCTGCACGACTAACGCAACAGCGACAATAATGACGGCTCGAGCGGCCACTCAGCTGCCCTCTTGCGACGCCCAGCGCTCGACGAAACCCTGACGCTTGGCTACGCGATGGATTTTAGCGCGCGCGTTTCGCGCAGTTAAAGTCTAGAACGCTAACGACAAGCCGATCGCGATGACGGGATAGATATCGTAGTCGCTCGCATCGTCGCGAAAGTTGTCCTCTTCGCGTGCAAGATCCGCCTGGAACGCGACACTACCCGAGAGCAATCCACCCGTTGATGTGATGGTGGGCACAGGCTCGCCTTGAAAGGCAGCACCGAGATCGAAACTGAGCTGCCAATCACCCCCAAGCGCCAGGTCGTAGCCGATGCCAAGATACGGTGCGACCGCCTTAAACTCGACGTCAGCGGCAAGCACACCGACTTGTGCTTGGCTGTACGTGGTGTTGCCGACGGTGTATGTCGCGTTTGGATCGGCGACGCCAATAAGGCGATTGTTATTGACAACCGCACCGCCCGTCAGCCGAAAACGTCGACGCCACGGCCGGTAGTCAGCCAGTAACGTTAAGCTCTCAAGCTCAAGGTCACCGTCGTAGGCAACGCCGTCGAACTCGTCGTCGAACGCGTAGTTGTAACTTTGCGCGCCGGCACGCAGCGACCAACGGTCGGACAGGTGATAAACACCCTCGACACCAAGACCCAGCGTACTGGCCTTGATACCGAACTGGCCTTCAGCCTGCGCGACCACCGTGGCGACCGCTAGTGAAAGGGCTAGCAACAAACGGGGCATAACGCTCTCCACAAACTCAGTGGCGTGACGATGCATCACGCTCGAACTGTGTCGGCGGCGCGGGCGGCTAGCTTTAGTTGTTGTTCAGCGTATCGTCGCCAGGATCCGCAGGTGGCTCCAGGACCGCCTCATCTTTGTTGCGCGGATTGTTGACGCGCTTCGACACAGCGCGAAATCCGAACGCGTCATCACTCGGTAGCGCAGGCGCCGACGAACCCATCGCCGGCATTGAACCCAATAACCACGCATCGGCCTCTGCGGCTGTCACAATCACCGGCATGCGATGGTGCAGCTGAGCGAGCGTGTCGTTGGGCTCACGAGTTAATAACGTGAACGTCTCGACATCATCGCCGGATTCCTTATCGGTCCATGACTCCCAAAGGCCGGCCATGGCGAAAGGCTGCTCGTCCGCGCTGGTGACGAAATACGGTTGTTTGCCGTTGTTAGTTCGATGCCACTCATAGTAACCATCGGCCGGCACCAAGCAACGGCGTCGTTTGTAGGCCGATCGAAAGGCCGGCTTTTCGGGCACGGTCTCCGCTCGGGCATTGATTAGTCGGTTGCCGATCGCAATGTCTTTCGCCCAAAAAGGGACCAGCCCCCAGCGCAACATGCAGAGCTCGTTCGACTCGTTGTCGGTACTGCGGCGAATAACCGCTGCAAGATCAGTCGGCGCGATGTTGTAGTTCGCCATCACGCCCGGCAGATCGGCCGCCAACCCAAATAGGGCCGGCATCGCTTCATGCGCGGAGAAAAAGGCGAAGCGACCGCACATGCGTTAGACCGACCCAGGGCGTACAAGCATCATCATTCCCGAATACCGATACCGCGGTGCATCAAGTAGTAACACGCTGAAAACAACAAAACGACGAAGCCTATAACGATCGTATACGCCGTCGTAATCGGGATGTCCGAGGCACCCAAAATGCCGAATCGAAATGCATTCACCATATACAGAATGGGATTGGCGAGAGAGACCTTTTGCCAAAACTCCGGCAGTAGCGAAATCGAATAGAAGACACCACCAAGGTACGTTAGCGGTGTTAGGACGAAGGTCGGAACGATTGAAATGTCATCGAACTTGCGTGCAAAAACGGCGTTGATAAAGCCGGCTAAAGAGAACACGACTGCCGTTAAGAACACCATCGATACGGTGATTAACGGGTGTTCAACGGTGAGATCGGTAAATATCAACGCGATACCGGCTACCACGGCACCGACACCGAGACCGCGAATTACACCGCCCGCGACATGGCCGAGAATAATGGTCGCATTCGATAACGGCGACACCAGCATCTCTTCAAGATGGCGGCCAAACTTCGCGCCGAAAAACGACGATACAACATTGCCGTAAGCGTTAGTGATCACTGACATCATGATTAAGCCCGGGGCAATGAACTGCATGTACGAGTAGCCGTCCATTTGACCGATCCGCGTGCCGATCAGACTGCCAAAAATAATGAAATACAAGCTCATCGTGATAGCCGGTGGCACCAAGGTCTGGACCCATATCCGTAAAACACGGAAGACCTCTTTGTGAACGATGGTCTTGAAGCCGACCCAGTTGACCTGCCAGACGTTCATGACAATGCCTCCGCATTGCGCGCCGACTGGCGATTCTCAACCAGATCGATAAAGAGCTCCTCCAGCCGGTTCGACTTCGGCCGCATGCTAACAATGTCGATACCGTGAGCACTTAGGCGGTCGAATATCCCGTTCAAGCTCGACGACTTATCGATCGAAATTTCCATATCGCCGTCTTTGCGAAGCTCAAGCTCGTAGCCGTCGATGACCGGAACGGTGCTGAGCGGTTCACGCGGATTCAAGACGAACGTCTCACGCTGTAAGCGGCGCAAGACATCTTTCATTGGGGCATCGATGACGATCGTACCCGCATCGATTATGCCGACGTGGCGGCAGAGGGTCTCAGCCTCCTCGAGGTAGTGTGTCGTCAAGATAATGGTTGTTCCGCGCTCGTTAATCTCGCGCAGAAAATCCCACATCGTCCGGCGAATCTCGATGTCGACCCCAGCGGTCGGCTCATCCAGAATCAGCAAGCGCGGCTCGTGGACCAATGCCCGCGCAATCATCAACCGGCGTTTCATGCCGCCGGATAGGTTGCGCGCGATATCGCGGCGCCGGTCCCAAAGCTTGAGCTCCTTCAGGTATTTCTCGGCGCGTTGTTTAGCTAAGGCACGCGGGAGACCGTAGTAACCGCCCTGGTTTACGACAATCGTTTCGATTTTTTCAAAGAGATTGAGATTGATCTCCTGTGGCACTAAGCCGATTTCCGACTTGGCGAGCTCACGGTCGGTATCGATGCTGTGACCGAACACCTCAACATCGCCACCACTCTTCGTCACGAGCGACGAAACAACACCGATCGTTGTCGTCTTGCCTGCGCCATTGGGACCGAGTAAGGCATAGAAATCGCCACGCTCAACGTTAAGGTCAATACCGCGGAGCGCTTCAACCCCATTGGGGTAGCGTTTGCGAAGCTGGCGAATGGTAAGAGCTGGCATAGAATTAAGGGTTTACTGAGAGAAAAGAAGTTACTGCGCAAGCACAGCGAGCTGTTGTAGCTGCGAGAGTTTCGCGGTGAGCCTTTAACCGCTGCCGTGTTCGAGTAGCCGCCCATAGCCTTTGCAGTTGCCAATGAGTGACCACACAGTGGCCGCCGCTACATAAACTATCGGCGCTTAACTGCAACCGGCCAACTGCTGTGCCATGTATTGTATCTAAGTCAAACGAGCTCAGCCTACGACACTGTGCAATCCCCGACCCATGCCGAGATGACCGCCGAGCTGGCAGCAACGTGTCCAGCGCTAGCCGCGGTTCAGCGTCGCTTCGGTCCGCCGCCGCCAAGCCGGCGCTCGCCGGGGCTGGCGACATTAATACGCATCATCCTCGAACAGCAAATTTCCATTCGCGCGGCCGATACGATTTACCGACGGCTTGCCACCGAGCTAGGCCGCGTATCGGCCACCGCGTTGGTCGACGCGGGCGAAACGACGTTGCGCGGTTGTGGGCTAACGCGACAAAAGGCGCACTACTGCGTCGAGCTTGGGCGGGCGATTCGGCAACGGCGCTTCTCAATTACGCAAGTCGCCCGATTGCCCGACGAGGCGGCACTGGCCGCTTTAACGGCTTTAAAAGGCATCGGTCCCTGGTCGGCAGCGGTTTATTTGATGATGGCGCTGGGTCGACCGGACATCTGGCCGCCGGGCGATCTCGCGCTTGATCGGGCGGCGCTGCAATTGCTGCCGGACGGCACGACAGATCCGGCTCAAATTGCGGCACGGTGGGCACCGCTAAGGAGCATAGCAGCGGATTTCCTCTGGCATTACTACCGGCAAACCAATGCGTTGACGACCAAGCTCATCGTCACGGTCGATTAGCGCTCGCTGATGCGCTCGGCGACGCCGATGGCCCGTGCCGCGCGCCGTTGAGGCACCACCGGTTCCATTAGCCGATGCAGCCGATGCTGATGCCCTAATGCGAACAACGTCTTTAACCGTTGCCCGTCCGCGTTGGCTGCCGCCGTCAGCAGCGTTGGCCAAAGAAACGCCGGTTGGCAAAGCGCGGGCGTCACCGGTTGCTCCACCGAGCGAACCAGACGACCGAAATCATTGACGGTCGCGCCGAGCAGGCGCTCGAGCTCGTCGTTAGTCAAGCCCGCGCAGACCCGCACGGCAAACTGTTCACGCCGACCGAGTCGCTGCATAAAGCCGAGCGCGAGTAGGCCGAGCTCGATCGCTGCTGGCGATGCACGAAAGAGTGCCGTCGCTGGGCTTGGCGCGGCGGGCAACGCGACTTCAAAGAGTAGAAACGACACCGGGTCGCCGAGGAGCGTATCGGTCAACTCGCCCGCAGCGAAGCGGGCGGCCAACGCTGGCGGTAAGCCTGCCGCTATTGGTCTCGCGATCTCGGGTTCGGCCCGGACCAACCGCAAAAACGCACGGTTCAGTTGTTGTATGTCGGTTAACTCGGTGGCTGTCAGGCCGATTGGGGTCATCATCACGCTCCGCGTCATCATCGGTTAATTTGCCATATATGGGCTTTTTGGAACATAGATGACAATAACTTCTTCTCATATGCTACATATGGTCCAAAAAGTCCACAAAGGAAGGTGATATGGCGACCCTGCAACCGCGGTACCTGCATGAACGGAGCCAACTGGAATTGACACTTAAGCTCATCGCCGTCGAGGCGCGGACGCACACCATTAAGCGCTGCACCGGCCTGTCGGACGACCGAATACGGAAAATCTACAGCCGCTACTTCAAATCGACGACGGCAACCACGGTCCATCGTCGGCGCGGAAAATCACCGCGCCAAATCGCATTTTTCGTAAAAAACCCGGAGCACCAGATGCAGGCGACGACGCTGTACTACTTATTTGTGAGCTCTGGATTACTGAGTCGCGACGCGAACGGCTCAATTCAACCGCGGTGGCCCGCTCCCGATATCGACTACGGGCATCGAGCGCTCGCCGCCTACGACACCTACCGGCGGCTCTACGCGCGCCCGCTCTACAACTTCGAATGGGCATGGGCACTGCTGCAATCGCTCGGCGATGGGCTAACACTGGCGCGTTGCGACGACTGTGGGCTGCACTATGTCCACGACCGGCTAGGCATCGATTTTCACCGTTGTCCGGGCTGCGAATTGCGCCTCAATGTCCAGCGTAGACCTGGCGTCAATCGCTTTGTCTAGATTCTGTTAGCCGGGCTTGCGTCCTTCTGTATGTCAGCTTTTTGACAAAATCCGGTATGCTACGCCGCGACTGGCGTAAGTCAGTGATTCAAAACCAAGAAAAGACTGAAGACGGGGTAGATCATGTTTAAAGAGTTCAAAGAGTTCGCCATGCGCGGCAACGTTGTCGACATGGCGGTCGGTATCGTTATCGGTGGGGCTTTCGGCAAAATCGTCAGCTCGTTTGTCGGCGACTTGTTGATGCCGGTTATCGGCGTCATTACCGGCGGTGTCGATTTCTCGAACAAGTTCATCAATCTGGGTGACGGCGACTACGCGACCTTGGCTGCAGCGGAAGAAGCAGGCGCTACCATCGTCAAATACGGCACGTTCGCGAACGTCGTTATCGACTTCGTGATCGTTGCGTTTGCGATTTTCATGGTGATTAAAGCGATGAACAGCTTGAAGCGCCAGGAAGAGGAGGCACCAGCTGCACCAGCGGAGCCACCGAAAGAGCAAGTCCTGCTCGAGGAAATTCGCGACCTTCTGAAGAAGTAAGCGCTCGCACAAAAACGGTGGCGGCCTCGCGCCGTCACCGATTCTGTGTGCTGTTCCGTGGCACAATCCGGGCACCGTAGTCCACGATCCCGGTATGTCTGAACCGCACAACGTCTTTGCTGGCGCGTACGTCGATCGCGCGGCCGAGTTCCGCACCGATCCGCGCTGGCAGGCCAACGCGCTGCGTCAAGAACACACCCGCTGCATCCTTGTCAGCGACGGGGCCTGTGCGGCCGTTCGCGAAGAGCAGCGCCTGGCGCTACTGCCGACTGCGACAATGACGCTGCCGCGCGATGCCGACGACATCCTTTTTTTGGGCCTGTACGACAGTGCACCGGTTTTCGCATTGCTGACCGACACGTTGCCAGCGCAGTCAGATGACGCTGTCGGTTTCGTCGATCTGCGAGAACTCGGCCGGTGGCTGCCTGCACACGAAGCCAACCTCGCGGCGCATGCCGTCGGTATGGCGCGCTGGCGCCTCGGTCATCGCTTCTGCTCTCTGTGCGGTTCACCGACGAAACTTGAGGCCGCGGGCTACGCCAGCCGCTGCCAGAATGAGGCCTGTGGCCACCGTACTTTCCCGCGTGTGGACCCGGCCATCATCGTGCTCGTCAGCCACGAAGAGCGGTGTTTGTTGGGACGCCAACAGGCTTGGCGAGACGGTTTTTACTCAACGATTGCTGGGTTCGTCGAACCGGGCGAGAGTCTAGAGGACGCCGTCGCTCGCGAGGTTTACGAGGAGACCAACATCAACATCGACACGGTGAGCTATCACTCCTCGCAGCCGTGGCCATTTCCCTCATCGCTGATGCTCGGTTTCCATGCGCACGCGACGTCGTTCGATATTCGTCGTAACGACAATGAGCTCGAAGATGTGAACTGGTTTACCCGCGCCGACATTCGTGAACGCCGCATCAAGATACCGCCGCGACAATCCATTGCGCGCCAGCTTATCGATGCCTGGGTTAACGCGAGCGCCTAACGATGTGCCTTGCACTGATCGCGCTAAATGCAACGCCCGAGCTGCCCTTCCTAATGATCGGCAATCGTGACGAATTTCATGCCCGGCCGACGGCCCCGGCCCGCTGGTGGCAAGCTCACCCCGAGTTGCTCGCCGGCCGCGACGAAGTAGCAGGCGGCACTTGGTACGGGCTGACTCGGAACGGGCGTTTTGGCTTGGTGACCAATTTCCGCGAGCGCAGTGACGCAGAGCCCGCGCGCTCGCGTGGTCAACTGCTAACCGACTTTTTGAACGGTACCGAGTCCGCCGAAACGTACGCCGAACGCATCGAGCTTAGCGCCTATGCCGGTTTTAATCTGCTGATCGGCACGGGCCCCAAGCGCGCCTTTTATGTCAGCAACCGCGCGGACGAACCGATTCGCCACTTAGGCAGCGGCGTGCATGCGGTCAGTAATGCCTTGCTCGACACCCCGTGGCCAAAGTTGCTGCACGTGAAAGGGGCGGTCTCGGATTGGTTGGACGACGGCGCGGCGGAGCCAGAGCAACTGTTTTCGCCGCTTCGCGACATGACCCAGGCCAACGTCGGCGATACGCCGGAGCTGGATCTGCCGGCTGGCTGGCATCAGGCCCTAACCGCACCGTTTATCATCGGTGAGCAATACGGGACCCGTTCGACCAGCCTCGCCTGGATCCGACCGGATGGGCGGGCGCGTTACATGGAGCGGCGTTACCGTCCCAACGGCTCGGTGAGCGGCGAAACCCGCGAGACATTCACGCTGGCGCCCTAGGGGCGTTAGCCGGCGTACACGGCCTGCAAGTAGTGACTGACCGCATCGATTTCCGGTGGGCAAACGGCGTGAGCCATCGGGTAACTGTGCCAGCTCACCGCGTGCCCGAACGCCATTAATCGGTCGCGCAAATCCTCGCCAAGCTCAAGCGGCAAGGTCGGGTCAAACTCACCGTGCGCGACCAGCACACGAAGGTCCGCGTTCGCCGCATGGCGCTCCGCCGCTAAGACGTCGGCCACTGGGAGGTAGGTCGACAACGCGATCAATCCACCGAGTCGAATCGGGTACGTCAGGGCCGTAAACGTCGCAACCGCACCGCCTTGCGAGAAGCCCGCAACGACGATGTTGTCCGGGCTGATCCCACGCTCGATTTCGGCGCCAATCAGGTTGTTGACGGCCGTCGTACTCGCACGGATACCCGCCTCATCCTGCTGCGCTTGTCGATCCAGGCCGAGGATGTCGTACCACGCTCGCATTTGCATGCCACCGTTCAGCGTGACGGGACGAACCGGTGCGTGCGGAAAGATAAACCGCAACGGCAATTCGGGCTCGAGCCGCAACTCCGGCACGATCGGCTCGAAATCGTGGCCATCCGCGCCCAGTCCGTGTAACCAAATCACCGATCCGCGGACTGGGCCCGTCGGGTTCACTTCTACCGTCTCAAGCACAGCGGGTTCCTTTTAGCAGGGATTGCATATAATGCGCATTGTATGCATGATATGCGCAATCACTCGAAGCGTCCACCATTATGCCTGCCGATCCCGAAGTCTTGTCGCGCCGTCGCGCGGCTATCGTGACCATCCTTAAGGAACAGCCGGTCGCCACGCAGCGCGACGTGGTCGACCAACTGCAAGCAGTCGGTTTCGACGCCACGCAGTCGAGCGTTAGTCGCGACTTCCATGTGCTCGGTGTCCAAAAAACGGCCCAGGGATATCGCCTACCGCCGTCGACGACCGCCATCGCCGACAGTGAGCTCGGCGATGCGACCGGCTTTATTCGCGCCGTTCATAACGCTGGGCCGAACCTGGTCGTTATACGCACAGCAACCGGCGCTGCCCAACGTGTCGCGCTCGCCGTCGACCGCGCGGACTGGCCCGAAATTGTCGGCACCGTTTCCGGTGACGACACGTTGTTCGTTGCGACGTCGTCACACGCGGCCACTCGCAACATCATGCGTCGAATCGAGCAACTCGGGCCGCGCGGAATACGCTCATGACCACAGCTTCACCGATTCTCCTCGCTTACTCCGGCGGTCTCGATACGTCGTTCTGTATTCCGTGGCTGGCCGCCAAGCACGGGCGGCCCATCGTGACCGTTAACGTCGATACCGGCGGCCTCGATGCGCCGGCCATGGCTGACCTTGAACAGCGAGCGAAGGCGCTCGGCGCGCTAGAGCACGTTCAGATCGATGCCCGGCAACGTTTTTACGACACGACGCTGCGCTACCTGATCGCCGGCAATGTGCGCCGCGGTCAACTCTACCCACTGTGCGTCGGTGCCGAGCGCAGCGTACAAGCGCAAGTGCTCGCCGAGGTGGCCGCTCGGCAACAAGCGGATACCGTCGCGCATGGGTGCACGGCGGCTGGCAACGATCAGGTCCGGTTCGAGGTGGCGTTACGAAGCATCAACCCGGCGCTGACCGTGCTGGCGCCAATTCGTGACGAGAGTTTCGCGCGCGACACGCAAATCGCTTATCTCACTGAGCGCCACTTGCCGCTACCGCCCAGTGGCGGTCAGTACTCGATCAACCGCGGACTCTGGGGGGTGACCATCGGCGGCCAGGAAACACTGACGTCCGCCGGCAGTTTGCCCGAAAGCGCGTGGGTGCTGTCGAGCGGCGCCGTCGATAAAACCGGCTGTGCTGAGCACGCTGTCACGTTCGCAAACGGCACGCCGACCGCTCTCGATGGTGAGCCGATGGCGGCGGTTGCCTTGATCGAGCGCCTTGAGGCCATCGGCGCCGAGTACGCGATCGGCCGCGGCATTCACGTTGGCGATACGATTTTGGGTACAAAAGGACGCGTGGCCTTCGAAGCGCCTGCCGCCGAGTTGTTGCTAACAGCGCACCGCGAGCTTGAAAAACTCACGCTGTCCGCCGCGCAAGCCCGAGTCAAGGAATCGGTGGCACTGACCTACGGCGACATGGTCCACGAGGGCATGGCCCTCGACCCAGCGTGCCGCGATATCGAAGCCCTGCTCGACTCATCGCAAGCACAGGTCAACGGCACGGTCCGGCTCGAGCTGCGCGCCGGCCGCGTGTTTGTAACCGGCGTCGATTCGCCGCACTCACTGCTCGCCGCCTCACGCGGCGTCTATGGCGAAGCGGCCGGCGAGTGGTCACCGAGTGATGCGCTCGGGTTCTCGCGAATTCGTGCGCTACCGGGTCGCCTGCAGCAACGCGCAGCAGGCGCTAGCGAATGAAAACAGTAACGGCGGACAAGATCGCGTCGGTCGCCGAACACAATGAGCTATCACGCGAGTTGCGCTTAAGTGCCGACATTCCTTGCGAGGAAGGCGTACTCATTGCTTGCGAAGTACTCAATAACAAATCGCGTTACAACGTACTGGAGCTCACCAGTGGTCGGATGGCCGCCGTTAAACGGGGCGACATCATTGTCGGCGCGCTTGGCTTTCGTAACGCTTTGTTTGGCTACTCGGGCAGTCTGCCGTCTGCCGTGGCGGTCGGCGACACGCTGCAATTGCTGAACATTGGCGGTGTCATTGGTCAATGCGACTCGGTCAACCCGGAGCTGGGTGAGCCGTTCGACTGCCGCGTGCTCGGCACGGTGCTGTCGTTTCCGTACCTGGGCGAGCGAATCGGCGTGCCGGCGCGCATCGGACGCTTCGGCCTCGACGCTGAGGCGACGCTCAACACCAACGGCGTGCCGGTTATAGCACTAGCCGGCACAACGATGGATGCCGGCAAGACCGCCGCCGCCAGCGCGATCGTCAGTCGCTTGCGCCAGCGCGGTTTGGCGATCGGCGGCGGCAAAACGACCGGTGTGGCGCTGCGCCGCGACATCTTAGCCATGCAAGATGCCGGCGCACGTGATGCACTCCTGTTTAGCGATTTCGGTGTCGTAACAACGTCGGCAGCAACCGGGCCAGCGCTGACACGCGCCATCGTTAACCAATTGGCCGCGGCTAAGCCAGACGTCATCGTCATTGAACTCGGCGACGGACTGCTCGGCAGTTACGGTGT
>JBCDIL010000052.1:0-13674 GCA_038749025.1 Pseudomonadota bacterium | reverse complement strand
GCGAGCTGCGGACATCATCGGGGCGAGACGCCGCTCCCACATTAGTAGCACCCACAACGATCGGTTTGGAGCCTGCGGCGAACGACGATGTGCGAGGGCCAAGGCGACTCGCCGGTAGGCTCGTCGCGTTCGACCCGGCCAAAGCAGTGCTTCGGCGATCCCGGGTCTCACTCTCGGCCCGACGAAGGCTTTGTCGATGCCAGCTGCGGACATCATCGCGGCGAGACGCGGATCCCACATGGGTCGTACCCGCATTGATGGGTTTGGCGCCGACGGTCGCAGCGATGTTCAGGTGACTTAGCTCACTCGGCACTGCATCGCGACGTCGTGTTACTGTGCGCCTCGCACACGGTTCGACGTCAGTAACGGATTGACATGGAACAACTCGGTCTAATCTCCGCTGTTCTCGGAGGCTTTGCGTTTACATTTTTGTCGGCACTGGTATCGATGCCGAGCGGTCGCCGCTCCGTCACTGCGCTGTTTTTCTTCGCAGTGCTAGCGTCAGCACAGTTTTTCGTCTGTGCGCTCGGTTGGTCATTGCTGGGTTGGTCCGACAGTCCGAACGAGCTGGCGGGTGAGCATCGCCTGCTGTCGTTGTTCTTTGTCGGCGGTATTGTCGCCCTGACTACCTGTATTGGTGTTGTCGGGTGGTTGCGCTCAGCCAGCATGGGTATCGCAACGACGATGATCGCAGTGGCCGGTCTTGTTAGCAGCATGTTTGTCGTACGTCACTTTATTTCGTGACGGCGAGTCATCTTCTAGGCGAGTAACAACCGTGTTTCGCAGTGTGGTTTTTTACTAGGGCTTAGCGCTGCTCTGCACCCATGAGCTCGACGCGATGCCGAACCATGAGTGGCGCGTGCTGCCGCTGCTACGGCTGTTGGAGGACTCGGTCGGCGAGTGGGTGTTTATCGCCATGCACGTGCCGCTCTTCGCGGTATTGATCGGCCTTATCGCGAGTCTCGATAAACGCATCCGGCATCGCTCACGGTTGGGCGTCGCCGGGTTTCTGGTTGTGCACGCGATTCTGCACGCGTTGTTTGCATCACACCCACATTACGAGTTTCACTCGGTGCTGTCATCGCTATTGATTTACGGCGCCGGCGTTTGCGGTATGGGCTACTTCTTGCTCGCCGTTCGACATCCCGAGTAAGCCGCTACCAGTTCTTACAACCGGGGTAATCGCCCACACGCCGGCGCAACGTTTCGCAGAGTGATCGCGCTTCGGGAGCGTTGCCAGCGGCGGCGAGAAGTTGCGCGAGTCGGACCGTTGCTTCCGGTTCGTACGGTGCATCGGCCAGCACGCGTCGGTACCACAGCTCCGCTGCCGTGCTGTCGCCAAGCTGTGTGTGTTTTTTACCGATTGCAACACCCATTGCTACTTGCCACGGCCCAACGCGCTGCGGCTCGTACGCGTAAGCGCGTGACATAGCGTCGTAGGCGCGTTCGTAGTAATCGACGGCAGCTTGATTCTCGCCGCGCATCGATTCGATCTCGCCGAGGTTGATCAGGGCCGCCCAGGCATCGCTATTCAGGGCGAGCACCTCTTTGTAAACCGTTTCGCCGCGGGTGAGATTGCCTTGGGCCGTCACTGTAAAGGCGAGTGACTTTAAGGCATCCGGATTGTTCGGCTCAAGGCGAACGGCGCGTTCAGCCATTGCGGTTGCGCGCTCGAGCACGGCGGTGGCCTCGGGCCCCTGCGTCAGCCCACGCGCTAAGGCTTCACTCAAAGTATCGACACCTTTATTTGGTGCACCGGTGCTTTCTGGCCAGCGAATGACGCGTTGCACGAGTGCATTAGCGAGGCCCGCTTGTGCATCGGCGTTATCGGGATGCTCCGCTAGGACGCGCTCATACAAACCGATCGCCGCTTCGTTGTCGGCTCGCGTGAAGCGCATATAAAGATCGTTCGCGCGTTCGACCAACGCGACTGACGTGACCGTTGGTGGCGCGGCTGTTTCACGCGAATCCAGCACGACCCAAACAGCCAGCGCTAGGCCGACGGTAGTCGCTAACAACCAAGGAACAACGCGTCGCGCCGATTGTTCGCGACTCGATGTCGCCGCTGCGAAATTCGCTACCGACCCAATGAGCCGATAGCCACGTTTGGGCAGTGTTTCTATGTAGCGAGGCGCTTGCGCCGAGTCGCCCAAGGCTCGGCGCAAGCGCGATACGGCTCTCGCCAGCGTGTCGTCGCCAATGACGGCGCGCGGCCACAATACCGCTTCGATGGCCTGGCGGGACAGCACTTGGACCGGGTTCGCCGCCAGGAGCGCCAGCAGCGTCATGAGCTGTGGCTCGAGCGTTACCGCGACACTGTCGCCGGTTAGCTGTCCGGAAGCTGGATCGACCTGCCATTCACCGAGGCGGAACGCACTCGTTAATGGCGGCTCTATATTGGCGGCAGGATCTGTCGTCGTGCGCATCGCGTTATTTTCGCATAAGTTATTGATTTGAATGTTGTCAGGGTTTCGTCAGGAAAATACGAAGCGCGCGCCATGGTCGTCCCAGCGACGCTCTGCTGTACTGCTGGCCGAATTTTCATGGAGACTGATTTTATGCGTCGTTTCGCTAATCTGCTTGCAGCAGGCATTGTTCTGGTCGGATTTTTTGGGTCGGTTGGCGCCGACGAGGTCGACTGGAATGCGACACTACCGGCGGCCGATATCATCGCCGACCTCGATGCACTCTATGGGGGGCTTAAACGTGCCCACGCAAACAATTACGCGAACCGTAGCCGTGCGGAGTACGACGCTTACTTCAACGAGCTGCGGGAATCGATCGATGCGCCAATGCGTCGCTTCGACGCTCAGCTGCTGTTGCAGCGTTTCGCCGCGTTTGGGAACGTCGCGCACGCGCGGATTGAGTTCCCCGACGCGGCGTACGATGCGTTTCGTGCGGCGGGCGGAAAATCGCTGCCGATTTATCTACGGATTGTCGACGGCGTGGCTTATGTGGGTGAGAACTATTCCGGCAATCCCGCTATCCGTCAAGGCGATGAAATCGTTGCGCTAGACGCCGTCCCGATGGCTGTTTGGCTCGAACGCGTTAGCGCACATATTTCAGCCGATACGCCGTATATCGCGCACTCGCTACTTGAATTTACGTTTCCGCGCGATTTGTGGGCCGTTGCCGGCGAGCAGGAAGAGTTCGTGTTGTCGCTGCGCCGTGATGCGAAGCCGTTTCATGCCGTCGTTAAAGCGGCAACCCGCGAGGCTCAACAGGCGGCTGCGGCGGCTCAGCCATCCGGTTTTACCTTGGACACCGACAAACGGTCCTTTCAGTTGCTGGATGACGGCGTCGCTTATCTTCGGCCGGGTCCTTTCTACAACGTCGAGAATCTGGCCCAGCCGTGGGAAAACTCAGCCTTTGTCGCCTTTATCGATCGCGCTTTCGAGGCCATTCTCGATAATCGCACGACCGACCTGGTGATTGATCTGCGGCAAAATCCCGGTGGCGATAACTCGTTTAGTGATCCGATGCTGGCATGGATCGCCGACGAGCCGTTTCGATTTTGCTCAGCGTTCTTTATTCGCTCTAGCGACGAAGCCGAGGCGTCCAATGCTGCCAGGTTAGCCGCCAACCCGAACGGGGCAAATAGCGTATCCGCATTATTCGCTCGTCAATACGCCGCTACTCCGCGCGGCGAGATGTTTGAGTTCGATATCCCGCTCGCGCAACCACGCGATGGACGACGCTACGACGGACGGGTTTACGTGCTCGTAAATCGCCACTCGTATTCCAACGCTGTCAACGTGGCCGCGATGGTTCAAGACTACAAGCTCGGACGAGTCGTCGGCGAGAAAACCTCGGACATGGCGACGACGTACGGAGCAATGGAGCAGTTCTCGTTGCCGAACAGCGGCATCCAGGTCGGCTTTCCAAAAGCACATATTATTCGCCCGTCCGGCGATACGCGCCCCGACGGTGTCACGCCCGATTGGCCGATTGCATCGCCGATTACCGTAACGAGTGACGATGTCGTTCTCGAGATGTTAATCGCAAAGATTCGCTCGGGTTCGGTAAACAAGCGCTAGCGTGTCATTGTTTAGCACGGCGATCGCCACCCGGTCAGCGCGCCGCCGCTTCATGGCCGGTAAAAACGCCGTCTGCGGCCTTTCCTCAAGCGGCCACCGATCTCGGTGCTGACTATCGACGGTTCTTGGCCCGGAACGCTGCGACGGCCTCGCTGTACGCGGAAAAAGTAGCGGGCGATCCGCTCATCAGGCATCGTGGCAGCGTGTCGTTGTGGGGCGAACATGAGAGATTTTCTTAGCCGTCTGTTGGGAGCTGTGATGTGCCTTGCCGGCATCGCCGTTGTGGTCGGCTCTGCGTGGCTGGCATACCGATCCGGCGACTGGGCGAAGGCCGTGCCCGCGTCGCTAGGAATCGTTGTTTTCGGGCTGGGTTGGCGCCGCTTTAACCCGGACTACTTCGCCCCGTTACCGGTGGCGAAAGATGACCCGTTAATGCTCGCCGCGATCGATCAGGCGCGGGATGAGATTGAGCGCTTCAAGGCGGGTCTTCACGACGATGCTACACAAGCCTTCGTTAAGTTTCCGCTGACGTCGCCCGGTGGCGATACGGAACACATTTGGGGCCTGGTTCATGAACAGTCGGGCGGCGAGCTTACGGTGTCGCTCGCGAACGATCCCGTTGAGGACCAGGGCGAGTTGGATGCGCACGAGCGTGTTGCCTTCGAGCGTTTGGAGGATTGGATGCTGGTGGGCGCGACCGGTGACACAGAAGGGGGCTACACGGTGGGCGCGATCGCGGCGATTTATAAGCGTGACCGAGGTCGTGTGCCGCCGCCGATAAAAGCGCAGCTCCGCCAGTTCAAGGACATCGATCTTGATAACTTGGAATGATCGCGGCGAGACGCCGCTCCCACATCAGTAAAACTGCAGCGGTCAGCGCAGATGTGGGCGGGCCAAGGCGAATCGCCGGTAGGCTGGTCGCGTGCCACCCGACCGACGTCGTGCCGCGGCGATTCCGGTTCTCACTATCGGTCCGACGGCGAGGTCGTCAACGCGATCCACGTCTCAGGCCGGGCCGACTCGCGAACGTCATTGGGTTCGGTTAGGTCATCGTGCGCATTTGGCGTGATAATTGCGCGGAGCGCAGCAGGGGGCAGACATGTACGGACGAGTCGGTAAACTCACGACCAAAGCGGGCTCCGGGCGCGAACTCGCGAAGGTATTGGTCGCTGGAAGCCAAGGATTGCCAGGTAATCGTGCTTATCACGTCGCGTTGGACGGTGACAACGAAGACCATGTCTGGATTTATGAGCTCTGGGACAACGAGCAAGCGCACCAAGCGTCGTTACAGCTGGAGTCCGTGATTGCCGCGATCGGTCGGGGTCGTCCGTTGATCGAGCGCTTCGCCCTTACATCGGCACTCAAGCCGGTTGCCAACTAGCTGCTCGTTATGATTACGCGTACGAAGCAAACAAAGTTGTTCGTTACAACACCGTATGCCCTGCTGATGGGTTTGATGCTGACCTTACCGGTCTGCGCTGTTGCTTGCGAGAGGTTGTCGCTCGATTTTCTTGCGCCGCTCGTCGGCGAGTGGAATCAATACCGTATTGATGGTGATAAGCGGACCTTTATTGGCACGTTTCGCACCGAATTTGCGGCCGGCGGTTGTGCTTTGGTTCAGTATTTCGACTCGCCGGATGGTGATTTCTCGTACGTATCGCTCAGCGCGTTCGAAGACAATGGTGATTTTGTTGAGCGCTACGCCTTGAGCACAGGGCGAATCGCGGCCTACCGATGGGAGCGCACCGATACCAGCTTGTATCAAGTGCGCATCGTCAACAACCCGGATTCAAAACGCCATTTCGTCTATCTCGACATCACCAAGGAAAGCTATTTCATCGCTGACGAGCGGTCCGACGACGGTGGCGAAACCTGGAAACGTCTCCGGCTAGTCCACATCGTTCGACACTCGAACGACGACAACAAAGTGATGCCAAGCCAAGGCGGCGTTGACCAAGCGCCGAGCGAGCAAAACCAATGAACTTAAAAGAGATCGCTGCGGCCTTACCGGAATACTGGTCACCCAAAGTCGTCGGGCAGGTTAACGATCAGTACCTAAAGGTCGCGAAGGTCAAAGGCGAGTTCACCTGGCATAAGCACGACAACGAAGACGAGATGTTCCTTATTCTCGCCGGCGAGTTGGTGATTGACTACGAGGATCGAAGTGTCGAGCTCGCCGCCGGCGACTGCCACATCGTACCGCGCGGCGTTATGCACAATCCCAGGTGTCGCGATGAGTGTTTGATCGCACTGATCGAACCGGTAACAACCGCGCACACCGGCGACGTCATCACCGATCGGACTAAGTCGTTGGCAGAGCAACTGGCAAATTGACGGAGGTAACCATGGCTACGAATCAAATCGTTCATGTTGAGATTGGTGCATTCGACGGCGAAAAGAACCGGGCATTTTTTCGCGACATGTTCGGGTGGGACATTGGTGACAAGAGTGTTGGATATACGTTCGATACGGCATCGCCTGCATCGTTGAGCGGCCACATCGTTGAGCTCGCGTCGGAGTGGGGCGCATACGTTACCTTTTATGTGGAGGTCGAGAGGCTCGAGTCGAGTTTGGAGCTTGCTGGCGAGCTCGGCGGTAAGACCCTTGTGCCACCGCAACCGTTACCCGATAACAGTCGGTTCGCGTGGCTCGGTGCTCCGGAAGGCCAGATTATTGGGTTGTGGGAAGCGCCGTAGTTTTCTCGAGACATCATCGCGGCGAGACGCCGCTCCTACATCAGACGATGCGCGGCGGTGGATGGAGATGCAGGAAGGCCGTCGCGGCCCGATTTACGTAAATTGCCGAAGCAACATGGACGGTCCTGTTGATGAGTGGAGACGACGACGGAGATGTCGGGGCGCTTGTTAAACCCGACGATCTTATCGAGGTGCTGGCGGCGCAGCCGTTGGCGATGGAGCACTTCGACGCTTTCCCTCGTTCCTCGCAACGCGGTATTCTGGGTTGGATTAAAGTTAGCGAGAACAGCGGCGACACGTTCCAAGCGTGTTCAGGCAGCGGCACGGTTGGCTGTCAGAACATCACGGCGAATCACCCGGCTAGCAAGCGCAACCGCTAACGCGAGGGAGGCGGCATGCACGTCATCATTGGTTTCCTTGGCAGTGTCGTCACGATTTTGTGGTTACTGCATCGATTGGCCGAGATGGGTATAGACCTCGGTGGTTTGAACCCGTGGCTGTGGGCTCGGCGACGCCGCTGGCGTAAGGCTTACGAGGCCAATCCAATTTTTGCCATTGATAGTCCGATGGATGCAGCCGCACTGTTGGTGACGGCGGCTGCCAAGTCGGATGGCGATATGTCATCGGAGGAAAAACAGGCTGTGCTCCGCTTGTTCATGCGAACGTTTGAGTTGAGCGAACGCGATGCGACGGCGCTGTTGACCGCGAGCGTGCACTTGTTCGGCAACGGTGAGCAGGTGGCGAAGCAGCTCAGGCAAGTGCTAGCGCCAAGCGTTACCAAGTTTAGTGATAAGCAAAGCGGCGACACGCTTGCGATGATGGGTGAGATCGCAATGATCGGTGGTGCAGCATCGCAAACTCAACTCGATCTGATTCGCAACGCCGAGGTTGTGTTCGCGGAGAAGGCAACTCCCGTCAAGGCGTGGTCGTAGATGCGGCGGGCAACGGTCGTACTAACTGTGTGTGGCGTCGCCATGTTGCTCGGTATGGCGGTGTTGCATGCCAGTGGTACCCGCATGGTCGCCGATATGTTGGTCCGCGCGAACGTCTCGGTCACGATGCAACAAGTCTTGCCGGTGTTGTATCTGTATCCGTCCGTATTGTTCATTTTATTGTCCGGCATGGCTATCGTGGCATTGCGCTGGTGGTCGGTCGTGCCATTTCTTCTCGGTGGTATCGCGGTCATCGTTGCGGCAAACGGTGCACTGGGGTTCTACTTGGGTGGCTGGTTGCCCGGGGTAATTACAACGGTTGCCGCTGCGTTTTTCGCGTTGGCTGCGTCTTGTGCACAGTCAACGGAGCAATCACGGTAGTACGATTGTCGAGCTACGATGGACGGTCTGTTTCGATTTCCGGCAGCTAGCAAGAACGACGAGGCGGTAGCGCAGTGGTTTGCCGCCAATGAGAACCCATTGACCGAGTTAGCTGAGAAGTGGTTTCGGTCGATTGAGAGTGTCGGTGTCAACGTGCGAATACTGCTGCACGATGGATACCCGACCGCTTGTTTTAACGACGTAGCATTCGCCTACGTAGGCGTCTTTAAGGCGCATGTGAACGTTGGTTTTTTTCGGGGTTCTGAGTTACCCGATCCCGATAGCATTCTAGTGGGGACGGGCAAGCGAATGCGGCACGTCAAACTTCGACCCAGTCATCCTGCGGTAGACGCCGCGTTGCAACGGTTAATTCGTGAGGCTTACGACGATATTCAGCGTAGATCTCAGTAGTCGTAGCTAGGAATGCTCACTGTTGTTGCGGTCTGCGGACTTCATCGCGGCGAGACGCCGCTCCCACATCAAAATAACCCCCATCGGGCAAGTAACGGCAGCGACAAACGGAGCGGTGGGAGGATCGTCCCGGCCTGATGAGAACAACGTTAGTGTCCGGCGCGGCTCTGTCGTAACGCGACGCGACGTCGCTCCCACGTCAACAGAACCCCCATCGGGCAAGTAACGGCAGCGACAAACGGAGCGGTGGGAGGGCCGTCTCGGCCCGATGAGGATAACGTTAGTGTCCGGCGCGGCTCTGTCGTAACGCGACGCGACGTCGCTCCCACATCAACAGAACCCCCATCGGGCAATTAACGGCAGCGAGAAACGGAGCGGTGGGAGGGCCGTCTTGGCCCGATGAGGACAACGTTAGTGTCCGGCGCGGCTCTGTCGTAACGCGACGCTGCTTCCACGTTAGTAGGACAGTACCTGTAGACCTCTCGCAGTGCTGTCAGTACGCTCGTTGCTACTGGAACTGCAAATCGTTGCCGCGCACATGCTTGAGCCACACCTGTTCGTCTCCTTTGTCGTTGTCTCCGCAGCACTGATCGTCGTGCCTGGCCCGAACGTGTTGCTAGTGATCGCTACGTCATTGACTCATGGTCGTGCCAGCGGTTTTGCGACGATTGCTGGTTCCTTGTTGGCTATGTCGATCCAGCTTGTTGTGGCCGTTATCGGCACGAGCTGGCTCGCAGCGCAGCTTGCCGATGCGTTTGCGGTTATCAAATGGTTGGGCGTGGTTTACCTCGTCTGCCTTGGCGCGCAACGTTGGCGGGTTGCGTTGTCGAGCGCCGGCGATGAGACGATTACAGCGATTCGCAAACGCGGATCCTTTTGGCGCGGCTTTTTTGTGGCACTGACCAACCCGAAGACCATTGTGTTTTTTGGCGCCTTCTTGCCACAGTTCACGGCGCCGTCGGTACCGCTTGGGCCGCAGCTGGCTACCTTGGCCCTCACCTTTATCGCGCTAGCGCTCGTACTCGACTCGATGTACGCCATACTCGCCGGCGGGTTGCGGCATTGGGTACAACGACCGACAGTGCGGCGACTGTTTGAAGGCGCGGCCGGTACGCTGTTTATTGGCTCCGGAGTCGGTCTCGCCTTTACGCGTCGTCTCTAGCGACACCCAGAAGGACAATTGATGAAAGTGCATTACTTGGAGTTGGTGTCGGACGACGCCGATCAACTGTGTCACTGGTACGAACGGGTACATGGCGCTGTGTTCAGCGAAGCCGATCCTGCACTCGGCGGCGCCCGGACCATGCAGTTACCGGATGGGACGCTTATAGGCATTCGTCGGCGCTTGGGCGAGACCGAGCGGTCAACCGTTCGTCCCTACATTCGGGTCAGTGATATCGCGGCGGCGCTCGAGAACGCGACAGCGGCCGGTGGTACGGTCGCTTTGGGAGCCACAACGATCGAGGGTCACGGTGAGTGCGCGATCGTTGTAAGCGAAGGCATCGAATTGGGTTTATGGCAAGCGCAAGAAGATGAGCTCAGTCGGGCGGAGGAGCGTTACCTCGCCGACCTAGCGGCGTTACCCGGGTCGTTCAAATCGCGCGTAACCGGGTGGCTTGGTGAGCTTGCGCCGAGTATCGCGTTGTTCGCTTACGGAATGTTTATGGACAGTCAGCTGTTCGTCATTGTCGGGTTCTTGATGAGTTTGTATTTTCAAGCCTGGCGCATGGTTAACCAATGGCGCGGTCGACGCTTATTCCATGGCATTTACATCAAGTACTTGCGCGCTCACGAGCCCCCTCGGGGTGTTGATGCCTAGTCGTTGGTTCGCGCAGGTATTAACCGTATCGGCAATCCTGGCCCTGCTGTCGGGCTGTATCGAGCGGCCAATTCGTGATGGTGATCGGCACTTTGTCGTAACAGCAGCGGCGCTCGAGCCCTACGGCTACGAAATGCCGGACGATGTCGCGCGTTACGAGTCGCTAAAGCGAACCCGGTGGTTCGATAACACCGAAGAGCTTGAGTACGAGTACAACGCTACCGGCATGGCTGGTTTACCGTATGTCTACTCGCTGACGGAATGGCACCCGAGCAAGACCGATGCTTGTACATCGTATGCTGCCGGTAATATCGGTGTCGGGCTCGGTGGTTCGGCGATCGAGTCACTCGATGACGAATTTAGCTACGGTGATAAGAGTCAATATGGCCTGATGACCGACGACGGTGAGGTTTACGGCATCTATTTCGCCATGTGCCACGACAAACAAGCCTTCATGTTGATGCTGACCGGCGTCGTTTTCGACAACGGCGATCAGTTCGCTCGGTTTATCGAGCCCGTGCTTGCCAATATCGAGGCGCGACGCAACGTCGTACCAGACTAGTTGTCCTCTTCTTCTTGCTCGAAAAACGCGAGGACTTCGCGCAACACTCGACGCTCCAAAGCGCGATCTTCCGGTTCAGCGGTGGCTACAACCACCTGCGTGCCCTTCTTACCCAGCGACGTCATCGATACGATGACGGTCGTGCCCGCGGCGAGTCCGTAGCCGGACACTTCGCCTTGGACGGTCATGAGCTCCGTCGCGGTAGTCTCGATGTCGAGGGCGTTAAAGGCGGATTCAATCGCTGTTCGGACGTCGTCTACCGGTGCGTCCGTTGTATCGTCGGTTGCGCTCTGGCCATCGAGTGGCAGAGCGATCAGTACAGCCGTCAAGGCCGGTAACACGTAGCGCATTGCACCTACTCATCGTCGTGGTTGCTGTAGCAACGGTAGAGCGATCGACACAGAAAGCCCGTGTCTGGTTCACAGAACTAGGTCGGTTCTGGCTCGCTGCGCTTCATCGTAACGATGTAGAGCAGTGGCCCGATCGATCCAAGTAGCAGTGTCAAGACGATCCAAAGACCTGGCGATCGCCCACGCCGCTTGGCGTCTGGGACCAACCCATTGAGCACGAGAATCAGCGCGACGACCAGGTCAGCAAACACTTGCCAGCCGGCTGGGCTATGGCGGTGGTAGTCGAAGATGCCGATATAGCCGACTGCGTACAGGGCGTAGGCGGTCAAAACGGCAAAGGGGATCAATAACGCCCAAGCGATCACTCGGTTCGAAGGCATGACTCACTCCTGTGGTTTTCAATGCTTGAAGTGTCTGCGGCGGACTGATGTTCAGCAATTACCTCCGAGGTTATTGCCGACGGATACGCTTGCGCCGCATAGTGTCGACTCACGATGGAGACCTCGATGAGCGAGCCTGCACCCACATTCCCGACAGTCTGCCGTCATTGGCGCCGGTACCGAAAATTGTCGCAGCTGGAGCTAGCGCTCGCGGCCAATGTCTCCCAGCGCCACGTTAGCTGGCTAGAGACCGGTCGCAGTCAGCCGAGCCGACAAATGGTGACCCGTCTCGCCGAGGCGATGGAGGTGCCATTGCGGGAACGAAATGTTCTGTTGCAGGCGGCTGGCTTTGCTCCGCTCTACCGAGAGTCGCAACTCGATGACCCGGCGATGGCACCCGTGCGCGACGCGTTGCAGCGTATGTTGCGCCATCACGAGCCGTTACCGGCGCTGGTCGTTGATCGGTATTGGAACGTTCACGAACAGAACAGTGCCGCCACCCTGTTACTCGGCTTGGGTGGTGATCTGGCTGAGCTTAATACGGCGGTGGGTGGTGGCGAGCGCGTTAATCTAGCCCTTCTAACGTTGCACCCGAAAGGTCTACGTCGCTTCATTCGCAACTGGAACGAGGCAGCACCGTGCTTTGTACAGCGCCTGCGGCACGAGGCGGCTGCAACGGGCGATGCGACGTTGGCGGCCCGCTTCGAGCAGTTCATCGACGTGGCCGGGGAGCTGGATGACGGTGAGTCGTCAGTGGCGCCGCTCCTGCCGGTGTTGCCGCTCGAGCTTGAGCTCGGGGGGCAAACGTTAAGTTTGTTTTCGGTCATCACGACGTTTGGAACACCCCAGGATATAACGACCGATGAGCTACGGATCGAGGCGTTTTATCCGAGTGATGCCGTTACGGCTGAGTTTTTCGGTGTAACCCAATGAGCCAAGGTGTCGTCCCTGGTGCGTTAATTTTCGTCGCGTTGGTTCACTGGCTGCCGGCGGTCGGTGTACTTGGCGCAGATCGACCGTTGCTGCTCTATGACGTGGCAGCCGACGAGCCAAATCTTGAATTGTTGCTACGCCATCGCGCTGTGCTGTTCAGTCTGCTCGGTTGCTTGTTGTTCGCCGGTGCATTCGTTCGGGCGCTGCAATGGCCTGCGTTACTGGCTGGGTTGGGCTCGGTTGGCAGTTTTCTCTGGTTGGCGGCAGCCAGTGAGCCGGTCAACGCCGCTGTACAGCGCGTAGTGACCGCCGATTGGGCGGCGCTGGCAACGCTGCTTAGCCCCGTCGCGGTTAAAGTTTGGTCGGATCGGCAGGCCGTAGCAACCGATGCACCGGAGTGGTTCTCGGCGTCGGTTTTATCGCGGCGAGACGCCGCTCCTACATCGGATTTTGCCGCCAACGGTTATCGGCGATGTGGCAGGGTCCCTTGGCAACTCGTCGGTAGGCTCGTCGCATTCGACCCGGCCGAAGCGGTGCGTAGGCGATCCAGGGTCTTACTCCAGCCCTAGGTCACTGCTCGATCGGCGTCGCAGCAACGGTTTTCTTATGCGCGCGTATGTAGAGCAGCAGCGTCAGCAGCGACAGCGCCGATGCGCAGATGAACGGTAAGCCTGGCAAATAAAATGAGCCCGACTCGTCTGCCCCGATGTAAAACAGCCCCATGTACAGCAGCGGCGACAGGATCATGGCAATACTGGTCAGTGCGGCAAGCCCGCCCTGCAATTCACCCTGCGCGTCCTCCGGTGTGTTGGCGGATAGCTCTTGGCGAATCGCTGGGTCCTGCATGGTTGAGATCAACGCGAAGGTGACAAACGCGTACACCATCCACGTCGTGTTGGCTAGGCCGATGCAGGCGAGGGCGATTACCTCGACCAACAACGCGATCCAAATTGCCCGCACAACACCGAGCTTGGGCAACAACAGTTGGATGACTAGGGCTTGAGAGACGAAGGCGATGACGCCGTAGTAGGCGATCGAGTAACCGATCTCCGCTTCGGACCAGGCAAATTTTTCGATGGCCACGTACGACCAAACGGTGGGGTACACCCACGAGGATAACGTTGCGAAAAAGAACACCGGTAACAGAACGCCAACGGCCGGTGTGTCGACAAG
>JBCDIL010000051.1:0-14538 GCA_038749025.1 Pseudomonadota bacterium | reverse complement strand
GGCGACGCTTATTCATTACACGGCTGAGGTGCCTGGCATCGAGCGCATTCGCTTCACGACGTCGCATCCCGTTGAGTTCACCGATGCGCTGATCGAGGCGTACCGGGACGTACCAAAGCTCGCGAGCTATCTGCACCTTCCGGTACAAAGCGGTTCGGACCGAATCCTGGTGCGAATGAAGCGCGGTCATACCGTGCTCGAGTACAAATCGAAGCTGCGGCGGCTCCGCGAAGCACGACCGGGTATCAGTCTATCGTCGGACTTCATTGTTGGCTTCCCTGGCGAATCCGACGCCGATCACGCGGCGACCATGGCACTGATTCGAGAGATCGGTTTCGACCAGTCGTTTAGTTTTATTTATAGCCAGCGCCCCGGTACGCCGGCAGCGTCGTTCCAAGACGATGTCAGCGCGGCGACGAAGAAAGCTCGGTTAGCCGAGCTGCAACAGACGATTACAGCGCAAGCGGCTGAGATAAGCGCCGCGATGGTCGGCGGCATTGAGCGTGTGCTTGTTGAGCGGGTCTCGAAGAAGTCGGCCGCCGAGGTGAGCGGGCGCACTGAGAACATGCGTTGGGTCAATTTTGAGGGACCGGCGAGCCTGATCGGTCAATTCGTCGATGTTCGAATTACCGCCGCGTTGCCGAATTCGCTGCGCGGGCGGCTTGAGGCCAGTCGGCTGACGGCCTAGTTCCCGGGTCGCTAGCGACACCGAGTCTTTTTTTCGTCATAACGGCGCGTTACCCTGGTCCTTCTTTACTAACCATCGATTCGCCTTAAGTTGCAAGCAGCCGTACAAGCCCGCGACCTAGTCCTAGAGCCCGCGGATAACGATCGTCTGGCCAACCTGTGTGGTCAGTTCGACGAGCACCTTCGTCAAATCGAGCAACGGCTCGATGTCCAAATCGCCAATCGTGGCAATCAGTTTCGCGTTGTCGGCAGCGCCGAGGCGGCCTTGCGAAGCGAGGCGGTGCTGCGCTCGTTGTACAGCGATACGATTGATGCGGTGCTCGATCGCGAGCGCGTCCACATGGCGCTGCAGGAAGCGGCGATGGCTGAACCAACCGACTCGGTTGCGCCGGCCGCAGCCGGTTCGGACACCGAGGTCGTTGTTCGGACACCGAAGAAGTTGATTCGCCCGCGCGGTCGGAACCAACGCGGTTACGTTCGGCAAATGCAGGCATACGATTTGACGTTCGGTATCGGTCCTGCCGGTACGGGCAAAACCTATTTGGCCGTGGCCGCGGCGATTGAAGCATTAGAAGCCGATGAGGTACGCCGCATCGTGCTCGTAAGGCCCGCGGTTGAGGCCGGCGAACGGCTTGGATTCCTGCCGGGCGACATGTCTCAGAAGGTCGATCCGTATTTAAGGCCGATGTACGACGCCCTTTACGAGATGCTCGGTTACGATGCAGTAGCTCGGATGACAGAGCGCAACGTCATCGAGATCGCACCGTTGGCCTTTATGCGCGGTCGGTCGCTCAATGAGTCGTTCATCATTTTGGATGAGGCGCAGAATACGAGCCGCTCGCAAATGAAAATGTTCCTAACGCGGATCGGCTTTGGCTCACGGGCCGTGGTTACTGGCGACATTACCCAGGTCGATCTACCGTCGGGTCAGCCATCGGGACTCAGGCAGGCGCTAGAGATCTTGGCTGATGTCGAGGCGATCGCCTTTACCCAATTCCAGGCTCGCGATGTGGTACGCCACGAACTCGTCAAGCGGATTGTTCGAGCCTACGACGCTAGTGGCGATTAATTCGGTCGCTATCGACGTCAGCGTCCACTACGCGGTTGCCGCGGCGGATAGCCCGGCGGAGGATTTGCTCGCTGCCTGGTGCCAAACAGCTTTGCAACAAGGTGGTGTCGATGCAGCAGGCGGCGTCGCCGTGGCGATCGAAGTCGTCGATGCAGCGGCTAGCGCGTCACTAAACAACCACTATCGCAACCGCGATCGCCCGACCAACGTGTTGTCATTTCCGGCCGGTGACTTGCCGGCCGTGCCCGATGAGGCGCGGCCACTGGGCGACATCGTCATCTGTGCGCCTTTGGTCGTGGCCGAAGCGGCCGAGCAGGGTAAGTCGGCAACCGCCCATTGGTGCCATCTTGTCGTGCATGGTGCGTTGCATCTTGTTGGGTTCGATCACGTTGCCGATGAAGACGCGCAGGTAATGATGGCGAAGGAAGTGGAAATTCTTGATTTTTTTGGGTTTTCCGACCCGTATTAGTTCACACTACTGGCGTAGTTTCGCTGCTATACTCGCCAATCGACGATCGTTGATACGCAGAATGGACGCCGACAAACCTCCCAGTAGTAACGGTTCCGCTAGACCTGGTTTTTGGCGGCGCCTAGCACAAGCCTTCCGCAGCCAACCGCCTAGCCGCGATGAGCTGCTCAATCAGATCCGCGAAGCCAAAGAAGACCCGACCTTCGACCGCGAAGAGCAGGCGATGCTCGAAGGCGTTATGGACGTCTCTGAGACGCAGGTACGCGAGGTGATGGTGCCGCGCTCGCAGATGGTGGTGCTCGAGCACGACCAATCGTTTGAAGACATGCTTGAGACGATCATCGAGTCGGGTCACTCGCGTTTCCCGGTAGTCGGTGATGACCGCGACGAGGTCCTCGGTGTCTTACTCGCCAAAGATCTGCTGCGCTACGTAGGGGCCGGTGACGACGCCGATCGCGATATCACGCGCTACCTGCGGCCGGTCGCATTGATTCCAGAATCGAAACGCCTGAACGCGTTGCTGAAAGATTTTCGTGCGAGTCGCAGCCACATGGCCGTTGTCGTCGATGAATACGGCGGCATTTCGGGGCTGGCAACGATCGAAGATGTCCTCGAGGAGATCGTCGGCGAAATCGATGACGAGCACGATATCGAGGAAGATGCGTTCATTCGCGAAGATGACACGTTAGCGGATGGCACCAAGATCCACAGTGTGCGCGCTTTAACCCGGATTGAAGAGTTCAATGAGTTTTTCGACACGGACCTCGACGATGAAGATTACGATACGGTCGGTGGCCTCGTCATTCACCAGCTGGGTTACGTGCCACGGCGCGGTGAGTCGGTCGAGGTTGGCGGCTTCGCCTTTACCGTCGCGCGTGCCGACCGGCGGCGCGTGGATACACTGAAAGTGCGCCGTGTAGCAGATTCTCAGGCAGCCTGAACGACTGCCACCGAGCGCATTGCAGACCACAACCGACCGATGAGTGTGAATAAATGGCGGCGTTGGCCGCTATTGCAGTCGGCGGCAGCCGGGCTGACCTTACCGTTTGCTTTTTCGCCGTTCAGCCTCTGGTGGCTGGCGCCTATCATCGTCGCCTGGACCACGTGGTTGTGGTCCGGCATGGCGCGTCGCGCAGCGTTTCGCGCGGGTTACTTGTTTGGCTTTGCTGCCTTCGTCTTCGGCACTTATTGGATCTATATCTCGGTCGCCGTCTTCGGCCAAGCGCCGGTGTGGTTGGCAATCGTTCTGATGCTCGGGCTCGTCGCGATCATGGCGACCTACTACGGTGTGATCGCGGTCGGTGCGGCGACACTGGTTGGGCCGCAAGGTGGGTTGCTTGGCTACGTCGCGATGCCGGCTATTTGGATTGTCGCCGAGTGGTGTCGCGGGTGGATTTTGACCGGCTTCCCCTGGTTGTCCTTAGGGTACAGCCAACTTGATTCCCCGTTCGCTGGCTATGCACCGCTCGCCGGTGTGTACGGCGTTAGCGCCATGGTGGCGACCGTCGGTATCGCGTTGGCTGCCGCCGTACGAGCGACAGCCAAGGTCCGGTGGGCGTTGCTCGTACTCGTTGCCGTTGTTAGCGGTAGCGGTTGGGGAGCACGCCAATGGAATTGGAGCGAACCGACCGGCGACAACGTCACCGTCGCACTCGTACAAGGTGGAATAACTCAAGACAAAAAATGGTTACCGGAGTCAGTGCAACCAACACTGCGGTTGTACCGCGACTTAACACTGGCGAACAAAGACGCCGACGTCATCGTTTGGCCGGAGGTAGCACTACCGGTTCGTCGCCAGGACTTGGGTCGCTACCTCATCGATCTCGATACGGCGCTGCGACGTACCGATACCGCCCTGGCGTTCGGTGTAATCGATGTCGATTTCGGTGCCGAGCGCTTCTACAACGCGGTTGTGGCCGCCGGCAACGGTCGCGGTACCTACAACAAACACCATCTCGTGCCATTCGGCGAGTACTTCCCCGTCCCGGCTTTCGTTCGCGAGTGGATGAAAATGAGCTCGTTGCCGTATGCCGATATGTCGAGTGGGCCGGCGGGTCAGCCACCCCTGCAATTGGCCGGTCGTCCCGTGGCGGTCAGCATTTGCTATGAAGATGCGTATGCGGCCGAGCAGCATCATATGTTCCCGCAGGCTGAGTACATGATCAATGTGACCAACGACGCCTGGTTTGGTACCTCGATCGCGCCGTATCATCATCTCGATATCGCCCGCTTTCGCTCGTTGGAGACGGGCCGCGCGCAATTGCGGGTCGCCAATACCGGCATCACTGCGATTATCGGCCCGGACGGGCGCCTCACGGCGACGCTCGGCCTATTCGAACAAGGCGTGCTGCGCGGCGAGATCGAGCCCCGCCGTGGTATCACCCCGTACGTCGTTACGGGCAATGGGCTGCCGATAGGCCTGGCGGTTTTGCTGATCGCCGTTGCTCTCGTCAGGCGTCGCGCGGTGTTGTGATCGCAGCCGAACGTGTATTCTCAGCGCACGAGAGCTAGCCAACACACTGCACGTTCATGGACTCCACTTACGACCCAGACCGCATCGAGTCTGAGGCTCAAACCTACTGGCGCGAGCACCGCGTTTTCGAAGTCGACGAGAAAGAAGGCGCCGATAAGTTTTACTGCTTGACGATGTTTCCGTACCCGTCGGGCAAGTTGCACATGGGTCACGTGCGTGTCCTGACGATCTCCGACGTGCTCGCGCGCTTTCAACGAATGCAAGGGCGTCACGTTCTGCAGCCAATGGGCTGGGATGCATTCGGTATGCCGGCAGAGAACGCCGCCATTAAGAACGATCTCGCGCCGTCCGATTGGACTTACGCAAACATCGCGCACATGCGCGGTCAAATGGACCGGCTCGGTTTCGCCTACGATTGGTCCCGTGAAGTGACAACGTGCAAACCGGAGTACTACCGTTGGGAGCAATGGCTGTTTACCAAGCTCTTTGAAAAGGGACTGGTTTACCGACAGAACTCGGTGGTCAACTGGGACCCGGTCGACCAAACGGTCTTAGCGAACGAACAAGTTATCGATGGCCGTGGTTGGCGGTCTGGGGCCTTGGTCGAGCGTCGTGAAATTCCGCAGTGGTTCATGCGAATTACCGAGTACGCGGATGAGTTGCTGGAAGAGCTCGACACGATGGACGGCTGGCCAACGTCGGTCCGTACCATGCAGCGAAACTGGATCGGTCGGTCGGAAGGCATCGACATTGATTTTGACGTTGTTGGGCATGACGAGCCGCTAACTGTTTACACCACACGACCCGATACGCTGTACGGCGTAACGTACTTGGCCGTCGCGGCCGAGCACCCGCTGGCGGTCGCTGCGGCAACCGATAACCCGGCGCTCGCTGAGTTTCTTGAGGAATGCCAACAAACGGCCTCGTCGGAAGCGCACCTTGAGACGATGCCCAAGAAGGGTATGCCGCTCGGGATTGATGTTGTGCACCCGCTGACCGGTGCGCGCGTACCGCTATGGGTCGCCAACTTTGTCCTGATGGCTTATGGCACCGGTGCTGTCATGGCGGTTCCTGCGCATGACCAACGCGATTGGGAGTTCGCTCGCCAATACGGTTTGCCGATCACCCAAGTGATTGCACCGGTCGGTGGCCAAGGCGATGGCATTGACCTCGATCGTAGCGCCTGGACGAGTAAAGACGGCGTTTGCGTTAACTCCGGCCCTTACGATGGCCTGGACTTCGCCGGCGCTTTCGCCGCAATCGCCGACGCGCTGGAAAAAGATGGGCGCGGCCGCAAACGCGTGAACTACCGCTTACGTGATTGGGGTGTATCGCGACAACGCTACTGGGGTACACCGATTCCGATCATCTACTGCGATGACTGCGGAGCGGTTCCCGTTCCTGAAGGCGATTTACCGGTCGTGCTCCCGGAGGGTTTAAAAGTCACTGGGGCGGGTTCACCGCTGACGACGCTTGACGAATTCGTAAACACACCGTGCCCGAAGTGCGGCCGACCGGCGCGTCGCGAAACCGATACGTTCGACACGTTCGTCGAATCATCGTGGTACTTCGCGCGGTATACGTCGCCAGACGCGATGGCCATGGTCGATGACCGCGAAAAATACTGGATGCCCGTCGACCAGTACATCGGCGGCGTTGAGCACGCGATCTTGCATTTGCTGTACGCGCGCTTTTTCCAAAAGCTGATGCGTGATGTTGGCTTATCGGATGTCGATGAGCCGTTCACGCGGCTGCTAACACAGGGTATGGTGCTAAAAGACGGCGCCAAGATGTCCAAGAACAAAGGCAACACCGTCGACCCACAAACGCTGGTCGATCGCTACGGCGCCGATACCGTGCGTCTGTTTATGATTTTCGCAGCTCCGCCTGAGCAGGCGCTCGAGTGGTCTGACGACGGCGTTGCGGGGGCATCACGCTTTTTGAAACGGCTGTGGACTGCCGTTGATACGCATGTTAACGAGTCGGTGCAAAGTGGCCGACCGAGTGAAACACTCAGTGATGCCGGCAAGTCTCTGCGCCGTAAAACTCATGAGACCATTGCGAAAGTCAGTGACGATATCGAGCGGCGTATGACGTTCAATACGGCCGTCGCCGCCGTTATGGAGCTGACCAACGCGATCGGCAAGTTCGAACCACACGGCCAAGCCGATCGTGCCGCTCGTCAAGAGGCCCTAGAAGCAACGGTGTTGCTGCTCTCACCCGTCGTGCCGCACCTCGCCCACACGTTATGGGCAGCGCTTGGGTATACCGAGGCGGTGATCGATGCACCGTGGCCGGCAGTTGACGACAGTGCCTTGACACGCGACGACATGGAAATCGTGTTGCAGGTTAATGGCAAGCTCCGCGGCCGGATGAATGTCCCTGCAGATGCCAGCAAAGAGGCGATTGTTGCGGCCGCCGAGGCGGACGAGAACGTACAACGGTTCATCGCGGAAAAAGTCATACGTAAGACGATCTATGTACCTGGGAAACTCGTCAATCTTGTTGTCTAAGCGATATGTCGCGACGCTAATCGTGACAGCGCTAATGTGCGCCGGTTGCGGCTTTCAATTGGCCGGCTCACTGGGTGATATGCAAGTGCCGTCACCGTTGTACATCGCTGCAGACGATAGATACTCGCCGTTTTTCCGCGGTATTGTGCGGCGCTTGCGGGCACACGGCGTTGATTTGACCGACCAGCGCTCCGCCGCGGTATCGGTGTTAACCGTTCGCCGCGATGACACCGGTCAACGGGTACTGAGTCTATCGGCGCAGAACGCGCCACGCGAATTCGAAGTGTTTTACGTCGTCTCGTATGACTTGACGGTCAATGGTGAGGTGACGGCGGTTGCGAACGATGTGACGCTCGCTCGAGACTACACGTGGAACGAGACGCAAGTGCTCGGTAAGGATCGCGAAGAGGCAATCATTCGCGAAGCGCTCGTCGAGCTATTGATCGACGATCTGGTCAGTCGTGCGGCGGGACTGAATTAACCGAATGCGCACCGTTGGTGACGTCGAGACCAGCGTTCTCAGCCAATGGATCGAGCCATTCGGTTTAGCGATCGCTGTCGGGCCGACTAACGCAGCTATTCCCGGGTCGTACTGGGGCGCGCCGGAAGCTGGGATCATCGGGACGACACTGCACGTCAGTCGAGAAACGCCTATTCATTCACTGTTGCACGAGACGAGTCACGTACTGATGTGCGACCCAGCGCTTCGGGCGACGCTTCGCACCGATGCTGGCGGTACCGACCCGGAGGAGGAGGCAGTCTGTGCATTGCAATTGGCATTGGCGGACGCTTTACCTCGATACAGCGCGGCCGATTGTCTCGCCGATATGGACGCATGGGGTTACAGTTTTCGTCAGGGCACGGCGGCATCGTGGTACCGCGAAGACGCGCCGAGCGCTGCGGCCCTCTGGCCTGACTACGTGCGTGCACTGGTCGCGCGCATCAAAGGTCTAGGAAGCGTTCGAGCCAATTGTTGACAGCACTGGCGAGGCGCGCTTGGGCCGCGAAACTCAGCTCCCCATCGGTGTTCGGTGTCACTTGCATCAAGACAGTATCAACCTCGCGCCGCTGTAAGTCGCCGTAGAGCGCGGCAGCTTGCTGAAACGTGGCGTACTTGTCTTGATGTATCACCAAGGTCGGGGTCACTAGACGGTTCGCCAACGTGGCTGGGTCCAAAACGTCCGCACGGCCGGGTTCAATCCAGCCGGAGGGGTCTGTCGTTGCCTGAACGCTACGATAGAGCGCGGCCGTGCGGGTGTCGTAGATCGGGTCAACGCTGACCAGACAGCGAAACTGTTCCGGTGACCGCGCGGCGATCGTCTGCGCCAGCGTTCCGCCAAGACCGGCGCCGGCTGCGCAAACCTTCGTGTTATCGAGCCAGCTATAGCGTTCGACGGCGGTTCGCAGCGCGATATCGATATCGTCCAATGCCGTTGCCGCATCGGCCGCAAAGCCGGTAGCAAAGGTTGGCCCGTAGCCATCGGCACCCCGATAGTCGATCATCAGCACAGCAACGCCCGCCGCCGCCAACTGTTGTGGCACCCAGTCGTGGCGAAAGTGATCACCGAGCGTGCCGTGCTGCGTGCTGCGCAACAAGACGACCAGCGGGACCTTACGCTCGCCGTCGTGGCCGGGTGGGCGTAGCAGAAACGCGGACAAGCTGCCGTTGTCGCTCCCGGTGCGAAATACTTCATAGACGCCGGCGGTAACGTCGGCCATCGTCGGCACATTGAATGCAGACAAGCGGTACAGCGCGCTGTCTAACGCCGCGATTTGATGTAACTCAACCGGTTGGTGCAGCGAATCCATGATGACGATCGGCCCAGATTTCGCATCGATCGCCGCCTGGACCCATCCGAATGCGCTGCGTGGGAACACGATGCCATTGTCGAGCTCGACCTCGAATAGCCGGCGACGACCCTCGTCAACGGCAATCGCGTAGACCTTGTTCGGGTCATTCGTAACGATAATATCGGCCGGTGAACGGTCCCACGCTGGCGTTGCAACACGCGTCGCGCCATTGCTACGTCGATGTTGAATAACCCAGTGGCGGTATGAGCCGAACGCCTGCTTTGCGCTAAGCCACACCAGCTCGCCGTTGGGCAGGTAGCGCGGACCGGTGTCCGGACCCTCGTTCTCTGCCGTCAGGTTACGCACCCGACCGCCGCTCAGCCGAACTTCAAACAGATCTGTATTCGTCAGGCGTCCCGGCTGCTGTTTCTCTGCCGACGCGCTAAAGGCGACCCGACGACTATCCGGTGAGATTGCGAACAAGGACGACGGTAGCGATGTGTTCGTGTTACCGACACCGCCATCGATCGGGGCGGTCAGCTCGACCCATTCGTCGTTGTTGGCAATACCGTCGGTGAGCGACACGACAAACAAACGGCCTTGCGTCACCGCTGGCGTGCGTTCGTCGGACCACACTTTCGCAGCGATGTCGTAGCTATCGGCGATCGCGTCTTGCGTGCAGCCGAAATCCGCACCGCATGCCCGCACCGTATTGACGAGAACAACGATGGCTTTGGCGTCGGGTGCCACCTGAAATGCTTCGATGTCGAGCGCTAAGTCCGTGACCGCTTCGGCATCGCCGCCTTGAGCGTGTAAGCGCCAAACCTGGTGGCGGCCGCTGCGGTCCGACAAAAAGTACAGCCACTGACCATCGCCAACGAACTGGCCAGCCCAGGCATTGCTGGTCGCCGCCGTCAATGCGAATGTGGCATCGCCCTCGCCGCCGAGCGGCAGTTGCCATAATCGCTGGTTTACGTCGGCATCGTCCTGCCGACCCACGGTAACAACCAGGCGCGTCTCGTCAGGCGGTAAGACGGGATCGCTGAGCGATCGTAACGACGCGATCTCTTGCGACGTTAGGCTGCCGGCAGCAGCGGTCCCCGCTAAGGCGAGCGAGAGGGCACTACAAAACAGTCGGATTCGGCGCATCGCCGTACACATCGTCCGGGTCGAATACCTTTTCTGACTCGGTAAACTCTAGCGCTCGCTCATTACTGCTAGCTGAGTCCGCGTCGGCGCCTACCGGTATACGCCGATAGAAACAGGAGCGATAACCCACGTGGCAGCTCGCCCCCCCGGTGACCTCGACACGCAGCCAGACGCAGTCTTGGTCGTCATCGATTAAGCATTCGACGACCCGTTGCACGAGTCCGCTCGTTGCGCCTTTGTGCCACAGCACACCTCGCGAGCGACTGAAATAGTGTGCCTCGCCGGTCGCCACCGTGCGTCGCAACGCCGCATCGTTCATGTAGCCCTGCATCAGGACTTCGCCGCTCGTCGCGTCGGTCGTGACAACGGGAATAAGCCCTTTTTCGTCGAATTTTGGAGCCAGTTCTGTGCCTTCCTCGACTTGCTCGACGCTGCGCCGGGGATAGAACTTAAGGCGGTCTGCTGCCATGGTGGTCTAGTATTCTGCGTAAGCTGGCTTCAGAGTATAGTTCGCGTCCGCGGCGGCGTCTGCCCGTCGCGCCCTAAAATTCATCGCCATCAAGCCGTTATGTCGACCATGCATCTCAAATTTCACGATACGCAGGCCCGCACCAAGCGGGTATTCGAGCCGTTGGAGCCGGGTAAGGTCACGATGTACCTGTGTGGCCCGACTGTCTATAACTACGCACATATCGGCAATGCGCGGCCCGCGGTCGTGTTCGACGTGCTGGCGCGGTTATTGCGGCGCGAGTATGACCTGACCTTCGCGCGCAACTTGACCGACGTCGATGACAAGATCAATCAAGCGTCAATCGATTCGGGCCTACCAATCGAGGCGATTACGGCCAAATTCATTACCGCGTACAACGAGGATATGGGTGCACTCGGCGTTGCGCCGCCTGATCTCGAACCCCGCGCAACCGAGAATATCGGCTCTATGATCGCGATGATCGAACGGTTGATTGAAGCGGGTCATGCCTACGCCGCCGACGGCCATGTGCTGTTTGACGTCGAGTCCTACGACGATTACGGCAAGCTGTCGAAACGAAATACCGATGAAATGTTGGCCGGTGCGCGTGTCGAGGTTGCGCCTTATAAGCGCGCGCCCGGTGACTTCGTGTTGTGGAAGCCATCTTCTGCGGAGTTGCCAGGTTGGGATAGCCCGTGGGGTCGTGGACGCCCCGGTTGGCACGTGGAGTGTTCTGCGATGTGTCTCGATCATCTCGGGCCCATCATCGACATTCATTGCGGTGGCGCAGATTTGGTGTTTCCGCATCATGAAAACGAAGTGGCACAGAGCCGGTGCGCAAACGGCACCGAATCGTTGGCGCGCTATTGGTTGCACAATGGCTACCTAAATATCGAAAACACCAAAATGTCGAAATCGCTCGGCAACGTGTTTCTCGTCCGCGAACTGTTGGCCGAACACCCCGGGGAAGTGTTGCGACTAGCGCTGTTGTCAGCGCACTACCGTCAGCCGCTCGATTGGTCCGACGCATTGTTAACCGACTCTAAGCGCAAGCTCGACCGTTTGTATGGCGCACTGCGTCGCGTTGGAGAACACACCGGCGACGGGGACCCTAGTCCGGCCGTTGTCGACGCACTGGCGGATGACCTCAATACCCCCGGCGCATTGGCCGCGATGTTTGACTTGGCGCGCGACATCAATCGAACAGACGATTCCTCTGAACGGGCCGTACTCGGCGCAAGTTTGAAGGCCAGCGGTGAGTTGTTGGGCTTGCTTGCGCTCGAGCCCGACGCCTGGTTTGGTCACGATGACGCTGGCGAAGGGGCTGAGTCCAACGCGACCGTTGAAGCGAAGCTTAAGGAACGACAGCAAGCGAAAGCGGACAAAGACTATGCAAAGGCGGATGCAATACGCGCCGAGTTGGAAGATGCCGGTATTCTTATCGAGGACACGCCTGACGGTGCTCGTTGGCGGCGCCGATAGACGCCGAGGTTGAATGGCTTGAATACGATTGCGGCAACTGAAGACGAACTGATCGATGAGTTCGGTCTTCTCGACGGGTGGATGGACCGTTACCAGTACTTGATCGATATGGGCCGACGCTTGCCAGACATGGATTTAGCCGAGAAAACGGACGAGCACCGGTTGGCGGGCTGTCAATCGCAAGTCTGGTTGCATTCAGACTATCGCGATGGGCTCGTTACGTTTCGTGCCGCCAGCGATGCAGCGATCGTCTCGGGGCTGATTGCATTGTTGCTTCGTATCTACAACGACCGCTCGCCAGCCGAGATTCTGGCAGCGACACCGCGTTTCGTTGCAGCGTTGGGGCTTGACGAGCATCTCAGTCCAACACGCAGCAACGGCCTTGCCGCTATGCTGAGCGCTGTTCGGGCGCATGCCAAATCGTACGCCGATGACTGTGGCAACTAAGCGCGGTCGCCTAGCACGGCTGATCGTCATCGCGGTCCGCGGCTATCAGCGGTTCGTGTCGCCTTGGTTCGCGAGTCATTGCCGTTATCAACCGACCTGTTCGCAATACATGATCGATGCGGTCGAGCGCTACGGTGCGTGGCGCGGCGTGCGTCTCGGCTTGAGGCGCCTCGGGCGTTGCCACCCCTGGGGTGGGCACGGTTACGACCCGGTGCCTTAGCGTTCACGGATGCCGGGTACTGCTCCGTCGGATTGGCTAGCCGACGTATGGCTGCCACTCAGCCCGCGCGGCGGGCTGGTCGCTCTCGTTGTTTTCGTGGCCTTGCGTTGGTTGGCGACTTCCGCCGGTCTAATGGGTATTTTTCTTTTCTGGGTATTGCTGTTCGGCTTTAGTCGCTACCTGATCGACGTACTGCTAGCTCGCGCCATTGACCAGCCCTGGCCGGTGCCGGGTGCCGAGTCATTTAATCCCTTCCATGAGGTCTGGCGCTTCGCCATCGCTTTACTGACGTTAGTGACGTTCGCGGTCGCCGTTGCCCTCGGTAGCAGTGGCATCGCGTGGGCGATGGTTGCCGTAGCCGTTCTCAGCCATGTCCCGGCCGCGCTGGCGCTAAGTGCCATGGATGCTGATCCACTGCGCTGGTTCGATATCCAGGCTCAGTGGCGTTTCATGCGCCGAGTCGGTGGCCCGTATCTACAGCTCGTCGTGATTTGGCTCGTGGTCATCGGGCTCGCCATGGCGCTGGCGGCAAGGGCTAATCAACTGCTGGGTATTGCAATCGAAACGTACGCGATCTTGGTTCTGGTCACGACCGTCGGCGGCCTAGTGTTTCGCTCGCGAACCGTCCTTGAATTGACCCACCGCGACCTACCCGAGGAGCAAGCCGAACGCGCCTACGTGCAGCAATTGAAGCCACGGGCAGCAAAGTTGGAGCGCGCTTACGCGTTTTTCAGTCGCGGAAACGAACAGAGCGGGCGAGCGGTGTTGCAGGAGCTGTTAACCGATATCGGCACAGAGCCATTGGACTGGTTGCTTGGCGAGCTACAAGGTTGGGAAGATCCACGAGCTCTGTTACTGGTTGCACCGCTTGCTATAGACCGTTTGCTGGGTACGGGTGACGACGTGGCGGCGCTGGCCTTGGCTGAAATCTGCGCGGACCGCGACCCGGCGTACGTGCGCCAATTTCGTAACCGTGATGCGATCGCAACCGTCGCGACTCGACTCGGTCGAGCCGATATTGCCGCGACATTTAGCCGCTAGCCGTAGGCCGGCAGCGATGATGGGGAGTGTTTGGTCGTTGGCTGGCGCGGCACGCGCGCATGACGGACGGTGTCACGATGCGCCACCCAGCGCACGGTCGAACCGGCGATCGATACAAACACGGGACAGCGGCCTGGCGAGATGGTCGGTTGCAGCGTTGTATCGCTATGTCACTCGGCTTACCATTTCGGTCGCGTGGCGCTCTTCACAAACGTTATATTATCGCGCCGCACCACGACCCCTGAAGTTACCCTTTAGTTATATGAATCAGCAACTTCTGGACATTATTAGCTGTCCGCAAACGCACAAAGCGCTGAACCCTGTACCCGAACGCTGGTTGCTAGCACTGAACCGTGCCATCGACAGCGGGCAGCTCACCACGCGCAGCGGTGCTCTCGTTTCCGAGCCGCTGATTGGCGGCTTTATAACGGCCGATGAGCGACTCTATTACCGCGTGCAGGACGGTATTCCCGTTTTGCTTGAGGGCGAATCGATACTGCTTGCGCAACTCGATGGATTATAGCGGTTTTTGGGCTCCGGGCTGGCTCCGCTACACGACCTTGGGTACTATCTGGGCATGCGTCGCCCGATAGCGATCTGTTGAAACTGAGACTCGATCAGTTGGCTGCAACGGTAGCCGAACAGCTGGGATCGGTGTATCTCGTCAGCGGCGACGAAACCCTGCTTACGAATGAGGCCGCCGATACCATCCGCTCGGCATGTCGTGC
>JBCDIL010000050.1:0-14743 GCA_038749025.1 Pseudomonadota bacterium | reverse complement strand
GATCAAGACTCGACCGGCGAGTAAGCTTCTAAGCCGCGCCACCGGTTATGCCAAAGCGAATCGATCACTGGCGCGATAAAACCGTTATCGTGACCGGCGCCTCAGCTGGCGTCGGACTCGCCTGTGCGCAGGCTTTTGCTCGCCTCGGCGCGAATCTCGTTTTGGTCGCACGCTCTCCGAAGCCGCTTAAGGCAGCCGAGGACAAGCTCGCCACACTGACCAGCGTGCAGTCCGTAGCGATGGATGTCGCCGACGAGATTGAGTGCACCAATCTGCTCCGTAAGACCGAGTACGATTTCGGTCACGTGCACGGCTTGATCAACAACGCCGGCCTCCACCAGCGTGGCCCAGTCGAATCGATCGAGTCGACCGACCTCGGGCGGATGATCGACGTTAATCTGCGGGCCCCGATCGTGCTGACGCGCCTGGCGTTGCCCTACATTCGTAACGCCGGCGAGGGCGCGATCGTCAATGTTGCATCGTTGGCCGGTTGTACGCCGGTGCAGGACGCGGCGGCCTACTCGGCGAGTAAGTTTGGACTGCGTGCATTCTCAATGGCGCTTGCCGACGAGATTCGCGACAGCGGTATCAATATTGGACTGGTCTCGCCGGGCCCCATTGATACCGGCTTCATCATGGATCAGATCGATGAGGTCGCCGACATAACGTTCTCGCAGCCGATGAGCACTGCGGCTGAAGTGGCCGAGGCCGTTATTAAGGTGGCGAGTGGTCAGGCCTTTGAGATTAAAATGCCTGCGGTCAGTGGCGTGCTCACGACGCTGAGTTATTTGTTTCCTTCGTTGCGTCGCGCGCTCAAGCCGCTATTCGACGCCCGCGGCCGACGCCAAAAGAACATCTACCGCCAGCGCGCTCGCGATTCGCAACCCGATTAGCCTCGCCGCCTAGTTGTTGCCACGTGGTAGCGCGGTAGCAAGACCCCGTAAGTACGTTTCAAAGGTATGGATGTCGTTGTGCCCAGCGCCGTCGATTCGAAGCAGTTCTGCTCTTCCATCGGTCAGCGCTTGCAGGCGCTCGCTATGCGCCAGCGGAATGAGTTCGTCCTGATCGCCGTGCACCAAGATGACTGGTGCGTCGATTTTGGTAATGAATCGGTCGTTACGAAACGGGTAGCGCAGTAGGGCAGACGGTACAAACGGGTACTGCTCCGCCGCCATTTTGAGCATGCTTTCGAACGGCGATACCAGCACAACCAACGCCGACTCGACATCGACGGCGAGTCGGGTCGCCAATGCGGCGCCCAATGATCGACCGTAAATGACGATCGGTTTGTCGGTGTACAGCGGCGCGACAAGGTCGAAGGCGGCGCGGACATCGGCGTGCAGTTCGGTCTCGCTGGCTATTTTTCCGGTGCTTTTGCCGTACCCGCGGTAGTCGAAAATAAACAGGTCGTAGTTGACCTCGGCGTAATACTCGATGCCGCTCGTCCACGTGTCGAGGCTGCCGGCGTTGCCGTGCAGAAAGAACACCAAGCCGTCCGGGTCTGGTTGCCGAAAATGCAAAGCACTTAGCGATGCACCGTCGACCGGTACCGATAATTCCTCAAAAGGCACATCGAATGTGAACCGATAATCGTCCGGCAGCGGTGTTGCTGCAAACATCAGCCGTTCTTGCGCGAGGTACAAGAACCCTAGCAGCGCCCCGTAGAACGCTGCGCCCACAAACACCAGCAGCAGCAGCTTTTTCGCCAAGATCATGAAGGCAGGTACCGCGACCGAACGCTGTTTAGATTACCGACGAGCGCCTGGCTGATTCGGCGGCACTCGTCAATCGAGCGTCGCAAATGCATCGCGAGTCAGGTTTTCGCAGCCGTCGGCAAGTATCCGGACATTGTCTTCGATACGAACCCCGCCGTAAGGAATGAGTGCGTCAACCGCGTCCCAGTTCACGAGGTGTTTGCGCTTTGCGTCGGTACGAATCGGATCGAGCAACAGCGGTATGAAGTAGCACCCTGGCTCAATAGTCAGTACTTGATTCTCTTCTAACTTGCGTGTCAGACGCAGGCTTTCATGTCCTTCTGGCTTGGCAATCAAATCATACGAACTGGCGCTGGTAAGACCGCCAACGTCATGGACCTGCAGTCCGAGAAAGTGGCCTAAGCCATGCGGGAAAAATGCCCACGTTATACGCTCTTCCACGAGCGCTTCGGCGCTGACGCCGGGTGTCGCCAGTTTAAGCTCGATCAGCACCTCAGCCAGCCGGCGATGAGCGCTGAGATGGAGGCTGCGGTAGTCAACACCGGCTCGAACGTCACCGCAAATCGCTTGCTGCGAAGTATCCATGGCGTCGAGTAACGCTGTAAACAGGCTGTTACCGTTACTGTAGGTCCGCGTAATGTCAGCCGCGTAGCTTGCCACCTGCGCGCCGGCGTCGATCAAAAATGCTCGCGATTCGTCGGGGGCATGCCGATCAAGGTATTGGTAATGCAAGACAGCGGCATGCTCGTTCAGCGCAACGATGCTGTTGTACGGGAGCTCGCTCTCCCGTTGATCCATCGCGGTGAGGTACTGCATATGAATCGCATATTCGCTCGCGCCAGCCGCGAACGCCCGGGCCGCCGCTTGGTGGCCACGAACGGCCAAGCGCTGGGCGGCGCGCAAACAATCGAGCTCATAGTCGCTCTTGCGAGTCCGTGTTTCATGCAGCGCTTTGAAGAACATCTCGTCGGCCACGCGGTCGACCCGTAGCGCGTCGGCATCGCGCTGCTCGCCGATCAACAGTGCGCCATCGCTAAATTCGGCTACCAATGCGGTGAGCTCATCGTCATTCCGGCAAATGCGTACATCGAACGCGGCGGTCCAGTCGCCGTCCGGGTCGCCAGCAGGAAGGTGCCAGTAATCCGCTTCCTGAAAATAGCCGAGTACCGGTGTGTTCCCGGGTCGATAGATCACGACACACTTTGGGTGGTGGGTAAGCGGTACCCAGTGTTTAAAGTTGGGATTGGCGGCAAACACGTAGTCGCGATCGTCTTGGTAAGCGAAGCGCAATTGCCCGGCTGGCACAATCGCAGCCGTGGCGTCGGCGTCATCCAAGAGTTGGTCGTATTGCGCACGTACGCTTGCGACGTGGGCGGCATAGTGGCTGGCGGTCATCGGGTATCCAGGAAAATCGTCATTCTCGTCAGTCGGTAATTATAGCGGACCTTCACTGCTGCTCGGCACGTACCCAAGGTATTATCGAGTCCTTGTGCATCTTCTGATGCTGAAGTGAGTGGGTATGAATTCGAAGCAAGAAACGTGGCTAACGGGTATTACGACGACCGGAACGCCGCATATTGGTAACTACGTCGGCGCGATACGGCCAGGCATTGCTGCCAGCCGTGACACGTCGAAGATCAACTTTTACTTTCTCGCTGATCAGCACGCACTCGTCAAAAACGAGAGTCCCGACGGTATTGCTCAATCGACACTGGAAATTGCTGCGGCGTGGTTGGCGCTCGGCTTGGATCCGTCGACAAGTTACTTTTATCGGCAGTCCGATATCCCGGAAATCCCTGAATTTACCTGGATTTTGTCCAGTTTGACGGCCAAAGGCTTGATGAATAGGGCGCATGCCTACAAAGCGGCCGTGCAAGCGAACGAGGAATCGGGTAACCGTGATCCGGATAAGGGCGTGACGATGGCGCTGTTCAGTTATCCGGTGCTGATGGCGGCGGACATCATCATGTTTGGTGCGCATAAAGTGCCGGTCGGCCGTGATCAGAAGCAGCATGTCGAAATGGCCCGCGATATCGCTAGTCGGTTTAACCACCACTACGGTGAGCTGTTGGTCGTTCCAGAGCCGGTGATCAGCGAGTCGACGGCCGTGTTGACCGGCTTGGACGGCCGCAAGATGTCGAAGAGCTACAACAATACGATCCCGTTGTTCGCGCCGGCCAAGAGATTGCGCAAGCTCATTATGAAAATTAAAACCAACTCGCTGGAACCGGGCGAACCGAAATCGACAGACGGATCGACGCTGTTCGATATCTATCGAGCCTTTGCGTCGGCGACGGAGACCAGCGCGTTCGCGCAGCGCTTTACCGCTGGGGCCGGGTGGGGCGAGCTCAAGCAAGAATTGTTCGAATATTTAGACGCACATCTCAGCGCCGCTCGCAGTGAGTATGATCGGCTTATCGCTGACCCAGGACATATTGAGGCCACGTTGCGAATGGGCGCCGAGAAAGCACGTGAGCACAGCACTGCGTTGCTCACCAAAGTGCGGCACGCCGTCGGCATCCGGCCGCTTGTTTAGGAGATCCGTCATGCGAACCGTATTCCTTGTCAGTGCTGTTGTGGCATACGCCATCGCCTGCAGCCCAGAACCGACGGAGCAACCGCCGGCGCCAAGTGAACCGACTACAACCGAGACGCCCACGCCGGGGCGCATGACCTTGCCGAGTGATCGCTGCAGCTCGTTGGCAGGTTTTGAGCGTATGCGCTGTGCGGATCCCGACTTAAAACGGATGGACGACGAGCTTGCATCGCTCGTTGCCCGGCAAATCGCCCACGCTGATCACGATGGCAAAGCGGACGTGCGGGCCGCACAGGCAACCTGGCAGCGCGAAGTGCGAAACCCTTGCATGGAGCTTGGGCAACCGAAACGTACGCAGTGTTTTTCGGCCGCCTACACGGCCCGGATGAATGCCGTGCGAGACGCGCTGTGAAGACGTTGTTCGAGAGTTGGCGAGCGGCTGTTGTCGCCGTGTTGATGGTCGCCCCGCTTGCCGGCGTTGCCGACGAAACGGGTGCGGCTAAGCTAAAGAAAATACTCGATGAATCTTTGCACCCGATGCTGGACCGCGAGTTGCCAACGCTTACGTTCAAGACCGTCACCTTGGGTGATAACCTCATCCAACTAGACGTACCGAAAGAAATGGATCCGGTTATTCAGGACGTGCGTACCGGGATCTGGTCGATCTACATGAAACACCCGGACGAGGCCTTCGAGCTGTCCTGCCTGGTGTTCTTCCAGACCAACTTCGTTGCTAACGGGATCGCCAACCTGATGCAACGCTCGCGCGATGCCTTAGTCGAACTCGAGCAAGTTCCCGACGGTACCGAAGGAACATCGGGCTATCTGCATAGCCAATTCTATGGCGATAACTTTGACATTGTCCTCGATGCCGAGAGCATTGCCGTTTTCGATCGAGACACAAAAAACGTTGCTATTTACTCGCGCGGCGCCGGTGGCTTGTTGGACGACTCAACGCTTGTTTGCGTGTCCAGTCAGTTCGGTTACCGAGAGACTTTTACCCGCATCATGCAGCGGATGGTCGCATCGGGGGTACGGCCCGATCTTACGACGACGCCGTACTTCGCATCGGTGGAGCGGGTTTTTCTTGACGATCGACCAGCAGGATTCAATCTGCTGTGGCTAGAGAGCATTAGCCCGGACGAGACATTCTTTTGGACTAGTTCGTCGACGTTATCCGTTGGCAGTTCGCTCGCGATCATTACCGATAGCACGACGACCGGTACGTCGACGCCCACCGGCACGCTAGTTTCGGGTTCAACCAGGACCATCTCGATGTCGGGTATACAGGCGGACATCGAGCTTAGTGGTGATACTGGTGAGCCTGGTGTGTGGACCGCTAAGGGCCAAATGAACGGCGAGGAAGTCGATCAACAAGTCCTTACCGATCAAGCGCTTCTGTCACCGCTGGGCATCCAACAAGCGTACCTGCGATCATCCACGGCGCCGGTCGGGTCATCCACGAGTCTTACGACGTGGGATCCAAACAAACCCGATGCCATCACGACCAACACGGTGCGGCGCACAGCGCAGGGGCTCGCGCTTGACTATGCGCCGATGGTTACCGTCGAACTCGACGTCGACACGGACGGTTCACTGAAACGCTCGTCGTACCGGGTACCGGCGGGTGATACGACGATCCGCGTCCGTAGCGAACGGCATCATGTTGCTGGCCATATTCCCGTTACTAACGATGACTTGAGCTCAATTATTGATGATTAGGTCGTTTTTATGATGCTAAGTCGCAAGATGGCCGTTTGGGTGATCACGGGTCTTTTGCAGGTAACGGCGGCCGTCGCTCACGCCGATGTTTCGGCTCGAACGCCGGAGGAAGTTAGGAGTCGAATTCCCGCCAAGTTGCATACCTTGTTCGACCGTGAGCTACCGCCGAGTCGGTTCGAGCCGGTTGTCGTAGACGACAAACTCGTGACTGTTGAGTTACCGACTAGCTTCGACGTCGAGGTAGCGCAAAAAGACCAAAGTCAGTGGTCGATTGCATTGACGCATGATGACGGACCGACCATACGATGCCAAATCTGGTACCGCCGAGTGTTCGTCGCAACAGCGATCGCGTCGCTAATAAAGCAAACATTCGACGAGGAAGCTGGCAAGCCGAATACGCGTATCGTACGCCGGCCTCGGCGACTGAATGGCCAACAGTATGGTAGCGGTGAGCGACCTATTCTCGATTTCGAGCAACTGGCGGTTTACAGCCGTGAACGTGCTCCGATACGTGTCTATGCTCGCGCCGCTGCTGGCGTTGCAAATGGCGCAACCATTGCGTGTCACACGCAGACGCTTGGCTTTCGCGAGACATTTGAACGCATCGTCGCTCGAATCATTAAGACAGCGACCGTTAAAAACCCATTCCCCGGTCCCGGTCCTTACTTTACGTTGAACGGACTGTCTGTGTTGGATGGGTGGCCGGTTGCGCTCTATTTCCAGCAAAGATTCGTTGTCGCGTCATCGGATTTAGTGTCTAGTCAAAATTTTACCAGTGCCTTTTTACTACATAGCCCCAATGAAATGGGCCCAATCGACGACCATTGGCATTGGGTCGAAAGGGAAGACGGCACACCCGACTCGGGTGGCGTTGTGGCTTTCAAAGGTGGTGTTGCAACGGCGTACTGGGCACTTAAGTATACGTATCAACCTGAGAATGGAAGCTGGAACGTCTCGGGTACCATTCGTGGCGATACGCTCGTTGAGCGCATCCGCCCCGACCCACCGGTTAGTCTGCCGCTTGCGTTACACCGAGCGTACCGTGACTTGCTCGATGCACCGGAGGGCACGCAGATTGAATTAACCAGTTGGAGCAACGGTCGTAACCCAATTGAAACGACGACAGTCAAAGCAACTCTTATCGACTCGCGGAATCGGAGAGTTCGTGCTGAAACAGGCGGTGGCCACAACTCACAAGTTATTTATAACTTCGACGAAAACGCCTTGATTACCGGTGCAGAGGTCGAAACCGCTGGAGCGTTCGACGTGAGACCCGATGATCCTCGCGAAAATTTCGTGCTGTATCGCCGCGGCTTGCCCGAGCCTACGCGGTAGATGCGCTTACTACAGTTTAACGACGAGTAATAGCCGGACGTCGTCCCTTTAAGCGAATACTTTCAGCTCAGATTTTTCGCCCGATAGCAGCGGCGCGAGAAAACGTCCCGTATGCGAAGCGTCGCTCGCCGCAATGTCTTCCGGCGAACCGGTCGCGACGATCTCGCCGCCCCCGTCACCGCCTTCCGGCCCGAGATCAATGACCCAGTCCGCGCACTTTATGACATCGAGATTGTGTTCGATGACAACGATACTGTTGCCGCGCTCCCGCAGTTGATTCAAGACGTTCAGGAGTTGTGCGACGTCGTGGAAGTGCAGGCCAGTCGTCGGTTCGTCGAGCACGTACAACGTGCGGCCCGTGTCGCGTTTTGATAGCTCGCGCGCGAGCTTAATCCGTTGGGCCTCGCCGCCCGACAACGTCGTGGCGTTTTGGCCGATGCGAATGTAGGTCAGCCCGACGGCAGCCAGCGTATCGAGTTTACGTTTTAGTACCGGCACTTTATCGAAAAAGACCAACGCTTCCTCGACCGTCATCTCCAAGACGTCGTGAATCGTTTTGCCTTTGTAGCGAATCTCCAGCGTCTCGCGGTTGTAACGCTTGCCTTTACAGACATCGCAGTCGACATAGACGTCAGGGAGAAAATGCATCTCCACCTTCAGGACACCGTCGCCCTGGCAGGCCTCGCAGCGACCGCCTTTAACGTTAAAACTGAATCGACCCGGTGAGTAACCGCGTGCCCGCGCTTCTTGGGTACCCGCGAAAAGCTCACGGATCGGGGTAAACAAACCGGAATAGGTTGCCGGGTTTGATCGCGGCGTTCGCCCAATCGGGGCTTGGCTAATTTCGATCACGCGATCGATTTGCTCCGCGCCGCTGATCGATTCGAACGGTGCCGGTTGACGGTTCGAATTGTTGACTCGGGCCGCAACGGCCTCGAACAAGGTATCGTTGATCAGCGTCGATTTCCCAGAGCCCGATACGCCGGTCACGCACGTCAGCAGACCAAGTGGAACGTCGACCGTCACGTTCTTGAGGTTGTTGCCCGTCGCGCCAGTCACTTGTAGCCATTTGTCGGCGGCGGGTGCACGGCGCTCGACCGGCACCTCGATGCGCTGCGTACCGGAGAGGTATTTGCCGGTCAGCGACTGCGGGTTCGCCGCGATTTCGCCTGGCGTGCCCTGGGCGACGACACGGCCGCCATGCACGCCCGCGCCGGGCCCCAAGTCGACGACGTGATCGGCGGCGCGAATCGCGTCTTCATCATGCTCAACAACAATAACGGTGTTGCCGAGGTCGCGAAGGTCGATCAGCGTCTTCAATAGCCGTTCGTTGTCGCGTTGATGCAACCCGATCGACGGTTCGTCGAGAACGTACATAACGCCCATCAGTCCAGACCCGATTTGACTGGCTAACCGAATGCGTTGAGCCTCGCCTCCGGACAGTGTCTCAGCGCTACGGGCTAACGACAGGTACGACAAACCGACATCGTCGAGAAAACGCAGCCGTTCGCCGATCTCTTTAACGACACGTCCGACGATCTCACCGCGCCAACCGGGTAGCTCCAAGTTCTCGAAAAATGCCCGGGCGTCCGAAACGGACAACTCGGCAAGGCTTGGAAGATTGCGATCCGCGACGAATACGTTACGGGCGGCCCGGTTCAATCGCGTACCGTTGCAATCGGGGCAAACTTGTTGGCTAAGATATTTCGACAGCTCCTCGCGAACCGTGGCCGACTCGGTCTCTCGATAGCGTCGTTCCAGGTTTGGGATAACGCCCTCGAAGCTATGGCTCTGGCGAATCTCGGCGCCACGGGTATTCGTGTAGGTGAAGTCGATGACCTCATCGCCGCTGCCATACAGCACGGCTTCGCGGTGAGCCTTCTTCAGTTTCTTGAACGGGGTTTCAACATCGAAGCCGTAGTGAGCGGCCAGGTTGCTGACCATCTGAAAGTAATACGTTGTTTTGCGATCCCAACCGCGAATTGCTCCACCGGCTAGCGAGATCTCGGCATTGACGACAACTCTATCGGGATCGAAATAGGGGCGGTGGCCAAGCCCGTCGCAGGCCTCGCAGGCCCCCAGCGGTGAGTTGAACGAAAACAGCCGTGGTTCTAGCTCGGCCAACGAGTAGCCGCAAATCGGGCAGGCGTAGCGATCGGAGAACGTCAGTTCAATACCGCCGTCGGGGTTCATCGACACGACGCGGCTGACGCCGTCGCCAAGGGTAAGCGCCGTTTCAAACGATTCCGCCAAGCGCTGCTGCATGCCCTCGCGGACCCGAAACCGGTCGACAACGACGTCAATCGTGTGGCGCTGCTTCGGGTCGAGTCCATCGATTTCGGCCAGCTCGCGCGTCTCACCGTTCACGCGGATGCGCACATAACCTTGATTTCGAAGGTCGGCGAGAAGGTCTTTGTGTGCCCCTTTGCGGTCGGCGATCAGCGGTGCGATCAGCAGCAAACGCTGCTCGCCATCGATCGCCATGACGCGATCGACCATTTCACTGACGGTTTGTGCGTCGAGGTCAACGTGGTGGTCAGGACACCGCGGCGTGCCGGTACGAGCGAACAACAACCTTAAGTAATCGTAAATCTCGGTAACGGTGCCAACGGTCGAGCGCGGGTTATGCGACGTCGACTTCTGTTCGATCGAAATCGCCGGCGATAAGCCATCGATGTGATCGACGTCCGGCTTATCCATCATCGACAGGAATTGCCGTGCGTATGTCGACAAAGACTCGACGTAGCGGCGCTGCCCCTCGGCGTAAATCGTGTCGAAGGCGAGCGACGATTTGCCGGACCCGGATAAGCCGGTGAGCACAATGAGCTGTTCGCGCGGCAATGCGATGTCGATATTGGCGAGGTTGTGCGTCCGTGCACCACGGACGTGAATCGAAGACATGGCGGTACGGTTTCGAATAGGGGGCAACCTGCTACTATACCCACGCTCTTTCGGCAGAGGCAAAGCTTGCGTTCATGGCGCAATCGTCGAGCGCACTGGCGCTGAACCGATCAGAAATTCGTACCGCGCTCTCGCTCTCTGCAGCCGCTGTCCTGCGGATGCTGGGGCTTTTCATGCTGTTACCGGTACTGTCGCTGTGGGCTAGCCAACTAGGCGGCGCCAACGCCTGGTGGGTGGGCGTCGCGGTCAGTGTCTATGGCTTGTCGCAAGCGGCGCTGCAAATCCCGTTCGGCGCCTTGTCAGACCGTATCGGCCGCCGCTCGGTCGTGCTGGGTGCACTAGCCCTGTTCGTTGCAGGCAGTGTCGTGGCCGGGACCGCTGACGAGATTTGGCAATTAATCGTCGGCCGTGCGCTGCAGGGCGCGGGCGCCGTCTCGGCCGCGCTCACCGCGTGGCTAGCGGACGCCAGCCGCGAAGGTGCACGCGTACGGGTCAACGCCATCTTTGGTGCCAGTATCGGTTTATCGTTCGCGTTGTCGTTAGTGTTAGGTCCGGCGTTGGCGAGCGCGATGTCGGTTCGCGCCTTGTTCGCGTGCGCCGCAGCGTTCGGCGTTATTGCCATGCTGTTGGTGGTGAGCGCACCGGGTGCGCCTCGCCAAGCCAGCCGACGTGGCGCGCTAGCGGGCGCTCTACCGGCATTCAGGGATGCGCGTTTGCGGGCCTTACTCGTATCGGTCTGGCTCCTGCATGCGATCCTAATCGCGCTGTTCGTGGCATTGCCGATTCAGCTAGCCAACGCCGGCATTGCGAGCGCTGAGCAGTGGCCGCTCTATTTGCTGGCGCTGCTTGGCTCACTGTGTCTCGCCTTGCCGATGCTGCGCCGTGCCGATGCCAATGGCTCGTTTGCATTGGCCGTGCCGGCTTGGTGGCTGATGGCACTGGGTTTGGGGTTGATCGGCGTCGCGTTGCCATCGGCAGTCGGCATTACACTGGCGTTAGCCGTGTTCTTTGCGGGATTTAACTTCTTGGAAGCGGGCTTACCCGCGTGGGTGTCGCTGCTGGCACCGGCGGACGTTCGTGGCGCGTGCCTCGGCGCGTTTTCGACCGCGCAGTTCCTGGGAGCGTTTTGTGGCGGCCTGATTGGCGCCGCGATGCTAGCTGGCGCCTTGCCGGTGCCGGGCCTACTGCCGCTTGCCGTTGCCGCTGCGCTCGCCGCGATTCTGCTGTGGCGCTCACTGGCGGCGAAGCAGGCGTTACCGGCCGCCTAAAACCCCATGCGCATCGACTCGACATGCTCGGGTGCCGTCAGGTTGCGGAGTTGCTGGCGGGTTTCGGTAAGCGATGCTTGTTTCGTGCTAACCCAGAACAAGTGCTTGCAAAACAGTGTTGTCGGCGCGAGGTTTAAACGAATGCGATCCGCGAATACCGCCTCGCGTCGGGCCGCGTCGACGTGGCGTACTTTTTTGCGGTAGGCGCGCCGAGTCAGCCAAGACGAAAGAGCCAACAGTGGGTAGACAATGCCGAGGACCACGCTGGTCGTGCCAACATCGGTTTTGACACGTTCATCGACGCGGAAGCCGGCTAAGGTGTGCAGCGTCATTAACTTTTGTGCGCCGATCAGGAACAGGTGTCCAAAGTACAGTGAGTCGGCATTTTTTTCCGCGAACCAGACACTGTCGACTTCGGTTGGTGGCATGCGCTTCCAAAAATCGGTTTCAAAGAAAAACTGCGACAGCCGCGAGCGCAGGTGCGAGTAGTTCGGCGTCGTTAGCAACAGCTTTCCGCCAGGCTTCAGAACGCGATTGAACTCTTCAAGTACGAACAACTGATTGGGCACATGCTCGATCCCTTCTTGGCAAACGACGAAATCGACACTGTCATCGTCGAGCGGCAACCGTTCAGCTAGATCCGCGTAGCGGGCTTCGGCGTTGTCGACAGTAAAAAACTCCGGAAACAAGTCGAGCGGGATAACGGTCGCTCCTTTCGCGGCGAATTCCCGAGTAGTCCGCCCATCGCCGCACGGAATATCGACGACCGTCTTACCGGTGAGGTCGGGCATCGCACGCACATAGCGAGCGACAAAGCCGTGGATGCCACGAAATGACGTAGTGGCCGTTGAGTCGGTCATGAGTTTTGCCGGAACAGGATATGAACCGCCAGATTTTACAGTTCTTTACACAATTGCTGTGCGCCAATCGGTCGCAGTCGCGTTACTACCGAGTCGACTGCACACCATTACGATAATCGGAGAACCACAATGAACGTACCGACACGACCCCGGCGACTGCTTTTGGCCTTGTTCGCCGTTTTGCTCATTACCCAGGCGAATGCACAGACCATGCGTGCCGATACCGACGGCGATGGCCGTCTGTCGCTCGCCGAATTCGAAGCTGTTAGTGACGGCCGAGTACCGTTTGAGGATGTGGACACCAACGGTGACGGTTTTGTCGACGCGGACGAGGGCAAGGCCTTCCGGCGCGCGGCCCGCGAGCGCCGTCGCGATCGCCTCAAGGCGGCCGATACGAATGGCGATGGCCTATTGTCCCGCGACGAGTTCGACGCTGTAGCGGGCGGCCGGTTCGAATTCGACGATCTCGATAGCAATGCCGACGGCGTTATTGACGCCGACGAACGGGCCGCGCTGCGTCGCGATGCCCGCAATCGCCTCCGTAGCCGGCAAGATTCCAGCCTCTAAGCACTATGCCGCGCGTCAGCCGGCCGTTTCCGGCCAAACGAGCGCTATTGGCTGGCCGCGACCGGCGACCTTCGGGTTACAATAACCGGTTTACGGGCAGACGAGGGGCGTTCCGATGGCGCGCGGCATTAATAAAGTCATACTGGTCGGCAACTTGGGTGCAGACCCTGAGTCTCGGACCATGCCGAGTGGCTCGATGGTCACCAATTTAAGAATTGCTACGGCCGAGCAATGGAAAGACAAACAAACCGGCGAGCGCCAAGAGCGCACCGAGTGGCACAGCGTTGCCATGTTCGGGCGCCTGGCAGAGATCTCGGCCGAGTACTTACGCAAAGGCTCCCAGGTTTACATCGAGGGCCGCCTACAAACGCGTAAATGGCAAGACAAGCAAGGCAACGATCGCTACACGACCGAGATCGTCGCGAACGAAATGCAAATGCTCGGCGGTCGCGGCAGCTCGGCGCCAATGGCCGAACCACCACCGCCGGCCAGCGCTCCTGCCACCGCGGGCGGCGGCGATTTCGACGACGAGATTCCGTTCTAGGAAATCGGCGATGAGCGGGCGCGTTTACATCAAGACCTATGGCTGCCAAATGAACGAGTACGACTCGGACAAGATGGCCGACGTATTGCGTGAGTCGCACGGTCTCGAGCGCGTTAGTGAACCTGAGGCAGCCGATGTGCTGCTGATGAACACCTGCTCCATTCGCGAGAAGGCCCAGGAGAAAGTTTTCTCGGAACTCGGCCGCTGGCGGCAGCTGAAAACCACCCGGCCCGACGTAGTCATCGGTGTTGGCGGCTGTGTTGCGAGTCAAGAGGGCGATGCAATACGCGAACGCGCGCCATTCGTCGATATGGTTTTTGGACCGCAGACCTTGCACCGGCTGCCGGGTATGCTGAATAGCGTGCGCGACAACGGTCGGGCGGCCGTCGATGTCTCGTTTCCTGAAATCGAGAAGTTCGATCGCTTGCCGGAGCCGCGCGCTGAAGGTCCGACCGCGTTCGTGTCGATCATGGAGGGCTGCAGCAAATACTGCACGTTCTGTGTTGTTCCCTACACGCGCGGCGCCGAGATATCGCGGCCGTTCGACGACGTCATTACCGAAATCGTTGACTTGGCGGAGCAGGGCGTGCGTGAAGTCAACCTGCTCGGCCAGAACGTCAATGCCTACAACGGCCCGATGCACGACGGCACGACGGCCGATTTGGCGACGCTTATTCATTACACGGCTGAGGTGCCTGGCATCGAGCGCATTCGCTTCACGACGTCGCATCCCGTTGAGTTCACCGATGCGCTGATCGAGGCCTACCGGGACGTACCAAAGCTCGCGAGCTATCTGCACCTCCCAGTGCAAAGCGGTTCGGACCGAACCCTGGCGCGAATGAAGCGCGGCCATACCGTGCTCGAGTACAAATCGAAGCTGCGGCGGCTGCGCGAAGCCCGACCGGGTATCAGTCTATCGTCGGACTTCATTGTTGGGTTCCCTGGCGAATCCGACGCCGATCACGCGGCGACCATGGCACTGATTCGAGAGATCGGTTTCGACCAGTCGTTTAGTTTCATTTATAGCCAGCGCCCCGGTACGCCGGCAGCGTCGTTCCAAGACGATGTCAGCGCGGCGACGAAGAAAGCTCGGTTAGCCGAGCTGCAACAGACGATCACAGCGCAAGCGGCTGAGATAAGCGCAGCGATGGTCGGCGGCATCGAGCGTGTACTTGTTGAGCGGGTCTCGAAGAAGTCGGCCGCCGAGGTGAGCGGGCGCACTGAGAACATGCGTTGGGTCAATTTTGAGGGACCGGCGAGCCTGATCGGTCAATTCGTCGATGTTCGAATTACCG
>JBCDIL010000049.1:0-15880 GCA_038749025.1 Pseudomonadota bacterium | reverse complement strand
CTGGCAGGCAGTAAACTACGCGGCGGCGCTGAAAAGCGCCGCTGCTTTTTTTTGTTCAGGGAGTTTGGAATACGCCATGCCCAAGATTATTTATGTCCAGAAGGATGGCTCTCGTACCGAAGCCGAAGTTAAGAGTGGTTATAGCGTGATGGAAGGCGCGGTCGATAACGGCGTCGACGGCATCGTCGCTGAGTGCGGAGGCGCATGCGCCTGTGCAACCTGCCATGGCTATATCGACGAGGCCTGGCTAGATAAGCTACCACCCATGGATGACATGGAAGACAGCATGCTGGACGTGGCCTACGAGCGCAAAGACAACAGCCGTCTGACTTGCCAAATTGAAGTCAGCGATGCGCTGGACGGTCTCGTTGTGCACGTCGGCGAGAATGAAGGCTAGCGCGTAAACACCTTTACTATTTCTAAGGAGAATCGATATGGCAATTTCGGCTGGAGAGCGCATGCCCGACGGTACGTTCGGCGTGATGACCGGTGAAGGCCCGGGACAAATGACAGCCGCCGATTTATTTGGCGGCAAGAAAGTCGTGTTGTTCTCGGTCCCTGGTGCATTTACCCCGACGTGTTCGAACAACCACTTGCCTGGCTACGTCGAGCATGCAGCGGCGTTGAAAGCGAAAGGCGTCGACACGATTGCGTGTACCGCGGTTAATGATGCGTTTGTCATGGGCGCCTGGGGCCAAGACCGCGGTGTTGGCGACAACGTATTGATGCTGGCGGATGGCAACGGCGACTACGTTAAAGCGCTCGGTCTTGAACTCGACGCCAGTGGCTTCGGCATGGGAATTCGTGGCCAGCGCTTCGCGATTGTCGTCGACGACGGCGTTGCAACGCACGTACACGTTGAAGAAGGTGGCGAGTTCCGCGTGTCGGCTGCCGAGGCAATCCTCGACGTCTTGTAGCGTAGTACTCGAAGACAGGTACGAAAAAGCCCGCATCGTGGTTTTGACGCGATGCGGGCTTATTTTTTTGCGTGACGTTCCGGCCGACGCGATGCTTAGCCGATGACGTCGGTCAGCTGCGGAATGATCTCAAACAAGTCACCGACCAGCCCGATATCCGCCACCTCAAAGATTGGCGCGTCTTCGTCTTTGTTGATCGCGACGATCGTACCGGCGTCTTTGATACCGGTGAGGTGTTGGATCGCGCCCGAGATCCCGATGGCGACGTACAGATCAGGCGCAATGATTTTGCCGGTCTGGCCGACTTGCATGTCGTTTGGCACGTATCCGGCGTCGACCGCGGCACGAGAGGCACCGACGGCCGCGCCGACCTTGTCGGCCAACGCGTAAATGATATCGAAGTTCTCGGAGCTCCCTAGTGCGCGACCGCCGGAAACGACCTTGGCTGCTGTCTGCAGGTCTGGTCGATCGGACGAGCTCGCTTCGATGCCGACGTAGCTTGTGTGTGCGGGCAGCGTAACCGCTGCGATATCCGCCGCTTCGATCGGAGCATCGGCGCCTGCCGTTGCCGCCTTGTAAGAGGCCGTACGGACAGTAGCGACGACTTTGGTGCTCGTGTCCACGTCGACCGTGATGATCGCATTCCCGGCGTAAATCGGCCGTTTGAACGTGTGGGGTCCGATCACCGTCATGATATCGGAGACCTGGCTAACGCCTAACAACGCCGCGACGCGGGGCATCAGGTCTTTACCGAATGTTGTCGACGGGCCGAACACGTGCGTGTAGTCGGCGGCGATCGCGACGATTTGCGGGGCTAGAACCGCCGCAAGCGCATGTTCATTCTCACCCCGCTCGGCGGTAAGCACCTTCCGCACGCCATCTAAGGCGGCGGCTTGTGCAGCGATGTCAGCTGTCGCGTTGCCAGCGACCAATACATCGACGCTGTCCGTTGTGATTTCAGCCGCGCAGCTAACACATTTTGCGGTACTGGGGTTCAATGTACCGTTGGCGTGCTCAGCGATAATTAGTACTTGGGTCATCAGGCGAGTCCTTTGTCTTTTAGCGCAGCGACCAAACCAGCGACGTCGTCCACCATGACCCCGCGCGAGCGTTCCTCGGGCGGCTCATAGGCCGTAACGGTGATCGCTGAACGCGCGTCGGGAACGAGTTCGGCAAAGCTCAACGTGTCGAGTGGCTTCTTCTTCGCTTTCATGATGTCCGGTAACTTGACGTAGCGAGGCTCGTTTAGCCGCAGGTCGGTTGTGATAACCGCAGGTAACTCGATTTTCAGTGTTTCGAGACCCGCATCAACCTCTCGGGTGACGGTTGCCATGTCGCCGTCGATGTCGACTTTGGAGGCGAATGTCGCTTGTGGTCGCTCCCACAGGGCCGCCAACATTTGACCCGTCTGGTTGTTATCGCTGTCGATGGCTTGCTTGCCAAGAATAACGAGATCGGCCTGTTCTCGATCGATGAGTGCGCGCAAAGCGCGGGCGCCATCGAGTGGCGAAGGAGCCGCATCGGTTTCGATAAGTACCGCGCGATCAGCACCCATGGCGAGGCCGGTTCGGAGCTGCTGTTGCGAATCGGCCGTACCGATCGCGACAGCGACTATTTCCTCCGCTTTGCCCTGTTCGCGCAAGCGCAGTGCTTCTTCAAGGGCGATTTCATCGAACGGATTAACGCTCATTTTGGCGCCATCGATGTCGACACCGGACCCATCGGGTTTGACGCGGACGCGTACGTTGTAGTCGACGACTCGTTTGACGCCCACTAGAATCTTTTTCATCGTTTCCCCTGCAGTGGCACCGGCTGTTCAGTGCCGTCCGTTTCTGTTGCTGCGCTGCAATATACGCGTCGCCGAGCGTGGACGCAAAACCGACTGCTGCTACGAACTTACGTCAATAACTGACCCGATCTACGCCACCTGGGGGAACACCTACGTGGATCAGCGGGCGAAATATTTCCGGCGTCAGATGCTTTTTTTTGCGAATAGTAAAAACAATAAAAACAATAATTTATTATATATTTTTAATTCTATAACTAACATAAAGATCATAACTGAACTGACGACCCGTTGCGTTTTCGGAGCGACCCTTTCAGACTAGGTCGCGTCGTCGAGGCGCGTGATGTGCCCCAACGACCCCCGGCGACGCTTCCCGGCTGGGATCGCCCTTTGACAGGGCAACGACGCCATGTACAACGACGATCACGTACCGTCTTGGGCGATGTCGAAACGTGATTGTCAACGAGCTCGGTTCAGCGCTTGCGGGCGCCGGGCCAGTAATCCGCAATATCTCCGTGCGGACCTGCCCGGGCAGGGTACCCAACTGCCCGGGCATTTTCTTTTGTGGCGCTGTCGGTTGCGGTCCTTCGTCCACGCTTGCAGACTCGGTCTATCGCACGTGTCGAGTCAACAAAGATGCCCGAACAACACCGACCCGCCAGTGAGCGGCTCCGCGACGTCCGTTACGAAATTCGGGGCGGTTTGGCGCGGCGTGCGCACCAACTCGAAAAGCGCGGCTATGAAATCGTCCACCTCAATATCGGTAATCCAGGCCGATTTGGGTTTCGTGCGCCGGAAACGATGCGGCTTGCAATGATCGAGAACCTCGGTCAATCAGAAGCCTATTGTCATCAAAAGGGCATCTTCCCGGCGCGTGAGGCGGTTGTCATGCAACACCAAAGCCGCGGTGTTATGGACGTGGTCGCCGACAACGTGTTTATGGGCAACGGCGTGAGTGAGCTCATCGATCTGACCTTGCGAGCGTTATTGAATCCTGGCGATGAAGTACTTGTGCCCAGTCCGGACTACCCGTTGTGGACCGCGGCGGTCACACTGAACGGTGGCCGCGCGGTTCATTATCCGTGTCGCCCGACCGACGGGTTCGAGCCTGATATCGCCGCGTTGGAAGCGCGGATTACGCCCGCAACGCGGGCCATTGTTGTGATCAACCCGAATAACCCCAGTGGTGCGGTCTACAGTCGCGCGACGCTCGAGGCGATCGCCGCACTTGCGGAGCGTCACAATCTCGTTGTTCTCGCGGACGAAATTTACGATTCGATGCTTTATGAAGACGCTGAGTTTATGCCCATGGCGTCGTTGGTTCGCTCGACCTTGTGCGCCACCTTTGGGGGCTTGTCGAAAATCTACCGTGCCTGCGGTTACCGCGTTGGATGGTGTGCGTTCAGCGGCGATACGGACTCCGCGGGCGAGTACCTTGCCGGCTTAGAGCTGTTGGCTGCGTTGAGGCTGTGCAGTAATGTACCGGCTCAGTGGGCCGTGCAAACAGCACTCGGTGGTTACCAGAGTATTCGAGAGCTAGTGACACCCGGCGGACGCCTGTACGAATCGCGCGCCGCGATCGTTGATGCGGTCGCCGCCAGTCCGTACCTCGAGCTAGTCGCGCCGGCCGGCGCCATGTATGCGTTTGTTGGCGTAAACGCCGAGCGTTTACCGCAATTCGATGATCAGCAGTTCGCGGCGGAGCTGTTAGAGCAGCAGCACGTGTTGTTAGCGCCCGGTACGAGTTTCAATACCGAGTACAACACCCATTTTCGAATTACGTTGTTACCAGAGGCGGCCCAGTTGCAAGACGTATTCGGCCGTATCGACAAAACGCTTCGCGAAATCGATGCCCGCCCTGCGGTTCGTTCCGCTTAAATAAGCCGTCCCATGCAGTCGTACCGGCTCCGAACGCCGACGATCGTGTGTCGCGGGCGCCGGCTGGCGCGAGCGTTAAAGGCTAGATGGGCGGATACGCAGCAGGAGGTGGGTGCCAAGGCATGGCTGAGTCCTGCCATTTTCGCGCTCGAGACCTATCAATTGCGTCTCTGGGCGCGTGTCGTCTCATTTACTGATGCGCGGCATTTGCTCAGCGAGGGGGCGGCGAAGCACTTGTTCCTCGACGTTGTTAACGACCACGTCCCGACGTATATCGACGGCGTTGCGACTACGGGCGACGCGCTCTACCGCAGCTACCGAATGGCTGTCGAGTGGTGCATCGATGTTGACATGCTGCGCCGCACGGCCGTCACCAACGAACAGCAGTTGCTGGCAGCCGTCGTCGGTCGCTATCGGCAACGACTGGACGAGTCTGGCTGGCTTGACCCTGCGGGTTTATCAACGGCCCTTTTGGCGGCCGACATACCCAGCGATGAACTCCCGCAAGCCGGTTTCACGTTGGCAGGCTTCGTCGCTCTAAGTCCGCTGCAGGAGCGTTTTTTTACGCATTGGCAAGATCGCGGCTGCCCTGTTGAGCGTTACAGCAGCGAATTGGACCGGTCGCCAACCGTCACTGTCCGTCGCGTTGCGGATGACCAAGACGAATGGCTACAAGCCGGTGATTGGGCGCGCGCGCAATTGGAAGCCCAGCCAAGTGCGCGTGTCGCGATAGTTGTGCCGGGTTTGGCGAGTGTTGCGCAGACGGCGCCAGCGTTAATCGCCGATGCCTTAACGCCCGGTTGGCAACTCGACGAATCCGCCGCCGCAATTCATACGTCCTTGGGCCGCTCGTTGCTCGGGTTTCCGTTGATTGCGGCGTGGTTCCGGCCGTTCGCCCGGCTCGGACAACGCTACCGGTTTGCCGAGTTGACAGAGCTCCTTCGCGATGCGGTTTTGCTGCCGGCGAACGCACTCGCGGATTGTGCCAAGCTCGAGCGCGCGCTGCGCGCTGAGCCAGAGCGTCGCTGGGCTCTTAACGAATTGCGTGAGCGGCTCGATGGCGGTTCTGCAGCGCACACGGTGCTGCAGATTCTCTGCGATATCGAAGCGGAGTTCGCGGATGCTGATGAAGTCAACTCTCTGCGGCACTGGGTGTCGCGGTTGGCGGCTATGGCCGAGCGGGTTGCTGTTCTCGGTGACGGAGCCGTTGACTCAACCCGCTTTCAGCTCACCAACGCGTGGCGCCAGTCGCTCAACGCGTTGGCGGATCTAGATGTTGTCGAGCCGCGAGTCGACGGTCGTCGGGCGATTTCGCTATGGCGCCGCTTGCTGGCCTCGACTGTGTTTCAAACCGACGACGCCGGTTCGCGCTTGGACGTACTCGGGCCGTTGGAAATCATCGGTGACCGTTACGACGCCATTTGGGTCGCTCGACTTGACGATGAAAATTGGCCGCCGAATACCCAGGCCGACCCGTTCATAAACCGTCGGTTACAGGCATCGTTACAAATGCCCGGTACAGATCGTGCCCGAGACGCGACGTTCGCCGCTCAGTTGCTTGACCAACTCGTAGCGGTCGGTTCGACAGCGGTATTGAGTGCGCCGCTGCGCCGCGGCGATGTAGCGCTCCACCTAGCTCCCGGCGTTGCGCGGCGAATCGGTAATGCCACGGAGCCGGCGCGAGAGAGCCTCGACCGCTTCGATTACAGCACTCGCCCGGATGCTGAGTGGGTCAGCGAAGCCGTTGTCGCGGTTCGCGCGGACGAGACGCTCCGTGGCGGGGTAGGGCTCGTCGCCGCGGCACTGGAGGTCCCCTTCCTAGCATTCGCTCGCTACCGACTCGGCGCAGAGCCGCTGCAACCGGCTTTGCGCGGCTTAGGGCCGTGTGTTCGCGGCAATGTCCTGCACCACGCCGCTGAGATTGCCGTGCCTGCTCGCCCAAATGACGACCTGGCGGCTGCGGCGGCCACAGCGGTCGGTCGCTATCGGCGTCACGCCGATCGACTACTGCATCGATTGCTCGATGCTGAGGAGCAACGAACAATTGCCATCCTTGGGCAGCTGGCTGAATTCGACCGCGGCCGCGGTGACTTCGACGTATTGGACGTTGAGGCTCCTGTCGAATTGCGCCTCGGTGCGCTGACGCTGGCGCTGCGTATCGACCGGCTTGATCGCGTCGATGAACAGGCGGTTCTTATTGACTACAAGACCGGCCTGCGAGTGGACGGGCAGATCGATGCCTCAACGGGGCTGCCACGTCAGCTGCAGCTAGCTGCCTACGTGCTGGCCCTGCGGCAACAGCGGTCAGACATGTTGTTCGGTGCCAGTGCGGCCGTGCGATTACATACCCGCGGGGTCGTGGCTGATGGTGTCGCTTTCACGGCCGGGTTGCTGCCGCTGCCGCGTCGCGCGCGCCAGGACGAGGCGGTTATTGAGACCTGGGAGGGCGCCCTGACCGACGTCGCCGACAGCATTACACGCGGCGACGTGACGGTCAGACGGGACGCGCTTGACGATCCGTCTTGGTCTGGCTGGCGGGTGTTGCTGGGTGGCATCCAGTGAGCGCACCGAATGACGCGGCCGCCCGCCAACGCGCACTCGATGCTCAGTCGAGCTTTCACGTGCAAGCACCTGCTGGATCAGGGAAAACTGAACTACTCGTTCAGCGTATGTTGGCACTGCTTGCGACGGTCGAACAGCCGGACGCTGTCCTCGCCATTACCTTCACGCGCAAGGCAACCGGCGAGATGCGTGAGCGGATCGCACACGCCCTTGGGCCATTGAGGGCGTTGCCAGACGCCGAACTCGAAGAGCATCAACGGACGACGCGGCGGTTAGCCGACCGCTTGCACGCCCATGCCGAACGGCAGGGTTGGCCGCTGCCGGACGCGCTAGAGCGACTACAAGTCATGACACTCGACGCCTTCCATCGGCAACTTGCTGCGCGGGCGCCTTTGGCAGGGCGTCTCGGTGACGGCATCGAAACCGTCGATGGCGAAGATGCTGCTGCCCTTTATCGCGAGGCGACAGCACGTCTTTTGGAGCGCTTGACCGGATCCGCCCAGGAGCGCCAACCGCTTGAGCGCGTCCTGGCCCATTTTGACAACGATATCGGTGCGTGGCAGTCAGCGATGACGAGACTGCTCGGCCTTCGCGAACAGTGGTTGCCGTTGATCGGTGTGATCCGCGACGCGGATGCCGCAGCGGTTCGCGAGCGCATCGAAGAGACGCTGGCCTTGCTCGTCGAAGAGCGACTGGCCAGTGCACGTGCGTCGTTCTCCGACGACGACGCGGACCGTTTCGGCGAGATTATCACAGCGGTCGGTGATTCATTTGCGGCGGCCGCCGACAGCGATGCGGCCTCTGCGTTGGCGGATTGTCGTGCGTTGCCTGGTACCGACGTGCAGTCGTTACTTGCGTGGCGCGGTGTTGCCGATTTGTTGTTAACGACAACACACTCGATTCGGCAGCGTTTCGACAAAACCGTGGGGTTTACCCCTGAGTTCAAAGTTTGGGTGCCAGCGGCCAAATCGCTCGCTGCCAACCTAGCGACTCGCTCGGATTTGCTCGATGCCTTGATCGAGGTGCGTCACCTGCCGCCAATCCAGTTCGCCGAGGATCAATGGTCGGTTATCGCTGCACTTTTGCAGTTGTTGCCGCATTTGGTCGCTGAGCTGCAAGTCATCTTCCAAGAGCGCGGCCAAGCGGACTACCCGGAGTTTGCCCGTGCTGGACGGTTGGCGCTGGTGGCTGGCGATGAAATCGGTGACGCGGCGTTGGCTCTCGACCTGAAGATTCGCCACATACTGATCGATGAAATGCAAGACACGTCGGTATCGCAGTACACACTGCTCGAGCAGCTGACGGCGGGCTGGCAACCTGGCGATGGCCGTACCGTCTTTGTCGTCGGCGATCCGATGCAATCGATCTACCGGTTCCGGCAGGCTGATGTAGGACGTTTTGTTCGCTTGCGAGAATCGGGTCTAACCAACGTTCGCTTTGAGAGTCTGCAGCTGACCCGGAACTTTCGCTCGGAACGCGCCATCGTCGAGTGGTGCAATGAGGCGCTGAGCCGCGTGTTGTCCGGTACCGATAACGAACGAACCGGCGCAACCAGGTTTCATCGCTCGGATCCGGTTCACGAGCGCGTTGCTGAGGCAGGAGTCCTTGTGCATCCCCTCGTTGATGCACCGCTTGAGGCCGAGGCGGAACACGTCGCTGCGATTGTCGCCGCTGAAATCTCAGCGGGTTGCACCGACCTAGCCGTCTTGGTCCGTGCCCGACGGCATTTGGATGCGATTACCGTAGCGCTCGCCGCGCGCGGCATCGCCTACACAGCCGTCGAGATTGAGAGTCTACTCAGCACGCGCGCCGGCGGCCGCCTGTTCGCACTGACGTCGGCACTGCTGCACGATGCCGATCGCTTGGCATGGCTCAGCACGTTACGTCAGCCGCCAATCGGCTTGTCACTCGCAGAGCTTCGCGATCTGACGGTTCATGAGCCGCAGACCTGCATCAGCGAGTTGCTACGCGACCGGCAACGTCTCGAGTCTTTGCCAGTGGATCGGCGCCGGTATGTACAACGCTTCTTAAAGGTGGTTGATGATGCGCGTCGTCACTCACGGGCGTCGCTTGCCGAGCGTGTTGAGCGCGTCTGGCTTGAATTAGACGGTCCGGCGTGGCTCATCGATGACAACGATCGCTTACAGGCGGAGGCTTTTTTCGCGACACTGCGCGACCATGTCGAGCCGGGTAGCTGGCCTGACCCAGCCGTGCTCGCGGAGCGAATCGGCGACGTGCGCGTCTCACGCTTCGGCAGTGATGAACCGCGCGTCCAGTTGATGACCATGCACAAAGCAAAAGGTCTCGAGTTTGATACCGTTATCGTACCGGGGTTGGGCCGGCGTTCCGCACGAGCCGACACACCGCCGCTGGCATGGTCGCAGATTGATCCCGATACGCCGGAGGCGCTGTTGCTAGCGCTGCAAGGTACCCGGGCGAGCGAGCAACGTGACGCCCACCATGCCTACCTAGGGTGGATCGAGAAGCAACAAGAGGACAACGAGCGGCGGCGCCTACTGTATGTGGCTTGTACGCGTGCTCGCGAACGGCTGCATCTCGTGGCAGCCACAACGTTGACCAGGACCCGCCAGCCGCCGGCCGGTTCACCGCTGCATGCACTGTGGGATAGCGTCGCGGACCAGGTTCTTGATGCCGCTGATGCGTCGCCGGCCTGGCCCGAGGCGAGCGTGGACACCGGCGTCGTACCGGCCACTCAGCGATCGAAAGGCCCTCAACGCCTAACGGTGGTGTCCCGTCTACCTGGCGCGGAGCCACCGGCCGTTGGCGGTGCGGAAGTGGCGGTCGAATACAACTGGGCGAGCGATTCGGCGCGTGTTGTTGGCACGCTCGTGCATCGCTGGCTGGAGCAGTTCGTGAAGTTCCCCGATGCGGCGGCAGCGCGGCGCTGGTTCGTCGGTCACCGAGCGCAACTTGAGCGTGAACTTCGCAGCCGTGGGCTACGAGATAGTGCCTTGGACGCGGCGCTTCGCCGTTGCGAGCAGGCGTTAAGTGCGGTGCTCGATGACGATCGAGGTCAATGGATTTTGTTCGGACCGCACCGCCAAGCCGCCGCCGAGCTTGAGCTCAGCGGGTTCGAGAATGGACGCGTCCGCACGATTGTTATCGATCGCGTATTCGAAACGAAAGACGGCGAGCATTGGATTGTCGATTACAAAACATCGGCACATGAAGGGGGCGCGCTCGCGGCGTTTATGGCCGAAGAGGCCAACCGTTATCGCGACCAATTGACGGCGTACCACGGTCTCTATCACGCACTGACGGGCGTTAGTGCGCGAACAGCGCTCTATTACCCGTTGCTCGGCGAATGGCTAGAAGTGTCAGTCTAAGCGACCGTTCATTCGTACCCGATACGTGCCGGTTGCGTCGGGTGGTCCCTCAGCGATGAACGGCAGGAAGCGAGCAAAATCTGCCGGTGCTGATGGGCGTGGTCGGACGGTGCCGACGACGGCGTAATCGGTGCCCGGACCGAGCGCAACGTTGGCGTTGATCTCGAGTGGTCCATCGCCTTGATCGCGGACCGAGCATTCAACCGGTGGTCCGTCGGTGTCATCGCAGGCGATATCGTAGCTGCCCAGCGGATAGCGCAGATTACCGGGGTTCTCCAAGCCGATGATCGATGCCCGACCGACGGCGAGTTGCGGACCTTGCGGTGACCAGCGCAGTTGCTCGAAGCGCGCGTCGATGTCGCCGAGGATCGGCCCCAAGGATGTGCCACCCGCGATGTGTTGCAGTCGACCGCGCACGACGACATCGCTGGCGTCTATCGTTTGATCGGTACCGGCACTAAGCGTTGCTTCGATCAGGCTGTCGGTCGGGTAAAGCTCAATGTCGGCTGCCAACTTACCGCGTAGGAGCGAGGCGGGCTTCAGCGTCCAGGCGAGCGGTGCGACGCGTTCGCCGTTCACCGAGATACCCGATACCGTTCCGTTCCAGATAGAGCCACCGACACCGTCAATCTCGATACCCGGAACATTAATACGATCGCTTATCCAGTGCGCAGGTAAACGGTAGACGACGATACCGACGACCACGAGAACGCCGACTACGATCAGAGTCTTCAGGCTAGGCACAACGGCTTCCAGGTCTTAGAGGCGTTCCAGCGTTACGGTCGCGTCGACGCGTCCGCTGGTTTCTGTCCGATTAAACGAGGAAGATCGCACACCGAGGCTACTGCCGCGCTCGAGATCGGCCAGCCAGGAAACGATGTTATCGAACGCGGCGTTTTCGAACCGCACCGTTACCGTGCTGTCATCGGCGGATGGGTTGTTGCGGACCAGCGAATCACGCAGTTGAAAGCGATTGACCGACTGCGAGATGACAATAGCCAGTGATTGGCCGGTCGGTCGCTGCGCGCCGCCACTAGGTGGTGTTAAGCGACCCTCAACGCGCCGGAGCTCCGTCAAGGTCTTGCGATCGGACTCGATGTCGCTAGCGAGCAACTCGTTGTTGCTGGAGAGCGGTGCCCAAATCAAGGCATAAAACAAAGCGATAACAACGAAGACAGCGCCAAAGGCAACCATCGCTTTTTCGCGCGCTGCGAGTCCGTCGAACCAATTCTTCATGAGCGCTTCGTCCGAATCTGAAAGCGACTCTTAATCCCGCCATCGTCGTCGGGGTCGGCGCGTTGAATGTTAGCTTCCAACTCGTCATCCGCTTGAATGGACGTTTGAATTTTCTCAAGCGCCTGCGTGTTCGGCACCGTTAGTTGCACGTCCGTCGTACCGCCGCGAAAGCCGATCGCATCGATCTTGACGCCTTTGTCGCCACCGACCGCTTCGCTGAGCGCCATCAACGCGGCGAGTAACGGTGCATCGCCGCCATCCGTGGGCGAGGCGCCCATACGGCGCAGCTCAGAGTTAAGCCGCTGCTGTGGATTCGACGGCATGGGCGAGATCCACGGCAGTGTTCGTTGCCATTGCTGTTCGAGTTCAACGGCGAGGCGCTGCTGTTCTCGTTTTAAGGAGAAGTTCTCAGCGACCATCCCAATAACGCTCAAACCGACCACAACACCGGCCAAGATGGCGACCATGCGCCAGGGGCGCAAAGATTCGGCGGCGGCGCGCTTCGGCGCGAACTCGCCTTGCAACAGATTAATCGCTTTGCCGGTTGAGACGGTGGCGGCTAAGCGCGGCAGGGCGCCGTCGGGAAGCAGTTTCGTATCGAGACTGTCGAGCTCGTTGCGAAGGGCGAGCCAGTCATGCTCATAGCGTTGGTTAGTCGGCTCGTCGAGGTACACCAACACATGCTTCGGGAGTGGACGCGACTCGTCGTCGTCTTCTTCATCGGCATCGTCGAGGGCGCCAATAGCGACCAGTGCGTCGCCCGGTGACAAGCCGCGTAAGGCGAGTTCGACATCGGCACCGTCGTTGGCGATGACCAAGTCATCGTCGATTAACAAACTGATTGTGCCCGGAACCTTTTGCAGACCTTGTGTTTCTGCGTGGATTGCTTGTGGCTCCAGCCCCGCTTCCATTAACCGTTCGCGGTAACCGTCAAGCCGGGCACGATCGATGACCGCCACCGGCGTTTTGCCACTCGAGCGGCGCGAACCGGCGGCAAAATGCAACGAGTCAATATCGTCGGCGAGCTGTTCCTCCAGCGCGAACGGCAGTGCTTGTAGAAGCTTATTGCCACGCGCGGGCACATCAGCCTGCGTGATCAGCACGTCATCGGCGGGCACCAGGACAATGACGCTGAGGCCAACCGCATCGATGGCTGCCGATTCCAGCGTACCTTCGCGCGGCGCGCCGTGGCGCGCTCCCGACGAGTCGGTTTTGATCCATTCAACCGACTGATCGGCGTCGGTATGGAGACGAATAACGAGTTGCTCGGCCATGACCTAGAGCGTTCCAAATGTGCGCAGGATCGGCGTAACCGCGCCCTGCTGACCGCGATGCAGCAAACTGTACATCGTGACCCGTACGGTGCCAACACGAACAATTGCGCGTAAGCGAAAGAAATCACTACGATTCCCGATTCTGGGGAGTAGTTCCGGTTCTACGAGATCGGCAAACGTTGTTTCGACATCTTCGAAGCCGGCCTGCTCGCGCTCTTCCAGCAATCGTTCGACCTCGGATGGACTGAGACGCTCATCCAAACTCTGTAGCACCGGGCCCGTGGCCGTGTTGACATTGATTGTCGTGGCGCCGGGTAGCGCGACGATGTGGGGCCGCAAGAGCTCGAACACATCCGGCTCCATTTCGGCGATCGCGGCGATTTCCGACACATCCGATAGCGGTTGATTGGCGGTCCTGTACGGCGGCGTCAAGCCGGTGTAAGTGGGGTCCTCAGCACCGCCCGGAAAGCCGGGCTCAAGATCGGCATCAATCCAATCGGCCACGGACGATGCGTACTTTTCGTCGATCTCCAGCGCACGCAGCAGTCGTCGAAACTGTTCGACCGCAATCTCATCGGTTACGCCGTCTGCATCAACGAGGTTATTGACGTTAAAAAGGCCTTGGACGTCGGACAACGTGCCCGTCACATCACCGACGATGCCGTTGCCTTCCAACGGCAGTGGCGGGACGTCGACCGCCCAGATCTCGCCAAGGTGGTCGGTCTCCGAATCCGCAGCATCATTTTTTAGAATCTCACTGGTCCAACCCTCCGCACCGAGGGCGACCTGCACGGACTGCTCGTACCAGTACAGGCTCGTTGAGCGCTGCGCGTCGAGCGCGCTGTCCCAGGCCATATCCGTGGCGTAGAGCGTGACCAGAGCGACGACGAGAACGGCAAAGACAATAATGATGCCGCCGCGTTGGCGACTGGGCGGTGAGCGCATCATCCGGTGACCTCGATCAATCGGCGCAGCTCGCCGTAGTCTTCGGTCTCGATAATGATCTCGGCGGCGCGAGGTCGAAGCCGCAAGCTACGCACATCGAAGTTACCGGTATTGTTTGGCCAAGCATCGACCCAATTGCCTGAGCTCGGTAAGAAGCGAATCTGAATGCCGATGACGCCATCCAAAAGAATCAAGGCCTGTGGTTCGGTGCCGAGCGTACGGTCGAGAACCGGCCACTGCAGCCGAACCAATTCTTCCTCGACCAAACTGTAGGCAACTCGCATTAGCCCGGGTCGCGGCATGTTGAGCGGGTTGCTCCAGCCACCACGCGTGAGCTCGACGAGGTACTCGCCGCGCCCATCGACGGCGAGCACCGGGCTTGGGCGGTCGGCTAGCTCCTCACGCACCGGGCGCGGCGAGAGCTGACTAAAGTCACGTTGAATGGTTTGCATCGTGCGTTGGATGGCCTGCAGTCGGGCCATTTGCTCGCTAACGCCAACGGCAGTCTCGCTTGTTGTTTGCAGCGTGACGAATGACACGGCCGCAATAACCGCGCCAATCGACATTGCGATCAACACCTCGATGAGCGTGAAGCCGGCCGAGCGTCTCATGGCTCAACCGCCGGATCGTTCGGGTCCGGCTCGACACTACCGGGTGCGTCGCGGGGACCGAAACTTGCGCTCGCTGGGTCGCTCCACAGTCGGTTCGCATCATCGCCAACCCGCGGTTCCCCCACAAAACCGAGAACGCTACGGATCACGGTATCCGGGTCGTCGGCTAAGGCGACGTCGACTTCGATGCGACGCAGTGTCTCGACGTCTGTTTCGATGACGCGCGCCGTATAGAGCCAGTCGGTATCTGCGAACTCCACCTCGTCTTCGGTCTCGCGCAGATCTGGAACCTCATCGCTGAGACGTAACTCGGTAATAACGTTAAGGCCAACGTACAAAGCCAGTGTGCGTTCGCGGTACGTGTACGAGTCGCCGATAACGCGAACCGCCGTCGTAATTAGCGCGCTCAAACCCAGCGCAACGATTACCAGCGCCACCATCACCTCGATCAGCGTGAAGCCGCGTTGCCGGTTCATCGAAGCTCATCCGTATCGACATGGAACTCGAACGCGGCCCAAGCATCGGCGCTGACCGCCACTTCCATATCGGCATAGGGGTCGGCAATGAACAGCTCGAACGGCGTTGTTTCGCCACTCGACAGAATAACCACGTGCGGGGGCGGCGCAACGACCGCATTCTCCGGATCGTCAGGATCATCGTCTTCGTCAGGGCGCTCGTCGCGTTGGTACTCGTACAGATCGAAGTCGAGCTCCAGCTCGTCGTTCTCAACCCAAAGAGAAAACTCGAAGTCGCGCCCTTCCGGCAGTGCCCGCGGTTTTAGGTTGCCATCGCCCGGCAGTTCAACCCAGGCGCGGGTATCGGGATCGAGGTCGTAAAACGCGTACTGCGTACGACTGAACCGTATGCCGAGTTCGCGGCCTTGCAGCGCCGCCTCATCGGCGGCTAGCGTCAGCAAGGCGGTCAGCCGGCGGCCTTCGCGAGCGAGATCGCGATCATCGCTAACCGTTAGAAATTGTGGAATAGCAAATGCGGTGATAACGCCGATGATGAACAAGACGACCAATATCTCGATGAGCGTGAAGGCACGCTGATCGAAGCGGCGGGTTGTAAATCGACGCATTACGGGATCTCGGCACGTTGCTCAGTTGCCGCTCAGCGCAAATCCCAATTGCCGACGTCAGCGTCGATACCTTCGCCGCCTTCGCGACCGTCTGCACCGTAAGTGAAGATGTCGATTTCACCGTTGCTGCCGGGCGATAGGTACTGGTATGGGTTTTCCCAAGGGTCGACCGGAATGCTATTCAGATAGCCGCCTGCTTTCCAATTCTTGATGCTCGGATCATTGGGGTTCGTGACCAGCGCT
>JBCDIL010000048.1:0-16754 GCA_038749025.1 Pseudomonadota bacterium | reverse complement strand
TGATACGCACCCCCAAGATGGCTGGATTCGGTGCACGCCTTTCATGAGCCGTCGATTGATTCCTTTGGTCTTCAAAGACTCAAGTAGGGTCGTTGTTGGCACAGAATACTCTTAGAGAGGCGGCTAATTTTGGGAGACGACAAACGGCTGCTGTGGGTCAGTAGCAGCCGTGGAGATTATATCGACTGTGGCCGTCTTAGCTTCTGGTATCGCGTTGAGAGCGGCGGCCGAGTTCGGCAATCATTCGTGACCCGAGAGCCGCCTGGCGAAAATATCAACTTATGCGTCGTTTCGTGTTGGAAATCTCAGTTTATGGGCATGTTTAATCGCAACTTATGGTGGTAAGTGACGGCGTAACTGACTGAATTACCGAATGAAGGAATCTCAACGTATGGGCCGACCCACATTATTTGTGTGCCCAGCCGCTAGCTAGAGTCTAGAAATTCGCCAGCGGCGCTTACAGTTAAACCGCTAAGCGCCGCCCTTCGGTATTAGTCATTCCGACAAGCCTTCGGCAACCACTGTCTGTCGATCTCTGAGCTGTAGCATTCCCAAATTACGTTAGGGAAATCCGATGTATCGGGTACGTGTATCAGGCTCTTGCCCTGAATCGCTTGGTTAGCATCGTTGCCAAAGGTGACCACGACAGCCCCTTCGTCAACAAGAACCGACCGCACGTACTTGCCGGAAATGTCGACCGCAGGTGGTAGTCCGGCAGTCACGTTGTCCACTGGCCACTCCTGCTGATCAATTGCAAAATTCGTGACGGCTATTTTCGCATCGGTCGCAATACTGAATCCTTCAGAGACTTGCGACCGAATCGTATAGTCTTGGTAGGCCGGAATTGCGATTGCGGCCAGTATCCCGATCATCGCAACAGTTATGATCAGCGATAAACCACCGCCGGCCCCGATCCGCGGCACGAACAGGGACAGCAACCCGGCGAGGAAATGCCGTCGCGGATGACGGATTTCTTCATCGCGGCGAAACGCCAAGGCACTGGCCATCCGCTTAGTTAACCAGGGGTAGTCATTGGTAAGCTCGTGGAACGACATCCAAAACTCGCGCGTGACATCTATCTGCGATAGGTAGCTCGATGCGTTCAAGTCTTTCCAGCGCGAATCGCCTGCTGAGATCGCAGCTAGCGCAGCGCGAACATCGTCGTCTGACTCACAGCAGTAAGCGCCGTATCGATCGCAGGTGTATTCCTGGGCGCGCCGATACGCCGTACCCAGTACCGGCAGCAGTAGGGCTGGGAACAAAAAACCCGACCATCTCAAGTGTTTGCGGTGGATATGACCCAGTTCGTGGCCGACGTAGAAATCGACGGCTGACGGCTTTTCAGCCAACGCATCGACGACATCGGTAAACAGCACAATGAAATTGCGCCCCAAGAATTTGGTCGCCAGCGCATTGAAAAAGTCGGTTCGCAACAGGTACATATCCGGCGGGGTCTCTACGCCGACTTTCTGGCAACACTTCGTAAGGCTGCGGTGAAGCTCTGGATACTGCTCTTCGCTGATTTTTACGCCGTTACCTTTTATGTGCGAGATAAATCCTGACTGGGCGAATAAGTAAAACAGTAAGCCGATGAGCACATAGACCAGCGCGATGCCAAACGTCACGCCGATAAGGACCAACCAAAACAGCGTTGCGACGATTACAGCGATCGCAAACAGCTTCTTTTCATGCTTGTAGACAAGATCCATTAGTATTCTCTTCTTCCGCCTAGCGACCAAAGGCTATATACAAGTCGTTCTTGGCCCAAGTCGCCATAGTTGTCGATCGAGAGGCTAGCCAAATCTCGTCAGCCCGACCACACCTACGCAGAGCCAAGGTGTCGTACCGTACAAGCAAAAAAAAATGTCGTCTGTGATACGGCTTCCGATCTGACTTCTTTCTCATGCGTACTGGAACGCATGCGAATTTCGTTGTTCGTCCCGTGCTAAGACCTGGCGTCGATCGAGCTGCAATTCTTGGCGGCCGCTCTCAAACCGCCCAACTATTGTCAGCCTGGCCCGGTCGGCAACGAGAGCACTGACGGCCATTACCCGGAGGGGGCGCAGCTCTGCGGTAAGTGCAACGAAGTCGCCGACATCATAATGGACGGTTGCATGACGTGTCTGTCGTGCGGCGATTCGAAGTGCGGGTAGGACGCGTCATTCGTTGAGCTCCCTATAACCGGGTTTTTTTATGCGGTGAGTCGCTGTGGTCTCGCTTGATTGACGAGATCCACCGCACGCCTTAGGACGCAGCATACGACGCTTGTATATCTGCATAGATGTCAATGTTTCGGTAGCACTCAACATCGATCCTTTCGTTTGTTTGTTAACGTTGAATAGCGATTCAACATAAACGCTCCCAACCGAGCGACACGCCGTTGCGATATCCCTAACCCCGTAATAACCTCTCGCTTCCATTCCGTTGCGGCCTTCAGCAACGCGTTGCACAACGCCGGCCGCACCCAGTCCTAACAATGGAGCTGTCGTCTTGGGTACTCGGATATCGGTCGATCGCACCGCGAGCGGTGCACTACAGTCCCTCTTTCTCGCAACGCTGTTTGCGACGATTAACGCAACAGCGGCCACGGTTATCGAAGTGGCTGGGGAGTTCGGGTCACCCGCCTTTGAGAGCAGTGGCATCTGGGATGAAACGAATGCGACTTTCGTCCCAGGTACGTTCTTCGGCCGTCCAGGACTGGTTGAATTTGAAGTGACGCCGAACTCAGATGCGTCACTTCGGTTCCGGTTTAGTCTCGAAGGTCCCGACGGCCAGTTCCCCGGGCCGGGTACTTACCCAGTGCAGCGGTTTCCGTTCCAAGACGCGGGCTTCGCCGGCGGCAATGTGACGGGGTTCATCGGCTGTAATCAAGGTACCGGTACCGTCGACGTTCACGAAATCGAGTATTCGCCGGACGGAACGGTTGCACGGATAGCTGCTGATCTGCGTTACGCCTGTACGAACACCGACCTTTTTACGGTGGCGAAGGTACGAATCAACTCGACGATACCGCTCGAACCACCGGGCCCGCACGCGGTTGTTGCTGCTGAGCAAGTAACGACGCCGGGCGCGACGGTCACGCTCGATGGTTCAGGGTCTTTTGCCGATAATGCGGCCATTGCAACGTATCGTTGGCGACAGATCGAGGGCGAGCGAGTCGAGATTCGCGACCCAACAGCGTCTGTAGCTACGTTCGATTTTCCTAGTGACCTAGGTCGCTTTCAGCAAATGCTGTTCGAATTGACCGTTACCGATACGCTCGGTCGCACCGACACGGCCCGCACTTCAGTGATTACTGGCGCGACATTGACGCCTGACGTCGTTCGCGTTGTCGAGCGAGGTAACAATTTCGTTTGGACCGAGGAGTTTTCAGGCTTAGGGACCGCACCCGTTGACCCGTACGAAGTCGAGGGTGGGCCGACTGCCGGTCTGTTTGTCGATGCCTCGGGCACGTTGATCGAGGTCAGCCCTCCTGCCACACGCGATCTTAGGGCCGGTGGGTACACCGGAGCCCAGCGAAACGGTTCGATATCAATGCTACCGGGATTATGGTTGCGCGGGTGCAACTATGAACCCAGCGACGGCACGTCTTACGAGGCGTACTTCGACATACTCGATTTGTCACTCGGCAGTCTGGGTTCAGTCGACCGCGCTGGGTTCGATTTTTTCGTTCGATGCTCATCGGTCAACCGAAATACGTTTGAAGGGATCGTACGAGTTGGCTCGTTCGCGCCCGAACAGATCGAGCACCCCCGCGCACTCGCTGGTAATGATCAACTAGCGTTCGCCGGCGAACCGGGTTTCGCGAATGGCTTGTCATCACGCATTCCCGACAACACCCAAACTGCGTTTTCGTGGACACAGGTCGCTGGCCCCACGGTCACTATCGAGGAGCCAACCTCCGCAATCACTCGGGTTGTACCGTCTGCCGCGATCGCGAATTCTGAAGTTGTTGCGTTACAACTCGATATCAGCGACGACTCTGGTCGACAGTCGAGCGACGTTGTAGAAATGACGGTCGTCCCTACTGTCGCCCCACGGACTTCGCTCTACGTCGACAGCGATGAAACCACGTTCATCGGCGGTGGCGAAACCGTTTACATCCGCGATGGCCAAGACACGTCCATTCAAGCGTTGGTGCAAGTGCTGAGTACCGGTGCCCAGCGCGATGAAGTAGCGCTCTTGGACGAAAACCCGTCCGGTTGGAATGTGCGGGTGATCGGCAGCGTACCTGATGGACTGTTTGTTCCCGGCTATCGGTCGGCAACGTTTTCCGCTGATCCCAGCGATGCGTTGCCCTCGTTGTCGTTGGGCCGCTCCGGACGTGGCTGCAGCCGTGCATCGGGCGAGATCCATGTTATCGACCTCGCGCGGGATGCGTCTTTGACGCTCACATCCATTGCTATTGATTTCTCACTGACATGCGACGGGGAAGTGGGCTCGCTGCGCGGGGAGCTACGTTTCAACAGTACCGTGCCCCATAGTTTTGAGGTCCTGTCAGTCGATGCCGGTGACGATCAAGTCGTTTCTGAGGGCAGCACCGTTGAACTTGTGGATAGCAGCGCCAGCGATATTCGAACTCGTTGGGAGCAAGTGTCTGGGCCGCAGCTGTTTTTGTCTGACGCGACTAGCAAACAAACGACGTTCGTGCCGCCGACAATCCCGGCCGGCGAGTCACGCCGGTTCGCTTTTCGGCTGATAAACCAGCGTGACGACGGCGCGTGGGGCGAGGACTACACGGTTGTCAGTGTCAACGATAACGGTCGGGCTACATGGGATGGCATCGCGTTCGAAAAGTACATCGATATACCGCAAAGCTACCTTGTTGACGGTGTCGAGTTCGGTTTTCGCACGGTCAACGATTTGGGAAACCTAGCGAGGGTGGAGTTCGACGTCGAACAGGTGGACGGCATTCGGATTGGTGATGAAGCGGTTGTTTCTACAGTATTTCCCGTTACAGAAGCGGTTTATCGAGGGGTAGCGGCGGCACTGCGAGCCGAGTACTTTTCCGAGACGGCCATCCCAGCTGATTACGCACTTATAACCAAAGACGTCGATGGGGTATGGCGGCGTGTTGGCACCACCGCGACCGGTGACGGTCTTTTCTTGGAGAATGGAGTTTCTCGCTTGCACGTAACGATTTCTCCCGATGGCTCGTCCGGCAATGGAAACGACCTGGACAGTCTCGATCAGTCTTTAACGTTTCGTTTCGCAGTCGTTCGACTCGGTGACCCACCCCCTCCACCGGCGCCGGGCGGCGGTAGCTCGTCCGGAGGCGGAGCTCTGGGCGCAGGATCGATACTTGTCCTAGGCGTCGTTTGGATATTGACTATGCGTCGCCGTCGGCGAGCACTTAGATTAGACGGCTAGCGAAGCTGGCAGGGTGCGGTGCCCGTCTACTGGATACGGGCCTACAAACATTGCGTTCGTGCTCGCCGATGGCGTTTCGGGATCGGCTGAAAGTTAGAATGTTTCGTATGCTCGATACGAGTGGGTAGCGATTAATGGCGCAGATTAGAGTCCGCTCAAGCCGACCTATTGATAGCCGTCCCGGTGCCTAGTTCACAAAATTAGACGCCTGGTTTGACTTGATTCTCGCTCGTTACGAGACTCAATCTTATTCCATTTTGGCTTATTCGCCATGACAACGAACCGATTGCCACGGATGCTGACGTTGCCGGTAGGCGTCGCCTGCTGTTTGTTTGCCTGCGCTTTCGCGCAAGCATCCGGTTCGGTCGATATCAGCAACCTTAGCAACAGTGTCGATCTCTCCGGTCGTATGGCGTTGTTGGAGGATACGGAGCGCGCGCTAACGCTAAATGACATTATCGAACGCGATTCCGATGGAGAGTTTGCTCCGGTCGGTGAAGGCTCGCCGAATTTCGGCTTTACCGGCTCAGCTTGGTGGGTACGTGTCGACGTCCGTAATTCAAGCGACGAACAAGCGAGCGCGCTGCTGCGCCAAGACTATCCGCTGATCGACCAACTCGACTTTTACCAACAAACCACCGACGGCGAGTGGCGGCAGATCGCCACCGGTGATCAGCGGGTCTTCTCGACGCGCGACGTTCAGCACCGCGATTTCGTTTTTCGTATTGACGTGCCAGCGCAGAGCAGCCAGACCGTTTATCTGCGTTTCGCATCGAGCGGCCCAATCAATATCGGATTGTCGATCGCCGATGATGCAACACTCATTAGTAGTGTCGGCCGCGAGCAACTCGGCTACGGCATTTACTTCGGCGGTTTCATCGTGCTGCTCTGTTACAACCTGTTTATTTTCGTAGCGGTGCGCGACCGGGCGTTCTTCCACTATCTGTTGTACCTCGCCTCCTACGGCACCTACTTCGCCGTCCACAACGGACTGACTTTCCAGTATTTTTGGCCGGAGAGTCCGTGGTGGGGCAACAAGAGTCTCGTTGTGCTGCTCGCAATGACGCTGATCTGGGGATTGCGGTTTTCGCGCAGCATCTTGCACAGCGAGGTCACTTGTCCGCGGCTCGATCGGCTGGCCGCTGCGGTTCAATGGCTATCGGCCGCTGGCCTCGTTGGTGCGGTCGTGTTGCCGTACGCGCAAATCATCGTGCCGTTGGCCGTGCTGTCGGCGCTCGCACCGCCGCTACTCATTTGGATGGGAGCGGTCAGTTTCGCCGCCGGCCATCCGGCGGCGAAGTACTTCCTCGTCGCTTGGTCGATGCTACTCGTCGGTGTGTCGGCGTACATGTTGAAAACGTTCGGGCTGTTGCCGCACAACTTCATCACCCACAACGGCTTCCAGATCGGCTCGCTGATCGAGATGGTGTTGCTGTCGCTAGCACTCGCTAGCCGGGTAAGCGAGTTGCAACGGCACAGTGTGACCGACGGTCTGACCGGTGTGTTCAACCGGCGTAGTTTCGATGAACGCCTGCAGGAAGAGTTCGCGCGCAGTGTTCGCTACGGCCAGCCGCTGTCGTTGATGCTAGTCGACGTCGATCACTTTAAGGCTTACAACGACTCGTTTGGTCACCAGGTGGGTGACGATGCGCTTCGGTCCATCGCCGACCGTTTGCAAAAGACCGTCCGGCGAGCCGACCGTGTGCACCGTTACGGCGGTGAGGAGTTTGTCATCCTGATGCCGGCCACAAACGAAGACGATGCCCGCGTTCTCGGTGAGCGCCAGCGCGAGGCAATCGCTAACCTCGCACTGGCACAGGGTGCATTGACCATCAGTGTCGGTATCGCCACGTTAGCCGGTGGGTCGTTCTCGAACGAGGCCGATTTGTTTGCGGCCGCCGACGAGGCGCTCTACGCGGCGAAGCAAGTCGGCCGTAACCGGGTGGTCGATCGGACTGAAAAGATTGCGATCCGCGACGCGAAACTCGCGACAGCGACGTAGCGGTGGGTCGGGTGCCGAGCGGCCGGCATGGCCGCCCGGCACCCAGTGACGTTAGAGTTGACGCTCAAGTCCCCACAGTGCTTGCGGCAGCAGCACGCGTAGCGTGTTCCGATCAAGCGCGGCGCTACTGAAGCTCGCCACGCCTTCTTCTTCGTTCCAGGCATCGCGGCTGAGCCCGGTCAATGCCGCGTGGCCGGCGGCGACCAAGCGTTCGTTCATGGCCGTCAATTGTTCGCCTAGCAGAGGCTCGCTGGCCGCTAAGCCGTCGGTCAGCTCAACGCCCAGCGTGTCGCGGCGACTGAACTGCGTCGTTGACGGCCGACCGTCATAGCTCGTCACGTTGCCGTACAGTGTACCGAGACGCTCACGCAGTTTTTCTTTACCGGCGATCATGCCGCCATCGGTTACCGACAACGAGGTGCGTAGCTCTTCGAGTGCCGTGGCGTAAGCATCAAGGTCGTCGCTTAACGTTGCATCCGCATCGTCCGCCATCGCTTCGCTACGCGCCTTCGCTTGGTCGCGCACCTCGATGAGGTTATCCGATAAGAAAGTCAGATCGTTGATCATGTCGTAGAGCTCGAGCGCCAATGTTTGCTGCGCAGCGCGGTCGCGCGCCGAGTGCGGCGTCCGTGGGTCAGCGACGAGCTGCACCGTACTCTCCAGTGTTTCCTTGCCCTTCGTTAAGACCACACGGTACTCACCTTCCGGTACGCGCGGCCCGAAAAATCCCGGTACCAAGCTGGTCGAAGGTGGGAACTTCGGCGCCTTAAAGCGCATCGGCCACTCAACGCGATTCAAACCACGGCGTTTGCCACCCGGCAATGTAGCGATCAGTCGATCGTCCTGATCGTAGACATCGACTTTTAGGTCGCCGAACAGATGCCGCTTTTTCAGGTGATAGACAATTGTGGCGGCTTGCGGTGGGTTGTTGGCGACGAACGCATCGTGCGCCGGAAACGTCTGCAGTTGAGAGGTCAGCGTCATCGGTGCTGGTCGAGTCGGCAGGATGGCGACGTTGGCGTCGATGATCTCTTGCGTGATGCCGCGAAGTGGCGTGATGTCGTCGATAATATAGACACCGCGGCCGTGCGTGCCGATAACAAGGTCATGCTCGGTTGGATGGACCACCAGGTCATGCACGGCGACCTGCGGTAGGTTCTCGGAGAAGCGGGTCCAATTCTCGCCACTGTCGAGACTAATGAAGAGCCCTTCCTCGGTCCCTAGGAACAGTAGATCGGCGTTCACCGGGTCTTGCTTGATGACCCAGGCGTAGCCGTTGATTGTCTCGCTCACGAGCGACGTCCAAGTTTCGCCGTAATCGGTGGTGCGATAGACGTAGGTCGCCATGTCGCCGCGACGGTGGCCGTCGAACGTGACGAAAGCGGTGCCTTTATCGTGCGGGCTGGCTTCAACGCGCGACACCCACGTGCCCGCCGGAACGCCTTCGATGTTGCCAACGACGTTGGCCCAGTCACGTCCGCCATTGCGCGTGAGCTGCACGTTGCCGTCGTCGGTGCCAACCCAAATCGTGCGGTGATCGAGTGGCGATTCGCTAATCGAGTAAATGGTCGTGTAGTTCTCAGCGGTTGAGTTGTCGATCGTTAGGCCGCCGGATTCTTCCTGGCGTTGGCCTTGGGGGTCGTTGGTAGTCAAGTCCGGTGAGATAGCTTGCCAAGACTCGCCGCGATCGCGACTCCGAAACAGGTACTGAGCGCCATAGTAAACCGTACCTGGCTTGGTCGTGCTGAGGTGCAGCGGTGTGTTCCAGTTGAAGCGGAGTTCATCGTGGCTCTCTTCCGGCGCCGGTTGAATGCGCTTGATTTCACGCGTTTCTCGATCGACCCGTTTCAGTTGTCCACCCTGATACTCGGTGTACAAAACGCGGTCGTTGGTCGGGTCGGGGAATGCCCAGAAGCCATCGCCGAAGCCGATGTTTTCCCAGTCTTTATTTTGGATGCCACCGGCTTTTAGCGACGGTCCCATCCACGAGCCGTTGTCTTGCAGACCGCCATAGACGTTGTAGGGCCAACGCGAATCAACGGCCACGTGGTAGAACTGACTCACCGGCAAATTCGCGACGTGACGCCAGTGAAAGCCACGGTCCTCTGAGATGTAAACACCGCCGTCGGTGCCAAGCACCAACTGGCGCGGATTCTCAGGATTGATCCATAGGCCGTGGTGATCCGGATGAATGCTGCCGCCGACGCCGCCGAACATGCCCGAGAACGTGTCGCCGCCGTCATCGCTGACGGTAATGCTGAAGGCGGGTCGGTAGACGCGTTCGGCGTCGGTGGGGTCGACGACCAACTCCCCGAAGTAAAACGGGCGCATCTCGATATTGCCCGAATCGTCTTTCTCGACCCACGTATCGCCGGCGTCGTCGGAGCGGTACAGCGCGGTCTTCTCGCTCTCGACGATGGCATAGACACGCGTCGGTTCCGACGCGGCAACGGTCACGGCGATGCGGCCTTTGTCCGACTCGGGCAGCCCGTCGGTCAGCTCCTGCCAGGTGTCGCCGCCGTCGGTACTGCGATACAGGCCCGACGTCTCACCGCCGGATTCAAAAAAGTCTGGATAACGACGCACGGTCCACATACCGGCGTACAGCGTGTTGCCGTCCGGTGTCATCGCGAGGTCCGAGCAGCTGGTGCCGTCATCGATGTGCAAGACGTTTTCCCAGGTAGCACCGCCGTCGGTCGTACGAAACACACCGCGTTCGCCGCCGGCGGCCCACAGGTGGCCCATCGCGCAAACATAGACGGTGTCGCCATCGTTCGGGTGAACCAGTAGCTCTGCAATGTGGTCGCTGTCTTTAAGGCCAACGTGTTGCCAGTTGTCTCCCCCGTCGGTCGAGCGATAAACGCCATCGCCGGGTGAGACCGTGTTGCGTACCCAGCTCTCGCCGGTGCCGACCCAAACGGTTTCTGGATTGCTCGGGTCGATACGAACGGCGCCGATCGATTGTTGGTGCTTATCGAATACCGGTTGGTAGACGATACCGCCGTCATCGGACTTCCAGACGCCACCGCTCGCCGTACCGATGTAGAGCGTTACCGATCCGCCCTCAACGACCACGCCGTCCAGCGCGGCGATCCGTCCGCTCATGACCGCGGGCCCGATATTGCGTGCGCTTAATCCGCCGAACGTGTTGGAGTTCAATTCGATGGCGCCTTGCGCACCCGTGCCTACTGTTAGTGCGGCCACAGTGACCGTCACCCAAACCGACTTACGGATGTTCATGGAATTCCCCCAGGAAAACGCTGCTTAACGTCGCCGCCCCAATAGCGGTGACGAAGGCGATGCAACAGCGCCGTTCCCCGAACGAAGAACGGCGCCTGCACCGATTGACTGATAGCCCTCGTAAAACGCGCCGTCGTGTTACTCAGTGACGGCCGGCGCCTCGGCCGGTGCTTCGGGCATGGCGAAACGCTCGGCGCTCAGGTCGCTGACATTAAGCTCAGCCGTCTCGATTGTGATGGCCTGTTGGGCTGCGGCCGGGCCCTCCCCGATGCTCGAAATCATCGAGTGGGCCAGGACGATGGCGCCCACTTCTTTGTAGTCGCCGATGGTCTGCGAGATGGCCATTTCGTTGCCTTGAATTTCGCGTGTCCCTTTGGTGAGGAACGGTAGGCAGTATTCGGTATCGAGGTAGTACGTCGATTCGTCTTCGGTGCCAGCACGAACCACTTTCAGTGCGTAGGCTTCGGTACCCTCAACATCCTCTGTGCCGATCAGCTCAACGCTATGGCCTTTTTCCTGCCAATCCACCAATGGGCCATCCCATTCGGCCATCTCCTGAACGTCCTTCAGTTGGTCGTCGGCCATCTCTTCCGGTGTCGTTTTACCCAAGAACGGCATCACCGCCCAACCGGTTTCGCCGTCGTACGCTTGCACGGCGGTCATGCCTTGAATCTCAAACTCTAAGCGGATGTTGTTGGGCCGGAGGAACTCGATCTTAAACGGCGCCTGCATCGGGCCCATCGTCATCGTTCCAGTCATCCGGGCCGACTCGACGGCTTTGATGTCGTCGAGACCACCGAGGGTCTCGTAGTTACAGGCGAGCACCTCGTCGAGGTCAGCGGCGGCAGCGGAGCCAGCGAAGGCGAGCGTGGCTGTGGCGAGCAACGTTTTTCTCATGGTCGAACCCGTCGTACTGTTGAAAGGCTGCACAGTCTAGCTCAGATTTGTGCATTTCCGGCAGCGGGAAATCGACGAGTCGAGCGTTCGGCGAGATAGAGCCCCCAATGGTCTCTAAACCGTTCGCTTTCGTCTTGAAATGAGCGTAACTCGTCGTATTGGCTCGCGCAGCGTAATCGGTCAGACTCGTCAGTATCTCGACAAATTCTGGAGTGTCTCGATGCGAAAGCTCGCCATTCTCGTTTGCTTGGCAGCAGCGACTCAGACGACGCTGGCTCAAGACCAGGGCCGAGAGGTCGTCGGACCACGCGCCGTTCTGGAGTACCGCGATCGCCCACCGGTCGAGAATCGGCATCTAGATGAACGCCTCGAAACATTGCTACCGACATTAATGGACGAGGCCAACATCGATATGTGGCTGGTCCTGAACCGCGAGTATGCCGAAGACCCCATCTACTTCTCGCTGGTGCCGCAGCCGACGTTTGCCGCGCGCCGCACGACGATGCTCGTCTTCCACCGCACGGATGATGGGGTAGATCGCCTAACCGTCAATCGTTACCCGCTGGGCGGTCCGTACGAGTCTGCGTGGGAGGGCGGCGATATCGACTCGCAGTGGCAGGCGTTGGCTGAGCTGATCGCCGCGCGCAATCCGGCGCTCATTGGTATCAATGTCTCGCGTGACTGGCCCGTCGCCGACGGCTTAACCCACGCGCTGCACCAACGCTTGCTCGAGGTCTTGCCGTCACAGTACGCCGAGCGCCTGGTGCCAGCCGAAGACTTGGTCGTCCGTTGGGCAGAAACTCGCACCCAGAACGAAATGGAAACCTACGCGCACACGGTTAGTCTCGCCCGTAGCGTGATTGCCGAAGCGTTTTCGAGCCGGGTGATCACGCCCGGGGTGACAACGACAGACGATGTCGCCTGGTATCTGCGCCAGCGGTTTGTGGAGCTCGATTTACCGGCGTGGTTCATGCCGTACGTCAATACCCAACGGCCGGGTCAAACGTGTAACACCGACACACCGTTTTGCGGCGAGAGCGGCGTTATCGAGGCGGGTGACATCATCCATACCGACGTCGGTATTTGCTACTTACGTTTGTGCACCGACACCCAAGAGATGGGCTACGTTCCGAAGCTCGGCGAGAGCGAGGTCCCGAAAGGCCTGATCGATGCCTTCAAAGTCGGCAATCGGTGGCAGGACCTTCTTACCGCCGAATTCGTAATCGGTCGAACCGGCAACGAAATTACGGCCGCAACGCGTGCGCAATGTAAAAAGAACAACATTGACTGCAGCGTCTATTCGCACCCCATCGGTTTCTTCGGTCACGCGCCGGGGCCGACGATCGGTATGTGGGATGACCAGGACGGTACACCGGTTCGCGGCGATTGGCCGTTACACGCAAATACGTGCTACGCGATCGAAGGCAACATCAAAACGCCGCTACCCGAATGGGATGGCCAGTTGGTGCAGATCAAGCTTGAGCAGAGCGCGTGTTTTGATGGCGAGGCCGTTCACTATCTGGCGGGGCGCCAGATCAACTGGCACATCGTCCGCTAGTCGATGCGTGTCGCGAACAACGGCTGCTGTACAGGATTCTCCGGAGAAGTGTCGTGAATCATGCAAATTTACTGTTTACCCTGATCGTTGCCGGTATGTTTACTGTCCCGGTAACCGCATTGGCCGAGCCAACGACCATCGAGACGGCTTGTGACGAACCGGTCATCATGATGGTAATAGGACGAATGAAAAGCGCCGACGCGTTGAAGGAATACGGTGTCGCACTGCGTCAACTGAATACCTACGCCGAGCAGCAGGGGTATTACTTCATCCAAGTTCGGCCGACCGAAGTGTTCGAAGGGGAGTGGACCCGTTCGCAGTTCGTTGTTGCGGCCCGTTTCCCCTGTGTCGAGGCTGCGCGTGGATTTTGGTTCTCCGATGACTATCAGGCTATACGGCCGCTTCGGACCGGTGCCGGTGAGATCTCAGTCACCATCCACCCGATCAACGAGGTCCCGCCCTATATCACAGGCGCGACCCCGCAGCGCTTGTTTGAACAACAGGAAACACAAGCTAACCCCTAGATGGCCCTGTCGCTCGCTCAGCCTGGCCGCCGTGAAGATCGACTGACCAGACTCAAAAGCAGTCAGTTGGCACGGCACGAATGGAGGCACCGCACATGCTCAGGAACGCACTAACCGTCTTGCTGACAGCCCTCTTTGCGTTTCACGCCGAGGCCATGGAAATCACCGTCGGCAAGCAAACCATCAAGTTGCCCGTGCCCGACGGGTACGTTGAGCTAACCCCAGCGATGTCGCCCTATTACGAATCGATGCAGGCGTATCAATCGCCAACCAACGAGCGGCACGCGATTTTTATCCCGGAGGATCGCGCCGAAGCGGTGCTGAATGGGGTGTTTCTCGAATTGCCGACCTATATGGTGGTCGAGTCGACAAAGAGCATTCAGAACAGGTTACTGACTAAGGCCGAATTTAAGCAGCTGCGTCAAATTCTTCGCCGCGATATCGACGCACTGCTAGACGAGGTGCAAGAGGAAGTTACCGATGTATTGTCCAAAGGGGACGAAGCGTTAAGCGACGAACTCGACGCCGACATATCGGTGCAGCGGGGTGTTATTCGTGCATTGCCCGTACATCGGGAAACGGAGTCGATGGCTGCCTTCTCTCTGTTAACGCCCGTTAGCGTAGCTGTTGATGAGGGTGCTCCGGAAGATCTCGTTATTGCCTCGACAACGATTGCGACCCACGTGCGGGCAAAAGTGTTGTATTTGGTGGTCTATGGTCTCGAAGAAGACCTTGAATGGACGCGGGGGGCAGCGGCAGACTGGGCCAAGGCTGTCATAGCCGCCAACTCGGGCGCCGATGGCGAGCAAGACGGGACCGACGCGTCAGCACCCGCGAACACGAACTGACCGCTTAGCTATCAAATAATCGCCAGTTCCGTACGGATTACCCGTGACGCGCATCCCCGTGTTCTTGGGCGCTGCCCATCATGAAGTGCAGGCACTTTTGCTGCGGGCATAGATCATTGTCAGGTACACGCGGATTGTAATTATCTCGAAATCCACTGTGTGGAAGGACACGATACGGCGACTGACCCTTCACAAAAAACTCTTTTCTCCGGGCGCCTGATAGGCGTAAGGATCGCCGGCATGTTGGTACCCCGCTTTGCGTTCCGCGAACAACGAGCGATCGTGCGCTCTCTGAGCGGGGCCACCGGCTGCGATCGGGTTCATCGCCTTCTTGTATTGCAGCGCTGTAGGGTCAGCTCGTTGAGCAAAGAGTGCTGGGAGGAAGTTCTCAAACGTTCCTACTTCGATTGTATTGTGAAGATGCCAAGCAGCAAAAAACTCAGGTGAATAGTCACGGGTGATCCGACGATTTAAGGCTTTTGCTAGCAGACCCTGCCCAGTCGCACCGATCACCACTTCATAATGGTAGTGGACGCCGATGACACTCCCGTTCTCTACGACATCTTTGTAGTGAATCCGCAGACACATCACCTTACCGAATAAGGGAATCGTCTTTCCCATTGCCCAGCCGTCGGCGGCGCAATAGAAAACATCCAGTGTGGTATCGACCGGATACTTTAACCCGTACTTGTTAACCTGCATGGCCTCACGAATGTGGATCTTTGAGCCGGCACGGGCGACCCTACTAGGCCCTAGACTTCCCGAAAGACTGGCACTGCAGTGATCCGACGGATGCCACAGTAGGTAGGCGGGTACTTTTTCTGATCCGTAGCCTGGGGCGTCAAGAAGACGGACACGCAGGTTTGCAAAATTCTGAAACCACCAATAGATCATTTCGCTGGTAACGCCGCGCAACAACGCGTGATTTAGAACCACGCAAAACTGCCCGTTGCTCCTAACGTGAATGTCAAAGGCCGTCGATTCGACCGGCTTGAGGGACCAGTCGAGCTTTCTCTCTGGCGGCATCGAAAAAGTAATTGCCACAGCCGCACCATAACTAACCGTTGTAGACGTCGTTATAGCAATGATTACCCGATCGACTCGTTCGCCTTGGTTAACTTGTTGCGGCTATTTTTCAGATAACGACTAAGACCTTGGGGCGTGATGCCGATAAACCGCGCGATAAACTTGTCGGGCACATCAGGAATAACGTTTTCGTAACGTTCCACGAGGAAGCGATAACGTGCCCGCACGTCTCTCGTGGTCTTCGCGCACATGACCTCCTTGTCGAACAGCAACGTCTCAATCACCATTTCTCGCCAATACTCAGCGATTGGGCCGCCCGCCATATATTCGTTTCGAAACTGTGCAAACGGTATCTGAACGCCCGAGAGCAGTGTCATCGCCACCACTTGGTCGCTGGCGACGGATTGATGCCACGCCGATGTGATGTTCGTGCACAGCTGCCCACGTTCGAAAAACCGTGCGATATGCTGATCGCCCTGAGTGTCCGTTTGCACGGAGGCTGCAATTCCACTGCTAACGATCAGCAGGTCTTTCGAGACATGGCCGCTGTCCATCAAGACATCGCCGCGGTTCGCAGAAACCGGTATCAAAAGGCGACGCGCTTCGGTCCAGGCTTGATCACTGACCTTGTGCCCACGTGATTCGACGAGCTGTCTAAAGGTGTCTACCACGGAAGACGGCAATTCTTTGACTCCCAAAAAGGCCACTGTGCGCGCACTGACACACCAGGCTTTAGTCTTGTGTCCGCGCGTATATGCTCACTGTAATCCGTATGCCAGAAGGCAGTAGTGGTCCTACTTGGCGAAATGGTGCCGCTCTACGGCTAGTCTTTCGCCAACCGAGCTGCATGGAGATCTCTGTATTAGTCCGCGATGAACTCGACGCTGTCGGCCAACGGGGCACGTGGCATCTTTAGAGAATTCGCCACCGCCTCTTCATCAGGGTAACCAAACGACAGCCCACACAGAATGCCCATGTCGTCGGGAATATTTGCAATTTTTCGGACCGGGTCCGGAAAGAATGCGAGCGCTCCCTGGGGACAGCTGCCTAAGCCGTATTCGACCATCAATAGCATCAGGGACTGCAAATAGATGCCGACGTCGACGGAATTCACAGGGCTCATGCTGAGCGGCATGCTCATGAATGCTACGTGCGGTGCATCGAAGAATTGCCAGTTGCGTGCGGACAATGCGTTGCGAGCGTCACGGTCCTCTCTGGCGATACCCATCGTTTGGTAGTAGCGAACGGCACAATCGATTTCGCGTTCGCGATAGACACCAGTGAGCTTG
>JBCDIL010000047.1:0-17687 GCA_038749025.1 Pseudomonadota bacterium | reverse complement strand
CGCTGCCAGCCGCGGACTTCATCGCGGCGAAACGCCGCTCCCACATCGGGGGTTGGCGCCGCCGGCAAACGAAGCTGTGGGAGGGCCGTCCCGGCCCGATGACAACGGCGTCGTTGCCAGCCGCGGACTTCATCGTGGCGAGACGGCACGATTGACGTAGAACCCCGTTGTCTGGCGCACACGCACTCTCCCGCTTTCAACAACGCTGGCTTGGCCAAGCGCTCGCTGACGATGCCGTTGTCGCCTACCCGACCGAAGGCGTCTTCGGTCTAGGATGCAGCGCGCATAGCAATACGGCGGTTGGCCGTGTTATCGACGTGAAAGGTCGTGCAGCCGACAAAGGTTTGATCTTGCTGGCGGCCGATGCAGCGGCACTCACCGGTTGGGCCGAGCTCGCCGGACCACTGCCGGCCACTGGATCTATCGAAGCCCCACTGACATGGATCGTTAAAGCGGGGCCGCTCGCGACCGACGCGATAACCGGCGGGCGTCCGACTGTCGCCGTCAGGATCACCCACCATCCGATCGCCGCGGCACTCTGTCGGGCCTCCCCGGCACCGCTTATCTCCACCAGCGCGAACCGCTCAGGACAGCCAGCGATAACGCAGCCGCTCGTGCTACAGCGACAGTTTCGCCGCACGGTCGATGTGATTGTTCCTGGCCAGCTCGGTCCTGCGAATGGGCCGTCCGAAATACGCGATTTGGCCTCAGGCCGCGTTTTGCGTCCGGCGGGAGTCTAGTAGACTTGACACATGACTACGACAATCGACAAGCACGCCGTTCATGGCTATTTGACTGGACTACAGGACTCTATTTGCGCGGCGATTGAAGCGGCTGATGGCAAAGCGAAATTTGGCAGCGACCGCTGGGAGCGCTCCGAGGGCGGAGGCGGCAATACCCGCGTGCTGAGCGATGGAGCAGTGTTTGAGCAAGCCGGTATCGGCTTCTCGCACGTATTCGGCTCGCAGATGCCACCCTCCGCTACCAAGGCCCGGCCCGAGTTAGCGGGGCGTGGCTTTGAGGCGATGGGCGTCTCACTCGTGTTTCATCCGCGCAATCCGTACATACCGACAACACACGCCAATGTTCGCTTCTTTATCGCGGAGAAAGGCTCGGACGAACCGGTTTGGTGGTTCGGCGGCGGCTTCGATTTAACGCCGTTCTACCCCTTCGATGACGACGTCGTTAGCTGGCACGAAACGGCGCGAGTTGCTTGCGAGCCATTTGGCGCCGAGGTTTACCCGCGCTTCAAGACCTGGTGTGACGACTATTTCTTCCTCCCCCATCGTGGCGAAACGCGCGGCGTTGGCGGCTTGTTTTTCGATGATCTGCACGAGTGGGGTTTCGAGAAAAGTTTCGCGTTCCAACGCAGCGTTGGCGATCACTTTTTGAAGGCTTACTTACCGATTGTTGCGCGCCGCAAAGACACACTTTACAGCGAGCGCGAACGGGCGTTCCAACTCTACCGGCGTGGCCGGTACGTCGAGTTCAACCTCGTTTACGACCGCGGCACGCTGTTCGGGCTGCAGTCAGGCGGTCGCACCGAGTCGATCCTGATGTCGTTACCGCCAGCCGTTCGCTGGGAGTATGGTTTCGAGGCGGAGTCGGGTTCGCCCGAGGCAGCGCTGACCGAGCGCTACCTCAAACCGACCGATTGGTTGGCCGAGAGCGCGTGAATCCATTTCACCTAGCGATCCCGGTCACCGATCTCGCGGCAACACGCCAGTTCTATACCGACACGTTAGGGCTCGCGATCGGTCGCGAAGATGAACGCTGGGTCGATGTCGATTTTTTCGGCCACCAAGTAACGCTGCATCTCAGTGAATCCATGGAATCATCGCCGACCAATGCGGTCGATGGTGAAGACGTTCCGGTGCGCCATTTCGGTGTCGTCGTACCACTCGCCGATTGGGATGGTTTGGCTGCCACGGTACGCGATGCGGGTGTCGAGTTTGTCATTGAGCCGGTTATCCGCTTTGCCGGCGAACCGGGCGAACAACGGACGTTTTTTGTTCGTGACCCAAGCGGTAATGTATTGGAGTTCAAGAGTTTCGCTGACCCGGATGCACTGTTTCGGCGCGACTAATGGAGAGGCAACGTTGAAAGCACTGGCCGTATCACCACAAACATGTAGGCGCTGGGTCGCCGTCTTTCTAGTGGCTGCGATGAGCGTCGCCAGCGCGCAGACGGCGACGACGGTGAAGCCGGCATTGCATGGCAAGCATTGGATCGCGATCACCGGCAAGCCACTCGGTGCAACGGCGGGCGCAATGACGTTTCAGCGCGGTGGCAACGCTGTCGATGCGGCCTGTGCGATGCTCGCTGCCACCGCAACGATGTGGGACACGCTCGGCTGGGGCGGTGAAACCCAAGCACTCATCTATAACCCCAAGACCGGAAAAGTGGTTGGCATAAATGCGCTCGGTGTCGCCCCCACGGGCGCGACCCCGGAGTTTTTCCGCGACGAAGGCATGCGCTATCCACCCGAGTTCGGGCCGCTGGCTGCCGTTACACCCGGAACACCTGGCGGACTGATGGTGATGTTGGCCGAGTACGGCACGCTCAGTCTGGCCGAGGTGCTCGCACCAGCGATGGAGATGGCCGCCGGTTATCCGATCGAGAAATCGCAAGCTGACAACATAGAACGCCATCGTAATGTGATCGCCCGGTGGCGCAACTCACGGCGGGTATTGCTGCCGCATTACGACCGCAACAAGCCCAAAGAACGTGCTGCGCCATACCCGGGCGAAATTCTCGTCCAAAAAGACTTATTGGCGACGTTAACGAAGCTGGTTGAAGCTGAAGCCGACGCATTGGCGGACGGTGCCAGCCGCGAGGCGGCGATCATGGCTGCTTACGATCGCTTCTACCGCGGTGACATCGCACGGGAAATTGTCCGTGCGACGCAAAAGTCGGGCGGCTTGATTACGCTCGACGATCTCGATCGGTGGCAGGTGTTTATCGAGGAACCGGTGACGGTCAATTACCGCGGTATCGACGTTTACAAGCTGACGCATTGGGTACAAGGCCCAGTCATGCTGCAAGCGTTGAACATTCTCGAGAACATGAACTTGCAATCGATGGGCTATAACAGCGCGCGTTACATCCACGCACTTTACCAAGCGATGAACTTGGCGTTCGCTGACCGCGACTTTTACTACGGCGACCCCTATGTCGATCCGGTGGAGCCGATTGACGGGCTGCTCAGCAAGGACTATGCCCGCAAGCGCTTCGGCGAAATCGACTGGTCAAAGAACACCGCCGTCGTACCGCCGGGCGACCCCTATCCGTTTCAAGGCGACGAAAACCCTTACCTCGATTTACTCGATGAGTGGAAACCAACGCCACCACCATTGGCGACTGCGCAATCCCAACACGATGACGAGACACAGCTGGCGATGTCGGCCGATGACGCCTTTGTGGCCGGCACCACGTCGATCCAAGCGGCCGACGCGGAGGGCTGGGTCGTGTCGATCACGCCGAGCGGCGGCTGGATCCCGCCCTACATTGCCGGTCGGACCGGGATCGGTCTTAGTCAGCGAATGCAGAGCTTTGTGCTTGAGCCCTCGCGCAACCCGTTTAATGTGGTTGCGCCGGGTAAACGGCCGCGCGCGACGCTGACGCCGGGAATGGCGTTGAAAGATGGCAAGCCGTTCCTATCGTTCGCGGTCCAAGGCGGCGATACCCAAGATCAGAACTTGCTGCAGTTTTTCCTGAACGTTGTGGAGTTCGGTATGAACGTCCAAGAGGCCGCTGAAGGGGCGAACATCAATAGTTACCAGATGCAGAGCTCGTTCGGTACGCACAGTACGGAGTCTGGTCGTTTGGTCTTACGTAGCGACGTGCCGCCCTGGGTGCAACGCGAACTGATCGATATGGAGTACGAGATTGAGACGGAGACACACACGTCCGGACCGATCAACGCGATTTACTTCGATCGGGAACACGGCAGTTTGTGGGGCGGCGCCAGTGATTTCGGTGAAGACTACGGGGTCGCCTGGTAGAGGCGACCGATCGCGCTAGCTGCTCGGCTAGTGCTTGTGAGCGCCTGCGCGGTGCGGGTCGCGGGTGACGCAAAAAGGAGGGGCCGGTGCTCGTTCATCACGAGATTGACTATGTCGAACTGACCGTCACCGATATGGACGCCGCTAAGCAGTTTTACGGCGCGGCATTTGGCTGGCGGTTTACCGACTACGGTCCCGGATACGCCGGCATCCAACGCGCTGACGGCAATGGCGAGACCGGCGGCCTCGCGTTAGCCGATGAGCCGCGTTTGGGCGGGCCGTTGGTGATTCTCTATTCGGATGATCTCGATGCAACCCTCAGTAGCGTCACGGCCGCTGGCGGCGCCATCGTTACGCCACCGTTCGAGTTCCCGGGCGGACGCCGCTTTCATTTCACCGACCCGGCCGGCAACGAACTGGCGGTATGGGCGAACCAATAGCGATGCGTGTGACGCGATGGCCACCCGTGTTTCGCTTCACGGCGGTTGCGGCTGTCCTCTTGGTTCTGACACCCAGTCTTGGGATGGCGCAAATCACCGCAGCGCCGTGGCCTGAGCAATCGCCCGAGTTTGATGGCGGTGTCTTTGCGCGGGCGGGTATCACCGTTCGCGACATTGACGAGAGCTTGTTGTTCTACCGCGATGTACTAGGACTCGACGTCATTCACGATCGTAAGGGCCTGTTTGACCCAAGGCTCGAACGGTTCTCTGGAATGACCAGCGACGAAACGATTCGGTTGGTCATTTTGCGACCGTCGCTCGTGGGCGGCGAGAAATTTCACGCCGGCTACATCGCGCTCTCGGAACGATCGGATCGGCAAGGCAAGCGCATTGCGGCGAAGAAGACCGTCCGGCATGACGGCATTCAGCCAGGGGCTATCATGCTCCAGTTCATGGTTGAAGACGCCAACAAGGTGTACCAAGCCGTACTCAAGCTTGATGGATACGAGATCATCTCAGCACCGGACCCAGAAAAGCCTTATGGCGAATTGCTGGTGCGTGACCCGAACAACGTGCGCTTCTGGATAACAGACCGTTACGGTCGGCATATCTTTGTCGACTAAGTCGTAACCGGAGCGCAGTTACTCCGGAAAACTGATCACTTTAGCAACACCGCGGCCGCGCGCATCGGCGCCGGCGAGGTAGCCATCGTCGATCTTCTGAACGATTTGTAAGTCGCCAAACTCCCACGGATGTGCCGTCACGCGGTAGCCCATGGCGCCGAGTGCCGTACGAGTCTCGTCAGGAAGCGGTCGACTCGGGCTGTCGGTGATCAGATTCGCCGGCAGTAACTGATGGTGGAATCGCGTCACCGAGGCGGCCTCTTGAGGCGTCATGCCGTAGTCGAGCACGTTGACGATGCCCTGAAAGACCGAGGTGAAGATCGTTGAACCCCCGGGTGTGCCTATAACGAGTACCGGCTCGTCGTCGTGCAGCAATAACGTTGGCGTCATTGATGACAACATCCGCTTTTGCGGCGCGATTGCGTTGGCGGATCCACCAACAACACCGTAGAAGTTGGGTACGTTGGGCTTGATGCTGAAGTCATCCATCTCATTGTTCAGCAAAAAGCCGGCGCCTTCGACGACGACGCCACTGCCAAACGATGTATTTAGCGTGTAGGTGTTAGCTACCGCGTTACCATCACGATCGACGATTGAGAAGTGCGTGGTATCGGGCGACTCAAGACCGGGTGCCACCGCGTCGACTGCCGAGATTGCATTGGCATCGACTTCGGCTGCGCGACTGACGATGTAGTTGTCGTCGATGAGCTTCTCTATCGGTACATCAACGAAGTCCGGGTCACCAAAGTACTCGGCGCGGTCCGCGAAGACACGCTTTTCCATTTCGGCGACAAGGTGCACGTAGCGCGGTGAGTTGTGATCGACATCAGCAAAGTCTTCTGCCAATAAGTCCTTCATTTTCAAAAGCTGAACAACGGCGAAACCACCAGAGCTTGGTGGTGGCGCGGAGACGAGCTGGTAGTCGCGCCACTGCACGTCTAGCGGCTCGCGCCATACGGGTTTATAGGTAACGAGATCATCGCGGCCAATTAGCCCATCGTTCGTCGCCATGCTGGCCGCAATCGCATCGGCCGTGGCGCCGCGGTAAAAACCATCGGGTCCGTCCACAGCAATGCGTCGCAGCGTTTCGGCCAACTCTTCTTGCCGAAAGAGCTGTCCGGCCTCGGCACTCCCAAAGTACTGCTCAAAGTTTGTCTTGCCGGCATAGCTATCGCGTTCAGCGTCGATGCGATCGGCGAGGTGCTGAGACATCACGAAACCGTCATCCGCGAGGCGAATCGCGTCGGCAACGAGCTCAGCCCACGGTAACGTACCGTAGCGTTGATGCGCTTCCCACATGCCCGCAACGGTACCGGGTACGCCCGCGGCCAAATGGCCTACCAGGCTTAGGCCAACGATCGGCTCACCGGCCTCATCGAGGTACATGTCCGCCGTCGCCGAGAGCGGTGCCACCTCCCGGTAGTCGAGAAATGCGTTTTGGTCGGTATGGTGCAACAGCATGAATCCGCCGCCGCCGAGGTTACCGGCCTCCGGGTAAGTCACAGCCAACGTAAACGCCGCCGCGACGGCGGCATCGATCGCGTTGCCGCCGCGCTCGAGCACAGCGATGGCGCTAGCCGCTGAGTGTTCATCCGGCATGGCGACCGCTGCAAAACTCGGTTCGGCCGGCGGCGGCGGTGGCGGTTCTTCGCTGCACGCGGTGAGCCAGAGACTGGTTAGGGCAATCAACGCCCAGGCGATTCGGGTTACGGACAGTGGCATTCGACAATCGCTGCTTAGTGGTAGACCACTAGAGTATCGCTAGTCCGAGTCTTCGCTCCAACTGAATACCTCGTCTAAGCCGACGCCAAACACGTGAGCGATACGGAAAGCGCTCTCCAGCGTCGGTGAATAACGGTTTTGCTCGATCGCAATAACCGTCTGCCGAGTAACACCGATAGCGTCAGCCAGCTCCAGCTGAGTCATCCCACCGTGTGCGTTGCGCAGCTCGCGGACCCGGTTCTCGATGGGTGGGCGTTTGGCCATTGCGACGCGCTACGACCGATACAACACGATTTGCGCAACATAGTCGGCTAAGTGACTCAGCATCAATGACGCGAATACGACGTAAAACAACACATCGCCGAGCGGAACGACGAGGTAGATCAGTATGCCGAGTAACACACCCGCTCCGAGTACATAGGAGGCGATATGGCTAGCTCGATGCGCGATTTGCTTCTCGCGCTCGTCAGCGGAGGCGTTGGCCTCTTTCGGTGAGAATACGGCGATCGCGATATGGCCGATCGTCGCTAACGCGATCAAAACCGCAGTGTAGACCACGAACGCGGGCAGTTTCGCGACGATAGGCCAGTCCGCCGACGCGACCAGGTAGAAATAGACGATCGCGCCGATCAGCAATGTGATCGCCATAACCCAAGCCGATTTTTCCCGAAACGCCATCCTGTACCTCGTGTAAAAGATATTTGACATTACGATCCCACGGGACATGGACAGATGTCAAATATTTTTTACTTACTGATCGCGTGACCCGCACCGTTCGTCGCGAAGCGGCGCGAACTCGACCGGCCGTCGATAGAACGGTACTTTGGAACCCGATCCCGGCAAAAAAAACAATGCAGACAGAGGTTCGGTAATGAAATTACGACAAATCGCGTGGCTACTTGTCTTGCTAATCCCGTATGCGGCGGCTCAAGACGGTCAACTGGAAGAAATTGTCGTTACCGGGTCGCGCATCAGCGCCAGCAGCTATGACATGCCTGCCGTGGCGATAACGCGGCAAGCCGATTTTCCTGTGCAGAACATTCGACTCGTCAATGACAGTCGTTCTCCCGAGCGCCGCAAAGCCGAGATTTTCAAAACCGTGGAGAATTTGATTAAGCGCTCTCGTGCGATGAAGGGCATGGCCTTGTCGTACGGCGATGGCTTTCTCGAACCGATCGATCTCAACGACGAGGCGCTGCAGCTGCTCGAGGAACGCAATCGCGTCGATACGAGCTACGTCGACATTTACGCGAAAGTTGCGCTGGACCCGGATCGCAGCTCAAAAGCCCAAATTGGCGATTTGCGTGAGTTTATAGCCGGCGTCGACAAATCCGGGCGCACTGAGATTCTGCCGCAAGGCGATATCGGCCTTACCATCATCGGGCCGGAGCAGTACCGGTACGAAATTCTCGGTCAAATCGCCGAAGAGAACGTCAAGGTCAATGAGGCAATGAACGGCAACTGCAAGATCAGCATCGGCGGCCTCGAAAGCCGGGTGTAATGGGACAGAACCAGCATTTCCGAACTAACGCTCTACATCCCGTATTACATGGAGATTTCGGAGTGCTCGTCGCCGTAAGCGACGAGTTAGTCGACATCGTTTACAAAAGCCGTACATGACCAGCCCAACACAACGAAAAAAAGTTCAGTGACAGCGTGTCGAATAGCAACGATTTCATAAAGATCGCGGACCTCTCTTTCCCGATTGAGCGAGCGACCCTGGCCGCAGTTATGCCGGACCCCTATTGGTGTGACACGTACAACAACGGGCAGGGCAAAGGACTCGGTTGGAGCCTGGAGATTTCGTCGCCACAAACCGAGGTAGACGATGATTTCTGGGCACCGTTCATCACCATCGAGCGTGCGGGGTTTCCTGCGAGGGACTGGCGAGCGCTAGAAGGTCAGGATTACGTTTGGAATAGCCCGGTCGATGAAGCAACCGGCGAAGCCAATGGGACGCTTTATGTGTTCGAGCATGCTGACATCAGCAAAGCGCATCTGCATTTCGGTAGACGAGAAGGCCTTAAGTACCACGTCAGGCTCACGGGACTCTGTGACGTCCACTACGACGATACGTATGGCGCCGATGTCGCGCTCTCGGTGTCCGCTACGGTCGAGTTTTCAAGCATTGTCGTCGCCGGGTCAGAGCGCGATACCGCCGAGACGCTGCGCGCTCGGCTGAGCGAGCATGTGAACATCGACGACTTTGAGCAAGGCGAGCTTCTTGTCAATGAACACACGTACGACAGTGGTGTCGGTATGACAAGCTGCGAGTTCACGCCCCGTCTATAGCATCCCGATACTCGAACGGACTACGTCGATAACCGCTGTGTCCGACAGAAACACGACGACTTAACGGGAACAGCGGCTCGCGCAACCGCTTTATCGAGTTGCAACTTAATGTGTGCAGCCTCGAATTGTTCACCGCGGCGCACGAGGCATTCATGCAATCCGTGCAAGCTCCAGACATTCCCCGGATGCTGGCAAGCCCGGCTCAATGTCGAGTCTAAACCGAGATCGGCACGATACGTCGCCTCTGCTTCGTCAAAGTGTCCTTGTTCCATCAGCAAAGCGCCGAGCGCATGGCGCGTCGGCTGCATCCACCCCCACGGTTCGTCGTAAGGAAGACTGTCGTCAATCTCGACAGACTGACGTAAATGCTCGAACGCACGCTCGTGGTTGCCTTTGTGATACTCGAGCTCGCCCAACATCATTTGCTCCGCAACCCGCAGGATGTCTCGGCAGGTGTTATTGAAGAGCGTTCGGCTTTCCGGCACAGCATCACGCGCTGCAAAAAAAGCGTCACGCTCTGTCTCGGCCGCAGCAATTTGCTTCGTGTTGGCGTAGGCCACGGTGCGTGCGTAACGCATCATTGCCGTCGTAACGCTGTAGAGCTGCGCATCTGCCGGTAGCTCCTGGTCCAAAATGGCTTGCCAGCGGCCGAAACGAATCAGCACGTGCTGCTTCATCGGTACGAAGCCTTCGAACCAGTCGGCCATTTCCCGCAAGTAATCTTCAGGTATCGCGGTCATTAGTTGCTCGGCCATCCGCAATGCCGGCTCCGGCTGGCCGAGAAACATGGCTCCGTAAATAAGGAAATGCATGTTGTGGCAACGATAAATCGAGTAGAAGTTCTCGGCGCCTTCGCGCTGGCGGTATTTTTCGTCGGCGATAATCGCCTGCCGGTTTCGAGACACGACATTTTCGTAGTCCCCACAAAGCACGTCGATGTGAGTGGCCATGTGCAACAGGTGACCGGCGTCTGGAACGAGATCGCTCAAGCGGTCGCCATGGCGCAGCGCCTTCTCCGGTGTCGACGACATCTCCATCGTGTGGATGAACATGTGTAGCAATCCTGGATGAGCCCAAGCACCGTCGACCCCATCGAACGCCGCCTCCATGACGCCGACAGCCTCAAGCGTACTGGCGCCGTCGGCTGGCTCGCCGGACGACAAGTCCCACAAACCCCACGGCGTTCGGTTCATGAGCGCTTCGGCAAACAGGGCGCATACGTCGAGATCGTGCGAGTACTCAGCGTACGTACGGCGCATCGCATCAGCGTAAGCATCGTTCCATGGGGTGAAGTCGTCGACGCCGGCATGATCGGGATAACGATGACGAATCGCTGCGATCAACGCTCGCTCCGTATCGGTTGCCGTTGCCGCTAACGCTGTAGCTTTTGCGACGGAAGAGAGTGCCAACGATAACGCTGAGCCCTTCTCGTCGGCCTCAAACGCCTCCCACGGCTTGTTGTAGTTAGGACCAATTGAATAGGCGATTCCCCAATGCGCCATCGCGCAATTGGGATCCGCTCGCAAGCAATTCTCGAAGCAGAGGATTGCCGCCTCATGGTTGTACCCGTACACCCAATTGAGTCCGCGATCGAACCACAGTTGGGCATCGCGGGAGACCGTAGAGACTTTGCAGGAATAGGTGCCGAGATCGTAATAGTCCATTGCGCTCTACTTCCTGGGTCGTTTTGTCATAACCGGGGACATAGATTCATACCGCTATTTATCTGCGAAGACAACGCAGCATCTCTCAACCGGCTTCTGGAGGGATACTCCGCACTGCCTGCACGCCAGTAGTTGCCAGTACTGCCATGCAAGGGTTTCTCGGGCTGACAGCCAACACTGTGTGCTAGCAATCGCTAATAGCCTTTCTTTCACACCGCTCGTTTGCTGCCGCGACCATGATTGTCGACTGTGCAGTTCGCGCTAGCTGTTTGGGTTTGTTTCGCGCTCGCCATCATTAAGCGTTCGAGATTGTTGTTGCACTTGAACAAGTCTAAGTCGTCCAACTCAATCAACTGAAACTACGACCGCCGCCACACTTTCCTAAATTTCTTTTGGGCCCTTGATCACGGACGCAACTGTGAAACTCGTCGACGATGCGCCTCTGGAGCAATGATGCTTCGACTTTGTTCCTGCACCCTCGGAGTGATACTCAGTGAACCGCGACATCCACACCGCTTTTTCGCATTGCGACATAACGTCTAAGCGACGCTCGATTCAAACAATGAAAGCCCTGTTGTCGTCAGCGACGATGCTCGTGCTTAGCTCGTTACCGGCTTTCGCTAACCCGATCAATGCGTCTTTTCCATTGGACGGCAGTCTGCTTGATACCGATAGCAACTACAGTTTGACCGAGTTTGGCGAGCCAACGAGTTACGTGGCACGCGATTCAGGCTTTACGATGGAGTTCGCGGACCGCTCGTGGCTTGAAGTACCCAGCAGCATTCACTCGGCCATTCAAACGGATGAGACACTGTCACTCAGCGTCGACTTCTACTTTAAAGATACCGGCGTCGACGAAAGCGTTCGTGTCATTCTCAGCAACAAAGACTGGGCCTATGACATCCCGGGCCTGAAGATCGAAGTGTTCAACGAGAAAATCGAATGGCAGCCTGAAGGCGTCATCTTCGTGCAGTTCAATATCGGCGTTGGTACGCGCGAAGTCGCCACACGTTTTATGGATCTCTCCGTCGACGAATGGTACACGGCGACGGTGGATCTCGATTTTGCGCGTAACGAGGTTGTCTTCGGTATCAACGGCCGCAAAGTCACCAAATCGTTAACGGAAGCCGAGGGGGGCGAGACCATCGACCCGACCGCTTTCATCGCCAGTCTTACCAACACAGCGTTTCGTCTCGGCACACATCAATCGGCCCCGGGCGAGGAGCCGGAATGGCGCAATGAATTCGACATTCAAAGCGGCACCAATACAACGACCAGTAACCTCGCAGAAGTTTACATCGATAACTTCGTTATTCAGTCTCCGAAGCCACCGGGCGACTCAGCTGTCGTGAACAGTGCGTTACGTGCATTCACCGATCATATTGCCGGCACACAAACTTTGAGCGGTAGCGAGCAGACGGCGCAGCTCACCTTACTTCGCGAGAACATCGATGGCATTGATTTTGGCGACATCACTGCCGAAGCGACAGCGTTTATCAACGCGCATGCGTCGGCCTTTGGCCCGGTGTACTCGATCAACGCCCGTAACAACGTTGACAATGTTCGCTACGACGATTTGCCCGCGATATCCAAAGGGTACGTTGATCTTGGCGTGTGGATGCTCGAATCGGGGCTGGTAGCGTCCGATGTCGATAGTGCGGCCGGTATTACGTTTGTCGAGCATACCGAATGGCCCGGCACCGTCAGCGCGGCGGCAGAGCGAGTCCAGAACGGTAAGGCCGACATTCGGGCTCAGTATGTTCGTGACCCGGGCTACCTGATGGGTGGCATGCGCCAAACGCCGGAACGGGAACTCGCAGCCTACTTGTACCGACCCACGGGCTTTCATGCGCCGGCCGGTGAAGTGGTAACGGTCACCGTCGATAATGCATTGGTTAATAGTGGCGTACACATCCGCGTCGGTGTACATGCCGATAACCATTCGGCATTGGCCTCGACCAGTCGGTTTCCGAAGCTGAGCGTTGACTACCGCATCGATAGTGCGACGACGGAGATTGTGAATCCGTTTGGCGGCAATATTTACTTATTGGTCCCGCAGGACCTCGATCTTGGCTGGTTCGAGATCACGATCGACGATGCCGTTCGCGCACCGTATTTCTCGACGCGTGCGGGCTACGAAACGCCGCCGAATGAATGGTTCACGATCCGCCAATACCCAGGCGTCACGGCAGACTTCGAGTCGGACAAATTTATGATCTCGGTGCCGACTGACCAAATCCAATCGTTTGGTGAACCGGTTGAGTTGCTAAGCCGCTGGGATCAGATTATGGATCTTTACCAGGTGATCCACGGACGTCCACTCGAACGGTCGCGTGCCGAAGCTTACGTACTTGATGCATCGCAACTGGTCGTGGGCTCATTCCCAGGTGGTTACCCGGTAACGCCTGGCCTGTATGCCGAGGGCGAGAATGGCATTACCGACGGCTATTACTCACCATTCGCCGTACTGAATGAGGGCGCCTGGGAAGAAGACCTCGGTTTTCTGATCATGCTGCACGAGCTCGGCCATCATCACTACGGTCGATTCATCCTCGAAGGCGAACAAGAGTCGTTCGTCAATGTCCCTGGTGCAGCGGTCTTGCAGGAGTTGTACCGGCTGTCGTATGACGAGGCGCTCAGTTTCTCCGGCTACCAATACTTTGGTCGCACAGACTCCGCAATCGATTGGATGGTGACGTTCAACTTCCGCAACGGCAACCCAATCGGCTTCGATCCGACGACAGACTTCGAACCGATCGAGACGTCTTACCAGAACCGCGGCCACGCGAAGTACGTTGATCTTGCCGCCATCTTTGGCACATGGAGTGTACTCGGCGATATCTACCGGACGTACTATGAGGATGACTTAGCATCGGGTAATCCGGCGAACACACAGGTCGGCGTAACGCACGATGACTTCCTGCTCCGTGGCAGTGAGGCCTTGCAATGCAACCTGGCGAGTCTGTTCCACTTCTGGGGCATACACCCAAGTCCAACCGTAGCCACGCAAATCGCTGCCTACCCACCTTGCGCCGGTGCAGCGGAACGCATTATGCACTATCTCGACAATGCGCCTCGCAACAACGCTGAGCTGGTTGAATTCTACAACGCGAAAACTGCGCTAGGACAAAACCAACTTAAGGCGCAGGTGTATGGCCCATTGCTAGAGAGCTTTGACGTTGAGGAAGGGCAGCAGATTCGCGACATTGGTGCGGCCTTGCTCGAGACCTACTTCAACATCTCGGCTGATACTCCGCCGACTGTTCCAAGCGTATCGACGACCGATGTTACGATCGATCCAACGAATACCGGCACCATAGAGTTCTCGTGGCAAGCTTCCGTAGATAGCGAAGGTCAAATGTTGTCTTACAGTTGGGCGCTGTATGACGCTGCGTCCGGCGAGGAGATTGTGTCGCGTACGCGTGTTCAAGGGACATCGGTTTCCATTCCTTACGCCGAACTGTCGCAATCTTTGGGTTATAGCGGGACAGCTGCTGCAACGTTCGATGTGATGCAACGGGTAACAACCTCTGACACATTCACACTGGTATCGACACCGATGGTTGCCACCAACGTGACGTTCTCGAGCGACCCTGTTGCGACACCAACACCAACACCGACGCCGACCCCTACTCCGACACCAACGCCGGATCCGGGCCCGCCGGAAACATCAGGTGGCGGTGGCGGCGGTGGTGCTAACGACCTGCTGTCGATGTTGGCGCTGCTTATGCTCGTAACGGTACAACTCGGTAGACGCCGGCAACGGGTCAACTAGCCGACACAGTAACAACGGCCGCCCCCATTGGGCGGTCGTTGCGTTCGGGCCGGCACTCGTCGGACCGTTGCAGTCTTTGCGGTCGTTATTGAAGCCGCTATCCTAGTGGCTTGGGGCTAGAGGCAGGAATGCCGTATGCGTTGGTTAGTGCTGGTAGCGGGGTTAACAGCGGTAGGCATCGCGACCGGGTTCGGTAGCGTTTATCTGCTGAGTGAGCGCCAACTTCGAGATAGGCAGGCCGTTCACGAGTTCTCTGCGGCTATTCCGAACGACGCCGCCAGTATCGAACGCGGTAGGCATATCGCACGGACACGCGGCTGCTTTGGTTGTCATGGGCAGCAGCTCGAAGGCATGAACTTCGATACGCAATGGGACTGGCCAAAACGCGCCGTGGCGCCCAATCTCGCGCGGTATGCCCGCACTCATGACGCGCAAACGATCGAGGCAGCGATACGACAAGGCATCGGGTCGGATGGGCGTGAACTGACCTCGATGCCGTCCTTCAACTTCGCCAGACTGCGCGATGACGACCTCGCGGCACTGATCGCATTTCTGCGTACGGCCCCTATCGTCGAGAGCTCGTTACCTGAACCCGCATTAGGCTGGAGCGCACGATGGGATATCGCTCGCGGGCGCGAGTTGTCGATGGCCGATTGGGTCGCGGTGGTGCCAAAGCTAAACGTCGACGCTACCGCAAGCCCTTCGCTTGCCGAAGGCGAATACCTGGCGATGACGATGTGTAATGAGTGCCACGGGCTCGACCTGCGCGGTGAGAGTTTCTACAGCGCGCTGGACGGAACACCGCCAACGCCGGATCTGGCGGTTGTTGCTGCCTACGATCGCGAGCAGTTCGAACGTCTAATCGAAAGCGGCTACGCCCGAAACGGTCGCCGGCTCGGTTTGATGGCCTTGGTTGCGCCGGATCGGTTCCCATCCCTGAGCGATGCTGAAATCGACAACCTTTACGCGTTTCTTCGAACGCTGGCGGCCGAACCACCGCCTGCCGCTTTTTGGCGCCCTTGAGGACTCGTCTGCAAAATCCGCATGGATTTGGCTTATCCAGACTTTCCGCTCCGACGGAAACACGGCTTTACCTGCCCAGAACAGACACGCGTGATGATAAAAACCCTGTCTCGTTCGCGTAGCCTATTAACTTGGCTATTGGTCGTTATTTGCGGCTTGTTGGCGACGGAGTATTTGCAGGCGCAGGAACATGCCGGCTACGATATTTGCCCATCGCCGAGGCATCCGCACAGAGTATTTAACGGTGTCGAGTTCTCGCCTGGCAAGCGAATTGACGCCACCGATTGCGTGTTACCGTCTGGTTCTAGTGCGTTTATGCTGAAAGCCTCGACTGGACTTTTTTGACTTCCTCCGAGCGGCTCGTAGCGACTATCCGTATGCGCCGGAGAGTCAGCCAACTGATCCGCTAGTCAATTGGGTGGTGCGCCAATCGATCGACCATCCGGCACCGCTGAACGATTGCCCGAACCGTGCACGCGCAGTGGGTGTTCTATTGGCAATGGCGGAGGAAACGCCCGAGAAATTGGTAATCTACTCGACAACCGAGGAACGCTACCTGCCGAGAGCCTACATAATCTGGCGCGGCGGTAACGAGAAGCGCAACGAACTTCGCATCGATGTCGAATCGCGATTATTCTCCGCAGTTTGAAGGCCTCACACATTCGCAAACCATCACTCCGGGTCGTATCAGTTGCACGGTGATGATGCGGGCAGCTTTTCGCGGGCTATCGCTGCGATTGGTAGCGCGAATGTCCACGGACCTATTGGCGTGGATGGCCACAGTGGCGGTACGCTAATTCGTACTTCGAATGCGGGCAGTGCCGTCGCGGACTTTCTACGATGCATCGACGAATGAGCCACCCTTGGTCGACGCTAGTCGGCACATTGCTGTGGGCCTTCATACCTGCCGTGTGGGGCGCCGAGGTACCGACTTGCGTAGATGACTTAGATCCTATCCGGTCGCCACATCCGCCCTACATCAACCTTGAGATGCGCAGTCATGCGTGGGGACTAGCCGTAGTGCGATTCGTTGTTTTGCCCGACGGCACAACGAGCGAGGTAACCAGCGACTTCTCGACATCAAGGGTATTTGTACGCTCAGCCGAGTTCTACGTTCAAAACACACGATTTCCAGTCCGTAAAAAAACCTGCTCCTTATCGCGAGCAGTCGAGCTAACGCTGGTCGACGGCCGTTGGCGAGCCGCGCTTCGACAGGCGCCCGCCTCTAGTGAGAACAAACGGTTTTTGGAGTGGATCAGCAAGAAAACTCGCTACTCCTTAGCCCTGGGATCGCAGGGCAACCATCAGCTCATTGAGAATGAGGCGCCTTTTCTGGATGAGTATGATCCGGACGCCTACCCAGAAAAAATCGAAGACGCTCGCAAACTCTACATAGAACCGAGCCCGGGATTGTTAAGGTACGAGCGCGTCGAACTGGTTCGAGTCAACTGGGCCGAACTTTTACCCGTCATCGAGCAGTCTGACGAGTATCAACAAGCGACTGATCGCGAGCGACCAAGCCCGACGAAAATAGCGCGATTAAGGTTTTCACCCGCTCCAGGCGAGACATTGTTACTGCTGGTTGAGGACGTATCGGTTCGGCCTTACGCCGGTAAACACGAGGTGCGTCGAGTTTCAGGCACGGTTTACGATCAACACGAGGAAGTCGGATCGTGGTCGCTTGTACTCGATGTCGTGCGTAACAAGTTGTTTGGCAAGATTAGGACGCAGCGGCATTACATTCATATCGCTGCTGCGCCGAACGCGGATCACCATATCATTGCGATGCGCGAGAATGCCGGGTTTTCAATCGAGCAGTTTTAGCCTTCGCTCGGTCGCGCACTGGTTGAAAATTGGAGGAATATGCATTGAGCGAAGACAGTCAACGGCGCGATGTGGGTCGTGAAATCGGCATTCGCTTGCCGCGTCTATTCGTCGAATCGGCGGCGATTTTTTTCAGCGTACTGCTCGCTTTCTTTGTTGAGCAATGGCGGGAAGATTTTAATGAGCGCCGCGATGCCGAGGCGATCTTAAACCTTGTCAAAACTGAGCTGATTCAGAACCTAGCTGAGCTCGAGGCGGTGGTTGACGGCCGCGAAGGACTGCTGTCCGAATACCAAGTGGCGATTATGGCGTTGCGCAAT
>JBCDIL010000046.1:0-18422 GCA_038749025.1 Pseudomonadota bacterium | reverse complement strand
GTGCAAATAGCTGTATGGCGTCGAACTGATCGTGGCGGTGCTCGCAAAGCATCAGATCGATGGGGACGTCGGCAACGCTCTCCACGGCCTCGTCAAAACTATGCACCTGAATAACGGCGTAATGGTCACCTAGGTGCCTTGCCAACTCATCGGATTCGGGCTCGGGAAAGCCCGCAATACAGATTGTTGAATGGCCGTTTTGCATAGCGAGAGGTGAATTAGCGAAGCTAGTTTGCAAATTATCACGGTGATAACTTAATGGTCAAACTTTACTGCAAAGTTACTTTACAGTTTGCAATCTATTTTTGCACGCGTTAGGTTCGACCCAGGCTACACGCCGAGATAAGCACAAACGGGGGGCTGCTATGACTGAGTCGCGTGCTGACATTGAATTTGCGCAGGCACTGGCCGCTGTAGAGGCGGAGACGACCAATCCGATCGACCAAGTCGACATGTTGGTTGAGATCGCGATGGGGCTGCAACAGCAGCCAAAGTCTCCCGCGCAGCTGCACAACGCTGTCGCGCTCTATGACAAAGCGCTGGAAAAGTGCCCAGAACACGACTTGTTGCTGGCGGCGCGAATTCAAGCGCGACGGGCGACCGCGTTGCAGGCGATACCCGAAACTGGCTCGGAGTGTCTGCTCCAAGCACAAGCCGGATTGGAAACGGCGCTGGTGACGTTAACCGAACACGGCAAGCCGGAAGAGGTGGCCGAGGTCAATATGAACCTTGGCTTAGTCCTGCAATCACTGGCCGGTATGCAGCAAGCAAAACTCACCGATGCGATTAGCGCCTACCAACGGGCTGCGCGTTTTTTCAATCGCGAGGAGTACGCAACCGAGTACGCCATATTGCACAACAATCTGGCGACGGCGTATCTGTCGATTCCGATGACCGATGATCGCGCCAAAATGCGCGAAGCCTTAGCGGTTCAGTGTTTTGAAGACGCCTTGCGCGTTGTCACACTGATCGATAACCCGACTGAATACGCCATGCTACAGAACAATCTCGGCAACGCACTGCAATACGTGTCGAGTGGTCACGCGGTCGAGAACAATCTAAGGGCTCTTGACGCCTACGACGAGGCATTGAAGGTCCGTGGCAAGCGCGAAACGCCACTCGAATATGCCAACACGATCTCCAACAAAGCCAATTGCCTCCGTAATCTGCCAGATAACTTGGAGCAGCCGGAGGCGGGTAACGCAGCAAATCTAAAAGATGCTCACGGCCTGTATGTCGAGGCGAGAAATCTGTTCCGACAATACGGGGAAACGACAAAGGCGACGATGCTCGATGAAATACTCGAAGAAATCGCCGCTGACAGAGGTGACGGGATTGCCACGGCGCACGAACACGATGCGACGTTCGGTGAGGCTCGGGTCAAGTAACTAACGGAGAGAAACCTAATGGAATCCTTTTTTGCAGTGGTCGATAGCGGTCAAGTGACGATCGTCGGATCGTTGTTGGCATTGGCGATTGCGATCGTGGCGGGCGGTATCGGCGGTGCGATTGGCGGCGTCATCGTGGGTGGCAAGCACATGGGTAACGAACTCGCAGCAATGATGGGCAGCTTCTACGGCCCGGTTGCCGCGATCCCCGGTGTGTTGTTGGCGCTAGTCGCTTTTCTGTTTATTTAAATCGGAGCGTTCCATGTTTGAGATGTTTCTAAATTCGGTGACGCTGTTTTTCCGCGGCAAACTCTTCAAAGAGAAGGGCAAGGTCTATCGGCAGGTCTTGCTTGGCGCTGTACTGACGGCTGCGATATGTGTGGCGTTAGTACTCGCCGGTGCCCCGACAGTCGTTTCGTTGTGTGTCGGCGCCATGATCGGTGGTGCCGTACAACCATGGTTGTTCAAAGACCTTAAGTACGCGTAGCGTCCATGGTTGCCGCCCGCGCCAATACCGACGATGCGCCCTTGGCGACATCACTAGACGCTTTGCTTAAAGACGTGACGATTTTGGAAGAGATCGTCGAGCAATGGGACGATCAGCAGCAAGCGACGGTCCAAGCGCTACAGAAAGCGAGAGATGCGTTAAACAAAGAAGCTCTGAGTCGGCTTATAAGGGCGTTAAAAACTGACCCAGCCGCGCTGGCATCGCTAAAAGCGAGTCTTAGCGATGAGGTTATCTATGCCGTGCTCCGCTACCACGACATTGTCAAAGCGTCGGTTCAAGAGCGCCTCGAGCAAGCGTTGGACTCGGTACGACCGTACTTGGCAACTCACGGCGGGAACGTGGAAGTGGTGCAGTTCAGCGCACCGGAAACCGTCACGATTCGTCTGTTGGGTTCCTGTGACGGTTGTCCAGCGGCTGGCCTGACTCTCAGCGAGGGCGTGGAAAAAGCCATTAAGGACTATTGCCCAGAGATCACGCAGATCCACAAAGCGAAAGGCGGTGCAGCCGCTGCGCCGACTGAGCAACCCATAAACTTTGTCAGCCCATTCGCAAACGCGGCCGACTCGGGTTGGATGTATGCGGTCGATATAGAGGAAGTCCCGGAAGGCGATATCAAATGCATCGATCTTGACGGCCATTCGTTGTTGTTCAGTCGCGTCGACCAACGAGTGACGTGCTTTGAGAACGCTTGTTCACACCTCGGTATGCCGATGGATAGTGGCTCGGTCATCAATGGCATATTGACGTGTCCCCATCATCATTTTGAGTACTCGCTGCAGAGCGGTGAATGCCTCACGGCGCCAGAAGTTCAGCTGCAGACACACGCAGTCCGGGTATTGGGCAGTCAAGTCGAGGTAAAACTCACATGACTGCGCGACGGGTGAGCCTCAAGATCTCTCCACAGGCCACACTGCGTGTCGACGCCGAGCGAACCGTCCCACACGTTCCGCTATTGGCTGGCGAACCGTTTGCGATGGTGGGTGCCGAGCGTGTTCCACCGATGGCAACTGCCGGTGTTCGACCGGATCGGGCGAGCTGCTTCGGGCCGCGCGGCGCTTGTCTATTAAGTGAAAACGGCCCCTTGCTTGTCTGTGACACCGGGCATCACCGAGTTCTTATTTGGAATGCCATTCCGGACGACGAGACGGCGCCCGCCGATATTGTCCTTGGTCAGCCCGATTTCGATCACGAAGGTCGAAACGCCAAAGGTCACCTCACCGCATCGAGCCTCAATGTCCCGACCGGTATCTGCAAGGTCGGTAGTGGATTCGCCGTCGCCGACGCCTGGAACCACCGCGTACTGATTTGGCACAACGTGCCGAACACGAATGACACGGCGGCCGATATCGTTCTCGGGCAACAAGACTTTAGAGCCGGCGAGCCAAACCGCGGTGAGAGCCAGGCAGGCGCCAATCGGTTTCATTGGCCTTACGGCGTGGCGTACCACGACGGCATGCTTTTTGTTGCCGATTCAGAAAATCGCCGTGTGCTGGTGTGGCGCGAAGTGCCAACTCGGAATGGCCAGCCAGCCGATTTCGTATTAGGCCAAATGGATTTCACCTGCCGGGACGAAAACGGGGGTGGCGAACCGACAGCGATGAGTATGCGCTGGCCACACAGTATCACCGTTTGGAATGGCAATTTGTGCGTGGCGGATGCGGGCAACAACCGTGTCATGGTTTGGTCAGGCATCCCGGATCAGTCAGGTGCGCCATGCGATGTTGTGCTTGGGCAGTCATCGGCCGATCTGGTTGACCACAATCAATCGCTGTACTGGCCACGGTCGAATACGCTGAATATGCCCTACGGCATCGTTGCCGTTTCTGATTGGCTCATCGTTGCCGACACGGCGAGCTCGCGGTTGGTCGGCTGGCACATTGATGATCGGAAGACGAATGCATCGGCAAAAGCGCTAGCGGGGCAAGTCAACTTTCATGAGAAAGGGGACAACCGCTGGCAAACGGCACAAGCGGACAGTTTCTGTTGGCCGTACGCCGTTACAGCGTACGACGACACGGTGATCGTCTCTGATTCCGGAAACAATCGAGTCAGCCTGTGGAAGCTCGCGACATGAGTCGTGTTGCTAACCAAACGGCCGTTCAACAGGAACAGGTTCGTGTGCGCGGAATAGTCCAAGGGGTTGGCTTTCGACCGACGGTATGGCGAATCGCCAATGACATCGGATTGGTTGGCGCAACTCTGAACGATGCCGACGGTGTATTGGTTAGCGTATGGGGTACGGCCAATCAAATCGACTATTTTTGCGCCAGGCTGCGTGAGGAATGCCCGCCACTTGCGCGTATAGACACGATAGAGCGTTCACTGGGCGATGCACTCGGCGTCGCGCCAACAAGCTTTGAGATTCAGCACTCTAAAGACGGCGTCATGAAAACGTCTATCGCAGCTGATGCAAGTACCTGTGCGAAGTGCGTCAAAGACGTTCTCGATCCGTTTAGCCGGCGCTATCGCTACCCATTTGCGAATTGCACCGATTGCGGCCCGCGGTTTTCGATCATACGAGGGGCGCCCTATGACCGCTCTCAAACCAGTATGGCGTCGTTTGAGATGTGCGCCGAGTGTGACGACGAGTATCAAGATCCAGCCAATCGTCGATTTCATACACAACCGAACGCGTGCCACGCATGCGGACCGGCAGCCAAGCTGATTCGTGCAGATGGTCGTGTCCTGTGTACGGAGAGCTTGACGCAACTCGACGACGTGGATGCCGCCTGTTCGTTGATCCAGTCAGGAGAGATCGTTGCGATTAAGGGCATAGGTGGGTTTCATCTAGCCTGCGACGCGACCAATGCCTCAGCGGTCGAGCAGCTGCGACAGCGCAAACAGCGCTTCGCCAAGCCGTTTGCGTTGATGGCCGCGAATATCGAAATCGTTCGCGAATACTGTCACGTTGGTCCGGAGGAGGTGTCGCTACTAGAAAGCCCAGCAGCTCCGATCGTGGTTCTCGAGCGTTTGGCGTCGAATCCACTGCCGGCCATGGTTGCTCCTGGTCAATCTACGATTGGCTTTATGCTCCCGTACACGCCGCTGCATCATTTGTTACTGAAACGCATGCGGCGACCGATAGTATTGACGTCGGGAAACGTATCCGATGAGCCGCAGTGCATAGACAATGACGATGCTACGAGCAGACTTGCGGCGCTCTGCGACTACCTGTTGGTCCATGATCGCGAGATCGTCAACCGTGTCGATGATTCGGTAGTTCGGGTGACATCCGGTAAGGCGCGGTTGCTGCGTAGAGCTCGCGGTTACGCCCCTTCGTCGATTCCGCTGCCAAAGGGTTTCGAATGTGCGCCGCAGGCTATCGCTCTTGGCGCGGATCTAAAGAATACGTTTTGCGTAATCAAAGAAGGTAGTGCGGTGCTGTCGCAGCACATTGGCGATCTGCATGATGCGCGCACGCTGACCGACTTTGAGAAAAACCTAGAGCTCTATGACGCGTTGTACGAGCGCGACGGGAGCTACATCTTCGTCGATGAGCACCCGGAGTACATGTCCACGAAAGTCGGCAAAGCTATCGCCGCCGACCAAGACCTGGCGCTGTTGCCCGTACAACATCACCACGCGCATATTGCGGCCTGCTTGGGCGATAACGCCTGGTCACTTGATGCGGGAAAAGTTCTAGGGGTCGCCCTGGATGGACTGGGGCTTGGTAACGATGGCACGTGGTGGGGTGGGGAGTTTTTGCTGGCCGATTACACCTCGGCTGAGCGTCTTGCCACCTTCAAGCCGGTGCCACTGCTCGGCAACGCCCAGGCCATGCAAGAGCCGTGGCGCAATACCTATGCACACATCATGGCGCAGATGGGTTGGACCGCCTTCAAAATGAATTTTTCGCAGCTCGAGCTTTGTCGGTTCCTCGAAAGCAAGCCGCTCGACACGCTGCAAGCAATGATCAAATCGGCCACGAATGCGCCACTGGCGACATCGTGCGGACGTCTTTTCGACGCAGCGGCAGCCGCCATGCGTATTTGTCGCGATCGTGTCAGTTACGAGGGACAGGCAGCGATCGAAATGGAAGCGCTAGTCTGTCGGGATACGCTTGAGACTGAAGCTGACAACCTCGCTTACCCATTTACGCTACCTCGACTCGATAAAGCCGGCCTGCCATACATCGAACCACTGGCGATGTGGAATGCGTTGTTCGGCGATCTTGTTTTGCAAACACCAACGTCGGTAATGGCGGCGCGCTTTCACAAAGGTCTCGCCAAGGCGATCGTGCACACGGTGAGAGTGGCGGGTTCGCGAGACGGCGAGCGCCTCACGAATACCGTCGCGTTATCGGGTGGTGTATTTCAGAACACCGTTCTCTTTGATCAAGTCGTTTCGCGCCTAGAAGCCGAGAACTATGCGGTGCTGACTCACAGCCAAATCCCATCCAACGACGGTGGTCTGTCTTTTGGGCAAGCGCTGATTGGTAGCGCCAAATTGATTAACGGAGACACAAACGCATGTGCTTAGGCATCCCTGGTCAAATTGTTTCCATCGATGATCCAGTCAAAAAGTTAGCAACCGTCAACGTTAGCGGCGTCAAACGGGTCGTGAATATCGCTTGTGTTGTTGACGAGTCGCATAACGTCGAGTCCTGCATTGGTGACTGGGTCTTGGTACACGTGGGTTTCGCGATGAGTCGGATTGATGAGAGCGAAGCCAGCAAGACACTCGAACTCTTGAAGGAATTAGGTGAGGCGCAAGAAGAGATTGCCGCTATGACGGCCGGTACAGGCGCTTGAGACGCTCGCATGGCTAGATCCGATACAACTGACTCGCTAAAGAATCTGTACCCGTTTCTACATGGGAAAAAGCCAGATGAACGTCGACAGCAGGAAGCGTTGCTTGAGTCTGTTAATCAAAAGAGTGCACACAGTGTTGCTGTAAAAGACGCGTTTTTCGCAAAAAATGCAGACGCTATCGTTGCCGCCGCAAAAGCGGTAGCGGTGGTCTATCGCGGTGGTGGTCAGATGTTCTCGATGGGCAACGGGGGATCAAGCTGTGACGCCGCGCATTTCGCCGTCGAATTTCAGCACCCAGTTACAGCCGGCCGACCCGCTTTGCCAGCGATGAACCTCGTTATGGATACCGCCATGCTCAGTGCGGTCAGTAACGACGTCGGGATAGAGCATGTGTTCTTGCGCCAAATCGAAGCCCATGGGAAGGCTCGTGACGGGCTGATCGGATTTTCAACGAGCGGTAACTCGGCCAACATGATGGCCGCGTTTCGCAAAGCCAAGCAAATTGGTCTTACAACGGTCGGACTCGCCGGTTCCGATGGCGGCGAAATGTTAGCGAGCGGTGCCGTCGATCACTGTTTGGTTGTTGAGACCGATTCAATTCATCGAATTCAAGAAGTCCACGTCGCCGCATACCACATTCTCTGGGATTTGGTACACACCGTGCTGGCGGATCAGCGCGGACGACTCGGTACATCGGAGGAAGGCTAGTCATGAAGTATGTCGATGAATTTCGCGACCCAGAGAAAGCCAAGTCTCTGATAAAGGCCATAAACAGTGTCGCCCACCATTTCGACACCGACGACAAAGGTCCGCTGCAGATCATGGAGTTCTGTGGGGGACATACACACACCATATTCCGTTACGGGGTCGAGCAATTGCTGCCCAAATGGATTGAGCTAGTCCATGGGCCGGGTTGCCCAGTATGCGTGTTGCCAATGGGTCGAGTGGACGATTGTGTTGCGCTGGCAGAGCGCCCCAACGTCATTTTCACGACTTTTGGTGACGCCATGCGCGTGCCCGGTTCGCGCAAGAGTCTACTCCAGGCTAAGGCCGACGGAGCCGATGTCCGAATGGTCTACTCGCCGCTTGATGCGTTACATCTGGCGAGGACTAATCCTGACAAAGAAGTGATTTTCTTTGCGCTCGGGTTTGAGACAACGATGCCCAGTACCGCGTTGACGGTATTGGAAGCCAACCGTGATGGCATTGGTAACTTCTCGTTGTTTTGCAATCACATTACGACAGTCCCAACAATTAAAGCGATTCTCGACTCACCGGATATGCGCTTAGACGGTTTTTTGGCGCCAGGACATGTCAGCATGATCGTCGGCGAACGGCCGTTTGATTTTGTCGCTGAGCGGTACGACAAACCGATCGTGATTACCGGCTTTGAACCGCTCGACATCTTGCAGTCTATCTGGATGCTGCTGCAGCAATTGGTGAGTGGGCGCGCCGACGTCGAGAATCAGTACGCGCGTATCGTACCCGCTGACGGCAATCCGCCGGGGCTAGACGCCATTGCCCAGGTGTTCGAGCTACGCGAGTTCTTCGAGTGGCGGGGATTGGGGTCTATCGACCATTCCGGCGTGAGCATGCGCGACGAATTCGCACAGTACGACGCCGAACGAAAATTCGCGGTGCCTAACCTCAAAATTGCTGATCCAAAGTCCTGCCAGTGTGGCGAGGTGTTGAAGGGCACGATTCGTCCATGGGAGTGCAAGGTATTCGGCTCCGCCTGCACGCCGGAACGCCCGATGGGTGCACTAATGGTCTCGTCCGAGGGCGCTTGCGCGGCCTACTACAATTTCGGCGATCTAGAGGCGTTGCTGGCGAACCATAGAAACAAACAGGCCGTTGTCGGATGAACGCAGTCGTTCAGCAAGGTCGCCAACGCCAACGGCGCAAAGTATACGGTGACACCATCACGCTCGCGCACGGCAGTGGCGGTAAGGCGATGAGAGACTTAATTGAGGATGTGTTTGTCGGTACGTTCGACAATGGCGAGCTCGATGCGTTGGAGGACCAAGCGCGCTTTGCAATTGAGGATCTCGCGAACGACGGTAACCGACTTGCTATAACCACCGATTCCTACGTCGTCGATCCGCTGTTCTTTCCTGGTGGCGATATCGGCGAGCTTGCGATTACAGGTACCGTTAATGATTTAGCGGTCTCGGGCGCCGTACCGAAGTATCTAACCTGCGGCATGATTATCGAGGAAGGGCTCAGCATCGAAGTGCTTCGCCGCGTAGCTGCATCGATGAAACGGACCGCTGATGCAGCGGGTGTTGCCATCGTTACTGGCGATACGAAAGTCGTTCATCGAGGCAGTGTCGACAAGCTTTTTATCAACACAGCCGGTGTTGGTGTTATCCCACAGCGTGTCGACATTCGGTCTGATCAAGCTCAGCCTGGCGATGTCGTCATCATCAATGGGTTCATTGGAGATCATGGCGCCGCAATCGTCGACGCTCGTGGCGAATTCGCCATGGAAAACAGCATTGCAAGTGACTGTCAGCCGTTGGCAGGGCTAATTGGCGCCATGCTGGACACGTGCCCAACCGTTCACTGCATGCGCGACGCGACACGCGGCGGTTTAGCGACGGTACTCAACGAATTCGCAGAAGCGAGCGCCGTTGGCATACGGCTCACCGAGGAAGCCGTACCTGTCCGTACCGAGGTGCGTGGGATGTGCGAAATACTTGGTTTGGACCCCTTGTACCTCGCCAACGAGGGCAAGTTGGTGGCAATCGTTCCACCGGCAAGCGCCGAGCAGCTGTTAGCGACCATGCGAAAACACCCGATGGGACGAGACAGTGCAATCGTCGGTGAGGTTGTGGTCGGACCAAAGGGTCGTGTCGTGCTCGCAACGTCGTTCGGGGGCGAGCGAGTCGTCGACATGCTGGTAGGCGAGCAACTGCCGCGTATTTGTTAACGGAGCGACAACGATGCATGAACTGGGAATTACGCGAAACATCGTCGCTATTGTTAGTGAACACGCGAACGGTGCCAAAGTTAAACGAGTTGGACTCGAGATTGGTCGGCTGAGCGCCATCATGCCCGACGCAATTCGATTCTGTTTCGACGTATGCAGTAAAGATACAGCCCTCGAAGGGGCAACGCTTGAGATTGAGGAAGTGCCAGGAATAGGACGCTGTGAAGCATGCGGCGCTGAGTTTGAGATCGATCAACCCTTTGGACGCTGTCAGTGTGGCTCTCGACAGATCACCTGTATTGCCGGCCAAGAAATGAAAATCAAAGAGATGGAGACAATGTGATGTGTGGCATTTGTGGATGCAGTGGAGATTCCAGGGGGACGGTCACAAACCTACAGACCGGTGATTCAGTTGTTATGGCTCACGACGAGCATGACCATCAGCATGCGCATTCCCACGATCACACGCATGGTCATGACCATGTGCACGATCATGAGCACGGGAACGATTCGACCGTGAGTCTGGAAGCGGATATTCTTGCGAAGAACAATAAGCTGGCAGAGCGAAATCGCGGCTGGTTTGCCGGTCGGAACATATTGGCGCTAAACCTGGTTAGTTCACCGGGTGCAGGTAAAACAACCTTACTTGAGCGCACGATTCGCGATTTATCGGATCAGTACCCTATCAGTGTCGTCGAAGGGGACCAAGAAACCGTTAACGATGCCGAGCGTATTCGCAGTACAGGCTGCGATGTCGTGCAAATCAATACGGGAACCGGCTGTCACCTAGAAGCCGATATGATCGCGCGCGGTCTTGAGCAGCTCAAGCCGCCTCTGGATTCGATCGTCATGATCGAAAACGTGGGAAACTTGGTATGTCCCGCCATGTTTGATCTAGGTGAGAAGTGCAAGATCGCTATTTTGTCGGTAACTGAAGGTGAGGATAAGCCGCTTAAGTATCCGCACATGTTCAGCGCAAGCGACGTGATGATACTCAACAAGGTCGACTTGTTGCCTTACCTGCAGTTCGACGTTGAGAAATGTATTGCAGCGGCACGTGAGGTCAACCCGAATATTCTCATTTTCCAAGTGTCGGCGACGACCGGAGAGGGTCTTGAGAATTGGTACGACTGGCTCTCAGCACAAATGCCGAGCGACTTAGCGGCGGAAGCGAGGGTGTGATTACGGTACTAACACTGGGGTTCTTGATTGGCCTTCGACACGCTCTCGATGCCGATCACGTGGCCGCCGTCGCTTCCTTAGTCGTATCGGCAAAATCCGTCAAGAGCAGCTTGTGGCAAGGTGCGGTGTGGGGTGTTGGCCATACGCTAACGCTGTTCACGATAGGTGCGTTTGTTGTCCTGTCGGAGACGAGTATTGCGCCGCAACTGTCAGGTCTGTTGGAGGCAGCGGTGGGTGGCATGCTCATCTTGTTGGGCTTGGATATCGCGAGAAAGATGATTCGCGATAACGTCCATTTTCATGCGCACACCCACGAAGACGGTAGTCGGCATGTGCATGCTCACAAACACAACGTCAATGAGATTCATGATGAATCGGCGCATGATCATTCGCATGCGCCGGCATTTCCTCACCGGGCGCTCGCTGTCGGCTTAATGCACGGCCTAGCCGGATCAGCAGCTCTAATTCTCGTTGCGTTGGATACCAGCCGACCCGTCTGGGAAGGCCTGACTTACATTTTCGTTTTCGGGCTCGGCTCAATCGCTGGAATGGCTGTTCTATCGGCGGCGATCGCAGTTCCCATCACACGCTCTCACCAGATTTCGAGGGCCTATCACCAAGTGATCCAGGCGGCGGTTGGCGTCGCCAACGTCGCCATCGGCGGTACGCTTATTGTCGGTGCTATCGGGACGGCTGCATAGAGCCAGCAGCCGTGACCGGATCTAGTCTTCCGCGACGCTGAGGTCCAACATCCGCGCGACAAAATCGAAGCTCAGTTCGAGTAGCGACTGACCGTCAACGGTGCTGTTCCACGCGGCGTGACCGGCACCGTTTAACGTCGTTAATTCATGATAGGCACCGGTCACTTCATAGAGAGTTACCAGCTCCTCCGCTTGCTCGTAGGGCACCGTCACATCGGCTGTCCCGTGCACGATACTAAGCGGCGCATCGTTCTGTCCCCACCGAGAGCGACCGTCAACGATCTCCAATAACGTGACAGTTGCCGGCCCACCCCAGTGGTTAACGACCGACCCGACGATGACGTCGTCGTCGAGATGGGTACTGGCCAGGGTAGGGTCTTCAGCGGGACTGAGTTCGTTTTTGTAGTCGTCGAAGTCAGTGGCCCCGAGTGCAATGGCGATATACGAACCGGCGGATCCGCCGATCACGCTAATTCGGTTTGGATCTACCCCGAGATCATCCGCGTTGGCGGCCACCCATCGAAGCGCCGCCTTGGCATCGCGGGTGGCGGGATACATCGCTTTGATCTGTTCGCGATCCGCATTTACGAGCAGTGGAGAGGTGTCAATCGCATCATTGAAGCTTTGTGGCAACGTGCCGTAATCACCGAGTAAGCGGTAGTTTATGGAAACGCTAACAAAGCCTCGCTCGGCAAAGTAACGTGCAAATTCGACCGGGGGCATCGTTCCTTTATCGCCGCCGGTGAAACCTCCTCCGTGAATAAAGACCATGGCAGGGCGCGACTCGTCGTTATTGATCGGCGTGTATATGTCAAGGAGCAGATCCTGCGTTACGGGATTCGGTGAATTCCAGTAAGAGTGAGAGAGACCTTGCGCGTAGACCATGTCGTTCTCGGTGTCGATACCGAACGTGGCGACACGAAACACGTCGGCGCCGGCATTCGGATTCGACGTTTCGACCGTGCCCAGAGACGTATCACTGCCAGACCCGCCCGAGCTGCAGCCGAGCAGGAAGAATAGAATCAGGCCGGCGGTATACCGGTACGTTGTATCGATAATCATAGGTACGTCAATATACCGCTTGCGTCGCGAGCTAGGGTTACGCGTGATAACGTCCCATCATAGATTCCGTTGACACGAAACACGCAGGTAATCTCGCCGCTTGGCTTTTATGTTACGTGACATGCATCGGCACAACAGGCACCCGTTCTGGCTGCTAGTCAGCCTCATCGTACTTGGCCTACCCCCTGCGGGCACCACCGACGAAGTTCGCGTGACCGTCTATCACGATGGTCAGTCTTGCCCGGCCAATTGCGACGCGCATGTCGTGTTTCATCCATCGCTGAACGGCACTGCGCACGCCGCACGGCCAGGTACACGGAGGGCAATGTGTCGTATTGGTGAGCTGTGCCGCCTTTGTATGGACGACTTCCACCAGGACTGTATCGAGGCTGTCTTTCGTGGTGACGGGCCGAGTCGACAGGTGTTTGATTTCACACCGGCGTTTATAGCGACCGTTTGTGAACGCGGTCCGTCGCAATCCGACCTAGCTCGCGTGTGTCGCCAGGCGGATGAGGTCGCCGAGGTGCTGCAGGACCGTGTGAACTGTATCGCGGAACCGTCCAACGTGCGGTGCCGTCGGCTGATGGAGCGGGCCCGCTACCGGAAAGCGACAGACCAAAGGGCCTACAACCACTGTAAAAGGATTGGCGAGTCAGCCTTCAACGCGGGCAAACTCGACTCACTGAAACGCTCTAATGATTGCGCCTATGAGTATGTTCCCACTGGCGGCCCTAACTCCAAAGGTATCCGGTGGCGGCGTCTTCAGCCGGGCGCTTGTGGCGACGGCTCCTTTGTCGGCGATAACGGCTTAGACTGTTGCACCGGACACGTTGACGCCGACAAGTTCTTCGACCAGGAGTGCCAGCGTTTCTACCGCTAGCTATTGTCGACACGCATAACCGGTCTCGTGGCTAGGGGATCGGCAACGGCTGTCCTTTTCGCCCGCGCTCGCAATCCTGTGACCGGTCCCACCCGCCTAAGGAAGCGGCTGCTTCGTAGGTCGACTCTAAGAAAGCCAGTAAAGTCGCTTGTGGGTTGGTCGACGTACGCACAGCGTCGTAGGTCAGTACGAATTCGCCAAAGTCCTTATCGAAGTACGCGGCGGCCGGTTCGACCGTAGCGTCAGCAAAACCGTCTGGTGCCGGATAGGCGTACGAGTAAAAAGCGGCCTCCTCAACGGGACCACCGCCGGCCCAGAACCCCGCCGATGAGACTTCATGCGAATACGCTTCCTGCGTGACGTTGTCAGGAAGATTGGGGAAACCGCCCGGGTGGAGTGGCGCCGTACGGCCCGAGAAACGGGTAACGGCTAGATCAAAACTGCCCCAGAAAAGATGGACTGGACTCACTTTGCCGCGAAAGCCGGTACGAAATTCTTGAAAGACATGACTGATCGACTTCATCGCCCGGTGAAAACGGACGACGGCATCGGCGTCATACGGACGCAGCTCGGTGTCGTCCACGAAACGGGTGTTTGACGGTAGCTCGTTAGGTCGACCGTGAAATTCGGCATTGCCGCCGAGCTCGGTAACGAGCGTAATAAAGCGTCTATGGAAGTCCGCAACGGACATCGGCTCCAGAGGGAAGCTGCCGTGAGACCCATTCCCGCACAGGCCACGCACCGTGTGATCGACGAAGTCGAATTGAATTTCGATGCCGCCGTCGCCGTCGGCAATTAATGACGACGTTAACCCGCGCGGTGTCGGGTAAAGGGTCGCGTGCCACGAGTGGTTCACCCAGGGCGTATGCGCTAGCCGATATTTACCAATGATCTGCAGGTACAAGTGCACGGCGGCGGCGGTGCCCTGCCATTTGTTGAAAGGAATCGCTGGCCAATCGCTCAAGGTATTGTTGTCTATACTCATTACTGAGCAGTATAGCGGCAGAAGATGACTGGGTTGTGATAATACGGTTGCAATAAGCCGCCCGGACCGTTCGAGCTTATGCTGTCGTTGGCAATCACAAGATCAGCAGCCACCGGGTCTAAAGGGAGTCAAGCGTGCGCGCATTGTTGAAAACAACCCTCGTTATGGGATTAATGATGAGCGGTGCCTTGGCTGAGGAGATGTCTGATACCGAGTTAAACGCCGTGCTGCGGCAGTTTGCCGATCCGATCCGCCCGGTGGCTAACAACGCGCACCGCCTAAGGGTCGTAGAACGACTCAACAACGAAAGTCTATCGCCGCGCGACTCGGCTGAGACTCGTGAAGCAATTCTGGCACGCGCCTTCCGTTGTTTGATAGCGAAGATAAGGCGGGGACTGAACGGCGAAACCGACGAACAAGCGGTGAGTGCCTACCTCGATGCGTTGCAGGCGGACAGAGCGCGAGTCAACCGACACTACAGCGTATGCGTGGATCACAGCGTCGAGGCCGAATTGGACCGATCGTCCACAGCATTCTCCGACGGCACGCCCGAGGCCATCTGCGGCCGCTTATCCATTGTTGTCGAGGAGATCATGGAACAACGTCAGCAGATGACCCCAGAGCTGACGATTATTGAGCACGCGCAAGGACGTGCTCGTGATATTGATCGGCATTACGGTTTCGAAGATCGCGAGGAAATGATCAAGAAGCTGAACCCGGCGCTGGTAGCGTTGGTTATCAACGCCTATTTGGAACCGCGCCTCACGAACACCGGCGACATCCAAGCCGCAGCACGGCGACTCAGCGAGTGTTTTCTTCACAACTGCTTGTAAGCGGTGGCAGCTATTTAACCGACTGAGTCGTTACCGCTTAATCGCCACCCACCGCCGCTATCGCCGCTAATGCTGCTTCACAGTTGTGCTGCAACACGGTTTGCTGACCAGCCAAGTCCTTGACTAGGTTGCGCAGAATTCGTAGCGATGTACGAACTTGCTTGGGATCATACGTTTCCCGTTCGGAATAAAAACCAACAATACGTTGCAACGTTCCATTGACGTTCTGCTGAGCCAGATAGGCGTCCGTAATAGCCGACGACACCCCAAAATCAATCCGCGAGGAGAGCAGGCTCTGCTGGGCGAGCTGCCAGGCGGAGTCGCTATAAAAATCCTGAATCAGGCCTTTGTTCGCGAGCCGTCCATAGTCGATACCGTCGGCCGTAATTAGGCTTTCCAACAACTGGTCGGACGCGATATAGCTATCGATCTCCGCCACGACTTGCCTATGATAGGGAAGCCATTTGTTGACAATGGTGAGATTCGATTGAATTTCATCAGCAATATGTCGGGTCAGCTCAGCGACGTCGCGTGCGTCCTGTCTGTCCTGCATCACATTGTCAAGAAAGAGCGCCAGCAAGACGCTAAATACGATTAATGACGCCTCGATGACGTTGCTACGAAGTTTTTTCGAGGCTCCCGTAGTGTCTGGCATAACAACGATAAACGGATAGTTGAGTACGGCCAGTATCTCTGGGTGAAGGGCGATTCGGCAACACTCGGGCCGCAAAAACCATAAATCTGCCGCTTACACCGCGAAGATAAACCGAATGCTTACCGTCCGCATCAAAGAACAAACGTTCTGACGGGAGCTAATTGATGCGAAAGACAGTTTGCGGCGTTGTGGCGGGGGTGATTTTTGCGAGCAACGTCCAGGCCGACAATGGTGAGGTGGCGATCGCCAAACCGGCTATCGATATCAGTGTGGATGGAGACTTGTCCGACTGGCCGGCCGATACGCAGTACTACCCGATTCGCTACGATGGCGAGCAACAACGAGTCGCCACCGAGCCCGGTTTTGATGCCAGCTTCGGTGCGGCATTCGACGCCACCGACAACGTATTGTACTTGGCCGTCAAAGTCGAAGATGACATTCACGTCGCACCGGCATCGGACGACATCGATTGGGAGCGACGTGACGGCGTCATCGCGTACGTCGACTTTAACCATACGGCATCCGGTTCGGGTGCCACGTTGTATTTGGCGACCGGCGCCCATTACGAGTTGCTGAGCGATGAAACGAGTTGGGATCCAACCGTTGCTGCGACCACACGCGATTCTGCCGACGTTGCAGTTGCCCGCGAGAAAACCACAACCGTCTACGAATGGCGAATTCGAAGTCCCGCCGACATCTCGGGCGGCGTTGTCCTCGGCGTCGACTTCCTTGTCGGGGACCAAGATGACGTTGCAGGCAGCGTGTCGAGCCGTCTGGTTTCTTGGGGCCCGGGATTCGGGAAGAGTCAGGCGGGCGGTCGAACCGGCGATTTACTGCTCGTAGACAATGATTCGGGGATCGGCACAGTTGCTGGACAGATTCAGCTGACCGGCGTGCAGACCGAAGACCGCCGACGGTTACGGGTTCGTCTGACATCGGAAGACGAACCCCGCCGTTGGCTCCAAGTCTTGGCGGATGAGCGTGGCCAATACAACGCCGAGCTACCTGCCGGTACCTACGCGATCAACAGTGCGGATCGGCTGCTGTGGGCGGAAAATTCAGCGACCGTCGTCGCACCAGCAAAACCTGCCACGGTGCGGGTGAAGGCGAACGAGACGGTTACCGCGATGCCGTTGCAAGTAACACCGACGCCATTGCCGCTGGCCATACCCGAGCGCGGTGTGTTGTTTGAGTTCGGCAATGACGATGGGCAAGGCTTTGATGATGCCGTTGCCGCCTTAATGGAGCACTTCGACGTACCCGGTGTTTCTCTCGCGTTGGTAAAGGATGGCAAGCTTGCGCATTATCGGACTTATGGGACGCGTAATGCCTTCAGTGCCGAACCCATAGAAGCGAACACGTTGTTCGAGGCAGCATCGATCACCAAGCCCGTTTTCGCTTTCGCCGTTAACCGCCTGGCAGAGCGCGGCGTCATCGATCTTGATCGGCCATTACACGAGTACCTGGTCTTTGACGACATCGCCCACGATGATCGCTACAAGAAAATAACGGCCCGGCATGTGTTGTCACACCAAACGGGTTTCCCAAATTGGCGCTGGATGAATAACGATGGTCAGTTGGACATCAAGTTCTATCCCGGTATCCAGTACGGCTACTCCGGCGAGGGATTCGAGTACCTTGGACGCGTGGTAGCCGCTATTACCGGTGAGCCATTAGAGACCGTCGTTCGAAACGAAACGGTCGAGATCATGGGCTTCGGCGACAACACGTTTTTTGCCGATGGAGCCGACGTCCGTGCGCGTGCCTCACGTGGGCATCTCTCGGGAATGTCGGGCCCGCACGATTTTCCAGAAGCGATTGGTGTTGCCCATAGCATGTACACGGAGGCCCACAGTTTCTCAGGCTTCATGTTGAGCTTACTGGCACAGAAGGGCTTGTCCGAGCAAGGCTATGCGAAGATGCTGGAGCCGCAGGTGGCGACGCCGCTGGCACCAGAGCAGCAACCGCCATGGCCGGGCCGCTATAGCTTAGGTTTTCACCTCATGAACAGTCCGTACGGGCTCGTGTACGGGCACGGCGGTAACAATGGTAATTTCACCTGTCATTTCGAGCTCTATCCTGAGCACGATGTGGGCTTCGTTGTGTTTACCAATGCCGACACAGGCAGCCTGTTGATCGATGCACTTCGCGAGTATCTGATTATCGGCAACGCCGAGTGACGCGTCCGCGCGGGTTGGTAACGGACACGTCACTCAACAAGTAACTCGATTGACACCGAATTGCGGTAGCCAGAACAGGCTGCCTAGCGGCTACTTGAGCACCGTCGGCCAATTCGCGTCGGCGAGTTCGATGAAGTTGGCTCGGTCGCCTTCCCAGCGCTTGCCGATCTTACGGTTGTAATTGACATACAGCTTGTCATCAACAATGGCCCACACCTTCGGGTCGGCGGATGCTGTGCTGCCTTGCGAAACTGCCCATGCGCAATAACCGCCGTATTGCGGCGCATAGGCGTCCGGGTCGGCGACGAACGTGTCAAGATTGGCCTGACTTGAGAATAACCATTCGGCCCCGTTCCACTCAGTCG
>JBCDIL010000045.1:0-21081 GCA_038749025.1 Pseudomonadota bacterium | reverse complement strand
GCAGCATCGGAATTGGCCGATGACATCGAATCAGGAAGTGGGGCAGCGTTAGTGAGGCTGACTAAGTGGGCGGATCACAACCGGGGAGAATTGGCGCTGTCGCCTAAGGCTTAGGTGCTTTCCAATGACCGGTTGTGGCCGGTAGCAGAACTTCGCGACTTCCGGAAAGCTAAGGGCTCGAGCGGTATTTGTCAGTTATCGCTGCTCTAACAATAAGCAAAAAAATAGCCCGGAGAGGGACCCCTAGAAAAAGGGGTATCTCCGGGCTAGTTAGTCTTGCTAGTCGCAACTTATGAGGTCATAAATCGCAGCTTATGGGGTCCAAATCGCAACTTATGCGCAAACCCACAAATAAAACGCGTCCTACCCGCACTTCGAGTCGCCGCACGACAAGCAGGTCATGCACCCGTCCATCATGATGACGGCGACTTCGTTGCACTTGCCACAGAGCTGCGCGCCCTCGGGGTAACGACCGTCAGTACTCTCGGTACCCGCATCGTCGGTGACGAAGGCATCGGTCTGTTTGTTACGCAGTTCGTACTCTGCACGCTTCTCGTCAATCAGTTGCTGTTGATGCTTGTCCGGTCCTGTTTTTTTTAGCAGACCAATCAAGCGCAAGTGTTTTTCGACGATGTAGCCGAGTTCAGCAATGATCGACGGCATGAACTTGCCGCCCGGTTGCCAATAACCACCGCGCGGATCAAAGACCGCCTTCAGCTCGTCAACGAGGAACGTCACGTCGCCGCCTTTACGGAAGACGGCCGAGATAATCCGCGTTAATGCGACGATCCACTGGTAGTGATCGAGGTTTTTCGAGTTGATGAAGATCTCGAAGGGGCGGCGTTGTTCGAACTCGGTACCTTCGTTCAAGACGATGTCGTTAATGGTCACGTACATCGCGTGATCGGACACCGGTGTTTTCACTTTGTAGGTAGAGCCGATCAGCATCTCCGGACGCTCGAGCTTCTCGTGCATCCGAATCACATTGGCGGCATCGCCGTCCGCCGGTGCTAGCGGCTTCGCTGCGGCGTTATCGGCCGGCTCGGCAGGCGCCTGTTCGGGCTTTTTGACGGCGTAGCCGACAATCTTTTTGTCAATCTTGGTCGGTGACATCATGGTCTCCTTGGTCTGCGGGGCTTTGTGGCGTGAGCGGCCGAAGCCGCTCGTCTGGGCGGAGAGGCCCTAGAACTTGCCGTAATAGCCCTCTTTCATGGCATCGAACAGGTTCGCTGCCGTGTGCGTTTCTCCGTCGTATTCGACTTCTTCGTCGCCCTTCAGTTCGAGCTTCGTGCCATCGTCCAACTCGAACACGTAGGTCGTGTTCTGCAGGTCTTCCTCTTTAACGAGAACGCCTTGGAAGGCCTCCGGGTTAAAGCGGAACGTCGTGCAACCTTTCAACCCTTGTGAATGGGCATAGAGGTAAATGTCTTTGAAGTCGTCGTACGGGAAGTCGGTCGGTACGTTGGCCGTTTTCGAAATCGACGAATCGATCCAACGCTGCGCAGCCGCCTGAATATCGACGTGCTGTTTCGGTGTGATGTCGTCAGAAGCGACGAAGTACGCCGGCAACTGCGACGCAGCATCGTCTGAACCGGGCATCGCGTTCGCGTTGATCAACTCGCGGTAAGCGAGGAGCTCAAACGAATAGACATCGACCTTCTCTTTCGTCTTCTTGCCTTCACGGATGACATTCCGGAAGTAATGGTGCGCGAAACTCGGCTCGATGCCATTCGAGGCGTTGTTAGCCAGCGACAATGAAATGGTGCCGGTCGGGGCAATCGATGAGTGGTGTGAGAACCGCGCGCCAGTTTCAGCCAGTTCATCGACCAACTCTGGTGCCACCTCGGCAACCCGCTGCATGTAACGGCTGTAGCGCGCATGCAGAATACGACCGGGTACACGGTCACCGACTTTAAAGCCATCGGCAGTCATTTCTGGGCGCTTCGCCAGCATTTCCGCCGTCACGGTGAAGTCTTCGGTCATGATCGGTGCGGGCCCTTTCTCGCGAGCAAGTTCAAGTGCTTCCTCCCAACCGGCCAGCGCCAGCTCCCGCGAGACCTTCTCGGTGAACTCGACCGACGACTCCGTGCCGTAGGTCATACCGAGCATCGTAATCGTCGAGCCCAGACCCAAGAAACCCATGCCGTGACGACGCTTACGCATGATCTCATTGCGCTGCTGTGGCAACGGCAAACCGTTGATCTCAACAACGTTATCGAGCATGCGCGTGAACACACGAACGACCTTGCCGAACTCTTCCCAGTTAAACGTGGCGGCGTCGGTAAACGGATCAACAACGAAACGGGTGAGGTTCACAGAACCCAGCAGACAACTGCCGTAAGGCGGCAACGGCTGTTCGCCGCAGGGGTTGGTCGCACGAATGTTCTCAACCCACCAGTTGTTGTTCATTTCATTAACGCGGTCGATCAGCACGAAGCCTGGCTCGGCGAAGTCGTAGGTCGACGCCATGATGACGTCCCACACGCGCTGCGCCGGTAGCGTCTTGTAAATACGGCAAGCCACCGCATTGTCATCGCGGCGCACGTAATCGCCGTCGTTCGGCCACTCGCGCCAGACGAACTCCGCCGCATCGTTGACGTCGAGGTCATCTTTATCGACCTCTTCTTTGAGAACCGGGAATGCCAATTGCCAATCGCGATTCTCACGCACCGCTTCGATAAACTCATCGGTAATGAGTAGCGACAAATTGAACTGCCGGAGCCGACCGTCTTCGCGCTTGGCGCGAATAAAGTCCATGACGTCCGGGTGACCGACATCGAACGTGCCCATCTGCGCACCGCGCCGGCCACCGGCCGATGACACGGTGAAACACATTCGGTCGTAGATATCCATAAACGACAGCGGTCCGGACGTGTACGCACCGGCGCCGGTGACGAAAGCCCCTTTCGGACGCAACGTCGAAAACTCGTAGCCGATGCCGCAACCGGCTTTCAGCGTAAGACCCGCTTCGTGCACTTTGCCGAGGATGTTGTCCATCGAGTCGGCGATGGTGCCCGAGACCGTGCAGTTAATCGTCGACGTGGCCGGCTTGTGCGCTTGCGCGCCCGCGTTCGAAATAATGCGGCCGGCCGGGATCGCCCCGTTGCGTAGCGCCCACACAAAGCGCTCGTACCATTCAGCGCGTTTCGATTCGACCTCGACATCGGCAAGCGCCCGCGCAACACGCGCATAGGTTTCATCGATGTTGCCATCGATCGCTTCGCCGTCTTTGGTGCTCAGCCGGTACTTCGTCTCCCAGATGTCTAGCGATGCCGGCTGGAATGGAATATCGCTGACCGTTTTTGTTTCATAGCTCACAGCGGACTTCATGGTGCCCAGTAACCCCCAAGTGGTTGTTATCTCCGTGGTGCTGCTCGTTGTTCCGTACCCAAAAACGAAGCACAAAAAGCACCGGTGGTGTGCAAGCTTCAGGCGCTCATACACCGACGTATCGTCTAATTTGGTTTACAGCTAGACACAAGATGTTGTGTTGCTGAGTCGTAAGATTAGGCCTTATGACAGGGGCCTGTCAAGCCATCTGGCAAGAAACTTTATAGGCTTTAAAGACACTAAAAACAGTTAGTTATGAATTATTAGAAAATATTCGCTTTAAGAAACTGTAAAATTATGCGCAGTCACAAAACGGTAACCCAAACACAATATATAGTGTTGCGTAAATCTGACAATTCGACCCGATACGCGCCAGTCTCGGTCGCTTGAAAAGCTTCTTGCTGACCCCATCCCTCCGTCAACAGTGAGTTTTTTGTCACCACTTATTGGAGAATGATCATGAGCTTAATTAGCTACGAACCATGGAGTTTGTTGGACCGTTTCCGCCGCGACCTTGATGTTATGGCCTCTCAGGGGAGCGACAACGGCGCTACCGTGTATCAGTGGATACCGGCTGTCGACGTCGCCGAGTTAGACGACCGCTTTGTACTCCGCGCCGACGTACCCGGCGTTGATCCGGCTGCAATCGACATCAATATGGATGGCGGTGTACTAACCATCGCGGGCGAACGGGTTAGCGAAGACGCGTCGGAACACGACGGTGCACAACGCCTTGAGCGGCGCGCCGGTAAGTTCTTCCGCCGCTTCCAGCTGCCGAAGACCGTCGATGCCGACAACATTAGCGCGAAGAGCGCCCACGGCGTGTTGGAGGTCAGCATCCCGAAACAAGCAAAACCGGAACCGCGTCGCATTACTGTCGCCGCCGCGTAAGTTCGCTTGAGCCTCGCCGCCTCGGCGCCGGAACGTTCTGGCGCCGGGGCGGTCTGTCTGTAATCGATAACCGCCGATTAGCGGCGGCACAGCGAAGGAATTCATCGTATGCGTACACTGTTGTCCCGGGCCGGCGCGCTGCTCGTCCTTACCGTTGGCCTCGCCACTTCGGCGAACGCAGCCTTACCGCTTGTCGTCGACGGGCAACCGGTCCCCTCACTGGCACCGCTGATCAAAGAAGTCGCGCCGGCGGTGGTCAACATCCAAGTGCGGGCCACGCAAGCACGCACCTCGCCGTTTGCTGATGACCCACTCAGCCGGCGTTTCTTTTGCATTCCAGAATCACCGCGCGAGCGCCGTGTCCAAGGGCAAGGGTCCGGCGTTATCGTCGATGCCGCTAACGGCTACATCGTTACCAATCACCATGTTGTTCAGAACGCGGTCGAAATTCAGGTAACGCTTCTCGACGATCGCGTTCTAGAGGCCGAAATCATCGGCTCGGACCCCGGGACTGACGTTGCCGTCTTGAAAGTCGCTGGCGACGACCTCACCGAGATTCCGTTCGGCGATTCGAACGCAGCCGAAGTGGGTGATTTCGTTATCGCGATCGGCAACCCGTTCGGCCTGACGCACACCGTCACGTCCGGCATTATTAGCGCGCAAGGACGGCGCGGCATAGGCGACCGGGAAGCGTACGAAGACTTCATTCAGACCGATGCATCGATCAACCCCGGCAACTCGGGCGGTGCACTTGTCAACCTGCGCGGCGAGCTAATCGGCGTTAACTCGGCGATCTTGTCGCGCAGTGGCGGCAACATTGGGATCGGCTTCGCCATTCCGTCTGAAATCACCCAGTCGGTTATGCGCCAGCTCTTAGAGTTCGGCGAAGTCCGCCGTGGCTTACTCGGCGTGCAGATCGGCACGATCGAGCGCGACCAGGCCGAGGACTTCGGGCTAACCACCGGTGGTGGTGCATTGGTGACCGAGATTTCGCCGGGTTCGGCCGCCGAGAAAGCCGGCCTGCAACTCGAAGACATCATCATCGGTGTCGGCGAGAAGACCATTACCGATGCTGACGAGTTGCGCAACGCCATTGGCCTGATGTCCGCTGGCGAAGTGGTCCGGATCCGCTTGGTTCGCGACGGCAAGGTTCGGACGGTGCGCGCTACGCTCGGTGAGCGCAGCACAGCGGCGGCGGCCGAGGGCACCAACATCCATCCGGGCCTTGACGGTGCGGAGTTTGCAACGTCGCCCAACGGTGGCGTGGAAATTGTCGGCGTCGCTGAAGGCTCGCGAGCCGCCGCCTGGCAGCTCGCCCCGGGTGACATCATCTTGAAAGTGAACCAGCGCACCGTCACGAGCGTCGCCGAGTTAACCGAGGCGGCATCCGGGCAACGCGTGTTGTGGGTCTTAATCCAACGCGGCGACACACGCTTTATTCGCCAGATTCGTTAGTGCGCAACAACCCGCCCGCCGTCGAAACCATTCGGCGGCGGGCTTTTTTTTGCCTGCCCGTTGAGTGGTAGCATCACGGCATGGGTCGCTCATTCCGAACCGGCATGTTCCTCGCTATCTTATTGGTCGCGCAGAGCGCGCTCGCTGAGACCACGTTGCTCGACGACCAGCGCGCCATTTTCAGGAACGCGTGGAGCTCGGCCGAGCGCGGCGAATGGATCCTGTCAGCGCGCGAGACCGAATTGCTGAAGCCTTACGTCCTTTGGCCGGTGTTGCGCGGGCGCTATCTCGAAGTCACCCTCGCGACAACACCGCAGACGACCATCGATGCGTTCTTGGAACGCGAAGGCACGTCCCGGCCCGCACGAACACTGCGCTACCGTTACGCGCGCCATCTCGCGCGATCCGGCAACACCGCCCGTTACCTGCAACTCTACGAGCGTTATTACGCGGCCCTTGGGCAAGCCGACCTCGATTGCCATGCCGTCGCTGCACAAATTCGCTCGAATGCGCCGATAAACGGTGCGCTCGCGGTGAAGTTATGGCTCGTTGGGCGAAGCCAGCACAAAGCCTGTGATCCGGTTTTTGCTTGGCTGAACGAATCGGGACTCCTCACCGAAAAAGAGATCCGGCAGCGCTTCGAGCTGGCACTCGCGGCACGCGAGTACAACCTGGCACGTTGGCTATCGAAGCGCCTGGGCAAAACGGAGCAAGCCACGGCCACTCGTTGGCAAGCGTTACGCGATCGCCCCGCCAAAGCGCTAGCCGACACGAGCCGCGCCGCGCTACCGACCTACCAGGAGGAGTTGGCCTACGGTATCCGCCGGTTAGCCCGCGAGGACACCGAGATCGCGATGCAGACGTGGCGCAAGCTCGCCAAGCGGTACCCGTTTGACGACGCGCTCGCGGCGAAGACAACCGAGGCAATAGCGCTGATTGCCGCCTGGCGTCACGAGGCGCACGCCAGTGACTACATGCGTCTCGTGCCGAACACCTTCGCGTCGCTCGAACTCGCCGAATGGCGCGTCCGCGACGCGTTGCGACGCCAAGACTGGTCCGCCGTGCGTACCGAGGTGAAGGCGCTGCCCGACGATGAGCAGAACCGCGATCGCTGGCGCTACTGGCACGCGGTGGCTTCGCAGGCGATTGCACCGGAGGCCGCCGAACAAGCCCTGCAGAGCTTGGCTAGCGAACGCAGCTACTACGGTTTCTTGGCCGCCGATCGACTGGGGCTCGACTACGCACTGGCGCACCGCGCAGTGGCAGCGGATACCGCGATGCAGACTGCACTCGCGGCCGATCCGGCACTGAACATCGCGCTTGAGTTGCACGCGGTGGGGTTGAATGGCCGCGCCCGCTCGGCGTGGGACAACGCGATTCGCGATCGCACGGTCGCCGAGAAGCGCCAAGCCGCTTTGCTCGCTGCCGATCGCGGCTGGGATTCTCGGGCCATCGCGACGCTAGCGCGTGCCGGTGAGCATGATGACCTCGCTGTCCGTTACCCGGTGCCGTGGTACACAACGTTTGTTGGCGCTGCTCGCAAGAACGGCTTAGCCGTTGCCTGGACTTACGGAATCGCGCGTAGCGAGAGTCTGTTTATGCCCGACGTTCGCTCGCCGGCCGGGGCGGTCGGTGTCATGCAGTTAATGCCGGCAACGGCAAAAGAAACGGCGCGTCGCGCGGATTTACCGTTTCGCGGTCTCGCGACCCTAACGAATGCGCGTAGCAACATCACAATCGGAACGCGCTACCTAGCCGGGCTCGCCCAACGCTTTGACGGCCATGCCGCCCTGGCGACGGCGGCCTACAACGCCGGCCCCCATCGCGTCGACCGCTGGTTGGCCGGTGCCGATGGTATGCCGGGTGACATCTGGGTTGCGACGATCCCGTTCGACGAAACGCGCGGTTACGTGCAACGCGTATTAGCGGCCGAGGCGGTATTTCACTGGCGCCTCACTGACGCGCAGCGGCGTTTGTCCAAGTCGTTACCACCTATTCGTGCGAACGAGACCCGTATCGCGGCCGTCGCGGCTAAACCCAAACGACCGAGCGGTCGACTATAATGGGGGTCTTACAGAGGCGCCTGGATGGCGCCTGCGACAACTGGGTTTTTGAACGACATGAGCGAACCGACGGTATGCCTGTTAGGTGGCACCGGATTTATTGGCCGAAGTCTCGCTGCTGAACTTTGCAGTAACAACGTCAAAGTACGTGTCCCAACGCGCCGCGCCGACAGTGCTAGACGTTTGCGCGTGTTGCCGACCGTTAACGTACGGATCACCGATGTCCACGACCCCGCCGCGTTAACAGAAGCCCTACGTGGTTGCGATGCCATCGTTAACCTCATTGGCATCCTCAACGAATCGGGCAATAAAGGCCGCGGTTTCGATCACGCGCACGCCGACTTCGCCGAGAAATTGCTCGGCGCGGCAGATGCCGCCGGCGTTAAGCGTCTCGTGCAAGTGAGCGCGTTAAAGGCCAGCATCGACGGACCGAGCTATTACTTAAAGTCGAAGGGCAAGGCGGAAAAAGCGATCCGCGAGTCGTCGCTCGACTGGACCATTCTGCAACCGTCGGTCGTCTTCGGTTCCGAAGACTCGTTTACTAATCGCTTTGCTGGTCTCCTGAAGCTGTTGCCGGTGCTGCCGTTGGCACGGCCGAACGCGCGCTTCGCGCCGGTCTATGTCGGCGATGTCGTCGCGGTTATCGAACGCGCGCTGCGCGATGAGGCAATGATCGGGCAAACGTACCAACTGTGCGGCCCGCGTGTTTACTCGTTACGCGAGCTGGTCGACTTTATTCGCGAAACGGCCGGACTGGGTGGCTCGACGCTGGGGCTCCCCGATTCGCTCGCCAAATTGCAGGCGCGCATCAGTGAATGGGTGCCTGGCAAGCCTTTCTCGATGGACAATTTTCGCTCGCTGACGGTGCACAGTATCTGCGACACCAGTGGCCTCAAAACGTTGGGTATTGAGCCGCACTCACTCGAAGCGATGGCGCCAGCCTGGCTCGCACCGGTATCCGAGGACGCACGTCTCGATCGATTCCGTCGCGACGCGGGCCGCTAAGGCACGCTCGGCAGCGCTGCACGCCGGCTGGCCTTGTCCGGCAGTTCGGCGATCTCAGCACTCTTGGTATAAAAGCAGGTCAAGTCGCGCTCGCAGCTTTCGTACAGCGCGATAAACGCCGGTACAAGCGTGTAGTACGTCGCAATCGGTACGAGCATGGCATTGTTGGCCGGCGCGGCAGGTGTTTGCGGCAACCCCCTCGCCGCCGCCAATTCAGCGTATTGCGCGGCCAAATCCGCGAACGCGGCGCGCTTTGCGGCCAATTTGTCGGTTTCGTTGCGATCGCTCGTGTAGAGCGAGTGCAAACGCTCGCGGGTGGCGAGCGCGAGCGCATTGAATTCGTCGCGTAGCGCGCGGCGGCGTTGATACGCGGCGATCGCCTCGGTCGGCACTCGCGCGTCACTCCAGCGAGCGAGCCCGATGTCTGCCACAGCCGTCGCGTAAGACTCGTTAAACTCGGCATCGCCTTTCACGTAGAACTGTTGGTGAGCCAACTCATGAAATAACGTGGCCACTAACGAGACCGCATCACGCGTCAACATCGTGTTAAGCACCGGGTCGCGAAACCGGCCGAGTGTCGAGTAGGCCGGCACACCGCCCACCAGAGTGTCGTAGCCACGCTCACGCAGACGCGTTGCGTCGCGCTCCGCCAAGGCTTGCTTGAAGTGCCCTCGGTAGCTCACGCAGCCGACAATCGGAAAACACCACGTGTACGGCGTTACCGACAACGCCGGCGCTGCAAACACATTCCAAACGACGTACGGGCGGCCTAGATCGGTATAGCTCTCGTAGCTGCCGTTGTCAGGCAGGCCGAGTGCGCCAACCGCGAACGCGCGCGCGTCGCGTGCCAGCATCAACCGCTCCGCGACCGCGCTGTCGAGCGTACCGGCGTTCAATAACGTATCGATGTCTTGCCGTTGGCGTAGTACTTGCCATTGGCCGTTAGCGGCCCGGAGGTAGTAACACCCATTAAGGCCCGTCAACATCGCGATCGCGAGAACGATAGCGAGCATGGCTAGCCAGCGGCGGCGAAGGACAGTCTGTCGCACAGAGCGCTCGTTTTGGATCGTCGGGCAGGTAGGATAGCAATATGGACGTTTATCTGGTGGGCGGTGCGGTCCGCGACGACATGCTCGGCCTTACGGTCACCGAACGCGACTGGGTCGTGGTCGGTAGCACACCGGCCGCGATGCAAGCCGACGGCTTTCGCCCGGTCGGCAAGGACTTTCCCGTCTTCCTCCACCCAAGCACACACGAGGAGTACGCATTAGCGCGTACCGAGCGCAAAAGCGGCGTTGGCTATCATGGCTTTACGTTTCACACCGGCGCAGACGTGACCCTCGAAGAGGACTTGGTCCGGCGTGATCTGACAATCAACGCGATGGCTCGAGGTGCCGACGGTGAACTCGTCGACCCGTACGGCGGCGCCGCCGATATCGAGGCTCGGCAACTGCGCCACGTCAGTCCGGCATTCGCCGAGGATCCGGTCCGTGTACTTCGCCTGGCGCGATTCGCCGCGCGATTTGCCGCACTTGGCTTTCAAGTGGCACCCGAAACTATCGAATTGGCCCACCAAATGGTCGCAGCGGGCGAGATCGATCACCTGCAGCCGGACCGCGTCTGGAAGGAGACCGAACGGGCGTTGGCCGGTCCACGGCCACGGGTGTTTTTTGAGGTCTTGCGCGCTACAGGCGCATTAGCCCGCGTTTTCCCAGAAATCGACCGACTCTACGGTGTGCCGCAGCCACCGCAGCATCACCCAGAAATCGACACGGGGCTGCATACCATGCTGGTGCTCGATGCCGCCACCGAGTTGTCGGATAACGTCGCTGTGCGCTTTGCGGCACTCGCGCATGACTTTGGCAAAGGGTTAACACCGACAGACGACTGGCCGGCCCATCATGGCCACGAAGAGATTAGCGCTCGACTTGTGCGGGAGATGGCGGAGCGTTTACCGCTACCGCGAGCCGTGCGCGATCTTGCCATCATCGTCGCGCGCGAGCATGGCCGGGTGCATAAAGCGCTGGAGCTGCGTCCGGGTACCGTGTTGAAGCTCCTTAGCGCAATCGATGTTTGGCGCCGGCCGGAACGACTCGCCGCTGTGCTAACAGCGTGCGAAGCAGACTCGCGCGGCCGAACCGGTTTTGAACAGGCGCCGTACCCGGCTAGTGACTATTTGCGTGACTGCTACGCAGCCGCTGTTGATGTGTCGACCGAGGCATTGGTGGCCGAGGGATTCACCGGCAAAGCGCTCGGCGACGAACTGGCGCGCCGCCGACGCAACGCCATCGCTACGGTAAAGCGAGGCTACGCGAGCTAGTCGCCGCCGAAAAAATAAACGAACACGTTCGCGAAGTACGCACCGTCGCTGCCATCGGCTTCGCTGTAACCGAGACTCAGCTCCAAATCCGTGCGTTTGCCAGCCGGCAATGTCCACAAAACGGTCGCGCTGTCGACATCGAGGCCACCGATCTCCAGCGTATCGCGACCGAGTTCGACGCCGATTAAGTGCTCACCGACGGGCCACTCAATGCTGCCGGTCAAACTCGACTCGCGCAGTGCGCCGGCGATACTCAGCGTCGATGGGTTGATGCGCCGTACCCGGTCAATCGAACCTGCACCGGCGATGTTACGGTCGTAGTCCCAACTCATCCCGCGCAAGCCAATGGAAAACCCATCTTCATTGCGGTAACGAAGGGTCGCGCCGATGCCGTCAGCGGCCAGATCGAACGTAAATTCTCGACCCGGCAAAATCGCACCGCCGTCTACTCGCAGCGTCAGGTCGATATCGCGGTGCTCGGCGTCGACACCGAAGCGAAAGTCGCCCGCCGCTACCGAAAGCCCACCGCGGTAGTCGGTACTGTCGACAAAATCGTCATCGCCCCAAGTACCGACTGACAATCGACCGGTCACGATACCGAACTCTTGCGTGACACCGACCGTGTAGGCCTGCGTTTCGATCGAGTCGGTCAGCGTATCGCCTTCGTTCGCGGCGGCGGTGAAAGTCAGAAACGTGGTCTCTGTGACGGCCACGTCGAGCAGTGCGGCAACGGACCGACCGCTGGCGTCGTCCGCACCAAAACCGGCCCCGACCACATACTCGGTTGCCGTGGCGTGCGCGGCGGCCAGGAGCGCCGCTAACGCGATACCGCTACGCAAAGACACCGACGATCACCGCCGCCAATGCGATTCGGTACAAAGCGAAGGGTGCCATGCCCATACCCTCAACAAATTTCAGGAAGAAGCGAATCGTTAAATACGCTACCAGGCCCGAAAGTGCGGCGCCAAGCGCCAGTTCACCCCAGCGAACGGCCGTGCCGCTGTCGATGAGATCTTTCGTCACTTTGAGGCTCGCCAGCACGATCACCGGCACCGACATAAGAAACGAAAAACGCGCCGCTGCCGTACGCGTGAAACCGAGCGCCAAGGCCGCCGTCATCGTTATACCGGACCGCGACGTACCGGGTAGTAGCGCGAGCGCCTGCGCGACGCCCAAGGTCACCGCCGTGCTAAGGCCATAGTGACGCTCGGTCTTAACCTTGCGACCGAGGACATCGGCAGCCCATAACGCGATACCGAACAGCAACGTCGTTGCCGCGATCACCATCGGGTCGCGGGCGACGCTGGCAATTAGGTCCCCGGCCGCCAGCGCGACGAGACCTGCCGGAAGTGTTGCGGCGACCAATAGCAGCCCGAGTTTACCGTTGGCCGACACAGGCTGACCCGGGCGAATGGCCAAGACGCCGCCGGCAATACCGATCAGGTCGCGGTAAAAATAGGTCACAACGCCCGCAAGCGTGCCGAGGTGGACGGCCACGTCGAAGGCGAGCCCTTGATCGGGCCAGCCGAAAACAACCGGCGTAAGCACGAGATGGCCGGAGCTCGATATCGGTAAGAACTCGGTAAAGCCCTGTACAATCGCGAGCACGATGATCTGCAGCAAGGTCACAAGCTGTGCCTCAAATCTTGAAAGCCGAAACCGGGAATCGTTGGCAGTGTGCCACGGCCAAGCCCGATAAAACGGAACCGTTCACCCATTTCGCCGGGTAGCGTCAACGTTTTTACGGCGCTGGCTTGCGCCAGCATGGCGCTGCCGTCGAGCGCCGTGTCGTATTCGTCCGCCAATCCGCCCGCCACCAAAAACCCAGCTTGGGTCGTAAAGCCGATGACGTCGAAACCGGCGGCAACAGCGGCATCAGCAACCACACTGAAGTCGACCCAGGCCGTCATGTCCATGAGGCCCGGCGCGAGCAGCGGGTCGTCAACGGCACGTTGGCGAAAATGACAGCGAAATGTGCCGCCAGCGCGCTCGTCGGCATAGTACTCGCGACTGCCGGCCCCATAGTCGATGAGCAGGATCAGTCCATTGCCGAGCGTCGCTACAAGACGGGCGACCCACGGAGCTAAGCTGGGGGCGTATTCGGATCGGTAGCCGGTCGGAAACTCGCCGCCGCGACGCATAGCAATCGCTGCGAGATCCGCCAACATCGCCGGCGATGGCTCACGCCCCGCTGCGACGAGCTCACCGTCACGTACGCCGATACCGATCTCACGATGGCCATCGGCCGTCACGTTAAAGCGCCGAACTGGCAATGCATCAGCAACTTCGTTCGCGACAATGACGCCGTCGATGCGCTCCGCAGGCGCCTCACTCATCCATTTAATCCTGACGCCCGGCTGATCCATCCAGCGGGCTAAGCGTTGCTGCTGGCGCGCGGCGAGATCAGGACTGACGTCGAACAGACGGTAGTCAATAGCGAGTTCGTGGTCGACGAACCAGCCGATGATCGCGTCGGCTAATGCACCGCTGCCGGGACCGTACTCAACGACGACTTCGCTAGGCATTGCGGCCAAGACGTCGGCGATGTTGCGCGCAATGACGCGACCGAACAGCGGCGACACCTCCGGCGCCGTGACGAAATCACCGTCAGCCCCAAGCTTCGGCAAGCCGGCGACGTAGTAACCGAGCTTCGGCGCATACAAGGCTTCGTGCATGAATGCATCGAAGGCTAGGAAGCCGCCGGCACGCGTTACTGCCTGACCGAGATGCTCGCGAACGGCACGGGCATGCGCAGCAAGAGCCGGCGGTAGCGCAGCACTAAAATCGGCGGTCGATGACAAAGCGTTTGGCTCCCTGCGGCGAACGACGGCTCGCTAGCCGCCGCGCGCAGTATACGGAACCTCGCCCGGCTTAGACGGCGCCCAACTCGCGGTACGCCAAATCTTGCCGAAGCGGCTCGATCGGTCGCTCACGCAGCCGATCAACTGGCGGCGCCGACACCGGTGTTGGTGGCGGACACGCTCCGTTTTGCAAGTACTCAAGCGCGGTAACAAGCGCCGGGTCCGCTGAGCCGCCTACCGGCTGGTCGAGATCGTCCGGGGCCGGACAATCAACGGGTAAGCCGTCGAAGTATTGCCCCTGGCCGAGCGAGTTGACCGTTTCGAACGCCGTCGGCCGTAAGCGCCTGTCGCAAAAATCGATCGCGACCTGACCGACGGGTTTACCAAAGGTGTCCGCACCGACGATCACGACCTCGACATGGGGCTCCATCGAGTTAATGACGAGTTCACTGGCCGACGCCGTGCTACCGGAAGCGATGACAACAAGGCGCGCTAAAGACGGCGAGTTCGCACGTGACTCAAACAACTCCGTGCTATTCGAGGCGCTATTGTTTGCGTTGAACAGGGTTCGCGAAAACACCTCACTCGGCGCGACAGCGCTGCCGAGGTAGTCGCCCAGTAAGTCCGCGATGCTGACCAAGCCGCCGCCGTTGTAGCGTAAGTCCAAAACCAGATCGGTAATGTTGGCGGCACTAAAGTCAGCGAACGCAGCTGAGAGCTCGCTTTCAGCGGTACTGACGAACGATGAGAACTCAAGATAACCAACATCGCCGCCAGCGGCAGGAATGAGTCGGTATTGCGGAATCGGATCGATAGTGACGGTGTCTTTCGTCACGGCCACTTCGTATTCGCTACCGTCGAGGCGGCGATTGCGAAATGTCCGAGTGACTCCCACTTCCGACGGGCCGAAGGCATCGGCAAGACCGGCCGGTCCTAGCGATGCCACCGTTTGCCCTTCGATGGCAATGATTTCGTGGCCGCGCTCGAAGCCAGCGAGCGCTGCCGGGCTAGCGGAGAACACGCGCGAAAAACGGGCGCGGTCATTCTCGAATCGATACGAGAAACCGAAGCCCCCAAACTCGCCTGACCCAAACAACGCATTATCGGCAGCGACCGTTGTAATGAAGCTGAACGAGTCGAGCGGTTGCAGGCTGGTCAAAAACGCCAAGACGTCTTCCGGGGTAGCGTATTGTGTTAAATCAACGCTCGCCGGAATCAAGTCGTTCCAAAAATACACGTCGCGCATTTGATCGAGCACGAATTGCTTCTGAGCATCGTTGCTGCACGCGTCGGTACCGGCGACCGGTGCAGCCAGTCCACCACCACCGCCACCACCGCCGCAGCCGGCCAAAGCCGTTAACGTGGCACAGATACCCAAAACAAAAACTCGTCGCATGCCGGTAACCTCTTTCGAACGTCAATCACTCTGACAGCTGCGCGGCCAGTTTGCTGCACGAATGTTACGAATCACAGTTGGTGTAACCGATCCTGTGGGCTAGCGCACACTTCAACACGGCTCTGTCGCCAGCTAGCGTCAGTCCGACGGCGTGCCGCGTTCGATGATGACGCCTACATGGCGCGAACCACGAATAGCGCCCGGCTTGCTGACCCGCACCTTGACCCACGGCACCGCGTAGTTGCCAAGGATGTAATCGGCGATCGCCCCGGCCAACGCTTCGACGAGTTTGAACTCGCCTTGCTGGGTTAGCGCGGCGACACCATCGGCGACCGCTTTGTAGTTCAACGTATCAGCCACGTCGTCGCTGACCGCGGCGGCGCGCGTATCAAACCCCATCTCCAGCGAGATTTCGATGCGCTGCTTGATCTGCCGCTCCCACTCCCAAATGCCGATCACGGCCTGAACGGAAAAGGCTTCGAGAAATACCCGGTCCATCATTAAGCGGCCTCGCGCGGTGGTTCGAGTTCATCGAGCGGCCAACGAGGGCGCGCCATGATCGCAGGCTCGGTGCCGGCGTCGGCAACGCGCAGCGCTCCGGTCAACGCGATCATCGCCCCGTTATCCGTGCAAAACGCGATACGCGGGTAGTAAACCGTGCCGCCGCGCGCTTCGAACGAGTCTTTGAGTTGCTGGCGGAGGAGCCGGTTAGCACCGACACCGCCAGCGATCACGAGCCGGGTATGACCGAAATCGCGAGCCGCCCGCAGCGCCTTGCCGGCCAGCGAGTCGACGATAGCGGCCTGGTAGCTGGCGGCCAGATCAGCCGCGAGAACCGGGTCGTTCGCCAGAGCGTCATCGCCGAGCTCTTTGAGTTGGACAATCAACGCGGTTTTCAGCCCAGAGAAGCTGAAATCGTAGCCGGGCTTTTTCGACAACGGCCGCGGCAAATCGAATCGTCCCGCATCGCCACCGTCCGCCAACTTGGCTAACGCCGGGCCGCCCGGGTAACCGAGACCGAGCGTCTTCGCGCCCTTATCGAACGCCTCACCGGCCGCATCGTCCAAGGTCGTGCCGAGAATGCGGTAGTCGCCGATCGCCCGAACGTCAACCAATAGACTGTGGCCGCCCGACACCAGCAGTGCGAGAAACGGGAACTCAGGCCGGTCCTCCTCGAGCAGCGGGGCGAGAAGATGCGCCTCCATGTGGTGGACGCCAATCGCCGGAACACCCCAGCCGTACGCCAACGAGCGGCCGAACGCAGCGCCGACCAGTAACGCGCCCACCAACCCAGGCCCGGCCGTGTAGGCCACAGCGTCAATATCGGCTGGGGCAACCCCAGCATCGGTTAGCATCGCCCGAGTAAGCGGCGCGAGTCGCCGTTGATGGTCGCGGGACGCGAGCTCGGGGACGACGCCGCCGTAAACGGCGTGCAGATCGGCTTGGCTAAACAAGCGGTGCGCCAGCAGGCCGGCCTGCCGGTCGTACAACGCCAGGCCAGTCTCGTCGCAGCTGGTCTCAATTCCTAGAACAATCATTGATTCAGTGCTTTGCAATCGCGCCATGGCAGCGCTAGACTTGATGGTCTTTGCCACATTAAACCGGCTACGCGCCGAGACGACAATACAATGCCTCAGGTTAAGGTTCGGGAAAACGAATATTTTGACGCCGCGCTGCGGCGCTTCAAACGTGCGTGCGAGAAAGCAGGCATCTTGACGGAGCTTCGCCGCCGCGAGTACTACGAGAAGCCAACCCAGGAACGCAAGCGCAAGAAAGCCGCTGCCGTAAAACGCCACCTGAAACGCTTGTCGCGAGAAACCAACCGGCGCAAACGCCTCTACTAAAGCCCATCGGGCGAGGGCAGATTACCGCGCTTCGCCATGCCGCTCCATGGCACTCAAAGACCAACTTAACACCGACATCAAGACAGCCTTGAAGGCCGGCGATCGTGATCGCAGCGGTCTGCTTCGCATGGTCACGGCCGCGATCAAGCAGCGCGAGGTCGATGAACGCATCGAGCTCGACGAGGCCGCGGTACTCGCCGTTATTGAGAAAATGGTAAAGCAACGCCGCGAGTCGGAAAAAGCCTTCACGGACGGTGGTCGGCCTGAGTTGGCAGCGAAAGAAGCGGGCGAAATCGCCATGCTGCAACAGTACTTACCCGAGCCGCTGAGCGAGTCGGAAGTCGACGCGATCATCGAGTCGGCGATCGAGCAGTCGGGGGCCACGTCGATGCGCGATATGGGTAAAGTTGTCGGCCTCGTAAAAGCCGCTGCGCAAGGGCAGATCGACATGGGCGTTGTCAGCCAACGCATCAAGGCCCGCCTTAGCTGAACACCGTACCGGCCGCGAATCAGCTAAGCTCGGCAGACCTGTAACCGTCGCCGGAGCAACGCTTGGCCGGACGTATCCCACAACACTTTATCGATGAGCTTATCGCCCGCGCCGATATCGTGGAGGTCGTGGGTGCCCGAGTGCCGCTTACCCGTGGCGGGCGCGAGTACAAGGGCCTGTGCCCGTTTCATAACGAAAACACGCCGTCGTTCACTGTCAGCCCAGACAAAGGCTTCTACCACTGCTTCGGGTGCGGTGCGCACGGCACAGCACTCGGCTTTTTGATGGACCACGACCACCTCGGTTTCGTCGAAGCCGTGGAGCAGTTAGCCAGCATGGTCGGCATGGAAGTACCGCGCGACGCTGGCGACGAGAAGCTTCGCGGCAGCGACCGGGTGATCGAGCTACTGCGCCGCGTAGCCGAGTTCTATCAGCGTTGTTTGCGCGACAACACAACCGCGGCTGATTACTTGAAAAGTCGCGGCATCGACGGTGCGACCGCTCGCGACTATGGCATCGGTTACGCCCCCGATGGTTGGGATACGCTCGCCGGCGAATTCGGCAGTGACCCGGACACCGAGACCTTGCTGCAAGCCGGCGGTCTCGTTATTCGCCGCGACGACGGCGGCTACTACGACCGCTTTCGCGACCGGGTCATTTTTCCGATTCGCGATGGCCGGGGGCGTGTGGTCGGCTTTGGTGGCCGTGTTCTCGGCAAAGGTGAGCCTAAGTACCTCAATTCGCCCGAGACGGTGGTCTTTAGCAAACGCCGCGAGTTGTACGGTATGTACGAAGTCCGCCGACGCCTTCGGGATATCCCCCGGTTGATCGTTGTCGAGGGCTACATGGATGTCGTTGCCCTCGCCCGTAACGGCGTTGATAACGCCGTGGCGACACTCGGCACGGCGACAACCGATGAGCACCTGAAGCGCTTGTTTCGGATGACGGACGAAGTCGTGTTCTGTTTCGACGGCGACCGCGCCGGCCGTCAAGCAGCCTGGCGGGCATTGGAAGTCGCTCTGCCCGAGGCGCGCGACGGTCACCAAATGCGATTTGCGTTTTTGCCCGATGGCGAAGACCCCGATTCACTCGTTAAGGCCGGCGGCAGCCAGGCCCTAGAAAGCGAGCTCGATGCGTCGCTTAGCCTGTCGGAATTTTTGGTTGAGGAACTGTCGAACGGACTCGACAAGGCGTCGCTAGACGGACGCGCGCAATTAGCCGAACGCGCAAGGCCGTTGCTGGCCAAGGTCCCGGCCGGCGTTTACCGCGAACTCCTCATTGAGCGGCTCGCCGACGAAGTCGGTCTCGCCGGGGCGAAGCTGAACGAGCTAATGAAACCCGCGAAAGCGGCCCAGCAGACAACGCCGACGACGCAACGGCGTAACCGGCGCCCGCCGCAACAGTTGTCGCTGATTGCCCGGACAATCCGAGCGCTGTTGCACCGCCCTGCCCTCGCCGATTCGGTCGACCCGGCCAACCTGGCCGATTTGACCCGGCCTGGCACCGAGTTATTGCTCGAACTCCTTGAAATGGCCCAATCTGACCCCCAACTCACCCCAGCGGCGTTATTGGAGAGGATGCGGCCAAACACGCATTTTCGGCACCTCGAAAGGCTGCTCGGCAGTGAATTCATCGAGCACGCCGAGCTCGACCTAGCCGCCGAATTTGATGGCTGTATCCGGCAATTACGGACCGAGGCTGTCGAGATGCGAATTGCGGCGCTGCGTGGCCGCGGCGCGGCGAATTTGAGCGAGACCGAGCAGCGTGAGCTGTTGGTCGAGCTGCCAGCGCTGATTCAAACGCTCCGCGCGGCGGCAGCGTCGAACGAGAAATGAAGCAAGATTCAGGCCAGGATTTGATCAAAACTGCCGAACAAACAACCACTTTGGCACTCTAAATCGCTACGCGTTAGACCGGGCCGCTGTTACAATTGACGGTTTACGTCGGCGTCTTTATTGAGGCACAGGCACTTGAGCGAAAAAACCAACCCTACCAATGCACTGCCTACCGATAAGCAATCACAGCTTAAGCTGCTGATCGCCCGCGGTAAGGAGCAGGGCTACCTGACATACGCCGAGGTCAACGATCATCTACCGAACGATATCGTCGACCCTGAGCAAATCGAAGACATCGTTAACATGATTAACGACATGGGTATCACGGTGTACGAAAAAGCACCCGATGCCGAATCGTTAATCCTCTCCGACGCGGCGGTCGCCAATGACGATGACACCGAAGAAGCGGCCGATGCACTCGCGTCTGTCGACAGCGAGTTTGGCCGTACGACCGATCCAGTGCGCATGTACATGCGTGAGATGGGCACGGTCGAGCTGCTGACCCGCCAAGGCGAGATCGAAATCGCAAAGCGTATCGAGGAAGGCCTTAACCAAGTTAAAGCCGCGGTCACGCGTTTTCCGCCGGCCATGCAGCATGTCGTCGACCAGTACGACGAAATCCAAGCCGGCAATGCTCGTCTACAAGACTTCATCGTCGGCTTCATCGACCCGAACGAGCCGGAAGAGATTCCGACACCGGGTGCGAAGAAAGACGACGATGACGACGACGAGCCGGCGGATACCGGCCCGGATCCGGAAGAAGTGGCCGCACGGATGAAAAAATTCCGTCGTATCCACAACCGCATTCTGTCAGCGATTGAGAAAAACGGCAGCGACTCAAGCCAGGCCGATAAAGGCCGCCAGGACCTGATCGCCGAGATCATGGAGCTGAAACTGTCGCCGAAGCTATTTGATGTGCTCGTTCAAGCCTTGCGCGACACGATCGCGACGATCCGCGCTCAAGAACGCGGGATCATGGCGCTGTGCGTGCGCGAAGCGGGTATGCCACGCAAAGACTTTATTGGCAGCTTCCCGAAAAACGAGACCAATCTTGAGTGGGTCGACAAGCACATTCGCGCCAAGCGTAAGCACTCATCGAGCCTCGCTCGCTTGAAAGACGACATCTTGCGCTCACAGCGCAAGCTGCAGTTGATGGAAGAGATTTCCGGCCTGACCGTGGCGCAAATCAAAGAGATCAACCGCGACATGTCGATCGGCGAGGCGCAGGCGCGCCGCGCGAAGAAAGAAATGGTTGAGGCGAACCTACGGTTGGTTATCTCGATCGCGAAGAAGTACACGAACCGTGGCCTGCAGTTCCTGGACCTCATCCAGGAGGGCAACATCGGCTTGATGAAAGCGGTCGACAAGTTCGAATACCGCCGTGGATACAAGTTCTCGACTTACGCCACCTGGTGGATTCGCCAGGCGATTACACGGTCGATTGCTGACCAAGCCCGGACCATTCGTATCCCGGTCCATATGATAGAGACGATCAACAAACTGAACCGAATATCACGGCAAATGCTGCAAGAGATGGGTCGCGAACCGACGCCGGACGAGTTGGCGGAACGGATGGAAATGCCGGAAGACAAAGTCCGCAAAGTCCTGAAAATCGCCAAAGAGCCGATCTCGATGGAAACGCCGATCGGCG
>JBCDIL010000044.1:0-22055 GCA_038749025.1 Pseudomonadota bacterium | reverse complement strand
GCGCACGCAGTACTCGGCGGGCGCAACGTACTTGCACAACAAGACGATCATGAATGCCGGCATCGTCAGGAGTGACGAGAACGACTTCGAGGCCGAAACGTGGTTCGTCGGGATTAGCCAGGATATGTTTGGCGACTTGACGACGGTATCGATGAGCTACTCACGGGGCAACGATATCATTCGGCAAACCGGTGATCCCGAGTTCGAACGTTTTGCAGATCGCCAGAGTTATGCTGTCGGTCTAACGCAAGTTTTGACGCGCAGTTTGATCGCTTCCGTTCAGTTCGAAACGATTACTGATGAGGGATTTCTCAACAACCCCTATCGCTTTTATCGTTACTTGAATGAGGCTGGCGACGGCTTCCTGACACAGCGCGAGGAATACCCGAATACGCGTACTAGCAACGCGACAGCACTCACTGCGAAGTACTATTTGCCGTACCGAGCCGCACTGCACGGCAAATACCGGTACTACACCGATACGTTTGGTATCGTCGCCGATACATTCGAGATCGGCTACACGCATCCTGTCGGCAACGACTGGATATTGTCGTTAGCATTAAGGCACTACACACAGACGCAAGCCGACTTCTACGCCGATCTGTTCCCGTTTGAAAATGCGCAGAACTTTCTCGCTCGCGATAAAGAGATGAGCACATTTCAAAACAACACGGTAACGGCAGGTGTTGTCCGTGAATTCGACAACATTGGCTATGTCGGCATCGAGAAAGGTACTGTTAATCTTACGGTAGATTACACTCGATACGAGTACGAGAATTTTCGCGACGCGACGGCCGAGGGTTTCCTGCCGGGAACCGAGCCGTTGTTCGAATTCGACGCTAGCGTTGTCCGCTTATTCGTGTCTTTCTGGTTCTAGCCGGTTCCGATTAGGCCGGTAACGGCAACCTCCGTTGCGGATCGCCGAGTAGCGAACCGCCGATTGCCACTGCGGCGTTGATGGCGAGGCCAATCAGTCCAGGGTGAATGCCCGCGACTCTGCCGCTAACGACGAAAGGCCACGGCCCAAACGCTAAGGCCAGCGCAATCACTAGTCCAATCACCATACCTGCGAGTACCGGCCCGGCGCGCAGTCGGGTCCAATGTATGCCGAGCATGAATGCCGGTGCGAGCTGCACCAGTACATCGAACTTGCGGTCTATCAACGCGACCAACGAGGCGTGATCGCGAAGCGCTATCGCGAGAACAGTCAACGCGACAATAACGACCAGTGAACAGCGCTTGCCGAGCCGCGTCAGCACGCGCTCGGGTGGACGCTGCGTACGGTTCTCTGCGTAGAGGTCTTTGGTCACCATCGATGAGATCGACAGCATGGCCGAGTCGGCGGTCGACATTAGCGCTGCGAGCAACGCGGCGAACAGCAACGCGACCAACGCGTAACCGAACGTCGAGCCCGCCTGTACTACCCGCAGCAAGCGGGCCATTGCTTGGTCCGATTCAGGTCCGCTGAGCCCCGGCAAATACGCCGCGGCGTAAATACCGGCGATTAGCGTAATGACGACGGTAACGAAGGGCATGAACGCCATCAACGCGAAACTCTGGCTTAGTGTGCGCGCCGAGCGTGCCGCATAGATGCGTTGGATGGCTTGCGGATACAACGCACCGCCGATACCGACCAACAAAATATAACTGAGCCACAGTCGTAAGCTCGGTCCGTCCGGACGTCTGATCAAGTGTTCGTTGCCTGCATCGAGTAAGCGATCGGTGGCGGCGGATAACGGTCCAAACTCAAGCGTCAGCATGATCAGTACGGCAATGAAACCAACAAACAACACGGACCCTTGAATAACGTCGGTCCAGGCGACGGCACGCATACCACCGAGCGTCCCGTAAACCAGCATGATCGCTGCGAGTGCGGCCACACCGACCGGGTAAGCGAGACCCGTCAGCGGTCCGGCAAGACCCTCGAACACACGCCCCATCGTCATCAGCTGAGCGAGTAAGTAATTGCTGAGGGCCAGAATCATGATTAGCGAGGCGACGGTCGCCAGCGTTCGCGACCCGTAACGATGCATTAGGTAATCGGCTGGCGTGACGAACCGGTGCGTCGCTGCCAATCGTCGTAGTGGTGCAGCGTAAAGTCGATAAAACACGATGATCGCGACCATAAAATGGGCGCTAACCAACCAACCAAAGCCGCTGCGGTAGGCGGCGCCAACGAAACCGAACAAGGCGTTGCCGCTGTACTGAGTGGCGTACAGCGTCAAAAACAGCACGACGAGTCCAAAACCGCTGCCTGCCAAGTAGAAGTCGCTGAGCGAGTCGTCGCGGCGAGCCTGTCGACCGGCGTAGCCAATCGCCAGTAAAGACAAGAGGTACACGCCGACGAACGCCAGCGCACCCGGGCCAAACGGCAGCAACTCAGTCAATCGTCTCGACCTGCGTCGCGCAAACACAACCCAGCCGTAACCGCCGCGGTAACGGTCAGTACAGCCAGACTCGTCAGCGCCCACAACGGAACGCCGCTGACAACGCGGTTGTCGTTGGCCGGCCAGTACCACGGAATCGCGAGCACCAGCAGGATGAGATAAACGCTGGCAATGACCAGTCGACGGCCGGTTGTCGACTTAACGTTCATTGGCATCTACCGGGAGCGAAATGCGCCAAGCTGCCGGCGCAGTCGATAATCTCGATTGTCGTGTCTGTCCCACTGCCTGCGCTCACACGCTGCGCGTCGCAACGCTTGCTGTTCTCGGTGATCGTTCGGCCGACTCCGTTGATAGTAGCGCGAACGCCGACTTGTGTTGCAAGCGGCTCCACGGGACACTGAGTCGGTCAGAAAACAGCAGCCGTGGTGAACAGCGTGGTCAGCAACATCAGTATGCTTCCCTTCTTGGTGAGCTTTCTCGCCACTATTGGCGCGACGATTTGGTTCGTTCTGCGGCGCGGGGAGAAGCCAGGGGTTGCTTGGGTATTGCTTGTACTAGCCTGGCTTGTTCCCGTTATTGGACCTTTTGTTTTGTTGTTGTACCTCGGCATTGCACCGGTTCGGTTGCGCGCCGTTGATGGGGCTTAATAGGCAGCGAGCGTTATGGGTTTAAGTGAACGATCAACCGTTTTGGATCTTGCGATTCGCGCGAAACCACTGGCGCCGATGCAAACACGGAGTGAGGCCGAATTAACCGCCGCTGCCGGTCTCGTCGGTGATGCGCGCGGGCGCCCAGGTAAGCGCCAGGTAACGCTGCTGGCGAAGCGTGATTGGGAAGCGGTTTGCCGAGAGCTTGGTGTCGAATTGCCGTGGACGCTGCGTCGCGCGAATATTTTGCTCGACGGCCACTGGGATTGGCCGAGTTTGTCCGCTCGTCATCTACGCATCGGTGACGCCGTGCTCGAGCTGACGATCGAAATCGACCCGTGCTCGCGAATGGATGCCCAACAGCCGGGACTAACGGCGGCTCTTAAGCCGGATTGGCGAGGTGGGATCGGCGCCCGCGTGATCGCGCCGGGTTACGTTACCGTCGGTAGCGAGGTCCGTTTGCTCGACGACCACTAGTCGCGTGCCGAGTCATTGCTAGGCGGCGGTGACTAGGGATTTGTCGATGTAAATTGCTCGCGCCGGACAACCCGCACCGGCTCGAAATACGCGATGCCCGACCAGTCTTGCAAAAACTTGTCGACGACGCTGGTCGCGATGTGGTCAGTCATCGACTGATCCGGCGCAATCACCTGGATTCAGTGGGGCGATGGCATCGACGGTGCGCACGCGCGGCAAGCGCACCAGAGCCCAGCTACCTAAAAGTACGACGAGGCGGCCGATGATAGCGGCCGTGATCGCCGGCACAATCATTTCAACGAGATTGCCGTCGCAAATCTCGATGCTGCCTTCGAGGCCGATCCGCATCGGCAACATGAAGACAGCAAACTCATAGACGGCGTCGCTGCCGCAGGCCACGGTAACGATACCGCCAATCAACAGGGCGAGCGCCGGTGACTGACATTGAATCCGAAGTCGACCTGCAGTGTCGCTCAGTGCGTCGATGACCGCGCGTCGCGTTCGAAAACCGGCGCACCGGGTCCGTCATCTTTGCGGATCTGTTATTCAGGCTGATCGGAATGTATCGATTTTTTAGAACGATCGGACTCGTTGCATGTCGAGATGCTCGCGCTAGCGCGCAGTCGAGCCCGCCTGAAATTTGACGAAAATTCGACAAAGCGATTCAATGACACGCACTAAACGGGGTGGGAGACGGACCGATGGAAAACGTATTGCGGCGCAAATTCACTGTCGTGGTCGGCCTGCTAGTGCTCGGCCAACCGGTCGGTGCAGCCGATTTGATGACGTTGTTTGGGCCGGCGTGCGCCAGCGTCGGCATCGATACGGACCGTTGCCAATGCGTTGTGGCGCAAGTCGTTGAGCGTCACGGCGAGGGCGCAGCGCGTTACGTAGGGCTTGATATGAATCTTCGCTACGACGAAGCGGCCGAGCAGTTGGCGGCAGTCGGTGAGTCCCAGGCCTTCGCGGCGTCAGAGACCTTTGAGGTCGCGCAGAACACGACGTGTTCCGCCGCGCGACTCGCCCGCCAGCAAGGATCCTGGTCTGGTGGCGACGCGTCGGGTGGTGCCGTAGTAGCGTCCGCTGTCGCTGCACCGCAAGCGCCGACTGTCGGTTCATCCGGTACGACTGCTGTCTTCGACGCGACGACGGACGTACCCATCATCGATCTGCGCGCGCATCGTGGCGGCGCTATTGTCGATGTATCCGGGCGCTTTGATAGCGCCGCGGTAGCGGCTGCTAGCGCAACTAACTTCCGAAACTTCATCGGTTTTTATCCAATCGCCGACCGTGCGGGCGGCATTGATATCAACGGTGACGGTGCGGCGGATGTTCATCCCGGTGACCCTAGCTACACCGTTACGGCGCAAGCGCGTGTGCTCCGAAGCCCTTTGTACTGGCGGGCGGACGGCGGCCCGGACCAAGTCCTTGGGGAGATCCGCTTACCGGGCGGATCGCGCTACGCGCCGATCGTTCGTTATCGCGACGACAGGCGGCCGTCAGTACCGGCCGTTGATCCGTCGGCGGCCGAGCAGATCGCTAGCGCGATGGCGACCAATGCGAATTTGTTTTTCGCCTTCGTTGACGTCCATGGCGGTCAACGCCACCTGCGTAAGCTCAGCGAGAACACGTTCGGATTTCGGGTCGAGGCAAGTGCCGCTGACAGCGTCATCGTGTCGATCGATACGCTGGTGCTTGAATAACAGATCGGGCGTTGGCGCAGCGATAGCCGGTGGCAAGCCATCGCTGCGCCGATAAGCCATAGCCGTCAATAGACTTACAGCACGTTGTTACGCAAGCCGCCATCAACAACCAACTCTTCGCCGGTGATATAGCGAGCAGCATCGCTTAGCAAAAACGCTGTGGCTGCAGCAATGTCATCACCTCGCCCGAAGCTCTGCAGCGGTACGCGCCCGCCCATGTGCGTGGCGAACTCGTCCAATGCGCTTTTGTCCATGCCGAGTTTGTCGTAGATCGGTGACTCGATCGGACCCGGTGCCACGGCATTTACGCGTAGTCCTTGGCCGGCGAGTTCCACCGACAACGAGCGGACCAATGAGCGCAAGGCGCCTTTCGTTGCGCCGTAGGCCGCGGCGGAATCCATGCCGACTGCATTGACGACCGACGTCGTGAAAACGAGTGAGCCGCCGGTGTTAATCAGTGGCGCGAGCGCCTGTGCCAAGAAAAACGGTCCTTTCACATTGATGTCGAACAAGCGGTCGAAGTCCGTTTCCTGCCATGCCTCGAGGGGCATAAACGGCGCGACGCCTGCGTTGATGAATGCACCATCAAGCTTGCCGACGGTTGCCGCAATGTGTTTCGCAAGTTCATTGATGTCGTTCAGCTTGCCGGCATCGGATTGAATAATCTCGACGTTGTCCGGCGCCTGTTGACGCGCCGCAGCTAGTGTATCCGGCGATCGACCGGTGGCGATCACGTGCGCACCGGCGGCAGCCAGGTAGGCCACGGTCGCGGCGCCAATACCGGTGGTTCCGCCGGTGACGAGGTAGGTCTTGTTTTGATGCGTGCTCATGCCAATGTCCTTTCGTAGCAATGAATGCTACAGTTAGTGACCCAAAAAAAGCCGCTCAGCGCGGGCTTGGATCAAACTGTAGTATTAAAAGTTACGGTTTACAAGGGTCACAAACCGAAAATCGCGAATCGCCACGGGTTGTCTGCAAAACCGTAGCAAATACAATCACATTATGAACATGACAGTTGCACTCCACATCATGGTGGCGCTTGCGAAGAACACCCCGCGGCGGATGCCATCGACGGAATTGGCGAAAAGTGTTGGGGCAAACCCGGTCACGATTCGGCGGGTCGTCGCAGCGCTGGTCGACGGGGGCTTAGTCGAAACTCAGCCCGGTATTGGTGGTGGCGTCGCGCTCACCCGAACGGCTAGTAGCATCACGGTCGAACAGATCCATAGCGCAGTCGGACGACCCGCCTGGTTCAAGGCGACCAACAAACCGCCGTACGAGCTGTGCTCGGTCTCAGTCTGTATGCCACGGGTCGTGCAGCGTCTTAATGAGGCGATCGACTGTGAAGCGGCAAAGGTCATGAGTGGCGTTACGCTGCAGGCTCTCGTCGACGAGGAGATCGCTTAGCCATGCGGTTCGGCCGGCTGTCGCCGCGAGCAGCCAGCATAAGCCGGTTTACCGATCGACGATGTCAGCGCCGAGCGTTTGCGCTGTTGATGCTATCGATAGTGCTGAGCGCCTGCAGCAGTGGTGCAAATCGCGTATCGGTCGACTACCCGAAGCCGGTCGTCGAGATCAAACTGCCGAGTGAGATCGAGTTCATTCCACTCAATCCGGCCCGCGGTGATGCCAGCCCGCAGGCCGGTGTTCTATGGGGTGACATTCGTGTCGATACACCGTCGGGTGTGCTACTACGATTTGCAGACGGGTTTTCCTCGCCGCCGCACATACACAACATCACCTACCGCGCCGTTGTTATCGACGGCCACATTCACAATGACGACCCTGCCGCGGAAAAGTTGTGGATGGGGCCCGGGTCTTACTGGACACAGCCGGCCGGCGAAGTTCATATCACTGCCGCCAAACCTGGCGCGGGGGCTACCGCGTTTCTCGAAATTTTGGACGGCCCGTATCTCGTCGAACCGCCGAGCCGCTTCTTTGACAATGGCGAGCGACCCGTCAATCTCGTGCCATCCAGCCAACAGTGGCTGGGGTCCGATGACATTCGGTGGATCAATACGCCCTGCGAAGCGAACCGTTGCCCGGAGGTTGCCTTTCTTTGGAAAGATACCCGCCAACCCGGCTTACACGCGCTGCTGTTACGAATGCCGTTCGACTCGGTCACGCGCGTTACAGCAGAGAGTGATGCAATGCTGAGGATGGTCATTGTCGGCGGCAGTGTCGCTTATGCGCCGGCGAAAGGTAATGTTGGGACTGAGTTGCCTGCCGGTTCGTACCTAGCATCGTCCACGCGTGCCGACCATCGTCTCGGCTGCCGCGGGCAAGCAGGCTGTCTTGTCTATGTGAGAGCAACCGACTCAGTGACGCTGCGTTAACGTCGCGACTGCGCAGCGCCTAGCCGAGCGTCACAACGGACCGACGAATATCTGCCCGAAATGGAGTAGCTGATCGAGCGCCGCTGCCGCATCGGCGTCGCTCCGCCCAGCGGCGATGAACAATAAACTTCGATCGGAGCGTCGGACACCGTAGGCGACCCGACCGTTAATCGTTGTTTCGCGGCGAAGTCGCGTTAACTCACTCGCTGGAACAATTCCCGCCAGTACATCGAGTTTGTCCAACGTTGTCACGACGATACCGGGTAGCTCCGGGTAGCGATTCAACAAACAGCGTTCGTTGCATCCTTGGCTAATGTCATCCTGCAGCAAGCTACCGGTACGAACCCGTGAGGCCACTGTCTCGGCTAACGGCCATAGTGGCGGTGACGCGTTTGCAAACACCATAACTCGCAACCACAGCCCTAGCTCGACCGCACGCGGTCCTAGGTCGCGTTCCAATGCGGTGATGAAACGGTCGACGAACTCAGCGTCAATTGCGCGCTGATCGCGCAAATACTCGTCGAGCAGCGGTAACGCCGCCCGGCCCGCGACGTCGATGTAGCGGTCGGCATACAACGACTGCGGGACGGCGAGCATTCGCGCAAAGCGGCGTTCACCGACTAACGAGCGCTCGATAATGCCGTTACCAAACGCCGTCGCGATCGCCTCGTTAAAAATGCCGTACGCCGGTAGCGCGAGCGTTGCATCGTGCTCGACAAACCACCGACGTATCGCTGCACGCCGCTCCGGTTCGAGCGACGCGTACAAATAATGGGCGATCTCATGGGCGATCGTGGGCGTGCGTGAATCAGCCGGTTCACCGACCAAGGTCTCGACATACACCGCCTGGTCGCGGTACTCGCCATGGGTTCGCCCGCGCTTGTTGCCGCTGGTGATCAACGTGACAGCGACGGTCTCGGTCGCATCCCCAGCGAAAAACTGGCTTAGTGCAAGGACCCGAGTGTTTAGGTCGGCCCGCGCGACACTGTGGTCGAGACTCCGGACCAGTCGGACGAGGTCTTCATCGGCGTTGCCGCGCTCCCACCAGTCAGTAAAGCGAGCACGAAAAACACTGAGGACTTCGTGTTCGGCGTGGGCATCGCCACGAATTGCTGGTTGCTCGCCAGCGATGGCTGTGTCGAACGGGACAGGGCTCGTGCCCGCGGCTTCCGGACGAAACCGCTGTGTCCGCAACGGTTGGCGCAGCCGTTGCCAGCGTTCGAGCCAAGCGTCGTCGCTGTCCCGTTCGGGCAACGTTGCCCATATCGCGGCAAACGCTTCGCGATGACAGTTGACGACGCGTGCTAAGCAGTCGAGGTGATAGACGAGGTTTGTGTCGGCGCTACGGTCGTAGCGCAGCTCGAGTGCCGACGAAGCTGCGCTGAGCGCAAGCACCAGCGCAGCGATGCTTACCCGAGCAAGCGATCTTCGACGACAAGCGTATCCATCGCTTCCTCCATCAATGAACGAGCCCGTGCGGCCGTACCCTGTAGGTAACGGTGCAGTGCTGCATCTTTTTCGTCCCGAGCCTCGCATTGTTCGCTGTATACCTCAAACGCCGCCAAGCCCTGGATTAGGTCGGCCAAGTGCTGCGGACACTCGCAGGCGATATCTGACTGACGTCGTAAAATAGCCGAAAGGTCGGCTTCTGCGAAGCGCCGTGGCGGAATGTCTTCCTCGAGTAGCCGCAGCGCCGGGTCTGCATCCGAGTTAAACGGCTGGCGTTTGGGCGGCTGCGCGACCGTGCCGCCGGCTAACAGTAAGTTCAGCAGCGACTCCATCGTTGTCGGTGAGCGCACCAGCTCGACCTTGGCGGCGGCCAGTTCAGTCACCTCTTGCGGATGTGCGAAGTTAAACAACACCACATAACGCCGGGTGCCGGCGATTGAGCGCAGATCGGCGATGCGACGCAGTGAATCGGCGTCGATGACCGGAAACTCCAGCAAAATAACGTCGGGTTGAGTGCGTTTCACGTCAGCGCGAAAGCGGCTGTAGTCGCTTTCGATGACGGCCAAGTCGATGCGGTCGGGCAACGAGACGCGACGCAGCCGGTTGATCGAGTAGCCAGCCAGTGCGGCAACTTTGATGACCAAGTCGCTATTGCGCTCTTGCATCACGTTTAGCTGATCGGCCACTTCACTGTGCCGCTCGCGGAGCTCTTCGAGGCTAAGGCCGGCGATCTGGCCGATCGAAAAACCGTGGTCGACCAGTAATTTCAGCAAGCTCAGCTTTTCTACGTCAGTGCGCGAGTAGATGCGGCGCCCGCTCGGTGTGCGGCGCGCGACGACCGTGCCGTAGCGACGCTCCCAAATGCGTAGGGCGTGGGTGGATATTCCAGTTAATCGAGCGACAGCACCAATGGAATAGGCGTCGCCGCCACTGGCTTGTTGCGAATTCTGCGTTTGAGTCGTCATATCAGCACCGTTGTTTTGGTTACCCTCTGTCGAACCGTGATTTTATACAAAGTTCACGTGTCTAACACTTTGACAAGGTACTGTGCACTATGGGACTTCAACAAATTGTGAAGAAGTTTCTCGGGGGGGCCTTGGAAGACGATTCGACCGCCGTCGTTACCGCCTTCTGGGCCGAGATCGATTAGCCAATCGACTTCGGCGAGGACATCAAGATTATGTTCAATAACGATCACGCTGTGGCCCGCATCGACCAAGCGGTGCAGGGCCTCGATAAGTTTGCCGACATCGGCCATGTGCAGACCGATGGTCGGCTCATCGAGGACGTACAACGTCCGCACAGCACGGCCGCTGGCGCGGGATTCATCGACGGGACGGGCCTTGGCCAGCTCGCTGACAAGCTTGATACGTTGGGCCTCGCCGCCAGACAGTGTCGGCGACGGCTGGCCTAGGGTCAGGTAGTCGAGGCCAAGGTCTGCCATCAACTCGAGTGGTCGGCGTACCTTCGGTACCGCCTCGAAGAACGCGAGCGCTTCGGTAACGTCCATATTGAGGACGTCGCCGATATGCCGATCTCGGTACGTGACACTCAGTGTCTCTGGATTAAACCGCATACCTCGACAGACCTCGCAGGGAACTTGTACATCGGGCAGGAAGCTCATTTCGAGCCGCTGCATGCCTTGCCCGTCGCAGGCGGGACAGCGCCCTTCAGCCACGTTGAAGGAGAACCGGCTAGCGGTGTAGCCGCGCAGCCGCGCTTCTGCCGTACCGGCAAAGAGTCGCCGGATCTCGTCCCAAAAGCCGATGTAAGTGGCCGGGCAGGAGCGGGGCGTTTTTCCGATCGGCGTTTGGTCCACTTCGAGAATGCGTTGCAAATGCTCGGCACCGTCGAAGCTCGCGCAGCCAATCGCTGGCGGCCGCTTTTTGCCCCGTTTACCAAGCTGTGCCTGCAGGTTGCGCGACACGATTTCACGGATCAATGTGCTCTTGCCACTGCCCGAGACACCACTGACACCGACCAATGCGCCCAGCGGCACTTTCACGTTAAGGTTTTTCAAATTGTGACGGTTGGCTTTGCTGATCGACAGCCGTGGTGTTGCCGCGGAGCGAATGGAGACGGGTCGGCGTTCACCGCGCAGCGGGTGTTGCATCGGTTCAGCAAGGCTTTTCGCGGTGACCGAGCGACGGGCTTTTAGCAGTGCTTGCAGCGAGCCACTCGCCAATACCTCACCACCGCGCACACCGGCACCGGGGCCGATGTCGATATTGTGATCGGCCGCTTTGATCGTGTCAGCGTCGTGTTCAACGACGACCACGGTATTGCCGTTGTCGGTGAGCCGGCGCAGCGTTGTTAGCAGCCGATCGTTATCGCGCGCATGCAAGCCGATCGTCGGCTCGTCCAAAACGTAGCAGACATCGCGCAGGTTCGAGCCGAGTTGCGCCGCTAAGCGTATGCGCTGTGCCTCACCACCCGACAGCGTTGGCGCTGACCGATCGAGCGCCAGGTAGCCGAGTCCGACCGTTTCTAGAAACCCAAGCCGCGTTGCGAGCTCGTCGATAACGCCGGCCGCCACTTCCTGACCCCGCGCATCGAGTTCAAGATCGGCGACGAACTGGCGTAGCTCGCTGATCGGCATGGCCGTCAGCTCAGGCAGAGTTTTACGGCTGAACTGGACGGCTCGAGCAACATCGTTCAGTCGTGAGCCGTTGCAACTGCCGCAGGCTTCATCCGAATAAGTATCTTCGTCGATGCGCTCGACCCCCGTGCCTTGGCAATCACCACACCAGCTTAGCGGCGAATTAAAACTAAAAAGCCGCGGGTCAGGCTCGGGGAAGCTGCGCTGGCACGAAGGGCACGCCCGGCGCGTCGAGTACAGCTGTTCCTGCCGGGCACTCGCTACGCGAGCCATGCCTTTGCCGTAGCCCAGCGCGGCGGCAAGTGCGGCGCGCAGCTCCGACTCGTGGCGCGGGTCCACGGTTACCGAGGCAACCGGTAAATCGATATCGTGGTTCTTGTAGCGACTCAGTCTTGGCCAGTTGGCGGTTTCGGTCATCGCGCCGTCGACCCGCAGGTGCGTAAATCCTTTACGGGCTGCCCATTGCGCGAGGTCGGTGTAATAGCCTTTGCGCTCAACGACGAGCGGTGCGAGTAAGTCGATCGTCTTGCCGCGGTAGCGCTTCACAAGCTGGGCGACAATTTGGTCTTCGTCCTGCGCTTCGATCGGTGTATTGCAATCCGGGCAATACCATTGGCCGAGGCGTACGTATAACAAGCGCAGAAAATGCAGTGCCTCGGTCATCGTACCCACCGTGCTCTTGCGCCCGCCGCGGCTGGTGCGCTGCTCAATCGCGACGGTGGGTGGAACGCCGGTAACGGCGTCGACGTCTGGTCGGGCCGCCGGTTGGACAAACTGACGTGCGTACGCGTTTAGCGACTCCAAGTAACGGCGTTGCCCCTCGTTAAACAAGATATCGAAGGCGAGGGTGCTTTTGCCGCTGCCCGATACGCCACTGACCACGGTGAACTGGTTACGCGGAATACCGACTGAGACATTGCGTAAGTTGTGCTCCCGAGCCCCACTCACCTCAACCGATCGTTTCGCTTTGCGTCGGCGCCGCTTAGGCGTTCGCCGTTGCACCGCTGTGCCATCGTAGTCGCGTAAAGCAACACCGGTCGGCGTGGTGCCGCGCGCCGCGTCCGTCGGTGTCCCTTCGAAAACGATGCTGCCGCCTTCCGCGCCGCCCTCCGGGCCCATATCGATGATCCAATCGGCTGCCCGCAACACATCGAGGTTGTGTTCAATAACCACCAACGAGTGGCCCGCGTCGATAAGGCGGTTGAAGGCCGCCAGCAATACGTCGATATCCTGAAAGTGCAGCCCGGTCGTCGGCTCGTCGAACAAAAACAATTTCGGGCGAGGATCGTCGCGAGACGGCTTCTCCGCCAAAAAGCGCGCGAGTTTCAATCGTTGCGCTTCGCCACCTGACAAGGTGGGTACCGGTTGACCTAGCGTCACGTAACCGAGACCCACTTCGATCAGTGGTGCAAGGACCCGTTCGATGTCTTTTGCGCCAGCAAAAAACTCAGCGGCTTCGGTGACGGTCATGTCGAGCACATCGGCGATCGAGTAACCCGCCGGTGGCGCACCGTCCCCGTGCAGCGTTACCTCGAGAATCTCAGGACGGTAGCGGCGCCCGTCGCAGGCGGGGCAACGCAGATACACGTCCGATAAAAACTGCATCTCAACGTGTTCAAAGCCGCTGCCATTGCACTCAGGGCAGCGACCGTTGCCGGAGTTGAAGCTGAATGTGCCGGCTGTGTAGCCGCGCTCTTTCGCCAGTGGTTCAGCGACAAAACGTTTACGGATTGCATCGAAAGCGCCGACGTAGCTCGCCGGATTGGAGCGCGTTGTCTTACCGATCGCACTTTGGTCGACGAGGATCACATCGCTAAACTGTTCCGCGCCTTCCACGCCGCGGTGTGCTCCCGGCATTTCGCGAGCTTTGCCGAACCGGCGCAGCATTGCCCGATGCAATACCGTCTCTAGTAGCGTCGACTTACCGGAGCCACTAACGCCTGCCAAAACAACCAATCGATTCAGTGGTATCTGGACATCGATATCGCGAAGGTTGTTTTCGCTGGCACCGAGGACGGTTAGTCGAGGCGTGGCTGCCGTGACCGGCAACGGTGAACGATCGGCTTGTACGCGCTGCCGGCCATCGAGAAACGGTGCGGTTGGCGACGTTTTCGAACGCCTTAACGCCGCCGGCGTGCCGTAGAAAACCACTTCGCCACCGGCATGCCCGGGTCCTGGCCCGATATCGATGATGCGGTCAGCGCGCTGGATGATGGCCGGGTCGTGTTCGACCACCAACAACGTATTGCCGGCATCGCGCAGCCGCTCCATGATCGTGACGATGCGTTCGATATCACGCGGATGCAGGCCGATCGACGGTTCATCGAGAACGAATAAGGTGCCGACAAGTGACGTACCGAGCGCCGTCGTTAGGTTGATCCGTTGAACTTCGCCACCGGATAGGGTGCGCGACTGTCGGTCTAGCGTGAGGTAGCCAAGCCCTACGTCGGTCAAGTAGTTCAGCCGGGTTCGGATTTCATCGAGCAATTCGTCAAGGCCGTTACCGAGTTCAACACTCGGCCGATAGCTTGCAAAGAAGTCGCGGGTCTGATCGATCGGCCACGTTTGCAGCGTATAGATGTTGGGGGCATCAGCGCTGTCACCCAGTCGCCACGCCAGCGAGTCCGGTTTAAGACGGGCGCCGTTACAGGCTGTGCAGATCTCGTAGCTTCGAAACCGCGACAGCATGACCCGGACGTGCATTTTGTAGGCTTTGGTTTCGAGCCAATCGAAAAACCCGCGGATGCCGTACCATTTTCGTGAGCGTCGTTTTCCGTCGCCCGCAATCACCCATTCGCGCTCTTCCTCGGGCAAATCCTGCCACGGCACATCCATCGCGACGCCACGTGCCTTGGCGAATTTGGCGAGGTCGCGTTGGCAGTTAGCGTAGCTTTTGGTCTGCCACGGTTTGATTGCCCCGTCCGCGAGCGACAGCGACTCGTCCGGAATGACCAGATTGAGATCGATGCCCATTGTCCGACCAAAGCCACGGCAGGTCTCGCAGGCCCCGAGCGGCGAATTGAACGAAAAGTGACTCGGTAGCGGGTCGCTGAACGTTCGCCCGCACTTTGCGCAGGTCAGCGTATCGGAGAATTTTATGACCGCGTCGTCGGCGTCGAACCGGACAATTCGGCACTGGCCATGGCCGCGGTGCAGCGCCGCCTCGACCGATTCAATGAAGCGGGTTTTGTGACGAGCGCCGAGACGCAGGCGATCGGCAATGACGACCAAGTTATCGTCGCCTTCCTCGGTGACTCGCAAGTAACCTTGAGCCGCCAAAAAGCTGGTGAGCTCCTCGGTGGTGAAGTTACGTGGTCGCTCGATCGTGAACGCAATACCGATACGCTCGCCGTTCGCCGTAGCCAGTGTCTCGCGCCAAATCGTCTCTGGAGTATCGCGGACTACGGGCGCTTCGCATTCCGGGCAACGTAATGACGCGGCGCGCGCATACAGCAATTTCAGGTGGTCGTTGAGTTCGGTCATCGTCCCGACCGTCGAGCGGGAGGTGCGCACCGGGTTGGTTTGGTCGATGGCGATCGCCGGCGGAATCCCGTCGATTTGCTCGGCGGCGGGCTTGTCCATCCGGTCCAAGAACTGGCGGGCGTAGGGCGAGAAGGTTTCGACGTAGCGCCGTTGGCCTTCGGCGTAAATTGTGTCGAAGGCGAGTGAGGATTTACCCGAGCCAGAGACGCCGGTCACGACGATCAACTCGCCGAGCGGCAAATCGATATCGATGTTTTTTAGGTTGTTTTGGGTCGCGCCGCGGACGCGGATTTGATCGTGACTCACGGTTTCTTTGATGAAGCGAGAACACCGCCGACGGTACCACGCCGGTCAAGTCTCTGGTGAGCTGTCGACAGTTTGACGCCTACCCCGGCGCGCGCGAGTCGAGCTCGTCCCAACGGGCGTAGGCGGCATCGAGCTCGGTCATTCGCTCGCTGAGCGTGGCCAGCTCCTCGGCAACCTCATCGTGCGGTCGGCCCGTGTAAAAATCCGTCGCCTCCGTGCGTGCGCGCCGGCTTTCGATATCCTCTTCCAAGGCGGCGATGCGCTCAGGCAGCGCATCAAACTCGCGCTGCTCCTTGTAACTCAGTTTCTTGGCCGCTGAAGGCTTTGCTAGCGCCGGCTTTTGCGTCTCGCTTCGTTGCCGGTCTGCGCGCGCTGGTGCTCGGTACTGGCGGAGGAAATCGGTGTAATTGCCGACGAACTCCTGCACCCCGGATTTGGCGTCGATATGGATAATGCCGGTGACCACATTATCGAGGAAAGCCCGATCATGGCTAACGACAAGCAGCGTACCCTCGTAACTGACCAGCATGTCTTCCAGTAACTCGAGGGTCTCGACGTCTAAATCGTTGGTCGGTTCATCCAGGACCAGCAGGTTGGCGGGTTTGGCTAGCAATTTGGCGAGCAGCAAGCGGTTACGCTCGCCCCCCGATAACGTTGATACCGGTGAACCGAAGCGCTCCGGCGGGAACAGAAACTGCCGTAAGTAGCCTGCGACATGGCGTTTGCGGCCCATGACTTCAATGTAGTCAGCATCGTCGCCGATATTCGCGAACACCGACTTCTTGAGGTCAAGTTGCTCGCGGCGCTGGTCAAAGTAAACGGTGTCGAGCCGGGTGCCGCGAACGACCTGACCACCGAGTGGTTTCAGCTCGCCCAGCAGCAGCTTCAACAGCGTCGATTTACCGGACCCGTTGCCACCCACAATGCCAATGCGGTCGCCGCGCAGAATTCGTAGGGTGATGTCCCGAAGGAGTGGCACGCCGTCGTAGCCGACCGCGACATCCATCGCATCGAAAACAATTTTCCCGGACAGATCCGATGTGGCGAGTTGCAGCGTCGCGCGGCCCATGTGACGGCGGCGATGTTGATGTTGCTCACGCATCGCTTGTAACGCACGAACACGGCCTTCATTGCGCGTTCGCCGCGCCTTAATGCCTTGGCGAACCCAGGCCTCTTCTTTGGAAAGCCGTTTATCGAACTCGGCGTTGGCCCGTGCCTCGACCTCAAGGGCGTCGGCGCGGCGGCGGAGAAATTCGTCGAACCCCGTGTCCCAGGCGACTAACTTTCCGCGGTCGACATCAACAACCCGTGTGGCAAGCCGGCGACAAAACGCCCGGTCGTGACTGACAAACGCCATCGCGCCGGTGAACTCGAGCATGAATCCTTCCAGCCATTGAATCGCGTCAATATCGAGGTGGTTGGTCGGCTCGTCGAGTAGCAGCAGGTCGGGTTCGGTAACGAGCGCCTTGGCGAGGCTTGCGCGCCGTCGCCAGCCACCCGACAAAGTGCCAAGCGTCGCCGTTGCGTCGAGTCCCAGTTTGCCGAGGAGCGCATTAACGCGTTGGTCGATGGCCCAGCCGCCTTGGGCCTCCAAGGCTTGTTCGGCCGTGGCGAGCGCCGCCAGGGCGCGCTCAGAGGCGTCCGCCGACACCGCTTCTAAAGCCGCGTAGTAGGCGCTTAGGTGGGGCCGATGCTCCGGTAAACCGGCCAGAACATGCTCGCGCACTGTAAGCGTCGGATCGGCCTCGGTATCTTGCTCAAGGAGGGCTACCCGATGGCCGGGCCGCAGCCAGCGTTCGCCATCATCGGCTTCGATCTGGCCGGCAATAACCCGCAAAAGCGTCGATTTCCCTTCACCGTTGCGACCGACTACGCAAACTCGCTCGCCGGCGGCAATCGTCAGGTCCACGGTGTCGAGGATGGCCCTAGCGCCAAAAGCGAGGCTCAATTCATCAAGTCGTAACACGGCCATGGCGGTACCGGGCGCTGGTTCACACGGTGTCGGGTAAAAGCGGCTAAACTACCACGATGATTCAGAAACTCTTAGAACAGTTGCGGGGCCTCGGGACCCTCAGCTTGATGTTTCTGAACACGGTCTTCTGGTTCATCCCGATCATGATCGGCACCGTGTTCAAGCTCGTGTTGCCGTTTGCGCCGGTGCAGCGCTGGTTATCAGCCTTCTTGGTGGGCTGTGCTACCACGTGGATTTCTGTCAATCGCTGGAACATGTCGCGGTTGATGGGTTTCTCGATGGAGATAACGGGCGACAGCGATTTGTCGCGGGAGCGCTGGTACCTGGTGATTGCCAACCACCAGAGTTGGATAGATGTCTTGGCCCTGCAGTTCGCCTTGAATCGCAAAATCCCGTTTCTGAAGTTTTTCATCAAGCAGCAATTGAAGTGGATTCCCTTTCTAGGGCAAGCCTGGTGGGCGCTCGATATGCCGTTCATGAAGCGCTACTCGAAGTCTTACCTGATGAAGCATCCGGAAAAGAAAGGGTCGGACCTTGAGGCCACCAGACGCGCTTGCGAGAAGTTTAAAGACATTCCGACCTCGGTGATCAATTTCGTCGAAGGCACCCGCGCGACTGCCGAAAAGATCGCCGCTCGCGGTACCGCCTACAAACACCTGCTGCCGCCGCGCAGCGGCGGTATCGCATTCGCGCTCGGTGCGATGGGCCCGATTCTGCATCAACTGGTGGATGTCACCGTTTTTTACCCCAATGCCAAGCGCCGTTTTTGGGACTTGTGTTGCGGGCGTGTCGGCAAGGTCATCGTCGACGTGCGTTTGCGTGAGTTGCCCGCTTGGCTCTACCGTGGTGACTACGCTACCGATATCGCCTTCCGACAGCGCTTTCATACCTGGTTAGCGGAGATCTGGGCCGAGAAAGACCGCCGTTTGGCGCGCTTGATCGCGGCCCACGAAGCAGGGTTCTACGCGCAAGCGGCGTAACCTGTCGGCTTTCGTCGACAGATGCCAAACCGTGATCGGCATCCCACAATAAAGCCATCGCAGCGCTAGACTGCGCAGTTGTGAGCGCAAAGATGACAACCCTACGATCGTTACCGCTGGCTTTGCTCGCGTTACCCGCCGTGGCTAGCGCCGACTTTTCTGTGGGCGCTAAGGTCAGTACCGGTGGCACCGGTCTCGAGGGCTACTACCACTTCGATGACCAGTTTGCGTTACGGATCGGTCTTGGCCAATTTACCTACAGCGATGTGCGCGATGTCTCGGGCATCAACTACGATTACTCGTTGACCATTACAGGCGCCACGCTCCTGCTCGACATTGCACCGCGCGGTGGCAACTTCTACGTTACCGGCGGCATTTTCGTGAATGGCAATGAGTTTGAGGCCGACGCGGAGCTGATCGACACAATTACCGTGGGTAGCACGACTTACACGGCGGCAGACGTCGGGGATTTATCGGGGACCGTCTCGTTCAATCCCATTTCGCCGTATGTCGGCCTCGGCTACCGTTGGCGAGCGGGCGAGCCGGGCCTTAGCATCGGCATCGAAGGCGGCTTGTTGTTCCAAGGGCAAGGTGACGTGGACCTCACCGCGTCGGGCCCGGTAACTGACACACCCGCTTTTCAACAAGACTTGGTTCGTGAGACCGACGAGTTAGAAGACAAGCTCGGCGTCGCCAAGGTCTTTCCTGTCATTGAAATCCGCGCGGCTTACCGGTTCTAAGCCGGCTAATTCACGCGGGCAACCACCTGCAAAGCAAAGCGCGGAGTACCGCTCGCCGCGATACCCGGCAGCGTGCCATTTAATGTAACGCGTATGTCGGTGATCGCCGCGTCATAGCCCGCGGCATCGGCGGTGGGTGCATAGCCAAACGTCGCGCCATTGTCATTGGAGTAGGTGACGCTTGCGATCGTCATGCCAGTGGCGACCGGCGACGCGGTGTCGTCGAAGCCGACCGGCGCATCGCCATAGCAGGTGCTGGCCACGCACATCGCCAGTTCCTCGGGAATCTCATCCTCAACGATTAACGAGTTGCCATCGGGCGCGCTGGACCCAGCGTTACTGACGTCGATCACGTACTCGACCACAGCGCCGGGGATCGCAAAGGGGTTGCTGTTGCCACCGATCGGGTCCGATACAACCGATACGTTCTTAGCCACCGATAGCTGTACGCCAAGGTTGGCGTGGAACGCTCGGCTCGCTGCAACGACAGCGGCCGTCTCATCGATGTGATTGCGTTCTGAGTCGTTGTCGATGTCTTCGTCGACGGTCAAGCCGAGGCTGGTCGTACCGAGGCTGCAGCGGCGTAGCCAGCCGCCGTTACCGCCATTGCGAGTAACCATCGAAGCGACGGCTAACGGCGGAGTCGCGAATGGCGCATTGAAACCGTTGGTGAAGCACCCGTTGTTGAAGCCTTCAATGTTGTTTGGCGTAACCAGCGCTTGTAATTCGACGCTGTTGCCGCCGGTATCCAGCAGCGTCACTGTCGTGTTGTTGTCGATCGCGACGATGCCGATCGTTTCGGTCAGGCTAACGGTTCCCGCTGTCGATTCGGCGCGCTCCAACGCAACGTCGAAACCGATCGAACTAACGTTGCGCACAGCGACGGCGAGCAGCGGTGTCGACGATGTCGCGGGGGGCGTAGCGGATTCGTTGCGCACGGTTTGCAGCGCGGTCACGACGGCGGGTACTCCGCCGAATGGCGCCGCGAACGCGACAGCGTCCCATGTCTGACCGGTTATCCCGGAAACCGTGCTGGTCGTCGCCTGCGTGAAGGCAACGAGACGACCACCACCGGGCAGCGTGTGCTCGCCCGGTTCAACGGCGAGATAGGCCGTGTCCATCGCAACGTGTGGCCCATCGTTGGCCGACGGCTCGGTCTGCACGATGTCGAACCCGAACCGGCTGATATTACTAACGCGGGCGACAGCCGGGTCGCCGCCTTGCGTGGTTGGCAGCGAGACGACGACCGGCGTCACGTCGAACGGCTCGATGAACGTGACTCGGGTAGCGCTGGGTACCGTGAACGTGTCTTGGATCGTCACCGCGCCCATCTCGAGTCGCCCGGCCTGCGAAGGCGCGCAGACGAGCAACGAAGCGAGAGCAGCGATGCGCATGCACCAAACCGCAGTGTGACCTTCCATACCCATCCGGTCAGTGTACGGATCGCGGCGACGAGCGAGATGCGCGCTTTCACAGAACGGTAATTTGGGCTGGTTCTTGGGCCAACATAAGCCGCCCCGTCGTAGCGGCGCCTGCCTGCCATCGTAGCGCTAACCCAAGCGCGAGTCTTACCGCTCGTGCTGACCGCCTCTTGGTTTCGGCAGACTTAACGGTTGATGCAGAGCTCCTCGGTCCCGTCAATGGCGACGCAGTCGCTGCCTGTCGGCAGGCCGTTCGCTTTGGCGTCAGCATTGTCGCTCATGCGGCGTTTGGGCTGTGCCTGTGGCTAATGGGGCAATGACTCACGGTCGGCCCCATTAGTCACAACGCAGGCGGCACTGCCCGTATTGGTTTTGTCAATCTCATCGACAATACCGTGATGTCGAGATCTGCGGCGAACCGGGCGCAGCAATCGACGACCACCGGTGCCGAGCCGCAGGCGGTGTGCGACACTAAACGGCCAGCAAACGTCTACGGAAACACCATGCGCTCATCGATTGTCGCCACAGTTTTGTTGCTGGCTGCCTGCAGCCAGTCAGAGCCGCCCACGGCTGCGACGGCCGCCATTCCACCGACGGCAGAGGAGATTGCGGCTGAGACAGCTCGTCTGAACGAGTGGTTTGAAGCGAAGTTCGAAGAGCAGACGATGCAAAGCCCGCTAACGATGACTTTTCGCGGGCGCAAGGATCGGTATGCGGAGGTCGATGACCTTTCCATTGATGCGGCCGACGAGCAATTGGAGCGCGCGCGCCAGAATATCGCCGAACTAGAAGCTGAGTTTGATTACACCAAACTCACACCGGAAGCCCAGATCTCCTACGACATCTGGAAGTACCAATACGAGCAGGCAGCGGCGGGAGTTGAGTTTCGTAGGAATAACTACGTGTTCGACCAGATGACGTCGATCCATACGTTGCTGGTCAATTTTCTCATCAACTTTCATCGTGTCGATGAACTAGAAGATTACGAAGCGTACGTCGCCCGGATCAGCGGCATCTCGCGCGGTCTGGATCAGTTGCTTGAACAGGCTAAAGCGAACGCGGAGGTGGGCGTACGACCGCCACGATTCGCGTACGAGGAAGTCTTGAAACAGTCGGAGGCGCTATTAACGGGTGCACCGTTTACCGAAGAAGGCGATGCGCCGCTGTGGTCCGATGCGCAGCGCAAACTCGACGCGCTCGTGGCTGCCGAGAAGATAGACGACGAGACGAAGACGCGTTTGCTCACTGAAACACGCAATGCGCTGGCCGATGATTTTGAGCCGGCTTATCAACGGTTGATCGATTTCGTTGCCGCGGAACTGCCGAAGACGGCTGAAATTGCCACTGGCGTTGGTGCGTTGCCGAACGGTCAGGCCTACTACAACTACATGCTCGCGACGTCGACGACGACCGCCATGACGGCCGACGAAGTCCATCAGCTCGGTCTCGATGAGGTCGCTCGAATTCGCCAAGAAATGGTGACGCTGAAAGAGAAGGTTGGCTTTGAAGGCGATCTCGGCGACTTCTTCACGTTCATTCGCGAGGACGAGCAATT
>JBCDIL010000043.1:0-22831 GCA_038749025.1 Pseudomonadota bacterium | reverse complement strand
CTGCGCAGGCGAACGGCCAGCGGTAGCAATTCAGAGTGCTCAACCGCATAATCGTTCCATGGCCGATGCCGCCCCTTTTCGCACGCTGTACCCCAGCATTGAGCCGTACATGACCGGTCGGCTCGACGTCGGCGATGGCCACTCGCTGTATTACGAGCAAAGCGGCAACCCCGATGGCAAGCCTGTTGTTGTGCTGCACGGCGGCCCAGGTGGCGGCAGCGATCCGTCGATGCGACGGTTTTTTGACCCGCAGGCGTACCGCATCGTCGTCTTCGACCAACGCGGCGCCGGCAAGAGCACGCCGCACGCTAGCCTCGACGCCAACACGACCTGGCACCTTGTCGCCGACATCGAAATGCTGCGTACCGAGCTCGGTATCTCAGCGTGGCAGGTGTTCGGCGGCTCGTGGGGCAGTACGCTCGCGCTCGCTTACGCCGAGACGCACCCGAGTCATGTCACCGAATTGGTGCTCCGCGGCATCTTTTTGTTTCGTCCGTTCGAGCTCGACTGGTTCTATGAGCCGGGCGGTGCCAGCCGGATCTATCCCGATCGTTGGGCCGGTTACCTCGCACCGATTCCGGTCGACGAGCGTGACGACATGCGGGCCGCTTACTACAAGCGACTAACGGGCGATGATGAAGCGGAGAAGCTGGCTGCCGCTAAGGCCTGGTCGGCCTGGGAAGGGGGAACCAGTTGTCTCGTGCCGAACGACACACTGGTCGAGCGCTTTTCGCTCGATACGCAAGCACTTGCCTTCGCCCGCATTGAATGCCACTACTTTGTTAACGGCGGCTTTCTCGACGACAACCAATTGCTGCGTGACATTGCCCGAGTTCGGGAGATTCCCGGCGTGATCGTCCAAGGCCGTTACGACGTGGTCTGCCCGATGCAAAGCGCCTTCGACTTGCACGTGTTGTGGCCCGAAGCCGATTTTCGCGTCGTTGCCAAAGCCGGGCATTCGGCGTTCGAGGCCGGCAATATTCACGAACTGGTGTCGGCGACCGACCGTTTTCGAGGCTAGCGCCATGCGTACACTCATTACCAATGCCCGCGTCGTGACCGACGGCACTGTCACCGAAGCCGACGTCCTGATCGACGGCGAGCGTATCGCCGCCATTGGCGGTGCGATCTCGGCTGAGCCGCCCGTCCGCGTTGTCGATGCCAACGGCAAGTATCTGCTGCCGGGCATGATCGACGACCAGGTCCACTTTCGTGAGCCGGGGCTTACGCACAAGGGCGATCTCGCCACCGAGTCGCGCGCAGCGATCGCCGGCGGCATTACCAGTTTCATGGATATGCCGAACGTCAACCCGCTGACCACGACCCGCGAGATGCTGGCGAAGAAGTACGCGTTAGCCGCTGGCCGCTGTAACGGCAACTACGCCTTCTACCTCGGCGCGACCAATGACAACCTCGATGAGCTCGCGGCGCTGAAGCCGGGTGAGGCCTGTGGCATCAAGGCGTTCATGGGCGCATCGACGGGCGACTTGCTGGTCGACGACGTCGACGCGTTGGATGCCATGTTTCGCGAAGCGCCCGTCTTGGTGGTGACGCACTGTGAGGACTCGCCGACGATCTGGGCGAACGAAGCGACAGCGCGCGAGCAATACGGCGACAACATCCCGATGCGCGAGCATCCGGTGATTCGGTCTGACGAATCGTGTTTCTTGTCGTCGACCCTGGCGATCGATCTGGCCCGCAAACACGATGCCAAGCTGCACGTCTTGCATCTGACCACCGAACGCGAGATGAGCCACTTCACCGCCGGGCCACACACCGACAAGCGGATTACCGCTGAGGTTTGCGTGCACCACCTGTGGTTCTCGGCCGACGATTACGATGCACTCGGCACGCGGATTAAGTGCAACCCCGCGATTAAATTCGCCCACGACCGCGATGCGCTGCACGCGGCGTTGGCGGCCGATAAGCTCGATATCATCGCGACCGATCACGCACCGCATACAGCCGATGAGAAGGCGGCGACCAGCTACTTCAAACAACCCGCTGGCATGCCATTGGTACAGCACGCGCTGGTGAGTTTGCTCGAGTATGTCCGCGACGGTCGTTACCCGATCGAGTTCATTGTGAAGAAAACCGCCCATGCCGTTGCCGATGTCTACGGCGTTGCGGAGCGCGGCTACATCCGTGAGGGTTACTACGCCGACCTTGTGCTCGTCGATCTCGAGAAGCCGACCGAGGTCCGCGATGACAACGTCTTTTATAAGTGTGGGTGGACACCGTTCGCCGGCACGACGTTCGGCGCATCGATTGCCGAGACTTTTGTTAACGGCGTGTCCGTCTTTGCGAACGGCGTACACACCGACGTGGGACCGGTGGGTCAACGATTAACCATAACGGGGCGCCGCTAAAGTTAGCGCTGTCAGCGGCGGCGGTTTACACTGGAAGAAAAGCATTACCGCTCGACGATGAAACCGACTGATACGAGCAAGCCTGACTACTTCCACAAGGTGGTCGACTGCCAATGGGCCTGCCCGGCGCATACCGATGTGCCGCATTACATTCGGTTGATCGCGCAAGGGCGTTTCAGCGATGCCTACCTCGCCAATCGCGAATCTAATGTGTTCCCCGGTATTCTCGGTCGCGTTTGCGACCGTCCCTGCGAGCCCGCGTGTCGGCGTGGCCGCGTAGAAGAAAAGCCGGTCGCTATTTGCCGGCTAAAGCGTGTGGCGGCCGACAACCGCGATGACATTCGCGACCAGTTGCCGCAGGCACCCGCCGATAAGAACGGCAAGCGTGTCGCATTGATCGGCGCCGGTTGCGCATCGCTGACGGTGGCGAACGATCTTGCACCGCTCGGTTACGACGTGACCATTTTCGAGGCGCTCACCACGACGGGTGGCTTGATGCGCATCAACATCCCGCAGTTTCGTTTGCCACCGCGCGTACTTGACGAGGAAATCGGCTACATCCTCGATATGGGCGTGGACTTGAAGCTTGGTCATCCGATCGAGTCGCTAAAGACGCTACTCGATGACGGTGGTTTTGACGCGGTGTTCGTCGGTACCGGTGCGCCGCGCGGCAAAGAGCTTGAGCTGCCCGGTCGGTTTGCTAGCGAACGGGTGCATATCGGCATCGATTGGTTGAAGTCGGTCGCGTTCGAACACATCGAGACGATTGGCGAGCGCGTGCTCATTATCGGCGTTGGTAACACGGCGATGGACTGCTGCCGCACCTCGCTGCGACTCGGCGCCAAAGACGTGAAAGTCATGGCGCGCAAGCCGCGTGGCTATTTCAAAGCGAGCGACTGGGAGCTTGAGGACGCCGAGGAAGAGAATGTCGAGATCGTTATCAACCACTCGCCGAAAGCGTTTGTGGTTGAAGACGGCAAGCTGACCGGCATGCGGTTCGACGTCATGCATTATGAGGTCGACGAGAATGGCAAGATCGATCGTGGCACGGCCGTTGAAGAGGTCGTTATCCCGTGCGACGACGTAATCTTGGCGATCGGACAGGACAATGCGTTCCCGTGGATCGAGCGCGATATCGGGCTCGAGTTCAACGAGTGGGATTGCCCAGCCGTCGACGAAACAACGCTAATGTCGACGCGCCCCGGCGTATTTTTCGGTGGCGATGCGGCCTTCGGTCCGAAGAACATCATTTGGGGCGTTGCCCATGGCCATGAAGCGGCCATGTCGATCCATGCGTACTGCCAAGGCCAGCCCGTCGACGAACGCCGGCCGACGCGGCTTGAGTTATCGAGCCAAAAAATGGGTATCCACGAGTGGAGCTATTCGAACAGCTACGACCAGTCGGAGCGCCGGCTGATGCCGCATGTCGACTTGCGTGAGCGCTTCAAAAAGCTCGACATCGAAGTCGAGCTCGGCTTTACGCCTGAGCAGATGGCGACCGAGGTTGAGCGTTGCCTTAACTGCGATATCCAAACCGTGTTCACCGGTAAGCTGTGCATTGAGTGTGATGCTTGCATCGACGTCTGTCCGGTTGATTGCTTGACGATCACGCCGAATGCACCCGAGGACGAACTTCGTACCACGTTGAAAGCGCCGGCCCTCAATGTTGAACAGGCGTTGTATGTCTCGGAGGACTTGCCGCAAACCGGTCGGGTCATGGTGAAAGACGAGGATCTTTGCATCCATTGCGGACTTTGCGCCGAACGCTGCCCCACGGGCGCTTGGGACATGCAGAAATCCAAGATTCATGCGCCGTACGCCAGCGACGATGCGCCGCCTGAGCCACGGCGTTACGAGAAGGCTTCTTAACCGATAGACGCGAGATCGATGCAACCGCTGATTAACGACTTCGTCATCAAGATCGCCACCGTTAATGGCACCGGCTCGGCTAGTGCCAATGGTTTGTTGCTGAAAGCGCTGTTCCGGATGGGCATTCCGGTTGTCGGCAAGAATTACTTTCCGTCGAATATCCAAGGCTTGCCCACCTGGTACGAAATCCGCGTCACTCGTGATGGCCACATGGCCCGTGCCGGTCATATCGACTTAATGGTCGCGCTGAATGTGCAAACGTATCAGCGCGACATGGCGGAGCTCGAGCCGGGTGGGGTACTGATTTACGACTCGACCTGGCCGCGCAACAAGGTCTTCGACCGCGATGACATTTCGATTCTCGGTGTGCCGTTGTCGCAGCTCTGCAACGAACACTTCGACGGTGCCCGCTCACGCATTCTTCTGAAAAATATTGCCTACGTCGGCGTACTGACGGCACTGCTCGACATCGATCGCGACGTTGTTACCGGGCTGCTCGACGAAACCTACGGCGCGAAACCGAAGCTGCTCGACGCGAACCGCGAAGCGATTGCGCTCGGTTATGACTACGCCCGCGAGCATTTCGAATGCCCCTGGCCGACGATGCGGGTCGAGCCGATGGATAAGACGGCCGGACACATCATGATCGATGGTAATACGGCCGCCGGTCTCGGTGCGGTTTACGCGGGGGCGACCGTCGGCGCTTGGTACCCGATTACGCCGTCGACGTCGTTGATGGATGCGTTCAAGGCGTATTGCGAGAAGCTCAGGATCGACGAGAACGGCGATCGGAAGTTTTGCATCATCCAAGCCGAAGACGAGTTGTCGGCGATCGGCATGGTGCTTGGGGCGAGTTGGGCCGGCGCGCGGGCGTTCACGCCAACGAGTGGGCCCGGTGTTTCGCTAATGAGCGAGTTTATCGGTTTTGCGTACTATTCCGAGACGCCGGCCGTCATCTGGGATGTGCAACGCGTTGGACCGTCGACCGGCATGCCGACGCGCACGCAGCAGAGTGATTTGATTAGCGCCGCGTACGCCTCGCACGGCGATACGCGGCACGTTTGCTTGTACCCGGCCGACCCTGGAGAGTGTTTCTCGTTCGCGCCGGTCGCGTTTGATCTCGCCGAGCGCTTACAAACGCCGGTTATCGTGCTCAGTGACCTCGATATCGGCATGAACGATTGGATGTGTCCGGCGTTTGAGTGGGACGATAACTACGTGCCGGACCGCGGCAAGGTGTTGTCGAAAGACGAGATCGAGGCATTGCCGCGTTTTCATCGCTACCTCGATAACGACGGCGACGGTATCGCGCCGCGAACGTTGCCGGGCGAGAGTTCGAAGGGGGCTTACTTCACGCGTGGTTCGGGTCACAACCGCTTCGGCGCTTACACCGAGGACTCGGCCGACTACCAAGATGTATTGGACCGTTTACTGGTGAAGTGGGCAACGGCGCGCGATCTCGTACCGACGCCCGTCTTCGAGCACCAAACGTTTGCTAAAGCGGCGATCTTGACGATCGGCAGTGCCGATGGCGCCGCGCGCGAAGCGATCGAGTTACTGCAAGACGAGGACGGACTGGCGCTCAGTTATTGCCGCGTTCGGGCATTCCCGTTCAATGACGATGTTCGCAAGTTCATATTGCTGTACGACACCATTTATGTCATTGAGCAAAATCGCGATGCCCAGCTGCGCACGTTGTTGCTGCAAGATCTCGATGTCGACGCGAACAAACTGGTGCCGGCGCTGTTCTATGACGGCATGCCGATTGACGCACCGCGCATAGCGGCGGCGATACGTCATCACCACCGTAAGACGGCTGCGGCTTAAAGGACTGCGTATGAGTTACACCGGCAAGCCACGGATTACCCACCCGAACGCGCCGCGCAATGCGCTCGGTTTGTCTTCGCGCGACTACGAGGGTGTGGTCTCGACCTTGTGTGCTGGTTGCGGCCACGACTCGGTGACCAGCGCCCTTATTCAGGCAGTGTTCGAGCTTGACCTGCCGCCGCACCGGCTTGGCAAGATGAGCGGCATCGGTTGCTCGTCGAAGACGCCGGCCTATTTCGCGAGCCAATCGCACGGGTTTAACTCGGTTCATGGCCGGATGCCGTCGGTAACCACCGGCGCGAACGCCGCCAACCCAGAACTGACCTACCTCGGCATCTCGGGAGATGGCGACTCACTGTCCATTGGTCTTGGTCAGTTTGCCCATGCGATTCGTCGCAATGTGAACCTGTGCTATCTCATCGAGAACAACGGTGTTTATGGGCTGACCAAAGGGCAATTCTCGGCATCGGCCGATCTCGGTACGCGCGCTAAGCGCGGCGAGATCAATGAGCAGCCGCCGATCGATCCGGCCAGTTTGGCGATCTCGATCGGAGCAACATTTGTGGCGCGGAGTTTCTCCGGCGACAAAGCGCAGTTGGTGCCGCTGATCAAAGCCGCGATTGAGCATCCAGGTTTTGCGCTGGTCGACGTGATTAGCCCGTGCGTAACCTTCAATGATCACGAAGGCAGCACGAAGAGCTACAGCTATACCCGTGAGTTTTATCACGAGGTCACCGGTGCAGATTTCGTTCCACCGCGTACGCCGATTGAGGCCGATTACGAGCATGGCAAAGCAATACCGGTCGAGTTGCACGATGGCAGTAAGATCGTGTTTCGCAAAGTTGACGATGACTTCGACCCGACGAGTCGGGCGAAGGCCTACCAATTCTTACGTGAGCACGCGAATGCTGGCGAGGTGCTGACCGGGCTGCTGTACATTGATGAAAGTGCGCCTGACATGCATGCGATCAATCACACCGCGGGTACACCGCTGTATCGGATGGCCTACGACGAGTTGAATCCTGGGGCGGAGCAGCTTGCCGCGATCATGAAGGGCTTTAGTTAGGCATCGTCGCAGTCGCCTGGTCGTCGTTATCATCGCGCCGAGACGGCGCTCCCACAGCTTCGTTTGTCGCTGGGGCAAGATTTTCGGTGTAGGTACTGTTGATGTGGGAGCGGCGTCCCGCCGCGATGGAGTCCGCGGCTGGCAGCGACGCTGTTGCCATCGGTCCGGGACGGCCCTCCCACAGCTTCGTTCGTCGTCGGGGCAAGGTTTTCGGTGTAGGTACTATTGATGTGGGAGCGGCGTCCCGCCGCGATGGAGTGCGCGGCTGGCAGCGACGCTGTCGCCATCAGTCCGAGACGGCCCTCCCACATTGTCGTTCGCCCTCGGCGATACATTGCGTAACCGGACCATAAAAAAAGCCGGCCCGAAGGCCGGCTTCAAAACGCATCAATAAGCAGTCTTAATTAACGTTACGAACCCGGCGATCGCCGAAGAAGTAACGAATACCGAACGTAATCTGATCATTGTCGCCACCGAGGTCGATCGTGGCGCCACCGGCGAATTGCGGGGTGAAGTAATAATCGCCACCCAGACGAATCAACGTATCGCTGTCATCGATGTCGAGGTAGTTCAGCTCAGCACGACCTTCGAATTGATCGGTGAACTTGGTACGGATACCGCCGACGATACGAAAGCCGGTTTCGTCGTCGCTGAACGAGCCAACGTCAACCTCAGCGCGCGCAATTGAAATCGTCGAAAACAAATCGAATTTCGGGTCGACCGGCCATACGTAACCGCCGCCCGCTTCCAACAGGGACCCTTCGACTGGACCGTCGAAATCCAACGACGTGTACCCACCGACAATCAGCCAGTTCCCGCTAATGTTGTACGAACCGCTGATTTGGAAGCCATCGCCGTCAACGTTAGCGTCGTCGATTTCCGTATCGATGAAACGAAGTTCAACAAAGTCGTAACTGACATCGGTAGCTAACGCCGCCTCACCAGCGACAACCATCGCTAACGCGAGGCCCAATCGCGAAACATTTCCCATCTTCATAACTGCAAACTCCTTAATGTTTATGAGCCACGCGGCGCCTTGCTCACTCAACTGACGACCGCGCGTTGCCAAAAGACGTTGTTGATACAACGCACCGTTCCATTTGGCAGCGCGGATTCTAGAGTTATGTTTGCTAAAGGGGTGTTAAATTTCGATCAACCGTCGGCATACCGCGACAACTCGACAATCGCCGCGGACACCGTTAAGCGCTGGCCCCCCCGCCGCCAGGCGTTGCAATCTCGATCGCATCGCCGGCCGCTAGTCGGCCGCGCCACACAGCGCCGATGACCGTGACGCTACCGTCGGCGTGCAACAGACGATTAACACCTGGCTGACCGGGTTCGCCGTTACCCAACCCGGGTGGGGCGTTACGGCGACGACCCGACAGCATCGAGACATCGACGGGCGCTAGAAAGCGCAACGTTCGAACAAGCCCGTTGCCGCCCGCGTAGTCGCCATCACCACCGGAGTTCGCCCGAACGGCGAAGCGCTCGACGCGCACCGGGTAGCGGCTTTCGAACACCTCCGGATCGGTGAGGCGTGAATTGGTCATGTGCGTATGTACAGCATCGGCGCCTGCGAAACCTGGCCCGGCACCGGCGCCGCCGGCGATGGTCTCGTAGTATTGCCGCTCGCCATCGCCGAACGTCAGGTTATTCATCGTGCCTTGGCTGGCTGCGGCGGCGTCCAGTGCGAGGAGCAAGGCATCGGTGACGGCCTGCGACGTTTCCACGTTGCCGGCGACAACGGCAGCCGGGAAACTCGGTGCGAGCAAACTCCCCGGCGGTATCTCGATATCGATCGCTGTTAGGCAGCCGTCGTTTAACGGAATCGGTCGATCCACCAAGCAGCGCAACACGTACAACACGGCGGCGCGACAAACGGCCGGCGGTGCGTTGAAGTTTCCTGCGACAGCCGCTGTCGTTCCCGCGAACGAAATAAACAGTCGTTCACCGCGCCGCGTCACGCTGACATGAATCTCACTGCCGTTATCCATAGGGATTCGACATCTGCCATCGCCGATATCGGCAACAACACGCGCCACCGTTTCCGCCGCGTTGTCATGCACGTAGCCTGCGTAAGCGAGCAATACGTCGCGACCGAACGTTCGTTCGGTCTCGCTAAGGCCGCGAGCCCCTTCGTGCAACGCGGCGCATTGCGCCCGCAAGTCAGCGATATTCTGCGCGGGCTGGCGCGGTGGGTACGGGCTTGCCGCCCAGTCGGCCAACAACGCATCGAACAACGGTTCACCGGCTTTGAATAACTCGCGACATTCGATCAGAACCCCTTCATCGTCGATGTGCGTGCTATCGGCCGGCATCGACCCGGGTGTGGTACCGCCAACGTCGGCATGATGCGCGCGGGCCGCCGTGTAACAGCTGAGTTGTCCGGCGCTGTCGAACCAGGGCGCGATCACCGTGATGTCTGGTAAGTGGGTCCCGCCATCGTAGGGGGAATTCAGGACCCATACATCGCCCAGCGCCGCGCGAGGGCCAAAACGCTCAATCGCGACACGGACGGACTCGCTCATGCTGCCGAGGTGTACTGGCATGTGTGGCGCGTTGGCCAGTAAACGGCCGCCCGCATCGAACACGGCGCACGAGTAGTCGAGTCGCTCACGAATATTGACCGACTGTGCCGTTCGTTGCAGCGTCTTACCCATTCGTTCGGCGATCGCCATAAAGCGCCCGTTAAAGACTTCGAGCAAGTGCGGATTGCGCTCAGTGGATCTCGTATCGGTCACGGTGTCAGTACGAGTGAGCAGCCAAGCGCCGTCGTTGGCGGCGGCAATGGTCCAACCCGGGGCCAGCCACAGCGTCGTGTGTGGGCCGACAATAATCGCGGGGCCACTCAGCGGTTGGTTGTTGACGGCATGGGCGTGAAGTCGCGGTACGTCGCGCCATCTCTTGCCATCGTGGACACGCGTTGTTGCCGGTACCGCGCTTACATCGGTGCGATGCAGCGTTGGCATCGGCGCGTTGGTCGCCGTCGATAACTCAATCCTGAGGTATGCAACCTCAATCGGATCGTCTGGCGTGTGGCCGAAGCGCTGTTGATACGTCGCCGTAAACTCACGGGCTAAGGTGTCGTGGTTAGCCTGCGGCAGTTCGATCACAGCGTTACTGCGCCCGAACCGCAAGCCAACCGTTGTACGTCGTTCGCTGGGTGTTCCGGCTTCACTCGGCCATTCGGCGTTTACCGTGCGGTATTCGTCATCGGCGCGCGCAGCCAGTGTCGTGGCGACTTCATCCAACGGCGCTTCCACACTCAGTGTGCGGGTGCGCTTAAACGGCGCGACACCGACACCGAGCGCCGACAAAACGCCTGCCAGCGGGTGCAAGCAAATACGCCGTGCGCCGATGCGCTCGGCCACCGCGCAGCAGTGTTGGGCGCCGGCACCTCCGAATACCGCCAGTGTGTAGTCGGCCGGGTCAGTACCACGCGCCAACGTGATTTGCCGAATTGCGTTGGCCATGTGTTCTACGGCGATATCGAGACCGGCGGCGGCTACCGCAGCGCGGTCGGTACCGACCCGCGTCGCCAGCCCATCGAGGGCGTGCTCGGCCGCAGCAACGCTAATCGGTGCATTCGCGTCTGGGCCGAACACGGCGGGTAGGGCGTCGACGGGCAAGCGACCGAGAACGATATTCGCGTCGGTAACGGTAGAGGGCCCGTTTTTCCGGTAAGCCGCTGGACCAGGGTCGGCGCCAGCCGACTGCGGCCCGACTTGCAGCCGACCATCCGTGTAACTCAACACCGAGCCGCCACCGGCCGCGATCGTGTGTATCGCGACCTGTGGCTCGGTAATCGCGATACCGGCGATTTCCGTTTCGTACGTCAGTGGCAGTTCACCGTCGTAGGCGCAAACATCGGTCGACGTGCCACCCATGTCGAAACCGATCAACCGGTCGATGCCGATCGCCGCGCCGGCGCGGGCCATGCCAACCACGCCCCCGGCCGGACCCGACAAAATCGTGTTGCGGCCACTGGTGGTCATGGTCGTCGCGAGGCCGCCATTGGAATGCATGACGGCGACCGGGGGTGCGCCGACTGTTTGCAGCGACTCGTTCAGTCGGCCGAGGTAGTCGGCGACTACGGGCGATAAATAGGCATCGAGCACCGTTGTCGACGTCCGTTCCACGTAACGGATTAAGCCGCTGACGCTTGAGGAGCGGCGTACGGTCGCGAAACCTACGTCGGTGGCCAATGCCGCGACACGCCGTTCATGGTCCGGGTTGCGATAGCCGTGCAATAACGAAACAGCAACGGCCTCGATACCGGCGTCGCGAAGTTCGGTAAGCGCGGTGTGAACCGCGTCTTCATCAAGCGGCTGTAATTCGTCGCCAGCGGCTGTCAGGCGTCCGCCGACTTCCACAACGCGTTCGTACAGCGGCGGCGGTTTGTCGATGGCCAAGGCAAAGAGGTCGGGCCGTTGCTGATGGCCGATCACGAGAAGGTCGGCGAAGCCTTCGGTCACGAGCAGCGCCGTTCGTGCGCCGCGGCGGGTTAACAACGCATTGGTTGCGACGGTCGTGCCGAGTCGCAACGCGTCGACCGATTCGCCCGTTGGCAGGAGCCGACGGATCGCCTCGCCGATGGCATCGGCGTACTGCGTCGGGTCGTCCGAGAGCAGCTTCGTTGTCAGCAACTCGCCCGTTGGCGTGCGCGCGATTACGTCGGTAAACGTGCCGCCACGATCGACCCAAAACTCCCAACCCCGTGCGTCCGCCATCGGGCAAGCCTACCGGCTTGTGCAGCAAGGCTCCATGCTGTTTGGGGCCAGCCCCGACTTCTCATACACTGCGTGTTTCGCTGACTGAGTGACGACCCTGGCAGCTTTAACCTTGGCCGCGTACGGTGCCGCGCTTTTGTTGATCGGCGCGTGGGCCTCGCGGCGTAGCCGTAGCCACGGCGATTACCTCCTTGGCGGGCGGCGACTCGGGCCGGTGATCGCCGCCTTTAGCGCGTCGGCAAGCTCGTCGTCGGCGTGGACGTTGGTTGGTGTTAGCAGTGCAGCGTACGCGTGGGGTGCGGCGGCGGTCTGGTTGTTGCCGGCGACGCTGTCCGGCTTCGCGATGAACTGGTACCTGATCGCGCCGCGTCTGCAGGCGCAAAGCGCCGTCGATGGATCGTTAACGCTGACCGAGTTCGTATTACCGGCATCGTTGGGTTCCGCCCGGCGGTGGCTCGGCGTGCTCGCGGCCGGCATGGTGTTATTCGCGTTTGTGTTTTACATCGCGTCGCAGTTTGAGGCGGGCGCACGGGCGGTCGAGGTGTATTTCGATTGGCCGCGCGAGGTCGGCATCGTGGCGGGTGTGGCGCTTGTCTTGGCCTATACGTTACTCGGCGGTTTCTGGGCAGCGAGCGTCAGCGATACGTTGCAGGGTATCGCGATGGTCGGTGCGGCGGTTCTGTTACCGGTTGCCGGTATTGCGGCGCTCGGTGGTCCGGCAGCGTTCTTCTCGGCAGTCGCCGAGTTGTTTACGACGACCCCGCTCGCGCCGGGGCAAGCGGGGTGGGGTGCAGCCTTGGCGTTCGGGTTTGGATTACTGGGGATCGGCTTCGGGTACCCGGGTCAGCCGCACGTCGTCAACCGTTTCATGGCAATGGCCGACGGGAACGACATTGGTACAGCCCGCACCATTGCGATGACTTGGGCCGTGCTGATCTACACGGGCATGTTGATCGTCGGGTGGAGCGCACGCTGGTTGGTTGAGGCGGGTACGGTTGGCGATCAAGTGTTGTTCGTCTATACCCAAACCGTGTTGGCGCCGGTGCTTGCCGCGATCGTTTTGGCGGCGGTGTTATCCGCCATCATGTCGACGACCGACAGTCAGCTGTTGGTGGCGGCCTCGGCCGTCTCGCACGACACGACGCTCGGTCGCGAGCCGCGTACGGGCGCTATGGCCGTGCGCCTGACCGTTGTTGTTATCTGTGTATTGGCGGCGTTACTGGCTCTCAAATTACCAGACGATATCTTTAATCGGGTGCTGTTTGCCTGGCATGCGCTCGGATCTGCGTTCGGCCCGCTGGTGTTTATGCGTCTAATTGGGCGCAGCGCCGGGGCAGGGGCCACGGCGGCGACGCTGTTAACCGGCTTTTTCTTAACCATCCTCTTCAATGCGATGCCGAACACGATTGGCGACTGGGCCGAGCGATGGGTGCCGCTGGTGGCGGCGGGGCTGATCGTTGCCATCGGCAGTCGGCCCGCGAAATAAAACGGGCACTCCGCCGGTCTTCATGATCAGAAGCGCGCTCCGTTGAGCGCGCGTATGCGCGTCGCCTGTGTCGCGACCGCTATGGAGACCTAACGATGAAAGCTTTATTTACCGTGATCGGATTGGCCGTTCTCAGTGCCTGTGCCGCCGACGCTGGCGATGAAATGCCGCAAGAAGCGGAGTTGTATGCCGTGCTGTACTACGCCGATTGGTGCCCGAGTTGTAAGGTGCTTGATCCGGCATTGGAGCGCGCGAAGAACTCGGCGGATCTTAACAATGCACCGGTCTTGTTTGTTCGCTTGGACCTCACCAACAAGAAGACGAAAGCGCAGTCGGCGTTGCTTGCGGACGCGTTAGGGATTAGCGAACACCTGGCGGCGAATGGCGGCAAGACCGGCTACGCCGTGTTAATTGATGCGGATACCGGTGACGCGAAAGGGACACTGACGAAGACGATGTCGGATGACGCGATCGCGATGGCGATCAAGGCAGGGATTGCGTTTTAGGGCGTTGAGAGGCTGTTGTCATCGGGCCGAGACGGCCCTCCCACAGCTTCGTTTGCCGTGGCGCCAAACTGCTTTGGTGTGTATCGCAATGATGTGGGAGCGGCGTCTCGCCGTGCAAAAGACTACTTAGTGCAGCTTCACTTCCGCACGGGTCGCTTTGTAGATGCGATCGCCTAGCATAATCAGGAAGGTTGAGAACAACCCGTGCACGGCGGACTGGTGCATGCGGTAGAGCGATAGGTAAAACATGCGCGCCATCCAGCCTTCGATAAAGACGCTGCCGCGCATAAGGTTGCCCATCAAGTTGCCGACGGTCGAGTATTTCGACAGGCTGATTAAGCTACCGAAGTCTCGGTAAACGAACGGACGTGACTCGTGGCCTTTGCGCGCGCTAATGATATTGCGGGCGACAATACCGGCCATCTGGTGCGCGGCTTGCGCGCGCGGTGGAATGTCTTTCCCATCGCGGTCTTTGCAAGCACAGCAGTCACCCAATGCGAACACGCTATCCAGGCCGCGCACCGATAAATCCTCATTGACTTCGATACGACCGAGTTTGTCGACAGTGAAACCCGAGTCGGCAATCCACTGCGGCGCTTTTACGCCGGCCGCCCAGACCGAAATATCGGCGGGAATCACTTCGCTTTCGCTGGTGATGACCGCATTCTTTTCGACTTTCGACACCATCGTGGACGTGCGAACGTCGACGCCGATTTTGCCGAGCTCGTGATGAACGGCGGTGCCGATACGAATCGGGAGTCGGGGTAGCAATTCTTCCGCTGCCTCAATTAAGCGTACTTTCAAGCGGTCTTTCGAAAACCGGTCGAAGCCATACTCGCTGAGTCGTTGTACAACGTTGTGCATGTCGGCGGCGAGTTCCACACCGGTGGCACCCCCACCGACGATAACAACGTTCAGCTGCTGTAAGTCCGGCACGTGTTCGGCGTTAACACGGTGCATTTGCGCGGTGAAGATTTTATGGAACTGCTCGGCTTCTTCCCGCGAGTCGAGCTGTTGGCTGAACTCGTTAACGCCAGCGATACCGAAGTCGTTACTTTGGCTGCCGACAGCGACGACTAACGTGTCGTAGGTAAGCGTCCGAGGCGGTACCATCTGCACGCCGTCGGCCTCGATAGGAGCGAGGTCGACATTGCGTGCATCCAGGTCGATGCCGGTCGCGCGGCCCAAGATAAACTTGAAGCCATGCTTGCGCGCCAGCATCTGATAGGCCGCTTCGTCGTGATACGAGTTCATCGAACCCGTGGCGACCTCATGGAACAGCGGTTTCCATATGTGGGTGGGATTCTTGTCGACAAGAATCACCTCGGCCTCGCGCCGTCGGCCCAGTTTCCGCCCGAGTTTCACGACTAACTCGAGCCCACCGGCGCCGCCGCCGAGTACGATAATCCGCTGCATTGTCTTGGCAGGCCTTGTTCGTCGAGCCCCGGCGATCCGGCACTACCCCCGTCTTGTTGTTAAAGCTACAGGGGTTGTTTGGGTAGGGCAATGTGATATGAACATGACACTTTTAGTTGTTATTTTATTTTGACAGTTTGCATGTTTTGTTGCGCAGGCTTTGTATGTTTGAAGTGGTCATTGGCGTCGTGATCGTCTCGGCGGAAGGCTTTGTCGCTGCATTCATCGCGCCGAGACGGCGCTCCCACATTGTCGGTTGTCGTTAGCGCTGAATTTTGCGGTGCGTGCCCCACTGATGCGGGAGCGGCGTCCCGCCGCGATTAGCCGCGGATTGGATAGACGCTGCTGTCATCGCGCCGAGACGGCGCTCCCACATTGTCGGTTGTCGTTAGCGCTGAATTTTGCGGTGCAGCCCCTATGATGTGGGAGCGGCGGTCCCGCCGCGATTAGCCGCGGATTTAATAGACGCTGCTGTCATCGCGCCGAGACGGCGCTCCCCCATTGTCGGTTGTCGTTAGCGCTGAATTTTGCGGTGCGGCCCCACTGATGCGGGAGCGGCGTCCCGCCGCGATTAGCCGCGGATTGGATAGACGCTGCTGTCATCGCGCCGAGACGGCGCTCCCCCATTGTCGGTTGTCGTTAGCGCTGAATTTTGCGGTGCGGCCCCACTGATGTGGGAGCGGCGTCCCGCCGCGATTAGCCGCGGATTGGATAGACGCTGCTGTCATCGGGCCGGAACGACCCTTCCACATCGTCGAATGAATTGCGCCGATCGCTTACCCTATGTCAGCTTAAAGACGGCCGGGTCGATCTCGAACCAGCGGGCTTTGGCGCGCGCCAGTACTGTCGTGCCATCGCGCAGCAACGCCGTGCCGGTGTCGTGTTTCTTGCCATCACTGCCGATATGCCAGCCGATCACCGTTAGCGTTTCGCCGACCCGCACTGGCGCGTCGATCGCCACCGCGATTTCGCCGAGTACGACGCCCATTCCTTCCGCGTGACTGAACGAGAACGCCCCGGGGCAATCGAGTGCCGCCCAGATGAACACGGGGTCGACGTTGCCATCGGATCCGGCCAACGACGCATCCGGTTGCCAACTGCTCGCCACATGGTCGCTGCGCGAATCGCGCGGTCCTGAAAAAAGCCGCAAGCCATCGCCGACCTCGCGGTCGGGCCCGCAAACAAAACAGTTAGGGAAGTTGTGCTCGGTGTGGCCGCGATAGCGTGCCTCGCAACGACTCACCTCTGCCGTTGACGGTGCCGCGGGCACGTCAATATCAACTGTGGTTGGCATGGCGCGCGCGACGTCGCCCTCGCTGTCGCGCATCACAACACCGTTCTCGTCGTGGCTAATCGTCATCGCCACCTCAAGCGGCGGCGGGCGCATCAAGCGAACCCGACACGGGCCGTCGATAAACTGAGCGAGCAAGCCAGCGCTGTAGCCGCCATTGCCGGAGTTTGGCGGGCCGTTGAATCGTCTTGCGATAGTGACCGATGTCATGCCGTTGGTTCCTCCTGGCTCCTTTATACTACCTATCGATTGACCAGTAACCGGCAGGCAGCGCCATGCCCAAAACGCTGACGGTGGGCGGCGTACCCGAACATTTTAACTGGCCTTGGCGGCTTGCTGAGGCCGATGGTGCATTTACCGACGCCGGCGCACCGGTGCACTGGGTCGATTTCCCGGGCGGTACCGGCGCCATGCTGCAGGCCATGGAAACGGGCGACATCGATGTGGCGCTGCTCCTGACCGAAGGCGCGCTGGCCGATGCCATTAATGCGAATGACAACGTGCTCGTCAAAGTGTGGGTGCGAACGCCAGTCATCTGGGGCATTCACGTGGCGGCCGATAGCCGGCTGCGACGCCCGAGCCACCTCAAAGGGGCTCGTATCGCGATTAGTCGGTACCGCTCCGGGTCGCACCTGATGGCCTATGTCGACGCGCTGAACCGCGGTTGGCCGATCGATGCCCTCGAGTTTGTCGTCGTCGGTAACCTCGACGGGGCGCGACGTGCGCTCGCGGCCGACGAGGCCGACTTTTTTATGTGGGAGCGTTTCACGACCAGCCCACTGGTGCGCAGCGGCGAATGGCGCCGGCTCGACGATTGCGTCGGTCCGTGGCCAGCGCTAACCCTGGCGGTCCCCAAAAAGCGCCTGGCCCGCGTTCGCGAGCGCCTTAAAAAAGCGCTGGTCGTCGCTGACCGCTACGCCTACAACCTCGTGCGACGCCGCCACGCCGTCGCCGAGATTTCCACGGCGTACGGTTTGAACCCCGCCGAAACGGCGGCCTGGTTTAAGCATGTGCGCTGGTCACAAGGCACCCGACGACCAACGTCGGCGCTTCGCGATTGCGCCGATGTGTTGCTGTCCGCGGGCATTGTCGAGGCGCTACCGACCGACCTCGATACCGTATGGGCGCGCTTGTAGGCGCCTAGCCCGCGGCGATACCTCGGTACACTGACTGCTATGAGTACAGGTCGTTTGGTTCGAATCGTTGGTGTCGTTGCCGCTTTGTTGGCCGCGGGCTTTTTCATCTCAACCACAGTATCGATCACCACATCGATCATCGAGTTAATCGAGCGCCTGCGTGGCGAGCCGTTGTGGGTGCAAGTGCTGGCGGGCGGCGTCGCGTTGCTGGGCATTGGACTGACACTCACGTTGCTCTGGTGGTTGCTGCGCCCGGCCACAGCCAAGACGAAAGCCGGTACCTCACCGGTACTCAACGAAGACTCGCTCATCGAACGGCTGGAAAAAGCCGCTGCCGACGGTGTTGATGTGGCAGCGGCCAAAGACGAGCTCGCGCTTCGCGAGCGCTCGGCGGCCACACTCGATGTTGCCGTATTCGGCGAGATCAGTGCCGGCAAAAGCTCGTTGATTCGGGCGCTGTTACCCGAGGCCGATGTTGAATCGAGTCCGCTCGGCGGCACGACCGTTACCGTTAACGCTTACCGGTGGCGCTCGCCGGCGGACACCGACGTGCGCTTGCTCGACCTGCCGGGTATGAGCGGCGTTGGCAGCGACGATGCGCCGCTCATCGAAGAGGCGCGCCGCGCGCACGTGGTGTTGTTTGTTTGCGATACCGACTTAACCCGGGCCGACCTCACCACGGTGGAGGCATTGGCCAAAGCCAGCAAGCCGATGCTCGTTGCGCTTAACAAGGCCGATCAGTACGCCGCCGACGAGCTACGCGCCGTTCTTGCCAGGATTCACGAACGCGTGCTCGGTCTCGACGCCGATTTACCGGCGACCGTCATTCCGGCGATTGCTGGCGGGCGCGAGCAAGTGATTGAACGAAGCGCCGACGGCGATGAGCGCAGTGCCGAGCGCGAGCGCCAGCCCGACATCGACCAGTTGGTGGTGGCGCTTAACCATCTTGTCTCGAACCATGCACCGGAGTTAATCCGCCGCCGAGACCAAGCGTTGTTTCAACTCGCTGGCGATAAGCTTCGCGCGGCCGAGCTTGCCTACCGCACGCACCGCGGCGAGGAGATCGTGCGTTCGCACACGGCCAAAGCCGTCGTCGGCGCATTGGCCGCCGTAAGCCCCGGTGCCGATATTGTGATCCAGGGGTATCTCGGCACCAGTCTCGTTCGCGAGCTCTGCCGGCTTAACGACGTGGCCGTTAACGATGTCGATATCGATCAATTTCTCGACTTGTCGCAAAGCCGAGTCGGCCGTGCGATTCCGCTGGCACTCGCCGTTGCCGGCAATGCGCTGAAGGCCTTCCCCGGGCTTGGCACCATCGGCGGTGGTGCCATGCACGCCATCGCGTACGGCTTAATTTTCGACGCGCTCGGTCGGGGCCTGGTGAAGTCGCTGGCCGAGAAAGGCGATTTCGACACCGGCCAAGCGGCCGACAACTTCGCCGCGGAGCTTAATACGCGGCTTGAGAACCGTGTGGCGCGCATCGCCAAGATCGCCGTGGCCGAGATCGGTCGGGACTCGCGCTAATGCCGTTCGCTCGTTGGTGGCAAGACTGGTTTGGATCGCCCGACGCCGAGACGCCGAAGCGTGACCCGCTAACGCTGGCCCGCGAAAGTTTGGCCGAGCTGTTGGACGACCAACGTTTGCCCGGCGCTGTGCGCGATGCGCTGGGTAGCGACTACGACCAAGTGAAAGGCATGCTCGATAAACTTGAGCATGGCCACGTGCACATCGCGGCGTTTGGGCGCGTAAGCACCGGCAAGTCGTCGCTACTCAATGCGCTGATCGGTGAGCCGGTGTTCGCAACCAGCCCGCTGCACGGCGAGACTAAGCACGCCACGATGCGGGCCTACCGTGAAGCCGAGGCGAGCGGTGTATTTTTGATTGACACGCCAGGTCTGGACGAGGCGTTTGGTGAGGAACGCGAAGATCACGCCCGCGAAGTGGTTGCCCGGGCTGACTTAATCGTCTTCGTTGTCGATGCTGACCTAACGGCGCAAGAGCACGGCGCACTATCGTGGCTGGCCGAGCAAGGACGGCCCGTTATCATCGTGCTGAACAAAGCCGACCGGTACACCGACACCGAGTTAGCGACGTTACTCGGCTCGCTAACGAAACACACCGACGGCTTGGTTGGGGCCGACAACATTGTCGCTGCCGCTGCTGCGCCGCGGCCCGAGACCGTTGTTGTACGCGATGCGGCTGGCAACGAGTCGACCGAGACGCGCGAGCGCTCGCCGGACATGGCGGCGCTGCGTCTTAGGCTCTGGGACGTGATCGAGGCCGAGGGCAAAACACTGGCCGCGTTGAATGCCAGCCTTTTCGCCGCCGACCTGACCGATCGGGTCGGCGAGCGCGTGTTGGCCGCTCGGCAAGGCATCGCCGAAGACGTGATCACCATGTACTGCATGGCTAAAGGCCTAGCCGTTGCCGTTAACCCCATTCCGGTCGCCGACTTGTTTGCCGCCGCCGCTATCGATGTTGGCATGGTCGTGCACTTGTCGCGCGTCTACGACCTACCGCTGACTCAAAACGAAGCCGGTACCTTAATAAGCACCATTGCGACCGAGGCAGCGGCGTTGATGGGTACCGTCTGGGCCGTCCACTTCGTGGCCAGTGCACTGAAGGTGGGAACGGCTGGATTGTCGACAATCGTGACGGCCGGTGCACAAGGCGCGATCGCCTGGTACGCCACGCTCGTTGTCGGTGAAGTGGCCAGCCGCTACCTCGCGGCCGGGAAAAGTTGGGGCGATGCCGGTCCGAAGCGCGTTGTCGAAGACATTCTCGCTTCGCTCGATCGCGATTCGGTACTGGCGCATGCGCGCGACGAGCTGCGCGCGCGGCTGTCGCGCTAGGTCATGCCGGTAGCGCCCGACAAAGCGGACCGGATTTTGGCGATTGTGAACGATATTCCGCCAGGAGCGGTCGCGAGCTACGGTCAAGTGGCTGACCTTGCCGGCATGCCCGGGCGCGCGCGCCTCGTCGGCCGTACATTGCGTGAACTCCCGGATGGATCGACCGTGCCGTGGCATCGTGTGATTACCGCAAGCGGTGCGCTGGCCTTTCCAGCTAACTCCACCGCCTGGCAACGCCAGCGCGATTTACTGGCCGACGATGGCGTGCTTATCGAGCGCGGCAAGGTTCGCCTCGCGCACTATCGTTGGGAGCCAAGTCTGGATGAGCTTCTCTGGAAACCGCCCGGGCTAAATTCGTGAGCACTTGGCCGACACCGCAATCGCTTGCAATTCAGTTGGCGCTTAGTGAGCCAGTCCGCAACGCGCGCGAGCAGTTTTTTCGCATTAAGCGGCGGATCGGTAAAGAACCAGCCGTAATCGATGCCTATCTGCAACTCGATGATCCTTACTCGCGGCTGCTATTGCGCGAGCTCTTGATCATCGATAAGGCGTACGACGTGACGATCCGCCTGCGCTGGCTAACGGCGCCGCTGCCACCCGAGTACGAACCGAACGCCGCGCTTCGCGAGCATTACGCGCCTAAAGATGCATCGCTATTGGCCGCGGCATTAAACGAGGTATTCGCTTGTGCGCCCGCACTACCGACACGCGATGCCGCCGCCGCCAAGCTGGTTGTGCTCGCTGACGACCAGCCTGACGATTGGCTAGCATTGAGTAGCGAGCTCACCGAGCAGTGGTGGCACGGCGACAGCGAAGCGATTGCCGCGGCGATCGCCACCGTGAATCCGATACTGCTGGAGCGCGCCCGGCAACACGGCAAAAAGAGTGTCGCGTCGCTGCTCGACGCTGGCCATTACGCGGCAGCGACGCTTGTTTTTGATGGCAGCCACTACGCCGGGATCGACCGGCTCTACCACCTGCTCAAGCGTCTTGATCGCTTAGGGCTCGATCGGCATTTCGACTCAGCGCGGTTACTGCGCGAACGGCAACGGCTGCTAAGACCGCCGATTAGCGTGAGTGGTAAGCCCACGGTGAGTTTCTATTTTTCGATCCGCAGCCCGTTCTCGTACCTCGCTGCGACGACAACGTTCGCGCTCGCGAAAAAGGGCGTTATCGATGTCGACTTTCGGCCCGTGTTACCGATGGTGACCCGCGGCCAGCCGCTACCGAATGCGAAGCGCTTGTACATCGTGACCGATGCCAACCGTGAGGCTCGTCGCCTTGGTATTCCGTTTGGACGAATCGCCGACCCGCTCGATGCCGCGCCGAATTTGATTCGGGTAGCGGCGGCTGCCGAGCGCGACGGGTGCTTGCCCGACGTGGTGCTAGCCATCGGCAAGGCCTCGTGGGCAGAGGGCATCGATCTCCGTAATAAGGACAATATCGTCTCGGTAGCGACCGGTGCCGGGCTCACGCCAACGGCTGTTCGCCGTGCACTAGCGGATGATGCGCCGCTCGAAAGCGCGGCGGAGAACATGCAACGACTCAACGCCGCCGGGCTCTTCGGCGTGCCGTCGTTTACACTCGGACCACGCGCGGTGTTCGGGCAAGACCGGCTCGCGCTGTTGTTGGCAAGCGCGAGCGAGGAGGCGTAATGAGTCTGGCGGTGGTTTTTTCGCATGGGCAAGAGAGTGGCCCGTGGGGAACGAAGATTCGGGCACTGGCCGATGTGGCTCGCTATCGACAACTGGCCGTTACGTCCGTCGATTATCGCGGCATGGCAGACCCTGGCGACCGGGTGGACAAGCTGATTAGCGTTTGCCGTGGTATCGATGCACCGCTCCTGCTGGTGGGCTCAAGCATGGGCGGCCATGTGGCAACGGCAGCGGCAGCGACGATTAAACCGGCGGCTGTCTTCGCAATGGCGCCGGCGTACCACGTACCCGGTTTTGAGGCCTTAACGCCGGACCCACCGCCATGCCCGCTAACGATTGTGCACGGCTGGCGCGACGACGTGGTGCCGCTTGCCGGTGTACTGAGCTTTGCCGAGGCGGCGCGCGCCGAGACACATATTATTGATAGCGACCATCGCCTGAGCGACAGCGTTGCGACATTAAAGACCTTGTTCGAGCGATGCCTCGACAACACGCTGAGGAGATTGGCATGAAACGATGGGTGTTAGCAGCGGCAGTGACGAGTTTTGCTGCCTGCGGTAGCGGTGAACCACCACCGGAAGCGCCTGACGAACCGGATGGCGGTGTAATTGGTGAGGCTTATCTCGAT
>JBCDIL010000042.1:0-22978 GCA_038749025.1 Pseudomonadota bacterium | reverse complement strand
GCAACAGCGACGGCGATTATCGATCGGCAATTTGTCGAGGTGTTATTGGCACCGACCGTCGACGAGGCGGCCCGCGATGTTCTCGCGAAACGCTCGAACCTACGTTTACTCGAAATCGGTAACCTGCATGAGCGCCGCGACGCCGCCTACGAGATAAAGAAAATCTCGGGCGGACTACTTGTGCAAGATCGTGACGACGGGGTCATCGGTGAAGCCGACCTCACCGTAGTGACCGCTCGCGCGCCAGATCCTAACGAACTACGCGATTTATTGTTCGCCTGGAAAGTCGTCAAGTACGTCAAATCGAACGCCATTGTATTTTGCCGTGACAACGCGACGCTCGGTATCGGCGCCGGACAGATGAGCCGGGTCTACTCCACTCGTATCGCTGCGATCAAAGCCGCGGATGAGTCGCTGGACCTCAATGGCTCTGTGCTGGCATCAGATGCGTTTTTCCCGTTCCGCGACGGCATCGATACGGCGGCAGAACATGGCATTCGAGCGGTCATACAACCGGGTGGCTCCAAACGCGACAGCGAAGTCATCGAAGCCGCCAACGACCATGGGCTTGCCATGGTGATGACCGGCATGCGCCATTTCCGTCATTGAGGCGATTCGCATGAAGATCCTTGTCGTCGGCAGCGGTGGACGCGAACACGCTTTGGCCTGGCAACTAGCCCGTCGCGGTATCAACCGCCACGTCTTTGTCGCGCCGGGCAATGCCGGTACGGCCTTGGAAGCGAACGTCACGAACGTTGCCATTGCCCCCACAGATACGGCTGCACTACTCGACTTCGCACAGCAAGAGAACATTGCCTTAACGATCATTGGGCCCGAACAACCACTCGTTGACGGTGTCGTCGATCGTTTCAAAGCCGCCGGATTGAAGTGCTTCGGTCCGGGCGCGAGCGCAGCGCAGCTCGAAGGCTCGAAGTCGTTCGCCAAGCAGTTTTTTGATCGGCACGGAATTCCGACGGCGCGCTGGCAGCGCTTTACCGACGTCGCGGCGGCTAACGCTTACATCGAGGCCGAAGGCGCGCCCATCGTCGTCAAGGCCGATGGCCTTGCCGCTGGCAAAGGCGTTGTTGTCGCAGCAACCGTAGCCGAGGCACAAGCGGCCGTTGTCGACATGCTGGGCGAACAACGCTTTGGCGAGGCGGGCGCCAGTGTTGTGATCGAGGAGTGCCTGGTCGGCGAAGAGGCGAGCTTTATTGTTATCGCGGCCGGTCAAACGGCGCTACCGCTAGCGACGTCACAAGACCATAAAGCGCGTGACAATGGCGACAAAGGCCCGAACACCGGTGGCATGGGCGCCGTATCACCAGCACCCATTATCGATGCGGTACTCGCGGCGCGGATCGAGCGCGACGTCATTGCCCCAACGCTCGCGGGACTCGCTGCAGACGGTATTGAGTACTGCGGCTTTTTGTACGCGGGATTGATGATCACCGCAGATGGCACGCCTAAGGTGTTGGAGTTCAACTGCCGCCTCGGCGATCCAGAAACCCAACCGATCATGATGCGACTGGAGAGCGATCTCGCCGAGCTTTGCTTAGCCGCGATCGACAACCGCTTGGCCGAGGCGTCGATCCAATGGCACCCGCAGCCAACCGTCGGCGTGGTCATGGCCGCCGCCGGGTACCCCGGCGACTATCGACGCGGCGAGATCATTGCCGGACTCGATCGGTTGGCTGGCGACGACATCAAAGTCTTCCACGCGGGCACCGCCCTCGATAACGACCGACTGCTCAGCAGCGGCGGGCGGGTGCTTTGCGTCGTTGGTAGAGGCGAAACGGTTGCCGCTGCGCAGCAGTCGACGTACGCGGCCGTGCGAGCCGTTGATTGGCCGGGCGCTTACTACCGCACCGATATTGGCCACCACGCGTTACGTCGACGTGCTTAGGGTCGCCGACGCTGTTGCCGCCGTCGCGGCGAATGCACGCTTATTGCCAACGGAGTCCGTCGCGCTCGACGCAGCCAACGGTCGAGTGCTACGCGAGACGATTTGCGCCGAACGCGAGCAACCGCCCTTTGACCGCGTCATGATGGATGGCATTGCCCTAAACGCCAATGCCACACCACAAGCGGCGCTGCGATGCCTTGGCACGGTGTTCGCGGGTGACGAGCCACGCCTCAGTCTTCCGGACGCGGCGAGTTGCCTCGAGGTGATGACGGGCGCCGTACTCCCCGCAGGCGCCGACTGCGTAGTTCCGGTCGAGCAACTGTCACGCGATGGGCAGATGGTTACTGTTGCGGCCGACGCCGTTGTCGAAGCGGGTAGGTTTGTTCATGCGGCCGGCAGTGACCACGCGCAAGGCGCGACACTGCTCGAACCCGGTAGCCGCATCGGTATGACCGAGACGGCAGTGATCGCCTCGGCCGGGTATGCGACCTTCTTAGCGAGCCGTTTGGCAAAGGTCACGGTCATCGCGACCGGCGATGAATTGGTGCCAGCCGGAGCGGCCGTCGACGCGCACCAGATTCGGTTGTCGAACGGCCCAGCGCTCGTTAGCGCCGCGCTCAGCACGGGACTCGCGACGGCTCGGCATTTGCATTGTCCCGATTCGCAGGACCAATTAACAGCCGTACTGAGCGAATCGCTCGCTGGCGATGATATCGTTATCTTGTCTGGCGGGGTTTCTCGCGGTAAGGCTGATTACGTTCCGGACGTGCTTGCCAACCTCGGTGTTGAAAAAGTATTCCACCGAGTCGCTCAAAAACCCGGCAAACCGCTATGGTTCGGACGGACGGCCACAAGCACCGTGTTCGGTCTGCCGGGTAATCCGGTGTCGACCTTGGTGACCTTTCAACGCTATGTCGCGCCGTTTCTGGCCGCCTGCGCAGGACTCGCACCACCACCACCGCCACAGGTGGTCGTTGCCGAACCGGTCACGCGGTTGGCACAACTTAGCCGGTTCGTTCCGGTCACTCTTCAGAACCGGGACGGCACCGTCCTCGCCACACCCGTCGCGTTTAACACGTCTGGCGATTTCGCTGCGCTGGCTCGCACGGCCGGCATCATCGAGGTCGCACCGGGCGACGACACAATGGCGAGCGGCACGCCCTGCGCCTTCTTTGGATGGCGGCCAGCAAACCTCGACTGACGGCCGGTCCAATGGGCGCTGAGTGCTAATATTCTCTAAATAATCGCCGACATATACCCCTGGGCACTTAATTCCAGCGGCGCCAGCGACTCTTGATTACCCGCCTGAAACGGTCCACTCAGCGACGCTCCGGCCTGATTGCGAAACTCGGCCGTATGGAGCTGGAAGCGTTAGTGCCATGCCTATTTGCCGCGAGCGGTGTCGTCGGTATCGTGCCGATCATTTTCGTTCGCGCTTACAGCGGCGAATACGTTATCGCCATCATCGACACGGTGATAGCGGCGTCGTTTGCCGTTATAACGTGGGTTATTTATCGGTACGACAAGGTACGACCAGCGTCGGTGTTTCTGGCGCTTGTTTGTACGTTTGCCGTTGTAACAGTGATTCACGTGAAGGGCAGCGAGATGCTGTTCTGGGCGTACCCGACCATCGTCGGGATGTTCTTCTTGCTGCGACCGAAAGAGTCGGTCGTACTGACGATCGTCGCTGTATTGGCGGTCCTACCCGTTCTGATCGCCGAGCAACAATCGATCCTGACCAGCGTCGTTCTCATGTCGATGCTGATCACGCTGATCAACGCCGCTGGCTTCGCAGCCTTAACGATGGCGCAGCGTAAGCGGCTCAAAGAAATAACCCTACTCGATCCGCTGACCGGCGCCGATAACCGGCGTGCCATGGACGAGGCCGTGCCAGAAATCATCGGTGAAGCGCGAGAGTCGGAACTACCGGTTTCGTTAATCATGCTCGATATTGACTATTTCAAGCGGATTAATGACGACTATGGTCACGCCGCCGGCGACCAGGTGTTGATCGAAGTTGCCCAGACGATTTTCGATAACACGCGGCCGACGGACCGTCTGTTCCGGGTCGGCGGCGAGGAGTTCGTTGTCGTGGCGGCCGGGGCCGGTATCGAGCTTGGCCGTCGACTGGGCGAAAAACTGCGCGAAGCGGTCGCCGCACTGCGCATTCCGCCCCGCGACGGCTCCAATAAGACGCTCGAGGTTACGATCTCGTTAGGCGTGGCCGAGCTACTGCCGCGCGAATCTCCGGATAATTGGCATAAGCGCGCCGATAACGCCCTCTACGAAGCGAAACGCTCGGGCCGTAACCGAACCCACCTGGCGGACAAAACCGTCAGCCTAAGCGGCAGTAACGCGTACGCGGTGTAAACGTCCAAGGCATCGTTGCTAATAACAGCGAACAACGCCGTTATGTTGTTACGTTGAGTCGCTGATAAGCCCCTTTTCCAAGCGGTATTGGCGCACGGTCACGGAAACGAGCCAAACCGGTCTGACCACGCCACCTGCGCATCGACTTAATGGGCTCCAGCCCTTTAGCTTTGGCGGGTCGCGCCGATAAGTTGACGGTGAAATTTCGCAAACTCAGCTTGGAGGAGCTGCTGCCGATGCTGCTCGCTTTCGCGGGTATCGCTGGCATCGCTCCATTCGTCGTTGTGCGCTTGCTCGACGGCGATTTCGCGGTCGCCGCCCTAGACGCCGTCTTGGTGTGCGGCTTGGCCGCTATTGCCTGGGCGGTCTATAAACACCGCGCGGTGCGCCTCGGCAGTGTGCTGATGGCCCTCATTTGCATGGGCGCAGTCATTGCGACGAACTACCTAAGAGGTGGCACCCAAGCGCTGTGGGCCTATCCAGGCCTGGTCGCGATGTTTTACCTACTGCGACCGATGGAAGCGGCCATTGTCTCGATTATCAGCCTCGCTGTACTGACACCGGTCATGATCGATGGCCGCGATGCGGTCGAAGTGGGCTTGCTGATGGCGACCCTCGGCGTCACGCTGGCGCTATCGGTCGGCTTCGCCGCCATGACCAACGGTCAACGCCGCCAACTGCAGCAGCTTACGATGGTCGACCCGCTAACCGGCGCTGGCAATCGGCGCGCGCTCGATGACGCACTGGCGGCACTGATCAACGAGGCGCGCACGAACGAAGTGCCGGTAGCATTGATCATGCTCGACGTGGATCACTTCAAGCGCGTTAACGACATCTACGGTCATGCGACGGGCGACCGCGTGCTGACGGACGTTACCACTCTAATCAGTTCGGCGATGCGCTCATCCGATAACCTCTACCGGGTCGGCGGCGAAGAGTTCGTTATCTTGGCGCAGTCTTCGGGACTCGATATCGCTCGACGTCTTGGCGAAAGCCTGCGCGTTCGCATCGCTGAAATGCAGATAGAGCCGGAGGACCAAACGCAGCGGCCCTTCGGTATCACCGTGTCGTTGGGCGTTGCCGAATTACTGCCAGGCGAGACCGGCGATGCGTGGTATCGGCGCGCCGACGATGCGCTCTACGAAGCAAAACGTAGCGGCCGCAATCGCATCTGTTTGGCCGAAAAGACGGTGAGCCTCAGCGGCTCGGCCAGCTATTCCGTTGAACCGGAACCGATCGAGGCGAAGCGGGCGGCAGGCGCGTAATTGCCGCACGCTAACCGCCGCACAACCGGAAGCAGACGAGCGCGAGTAACCCGATGAAACTGCGCAAACTGCGTATCGAAGAACTGCTTCCGATGATGCTGGCGTCAGCCGGCATCATCTTTATTTCTCCGCTGGTTGTTGTTCGTGCACTTGATGGTGACTACGTCATCGCGGCGATCGACGCGATCCTGGTCAGCGGTGAAATCACGATTGCTTGGGCGATCTATCAACGCGGCGCAGTTCGCGCTGGGTCGGTCGCGCTGGCAATTTTTTGTGCTCTAGCACTGATTGGTGTCATTTACGCGAAAGGTATTGATGTCATCTTCTGGGCTTATCCCGTAATCGTCGCGGCGTTTTTCTTGATGAAACCGAAAGAAGCCGCGGCATTGACGGTGCTGATGGTACTGGCGATAGCACCGGTTCTTGTCACGAGTCTTAGCGTTGTATCGGGTATCGCAATCGGCTCTTCGTTTTTTGTAACGATTGTCGTTGCCGGCGCGTTTGCCGCATTGACGCTCGAGCAACGGCGACTGCTCGAGCAGATGACAATGATTGATCCACTTACCGGTGCTGGCAATCGACGCGCCTTAAACGAAGCACTGACAGTCTTGAGCAAGACGACCCCCTCTTCCGAAGAATCGATCTCGATGGTGATGCTCGATATTGACTACTTCAAACGCATCAATGACGAGTACGGCCACGCGGTCGGCGATCGAGTACTGGTAGCCGTTTCCGATTGCATTGCGCGCCATATACGCAGCGACGATACGCTATATCGGGTCGGCGGTGAGGAATTCGTTATCGTCGCCCGCTCGGCGGGCCTCGATTCGGCTTGTCGCCTCGGTGAAAGCCTAAGGAAACGCATTGCTGCGTTAAGCGTTCAGCCCGACGACCGGTCACTGGCACCTTTTAGCGTCACTGTCTCGCTCGGCGTCGCTGAGCGTCTTCGTAAAGAACCGAACGACGTTTGGTACCAACGTGCTGATGAGGCTTTGTATGAGGCCAAGAGAAATGGCCGTAACCAAATCTGCTTAGCCGAAAAAACGATCAGCCTCAGCGGATCAGCGAGCTACACGGCGCAACCGGAAATCGTCCGCGAGAATCCACGTCAGAGCAGCATTACTCGTCACCACTGACGATACAAATCCCGCGTCATGACAGACCTGGCGCTAAAGTTTTCTAGTCAAACCGCGATACCGCTTAGATGGAGAACTCCCGCTTCGGTATCGAAGAGCGCTTGCCTGTCATACTCAGTTTGACCGGTATGCTAGCTGCACTCGTGTTTACGGCTCTGCGCGCGGCCAATTCGGAGTGGTTACAAGCATTGATTGATGCCTTTGTCGCAACCGTATTTGGTGCTGTGGCTTGGAGTATTTACCGCTATGGGGCAACGCGGCCGGGCAAACTAACATTAGCTGCCTTGTGCTTTTTCTCGTGCGTTGCATCGACCCACGTCGGTGGCGCCTCTCAGGTCATTTGGGTGCATTCATCGCTAATCGCCATGTTCTATCTGCTGCGACCGTCGGAAGCAGCAGCTGTGTCATTGGTGACCGTCACAGCGGTCTTGCCAGTGTTACTGCAAGAGCTTGAGCCGATGCAGACAGCGGCTACGATTGGCTCCATCTGCCTAACCTTAGGGATGTCGTATGGGTTTTCATCGTTAACGAGTACGCAACGACAGCAATTGCACTCATTGTCCCTAACCGATGCATTAACCGGTGCTGCGAATCGACGGGCACTGGATGAAGCGCTGCAGGCGCGTGCACCGATGCCGCAGGGTCAATCGCCAATATCGATCATAATGATCGATATCGATTTCTTTAAACGCATCAACGACGACTTCGGTCACGCGACGGGCGATCGTGTCTTGCAAGCGATCGCCGGTTCTATCGTCGCGAATGTACGTGACGGTGACCAGCTGTACCGCATCGGTGGCGAAGAGTTTCTGGTTCTCGCTGACGGTGCGGGTATCCGCGACGCCCAACAGCTTGGCGAAAAACTGCGCGAGGCGATAGCGACGTTGCACATCAAACCGCGGAGTGACGCCACTCAGGTCCTCGCGGTAACGATTTCGCTCGGCGTTGCCGAGCTGATGATCGACGAAACGCCGGACCAATGGCTGAAGCGCGCCGATTCTGCGCTTTACGAGGCAAAACGCTCAGGCCGGAACCAAACATCATTGGCAGACAAGACGGCCTACCTAAGCGGTACCAACACGATTTCGATCAAGAATCATGCGCTCGTCACGCGCTGATAGTGGCTGCACAAGGGCTGACTGGCCGGCCGTGGCGCACCCTGAACAGACTCGCGCCCTTGTATCGCAAACGCATCGGTAGCAACGATCGATGTCGACCAAGCTCCGCTCTCGATGCGCCACGCAAGGCCCAATGGACTTGCGCCACCCACGAATGGCCGAGTTGCTACCGCTTCTGATGGCAGTAGCAGGTGTCGTCGGTATCGGACCGTTTACCGTTGTTCGAATCGTCGCGGGCGATTATTGGGTCGCACTGTTGAACGCAATACTGGTGTCATTACTCGTCGTTATCGCGTGGCTAATCTACCGCTACCGCGCAATACGCACCGGCAAAATGGGGATGGCTCTTCTATGTATCGCCGGTGTCGTAACAACGATGTATTTGCGGGGCGGCGGTCAAATTCTGTGGACTTATCCCGCCTTGATCGCCATGTTCTACCTACTTCGACCGATCGAGGCGATCGTTGTATCAGCCATTGCGGTTGGCGCCGTAACCCCCGTCCTGCTCGCGAGCAGCGATATCATCGACGTGCCGGTGACCTTTGCATCGATCGGCGTGACGCTCGCGCTGGCAGCAGCATTCTCCACGCTGACATTGGAACATCGGCGTCGGCTTAGAGCAGCCGCGCTGCTCGATCCATTGACAGGCGCCGGTAACCGGCGCGCGCTCACCGACAAACTCGAGCGCTTGATCGACAGCGGTGATGAGTCAGTATCGCTGCTAATGCTGGACATCGATCATTTCAAACGGATCAACGATCGCCACGGCCACGCGGTCGGCGATACCGTATTGCGGCAAGTAGCCCAAACGATGACGACAACGATGCGCGCGTCCGATCAGTTGTTTCGTCTCGGCGGCGAAGAATTCATCGTATTGGCCATGGCATCGGGGTTGGATCTCGCTCGCCGTCTCGGCGAGGCCTTGCGCATCGAGGTCAGTGAACTGGTGTTCGACTCAGGTGCGGAGCAAGCGGCGTTCGCCGTGACCGTGTCAATCGGGATCGCTGAGCGCTTACCGGGAGAGCCGACGAATGCGTGGTACCGGCGTGTAGACGATGCTCTGTACGAGGCCAAGCGTAGCGGTCGCAATCAGATCTGCCTGGCCGACAAGACAGCGAGTCTCAGTGGCCCCGTTAAGTACACGGCCGCCCCAAGAATCAACGGATAGCCCTGAAGCGCCCTAGCTAGCCATCGTAAAGAAATTCAGCTTGTTGCCGTCGAGATCGCGAAAGTAGGCGGCGTAAAAACCGTTACCCCGGTCGCCGGGCGCGCCCTCGTCTGTGCCGCCGAGCTCAATCGCTTTTGCGTACAAACGGTCCACATCAGCCCGACTGCTGGCAGACAACGCCAGCATGACGCCGTTCCCAACCGTCGCCGCAGCGCCGTCATACGGAACCGTGACGCCGATCATTGGCTGGTCTGGCGCAATTGACCAACCGACGAAAGTCTCCGACTCCATAAAACGTGTCGCACCGATCTCACCCAACAGTGAGTCGTAGAACGCGGCGGCACGAGCCACGTCATTGCTACCCAACGTCGCGTAACCGATCATACCGAATACACCGACTCTGAAGCGCTAGCGCTTCATGGCGTCAAAGAACAGCTCGTTGGTCTTCGTGTCCTGCATCTTGCTGAGCAGAAACTCGATCGCCGCGAGCTCGTCCATTGGGTGCAGCACTTTGCGCAATACCCACATTTTTTGCAGCAGGTCTTCCTTCATCAACAGCTCCTCACGTCGCGTCCCAGAACGGTTGATGTTGATCGCTGGAAATACCCGTTTCTCGGCGATTCGCCGATCGAGGTGGATTTCCATGTTACCGGTGCCTTTGAATTCCTCAAAGATGACTTCATCCATTTTAGAGCCGGTGTCGATTAACGCCGTCGCCAAAATCGTTAGGCTGCCGCCCTCCTCAACGTTACGCGCCGCACCGAAAAATCGCTTCGGACGGTGCAATGCGTTGGCATCGACACCACCGGTCAACACCTTGCCGGACGATGGCACAACGGTGTTGTAAGCCCGTGCCAAACGCGTGATCGAGTCCAGCAGAATAACAACGTCGCGCTTGTGCTCGACCAGTCGCTTCGCTTTTTCGATGACCATGTCGGCCACTTGCACATGTCGACTGGCTGGCTCATCGAACGTTGAAGAAACCACTTCGCCGCGCACCGTTCGGGCCATCTCGGTGACTTCTTCCGGGCGCTCGTCGATCAACAGAACGATCAGCACGCACTCGGGATTATTCGCGGCGATCGATGATGCGATGTTTTGCAGCAGCATCGTCTTACCCGCTTTTGGCGGTGACACGATAAGACCGCGTTGGCCTTTCCCTATCGGCGATGCCATATCGATGATACGCGCCGTCAAATCTTCTTTACTGCCGTTACCTTGCTCGAGCATCAAACGCTCTTTCGGAAACAGCGGCGTCAGGTTGGTAAAGAGGACTTTACTCTTCGCGTTTTCGGGCGCATCGAAATTGATCTGCCCGACCTTCAACAGCGCGAAGTAGCGTTCACCGTCTTTAGGCGGACGGATCAGTCCGGAAACGGTATCGCCCGTGCGCAAGTTGAAGCGGCGAATCTGGCTCGGCGACACATAGATATCGTCGGGGCCCGCCATGTACGACGAGTCTGCGGAGCGCAAGAACCCAAAGCCGTCTTGCAAGATCTCGAGGACTCCGTCGCCGTAAATATCTTCGCCGTTACGAGCATGCGCTTTCAGGACGGCAAAAATAATGTCCTGTTTGCGCGAGCGCGCCATGTTCTCAAGTCCCATCGACTCGGCGAGTTCCACCAAACCGGATGCCGGACGAGTCTTGAGCTCGGTAAGATTCATTGCCGACTTCGACAGCTCTAGCTGCTCGGACGGAATGATCTCGAAATTTTCCTCGTCTGGCGGCAGATGATCGCTGTTAATGCCAGACGAATTGTTGCGCTTACCGCGACGACTTTTCTTCCGCGGTGAACGTTTTTTGTTAGGGCCGGCGTTGTTGCCGTTTTGTTGCCCTCTAGCTGTGGTAGCCAAATCTCCCCTCACAAATTACAGATTGGTTTCCAGAAATTGGTCAAGTTGGGCTTGCGACATGCCACCCATTTTTTGCGCTTCAGGCGCTCCGTTCTTAAAGAGAATCAAGGTAGGAATGCTACGAATACCGAACTTCGCGGGTGTGTTCGGGTTATCGTCAATGTTGATTTTGGCGACAGTGATCCGGTCACCGTACCGTTCCACGACACTATCCAGGAGCGGCGCGATCATCTTGCACGGCCCGCACCACTCTGCCCAAAAATCCAGCAGAACGGGTTTGGCGGACGCGACGACATCGGTTTCAAAACTATCGTCACTGACATGCACTATGCTCTCGCTCATTGATTGGTGTCCCCTTTGATTGCTTGGTTCAAGTACGTCGTACTGCCGCTGGCGACGCAGACAAAAAAGGTATGTTCAGACAATCCGGGCCGGGAACGTGACGCCCCTCGGTCATTCAGGCACACTACGGTGTCTACGGTTGTCGCGCGCGATGCGATTTCTCTGGCGTGGCTGCGGTATGGATTTCTGCCAGGTGCGACGGGTGTCGCTGCAGATGGCTTAATTTGAACGCGTCACGCTCTGATTTGCAAGCGTTTCAGCGTACACCAGTCACGGTTTAACCCTGTTTATGTCCCAAACTCACCTTTCGGACCTCGAGTTCCGAGGCCTCGACCTACTTCCCGCACTGCAACAAGGGATCGAAGCAACCGGTTTTGAGCGTTGTACGCCGATCCAGGCGCAGACGCTACCGGTCGCATTGACCGGCAAAGATGTTGCGGGACAAGCGCAAACGGGCACCGGTAAAACGGCCGCCTTCTTGATCGCAATGTTCCAACGGCTGCTCTCCGATCCACCGAGCGGCGATGAGCCACGGCAACCGCGGGCGCTAATTCTTGCGCCAACCCGAGAACTGGCCATCCAAATTGCGAAAGATGCTGAAGGTCTCGGACAGCATGCGGGCCTTAAAATCGCGCTCGCGTACGGCGGCACCGACTACGACAAGCAGCGCGACACAATTGCTGCAGGCGTCGACGTGCTTATCGGAACACCGGGCCGCCTCATTGATTATTTTAAGCAACGTGTGTTCGGCTTGAAGTCGATTGAGGTGCTCGTGCTCGACGAAGCCGACCGTATGTTCGATCTCGGATTTATAAAAGACATCCGGTATCTGTTGCGCCGCCTGCCGGACCCCGATAAACGCTTGAATCTACTGTTCTCGGCCACGCTATCGCACCGTGTGCTCGAACTCGCTTACGAACACATGAACGAGCCGGAATTGATCCGTATAGAGCCGGACAAAGTCACAGCGGACCGGGTCAAGCAGCGAATTTTCTTTCCAGCCAACGAAGAAAAACTGCCGCTGCTTGTCCACATGCTGCGGCAAAATGACGGTGGACGCAGCATGGTTTTCGTCAACACCAAGCGCGAAGCAGAACGGGTGGAACTCGCCTTACAAGGCAATGCCATCCAAGCCAGCGCGATCTCCGGCGACGTCCGTCAGAAAAAGCGCCAACGTATGCTGGGTGAGTTTCAGGAAGGCAAACTGCGGGTGTTAATCGGCACCGATGTCGCATCGCGCGGTTTACACATCCCGGATGTCACCCACGTTTACAACTACGATCTACCGCAAGACCGTGAGGATTACGTCCATCGAATCGGCAGAACGGCCCGGGCTGGTGCGTCCGGAGAGGCCATTAGCTTCGGTTGCGAACGCTACGCAATGTCGTTGCCCGACATCGAGGACTACATCGGCTTCAAGATTCCTGTCGATAGTTTCAGTGCCGCCGAATTACCGACGCTTGAGGCATCTCGGCCACGCAAACGGCGCTCGCGAGGCCCTGAGGGTGGTTCGTCGGGCGATTCGGATAAGTCTCGCCGTCGCCGGCGTCGCCGCAGTAACTCGAACTCAACGAGCCGCTAAAGCACCCACAGCTCGTCGATTCGCTCAACGCTTTTGTGCGGGGCCATGTCCCGACTCGGGCGCTGTGAGTCGGGTTTCGCGATCGCAATAACCGGCACGAATTGACTGGCGGTAGCGAGAACGGCCGGCGAGTCATCGACCAATAACGCACCCTCAGGCGCGTGTTGCAGCTGCGCTAAGACAACTGGCCAAAACCGCGCATCCTCCTTCGGCAGTCCGATGTGATGCGAGCAGATCACCGCATCCATCATCGCTGTAACGTCGGTTACTTCGTCTTTGATCGCCAGAGTATCGGGGTGCGCATTGGTTACCAGAATGAGGCGCCTACCCGATGCGCGGGCGCGCTCTAGAAACTCGCTAGCACCGTCGAGAAAGCGAATACGCTCGGTCACCGTCCGCTTGAACGCAATCAGGTCAAAGTCCAATTGCCGCGACCAATAATCGAGGCAATACCAGTCGAGTGTTCCCTCGGCCGCCTTGATGGCCGCAAACAAGTCTTGGCGGACACGCTCGAGTGGCTCACCGCGCGCCTCAGCCAACGCCTGCGGCACCTGGACGTTCCAAAAATGGTTATCGAAGTCCAAATCGAGTAGCGTGCCGTCCATATCGAGCAGTAGCGTTTGCGCATCAGCCAACACGGGCAGACTCCTGGTGACAGCTAAAGGTGAAAGACATTTGAACTGTTCCCGGTATGACCTTCTCGATCGTCGTAACATGGCTCGATGATGACCAAGATTCAATACACCGACTTGCGCACCGCAGCCGCCGTTATCGCTCGCGACGCCGCCGCTGCTATTTTGACGGTCTACGAGCGCGATTTCGACGTGCAGTCTAAAGAAGACCGAACACCGCTCACCGAGGCGGACCTAGCGGCGCACGCGGTTATCGTCGACCAACTGGTTCAGCTAACGCCGGCGGTACCTTGTGTCTCGGAGGAAGGCGACTTGGCACCGTTTTCGGAACGGGGCAAGTGGCACCGCTACTGGCTAATCGACCCACTCGACGGTACCAAAGAGTTCGTCAACCGCAATGGCGAATTTACGGTCAATATCGCGCTTATTGAGGGGGGTTACCCGGTGTTGGGCGTTGTTCATGTACCGGTGAAGAACATGACGTACAGCGGCGGCGAAAAACTCGGCGCCTTTGTACAAACCGGCGATGCCGCGGAACAACCGATCCAAGTGGCGACTCGCTGTGAAAACCCGATTCGGGTCGTTGCCAGCCGTTCGCACCGCGGCGCGAACTTAGACCCGTGGCTTGAGGCGTTGCCAGAGACGGCATTCGTGCCCTGCGGCAGCTCGCTGAAATTTTGCCACATCGCCGCGGGCGATGCCGACGTCTACCCGCGCTTTGGACCGACGTCGGAATGGGATACCGGCGCGGCCCAGGCGGTGGTTGAAGGGGCCGGTGGTCGAGTTATGACGCTCGACGGCAAACGTCTTCGATATAACAGCAAAGAATCCGTGTTGAATCCGTACTTTATCGTGGCGGGCTCTGAAGACCATGACTGGCTACGCGCGGCACCCAACGACGGCTGATGTCGCTCACCGGGCCGACACTGTGCGACAATGGAAGGTCTGACGAGGGATCAGAGCAGCGCCGTGATCGATGAACCCGGCAACATCGATAAGGATACATTCCGCGAGATTGAGCGGCTGAAGGAGTTGCGTCTGACCCATCGCGACCTCGATGAGATGATCCATCGCCTTATCACCGACCCAATGGTCGATCAATTTCGTATTCGCCGGCTAAAAAAGCGCAAGCTGCAACTGAAAGACGCGATCCTGCGTCTCGAGAGCGAGCTGATCCCAGACCTGAACGCCTAACTGTGGCAGCAACGTCTCGCTGCGATGAAGTCCGCGGATGGCAGCGTCGTTGCTGTCATCGGGCCGAGACGGCCCTCCCACATCGTCGGTTACCGCCGCGGCAAATTCCCTGCTGTGGGCACAATTACCGTGGGAGCGGCGTCTCGCCGCGATGATGTCCGTGATCAAGCCACGTCAGATAGGCTGTAGCGCCTAGGCTCGCGGAACCGGCCGGTGGCCTCTCCGATCACGGCACCCCCTACGGCCGCCACGACAATGCCAACAAGGTGCCACGTGGCAGGATCTGCCGGTACCGTGATTGAAAAGACAAAGCGGTTCATGAGATCGATCCACGCCAGAACGGTCAAGCTCGATAACACTGCCGCCGCAATCATGAACCCTCGCCTAGCGATAAACCCGCCCATGAAACAGGCAACAAACCATACAGCGAGGTCATGCAACAGCCCAGCCGTGATTTGCGAGTAAGCTTCGTACCAATCGAATTCGCCGACGACGTACGAGTTACCGAGCACGACAACCAAAACAACGAGCACACCTAGTGCATACCGCGTCACGCTTCCGGCTCACCAATCAGTTCAGTAATTCGCACCGTCAAATCCGACAACCGAAACGGTTTCTCCAGACAGTCGACAATTTCCGGAAAACGTTCTCGATCGGCTTTAGCAATTCCGGCCGATCCGGTGACCATGATCGTTGGCAACTGCACGCCGCGGTCGCGCAATTTCTCCAAAATACCGCGCCCGTCGATGATGGGTAACCCGAGGTCGATGACCAAGCAGGCCGGCGATAGGTCTGGCAACGCGTCCAAAAAGCGCTGCGCCGATTCGAATTCCTCGACTTGGTAACCGGCGGCCTGCAACGACATCGACATCGACAAGCGGACAGCTTCGTCGTCATCGATTACGCAGATCGGTCCCCGCCCGGTCATGCCGATTTCGCCTCCTGCTTGGCGACCCGCTCACGCCGTAACCGGTTTTGGCGACGCCGTTCACGTAGTTGCTCGAGTCGCTCCTCGCTAAGCGTACCGTGACAATGGGGGCACGACAGACCTTCTTCGTACAGCGGCGACGCCACCTCCACCGGTCCCAACGGTCGCCGGCACGCATGGCATTGCACGTAGCCGCCCGGTGCCAGGGACTGATCGACGGCGACGCGCGTGTCAAAAACGAAACACTCTCCCTGCCACCGGTTTTCGTCTTCGGGTACCGATGCGAGGTAACCCAACACACCGCCGTCCAGCTGATAAACCTCCGGGCAACCTTCTTCCAGCAATAAGGCGGCCGCCTTCTCGCATCGGATACCGCCGGTGCAAAACATGGCCACCGGTTGCTCGGTGAGGCGCTCGCGATTGGCCGCCACGTACGCCGGAAAATCACGAAAGCTCCGAGTGTTCGGATTCTCGATTCCCGGAAAGGTCCCGACGTCGATCTCATAGTCGTTGCGCGTGTCGATAACGACAACATCGTCGCGCTCCAGCAATCGGTTCCAAGCCGCGGCATCAACGTGTTGGCCGGTGCCGTTGGCCGGATTAATGTCGGGCCGACCGAGAGTGACGATTTCGCGGCGAAGTCGGACCCGCATTTTCGAAAACGGTGCGCCGCTCGCTTCATTCCAGTGGCCGCCCAGTTGCGCCAACGCCGGTACGGTGGCCCCTAACCAAGTAAATAACGAGCGAATATCACTCTCTCTGCCGGTTAACGAGCCGTTGATTCCCTCGTTGGCCAGCAAGATGGTCCCCAGCAAGTTCCGTTCGACAGCCGCACCCAACAATGTCGGCTGCAAGCTGGCCACGTCGTCCAGCGCGACAAACCGGTAGAACGAGCAGACTGTCACGGTTGCGTCCATCGAACGAGTGTAGCGAATCTCAGGTCGAGGCGTTTTACGCCGCCTCTGACGGGGATTCGGCAACGTCGCCATCGGCGACAATATCCGTGATGAGCTCGGCGCGCGTAATGGTCAGAATGCCGTGGTGGATCTGCTCGCCGAGCATCAGACGTGCATCGAGCTGCACCCGCTCTAAGCCTTCGTTAAAGCATAGGCGGTGGTTTTCATTACGCCAAACGGTACCCTGCTCGCGCAGACCCGATATAAACAACTGGAACAAGCGCCGGTCAAAGAAATCGGGCGAGCGCAGACCGTAGGTCATGGCTAAGCGCTGCGCGCAAAGCTCACAGGCCATCTCGAGTGCGTTCTGCGTCAACGCGCCTTGGCCACGACCCACTAAAATGGCAATGGTCAGGTAGTAGCGCTGCAGAACCGGGACCAGCACCTCAGCAAGCAACGTTAGTTGTACGGCTTCGCTGCTACCGCCGGGCGCCGCTTGCAAGTGCACGCCATCGTCGGCCGCAACCAACAGACCCAACTCGAGCAGCGCATCAATGCTGGCGGCGACGTGTCGTTCCAGGTCTTGCTCGCGCACGTTCACCGTTAGTTCGCGTTTAACGTAAGGGAACGATAGTTGCACCAAACGTTGTAACTGGGCACGCGAGACGCGTTGTCCGTTCACGAAAGCACAGGCGATCGATGCCGGTATCGCAAACAGGTGCGCAATATTGTTACGGAAGTACGTCATTAGCACGGCGTCTCGATCGCGCATTGAAACGAGATCACCGAGCGCATGCCGCTCACGGTGAACAACACCGAGGCTCTCCGCATGGCGGATCATCTCAGCCGCCGGCTCGTCAGGGACAACAACGGTGTCGGCATACGGTCGAACTCTCAGTAAGCGGCTAAAAAACGCTAACTGTCGTTCCAAATCGTTCGCGTCGAGCGTGCGACGCGGCGTGCCGAGCAAGGCGGTCGCGATAAGCGAGATCGGTGTGACCGTAGCGGCCGCGTTGATCCGCTGCACGATCGTTTCGGCAAGATTTGTGACGGTCGGCGAGAACCAATCCGGCTTGGTATCAGGGTTCTCTTCAATGCCGGCGGCGGCTGATCGCCAGTCTGGCACCTGTTGATCAAGGTACTCAGCCAGCGCAATAGGCTCACCGACATTGACGTAGACCTCGCCAAAGCGTTGCCACAGTTTTCTGACGGCGCGCGTCAGAGCGAACAGCGATTCTTTTTGCTTGCCCGCCCCCGACAACTCACTTACGAAGGAGCGGCCTTCCACCATTTTCTCGTAACCGAAATAAACCGGTACGAAGTAGAGCGGGCGCGTCGGATCCGCCACGAAACTAGCGACTGTCATCGATAACATACCCGACTTCGGCGCCAGCAAACGACCGGTTCGGGAGCGCCCGCCTTCGACAAAATACTCGATTGAGAAGCCGGTGGTCTGCAACTCGCTTAAGTAGGCTTGGAACACAGCGGCGTACAGGCGGTTACCGCGGAAACTGCGGCGTAAGAAGAACGCACCACAACGGCGCAACAAGGCACCGACAACCGGCAGGTTGAGATTGATACCGGCGGCGATGTGCGGAATCGATAGCCCTTGGTGATAGATGATGTACGACAGCAGCAAGTAGTCCATGTGGCTGCGGTGACATGGCACGTACACGATCTCGTTGCCATCAGCGACGGCATGCAGTCGCTCAACACCATGCAAGCGAACGCCGTCGTACAAGCGGTTCCACACCCACCCAAGAATCTTGTCCATGATCCGCACGGTCGGGTACGAAAAGTCAGCGACGATTTCTAGCGCGTATCGACGGGCGTCTTTTTCCGCGTCTTCGCGCGAGTACCCATCGTGCCGCTTCTTGCGTCGGTCGATGGCGCGCCGAACTTGCTCGCTCAGCAAAATCTTATCGACCAGCGTTCGCTTGTGCGAGAGATCAGGGCCAAGCACGGCCGTACGGCGTTGGCGCGAATGGACGCGCAATATCCGCGATACCTTGCGCGCGGTTCGTTCCGGGGACAGGCCCTCCGCCAGCGCGTCGTCCAGGGCGAGCGGCGGCGAAAACTGTGCCAGCGTGGAACGGCCTACCAGGAATGTCGTCAGCAACTTGCGGAAGCGGCCGACAAATTCCCAGCGTTCAGAAAACGCTAGTTTAAAGACACCGCTCTCCCGCCCTGGCGAACGGCCCCAGTAAATCCCAACCGGCACCAGGTCGATCGCCGTATCGTCCGCGTCGGTCTGTGTGCTTAGGCGGGCGAGTCGGGCAGACGTACCCGGCGCAGGCGTACGGATAAACGTGCCGCGGTAATGCCGCAATGCGATCACGGCGGCGGCCTCGGCCAGACTACCGACCCGTATGCCATGACTCGGCAATGGCAGTCCGTGCCGGCGGCAGACAATTTCGAGCGCGATGCTATCGGCTAAGCCGTTATCCGGCAGCACGTAGCAAACCCGCCGGCCAGGCGCCGGGATGGTTTCGGCCGGTGTCTCCGGCAGAACCTGCGGGCGAATCCACAACGAGGCAACACGCACCGCCGCGGAAAACGCGAACCGCCGTAGCTGACTGGACGCGAACATGGACGAATTATGCGCCGATGACCGCAATCTGGCCACGAAATCGACGTAAGTGCTTGAACCACTTGATTGGATTCTGTGGAACCACCACCATAACGCGGTTTTAAGATTGCCCGTACTCAGGCCGCTAGACTTGCCGATGACACTGACCCTGCACTCCGATCACCCGGTTGCTCTAGCCGACTTAGGCGGGACGAATTGTCGCTTTGCGCTATGGCAACCGGGTACGCCGCCGCGCGATGTCACCACCGTGACACGATTTCGTAACGACGACTTCGACAGTTTGGCCAGCATGGTGCAAGCCTATCTGCGCCGAGTACCGGGCGAGCGCCCGCGCGAAGCGGTTATTGCGATCGCTGCACCGATCACCGGTGACGTCATCGACATGCCCAATCGCGATTGGCGATTCTCCCGCACCGAGATTGCAAAACTCGCGGACCTCAACCGCCTCGATTTCATTAACGACTTCGAAGCGCAAGCGCTGGCGATCGCGTCGTTGAAATCGACCGAACGCCGCACGCTCGGTCCAGAGAGATCGCCGTCGGGTCGCACCGCCGCTGTGCTCGGCCCGGGCACCGGGCTCGGCGTCGCCGGCCTTATCGAGACTCACGAGCCACCGATTTCGATCACAGGCGAAGGCGGCCACATGTCGCTGGCACCGAACAACGCGTTGGAAGAGCGCCTCATAGGCGAGGTCCGTGACCGATTTGGTCATTGTTCGGGTGAACGACTCATCTCCGGCGCAGGTCTCGAGTTGCTGCACGAGTTACTGCACGATGAGCACGACACACCCGCCGAAGCGATTAGTGCAGCGGCGCTTGCTGGCGAATCACGCGCACGCGCAACGTTCAATCAGTTTTTTGCGTTTTTGGGTTCGATCGCGGGCGACGTCGCACTCGTTCTCGGCGCGACCCGTGGTGTTTACATCGGCGGCGGCGTTGCGTTCGAAAATGCCCTGCTGCTCGGCCAGTCGCCGTTTCGAGAACGGTTTACAGCGAAGGGCCGGTACGAGAGCTACCTCGACCGTATACCCACGTACCTCATCACCGCCGAGACGCCAGCATTATTCGGTCTGGCACAATATGCGGCAAGCCGCGAGGACCAACAATAATGAACGCCGACGATATCCGTTGCAGTAACGACCTCAAGCTATTCGAGCAGCTCAAAGCACACCGCGACGTGGCACGTGTCAACGAACAGCTCGAAAAAATGGCGGAGGACAACGCCACGCTGAAAGTACGCCGCCACTTACTGGCGACGTCGGTACGGCTTAGTGAGCGCATGGCGCCAAACGTCCACGCGCTGACCGCCCGTTGCATCGATACATTGGCGCTAGACATCCCTGTCGAGCTGTACGTGTTTGCCAGTCCGCAGTACAACGCGATGTGTTTTAAGCCGGAAGACGGTCGGTTGTTCGTCATGTTCGCGTCGAGCCTGCTCGAGAACTTTAGCGACGACGAACTGGGCTTCGTAATCGGTCACGAACTCGGTCATCACGTCTATCGGCATCACGACATCCCGATTGGCTACATTTTGCGTGGCCGTAGCAAGCCCAATGCCCGCTTGGCCCTTGAGTTGTTCGCATGGTCACGATATGCCGAAATCTCGGCCGATCGAGCAGGCGCCCACTGCACCGAAGAGCTGTCGAGCGTTGCCGAAGCGCTGTTTAAGCTGGCATCGGGCCTCAGCGGTCAATCGATTCAATTCAGCTTGGACGATTTTCTACGGCAGGTCGACGAAATGCAGCTGCACGATGGCGAACCCGGACAAGGGGCGCCGAAGGAGGACTGGTTCTCGACACATCCGTTTAGTCCGTTGCGCGTTAAGGCGCTACAGCACTACTACAAATCGGAACTGAAAATCCCAGGTGGCACGGCAAAGGAAGACCTGGAGGTCGCGGTCCAAGCACTAATGAGTCTGATGGAGCCGTCCTACCTCGAAGGCCGAACAACCGTTGCCGAAAGTATGCGACGGGCACTGTTCGCTGGCGCTCTGGCGGTCGCCAATGCCGATGGCGTTATCAGCGACGCGGAGATCGAGGTGTTCGAGCAGTTCTTCGGTTCTGGCAGTTTCAACGATCGCATCGACATCGAGAAAACGGTGGCTGAACTTGATTCGCGACTGGAACAGGTTCAGGACGAAGCGAGCTCGTCACAACGAACGCAACTGCTACGCGATCTGTGCCTCATCGCTGGCGCCGAAGGACAACAGGGCGAGGCCGAACGCGCCGTCCTCGATGCGGTAGCCGATAAACTGGATTTGCCCCGGCGACTGGTCTGCCAGACGCTCGATAAGGACATCGAACTTGACTGATTCTGAGATGACGATTCGTCCCGCAACGCCGGCCGACGGCGATTCCATGCTGGAACTGCTGCCGCTGCTGGGTTCCTTTACCCTCCCGCCGGGCCGCGATTCACGAGACCTATGGCGCCACGATGCGGCCTTGCTTGAGCGTTGGTTGGCCGGTGACGCACCAGAATGCTTGCTACACGTCGCTTGTGACGACAACGACCAAGTCGTTGGCGTGGTAATGACATCGCTTCGTCCCGAGATGCTGAGCGAAGCACCAAGTGCCCATCTCGAAGCGTTGGCTGTCGCTCCGGGAACCGAGGGCCGCGGCTTGGGCCGCGCGTTGATCGATGCCAGCGAGGCCGCCGCCAAAGCCGCTGGTGCTGAGTCGATAACGCTGCATGTTTTCGGCACCAATGAACGAGCAAGACGCTTGTATGAGCATGTCGGCTACCGGGAAGAGATCATTCGCTGCTGGAAAGCTCTGAAGTAACCGTAAGGCCCGATAGCGCGACTTGACCCGGTCGCACTTTCACCGCCAGACCCTAGTGTGGGAGCGGCGCCAATCCGTAATGTGGGAGCGGCGTCTCGCCGCGATGAACGCCGCGGATGGCAGCGTCGCTGCCGTCACTGGCCCGGGACGGCCCTCCCACAGCTTCGTTTACCAACGGCGTCAAACCTCGATGTGGGAGCGGCGTCTCGCCGCGATGAACGCCGCGGATGGCATCGTCGCTACCGTCATCGGGCCGGGACGGTCCTCCCACAGCTTCGTTTACCAACGGCATCAAACCTCGATGTGGGAGCGGCGTCTCGCCGCGATGAAGTCCGCAGAACACAATCGGTTCGGAACTCGACCCTACAGCTACATTCACCGTCGCCCTCACAAACGCTGACTTTCGTGTTCGAACCTCAGTATGCTGTCCTGGCCCGGTCGCTATCCCGCCCCGGGTATCGCCAATGACAGGAAGTTCCGCTATCGCCACGCCGTCGACGTCTGCAAACCAGGCGCCAAATACATCCGCGGCTGCGTTCGTTTTCCTCGTGATAACGGCGTTCATCAGCTCAATGGGCTTCGGCCTTGCCGCACCGGTCATGCCGAAGTTGGTCATGACAATTACCGGCGAGGATATCGCTCAAGCGTCGATATGGGGCGGTATCGGAGTGTTTGTTTACGCGATCATGCAGTTCGTGTTCTCGCCGATCATCGGTGCGTTGTCGGACCGCTACGGCCGTCGACCGGTACTGTTGCTGTCGTTAGCGGCATTCGCCATCGACTTATTTGTACTGGCCATCGTCGAGTCATTGTGGGGCTTCCTGGTCATCCGGGCGATATCCGGTATTTTCGCGGCGACGTTTTCGACAACCAACGCCTATGTCGCTGACGTAACGTCCCCTGAGCAACGCGGCCAGCGCTTTGCGTGGATCGGGGCGGCGTTCGGTGCGGGCTTTATCTTTGGTCCTGCTATCGGTGGCTTACTCAGCGAGATCAGCTTGCGTTTACCGTTTTTCGCTGGCGCGGCTTTGGCCGCACTTAACACGGTATTCGGTTACTTTGTTGTACGCGAATCGTTACCGTCGGATCGCCGACGAGCGTTCAGTTGGCGGCGGGCGAACGCGTTAGGAACGCTGTGGAGGCTTGTCGACACACCGGCCGTTGGCGTTCTGTTACCGGTGTTCTTTTTCGCAACGTTATCCTCGTGGGTGTACCCCACCG
>JBCDIL010000041.1:0-24217 GCA_038749025.1 Pseudomonadota bacterium | reverse complement strand
CGGCAATAAAAAGCCGGCCTTGCGGCCGGCTAACTGAGGTGGGGCTCACAAGGAGTCTGTTCTTGCGAGCCCCAGGTACTTCGGTTACTCAGGGATATCGATAACCACAACACCGGCGGGATAGCCAAACGGCCGTCCTTCAATACCGAGGTGAGGTACACCGGAAAGGGGGTCTTCCGGCGTCAGTAGCTGGCGCGCTAGTTGCCGCTTGTCATGTTGGTCCGCTGGGCCATGTCCGAAGATGAACATCCACATTTGCGAGCCCGGCGCTGGCTCAAAATCACGAATGTTGCCGCGGAAAAACGTCCGACGCTTATTGACTGCAACGACACTGTCCATGCGCCCGTATACCGCTAACGGGTTCAAAAACTCTCCGGACGAGTCCGGTGTGAAGAAATCCGCCAGACCGCAGTTGTCGGCGTAGCCTACCGGCTCCGGCGCCGGAACTTCAGCCACATCCGGAGTGAGCGGGAAGCCGGAGCATTGCTGCGGCTTGTCAAAATAAACCCACCATACGGTGTACGCATTACCGGGAGTCAGCCCCCGGACCGCGAGCGATCCGATCGTGCCGTAACGCGTAGCGCACATGTGGCCCCGCCCGCTCAGCGTGTCGAACCCGACGGCATCCTCCCAAAAATTTGTCAGTGGCTCTGCGTCGCAGAAGAACCCCCAGCTGTTCTTGCCGCTAGCGTTTGCCGTTTGAGCTGCCAGCAGCAGCGACGTCAATAGCAGTACCACGCTCGGTAGCGTCTTGCGCATTGTTTTGTCCTTTCCGTTCGATCTCAACAACCCCCACATTCGTCAATCGAGTTACGAAAAATCCCGAAAAAGTACCGAAATTTCGCCGAAATCAGTAACAATAAGGTTGTCGATTGCGCTTTTTGGCTCGTATGGATAAAGAGTCCGGCAATGCTCGCCGCGAAACGCCCTGTATCGCATTCGCCGGTTTCGTGCTCGACACCGACCGTGGCGTATTGAGTGGGGACGGCAAAGAGGTCACGTTGCGGCCAAAATCGCTCGCCGTGTTATGTGTGCTCCTGGACCATGCAGGCCGGCTGGTCACAAAAGAGCAGCTGTTGGAAGCGGTATGGCCTGGTGCCGTCGTTAGCGACGACACCGTCACGCAGTCCATTGGCGATATTCGCCGCGCCTTAGGAGGCGAAGGCGCAAGCCTGTTGCAGACTCTCCCGCGTCGCGGCTACCTTATGGATATACCAGCGGTCAAGGTCGCAACGTCTGCACCCGAGCCCGACAGTGGCGAGGTACCGCCTAATCGGTGGTTACGAGTCGGGATGGTTGGAGGGCTTTTTCTGCTCGCGTCCCTCACGCTGTCGCTGAGCTGGGATCGTGAGCCGATCATCGGCGATCCGGTCGCATCGGTATCGACGGATTTTGTGCGCCCCATCGTCGTTGTGCCGGAGTTTATTGATGAAACCGGTGACGATCAGCTCAGTCAGGTTGCAAGCGGTCTCTGGCGCGACGTCGTCGAGGCATTAAAGCTATCCGTTGTCGCCATCGCTTTGGAGCCGGAAACAATTATTGGTTGGGACGGAGCACCGACGGTCGCCGCGATCGCCGAGCGTACGGGCGGCGATTTCGTGCTGAGTGGCAAGCTGATTTCACAGGGCAGTATTCTGCGCTTCAGTTTCGCGCTGTTCGACGCGCAGAAACGAGAAGTCGTGTGGCAGCAAGATATTTCGCAAGCCAGCCTCGACGCGTTGGCGATACGCCAGGAGCTGATCAAGAGTCTGGATGAAGCACTGGCGAGCTTAGTAGCCGATGAAGGTGCTATCGCGGGAGATCTTTCGAGCGAAGCCTACGAATATTATCTACGTGGCAAGATTTTGCTCGATGGCATGTCTACAGATGACGAGGATGCGGCTCATTACCAATTAAAGCAGGTTACACAGCTTGCCCCTGGTTTCGCACCGGGATGGCGCGAAATGGCACGCGTTCAGCATCGATTTATTAATAGGCGGGACACAAAAGCGACAACAGGTGACGTGCGTTTACTGTACTCGCTGTTGCAGCGGGCGGACCGCTTAGGCACAGACGCGGCGACGAAGGCCTATTTGGCGTGGCATGAGATCGACTTCAATGGCTCGTTTGCCAACGGCTTCGAGCGCCTCGCTGAAGCCACGCAACTCAATCCGTACGACGAGGATGTCTTGCGCGTCGCGATGCATACGGCTTACGCGAGTGGCGATAAAAAATCAGCGGCACGACTTGCGAAGTATGCACTGCGATTCAATCCACTGTGTAAGGCGTGCCTTTACCATGAAATGCAAGCGCAACTGGCCCTTCGCAACTACGAGGACGCACTGTTGGCTTTCGAACAGTTTTCAGTGCTGTTTCCCGGCGGCGAAACGACGAAGGCCCGAATTCATCTGCTAAGCGGAGACCCGGTTACTGCCCTCGACGTCATTGAAAATGAAATTTGGGTGCCAGGCCGACTGTCAACAAAAGTGATGATCTTAGATGCGCTTGGACGGCGTGATGAGTCTGCTGCTTTGTTGGATCAGCTTCTTGCCACAGAGCCGCAGGACTACTACTTGTTGTCGCGCGTTTACGCGTACCTTGGCGACAGCGACAAAGCGTTCGCAACACTCGAGCTACTTGCTACGAATTTACGTAGTGTGCGCGACGGTGAGGTCATTCGGTGGAATAACGTCTTTCTTGGTGGCTGGCTGCAAAATCCAGAATTTTTCGAGCTTCGTGCCGATCCGCGGTGGGCCGCATTCGTTAATCGCTATCAGCTGCGGGCTCCGGATGGAGTCGTGGCAGATATCGTTGATTCGTTGCCGAGCAATGAGCGAATGAACTCAAAGTGAGCGCAGAAGTAACCTAAGCAGAGGGGGCCATACAAGCGTGCGCGGCGTCCCGCCGCAATGAAGCGCGGACGGCCATAACTCTGCCTCGATCGGGCCGAGACGCCTCCCACCTCCTCGTTGGTCGCTGGCGATTATTGCCCATTTACTGGCGGCTACGATGCTCCATTGTGTATGTAGTCCGAAACAGCCCGCACCCATTCCGCTGGCCGTTGATCAACGATATCGACACTGCCGCCTTCGATCGCGATGAAGTCAAAATCAGGCCGGAGTATATGCGTCTGTTTGGCGTGCTCGTAGATGATGTCACCCGTGTTGGTGAGGATCAGCGTCGGATGCTTGAGCGCCATGATTGTCGCTTCATGGTCGTAGGCAAACGCCGCATTGTGGCCGTACCAGAAGGGTGCGAAGCCCTGTAACTGTTCGATCACGTAACGCGTAATAAGTGCCGGGTCGGTGCCTTCTTCGGCCCACTGCGCACGGCCGGCGTAAAGCGTCGACAGGTGTGAGCCATCGAGAACGTGCCGAAAGCCTTTTTCTTTCTCTTCAACCATCTGCACAAAAGCCTGCCGTTCTTCGTCCGACAGCGGTACCGGTCCGTTCAAAATGACGCGGTCAACTCGGTCGGGGAACTGCAGAGCGACTTCGGTCACGACGAGTGCACCCGTGTGGTGGCCCAGTACCACAGCCTTCTCGATACCGAGTTGATCTAACACCGGTGGAACAACCGTGGCGTAGTCGCCAATCGTCGGAACAAACGCCGGCGCATCGGACAGACCAAAGCCGGGCGTATCGATGCCTATTGCGTGTATTCCTTGCTCAGCGAGCAGGGGGTAAACGGTATCGAACTGACGCATTGTCATGGGCGCCTGGTGGCAGAGCACCAGCGGTGGGCCGTCTGTTTCGGTATCGCAATAGTGCACTTGGCCAAAAGGGCCGTCTGCGTAACCGCGTTTCATGGTGTAGGTCCTTGTGATCTCAGTTCAAGTGCTCGCCGCACGAAGTCGCTCACCGAAAAACGCTCCGCTGGGTACGGTGTACAGATCCGGTGTTCTGCATGATTGACAACAAAACTTGTGATGGCACGAAACTCATCAGTTGATCTCGACATTACCGTCACCTCAAAAGCCGATATGTTCAAACGTTCGGGTAGCGCATCCGTTAAGCTACGAGCACGAACCTCGTGGCTCGCATCGACCGTCCACCACTCCTCGCTAACTGGCCAACCGTCCGGCTCATACTTTTGATAAGGAGGTTCGGATCCAGTGGTTTGGTTCGCAACGAAAACAACGTATTCCGAAAAGCGCATTGTGCCCCAGCGGGAACCGCTATACCGATAGTCCTCAATACCGTAGTACTCCCTATCGATTGTTGATACTAAGATACCGTCAACACGACCGGGGTTGCCGACGATTTTCTCGGAAATACCGGAGCACAGCTCTTCGAAAACGGCACTACGCTGGCTAAGCAATGCGTAACGTCCAAGGGCATCCCAACGATCGTGCCAAAGCCACAGCATGAAACCTCCGACAACGCATGCCGAGTATGCAACGTAGGCAAAGGCTCGCTTTCGGCCGGACTCCATTGTTTTCACGATCTGCCCAGCCAGAAGAATCGAGAACGACGTAATCCAGAGAACGTAACCGAGCCCGTATCCCGATACACGCTCCCGCGTTCCTCCTTCGTGCACTACGATCGTGTCTTGCAGCAAAAACGTTAATGCAAGAGCGATCGATGTTAGGGCAAGTGCTGCTGACCACGCATTTTGCCGGTGGCGGATTAGCGCAAGTACGTAGGTAAGGTTCGCATACCACGATGGATGGCCTATCCATCCAATCAGTAGAGCAGAACTAGCTGGCCACGGTTCATAAGCGTCGTCGTAATAGAACGCGTTACATGTCAAGCATGCCAGGAACACGAGCAGACTTAGCCAGACATGCCAGGCGTCCGCGAGTCGAGTTGACGTTATTCGGTTGCCTGGTTTCTGCGTCTGCATACCGATGTCATACGGCTACGGAAATCGGTTGATTTGCATCGGCTAGTGACACTGAGAACGGTAGCCCAAGCGAGTCTGTGTATTCTCGGTCATCATGTGATTACGAGGTAACAGCCGGTAGCTTGGACCACTTCATCTTCACCAATAGCCACGGAATTAGTAGTACGCCGACAGCGCCGATTAAGGTGTACTGGAGGTACCGCCAAACGCTGGCGAAAACGGTTGTTTTCATGTCGAGTTGCGCCGTTAGTTCGTCAAAGGCGACAACAAGCCCTGCCAGTACAGCCGTCATTAACACGAAACTCAGTAACCTTACGCTTAACGACTGTGATGCTGGAGCATACTCGACGTGGCTTGCTTCAATCGGTGCGGCAACGCAGACGCCGCTGAGAAAGCCGAGTACACCAACAAACTCGATTGGGAGCGCGGATGCTTGTTGCCCGGTAACAGCCCACGTAATCAACCATACGGAAACGCTGAGAGCTATAACGGCTGCGATATGCAGCGAAACCGATACCGAGCACCATCGTTCCCAAGTTCGGTCTACATGTGATGTGGCCAGTACCGCCATTCCAACGCCAAGAACCCAACCGAGCAGGATGTCCTCCACGTAGTGGACACCCAGCACCGGCCGCGATAAACCAATCAATACAATCGTAGCGGTCATCGTGAACCGGGCTGCGGTGCTTCTTACCTGACCGAGTAAGTACGCGTAGAAAGCAGCCGCCGCCATAGCATGTCCGGAGGGTGTGGAGAATTCCGCCGCTAGCTCTGCCGCTTGGCTGGCCGATACGGCCCACATTTCCACATACGATCCATCCGCTGTGAAAGGGCGCGGATTCTGAATGATGGACTTCAGTAGATGATTGGCGATCATCGTTATCAAGACGACCAGCGAGGCATTAATCGCGATACGCTTCTTGAACACGGTGTACAAGAACGCGATTACGATGAGATAGCCTTCGACACCTCCCATAAAGGTGATGCCTTGGAAGATGGCAGTCAGAAAACCAGACCGATGCTCGGCTAAATACACCAAAATTGACTGATTAAATGCCATTGTTATCGCGTAACTCGACGTTAATTCACGTGCGAAACGTAAGTGGACTCACTACGAATCAGAAATCGAGAGATTGCCAATTTACTTCGCACCGAATTGCCGAAGGATTTGAACTTTGTCGTCCTCGGAGCGAGCAATCGCGATTTGTAGCGCAGTCCTGCCGCGTTTATCGCTGTGGTTTGGGTTTGCGCCTAACGCCAGTGCCCTCTTTAATGCCGCAGGTCCGTTCGAATCGCCTGCGTAGTAAAGAAGTGCCGTTGCGCCACTGTTATCGGTCGCTTCCAGATCGGCTCCGTTGTCGACAAGCAGCTCGATCAGTTCCGGGTACGGACAGATCATCAACGGCGTGGCGCCGGTATCCGTTTTCGCCTCAACGTTAGCCCCATGATCTATCAGGGTCTGCGCAATCGTGAGGTCGTCCTCGGTCACGGACCCGTGGCCAGTTACGACTCCGTGCAGTGGCGTGAACCCCCACTTGTCTTTGCATGCCGCCACATCGTTTGTCGATGAGACTAATTCCAGGACACGCTCCAGTTCTCCCATGGCCGCTGCGTCGTAGAGCTCTTCGCAGGCCACCGTCGTCCCACCGCTCACGAAGAACATGGCAAGCGCGAATGCTTGGTGTGGACTCATAAAGGTCGTTCCGAATCGCAGCTTGGCAGCCAGTGCTAAATTGTAGTCACAAGTGCGCGACTACAGAGTGTCGATTGTCTGGAGTATTCGCTCCGACAGTCGAGGTTCCCTCGAGGCGATCTTATCAACCGCGTCGAACAACATTGATTGAAACGGTTCTTCCAATGCCGAGCTTCTCGATATTTGCTGGTACTCGCCGATCGTTTCACTCCAAGGTGATTCACCTAGGTCGAGCACAGAATAGTGGATGCCACTGCGACGGATATCGCCTTGTATGGCAACAAAACCGTCGGTGGGTTCGTTGCTGTCATACACAACAATGCCGAGCGAAAAACGTTTTTGGTCGACAACCGGCCAGCGATAAACGTACTGAGCGAGAAGTTGCGTATCAGTTTGCAGTTCGCCGGCACCTGAGTAGACAACACAGCACTCACGAGCACAAACAGACTCGGTCTCTTCACCGTCTTGGACTGTATAAAAAATGGTTCGCCTCTTGCTTCGGTGTCCCAACGAGCTGTCGAGTTAGTGTGGAGTTGGAGCCGCCTGTACCGCCTTGTCTTGTCCGTCGGGACAATAAGATCAGCGACTGTCCGGCAGCTTCTGATACTGAAACAACTGCCAATCCTCGCTGCCACCTTGCATGTTGGTTCCGGATTTAAGCAAGGAAAGGGCTGCTGCGTCGTATTTCAGGTATGCGGCGAAGAAGACCGCTTCCCAGTTTTCGCGATCTTGCCACGACCCTTCGTCGAAAATATGCGGTTGGTCGACGAGCTCGACGACATAGGTCGGCCCCGATAGGTGCTGCATCGCCGGCACGATAAACGCTGCCAACGTGACGTCGTCCTTCGAGCCAAACAAACTGAGAATGGGGATGCTGACACGGGCGAGTCCGGTGTTGTCCGGCCCAAAAGCATAGAAATCGGTACCGTCGTATGTGCCACCGACCCACGGCGCGGCGATGGCCGCGGCCTTGATCCGTGTATCGTGAACGGTTGTCGGATTGCCCTCGAACGGCCCACCGGCGACAGCGAGCGATGTGAAGCCGCCGTAGCTGTGACCGGCGATCCCAATCCTATCGGCATCGATATGCGGTCCGTACGTGTCGCTTGCCAGTAAGGCATCAAGTACCGCTTTCGTGAGCAACGGGCGCAAAAACCCGGTGTGCCGGTTCAGCGAGTCTGGTTGTCGTGTCCGGTCGTCGCCGTAGGTCAGGACCGCAACGATGTACCCGTGACTGGCAAGGTCGTGCGCACGGCGGACATCGTAAAGACCATGCGCCGGTGTCCCGTGGGCGAAGATGACAAGCGGATAACGGACGGTCGGATCGGCGAAGCGCGGCCGCTCGCCGGGACCTAGCATGTGTTCGAACGTTCCGTATCGTCCGTCGTGATACGGAAACACGTACGGTTGCGGATCGGCATTCGCGTCTGTTGGAAAGGTTATATAGGTGACGACCGGCAGGGTTTGCCCTTGTGCAGGACCGTAGATGCTTTCATCACTGGGTACGGGCACATCGACAACGAAGGCGGAATCAGGGTGCTTTAGAGCGTCGGTTAAGAATCTAGCTTGACCCAAGTCGGCGGCTCTGCCGAGCAAGTAGTCATCCAATGCATCATCGCCGATGCCTGCAAACGCCGTCGCGACCTCGAGATTGCTCGACCCAACGGCATACGGTCCTCTGCCGGGCGGTTCTATCGCTGCAGAACCGCCGGACGGTTTTTGGCAACCCGTCAACATGACAGTCAGTAACAGCACGGTGGCGCAACGACTTATTGCGAGTGGTCGTCCCATTGGGTACATCGGCTAGCCAAACTCTGCCTTCATCGCAATAAACGTGTCGCTGAAGTCGCTATCGACCGCTTGGCCCAATACACGCTTGGCGACGTACTGCCCGACGGCCGGCCCGTGTTTGAAACCGTGCCCAGACCCACCACCGACTATCCAAACATTATCGCTACCGGGGTGCTTATCGGCGATAAAGTTGTAGTCGACCGTGTGCGTGACTTGGCAGACGCGCGTTTCGGTAATCGGCATCTCGGCCAAACCCGGGAAGCGATGAGCGAGAAAATGCCGACCGCGTTTGACCGACTGCGGCGTAATAATTCGCTCATCGACATCGGGATTAATTGAGTTAAGGTCGGGGTACGGAGCGACTTTGAATCCGCGACTCTCGATGTCGGGGAAGCCGTAATACCCTGAGCCAACGACGCTCCAATTCGGCAGATTTGGATACGCGAAACGGTCGTCGCCCGGCGGTGAGCCGTAAAACAGGACGTCCCGCCGCTCAACCTGTAGGCGCGTGTTCAAAAGTTCAGGAAACAGTCTGCCGAGCCATGGCCCGCAAGCGAACACGTACTGCCCGGCTTGCAGCACACTGTCGTCTTGTAGCCGCAGCCGAGTTACGTTGTTATTTGCGTCGAGTTCCGGCGTGCAGTAGGCGATAAGCGACTCGCCACCGTTCTTGACGAACTGTTTCGCAACGGTCTCTACGCCTTTACGCGCCATCATGACCGAGCCGGCGACCCCTTGCGTATACAAACCCCATGAGAGGTCATCGGAATACAGTTGTGGCCAACGATACCGAAGCTCATCGGGCCCGAGCAGCTCAGCCCCTGGAATATCGTTCGTCCGATGGTTGGCGATAATCGCCTCTGCATCGCCAACATTGCCATCGTTTGTCGACAACATCAGCTTGCCCGTTTCAAGCACAATTGGTACGCCCGACTCGTCTTCTAGCCGTTTCCACAGCGCATAAGAGTCTTTCGCACTTTGTGTGTAAACACGGCTGACCCGGTCCGCTTGCATCTGCCGTGTTTCGCCACCCGAGCTAGCCCGACTGTTACCCGGGCCGTACGCGTCGATGAGCTGAACGTTGGCGCCGCGTTGATTGAGGTGATAGGCCGTCCAAGCGCCGAAGGTTCCGGCGCCGATGACGATAACGTCAGCGGACGAACTTGTCTGTGCTTTGGCAGGACGTACACCGGCTAGACCGGTCGTGATGGCCGCTAGTCCAGCGCCTGTTGTTTTCAGAAACTTGCGTCGATCCATGGGATTGTTTCCATAGCGATAGGTCATACCGACTCACCCTGGTTGTACCAGTAACCCAATCGGTCCTGTTGATACGTAATCGTGAATACCCAGCGGTTATCGGGCTTCAGAGTGAACAATTACGCAGCTGCCAAAACGTCATAGAGCCAGCACGCTGTATTGGACCAAAGCGTGCTTCCGTACGCTACAGTTTGTAAACCTTGTTCCGCGAGTACCGCCAATCCTCCGTACAACAAGATGGGATGTACCGTGCGTTGCCCGCGCCATTCTATCCACCAGAATATCGGGATAGGCGCCATACCGATCACGAATGCGAATACCTCAAAATTGTATTCGAACTGCGGAAAGTAGTGACGCAGTCTTACCCACGCTACCCACAACAGAAGAATCGTCGCCAATAGCAGCCAACGTTTATGAGTCTCTGGCCTGCGTCGCGTTGCGATACCCGCGATCACCAGTAATCCAAACGTTATTGCGTCCAAGATCGGCCCTACGAGATTGTCGACGCTCTCGCCCCCCGCATCGATTACCCGTTGAACCTCGGCAAAGCTGACCATTGGTAACGTTGCAACGACGCCAAACGCCGCTACCGCGCCAATTAGCCCATTGCGTCGGTGTGTCGTTACCCGACGAGCACTGATCAAGGCCGATTGCATCAGGAACGTCAGTAACCACAGCGCAGCAAAAAAACCATGCCAGTGGTAGACCGGCGGGAGTTCTTTGGTGCCGATCAAAACGGGCTGAATGTACGTGCCGTTAAAGCCAGTGACAGCGACTACGATACCGATCACGGCAAACATCAAATACCGTGACGCCCAACGCTTTTGTTTTGAATGATCCGCCTTCAAAATACGAACGTCACGCGATTTTTACGACGCCAATGTATTTGGCTCAACGCGATCTACTACTAGTCAAACCCTTATCGGTTCAAAGATGCTCTTCAAACCATTTGACGATCTCAACATCAGATGTCACGCGGTTCTCGATTTTCCGCCAGCCGTGACCTTCGTCGGGAAAGAGCACATAGTTAACCGGTATACCGCGGGCCTTGAGACTCTCCGCGACTTGTTCCGCTTCGACGACAGGTACGTTCGTGTCATTCGCGCCGTGTAACACGATGGTGGGTGCCGTGATTTGGTCGATGCGGTGAATGGGCGAGAGCGCTTTTAGCATGTCAGCTTCGGTTACCGGATCGCCATACTCGATGGTGGAAATCGCTGCCATCCACGGTTCGGTATTGGCAAAGAACGTCTCAAAGTTAACGATACCAAAGAGGTTCGCGCCTGCCGCGAACATGTCGGGGTACTCCGTGATGCCTGCCATCACCATGTAGCCGCCGTAGCTTCCGCCCATGATGCCAATGCGCTCTGGGTCAGCCAGCTTCGCCTCGGTAACAAATTTCACCGTCGCCTCAATGTCCTTGACGCTATTGACGCGCAGTGCACCGTTGTCGAGGTTAACGAACGTTTTACCAAACCCGGACGAGCCGCGGACGTTTGGGGCGAATACAGCAATGCCGCGGCTCAGCAATGCTTGATAGGTCGTGCGAAAGGCCGGTCGTTCCTGACCTTCTGGCCCACCGTGGAAGTTAAGTACCATCGGTCCGGGCTCAGTCCGCCCAGCCGGTACATACAACCAGCCGCTGAGCTCCAAGCCATCGTGGGCGGAATAGGTTTTAAGCTCGGGCCGGACCAACGCACTGAGATCGACACCGTCATGCGGCGTTTTTGAGATCTGTGTAAACGTTCCGTCAGCAAGGTCCAACCGCCAGACATCGTTCGGTACGGCCGAGCCAGATACGGTAAACAAGGCATGTTTCCCATTGGGGGAGGCCAACGGTGGGCTGGCAATCTCGGCCGGTAGCGACGGTCCCGCTGTCATGTCGCCGGTGGCGAGGTCCAAGTAGGCAAGCTCACTACGACCCGCCGCATTCCAGTTCAGCAGCAACCGGCCATCGTTCAACTTCTCCATACCGGCCAGGTCAGCGTCGTCACGGCCAACAACAATCTCGAGGGGGCTCGCTGTCCCATCGACGATCGTGATCTTGGCGAGACCCAGCATCTCCCGTTCAACATTGGTGGCGAACAACAGTGTGTCGTTGTCTAGAAAGAGCCCGTCCTCCGAGATCGCCACGCCGTCGTGCGGTGTGATGAGTTGCTCTGCACCCGTCGCGACATCGACCAGGTACAGATCGGTATTGCCGCGGCTCACCATCCGCCAAGCGACCGCGTATTGGTTGTCGGGTGACAGGCCGCAAACGCCGATGCCCTGGTTCTTGACGATCAGCCGATTGTCGTCAGTCTCGGTATCGTGCAGCCAGCAGTCCATGCCGTTGTCGCTCTCGGCGCTGCTCGAGAAGTTTAGATAGCGGCCGTCATCGCTCCACGCGCTGAGCCAGTTATTGACGTTGCCACCCGCCGTTATCTGGCGCATCTCGCCACCATCAGCCGGCATCAAATAAATTTGCGAGTTAAGGCCACCGCCCGGCGCGACGGTCAGTGCGAGCGAGTCGCTGGTGGGTGACCATGCGACGCCGTTTATCTGATCATCGGACTCAGTCACCTGTTTGAGCTTGTCGCCGGCTGCGTCGGTCATCCAAACATTCGGGACGCCCGATGCATTGGTAATAAACGCGATGCGTTCACCGTCTGGCGAGTAAACGCCACCGTAAGAAAAGCCGATGGCACCCATACGTGCGACTTGCTCTGCCAGGTCGCCTTGGGCGGACGCGTTCGCGTCAGGCGTTGCGTCCACAGCATCGCTAGCCTTCGGTGCATCGTCAGGTGCACACGCGGCGGCCAGCGTTGCCAAGAGTAGCGAGGAGAACAGCCGTACCAGGTTCTTGCTCATTGGAAAGTTCCTTACGTCGGACATCGTCATCATAGCGCGACTCGAGGTTTTCAAAGGCATGGTTGCGGCTTGACCCTCGCTTTCTGTGCAAAGGTTTAGTTGCGCGGTCGACGCACTAGCCGTTGCAAAGCTGCCAGGCGTCTGACGGTGGAGTGCCGTGTCGGGAACGCCGTAAAAGGCCAGTTATTCCGCCAAGTAATAAGTTCGGGTAATACGCGCAACACATAAGCGATTGCCGCGTAGAGCAACGATCTGCCCGCTATCTTGGCATTTCGCCGGTTGGACTGAGTCGTATCCGCAAGCGGGCTAATTCGTCTGCCAAGACCGATGAGGTAAGTCCGTCTCGACGGCGGTTATGAGGGAGCCGACGGCGTTAATCTAAAGCTCAAACCCCGCCATGCGGGGTTTTTCGGTGACCGACTTCAGGACGATGGTTGTACGGACGCGGGTAACCGATTGCACTGGGTTAATTTCCGTCTCAATGATTGCATTTAGCTCGTCGGTGCCGGCTGCGCGAATCTTCAGCAGGTAGCAGTCTTCACCGGCGATCTTGTGCAGCTCCTCAAGACCGGTAACGCCCGCCAGTGCGGCCGCGGTATCGAACCCCTGGCTTGGTTTCGCGTCGGTAACAAAGACAAACGCCAGCAGCGGCTTACCCAGCTGTGATGCGTCCAATCGCACTTCGTACCGCTGAATAACTCCATCCGCTTGCAATCGGCGAATACGGTCGGAAACAACCGACGCGGCAAGCCGAACACGGCGGGCAATTTCTGCCTTCGAAGTCGCCGCGTTATCCAAAAGAATCGACAGTATTTGCCGATCAATATCGTCAATCATCCGGAAATAATATCAAAAAACCGTTGTTTAAGTTATTCTGGAGTCCATTAACCCTATTTCTACCGAATAACTTGCCCGTGGATCTTCACTTCGCTGACTGGCACGGCACGGTCCGTGGCACATCGGTCCGAGTCGCCTACCTGCGTCGACCCGCGGCCGGAGTGCCGCTGGTCTGCCTGCACGGGTTTGGTTCGACCAAAGAGGACTACGCCGACCTCGCGCTGCACCCCGCCTTCGCCGGGCGGGATCTCGTGATGCTCGATGCGCCGGGCTGCGGTGCATCGTACGTCGCCGACCCAGAGGCGATCTCGATTCCGTTTCTGGTCGATGTCGCGCTTGCCGTTTGCGATGCGCTAGAGCTAGCGCAGTTCCATTTGTCGGGTCATTCGATGGGCGGTCTGACTGCGTTACTGTTGGCCCATCACCACCCAGAGCGGTTGCTGAGTTTCATCGATATCGAAGGCAACGTGGCCCCCGAAGACTGCTTCTTGTCTCGGCAAATCGTCGACTATCCAGCCAGCAATGAGGAAGAGTTCCTCGATGGTTTCATCGCCCGGCTAAAGACGAGTAAAGAGTATTCCTCGGTCCTCTATTCGATTGCCGTGCCCTCGAAGGTACGGTCTTCGTCGGTAAAGCCGATCTTCTCGTCGATGGTCGAATTGTCCGATGGTCAACCGCTGATGGACCACATGCTGGGACTACCTTGCCCGCGAGTCTTCATCTACGGCGAACAAAACCGTCATCTGTCCTATCTCGACACGCTGCAAAGCGCCGGGGTCGACGTTGTTGAGATTCCGTGGGCCGGTCATTTCCCGATGTATTCCAATCCGCCGGCGCTATGGAGCGCAATGGCCGATTTTCTCAACCGAGCAGAGGCGCAGCGATGACGTTGTCCGAATTCGCAACATTCCCGACCGGTAACTACTGCAATGCGAGCCCAGCGGTCCGCCCGGTTGATGCCGCCATCAAGCCATTAATTCCAGGTAAACGAATTGCGGGTCGGGCAAGAACCGCTCGGGTAACGCCGGGCCAAAACGCCGCGATTCATCGGGCCGTGCATGCCGCCAAACCAGGTGATCTATTGGTTGTCGATGGTGGCGGATCAATGCGATTCGGACCGTTCGGCGATTTGCTGGCCGATTTTTGCCGCATGCGAGAGCTTGCCGGCGCCGTTTTCGATTGCACCGTCCGCGACAGCACCGACATCGCGGCGCTTGGCTTTCAGATATTCGCCCGCGGGTACCACCCGGAAGCCACGGCGAAAACCGAACTCGGAGAAATCGATGTTCCGGTTGCCGTCGGCGGGGTGCTTATCGCTCCCAGCGATATCGTTGTCGGTGATGACGATGGTGTTGTCGTTATTCCAAAAGCAAACGCCGACGAGGTGCTATCGAAGGTCGCTCGCGTCGCTGCCGGCGAGGAGAAAATCCGCGCCCGAATTCGTGCCGGTGAGAGCACCGTCGATATGTTCAACATCAAGCAGCCCTAGCGAAGCTGCAGTCAACCAAGAGAAGTCACCATGAGTCGCCCCGATACGTTTTTTAATTTGTACGATCTGTCTGCGGGCTTAGCGCGTAATCTCGCTCCCGGAATAGACACGCGAATATTCGCCGGTGATCATGCGATGCTGTCGGTCGTTAATTTCAAGCCGAACAGTGAAGGCTCAATTCACAGTCATCCCGAAGAACAATGGGGTGTTGTGCTTTCGGGGAGCGGCGTTCGAATTCAAAACGGTATCGAGATCCCTGTGGAACAAGGCGACTTTTGGTGCACGCCAGGGGATATGCCACATGGCTTTGTGGCAGGAACTGATGGCGCGATGGTGCTCGATATATTCGCGCCGCCGCGCGAAGAGTATCGCAAAGGGGGTTCGGGCTTCGCTGGTTAGTGGTCACGCAAACCAGTCTTTTGAGGATAGTCTTGGTTGTTTCTCGCAGCTCGTCCTTCGTTCGCATCGATTAGCTTTCTAACATCGGAATCTTACAAGACGCTTTGGCAACTCCAGTCGTCGATACCCCATTCGTCGAGCTCCTCGATCGAAAGTGCTGCGACCGCGTGGCCGAGTTTCTTCGCGAGGACGAAATACTTGCGAGCCTCCTTCACATTCCCAGTGCACGCATGAAGTTCTCCAAGTCCGTGGGTCGCATTGACGTTTCCCGCCTCGGCTGCTTTGAGCAAGTACTCTTGTGCGACCGACGGTGCCTCCGGCCAGTTCCATCGGGCCATCGTCAGCATAGCCTCGATATTGTGTTCGTCCGCTGCCGCCTTCATTAGGGCGACAGCTTTCGGTGGCGTGGGATCGCGCCGCAAAGCAAGGTCGAACGCTAGATTGCGCTTTTCGACGGGTGTTAGTGTGCTCGGATCATTCGCTGCCGCTGCAGTTTCTTCGATTCGTTTAAGAAGATCGATCGCGTCTAAAACCCCGAGCTCCGCAGCTCGAATCAAAAAGCGTTCATAGGCTGGCTTCTCTATGAACGGCCCAAAACGTGGTGCGAACGGTAATGCGCGCCTACCCAACAGCAAATTGGCTTGCGGATGGTCTGCATCCGCCGCTCGTATCAGCCACTTCTCGGACTCATCGTGCTGCGCGCGGTTCTCCACATGCACGTTTGCGTTCTGACTCACATTAGATACGAGACCGAAAACATACTGCGCATCAACGATACCTGCTTCTGCAGCAAGTCGAAGCAGTGAGGTTCCTTTATTAAAGTGCTCGCGTTCGCTTGTCGTCAGTTCGTCCGTTCCAAGAAGAACGATTATCCGCAACCGCTCCTCACCAATTACTCCCAGGAGATGGTAATACCCAACAGCAAACTGGCTGTCTGGCGATGCGGTTCCTAAGCCCTCGCAGATGGATCGTGCCAGTGACGTAGCGCCTGAGTCGACGGCTGCCATGCACTCAGTGGCTCCTGCTTGCCCACGTGCATCCGCGCTCCACGCCAAAAAGACCAGTGGCAAAGCAAGCAGACGCGCAGGGTAAGAGCTAAACATAACCCTTTAACAATACCGCTACTCTACGGTCTTAAAACTCAGTCGGAGCCGGCGGTGCCTTCACCTCCTTGCGCGGTTGCTTGTCGAGCTCAGCCAATAGGTAGCGCACGGCTTCTTCGAGCGTTGGGTCTTGGCCTGCTGCAACGAGTTCGGGACGGTCGACGACTTCGATGTCCGGCGCGACACCTTCGTTCTCAACGGCCCACTCGTTATCGGTGTCCATGAAACGGAACGTTGATGCGAGAATCCCGCCGCCGTCGGCCAGCGATGGGTTGCCGGAGATACCGATCAAGCCACCCCACGTCCGTGTACCGATCAAAGGCCCGAGGCCCAGTTTCCTGAAGTAGTACGGGAACGCATCACCACCGGAGGCGGCATAACCATTGATCAGTGTCACCTTCGGGCCGGTGTGCGAGAACGTCGGTGTTGCGAGCGGGTGTATACCGCGCTGCTTCCAGTAATTGAGTGGCTGGCGGGCGACCAGCTCGATCATCCGGTCGGGGATAAAGCCGCCGCCGTTATAGCGGTCATCGATGATCAGTGCGTCCTTGTTCATCTGCGGCATGAACCGTTTGAACAGTTCGCGGTTCCCGGCGACCGCCGTGTTCGGCAGATGCACGTAACCGATGCGGCCACCGGAGAGTTCGTCGACCCGACGCGCACGGTCCTCGACCCAATCGAGGTAACGCAGCTCACGCTCCGAGGTGATCGTCTTTACCATGACCTCGCGACTACCGCGCATCATGGGTCGATTGTTGACGGTCAGCGTCACCACATCACCGCCGGTGTTCTCGAGCAGTTGGTAGAAATTGTTGACGTCTGCTGCCGCCGCGCCATTCACGGCGAGTATGTAATCGCCGACAGAGACGTCGACGCCCGGTGCGTCTAGCGGTGAGTAAAACGCCGCTTGCCAAGCCTCGCCATTAAAGATCTTCGTGATGCGGTAAGCCTCGCCTTCCCGTTCGACCTCGGCGCCCAGCAAACCGCCGTTACGCCGCTCGACCGACGGTTGGTCGCCCGATTGCACGTAGATGTGGCCGGCGTTCATCTCACCCGCGATTTCGCCGAAGATGTAATCGAGATCAGCGCGGTGTGCAACGTGGCCGACCAGCGGTGCGTACTTGGCGCGAATGGCGTTCCAGTCTTGCCCGTGCATATTAGGGTCATAAAACCAGTCGCGCAGAATTCGCCAGGCGTCGACGTACATTTGCTGCCACTCGGTTTGTGGATCGACCCGGACTTCCATATTGTCGAGATCAAGGTGACCTTTCGATGCGTCTTGTTTCGGCGCAAGGTCGGCAATACCCAGTTTGCCACCGGCGAGGAACAGTACTTTCTCGCCGTTACCCGACAACGAGAAGTTAGCGACCCCCTCGAGCACCGTGACTTGTTTTTCGGCGTTAAGATCGAACATGACGACCTTGCTGGTGCCGTTTTGCGCCGACGCGTAAACCGGCCCTTTCGCCGCCGCAGCTAGGTTGGCGTAGTTCCCGCCGCTCTGTTGCAGAGCGACTACGCGGTCCTCAATGCCCTCGAAATCGATGTTGAGGCTGACACTACCGTTCGCCTCTTCATCAGCGCCGTTGTTGTTCTCACCTGATGCGATTTCGTCGCTTTTCGGTATGAACAGTGCCGGTTGGTCGGCGGTTAGCTGCGCTGCGTAAACGCGAACTGAATTGGTGACCATGTAGTTGAATTCGATCGAGCTAAATTGCAGGTCTTGGTCGCGAGAAGAGAGGAAATAGAGGTAACGGCCCTTGGGATCGAAGACCGGCTCGCCGTCGTTCGTCATATCCGACGTGACCTGGTAAGACTCGCCTTCCCCGAGGGAGTAGATCCAAACACTGCTGATGCCTAGGGAGTTGTTCTTGACGTAAGACACAAAGCGGCTGTCCGGCGCCCAGCTGTAGTCATCGATGTCATTCAGCGTCGATGAGGCAACAACGCTGACCCGACCGTTCGCCACGTTGACGATATTCAAGCGTTGCTGTTTGTCGCCGAACATCAGCATCGTCGAGTCAGGCGACCAGACCGGTGCGAACCGCCAGATCGATCCATCATCAGTGACCTGGCGCGGCTCGCCGCCGCCGACCGTCTGTACCCAGATCTCGTACTCGCCGGTTGCATCGGACAGATAGGCGAACTGTTTTCCATCGGGCGACCAGGTCGCGCTGATTTCCCTCGCCGACGGCGTCTGCGTCAAGTTGCGTACCGGGCCGTCGTTCGCTGGAACACTGAAGAGCTCACCGCGCGCCGTTACGAGAACCCGCTTGCCGGTCGGTGACAGGTCTGCCGATTCGATAAAGTCGCCGGCCTCGACCACCTTCGCGAGTGTCGCAGGTCGATCGCCGCCGACCGTGATCGATAGCCTGCGCGATTCGCCGGTCGCTGGGTCAAAACGGAAGAGCCAACCGCCGTTTTCATAAACGACCGCTTGCGGACCCGCGCTGGCCCATAGCACGTCAAAGTCTTCGTGCGCCGTGACCGCGACGGATCCTTCCGGCGTGTATCGGTACAGGTTGAGCGTGTAGTCTCGGTCCGACGTAAAAAAGATGTCGTCACCGACCCAAACCGGCTGTTGGTCGGTCGCCGGATCGGTCGTCAGCTGGGTCGACGTGCTGTTTTCTAGGTCGTAAATCCATACATCTTGTGCACGGCCGCCGCGGTAGCGTTTCCAAGTACGGAATTCGCGATCGATCGGCGTGTAAACCACTTTTCTGCCATCCGGCGAGAACATGCCGCCGCCGCCCTCGGGAATCTCGAGCGGTGTCTCATCGCCACCGGCAACCGGCACCAGGTAGTAGCGGCCCATACGCGGGCCCCATGGCAAGCGGTTCGCCCGCACCAGTACGTTGCTGCCGTCGCGCGTCCAGTCGAGCACCCGATAGTCGGTGCCACCGCGTGGCGGCATCGTGCCAACGTCGTTGTACCAAGTGAGTTGTTGCGGCGTACCACCCGTGGCCGGGATCACGTACACCTGTCGTGTGCCGTTATATTCGGCCGAGTACGCAACCATCGACCCGTCTGGCGAGAACTTCGGGTAATACTCGAGTCCTTCGTGCGAGGTGAGCCGTGCGGCCGTTCCGCCGCTGGTCGACGCAACATACAAGTCGCCCGCGTAGACAAACACGACGCGGTCATTGTGGATATCCGGAAAACGCAGCAGTCGCGTCTCATCGGTTGCGCCAACGGTTGCGATGGCAAAGGCAAACACAGCACAAGCGGTACGAAGGATAGGCATTTCAAGCCCCTCGAAAACAGAGGCGGCTATCCTAACGCGCACCAGGCCGAAGCGCGACGCGCGTCGGCCTGGTAATCGAGTTGGTGTGTCTGTCGAGCGTTAAGGGATTGGCAAATAGCCGTCCGGTACGCCTTTCGTAACGATGCTGACCGCATCGTGAGGGTGCAAACTCTCCATGTGCTCGACACGCACCCAGAAATCGGTAAAGCGCTCGTCCTCGTTCAGCGTTTTCTGCACGCGGCGGCCCGCATCCTCGCAGAACATCAAATTAGCCGCATTGCGACGAGCGAACTCTTGTTCGTCCTCGCGCTTGACCGCTGTTTGTACCGCTGTCTGCAGCGTATCTTCGATTCGATCGATTAAGTCCGAGATGGGAAACTCTTCGGCACCGTGTTCCAGCCGCGTAAGAATGTGAACTTCGCTGCGCTGCGAGTGCGGCGTCGCCGCGATCGCTTCTTCGGTACCGAGCCATGCTTTGACATCGCTAGCCGACACCGACGCTTGCCCGGCGAAGTCTTTCTCAAACTGCGACTGAATAACCTGCCGCGACAGCGCAGCGGAGCACGGGCAGGTCGACGAATACTGCACCGTTACGCCTAGCTCGAGGTGTAGCTGTCCGTCGGTAAACGTTCCTTTGAGCTGCACCGGGTAGTTGTTCCAGCCCGAGTTGTCCGACAGCAGGGCGGGACGGCGCAGCAAGTAGTCAAAATCGAACTGTAAGAACGCTTTGGAGCTAAGGTCCTCGTGCGATGCCAAGACATCGCCCAGCAGTTTGGTCATCTCTGCCGGTGTCAACGCCGCCGCGGCTGCGCTGGCATCGAGCATCAGGTAGAGACGCGACATGTGGATGCCTTTCGCTTGCGGATCTTCGAGATTGACGTAGATCTGCGCGCTGGCGGCGACCGTACGGGTAATGCCACCGTCTGCGATGTGCAACGGTACGTGTACGTTGCTCATGCCCACCCAGTCGAGAGTGCCCTGTGGATGCAGGTGTTCGCGGGCGGCAATGTCGGGCATTGCAGCAAATGCGGCTGTGCGATTCGTCATAGCTAATCCTTATGTTTGTGCCGTGCGTTACTGCGCGTCCCCGACAACCGATCCCCGCCACGGGTGGTTAACGCACAGAATACCGATGTTGAGTGAGTTGAGCCTGCGTGCAGTTCGCCGCGAACTCCGATGATTTACCTAAACCACCGCATGGATAGTGCAGTTCACTGCAACCCAGCGCGGTACGGGCTGTTCATCTTTCTCCACTATTATCGTCGAAATGGCGGCCCCAGCGGCCGTTTTCAATGGCCTGGAAAGGCAGTCTAGTGAGACACCTTTTGGTCAGTGCTTGCACACGCTGTGCGAAGCGCTGCGCGGATACCGTTACAAGCCCGGCAAGCAGGGGTAAACGCCGACGATAGTCACTAGAAAGCGTCAGTTGTCTATAGTTTGTGTATATTGGACTTAGACACGGCCTGCTTCGTCTAGCAACAGCATTTGTCCTCGCAGCACGCGCACTTGTTTTCTTCGCAGCATCGCTTCGATTTGCACGCGCATTGTCGGCATTTTTTGTCCGTCATGATCAACTCCCGTTACGTGTCGTTTGTCGTATCGATCTGATCAGCGAGCGATCGCAGCTTCTGTGCGATCTCCGATCGATTCAGCGAGTACTTTCTTTCGCGGCCGCGCCTTTCCATCCGCACAACACCTTCTTGGGTTAGGACCTTGAGGTGGCGTGAAACAACGGACGAGTCCACGTTGCAACAGTCGCACAAGCAGCCAGCGTTCTGCGGTGCTTCGCACTGGCAGAGCTCGTAAACCAGTGACAGCCGATTGAATTCGCCCAAAGCCTTCAACAGATCGGCGAGCTCTTGTCGCGTGGCGTTTTTCATCCGGTGATTATTGTATATTTGTGCAAATATCTCAATATTGTGAGAGCAACAAACCGGCTGGCGCAATCGGTACGATGGTTTTTGTTGTTACCGCTAAAAAAAACTGAGCCAGGGTTTGCGATGTTTTTCGCGGTGCTTGTACGCGGCAAACGTTTTTGCTGGTGGGTACATCACAAACGCCAGCAACAGCGCACCAAACCAAACCCAACCCATGTGCCCGAGTCCGAATCGTTCGCCGTGCGTCGCGCCGAAAATGAGGTAAAGCACCCAGTAAGCGGCGAGTAGTACGTACAGATGCACAACATAAGTGAACATCGGTACGGACCCGAAAATCTCCAGCGCATCGAGCAAACGGTTGGATCTTTGAAAGGCGTCGAATGCAGCGAGCAGCAAGAACCCAACGCCTAGCGTGAGCAACAGAAAATCCAGTGACGGTGGGTACTTGGTGAAATTAAGAAACGACATCACCGTGCCCAGCCCCGTTTCACGCGCAGCCCACGGTAACGTCTCACCGTAAATATTGAAGCCGCGCAAGACCATTAGTGTCGCTAGGCACAACGCGCCGAGACCAAGCAACCCGCGGCGTCGGTCAGTTGCATTGACAGAAGAAGCAAATAGCGGTCCCGCAAAGAAACCTAGCAAAATGACCCCGAACCAAGGCAACGCTGGGTACGAGAGACTAACGGTTAACCCACCAATCTCGCCGAGCTGACCGGGATCGTGGAGTATCGTCCAAACTACATAAGCCCATTCATTGGGCTCAAACTCGATCGGTGACAGCAAATTGTGACCGAGTACGATCACAAGACCCAACGCACCGAGCGCCCAGCGGTTTAATCGGCAAACCAGTCCCAACGCGATCATGCACAACCCAATCGCCCACAGCACTTGTAGAAACAAGAACGTTGGGTAGCTATCCACCCAAACCAGGTAATAAAGAAAAATCTCAATGGCCACGATCACAAGACCCCGCGTCAATAAAAATCGCGTTGGGTCACGGTATGGATCGCCCGCTGGATGGGCGTACAACCATGCGGAAACGCCCGCCAAAAAGATGAAAATCGGCGCACACAAATGCGTCAGGATTCGCGTGAAAAACAGATCGGCCTCAATCGTGTCATAGATAGGATCGCCGGTTCGTATATGCATAACGAACCGCTCTCGTACGTGGTCCATCATCATCAATAGGATGACTAAGCCGCGCACTTGGTCGACTGACTTGATTCGCCGCCGCGACATTGCGTCGTTATTCACACAGTCTTCTCGTCTCTAGAGTGGGTGCCGCTAGTCGGCTTTTGCGGCGTTCGTTGTCTCAGCGTTGAGTCGGTGATAGGCGAATGTGCCCCGAACACCGTTAACGAACATCAGGATCAGGAGGACCATCAAAACACCGCCCAGCTTCCCATTCGCCTGGAACATCCAAACCCGTTCCGCGATGTACAACCCTAGACCCAGTACCGACGCTACCCGAGATAGGCGCCAAATTCCGATGCCGATGATGCCGAACAAAATAACATCGCCCAGTGCCCACAGGTCAACGCCCACAATCGCTTCGCCGAATCGCGAGTAGATTGCCAGCGCCGTTGTTACCGTCGCGACGAACCCGGCTGCCCAGACACCTTGACGCGCCGCCGACCGGGCACCATCGATGGTAGCGGTGTTCGGCCAAAAGTTGTTTTCTGTTTTCTTAACCTTGCTGTCGGTCGTCATAGTGCCTGGATCACCACCTCGTCATAGGACTGAATACCCCCAAGCGCCGGTCCAACTGCAACGAATTCCCAGTCGAGTTCGCTGCATGCCTGGGCGTCCCACGCTGCGTCACCAAAATACGTCACCGAGCTAACACGCTCACCGATTCTCTCAAGCGCCGATTGCATGATTTCTGTTCGCGACGGCGATTCACTGGATGTCGCTACAGGAATTCGGTCAAACGCGATCGCAGCCGATGTCAGCTTCAGCAAGGCCGGTTCGCGCCAACCGCCCGTAGCAATCGCGACGCGGGTTGTCGCATCGTTTTGTAGCCGACGCAAGAAGGATGCTGCACCGGGGACTTGCGCGAATGGTCCGCACCGTGCGACATGCTTCGCTAGGCCATTGACGAATTCCAACCGTATCGCCTTTACAAGGCTCGGATCCTGCGCATAACCGTTGTCGACGAGTACCTCCGCGACGATACCGCTGTCGGTAACGTGTGTGTAGTCGCTAAACGAGGCTCGTAATCGAACGGGGCCGAGAATGGTCTCAATTGCGCCGTTGAAGATTTCGGCGTCAATGGCCGTCGATTGCACCAGCGTACCGTCGAGATCAAAAATACACGCCCGCATTTGTCCGGCAGCCCCACTCAGTTAGCCAACGACTTATTGGGCGAATAAAGCGACCGCAAGCCGCTGGTGTTCAACGACTCTCCAGCATCGCTATCGCCTGACGGACGTAATCAATGGCGATCGGCTCATTCCCGAGGGCTCGGTTGATGTAGTAAACAAAGCCGGACAGGTATTGCTCCCCATCGTTAAAACGTACTTGTGCATTGCGTTGGTTGAGGAAGGTGTCGTTACGGCGAACCTCCTCAAGGGCCTCATAGGCGCGTGCCACAACCAGTAACTCCTCCGGTGCAACCGTCGTTATAGCTCTCGCATCGGTCGCCAGTTCGTAAGCGATACTTGTTATGTCGGGCGATCGGAATTTTGGCATTGTTTCAGGGAATTTACCTTCATTGCGCAACGCCATAATCGCCACTTGGTATTCGGACAGCAGTCCTTCGCGGCCGTCAACCACCGCCTCGAGCTCAGCTAGGTTCTGAATCAGCTCAGTTTTGACAAGGTTTAAGATCGCCTCGGCATCGCGGCGCTCATT
>JBCDIL010000040.1:0-24222 GCA_038749025.1 Pseudomonadota bacterium | reverse complement strand
TCAAGAAATCGGTCATTGGCAGCGACTGTTGGAGCTCGACTTGGAGCCGGTCGATTTCGCAGCACCGACGATTTTGATCGAATTGACCGTCAGCGCTTTCGAGCCATTACGGGCGCGTAACGGCGCGCTACCGTTATCGAGCGATCGTCCCAGTGAAGACGTGCAGGCAGCGGCGACACAGTTGTTGTTATCGCGCTTGCGGGCACGGCTCGGGCGCGAGTCGGTTAAGGCGTTGCGATTGCATGCCGATCATCGACCGGAACGTGCCATGCAGTTATCCGACCCAGAATGGGTGACGGCGGCTAGCCGCGTTGGTTTATCACCGTGGCGAGAATTGGCTCTACCGGAGTCTGCGCCACTGATTTTGCAGCGACCCTTGTGGTTGCTGCGAGAGCCTAAGCCTTTCTCCGAACTGTTTAGCGAGACCAAGCAACCGGTTCTTTGTCATGGGCCGGAGCGGATCGAAACCGGCTGGTGGGACGGCGCTGAGGTCTGTCGCGACTACTACATGGCCCGTGTTGTCGACGGTCGCCGTGCTTGGGTGTTTCGTGAGCGTACCGGTACGGCACCGCATTGGTATGTGCACGGATTTTTCGGCTGATGGATCACTGTGTACGCCGAACTGCATGCGCTGTCTAATTTTACGTTTCTACGCGGCGCCTCACATCCGGAGGAGTTGGTCCAGCGGGCGGCGGCGCTCGGCTACTCAGCGATCGCCATCACCGATGAGTGCTCCGTTGCTGGAGTCGTTCGTGCACACGTTACTGCCCGTGAGCATGGCATACGGCTGGTCATTGGCGCTGAGTTTGTTCTGACAGAAGGTCATCGTCTCGTGCTGCTGGCACGTAATCGGCGCGGTTATGGCGAGCTGTGTACGGTAATAACGCAAGCGCGTCGTGCGGCCCCAAAGGGGCAATACCGCTTATCACGGCATGACCTGCGCCACCCGCTCACTAACGTTATCGGTTTATGGGTGCCTGGCGCCGACATCGGTGATACAGCGTATGCCGAATGGCTCCACAAGAGATTTCCGAGCCAAGCCCATATCGCCGTTGAGCTCGCGAAAGATGGCTTCGATGCGCGTCGTTTAGCGGCGCTGGAATCACTCGGTCAACGCACGCGGCTACCGCTGGTCGCGACCGGAGGCGTGCTGATGCATTGTCGCTCGCGCCGGCGTCTGCAAGATGTGTTGACCGCGATACGTCTTAAGCAGCCGCTAACCGAACTGGGGTTCGCGTTGTTGCCCAGTGGTGAGCGTTACTTGCGGCCGATTGATGTACTGCAGCGCAGCTTCGCACCAGCGATGCTGGCGCGAAGTGTTGAGTTGGCCGAGAGCATCGATTTCTCGCTCGATGAATTGCGCTACGAATACCCACACGAACTGGTGCCGGACGGCGAAACCAGCGCTTCTTGGCTGCGTAAGCTGACCTATCGCGGGTTACGACGACGCTGGCCCGATGGCGCACCTGAGTCGGTTGTCGCGACGGTTGAGCACGAGCTGGCGTTGATTGCTGAGCTTGCTTATGAGCCGTATTTTCTGACGGTTCAGGATATCGTTGCCTGGGCCCGGTCACAGCGTATTTTGTGTCAGGGCCGTGGCTCAGCCGCCAACTCGGCCGTTTGTTATTGCCTTGGCGTTACCGAGGTCGATCCGGCCCGGTTACCGCTATTGGTCGAGCGGTTTATTTCGAAAGAGCGTAATGAGCCTCCCGATATCGATGTTGATTTTGAGCACGAGCGGCGCGAGGAGGTTATTCAATACATCTACCGTAAATATGGCCGTAAACGGGCGGCACTGGCGGCGACTGTGATCACCTACCGGCCGCGCAGCGCTATGCGCGATGTCGGCAAAGCATTGGGTCTTGCCGACTTACAGATCGATCGGTTGGCGCGGTCAATGCAGTGGTGGGATGGCAACCACGTTGACAATGACCGCGTGCGCGAGGCGGGCCTCGACCCTGACAGCCCGGTGATGCGGCAACTGTTGTCACTAGTGCGCGACCTCTTAGGTTTTCCGCGGCACCTGTCGCAACACGTCGGTGGTTTCGTTATCTCCGAGGGGCCATTGGCCGAGTTGGTGCCGGTAGAGAACGCAGCGATGGCCGATCGCACCGTCATTCAGTGGGAGAAAAACGATTTAGAAGACTTGGGTCTTTTGAAAGTCGATGTACTGGGGCTCGGTATGTTGAGCGCTATTCGACGCAGCTTCGATTTAATTCAGGATTTCTCGGGACGTCGCTGGACGTTAGCGACGGTGCCGGCCGAAGATCCCGCGGTCTACGACATGATTTCGGCGGGCGATACGCTCGGTGTGTTTCAAATTGAGTCGCGTGCGCAGATGGCGATGCTGCCGCGGCTGCAGCCACGTAATTACTACGACTTAGTGATCGAAGTGGCAATTATTCGCCCAGGCCCTATTCAGGGCGACATGGTGCATCCGTACTTACGCCGCCGTAATGGTGAAGAGCCGGTCCAATACCCGAGCGAAGCGGTACGCGATGTACTGAAGCGCACTTTGGGTGTACCCATTTTTCAAGAACAGGTGATGCAGTTGGCCGTAGTAGCAGCTGGCTTCTCGCCGGGCGAGGCGGACCAACTACGCCGCGCGATGGCGGCGTGGAAGCGCCGCGGTGGCCTCGGTCCGTTTGAGGAAAAATTGAAGCAGGGCATGCGTGAGCGTGGCTATGAGGATAGCTTTGCCGAGCAGATATTTCGCCAGATAAAGGGCTTCGGCGACTACGGCTTTCCGGAGTCGCATGCGGCGAGCTTCGCGTTGCTGGTGTACGTATCGGCTTGGCTGAAATGCCATCAACCCGCCGCCTTTTTTTGTGCGCTGCTCAACAGTCAACCGATGGGGTTTTATGCGCCGTCACAATTGGTCCAAGCGGCGCGACGTGCCGGTGTAACCGTACGCGCCGTCGACGTCAACGACAGCTCTGTCGATAACACGTTAGAGCCCGATGCCGACGGTGCTCCAGCACTGCGTCTTGGACTTCGAGAAGTTAAACACCTGGCCACAGAGTCGGCGGCTGAGTTGGTACGGCGACGCCCCGCCAACGGTTACGCAACAATGGCCGATTTGTCGACGCGTGCGCGCGTATCGCGACGCGACTTGCGCGCATTAGCCGATGCCGGTGCGCTCAGTCGAGTGGTGGGCCATCGCCATCGCGCCAACTGGGAAGCGGAGGGCGTCGATAGCGTTGGCGATCTACTCGATCAGGCCGTGGCCGACGAGCCACAACCGTTACTGCGAAGGCCGACCGAAGGCGAAGATCTTATCGCTGATTACCGCTCAACCGGGTTAACACTCGGGCGGCATCCGTTGGCGCTCTTGCGTGAGCGCTTACGCGCGAAGGGTTACTGCCGCGCCGACCAATTGCAGCCGCCGCTCAACGGGCGCTCCGTTTATGTGGCGGGACTGGTTATTACGAAGCAGCGCCCCGGCAGTGCGGCCGGCGTAACGTTTGTGACCCTTGAGGATGAGAGTGGCACCGTCAATCTTGTTGTGTGGGAGCGCACGGCGGAGGAGCAACGGCGCGAGTTATTGGGTGCACGGCTACTCGGTGCGCTCGGCGAAGTGCAGATCGAGTCTGGCGTTACCCACGTTATTGTCAAAAGGCTGTTTGATCACACGCCGTTGCTGGGCCGGCTGCCGACCGAGTCACGGGATTTTCATTAGTGTAGAGCACGGTTACGACGAATTGGGCTAGAATCGCGCCAGCTTAAATGCACGCTAAAGGAACGCTGCCATGAGTCACGAAGAACAGTTCACCAAGGTCAAAACCGCTGCTGGCTTTATCGCTGCCCTCGATCAAAGTGGTGGTAGCACGCCCAAGGCGTTGCGGCTGTACGGCGTTGAGGAAACGGCCTATAGCAACGACGGTGAAATGTTTGATCTCGTGCACGCGATGCGGACACGCATCATTACGAGTCCCAGTTTCAGCGGTGAGCACATTCTCGGGGCCATCTTGTTCGAGATGACAATGGACCGCGACGTCAATGGCGTTCCAACCGCGCACTACCTGTGGAACGAAAAAAACGTTGTTCCCTTTTTGAAAGTTGACAAGGGCTTGGCGGACGAGGTCAACGGTGTACAGCTGATGAAGCCAATGCCGGACCTCGATGCACTACTGGCACGCGGTCGCGACAAAGGTATTTTTGGTACCAAAATGCGCTCGGTGATCAAGCATGCGAACGAGGCGGGTATTCGCGAGATCGTCAACCAGCAATTTGAAGTCGGCAAGCAGATCATTGCCGCTGGTTTGGTGCCGATTATCGAGCCGGAGGTGGACATTCACTGCCCGGAAAAATCCGAAGCCGAGGCGATTCTGAAAGCCAACATCATGGCATCGCTCGATGCGCTGTCGGCCGAAGAACACGTGATGCTAAAGCTGACGCTACCGGAGCAAGACAACCTTTACCGCGACTGCATCGAACACGACCAATGCGTCCGCGTCGTCGCGCTGTCCGGCGGCTACTCACGCGACGAAGCCAATGCGCGTCTGGCGCGTAACCACGGCATGATCGCGAGTTTCTCGCGTGCGTTATCAGAAGGGCTCAACGATAAACAAAACGACGCGGACTTCGATGCCACACTGGGAACGGCTGTCGGCAGTATCTTCGACGCGTCACGCACTTAGTAGCGCCTCGCCAACGTCACTAAGCGCTGTCCGGCCGTCAGGCTGGGCAGCGTTTTTTTATGCGGCCAGTCGTCCCAGTCCGTAGTCGATGAGGCGGCGCCGTTGCTCGTCGGACATGGCCGCCAGCTGCTGTAGGCGCTCGATTAGCGATTGCCGGTGCGCGTCACTGACCTCTGCCGCTTCGAACAGCAACAGCCATTCATCGGCGTACCGGGACAGCGCGGTATCGGCAAGCTCATCAGCGTTCGTACCGCCTTGTTCGCGGCAATGCCGAACAGCCGCGTAGTGCTCGAACAGTGCGTCCAATTCCGGCGAGGTCTCGTCACCACCCGCATGTTCCTTCGACGGTTCGGCGTAGAGCGGGAAACGCACCGGATCGGCGGAGCCGCCGCAAACGCTGACGATCTCCGCGCCGACCAGCATGTCGAACACACCCCACGCCGGTTCGAACAGACGTCTTCCATCGAGTGCCGTCACGGTGCAATCGGTAAAGCTCATGACGATGTTCTTTTGTTCGCGACGGAGAATTTGCTCGAGTTGCCCGATGACCGTAATACCCGACAAGAAGTCGAGGTGTACGCGTTGCCCGGTGGCAATACCGTGGCGCTTCAGCTCGTCGATCGTGTACGAAGAGAGGCAGCGTTCCATCGCCTTCAGTCGACCGATCGGGCTACCGAAGCCATCGGCATGGTAGTCGATACCGTGATTCGGTAGCTCCTCGTTGGCGTAGGCCAATTGACTCGGACCGGTCGTCCGCAAGTAATCGACGCTGCCGACCGAATTGCAGATAACCTCGCAGATAACGCCGCTCACCATGGCGCCGGAGTTGACGATGGCCGTGACGACGGTGGCTGCCTCACGGGCACGCTCCAAACCGGAGCGGCCCCCTTCGGTGACGGCCATCCGTTTACCGAACTCATCGAGCACTTGCGTGAGATGCCGACAGTTTGCCGTAACGAATAGCTGAGGCTGTTCGGTCGTAATGTCGTAAGCGGTATCGATCGCGTCGACGGTCAGCGGGACTTTCTTGACTGTACCGTCATTGAGGCAATTGACCGACTCGCCTAACGACGACAACAGGCCCGCACCAAAAATACGGTAATCGTCCGTTGTACCGACGAGGCCATACTCGACAGTCCACCAATGCAGCCGTGCGAGCAGCGCCGCCTCCGATGGGTTCGTGTCGGCGGCGGTGGCGGCGGCCAAGCGCTCTTCCGCCGCAGCGATATCGGCACCCGTTGCGCCGGGCGACTCCTTAACAATCGACAAATGCCGTACCGCTTCGTACACATCGAGATCGGCACGATTAGCGATGGCGTGCATACCGAGTTCGCCGAATCGTTGCAGAAATTCGGCGTAGTCGACATCGACGACGAACGGCAAGTGGCCGGCCGACTCATGGACGATATCGGGCGCCGGCGTGTATAGCATGTGATCGATGGTCCGCATATCGACGGCGATCGGCATAACGCGGTGCGCCTGGAACTCCATGAATATCGCTGGCGGTACAAAGCCTGAGACGACAACGGCGCGCCAGCCGAGCGCGGCGAGGTGCTCGTTGATGTCCTCAATTCGCGGAATTTTCTCGAGCGATAGGCCGGTGGCGACCAGGCCTTGCACGTAAACGGCATGCGCGGTGTCGTTCAGTTGGGCGGATAGCTGGTGCAGCAGGAACCCCCAAACGGCGTGGTCACGGGGCGTGTAACGCTCGTAATGCTGGACGGCCGCGAACGGGCGTAAGTGCGTCGGTAGTGACGCGATTACACTTTCTTGATCCATGATGGCGTGCCGCCGTAGCAGCAAGCAGTCGTGTCGAAAGCCTTAGTGTAATACAGGGCAGGGGGCTCGGCGGGCTTAGCCGCGCCCGCGCGTCCGGGTCTTGCCGTGACGCGCGTGCTTTTCGATGAATTCGATAATCATTCCAGCGACATCTTTGTTCGTAGCCGCTTCAATGCCCTCGAGGCCCGGGCTCGAGTTCACTTCCATGACGACCGGGCCGTGGCGTGAGCGCAGCAGGTCGACGCCAGCAACGTTCAGGCCCATCAGTTTGGCCGACCGAACGGCCGTCGAGCGTTCCTCGGGCGTAATCTTGATCAGCGATGCGGTACCGCCGCGGTGCAAGTTGGAGCGAAACTCACCGTCTTTGCCTTGCCGCTTCATGGCGGCCACCACCTTGTCGCCAATGACGAAGCAGCGAATATCGGCGCCGCCCGCTTCGGCAATAAACTCCTGCACCATGAAGTCCGCTTTCAGACCGCGAAAGGCTTCGATTACCGAAGAAGCCGCTTTACGCGTTTCCGCTAACACGACGCCGACGCCTTGCGTGCCCTCAAGCAGCTTAATAACGACCGGTGCGCCGCCGACCGCTTTCAGAAGGTCCTCAGTATCGTCCGGCGAATTGGCGAAGCCGGTAACCGGCAGTCCGATACCGCGCCGCGCCAGGATCTGTAATGCCCGCAACTTGTCGCGAGAGCGCGAAATGGCGACGGATTCGTTCAGCGAATACACCCCCATCATCTCGAATTGGCGAACCACGGCCGTGCCATAAAACGATACCGAGGCACCGATGCGTGGGATGACCGCGTCGGTCCCCGTGATCGGTTCACCCTTAAAGTGCACGCTCGGGCTATGGCTAACGATATTCATGTAGCAGCGCCGATGATCGATAACCTGTACTTCATGACCGCGCTCGGTGCCGGCCTCGACCAAGCGGTTGGTCGAGTACAGTTTCTTGTTTGTGGACAAAACGACGATCTTCATGGGTTTACGTTTTCCGTGGTGAGTTGCCGCTTGGCAACGGCTCGAGTTCGAGTGCCGATGTAAATTGTTCCACCTTGTCTTCCGCGCGGGTCACGCTATCGAATTCGGCGAGATTAAAGAGTGCATCGCCTTCGTGCGCGAGCGGCAAATTGCTTCGGCCTATAACGATCGCGTTAACCGGCGCCACGATATCGTGGGCTTCGTTGCCGAGCGGATCCCCCACCGTCGCGAGACGTTGGCCACGGCGGACTCGTGCCCCGAGCGGCACCTTGCGACTGATGATGCCGCTCTCCGGTGCGCGTACCCAGCGTGTGTCGGTCGCGAGTACGGGCTTCAGACGCCGGGTCGATCGACTCGGCGCCAGCATGTCGATTGCCCGCATCACGTTCACGATTCCGCGGACACCGGCCGTGATTGACAGCTCGTCGAACCGCAATGCCTCGCCGGCTTCATAGATGAGAAACGGCAAGCCCTGATCGGCGGCGCTCTCACGCAGCGAGCCATCGCGGACATTAGCGTCGATGATAACCGGCGCACCAAACGCCTGTGCGAGCTCTGCCGTTCGGCTGTCGCCGAGGTTGGCGCGAATTTGCGGCAAGTTGGATCGATGAATCGCGCCGGTATGCAAGTCGATGCCGACATCGGCCTTCGTGACGACCTCTTGCATGAACGTATGCGCCAGCCGCGCCGCGATCGACCCTTTGGGGCTGCCCGGGAACGAGCGATTCAGGTCGCGTCGATCCGGTAAATAGCGAGATTGATCGAGGAACCCATGCACATTGACAATCGGAACAGCGATCAGCGTGCCGCGTATCGACTGCGTGGTTTTGCGGGCGAGCAAACGACGGATTATTTCAACGCCGTTAAGCTCATCGCCGTGAACGGCGGCCGAGACGAACAGCGTTGGCCCGGCCCGTTTGCCGCAGACCACTTGTATGGGCATAGCGAGCGCTGTCGCTGTGTACAAGTCTGCCACCGGTAGATGAATCGTACTGCTTTCACCGGGCTGTATCGTGGTATCGCCGATCGTGAGGGCACGGTTCTTAGGCGCCGCGTTCATCGCCCGACAGAATTCGCTGTGCCGACAAGGTACGAGCGCGCCGGGTCGACGATCGCTCTACCGCGCATCGCCGTGCGCCCAAGGAGCATCCGAAACAACATGTTGTCGCGTGCGGTCAGCGTCATTTCGATCGACCATTCGTGTGCACCGATCAGCAAGTCGGTCACGATTACCCAGCGCCATTCACGGTGGCCGCCGGAGTCGGAGACTCGACGACGGTCGACAACGGGTGCGTGACAAACAACGACGGTGTCATTGTCCTTTTGATTGGGGTGTACCTGAAAACGGACGTGCGACGCTCCGCCTTTCTTGTACTCGGCCACTTCGAAGGCGTGCAGGGTCGACGTGCGAGCGCCGGTATCGACTTTCGCTTTGATTGCGTCGAGGCCAAGTTCCGGCAGTGCTACCCACTCGCGCCAACCGAGCTCAATGTGTTGCTGTTCCACCATGGCGCGAGTATCTAGCGACTATTCGCGACTCGCAAGCGATGTCGCGACGAAGCTGAGCAGCCCGTAATGAGCTTGCAATGACGGCTAGATATCGATGTAGGTTCGCTCGATGTCGCGGAACTCCAGCAACAGCTGGCGAGCCTGATCGCCGGATACCTGCGTCACGTTACGCAGGACACGCTTGACCCGCTCATCGAGTTCGAAAAAGTCCTCGCGAAACTTCTCCCCGAGAATCTTGCACGCCATTGTCCAACGACCGAACTCGCGTTCGCGTAGCTCGTCGTTCCGATACACGATCTCGATGTTCTTGTGGCGTGGGTCGGCATGCAGTTCCTCAAGCAGTGCGTCGATAGCCGCTGCGTCACCTTCGAGGATCTGCATAAACATCTTGCGCTCGTGCAACAGCATACCGGTGAGCCCGGTATTGCGATTGTTCTTACGGGCCGTCTGCATCAACGCCGGTAGGTCAGCGATATGGAAGTCGTCGGCGGCTTCGCTGATGTAGGCCAATTGCAGCATAGCCGAATTCAGAGTCGTTGATTGGAGATTGGCTTATCGGCGATTGAGCGCCGGACTTTAGGTGGGCGGGGTTTCGGCCGATGCTACCGCTGTTACTAATGCCGTTTGCGGCCGCTGTCTACTAGTCCTCAAAGTCCTCGATGAACGCGTCGAGACTTTGCCAGGTTACTTCATCAAACTCATAATCCTGCATGCCTCGCTTGAGCCTCAAGAATGCTTCCAGCGTTAGGTCGCTAATTGCTTCAAAGTACAATGGTAGCCAGGCAGGAATATTGTCTTCGCTCGATGCAAAGTCGCTGCCGAGTTCGAGCGCAGTGCTAGCCGCGGGACTACTTGAAGACGCCAAGTAAAAAATCCGGACTGGTTCCGGGTCCGTTTCTGTTTCGGCTATATAGATCCATCGAGTGTCATCGCCATCCGGCCCCTGTGATAGCAAGCCACCATCGGTGCCGTAGACGACGTCGGCACGCTCGAAAAACCACGGTTTCATGTACAAGGCGGCAACTTGGTTGACGGTCTTTTGCACATCGTTGCCGTCACAAATGATATCCGTAGGATCGAGCTTCACGGCGAGTCGTAGCGTTTCCATATGCGTCAGGCTGGGCGCGGGTAGCTTGAACCTACGCGTTGCCGTATGTACTGGTGCCAGCCAATCACTAGTCCCGGCATTCGAGAAAATGAAACCGAAATCGTCCGATTCGTTCGACAACGCAAATAGGCTGTCCGTAATCGGTTCTAGTCTTTCAAAACGAAGGGTCCAGTCATTGAGGGCTATCGGCACGGGTACTGCGATTCCGCGGAAGCTCAGCGACCAGTAGATATTGGTAATGGATGGTTCGGGCCGCGACGCTTCGAACCTTGGGATCGAACCGTCGGCGTGATCGGAACGGACCACTGACGCCCACATGCACAGTGCCGCGACTCGATCCGATTCGCTTTGAGCGTGCAAACGAGTCGAAGTCGCAGCAAGACAAGTTAGTAGGGCACTAGCGAAGCACAATCGATGCGCGAATTTCATTACTTCTCATGCGAGCTCTGGCCGGTCACCTGGGCATTTTAGTCCGATGCTTAATGAGTTACCGAATGTTCTGTAGAAATTCAAAGGAATTATTCGACCGATCTGATCCACCCCGCCCGCAACGTTGACGAAAGCGGTATGGGTGATGCGCCGTCCTTTCGCTCGACGAGCTGCGGTTCGCTATGCGCTCGAGATGACGGTCTCTCTGCTGTCGACCGCACGGCCTGGGGGGCTACGGTTGGTGCCCAGGAGAGGACTTGAACCGAGCGGCGCGATCCGGTCACAAAAACGGCTGTTGCTAAAGTGCCGCTCGCTAGACGAGTTGCGACTCACGGTGGACTTAAGATGGAGGATGTCTCTCCGCTCAACAACGCCGGGCCCGAAGGGCTCGGTGTTGGTGCCCAGGAGAGGACTTGAACCTCCACGACCTTTCGATCACTGGCACCTGAAGCCAGCGCGTCTACCAATTCCGCCACCTGGGCCGGTGGAACCGCGTAGAATCGCGGTTCGAACGAAGGCCGCGAACTCTACTGAACGGCGGCGCCCACTGTCAATTCTGCCAAACGAGCGCTGTGTGGCAGGAGAACCCATTGCCTAAGAACAAATCCAAACACCGCAAGACCAAACCCGCCAACGAGAAATACCGTCACCCGATCCCGGGTAGTCGCGACTTATTGGCCTTGTTGGCCGAGCGCGGCGAGCCGATGACGCTCGAACAGCTCGCTCGCGTGCTCGACCTAAAGACCGGTCGGCATCTCGCAGCACTCGGCAAGAAGCTCAAGCAGATGGTGCGCGACGGTCAGGTCATCAAGAACCGCCGTAGCGAATACCTATTGGTCGCGAAGACCGCGCTGATCACCGGCGCTGTTAGCGCGCATCGCGACGGCTTCGGATTTTTGCTGCGTGACGATGGCAAAGACGATGTGTATTTATCGGGTCGGGAAATGCGCAGTCTGTTTAACGGTGATCGGATAGCAGTGCGCTTAACGTCGCGGCCAGGTAGTGACCGAACAGCCGGTAAGCTCGTCGAGGTGTTGGAGCGGCGCACGACCGAGATCGCCGGCAAGCTGATCCGCGAGCGCGGTATCACGACCGTCGTTCCCGATAACCCGAGCCAGACGCAGCAAGTCCTTATCCCGGCCCGCAAAACGGGTGGTGCAAAGCCCGGTCAGTTTGTCGTTGTCAAAATCATCGATTACCCGACGCCATCGACACAAGCGACCGGTGAGGTTATCAGTGTCATCGGCGAGCCCGGTGATCACGGCATCGCTAGTGAGCTGGCGATTCACGCCCACAATATCCCGCACCGCTGGCCGAATGCCGTCCAGGCCGAGGCGGACACGCTCGGCACGTCGGTCAAAACAGCGGCGAAGAAAGACCGTGTTGATCTACGCGAGCTGGCGTTGGTCACCATTGACGGCGCCGATGCGCGTGATTTCGACGACGCCGTCTACGCCGAACCGAGCGGTGACGGTTATCGATTGATCGTCGCGATTGCCGATGTCGCGAACTACGTCAAACCGGGCGCGCCGCTCGACAACGAGGCACAGCGCCGCGGAACGTCGGTGTACTTCCCGGATCGGGTCGTACCGATGTTGCCCGAGGCGTTGTCGAATGGCTTGTGCTCGCTCAAACCCAAAGTCGACCGGCTCGCGTTGGTCTGTGACATGCAAATCGACAATCGCGGAAGCGTGAAAAGCAGCGAGTTCTACAACGCTGTCATTCGTTCAGCGCGTCGGCTGACGTACTCGGAAGTGCACGCTTACCTAGATGGCGGCAAGAAACCGGCGAAAATCGATACCGCCGTTACCGTGTCGTTAGACCATTTAGGTGCGCTGTACGCGGTGTTGGCGAAAGCCCGCAACAAGCGCGGTGCGCTAGAAATTGATATTCCGCAACTTCGGATTGATGTTGCCGACGACGGCGAGGTTCGCGGTATTCGACCGTTGCGCCGTAACGATGCACACCGTTTGATCGAAGAATGCATGATCGCGGCAAACGTCGAAGCGGCACGCTACGTTGGCAAGCACAAAGTGGCTGCCCTGTACCGGGTGCATGCCGGGCCTCGCGCTGCGCGCTTCGACGAGTTCCGCGAATACATGTTAACCCTCGGGTACAAAGTGCCACTAGCCGAGGATGTGCAGCCGCGTGACTTTAAACGACTGCTAGCCGATATTCGGCAACGTCCCGATGCCCATGCGATCGCTGTCGCGCTACTACGCTCGATGGCGCATGCGGAATACACACCCGACAACAGTGGTCACTTTGGGTTGGCGCTCAAGCGCTATGCCCACTTCACATCGCCGATCCGGCGTTACCCGGATTTATTGGTGCACCGAGCTATAAAATACCGCTTAGCCGGCGGTAAACCGGCTGCCTACCAATACTCGCAAGACGACATGGCGAATCTCGGTAAGCAAAGCTCGGCCCATGAGCGGCGCGCCGAAGAAGCGACCCGTGAGGTCGAAGCGGTCCTGAAGTGTCAGTACATGGTGTCGAAAGTCGGTCAGACCTTCGAGGGTCGCATCGCTACGGTAACGCCCTTCGGGTTGTTCGTGTTGCTCGACGAATTGAATGTCGAGGGTCTGATCCATGTCGCGACACTGCAAAACGATTACTACGAATACGACGCGGCGGAGCAGAGCCTGATTGGCGCTCGCCGAGGCCAGCGCTTCACGTTGGGACAGACGTTGACGGTACGCGTCGAGCACGTTGATCTCGAGCAACGGCACATCGACTTTGCGTTAGTGAAAACCCGATGAGCGGTGCAACGTGGTTGGCCGGGATCAACGCGGCCGAGCAGGTTCTGCGAGGGCAGCCCGCGCGGGTTAAGCGGGTGTTGCTCGATGAGCGTTCGTCGAATCCGCGTCTCGCGGAGCTGCGAGAGATGGCTGTGGCAGCGAGCTTACCGATCGAGACCCGCCGGATCTTCGAGCTCGACCGCTTGGTCCCGGACACGCGCCATCAAGGGGTCGTGTTGGAACTCGGTGGCAGTTGGTCGCTCGACGAGGCGGCCTTGCTGACGCTCGTTGAACAGCGCCTGCTCGCAGGCGACAACGTATTGCTGTTGGCCCTCGATCAGGTCACCGACCCGCATAACCTCGGTGCCTGCCTGCGCAGCGCCGCTGCCAACGGCGTCGATGCCCTTATTATGACGCGAACCGGCAGTGCCGAGCTGACCCCGGCGGCTCGCAAGGTCGCCAGCGGCGGGGCCGAGGTGGTGCCGATCGTCCGGGTAGCTTCGTTGGCGAAGTGCTGCGAGAAATTGGCGCGCATCGACGTTCGCGTTGTCGCTGCCGATGGCGACGCCGATACAACCTTGTATGACTGCGATATGACAGGGCCGCTGGTAATCGTCCTTGGCGCTGAGCACGAGGGGGTTAGCCCCGAAATCGCACGCCGCGCTGACTGCACCGTGGCAATTCCGATCGAGCCGGTTATCGACAGTCTCAACGTCTCAGTGGCCACCGGGGTCCTACTGTTCGAGGCTCGCCGGCAGCGCTCGCTTGCGTCCCCTGGCGCAAGCGGTTAGCATCCCCCGGCTCCGCAAAGCGGACCCCCTTGTTTCACCGGGTTGGCCGGGAAACTGTAATCCAGAAGGGCTCACAATGAGACACTACGAAGTGGTGTTTCTGGTGCATCCGGACCAAAGCGAGCAAGTGCCCGCGATGGCCGAGCGCTACCAGAACATGATCACCGGCGCCGGCGGCGCCATCCATCGGCACGAAGACTGGGGTCGGCGTCAGCTGGCACACCCGATCGCCAAGGCCCACAAAGCCCATTACGTGCTGTTCAATATCGAATGTGATGCCGCAACGTTAAACGAGCTGACCGGCGCGTTTAAGTTCAATGATGCGGTGCTGCGCCATCTCGTCATCGCTCGCGACAAAGCGATTACCGAAGCATCGCCGATGGCGAAAGCGGTTGAAGACGAAAAAGCGCGTGAAAAAGAAGCGCAGCGTCGCCGCGAGGCGCGTGTGCAGGCTGAGGCTGAAGCGCGGAACGCGCAAGACTCCGACGATGAGCCTGCTGCCGACGCCGATGACGCTGCAGCGCCGGCCGAGTCAACGGAAGCGGCTGCCGATGAGTCAGACACCAAGTCGGCGTCAGCCGAAGATGCGGCCTAGGGAGGCGTAGACGATGGCTAGATTTTCTCGTAGACGGAAGTACTGTCGTTTTACGGCCGAAGGCATCGAAGAGATCGATTACAAAGATCTGCAGTTGCTGAAAGCGTACGTGACGGAGACCGGCAAGATCGTACCGAGTCGTATCACGGGCACCAAAGCGCACTACCAACGGCAGTTGTCGACGGCGGTAAAGCGCGCTCGTTACCTCGCGCTGCTGCCGTACACCGACCGGCACTGACCGACCGTTCCGGTGGACAGGCACGGCGCTAAGCCGAGCGTGATCGGCCGAATTGCAGCCTGGTTAGCGGCGCATCCCGTCAATGCCGTGCTGGGCATGGTCGTTACGTTCCCGCTTGCCGCACCAGTAGCGGCGTCGATAGCGGTTCAGCAGACGCTGGTACACGGTTTACTACCGGCCGCTCTGCGGGCTGTGCTCGCCGTTAGCACGCTATGGTTATCGACGCTGATTGTCGGCGGTGACGTGGGCGGCGCCGTCTACTTCAGCATTGGCTTTCTCGGTTGCGGTGTCCTTATCGGCCGGGTCTTGCAGGGAACAGGGTCTACGACGTTAACCGCCCAGCTCGCGCTACTCGCAGTGCTAGTCATGGTCATCGTGCTGCATGGCGCTGGCGTACCAGGCCCATCAATCTGGACTGGGTTTGCCGAGAACATCGAGCGGCTGCTGGCCAGCGAGTCCAACCCGGAGGTTGACCAGTTCGTCGATTTGATGATTGGCATGCTGCACGAGATTGTGCTGTCGGGCTTTTGGCTTGCGGCGATGATCGCGCTGTACCTCGGACATTCGCTGGTGGCGTTGATGCCGGGTGGCTCGTTTAAGGAAGGGCGGTTCCGGGATCTGAACCTCGGTCAGTTGATGGCTGGCGCAATGATCGTGTCGTGCTTGCTGCTGGCTTTTGTTCCGTCCGCTGTTGCACGCGGAGTCGCGATTACATTGTTGGTCGCTTTTTTTGTGCAAGGCTTGGCGTTGCTGCACTGGTTTGCCGCACGCCGTCCGGCTGGCATCAGCCTGCTGCTGGCGGTGTACGTGGCGCTGGTGTTGCCGTTTTTGAATGCGATAGCGTTGTCAGCGCTGTCGGTGGTAGGTTACTTGGACGCCTGGTTTGGCGTCCGTCGTCGGCTAGCGTCCGCGTCGTAAGGCAGGCGTTACTCGACTGTTACAGGTGAGTTATGGAAGTCATATTGCTAGAAAAAGTAGAGAACCTTGGTTCTATCGGTGACTTGGTCACCGTCAAGCCTGGGTACGGACGCAACTTTTTGCTGCCGCAAGGCAAAGCGAAGTTGGCCACGCCAGCGAACTTGAAAGAGTTCGAAACACTGCGTGCCGAGCTAGAGGCAAAAGCCGCAGCGGAATTGAAAGACGCGCAGCAACGCGCGGAGAGTATCGCGGCTACCGAACTCAGCATTCCCGCCAAAACCGGCGGCGAGGGTAAGTTGTTCGGCTCGATTGGCACGGTCGATATTGCTGAAGCCTACTCGGCGAAAGGTGTCGAAGTCAGTCGTGCTGAAGTTCGCCTGCCCGACGGGCCGCTGCGGGTCGCCGGCGAGCACGAGATTTCGCTTCACCTTCACAGCGATGTTGACGTTGACGTCAAAATCACGATCGTTGCTGAAGAGTAAGCGACCACTCGATGCTCTCTGTGGCGCCCTCGGCGGCGCCGCATGAGCTTGATTCCGGAAGAGCTCGGCGAGATCTCGCGGCTGCGTACGCCGCCGCACTCGCTCGAGGCTGAGCAGTCGCTGCTCGGCGGCTTGATGCTCGATGGCACGGCGTGGGACCGCGTTGCGGACGTCGTGGCAGCGGAAGACTTCTACCGCCAGGATCACGCGAAGATCTTCGCGGCTTGTGCCACGTTGATCGATAAACGCGTCGAGCTCGACGCGGTCACGCTGTCGCAGCACCTCGATAGCCTCGGTCAGCTAAGCGAGGTTGGCGGTCTCGACTACCTGTCGGCGCTATCGTCCGAAACGCCCAATGCAGCTAACGTGCGCGCGTACGCCAAAATCGTTCGTGAACGGTCGCTGTTGCGCTCGTTGGTGTCGGTCGGCAATGAAATCGCGGGCAGCGTCTTCAACACCGATGGCAACGGTGCGACCGAGCTCGTTGAGAAAGCCGAGCAGGCGATCTTCCAGATCGCCGAAACAGGGCAGGCCGCCGGTGCGGGGCTACGGCCAATCCAGGAGTTGCTGCCCGGTGTCGTCGACGAGATCGATCGGCGTTACAAACGTGGCGGAGAGCCCGTTGGCATCAGCACGGGCTTCAAGGATTTCGACGCGCTGACCACCGGTCTGCAGGCGTCGGACCTGATCATCGTGGCTGGCCGGCCGTCGATGGGTAAGACGACATTCGCGGTTAACATCGCTGAAAATGCCGCGCTCGGCGTTGGCAAGGTGCCAACGGCGATCTACAGCATGGAAATGAGCGCCGAGCAGCTGATGTTCCGGATGATGTCATCGCTCGGTCAGGTAACGTTGCCGAAGCTGCGCACCGGGAAGCTGGCCGACCAAGACTGGGCTCGCATCAACAGCGCGGTGCAATTGCTTGGCGAGGCACCGGTTTTTATCGACGATACACCTGGGCTCACACCGACCGAATTGCGGGCTCGCGCGCGGCGCTTAAAACGCCAGCACGACCTCGGGTTGATCGTTGTCGACTACCTCCAGCTGATGGAAGTCCCCGGTGGTAACGCCGAGAATCGGGCCACAGAAATCTCAACAATTTCGAGATCTCTCAAGGCTTTAGCGAAAGAAATTAATGTACCTGTTATCGCGCTATCACAGCTCAATCGGGCAGTAGACTCGCGTCAAGACAAACGCCCGGTGATGTCGGATCTGCGCGAATCAGGCGCGATTGAGCAAGACGCCGACCTGATCGTCTTTATCTACCGCGAGCAGGTCTATGACCCCAACACGCCGCGGAAAAACGTTGCCGATATCATTCTCGGCAAGCACCGCAATGGCCCAACCGGCGATATCCAGCTGACCTTCCAAGGGGAATTTACTCGGTTTCGCAACTACATCCCGGAGATACCGGTCTACGACGACGCGCCGCCGTCGTTTTAGTCGACCGTTCGGGGGCGTTAGGTCTGGAAGAAACCCATTTTGACGCCCGCCAGCTTCACGACATCGTTGTCGCGCAGCTTACGCGCTTGAGCGCCAATTGCTTCGCCGTTCACCTCAGGGTAGTCGCCGTCCTTGCCGCTCTCGACATGGACGATGAAGAAGCCTTCAGCGCGCCGAGTAATCGCCGCCACCTGCACACCCGGGCGACCGAGCGTCGTCAAGGCTTTCGTGAGTTCCAATTCGCGCCCTGCAAACGACCCCGACAACACCTGCAGCTTCGCTTTCGCCGGGCCCGCGGTTGTGTTGGTCGCAGCGGCAGCTGCATCATCGGTCGCCTGATTGGCTTGGTCCATGTCCGAGACACTTTGCTGGCTCGGCGGGATGACCATGGTTTTCTCAAATTCGTCCTGGTCCGCTTCGCTGACCTGTTGGTCGACAAACCGCAGCTGGTGGCGCCCGATCGTGATCGTATCGCCGTGCTGTAGGGCATGTTTCTTGATCAGCTTACCGTTGACGTAGGTGCCGTTGGTGCTGTTCAGATCTTCGAGAAATGAATCATTGAGGATGTTGATGATCAACGAGTGGTGACCGCTGACAGCCGGGTTGTCGATGCGCACGTCGTTATCCGGCAGCCGGCCGACCGTGTATCGCTCCTTCGTCATGTTGTACTCGGCCAATACCTGGCCATCCAGCGTTAGGATTAAGCGTGCCATTGCGCGTCTCTTACGTGCCCCTTAAGCCTGCGTAGCTGCCGTGGCAACCACGCGATTCCCTGTTTCACCTACGCCGCTCAGCGGAACATGCCACTGATCATCTTGGCGAGCCCTTTCTTAGCCGGATAAGGGCTCAGTATCTGAGCGAGCATTATCGAGATGTTGTCGCGCCCGCCATGGTCATTCGACAGCTGAACCAACTGCTGACCGACCACATCAAGGCTAGCACTAAACGTGCTGATAGTTAAATGAATATCTTCATCTTCGACCATGTCCGGCAGGCCGTCGGAGCACAGCAGGTAGATATCTCCCTTCTCCGCGCTCTCCTCCTGAATTTCTACATCGACAGCCGGTTCTACGCCAAGGGCGCGAGTCACATAATTGCGATTGGTCGAGCGCTGAGCTTCCTCCTGGGAGTAAAAGCCACGATCGACGAGCTCCTGCAGCAGCGAATGATCGAGTGTCAGCTGCTCGAATTTGTCGTTCCTGAGTCGGTAGGCACGCGAGTCTCCAACGTGAGCGATCGATACTCGGTCGTCGAAAAAGAGCAGTGCCACCAGCGTTGTGCCCATTCCCTCGCATTCGGTCTTCGATTGGGCGGTTTGGTAGATGATCTTGTTCGATCGCGATACGGCGTCGCGTAGCACGATCGATTGGCGCATCAAGCCGCTACCGGTGTCGATGTCGTTACGTGCCTCGCGAGAGACGCCTTCGCGAACCATGCGCGAGACGATATCGACCGCCAATTCGCTGGCGACTTCGCCGGCGTTGTAGCCGCCCATGCCGTCAGCCAACACCATTAGACCGATATCGTTGTCCGAGCCAATAAAGTCCTCGTTATGCTCACGCACCATCCCTGGGTGCGTGATTGACGCGAACCGTATCTTCTTGCGCAGACTCATTGGGGGATTAAATGCTTTTTTCTGTTCTACGGCAACGAGTTACCGGTATTATTTGAGACAACTTCAGCGTCAATATCCAGCGCACTGGCGCGAAGTGCGTCAGCCATTTCCCAGCCACTCTGGTAGCGCTCGGCTGGCGATCGCGCGATTGCTTTGTCGATAACCTGCTGCACTGAGGGCGGTACGTCCGAGCGCCACTCGGCCACCGGTCTAGGCTCACCTTCAGTGATTGCCTTCGCGACGTCCGACAACTTCGTGGCCGGGAAAGGCACGGTCCCCGTTAACAATTCGTATAGGGTAACACCAAGTGAAAACAAGTCCGAGAAAGGCCCTAATTTTTCGCCGAAAAGTTGCTCGGGCGCCATGTACACCGGTGTACCGAGAATGATGCCGGTGCGAGTTCTCACCGCGTCAGCCAATTGGGCGACACCGAAGTCCATGATCTTTAGTTGGCCGGTGTCCGGGTCGTATAACAAGTTCGTTGGTTTAATGTCGCGGTGGATCACCCGTTGCTCGTGCGCGTAAGCAAGCGCCTCGGCGGCTTGTGCGACGACTTCGATCAGGGTCGTCAGCGACAGGTCGGCCTCGCCCAAACGGTAGTCCGACAAGGGCCGGCCGCAAACGTACTCCATCGCGATGTAGGCGAGGGCACCGACTTCCCCGGCATCAAAAATGGTCGCGACGGCGGGATGGTGCAGGCGTCCGGCCGATTCGGCCTCTTGAAAGAACCGTGCACGCGCGGCATCAAGCCCAGTTGCGTCAAATTCGCGCTCTATGTTGACGACCTTCAGCGCAACGGAGCGGTTGATTCGGGTGTCAACGGCCAGATAAACGGCCCCCATCGCACCGCGTCCGAGTAAGCCTTCGATGGCGTAACGCCCGATTACCCGCGGGAGACCTGATGGGCTGGGTGTCGTTTCGGCATTTGATTCGTTGTCCTGGACCAACCGCAGCCGCTTATCGACCCGTTGGGCTAGCAGGCGCCACGTTCGAATGGCGAGATCTCGTCGCTTAGCTGTCTCGAACGCGTTGCCTAGCTCGAAACCGATCGCGGCGCTCGCGCCGTCGCTCGGTAGCGAACGAAATTCATTAAAGGCGGCATCATGGCGCCCAGCGGCGAGCAACTCGGCCGCACGGTGACCGGTTCGCTGGGTCTCTCGTTGCGGTTGCCGCCATGTGACAACCAAGCCTATAGCCACGGCCAGCGCGATGGCCGCAATCGCTAGCACGCCAGCCCTATCCGGACGGAGCGCGAGTAACACTGCCAACGCGGCAATGGCCACAGTCAAACCGACAACAATCGGGCGCGTAAAAATCAGGTGCCGCAATACGATATCTCATTCAAATCGCGGCGAATCTACCTTTCTTATGACAATTTGGTCTGCGATCTGTGTAGCATTTCGAGCCATTAGGGTGGTCAGTGCGGTGCTCGCATCGTCCCCCGCTGGGCCGTGATCGGGAAGGTTTGTGGCGCGCAGTCGAACCGTTTATCAATGCAGTCAATGCGGCGCCACAACGCCAAAGTGGCAGGGCCAATGCCCGGACTGTGGTGCATGGAACACGCTGTTGGAGCGTTCGAGCGGCACCGGCTACGCCGGTACCGATGCCCTGGCGAACTTGGTTCGACTGGATGCGAGTACCGCTGACGAGGCGCCACGGTTACCGAGCGGCTTTACCGAATTTGACCGGGTCCTTGGCGGTGGTGTCGTTCCCGGGTCGGTCGTTCTGCTCGGCGGCGACCCGGGCATCGGCAAATCGACGCTGTTGTTGCAGGTCAGCGCTGCGCTCGCGCAGGAGCATGACCTCATCTATGTGACCGGTGAGGAAAGCGCTCAACAAGTCGCCGCACGCGCGCAGCGGCTAGGACTCGCCGATCGAGAACTGCCGCTACTGACCGACACGAGTGTGGCTGCGATTATTGCCGCTGCCACGCGCCAGCAGGCACGCATCGTTGTCGTCGACTCCATCCAAACGATGGTGGTCGATGAGGTGACATCAGCGGCCGGGTCCGTTACTCAGCTGCGTGAATCGGTCGGCGCGTTTGTCCGCTTTGCCAAGCAAGCCGGGGTCAGTGTCTTGCTGATCGGCCACGTTACCAAGGAGGGTGTCATTGCGGGGCCGCGGGTCGTTGAGCACATGGTCGATACCGTTTTGTATTTCGAATCCGATCCGAGCAGCCGCTTTCGGGTTGTTCGTGCCGTCAAAAATCGCTTTGGCGCCAGTAATGAGCTCGGTTTTTTCGCGATGGACTCAACAGGCTTTCGCGAGGTACGCAATCCATCTGCCATGTTTTTGTCCGGCCAATCCATCGAGCGGGCCGGTAGCACGGTCCTGGTGAGTTGGGAAGGTAGCCGGCCGCTGCTCGTGGAGTTGCAAGCGCTGGTTACGGACGCGGTCGCTGGACAACCGCGACGCCTGGCCAACGGCCTTGACCAAAACCGGCTGCCGCTATTGCTGGCCGTGCTGCAACGCCATGCCGGTCTTAGCGTGTCTGGGCAAGACGTGTTCCTCAACGTTGTTGGCGGGCTGCGGGTCGGGGAACCGGCGGCCGATCTCGCGGCAGTCCTCGCGATTGTCTCGAGCTTCCGCGACCGGCAATTGTCATCCGGACTGGTGGCGTTCGGTGAAATCGGCTTGGCGGGCGAGGTACGGCCGGTCCGTTTCGGCGAGGAGCGTCTGCGCGAGGCCAGCAAGCAAGGGTTTCGAACCGCGTTGGTGCCGATCGCTAATCAACCGCGCGAAAAAATCGACAAGCTTGAAGTTATTGGTGTGGAGTCGGTCGCCGCAGCGATCGAACGTGCGATCGCTTAGTCGCGATAGACGCGTAGGCGTTGCACGCGATTGTCGCTGGTCTCGATAATCTCGAACCGATACTCGTCGAGCGTCAGCGTTGTGCCAGATACGGGAATGGTCTCTAGCGTTTCCAGAATAAGGCCATTGAGTGTCTTAGGGCCGTCGGTGGGTAGGTTCCAGTCGGCGAGACGGTTGAGCTCTCGCACATGGGTTGCACCACTCGTTTGAAAGGCTTGCGGTCCAACGCGTACGACCTCATCGTCATCGGTGCCAGGCGCGGTCGTGAACTCACCGACGATTTCCTCCAGGATATCTTCGAGAGTCACCATCCCCTGCAAGTCGCCGTATTCGTCGACGACCATACCGACGCGGCGTTTTTGTTTCTGAAACTGCACCAGTTGGCGGCTAAGCGCTGTGCCTTCTGGAACGAAATACGGTTCAGTCAGCAGTGTCACTAACAAATCTTTGGTCAGTTGCTGCTTGCGCAGCGCATTGACGACTTGGCGCAGGTGTAAAATCCCAATGATGTTGTCGATATTATCGCGGTAGACCGGCAAGCGTGTGTGGTCGCTGCTTTCCAGTTGTTCGACGATATCGTTAATGTCATCGGTGAGATCGATGCCGACGATCAAATTACGCGACACCATCACGTCGTCGACGGTGACCTTCTCAAGGTCGAGGATGCTAACCAGCATGCGACGGTATCGGGCCGACAACATGGCGCCGGCTTCGGTCACTACTGTGCGCAGCTCTTCTCGCGATAACGCGTCGCCCGTGCTTTCCGACGGCCGAATGCCGAAAATGAGCAAAACGCCATTCGCGGCTAAGTTGATCAGGCGCACGATTGGCATGCAAACCTTCAGCAGCGGGTAGTAAACGTACGCTGCTGGCAACGCGATCCGTTCGGGATAGAGCGCCGCCATTGTCTTAGGCGCAACTTCGGCGAAGATCAGGACAACCAGCGTTAGTATGATCGTCCCAAGTCCTGTTGCCAGGGCGGTCTCGCCACCGACTCGGATGGCAATAAATGCCGTTAATGTGCTGGCTGAGAAGTTAACTAGGTTATTGCCAAGCAGGATCAAGCCGATCAGTCGGTCGGGGCGGGCCAGGATTTGCTCAGTGATTTGCGAGCCACGATGACCGTCCTTAGCACGATGCCGTAGTCGGTAACGATTGAGGCTCATCAGCGCCGTCTCGGAACTCGAGAAAAACGCGGACATCGCCAGCAGTATGGCCACGGCGCCAAACATGATGCTGAGTGGGATGTCGTTCATTCGGGCCGCTACACAACGCGTTCGACGCGGCCGCGCCGCCGGGGCCTGCGGTTTAGCCCCATTGCCGGCTGAGTATCACTTCGAGAACAAACCTTGAGCCGAAGTACGCAAGAATTAAAGCGGCGAAACCGCCTAGGTACAGCGATAGAGCAGGTCGTCCACGCCACCCGGCGAGAGCCCTTCCTAGCAATAGCACCCCGAATAGGCCAAACGCGACGACCGACAAGACCGTCTTGTGGACGAGATGCTGGGCGAACAGATTTTCAACAAAAACGATGCCCGTCGCGATCGAGACCGACAATCCGATAAAACCGGCGACCCCAACCGCAAACACTAACCGTTCCATCTCGGTGAGCGATGGCAGCATACCGACCAAGCCGCCGGTCTTAGCCGCGCGTAATCGGCCGTCTTGCGCCATGGCGCTAATCGCAAATATCGCTCCAACCGTTAGCAGGCTGTAGGCCAACAGCGATGAAATCGCATGAACCCGAAGCGGCATCGTCAGAGCGCCCTTGTCGGCGCTGCTATCGCTGATCAGCGTACCGAATGCCACCAACCCGGAAACGACAAGCAAGATCGCCGCGACACCCCGGTAGCGAGGTGTCAGCGAAATGATGAGCGCGATCAGCGCAATCTCGAGGCTCAGCAGCGAAAATACGGCCGCTAAACTCAGCGATACGGGGGCCGCGCCAGCGATGGTTGGCAACAGTAACCACAGGTGCCACGCGGTCGCGGCTATCCCGATGGCGAGCCCGAGACGCTCAAACGTCTGCGCGTGTTCAGACCCTGTGATTAGGCGGCCGCGTCCGAGGGCCAGACCGCCCAGCACGTAGGCGATGAGAATTGTGATTTGAGACACAGAAACCCGTAGGGGGGTCACCTAGCG
>JBCDIL010000039.1:0-24932 GCA_038749025.1 Pseudomonadota bacterium | reverse complement strand
TGGGTTCGACGCAGCGGAGTTTCGTGACGGCCAACAGGTGTTGTTTGGCTTCTATAACAACACTCGCTCCGACGTGTACATGTTGGAACAGGTCGAGATCCTGAAAGGGCCGGCGTCGGTGTTGTACGGGAAAGGGACGCCGGGCGGTATCGTCAACGCGGTATCAAAGCTTGCGCGCCCCGACGCTGAAAGCGAGGTCGTGTTCGACGTCGGTAACTTCGATCGCTACCAGCTGTCGGCTGACTACAACACAGCCATTGGCGATAACGTCTACTTCCGAGTGGTTGGCATCTACCGCGAGGCGGAGACCCAAGTCGACTTCGTCGCCGACGACGCCACGATCTTGATGCCGTCGATCACATACGACAACGGTAGAACCCGCGTAACGGCCATGGTCGAGCTTGCGGATCGCGACAGCGACACGGCGCACCAGTTCTTACCGTTAACCGGTACGGCCTGTGCCAGCGGCGATGTGACCGTCACACCGGCCGTCATTTGCGCGAACGCCAACGGTCAGAGCTCAGCGAACGAGACCTACCTCGGCGATCCTAGCTTCAACCGCTACGACACCGATTCAACGCTGGTGAGTCTGCTGACGTCGCACCAGTTCACCGAGAACTTCTCGGTCGACGGGATCGTTCGGTACAAGGATGGCGAAGCGGACTACCGCCAATCGTGGATCGACTTTCTTGGTGACGGCAATCCGCGCGTCAACGCGAACGGCGACGGTGGCCGAACGTTCTATCGCAGCGATGCATTCTCGGAACAAACCGCCATCGACTTACGTGGTCGGTACACGTTCGAAACGGGCGGTTTGGAACATGAGTTGTTCGGCGGTATCGCTTTTCAAGACGTAACGATCGGCAACCGGATCATTTTCATCAATGATCCGGCGACGCAGACGCTGGGTACCTTGAACGTATACTCGCCGGTTTACGGGAATGTGCCGCCGCCGCTGTTTGATGATGCGAACTTCTTCGATCTTGGCGACACCGATACCGAAGACTTCGGCGTCTACTTGAACGACCAGATCTCGGTCGGCGCATGGAAGTTCAACGTCGGTGTTCGTTTCGATGAAGTCGAACAATCGACGGCAACCGCCACACAGAAAGACGATGAAGTGTCGTTTAGCGTCGGTGCGTTGTACGCGTTCGAGAACGGCTTATCGCCGTACGTCAGTTTCGCTGAGTCGTTCGAACCGGTATTGGGCACAGACGGATTTACCGGCACGCCGCTGCAACCGCGCGAGGGCGAGCAGTGGGAACTGGGTGTTAAATACCAGCCAGCTGGCACATCCACATACGTCACATTCGCTTACTTCGACATCGAAGAGTCCAATTTGCCGAACCCGGCGGCACTGATCGGCCAACCGAACAGCCAGCAAGAGGGAATCGGTACTGTGACCGGGTTCGAGATCGAGGCGCTGACGGCCATCGGCGATTGGACACTCGAAGCCAACCTCAGTGTTCTCGATACCGAGACACCGGACGGCGTGCCATTCGCATCGATTCCAGAAGACCAAGCATCGATTTGGGCGCAGTACCAACCCGACAGCGGCCCGCTAACCAACTTCAAAGCGGGTTTTGGTCTTCGCTACCTCGGCGAGAACGAAAGTAACGGCGTCGGAGCGGTTGGCCCGGTACGGATCGTTACCGACTCCACGCTGCTGTTCGATCTGATGCTTGGCTACGAAACGGATGCGTGGAATTTCACGTTGAACGCACGCAACGTAACCGATGAAGACTACTACGGCACCTGTCTCGCCCGTGGCGATTGCTTCCCCGGTGAGAACCGGACGGTCGTTGCGCGGTTGGCGCGTAGTTTCTAGCGCCATCGCATGAGCGACGAAGCGTTGTTGCGCGTCGCTGCGCTCGGTATGGCCGTCTGCGGCATCGCATTGCTGCAGGCGGCCTGGCGCATTAAGGCGAACAACGGCTGGCGACTGATCGGCGGTTGGTCGCTGCTCGGCGCATCGGTTGTTACCTGGGGACATACCAGCGGCGCCGACAAAGGCGCTGCGCTCGGTATAACGGCCGCCGTTATCATTGCGCTGCTGTTCATTGGGCGGCAAGCCGCCGTCGCAGAAGAGCGCCGGGAACGCGGTGCACGCGAGCGTCGGTCAGCTCAATCAGCGGCCAGGACTCCGCTGCTACGACGAATATGGGTGGGTATGTTGCTCGGCCCATTAGCCGGACTAGCCGCCCTGTCGGCGGCAACCGCCCTGTTTGTCGTACTGAGTCGCAGCAGTCTGGAACAAACGGCCGTTACGACAGTGGCGTTTTTCGCCTTTCCACTGCTTTGGGCAGCCTTAGCCGTGCTCGCGGGTTATGTGCGACACCTAGGCCGAAAAAGTGCGACCATTTTGGCAGTTGGCCTGGCACCGCTCGCCTATCTTTTGTTGTCGACGAACTAACGCTACGTCATGAGCAATTCCATTTGGCCAAAGGCCTCATCAGAACGTGTTGCGAAATCGATCGATGCGCACTCTGTCATTGGACTATCGCTTGGCGCATTGCTGTACATACTCGCCGTTACCGGCACGTTGTCGGTCTTCAATCATGAAATTCAGCGGTGGGAACAACCTGGCGCACCGGAGATGACGAGCATCGATCCGGCAGCGGCGGCGGCAGCCGCCGAAGCTGTGTTCATCAGCGAACAAACACCGACAACGCATCTGTACATCAATTTTCCGCAGCCTGACTTGCCGCGTACGGTGATAACCACCGATACACAGGCGTTCTTCGCCAATACCGATGGCACCGTAGCAGGTCGCGAACACTTCCCGTGGACGCAGTTCCTGCTGGACTTACACTACTACCTTCATCTGCCCACGATTCTGGGTCTGACCGTCGTGGGGGCCTTAGGTGCGTTCCTGTTGGCGCTGTCGTTGTCGGGCTTTATGGCTCATCCACGGATCTTTCGTGATGCGTTTACGTTCCGGCGCGGTACCGGCCGTGTTCCGCTGCTCGACTTGCACAATCGCTTAAGCGTTTGGACATCACCGTTTCATATCTCGAACGCGCTGACGGGCGCCATCTTAGGTCTGGCCAGTATTCTTGCCTTCGCGATCGCCAGTGCCGCGTTCGAGGGCGATACCAACGCCGTATTCAGTCCGATATTTGGCGGTGAGGCACCGCCGGTTGAAGGCCAAGCGCGGTTAGCCAATATAGCGGGGCCGCTCGCCTACATGCACGAGCACTACCCAGATCTGTTAACGACGTATTTCATTCTGCATGACCCTGCCACGGCCGGGCAGCACACAACGATCGTTGCCGAACATGGCAACCGGCTGATTTTTGGCGATTACTACAACTTCGATGCGGCTGGGCACTTTGAGGGCAATACCGGCATCTCCGACGGCACGCTTGGGCAACAGATCGTCGGCTCGGTCTACAACATTCATTTCGGCAATTGGGGCGGCCTGCCCGTAAAACTGGCCTACCTTGTCTTTGGATTGGCGTTGTGCACGGTTATCGCCAGCGGTTTGCGAATCTATTTCGCTCGGCAGCGCGCTAAGAGCAATGCCCTACCACGTTGGGAGGCCGCGTGGGAAGGCGTTGTTTGGGGTACGCCGTTGCTGTTAACGCTGACGCTCTTTGTTGCCGTCATCGGCGTGCTCGAGGGGTCTGGCCTCGTCGCGGTGTTTTGGGTGGGTCTGGTGTTGGTCACGGTACTCGCGTCGACAATGACGAATACGTCGGTCGTGACTCGCTACCTCAAGATTGCATCAGGCACGTTACTGTTAGCGGCATTGGTCAGCCACACCACGTTGCACAGCGGCGCGGCGAAACCGATGGCAACGATTCCCGTGTCCGTCGTGTGGGCGTTCGTCGGTGGGGCTTTGTTGCTTAGCTTGCGGCGCACCGCATCACGGTGACGTCGTTAACGCGCAATCCAGCCTCCATCGATTGTCAATTCTGAACCGGTGACGAAGCGTGCTTCATCAGAGGCGAGGTAGACAACCCCATAGCCGATATCTTCTGGGCGCGCGATTTTATTGAGTGGATGCAATGCCGCCACTTGTTTGCGCACCTCGGCGGTATCCGTGGTGCCAAATGCACCCGCTTCTGCCCAACCTGCCATCGCCTCACGGAGCATTGGCGTGTCCACGCAACCCGGGTGAACCGAATTCACGCGTATGTTGTAGCCGTGTTCGGCAAATTCGATAGCCATCGATTTTGTTAGGTGTCTGACGGCCGCTTTACTGGTGTTGTACGCCACTTGGTTGGAATAGCCGATTTGACCCGCGATCGATGAGATATTGACGATCGACGCGCCGGGCTCATCTTTTGCGCCGGCCGCTTTTAGATGATCGAGAAAACGCTGTGTCCCGATAAATACACTGTCGACGTTCACCGCCATCACTCGCTGCCAGTCGGTGAGGGTAATGTCCTCGTACGGCACCACCCACTCCATCCCAGCGTTGTGCACCAGAACCTCAAGGGCATCGTTGGTCTGCGCGTATGACTCGGCAACGGCTTGCCAATCGTCGCTACTGGCGACGTCGAGTTTGGCGGTGTGCGCCGTTCCGCCGGCGTCGCTAATCGCGGTCGCCGTGTTGGCGGCGGCGTCAGGATTAAGGTCGGTCACCCAAACCGTTGCTCCTTCGTTGGCCAATAGTGTGGCAATCGCAGCACCGATGCCTTGACCGGCGCCGGTCACTAACGCGCGTTTGCCTTGCAGTCGTCCCATCGTCCGCTCCCTCAGCCGTTTTGACCGGCGTGCTCGCTGACCAATTGCTCAAGCAATGCGTAGTCCAGTATAGCGGTCACGTTATCGTCGTCGTCGATGTACGCCACCGGTCCATGGTTGGTGAACAGAAGCTCGGTCGGCTCAAGAAAGACGGTGTGATCGTGCACAGCACCGAGCGGTTCGTAGCCCCAATCACCCGTCACGGCAGTACCAGCACGGTATTGCATCTTGCCGCTGATCACGTAGTACTCGCCGGCACCGTAATGCCGATGACGAGCGAAGGCTGAACCCTCGTCGCATTGAAAAATCACCGTCCAAGTTCCGGTCTCTGCGCTCGTGCGCAGCAACCGAAAGCGAATACCGTCGGCTATATCAACCCAAGCCAGCTCGTTGGCGCGGGTCAGAATGTCGCCCTCTATCATGCCCGCCTCCTACTCGTCACCGAACCGAAACAACGCCTCGATCCCATACGTACGCGGCGGCGCCATATTGCCGGTAACGGTAGAGTCGATGATGTCGCCATTAAACGTTGCGTTGGAGACAACGTTCTCGTCACTGATGTTGTCAACGAACGCGGCTAGCCGCCAACCGCCGTCAGTCGGTGTGTACGACACCCGGAACTTGCCCCAACCGAACGACTCTTGGAACAACTGCGAAACGTTAAACGCTGAGAAGAAAACATCGTCTTGCCACGCGTAGTCGGCCCGGAACGCAAGATTGCCGTTGGCGAGCTCCATGTCGTATTGCAAGCCGACGCTATACTTCAACTCGGGTGCGCGCGGCAGTTGATTGCCATCTAACACTTGTAATCCGAGCTGCTGTGCTTTTGGATCAAGGGCCGTAAAGTTGACGAATTCAGCGTCTAGCCATGTCGCTGCAAAGTCCAGGCTGACGGCATCGCTAATCACGGCTCGGGTTTCGAGCTCGATGCCGAGTATCTCGGCTTCAGCAGCGTTACGGATCACCGTGTTGTTATTTTCCACGTCCTGGAATTGATAATCCTGATAGTCGTAGAAAAACATCGACGAGTTAACGCGTAATCGGTTGTCGAGAAGATCGCTCCGAATGCCGATCTCGTAAGCGGTAATCTCCTCCGGCTCGTACGGCGTATTTTGATAGCTGCCGACATTAAACCCGCCACTCTTGAAACCCTGGCTGATACTGCCGTAGGCGAACACGGTGTCGCTGATGGTGAAATTCAGGCCCAGCTTTGGCGTGAAGTCATCAAAACTAGCCTCGTCGAACTCGGCGACGTTATCAAGATCCGGCGTCGGGAAGTTTTGCAATCTCACCGCGTTGTTACCATCGCGAGTCTCGTCGCTGTAGCGAGCGCCAATAACCAGGTCGAGTCGATCAGTCAGTGTGTATGTACCCTCGCCGAATAACGCGAGCGCTGTCGTTTCGGAAAATCCATTCAACTGCAGCAAACAGCACTCATCGTCAGACGGTAAACCGAACTGCTCGTCGACGAAGGGCAAGAAGTACTCGTTGCGTACGTCGTTCTCTTCGGTGAAGTAATAGAGCCCAACGATCCAACTGAACCGCCCATCGGTGGGTGAGCTCAACTGAAACTCCTGGCTGAATTGGTCGTGGTCCTCTTCGCGAAGCTGATCGACCCCAAACGCGCCCGTCGAGTCAAGATCGTTACGGTTCAGCGGATTGGTGTGTTTGAAAGCGGTCAACGACGTTACTGTGTAGTCACCAACATCCCATGTCAGCTTGCCACTTAAGCCCCAGATCCGTGGCCTATTGAAATGCGGCAAATCGGAGTCTTGCCGGCGTGATAACGGCACCTCGGGAACGAAGCCGCCACGATCGATCAAGTATTGCCGGTAAAACGCGTTAGTTCCGGTTCCCGGATTGACGTACAACCACACCGAGTTGGCGTCGTCTGCCTCGTAGTAGTCGGCTTTTAGCTCGAGCGCGACAGTCTCAGAAAACTGTACGTCTAGCGTACCGCGCACCATGTACTCGTCGGTGTCTTCAACGTCGGTTGTCACGGTTGCGCCGCTTAGCGGATCAGCAACCGGTCGATTCAACAGTGTGAACCCGTCTTGACGCTCAGCCTGTGCCGCGAGGCGGAATTGCACGCGATCGGACAAAGGGCCAGACACAGCGCCGAATGCACGGAAACGGCTGAAGTTACCGGCCGTGAGCCCGGTTTCAGCACTAAAGTTCTCTGTGCCGCCGCGGGTAATAACGTTAACGGAGCCGCCGGTCGCGTTGCGCCCGTACAGCGTTCCCTGCGGACCACGGACGACCTCAAGGCGCTCAACATCGAAAAACGCAGGAACAGCCGCCGAGGAGCGTGACAGGTAAACGCCGTCTTGATGCAGGGCGGTCGAGCTGTCGGAGCCACCGATAATGCCGGAGTAACCAATACCGCGAATGTAGATCTGCGCTTCACCTTGGTACAAAGCGACGTTCATGCTGGGCGATAACAGCCCGAGATCTTCGATGTCATCGATCGAGCGGATTGCCATGTCGTCTGCCGTCCAGGCGGACACGGCTGCCGCCGTACTTTGTAGGTCGGTTTCACGGCGCTGTGCCGTTACCATAATCTCGTCGATGGCGTTGCTCTGTGCGGCGACGTCGGTCAGACAGAGCAGCGCTATCACCGTACCGGTGCTAACTGTGCGGGCAACCATGTTGTCCCTCCTCGCTATTCCCCAACGCCAAAGCTACCGGGCCGAACACAGACGAGCTTGGCAGCCAGGGCAGCCTGAATTGACTGTGGGCGAAGCAGAGCAGCCGACTTTACGACGAGAGAACAACCACTTAGCGCCTAGCGAACTCGATTTTCGGCCGCTCGTGCTATGTTGATCGTCTTGAGTGATCAACCGGGGGGACACCATGACACTCAACGACAGTGTTCGACTGCAGTGGAACAGCGGCGATGTTCGCCGTCGCGATCGCGCCGAGGCGTGGGAGCAGATGCTCGACGAATCTCATTTGCCGTGGCGCTTAACCAATCGCCCGGCCGACGGATTCGATGCCACGATTGCAATGCGTCAGTTTGACGGCTATCGATTGATTCGCTGTGCCTGCAGCGCAACCCGCGGCCGACGTACGCTCAATGAAATCGCCCGGACCGAGGGCCGTGCACTGAGTTTGTTGCACCTGCGCCATGGCAAAGAAGCACTAACCATTGCCGAGAACGAGATTACGTTACAGGCTGGGGATTTGGTGCTGTGGGATAGCGAACGGTCGATGACCTTCGACGTACCGGGTCATCTCGAGAAGCTAACGTTGATGTTCCCTGATGCAGCGCTTACCAGCATCTTTCCGAACGCGGCCGATTATGTCGGGCGGGTAATTCCAAGCCGGCGCGGCTTATCGACACTGCTGACGTCATACCTCAATTCCATCGAGTCGGAGATGTGGACAATGAGCGCGGAGGATTTGACCGCCGCCATGAAACCGACGATGGATTTACTGGCGACCGTGTTAACCATGGAATCGCGGCTACCGAAACAGTCTTTGAAGACGATGACGCTGCATCGTATCCAGCAATACATCGTCGATCATTTGTCGGACCCCGACCTGACGCCGACTCGGATTGCCGAAAGCAACGGGATAACACCGCGGTATCTGCATCTGTTGTTCGAGGATGGCGGCGTTAGCGTCTCGCAGTGGATTCGCGAGCGGCGACTCGAACGCTGTAAAGATGAAATCGCCCGATCGCTCGCCACTGGCCGGAGTATCACCGAGATCGCTTTTGACTGGGGTTTCAACCACCCCAGTCATTTCTCCAGAGCATTCAAACAACGTTATCGAATGGCGCCGCGAAGCTACTTGCACAGCTTGTCGCAGCGGGCGAAGGAGCGCGACGCTACAGCTGTTCCAAACGCTCGCAAAGCGCGCTAAGAAACGCATTGGCTGGCGCCCCGTCGATCACTCGGTGATCGACGGTCAACGACAGAGCCCCGACCGGGGCAACAACGAGAGTATTGGTAGCACCGACCCATGGTCGGGCCTGAATAGCGGCAACACCAAGCAGGGCCACCTCGGGTGCATTCAGTATGGGCGTGAACGCCTCCACCCGGCCACGGCCAAGGTTACTTACGGTGCTGGTAGCGCCTTGCATATCGGCGGGCGCTAGTGTGCCGCCTAGTGCGGCGTCGGTTAACCGGCGCCGTTCCATGGCGAGCTCCGCCATGCTTAATGTCGCGGCGGCACGAATGACAGGAACAACGAGGTGCGTTGGTAGTGCAAGCGCAAACCCGAGGTTAACGGTATCTGCAACCTGCAAAATGCCATCTTCGAGCGTCGCATTGAACAGCGTATCCGTGGCTAGTTGTTGCGCGTAGCAGAACGAGACGACGTCCTGGACGCGGATAGCGTCGCAATCCGCACGCAGCTGCTTCGCGGCAATCAGCAATCGGTCGGCGTTAAACGATGCTGTAAAAGACAGCTGTGCGCTGTCGGCGAGGCTCTTGTGCATACGCCGCGCGATAAGCGCCCGAACACCTGTGAGACGCACCGTTTTGGTCGGTGCAGTGTTCACTCGATTCGGGCGATCAACTGGCCACGGCTGAGCGCCTCTTCTTCGGCGACCACGAGGGTGAGCGTGCCACTGCTCGGTGCTTCGATATCGTGAGCGACTTTTTCAGTCAGCACCTCACCGATCACTTGACCGGCTTCAACGCGCTCGCCGCTTTTGTAGTACCACGTACCGAGGACGCCTTGCTGACCGTCCTCCCACATCTCGTCGGGAATCGTAATGTCCGTCATTCACCGGCACCCAGCTGTTGGCGTACCGCAGTGACCACATGCTCGGGACTCGGTAGCCACGGCCGCTCCAGCGCCGGCGAGAACGGAATCGGCACATCGGGGAAAGCGACGCGAGCGGGCGCCGATTGCAGTGACTTGAAGCAGCGCTCGGTCGCAACAGTAATCACCTCGCCACTGACGCCGTAGCTTAAGTAATCGTCATCGACAACGACAACGTTGCCTGTCCTCGTCACCGAATTAGCGATGGCGTCGCGATCGAGTGGGACTAAGCTGCGAAGGTCGATTACTTCCGCATCAATACCCTCTTGGGCGAGGCGGTCGGCTGCCTTTAGCGCCGTGTGGAGCGTGTTACCGAATCCGATTAGCGTGACATCGTTACCCTTTCGAACGACCGCTGCGCTGCCGATATCAACGGTATAGCTGTCGTTTGGAACATCGACAACGGAACCCTTCTCCGTTCCTAGCCAGCCCATGCCCTGCAGCGCTTTGTGGTACATGAACACAACTGGGTTTTGATCACGAATCGCGGCAACCATTAGGCCTTTTGCGTCATAGGCATTGGAGGGCACAACCACTTTCATGCCGGGCAGGTGGGCGAAGGTGCCGTATAAACACTGCGAGTGTTGGCCGGCATCGCCGTAACCCCCGCCAACCGATGTCATCAACACCATCGGGACCGGCATCTTGCCGCCAGAGAAATAGCTGTTTTTGGCAGCGAGGTTGTAGATCGCATCCATGCAAACGCCGAAAAAGTCGACAAACATCAGCTCAACAACCGGTCGCATACCAACACTGGCCAAGCCGACGGCGGCACCGATGAAGGCTGTTTCAGAAATGGGTGTGTCACGGACCCGCTCGGGGCCGAATTCTTCAAGCAGTCCCTGCGTGTTACCGAAAACGCCACCAAGGGCCGCGATATCCTCGCCCATCACGAGGACATTGGGGTCGTGTCGCATTTCACCGGCCAGTGCCGTTGCCATCGCACGGGCAATGGTCAGTCGCTCCGTCGTCGGGGTTTGTGTCGCTGTTTCCATTGAGACTCTCCTAAGCAAAGACAGCCGTTAAGGCATCGTCCGCCAGAGGTAACGGCGCCGAACGAGCGAAGGCTAGCGCTGCGTCAACGCGAGCGGCAGCACTATTTCGCAGGGCGGCTTCTTCGGCGTCACTCAGGTGGCCGGCGCCGCGAAGCTGAGTGATGTACCGCGGAATAGGGTCACGCTCGTCTTTCGACTCACGTTCAGCCTCTGGGCGATACGCTTCGGCATCGCCAAGAAAATGCCCCTCTAGGCGCAGCGTTTGAATTTCGATGAGCGAGGGCCCGTCGCCAGATCGAGCGCGTTCTATCGCCTCTCTGGCCGTGGCATAAATGGCATCTGGGTCGTTCTCGGCAACGTGATAGCCAGGTATACCGTAGGCCGCTGCGCGCTCCGCATTGTTCGGAACGGCCGTCGACGCGGATTTGGCGACCGAAATACCCCACGCGTTGTCTTCGATGACGAACACGACACCGACGTTCCAAACGGCCGCAAGGTTTAGCGTTTCGTGAAAGGCACCCTGATTGGCAGCACCTTCGCCGATGAACGCGACCGCGATGCCATCCTCTTTTCGTAACTGCCGACCCAGTGCGGCACCCAGTGCCGGGCCCATTCCCTCGGCGATGATACCGCTGCAACAAAAATTAACGGTCGGATCGAACAAGTGCATGTGTCCGCCACGGCCGCCAGCGAGACCTGATACCTTCCCGAAAATCTCTGCTGTCATGGCGTTCAAATCGACGCCTTTCGCGATCGCTATATGGTGCGGGCGATGGGTCGCAGTCACGGCATCGGCGGGCGAAAGATGCGCGCAGACGCCGACCGCACAGGGCTCCTGGCCACTGGACAAATGCATCTCGCCAGGAATAGGTCCATCTGCCATGTTGAACCGTGGTGTTTTGCCTTCCATGTAGGCGGCCTTAATGGCGTCCTCGTAAGCGCGGCTAACGAGCATCGTCTCGAGCATCCACAGTTGCGTTGTTTTGTCGGGTTGCATCGTTATTAACCCCTCGTAGTTATCAATTGAGCGCAGCGGCAACCGCTGCAATGGCGCTCGGATCATCGATCGTTGCAGGAATATCGATGGGATCACCGTTAGCCAGTGCCCGTAGCGTTTTGCGCAGAACTTTGCCGGATCGCGTCTTTGGCAGGCGCTCAACAACGACGACTCGCTTGAGCGCTGCAACAGGACCGACATCGCTGCGAACGGCACTGACCACGGCATCGGGTATGTCGGCCAAGGACCTATCCCCGCCATTACTGGCGACAACAAGTGCCACAGGAACCTCACCTTTAAGGGAGTCGCGGACCGCGATAACAGCGCACTCCGCGATTCCATCGACGGCGGCGACGACCTCTTCCATCGCACCGGTGGACAATCGATGACCCGCCACATTGATGAGGTCATCGTTGCGACCCATGATCGAGATGCTGCCGTCGTCAGCGATCTCACCCGTATCCCCCGTGGTGTAAAAGCCGGGATGGTCTGCACAGTAAGCACTGGCGAAACCATCGGGGTGACCCCACAGCTGAGACGTTGCACCCGGGGGGAGTGGTAAGCGGATAACAACATCGCCAGTCTGGCCGGAAGCGCATGAACCGTGATTGCCATCGACGATACAAACATCGAACCCGGGCACGGGAAAACCCGCGCTACCCGGACGCACCGGTGGTGACTTGAGGCCCTGACACGTCGTTAGCGCTGGCCAGCCAAGTTCGGTCTGCCACCAATTGTCAATGACCGGCCGATCGAGCTGGGCGCGGATCCAGTGGTAAGTGCTCGGGTCCGTGCGTTCGCCCGCTAGAAACAGCGTACGAAGCGTCGCAAGATCATGCTCGGCGATACCGCATCCATCGGGATCATCGCGCCGAATGGCGCGAATGGCGGTCGGCGCCGTAAACAATGTGGTTACACCGTAGCGCTCGACGAGTCGCCAAAATGTGCCGGCGTCCGGCGTTCCAACGGGCTTACCTTCGAAGACAATCGTTGTGCAACCGGCGAGTAGCGGCCCGTAGACGATGTAAGAGTGACCGACCACCCAGCCAATATCAGAGGCGGCCCAGAAGACATCACCTGGTTTAGCGCCGAATACGTGTTCCATTGACCATCGCAACGCTACCGCGTGTCCACCGTTGTCGCGGACGATGCCTTTGGGCGTCCCGGTCGTACCCGACGTGTACAAAATGTACAAAGGGTCCGTTGCATCGACCGCCACGCAAGGTGCCAATGGCGCGTTAGCGAGCCATTCTGACCAGCTTCGCCACCGCTCTGGCAACGTGCGCTCATAGCCGGTCCGCTGCAGTACAATGACATCGATGTCATCGCTCGATTGACGCTGCAAAGCGTCTGCCACAAGGGGTAGATAGTCGACGGTTCTGCCAGGTTCCAGGCCACAGGTTGCCGTCAACACTAACCGTGGTGCTGCATCATCGATTCGCTTCGCGAGTTCAGCCGCAGCAAATCCACCGAAGACAACCGAATGCACGGCACCGAGCCGGGCGCACGCCAGCATCGCAATGACGGCCTCCGCTACCATTGGCATGTAAATAACGACGCGATCGCCGTAACCGACTCCCATGTCCGCAAGAGCACCAGCGACCTTCGCGACGCGTGCCTGCAATTGCGCGAAGGTCAGCAGTTCGTCGGTTGCGGTCATAGCGCTTACGCTGATGAGCGCGACATCGTCACCGCGACCATTGGCCACATGACGATCAACGGCGTTGAAACACGTGTTCAATTTGCCACCCGCAAACCATGCGGGTTGCAAGGCGTTATCGGTAGCGAAGATCGTCTCTGGTGCCCTGTGCCAATCGATCTTGTCGGCTGCGGCACGCCAAAAGTCGGCGGGCGACTCACGCGCCGCTTTGAAGGCCGATTGTTGGTCCATTTGAACCACGGTCTGCGCTCACTGACTGAAAACAAACAGCCTAGTGGCAAGATGCCGAACTGGCATGGCTGCCAGCGAACTGGTAGTTGCTCGGCAGCGAACCCCGTTAACAAGCGTTGGTTCCAGGCAGAGTCTTCGTTTCACGCTAGCGCCAACCCAGCGTTGGGGAGTGGTTCGGATGCTTACGTCTTTAGAATGCGGACCGTGTCCGGCGAGCGCGTTAGGTACAAACGTTCAAAGACGACTGTGTGGTGTTGCTACCTTATTCCGGCCACGGCGGTGGCGGTTAGTCGGCGGCTAGCCGCACGATCTACGGTGCACATATAACGATTGCTACGGTTGCTCCTGGTCGGAACTAGGTTCCTGGTCGGGTTTACGCAAGCGGTCTAGCAATGACGTGGCGCCTTGTTTCAGTTTGCCTTTCGTCTCTTCCGATAGCGGCGTGAGCTCTACGCCTTTTGTTTTGAGCCACAAGCCAATGCCTTCCGAGACGGCCGTCCATAGCCCGGTCGCCGCCAGTGATTGCTGGAATTCGAATTGGTTTTCGTTCATCACCAATCGAAAGTTCAGCGGCAGCTCGCCGCCGAATCGATTAACGAGCGCGCGGAGCGGTTTGCTCGTCAATCGTGCCCGCATGCCGGTACCAACCGGGGGCGTGATTTCGACACCGCTGAACTTGAGGTTCCAGTCCATGAAAATATCGAGCGGTCCGGGCGTCACGACTTCGACGTCTTGCCCCGCCCACAGGGTGACCTCACCCTCCTCCTCTTTGTACCGCCATTGATCATCGACGTCGACGGTAACGGTTCCTGCGCTGAACCACGCGAGCGCGCCGCCGGTCATCGCGCCGAGCTCTGCAACGGGAACATCGGTCGCGAGCCAGCGCGTCGTTCTACCTATACCTTGCTCGGTGGTCGTGATTGCAAATGGCGCGCCAGCTAATGAGCCGCGCGCGTTGGAGCGGAGCAGCAAATCGAACAACGCCATACGTGAGCGAAACGGTTCGCTGACGAGACTGTCGATCCGCATGGCGACATCAAATGGGTTGCCGTCCTTGTTACTGCCCACCATGGCGAGCTCGACATCTCTGATCGAGATAACGCGAGCGGTGAACCCGCGTCGCGGTTTCGAGCGAGGCGCTTTAGACGTATCAGGATCAGTGGCGCTGCGCTGTAGCCAACCGCTTACGCCCGCAATATTAATGCTGTCGAAGTGCGCCCGCCCGAACAGTGACAGCATATCGACATCGACGGATGCCTCCGCCAGTGAGAGCGCGAACGTCGACGACGGATGTCGCTCGCGCTGCAAGCGACAACCGTTGAGATGGAGATCGCCAGTTAACAATGAACCGTTAATTGCGTCGCACTTCGTGGTTATGCCGGCTCGCGATTCGACTGCCGACAATGCGTAGCGCACCGTCTCTTCGAAATAGAAGCGGTTAAGCGCCCAAACGGCAGCCACAGCGAGTAGGGCAACAACGGTCACCGCACCCGCTGTCCGCTTGAGCCAACGGGGCACGGGCCGAGATACCTTCGCTACAGGCGCCGTATTCGGCGTGTTGGTACGACCAAGCGGTTCGGGCTCAGCACGTTCGTTCGCCGCGTGTTCGGCTGAAGGCCGATCGCGGCGATTCGACGCGGCATAACCCAATAAGCTGAGTAAGCCCACGGCGATATCGACCGCGATGGCGACGGCGGCCGCTGCCAAGCCAAGCGCCGGCGCAAGCAGTGCAGCGAGTAGTCCCGCGATGAGTCCTACGAGAGCTTCCACGTTGACTGCCTGTCGCTATGCCCCGAAGCGGGAGTGGTAGGTGGCTTCCTCGGTCAACCGATAAAACGTGCGGGCTTCGTCACGGTAGGTGCGGTACGAGTCCCAGACCTTGGTTGAGAACTCGTCTTTGGCTGCGATTTCATTGAGCAATGTGTCCGCTTCAACGCGCAATGTGTCGATGACGTCTTGTGGATATTCGCGCAGCTCGACGTTTGGGTCATCAACGATTTGCTTGAATGCTGCCGCGTTGCGGTACGCGTACTCAGAGTGCATGTCGAGATTGGCCGCCTGACTCGCTGTCGCGAAGATCGCTTTAATGTCGTCGGGAAACTCGTCCCACAAGTCTTTGTTGACCGTTAGTTCGAGCGTCGGACCGGGCTCATGCCAGCCGGGGTAGTAGTAGTACTTGGCCGCCTTATGCAGACCGAACGCAATATCGTTGTAGGGGCCAACCCACTCGGTGGCGTCGATGACACCGGTTTTTAGTGACGTAAAGATCTCGCCGCCAGGCAGTGCGACGGGGGTACCGCCAACGGCACGAAGTAATTCGCCGCCGAGGCCGGGCAAACGCATCTTTAGGTTCTTAAGGTCATCGATCGAGTTGATCTCTTTATTGAACCACCCACCCATTTGTGCGCCGGTGTTACCGACAGCAAATGGCACGAGGTTGAACGGCTCATACGCTTCGCGCCACAACTCCATGCCGCCGCCGTAGTACAGCCAACCGTTCATTTCCGACGCGTTCAGGCCGAACGGGACCGCGCCGAACAATTGCGCGATCTCAAGTTTGTTGCGCCAGTAGTAGGCACCGCCGTGACCGAGGTCGGCCGTGCCGGCGGATACCGCATCGAAAACTTCAAACGCGGGTACCAACTCACCCGCTGCGAACACTTGGATGTCGACGCGGCCGCCCGACGCCGTTTTGATGTAATTGGCGAGTGTCAGTGCGCCGGTACCTAGGCCGGGGAAGTTCGGTGGCCAGGTCGTGACCATCTTCAGTCGCCAGGTTTTTTGCGGCGCACCGCCGGTGGTCGCGCAATCCGCGCTGCTTTCGCCGCCACAGGCAGCCAGAGAGGTCAACGCAGCGCCGCCACCGAGGCCCGCCACAAAGTCACGCCGTTTCATTCGTCGGTTCCCCCGAAACTTCTGATCTGCCATCGTTATAGGGCAGGTGGCGTCCAAAAGGAACCGCTATCGCGTAAGGTGGCGATTTATCTTTTTCACCACTTGTAGCCCGAAAAATTGATATTTCGGATTTCATAATCCCACTGATAGCTTTTCTAGTATTTAGTGGGATTTATATTCCTTTTTTTGAGAATTTTGGCATGATTGGGTTGTTACAACGCGTTACAAGCGCATCCGTTGAAGTAGACGGGGGAATAATCGGGCAAATCGATCAAGGCCTAATGGTACTGGTTGGCGTCGAGGCCGAGGACGCTGCGAGCAACGCCGAGCGGCTCGCCGAACGGCTCTGTGCGTACCGGGTTTTTGAGGACGAGACTGGCCGGATGAACAAGTCGGTCGGCGAAATTGGCGGCGCCCTGTTGCTCGTGCCGCAGTTCACGCTCGCCGCCGACACCAAGCGCGGTAATCGGCCGAGTTTTAGCCGTGGCGCACCGCCAGACGTCGCGACGCAGCTGTTCGACCACTGCGCAGACGAGGCCGCAACCCGAATCCGCGTCGAACGGGGCCGATTTGGGGCCAATATGCAGGTTTCGCTGATCAACGACGGCCCGGTAACGTTTTGGCTAACGGCGTAACAAGTCGTTGTTTAGCCCAACAACCTCACATTTTTCCGTAATGTAATTGGCGTATTATTGTTGGCTCGGTGGAGTAAGTGGCCGCCGTCCCTGACTCCTACAGATCTGCAGGCAGAGAAAGACATGCTGAGCAACATTTCGATTTGGCAATTGCTGATTGTTCTCGCGATCGTTGTCGCGATTTTCGGCACAAGCAAGCTGCGCAACATGGGTTCCGATCTTGGTGGCGCCGTCAAAGGCTTCCGCAAGGCCGTTAAAGAAGCCGAGGAAGAGCCGCAGCAGCGTAACCTCCCGGAAGGGAGCGACGCCGACTTCGAGGCAGCGCCCTCAGAAGAAACGACGAAGAGCAGCTAAGCCCAACCGGCGCTTGCCATGTTTGACGTCGGTTTCGCCGAACTTCTGATTATTTTTGTTATCGGGCTTCTGGTTTTGGGGCCCGAGCGACTGCCGCGCGTGGCCTCGAAAATCGGCAGTTGGATCGGCCAAGCACGACGCATGACCCGCCAGCTGCGCTACCAACTCGAAGACGAAGTAGCGTTTTCTGAACGGCGCGACCAAGCCAAGAAGCTCGTCTCCGATCTTGCTGACATCAATAAAGAGATCAGCGACGACGTGAATGCCGCGGTTGAGCCGTTCAAAGAACCGCTCGAGAAACCCGACACGCCGACCGACAAAGACGCATGAGCGACAAGCGCGACGACGAAGGGTTCCCGGACGACGAGTACCACCCGCGCGAACCCTACCAAGACGACGAGGACGACGACGAAGAGCGTGAGGCCCTCCCGGAGCAGACGCTGCTTGAGCACCTGATGGAGCTCAGAACGCGGCTACTCTACGCCGTCGGCGCCGTTATCGGGGTGTTTATTTGCCTCGTACCGTTCGCCAGCGAGATTTTTGCCCTGGTGTCGACCCCGTTAACGGAGGCGCTTCCCGAAGGCAACTCGATGATCGCAACGCAAGTTGCATCACCGTTGCTCACCCCGTTCAAAACCGCATTTTTCGTCGCGCTGTTTATTGCGATGCCGATTGTGCTTTACCAAACCTGGGCGTTCATCACGCCGGGCTTGTACCGGCGCGAAAAGCGGCTCGGTATCCCGCTGCTGTTGTCCAGCATTCTCTTGTTCTATGCCGGGATCGCGTTTGCCTATTTCGTCGTCTTCCCGCTGATGTTCCAGTTCTTTAATGCAATTGCGCCGGAAGGCGTAGCTGTCATGACCGACATCTCGAACTACCTCGATTTCGTGCTGATGCTGTTCCTGGCGTTCGGCCTGGCTTTCGAGGTGCCGGTAGCAACCGTTCTGATCGTCTGGGCCGGTTTTAGTACGCCGGAAGCACTGGGTAAGGCCCGCCCGTACGTGTTCTTGTCGGCATTCGTTATGGGCATGCTGCTCACGCCACCGGATGTCATTAGCCAAACTCTGCTCGCCGTACCGGTGTACCTGCTCTACGAGTGCGGCATCATCATGGCCAAAATTCTGTTGCGCGACCGCCTGAAAAAATCGGAAGAAGTCCAAGGTACGTAAGCCTTTTTTCGGGCTGTCTTATGTCAGCTTAATTTGACTGAGCGGCGCCAAAACGCCATTGTTAGCGGCTGATCCCGGGGGGGATCACCACCGTGCCGGCGGCTGCGCGACGTGTCGATGCCGCCGGCCCATTTCCGTACTAAGGTCGGGGCGGGGAGGGCACGACCGGCGACGGTTTGCCCAGCTCCGTCGCGACAAAAGACCGGTGACGAACCGGCATAACGTCAAAACGAAGGGGAAGCACATGCAAGCGGTTCCGGCCCAGCTGACGATCAGAGCGGTCGTCCTCGGTATTTTGTTGTCGATCGTGTTGGCCGGGGCAAACGCCTACTTGGGCCTGTTCGTCGGATTGACCGTCTCGGCATCGATTCCCGCCGCCGTTATCTCGATGGCGATTCTTAAACTGTTCCGCGATTCGAATATTCTCGAGAACAACATCGTGCAGACCGCAGCATCGGCCGGTGAGTCGTTGGCTGCCGGCGTGATCTTTACGCTGCCGGCGCTGATTCTGATCGGCTACTGGGATTCGTTCGACTACGGGCGCGTCACGATGATCGCCATGCTCGGCGGTTTTCTCGGCGTTCTTTTCACGATTCCGTTGCGCCGCTCACTGATCGTCGAACAAAAACTGATGTTCCCGGAGGGCGCCGCGACCGCCGAGGTCCTTAAGGTCGGCAACAATCCATCGGCCGGTATTCGTTTCCTAGCGCTGGGGGCCATTACCGGTGCGTTGGTGAAGTTCTTCGAATCGGGGCTGCGCGTTTGGCCCGGGTCAGCGAGCCATGCCACTTACGTCGGCAACAGCTCGATCGGCTACGTGGGCACGAACCTATCACCCGCATTGATCGGCGTGGGTTACATCGTCGGGCTGAACATCTCGACGCTGGTCTTTGTCGGCGGCTGTATTTCTTGGTACCTGGCGATTCCGCTCTATGCGTCGTTTGGTCTCGATAACGACCCGACGCTACTGGCGCAATTCCAGTCGGGTACTGACGCGGAGACTTTGGCTTTCAATATTTGGAACGCCAAAGTCCGCTACCTCGGTGTCGGTGCGATGTTGATCGGCGGGATCTGGGCGCTGATCTCCATGCGTAAGTCGCTGGTGTCAGGCATCAAATCGGGCCTCGATCGCTACAAGAATACCGACGAAGGGGTTACCGTTATCGACCACACCGAACAAGACACGCCGATGAATATCGTGTTGCTCGGTGTCGCTGCGTTCATTATTCCGATGTTCTTCCTGTACCAGAGCATCGTTGGCCAGTTCGGCATTAGCCTGATCATGACGGCGATCATGGTCGTCGCCGGCTTCTTGTTCTCGTCGGTCGCTGGCTACATGGCCGGTTTGGTCGGCTCGTCGAACAATCCGATTTCCGGTGTCACAATCGCGACCATCTTGTTCGCCTCGCTGATTCTGTTGGGGTTGATGGGCGGCGATGCCGCCAACGGTCCAGCCGCTGCGATCATGATCGGCGGCGTCGTTTGTTGTGCGGCAGCGATCGCCGGCGACAACATGCAGGATCTCAAAGCCGGCTACATACTCGGGGCGACGCCTTACAAGCAGCAAATTATGCAAGGTGTCGGTGTTGCCTCCTCGGCGGTCGTGATTGCACCCGTCTTGATGTTGTTGCTCGAAGCGTACGGCATCGGTCCTGCGACGGCAGAGAACCCCAATTCATTGGCCGCGCCGCAAGCCGCGTTGATGGCGTCGGTATCGTCAGGCGTTTTCGGCGGCGGTTTACCGTGGGCTTGGGTTGGCGCCGGTGTGCTGATCGGCGCGCTGATTATTTTCATCGACTCACGCCTGGCAGCTGCGAACGCATCGTTCCGGACGCCGGTCCTGGCCGTTGCAGTCGGTATCTACCTGCCGCTTGAGCTGTCGGTACCGATCTTCGTTGGCGGTGTCGTCGCGTGGTTAGCCGGCAAAGTTCACAAGGCACGCGGTGCGGACGATGTTGAAGATCGGCTCCGCGGCGGCATGTTGTTCGCAGCCGGCTTGATTACCGGCGAAGCGTTGCTCGGCATTTTGATGGCAATTCCGATCGCGGCCTCAGGTAATGGCAACGTCGTCGCCGATGCCGTCGCCGGCCTACTCGGTCTTGAGTCACTGAGCATCGGTTCACTCGCACCGGTTATTGGTCTCGTGGTGGTCGCCGGCGTCGTTGTCTGGCTGTATAACGTAGCCAGTGCCAACCGACAAACAGCCTAACGAATGACCACAGCTCGGTATGAAAAACTCGGCGCGTTCTATTTAGGGCGCGCCGTCGACGAGGCGTCTGGCGACGTTACTGACGCCGACGTTCTCTACGACTCAAAAGATCTGACCACGCATGCGGTTATTATCGGTATGACCGGCAGCGGTAAAACCGGCCTCGGTATCGGCATGATCGAGGAAGCGGCCCTCGACGGCATACCCGTCATCGCCGTCGATCCGAAAGGCGATATGGGGAACTTGTTGCTGACGTTCCCATCGTTAGCTGCGTCGAAGTTTGAGCCGTGGGTAAACCCGGCTGAAGCGGCGAATCGTGGCAAGACGGTTGCCGACTACGCAAAGAGCCAAGCGGAGCTGTGGAAAAAAGGCCTTGGCGAGTGGGGTCAAAAGCCGGGCCGCATAAAAGCCCTGCGCGACAAAGTGGATATGGCGATCTACACGCCGGGATCAAGCGCTGGTTTACCGATTTCGGTGTTACGCCGCTTCGAAGCGCCGCCGGACGCATTGCAGCAAGACCGTGACCTGTACCGTGAACGAGTCCAAGCCACCGCCACGAGCGTGCTGGTGTTACTCGGCATCGACGCCGACCCGGTTACGAGCCGCGAGCACATCCTCATTGCTAATATCCTCGACCATTGCTGGTCGAACGGTGAGTCTTTAGACCTGCCCGGACTCATCGGCCTGATTCAAACGCCACCGATGGCCAAGATCGGGGTAATGGAGGTCGAGCAGCTGTACCCGCCGGCAGAACGGTTCAAACTGGCGATGGCACTGAACAACCTGCTCGCCGCACCGGGCTTCGAAGCGTGGATGCAAGGCGAACCGCTGGACGCGGGGCGCTTATTGCATACCGAAACCGGTCAACCGCGGGTATCGGTCGTGTCGATTGCACACCTTTCCGACGCCGAACGCATGTTCTTTGTTTGCATGCTGCTGAGTTCAGTCATCGCTTGGATGCGGGCGCAACCCGGAACCAGCTCGCTGCGCGCCGTGCTGTATATGGACGAGGTGTTCGGCTACCTACCGCCGATCTCGAACCCGCCGTCAAAGCAGCTGTTCCTAACGCTGTTGAAGCAAGCCCGCGCCTACGGCTTGGGGCTGGTGTTGTCGACCCAGAACCCGGTCGATCTTGACTACAAAGCGCTATCGAACACCGGCACGTGGATGATCGGTCGTCTACAGACCGAACGTGACAAAGCGCGGGTAATGGAGGGGCTTGAAGGCGTTGCCGCGGGTGCGGACTTCAACCGCGGTGAGATGGAGCGCACGCTAGCCGGTCTCGGTAAGCGGCGATTTCTGCTGCACAATGTGCATGAATCGGCCCCGGTGGTGTTTAACACGCGTTGGGTCATGTCGTACCTCGCGGGTCCAATGACGCGCGATCAGATTACGACGTTGATGGGTAAAGCCGTGCGGGCGCAGCAAAAACAAGCAGCCGCCAGCGAAGCGAAGCCGGTAGCGGCACCCGCCAACGTGGCTACCGCGGCGCCAAAGGGCCCGACCGGGATTGGGCAATTCTATTTGCCGTCGGTGTCCGGCGATGAGGCTGACGATTTGGTGTACGTGCCGTGTGTACTCGGCGCGGCGGAGCTCGTGTACTCCAGCGCTCGCTACAAAGTAGAAACGGATCGCGAGTGCGTTGCGTTAGTGGAACCTGGCGATGGCGCCGTTGCTGTCGATTGGGACGACGCGTCGGTGCTTGAGTTGTCGACGGACGACATCAACAAGCGCGGTTTGAAAGGGGCGACGTATTCGGATTTGCCGAAGGCGTTCGGTAAAGCGTCGAACTTCAAAAAATGGACGACGGCGTACAAGCGCTGGCTGCGTAACGAGCAAGTCATCACGTTGTACCGCAGTAGCGAGCAGAAACTCACATCGGCAGCGGATGAAACCGAGGGCGAATTCCGAGCCCGGCTGGCGCAAGTCGCTGCGGAAAAGCGCGATTTGGCAGCGGCCAAGCTAAAAGCGCGCTACGAGAAAAAATTTGCGACGTCGAAAGGAAAGTTGCAGCGCGCTGAGCAAGCCATCGAGCGTGAATCCGAACAAGCGAGTAAGAAAAAGCTCGATACGATGGTGTCGTTCGGCACTGCCATTCTGGGCGCGGTATTGGGTCGGAAGGTCGTCTCGTCGAGTTCGGCATCTAAATTCGGCACGGCGATGAAGAGCGCAAGCGGGATGCGCAAAGAGTCGAGCGACGTCGCCCGCGCCGAGGAACGAGCCGCCGCCATTCGTGACGAGATCCGTGCATTAGAAGCCGCGTTCGAGGACGACTTGGATGCGTTGGATGATGTCTACGACGCGCAGTTGGATGAGCTCGACGAGATCGTGATCAAGCCAAAGAGCACCGACATCGAGATCCACTTCGTCGCCATTGGTTGGTTGCCGTTCCGCCAAGACAGCAAAGGCCGCCTGCGCGCTGACTACGAGTGATGGGTTGAAGCGGCGCGAGATGTCGCTTCCGCACCTGTAGAACCCCGATCGCGAAACTCCCCGCAACGACAAACGAAGATGTGGGAGGGCCGTCTCGGCCCAATGAAAACATCGTCAATGCCATCCGCGGCTAATCGCGGCGAGTCGCCGCTCCCACATCAATACAAGCCATATTAGGGACAACAACGGCAGCGGCGAACGAAGATGTGGGAGGGCCGTCTCGGCCCGATGAATACATGGTCAATGCCAACCGATGCTAATCGCAGCGGGACGCCGCTCCCACATCAATACAAGCCATATTGGGGAAAACAACGGCAGCGGCGAACGAAGATGTGGGAGGGCCGTCCCAGCCCGATGAGAACATCGTCAATGCCAACCGACGCTAATCGCGGCGGGACGCCGCTCCCACATCAGTAGTGCCCTTTTCGATCTGCACTCTGTGCCGTTCCGTACCCAGTTATTGACTCATAGGTCAATAAGGTGAAATACTTTACTGACTTGAAAGTCAGTAAACAGCCATGCCCAGAAACCAACGCCGCAAAGAAGACCGGCCCGACGAAATTGTCGCTGCAGCGTTCACCGAATTCGCGGATCGTGGCTATGCCGACACCAAGCTCGATCGGGTGGCGAAGCGAGCCGGTGTCAGCAAGGGGTTGGTGTTTCTCTACTTCAAAACCAAAGAACAATTGTTCAAGGCGGTTGTTCGGGCGGTCGTGGTGCCGCGGATTGACGCGTTTGAAGCGGCGATCGCCGCCCACGAAGGCAGCCTCGCTAGCTTTTTGCGCGGACCGTTCGTTGAGTTCGCAGCCGCTTTGCCCGAATCGCCCGCTCGGCATGTGGTGCGACTGATTGTGGCGGAAGGTCCGAAGCACCCCGATCTAACCCGGTGGTACCACGACAATGTGATCAGTCGGGTAACGGCCGCCCTAGCCGGTTTGTTCCAACGCGCTGAAGACAGCGGTGAGATCAAGGCAGCGACGTTGAGTCAGCAGCCACTGCTACTGATCGGCCCGGTCGTTATCGGCATGATCTGGAAGCTGCTGTTCGATTCACACAAACCGCTCGATACGCGCGCGTTTCTGAACGCCCATGTCGACATGATGCTCGGCGCGTTCGCCATCAGCCGTAGCGACGCATGAGCACCCGCTGGGTATTGGCTGCCGTCATTGCAGCGCTCACCGCCTGCAGCGACCCGTCGTCCGCGCCAACCGCCGTCGGGCAACTCGCCTCAGAACGGGTCGAACTACGCGCCCAAGTGACCGAGGTATTGCTCTCCCGACCGTTAGACGACGGCGCAACGATTACTGCCGCAACGGTTGTCGCGACGCAGGATGCGACGCTCGCGATGTTTCGCGTCGCTGAAGCGGAAGCGAATGTAGCGGCAAGTCGGGCACGGCTCGAAGAACTGACGAACGGTACCCGATCCGAGCAACTCTCCGCGGCGCGCGCCGACTATGCCGGTGCCGCGGAGCAGCTCGCGTTTCGTCGCGCCGAGCTAGCGCGGCAACGTCGGTTGCGCGAACGCGGCCTCAACAGTGTTGGCGATCTTGACGCGGCGCAGGCGTCGTTCGATCAAGCCGTCGCCAGCGAAGCTGCCGCCGCTGCCCGTCTGGAAGAACTGGCGAATGGGACACGGCTGGAAACCTTGGCACAAGCAGCAGCCGACGTGGATGCGGCAACAGCCCGTCTTGAGCAACGTCGCGTCGAGCTTGATCGGCACACACTCAGTGCACCCAGTAATGGTCGGCTGGACCGGTACGTCGTTGAGATTGGCGAGCAAGTGCAAGCAGGCGCGTTAGTCGCCGTTTTGCTGCAGGGGCCGCAGCCGAAGGCGCGTATCTACGTGCCGGCAGAATACCGACCGTCGCTCGCGCCCGGTGATCACGTCG
>JBCDIL010000038.1:0-25577 GCA_038749025.1 Pseudomonadota bacterium | reverse complement strand
CTTCGAGCGACACCTGACCGTCGCTGTCGGTGTCCACCATCGAGAAGCCTTCGGCGGCTTGTTGCGTACTCACCTCACCGGCGATCACTTTTAGTAGATCGTGAAACTCAGTGAAGTCGATGAAGCCGTTTTGGTCTTGGTCGAAAAACGAAAAGTTCTGCTTCGCGGCATCGAGGGCTTCGTCGGTCAAGGCATTCATCGGGCAGGGCTCCAACGCGGGTTTCCCGGGAATTGTGACCGATGCGCGCTGCCGGCGCCATCCCGACGCCGACTTTCCGGCCGATCACTGGGCTACGCGAATCACTTCGACGCCGATGGCGATAATGGCCACCCAGCCGGCGGTGAAAATAAGAGGCCTTAGCGGCATCCGGGCTAGGCCGCTGATCATGCCGATGGCGTGGACAAATCGCAGCGCCACAAAGCTAATGGCGGCTATCTGCGTCACCGGCGTCGCCACGTTGAGTTCATGAGCGATCAACACGACGATCGCAAATGGCAGCAACTGCTCCAGCAGATTGAGGTGTGCTCGGTAGGCGCGATGCACCCACGGCTGCATCGCAGCCGGCGACGGCGGTCGTTCGAAGCTCGTTGCTTTACCAGCGAATTCGGTCGTGTTGATGCCGATGACAAACGGAATCCACAGCGTCGCGCCCAACAGACCGACGATCAGTAAGCTGAGTAACTCGGTCGTCATCGCAACTACCCCGCTTCAGCGAACGCCAGCGGTTCACCGGTTTCCAGTAACGACTTAAGGCTAGCCGCGATGGCTGACCAGCCATCGTGCACGCCGGTCGCTTCGGCGGGCAGGTCGTAGTGCAAGATCGTTAACTTACAGATGTCGCCATTGGCTTCGATTTCGTAAACGCACCTCGATGTATGCGGGTTGTTGCCTGTCCAACCGGGCACAAACGTCATTTCGAGCCGTTTTCCTGGGACGGCGTCGAGTATCTCGCCGGACAGCATGACCGAGCCATCAGGGCGGCGCTGCTCGTAGCGTTCACCCTTCGCGAGCTTGCCGTGAAACGCCGCGTTTTGGATGTTGTATTGCGGCGTGATGTCGGCACTGGTCAGTGCGTCCCACAGTTTCGCTGTTGTCGTTCAAATATAGGTTTGCAGTACGAAGTCGGGTTTTGTAGTCATTGTCGCGGTTCCTTCTAGACCGGCTTTTAAGCCGAGCACGGCCCTTGCCAGGGGTTTTTGTATGAGCGGCTCAATCCAGCGGTCGATGACCGCTTGGAGTGGGGCCGCGTTGAGGTAGTGGTATTTGAAGCGGCCCACTTTGCGGCTGACCACCAATCCAGCCGCCTCGAGCACCTTCAGATGTTTCATCACACCGAACCGGGTCATACCGAGCGCACTTTCAAGTTCTGTTAGCGACTGACCGTCTTGCTCGCGCAGCCGATCGAGAAGCGTGCGTCGGCTGCTATCAGCCAGTGCTTTGAAAACGTTATCCACCGCGACACTTGAAGTGACGATATAGTCACGTGTCAATATGGTCACCTATTGAATGGTTAGCGTCGCCCGGCGGTGTAGACCTGGCTGTCGAGCAATAGGTTGGTTTCGGTTCGGGCCACGCCCGGCAGGGTGCGTATTTCGCCGACGAGGCGATGAAACTCGGTCAGCGTCTCGGTGGCCGCTTCCGCGATGAGGTCCCAATGACCGGTTGTGTGGTGCAGTGCCGTGATCGTCGGCAGCCCCTCCAGGCGGCGAACGACGTCGGCTTCGGCATGCGCGTCGGTGGCGATGCTGACCATGGCGCGGACCGCCGCCGGTGCCGTGTCTTTGCGCGTTCGCACGGTGTAGCCGACGATGGCGCCCGCCGTCTCGAGCCGCCGCATACGGTTCTGGACCGTGGCGCGCGACACCCCGAGCTGGCGGCCTAATTCCACGTGGCTGAGTCGCGCGTTACCGCGCAGCAGTTCGATCAGCTGTCGATCAGTATCATCCATTGTTTGCAATTTGCCAAAAAAGTAGCGCATTGCATAGTCAAAGTGGCTATCTGTTAGCCGAGTCGTGCGCTACATTGCGTAGCGCACCGAGTGGAGGCTGACATGACCCGTTTTATCGACGTTCCCAATCTTTCCCGTCTGGTTAACACCGTCGGCGTTGTTCCGTTTCTGGGCGGCCTCGCCGACGCGATCAACGAGGACTTTCGCCGCTGGAACGACTTCGAAAAGTGTCCGCGGACGGCCAACCACAGCGACGTTGGTGTCATCGAGCTGATGCCGGTCGCCGACGACGAGCGTTTCGGCTTCAAATACGTCAACGGTCACCCGCAAAACCCGGCGCAGGGTTTGTCGACGGTAATGGCGTTCGGCGCTTACGCGGAGGTCGCAACGGGGTACCCGCTGTTACTGTCCGAGCTCACCGTGACGACCGCATTTCGCACCGCGGCGATGTCGCTGGTGGCAGCGCGCGCTGTCGCTCGTGAGGACTCGCGCAGCATGGCCATGATCGGTTGTGGCGCGCAGAGCGAATTCCAAGCGCTCGCGTTCCATCATCTGCTCGGCATCGAGGAGCTGCGTATCTACGACATCGATGCCGCGGCGATGCAAAAACTTGAGCGGCACCTTGCCGGTAGAGCGGGACTGACGGTGATACCGGCCGCGTCACCGCAAGCGTGCGTGCGGGGCGCTGATATCGTCACGACCTGCACCGCCGATAAGACTTGGGCGACGATTCTTACCGCCGATATGATTGAGCCCGGTATGCACGTCAACGCGTTGGGTGGTGATTGCCCGGGCAAAACCGAACTGGCGGCCGACGTCTTGCACGCGGGCAAGATTTTCGTTGAGTACGAGCCGCAGACCCGTGTCGAGGGCGACATTCAGCAATTGGCGGACGATCATCCGGTGACGCCGATCTGGGAAGTGCTGGCCGGTAAGACCGCCGGGCGAGACAGCGCTGAGCAGATCACCGTCTTCGACTCGGTTGGTTTCGCCCTCGAGGACTTTTCGGCGTTGCGCTACATCTACGCCATGGATCGTGAGCACAACATCGGCGAGACCATCGCGCTGGTGCCAGAGCTTGAGGACCCTAAGGATCTCTTTGAGTTGGTCTTAGACAATCACGGCCAAGCGTATGGACGCAAAGCGGCTTAAGGAAGAACAATGACTGCACGACGTCCTGTCCAACTGATTGGCGTACCGCTCGATTTGGGCGCATCGCGCCGCGGCACCGACGCTGGCCCATCCGCCGTTCGGATTGCGGGCCTGGCGCCTGGGCTACAAAAGCTCGGCTTCGAGTTGGCGAGCGAGCTCGACATCGATGTCCCGACGATGGAAAGCCGTGAGCCAGCCAGTCACGACGCACGTTTTAAGCGTGAGATTCTGGCCGTTTGTCAGGCGCTCGCTGACGCAACCGAACAGGCGTTCGTTGCCGGCCACATTCCACTCGTGATTGGTGGCGATCACTCAATTGCGATGGGTACTGTTGCCGGCGCGGCCCGCTATTTCCAGGGTCGCGGCGAAGACCTCGGTCTCATTTGGTTCGACGCGCATGGCGACATGAACCTGCCGGCGACATCGCCGACGGGCAACATTCATGGTATGCCGCTAGCGCACTTATTAGGGCGCGGCGACAGCGATCTTGCGGGTATCGCCGGTTTCACGCCGGCCATCAAACCAGAAAACGTCGCGCTAATCGGCATTCGCGATATCGATGACGGTGAACGGCGCATCATCCGTGAGTCCGGTATTCATACGTTTACGATGCGCGACATTGACGAGCAGGGCATGACAGCAGTTTGCCGCGCGGCGCTGGCGACGGTAACCGCGGGGACAGCGGGCTTCCATGTGAGCTTTGACGTCGATGGCTGCGATCCGACTGTCATGCCGGGGTCGGGAACCTTAGTGCCAGGCGGTGTCAGCTACCGCGAAGCTCACCAATTGCTTGAGAACTGTGCCGATACCGGATTGATGACCTCGATGGAAGTGGTTGAGCTTAACCCGTTCCTAGATCAGGCCAATGTGTCAGCCGAACGCGCCGTCACGCTCATTCAAAGCGCCTTTGGGCGCAGCATCCTGTAACGGTTGCAGAACGGGATTAGTCAGCCGCTTTGACGTTCTCTGCGAGCGCACGTTGGTAGACCTCAACAGCCTCTTCAGTGCGGCCGGTTTCTTTCAAGCTGTCGCCGAGCATGAGGTAGGCCGCATTACGGATCGTTTGATTGGCCGACTCGGCTAAGACGCGGCGGAAGACGTCTTGCGCCAGGGCTTTATTACCGCTGTCCTCATACGCCTCTTGAATCTTTTGCATCTGCAGTATCGCCGCCATCTCCGGGTTGTCGCTGATCTGATACGTGCTCTCGATCAAGTTGTAGTAGTGCTCAACAAGTTCTAGAAAGCTTTGAATCTGCGCGACCTCGCGGGCTGACTGCGCGCCGGCTGGTGCTGCAACGACGAACGCTAATCCGAAGACGGCGGCAGTACGAGCGAATACATTCATGCGGTTTTCTCCTTCGTGTTTGGTCTCGGCAACGCTGTCGTACCGCTGTTATCAGCGGGGGTGAGCGGAGCGGCGTTGTCGTTTTCTGGTGGTGTCGATGGTCGAGTGGGCAATCGTGGCTGGGTCGGCATGCCAACTCGGCTGATGCTTGGGACCGATCCGATCGGTCGGTTTGGCAGTGACCGAGCCACTTCGAGCATCGACGGCACACCGGAGGGTGGCGGGCTTTTCAGTAGCGGCACAATAACGACCAAAGCCAGCGCGGCGCTGAAGCCGACAGCGAACCATGGCCACCGTGCACGCGCTGTGGCGCCGTCCGCGAGCTCGCGCTGGATCGCTGCGTGAATATCATCGGGCGCACTCGCCTTGCGGTAGCGATGTTGAAGTGTGTCGATGTCCGGCATCACGGTTCCACGGCGAGTTGATCAGCTAGCTTGTGGCGGGCTTTGCTCAACAATGCCTTCACGGTGCCTTCGCGACACCCCATCAGCTCGGCCGTTTCCCGCACCGAGCAGTCCTCGAAAATTCTGAGTAAGACGACATCCCGTTGCCGTTCCGGCAGTGTGCTGACCAGCGCGCGAACTTCGTCAAGTGCCAATTCGGCGTCGGCGCGGCGATCGTCAACACCGGTGCTTGTTGCCCAATTCTCGGGTAGTGGTTCATCGCGCGGTTGCCGGTTCATCTCGAAACACACCAGTCGTTGGGTGCGGTATAGCCAGGTAAAGGGTTGCGCCCTAAAACGAAACCGGGGCAATCCCCGAAAGGCTCGCAGGAAAACTTCCTGGGTGGCATCGGCGGCTCGTGAGCCGTCGACGAGCCAAACCCGGGCCAAGCGATACAGACGGTCTTGATGGCGTAGGACCAGCACGTCGAAAGCCAGCGCATCACCGCTTTGATAGGCTCGTACCAGCTCGTTGTCGGTCGAATCTTCATGTGCCATATCGCCCAAGCGTATCGAAATTCACTATGCCTTAGCGGTTGCTCATGAACCCGAGCGGCGGCGGTGTGCCGGGTGTGTAAAACGCACGTAGGTTGGGTAAAACATAGTCAATGTCATTGGTGCCGACACCGAACCAAAGGGCCAACTCGGCGAAATACTCATCGACAGCGGTCGTCGGTATGTAAATGCCGCGGCCGACATCGAGCGGACTGTTCGTGGCAAGCAGCGGGTAGTCACCATAGATTTCCCCGCCGTTTACGGCGCCGCCCATCACAATATGATGACCGCCCCAGCCGTGGTCAGAGCCGCGGCCGTTAGACGTGAGCGTGCGACCAAAGTCGGAGGTTGTAAACGTCGTAACATCGGTAAAGACACCCAGCTCGACCAGTGCATCACGAAATTCGCCGAGGCCTTGACTGATCGCTGGTAACATCATCGCCTGGTTGTTGATGACTTCGTCGTGGTGATCCCAGCCACCGACCGTAACGAAAAAGGTTTGTCGGGTCGCGCCTAAGACATCGCGAACACTGATCACACGAGCGATTTGACGCAGTGCCTGAGAGAACGGGCTCGTCGTAAATGTCGTCGCGAGATCGGTGGCCTGCGCTAACGCACCCGCAAACACACTCTGTGCATCGATTGACGCTCGCAGTCGTTGCCGGTACTCGCGCCTTAGCAAGCTGCTTTGGTCGATGGCGAGCAGGGCATCGATGGATTCGGTACGAAATTGACCGAACTCGTCGGTGTCGCCGTAGCCGTTGATTCCGACGACGCCGTTGCCCGTTGCTCCAATACTGTATTCGGTGCTGTTGAGTCCGCTTTGAAACACGTTGGTGCCCGACAATGAGATGTTCATCGAGATGCCGTTGGCGGCGTTGACGCTTTGCAAGCGATCGGCAATGCGGCCGCCCCAACCATCGGCGATGCGATCGGCCGGTGCGGCGGTCTGCCATTGGTTGATTTGATCGGCGTGCGAGAAAAGGCCGACCGGAACGCGCGCCGTACCGGCCTCAATCGCTGCCGCGTCAACGGCCTCAAGCAAGGTTCCAACGTTGGCGATCATCGCTGCCTCGCCATTCGTAAACAGTGTGGCAAGCTCCGGCATGCCCGGGTGTACACCGTAGGTTTCGCCATTCGCCGCAGCGCCTGGCAGACCGATCAACTCGTTGCGCGGTAGCGCAAGATCGGACCGTATCGCCGAGTATGCATCGTGTTGGCTGGTGCCGGTCGGTACCAGCATGTTGTACGAGTCGTTACCCCCTGCCAGCAAGATGCACACTAAAGCGCGGTAGCCGGATTGTTGGGCGGTGGCCTCGCGGGTAAGCGCCAACTGCCCTAACGTTGTTGCGACCGTAGTGCCCGCAACGCCGAGTGCGCAGGAGTGGCCAAGAAAGCGTCGTCTGTTCAGCATGGCGGGATTCCTACAGTCGTACGGCGTAGTCCGACGATACGCCGATCAAATAAATGGCCGCGCGCACGCGCAGGTTGTTGTCGTCAACCGGTTCGATCGCAGCGCGGATCGCGTTACGGGTCGACGCTTGCAGCGTGCCGTATGTCATGACGATATCGAGCCGCTCAAGCAGTTCGTCGACGTCATCAGCGATCGCGATGTAGTCGTCGAGATTAATTCGGGCTGAAACGAACGGCTCCGGCGCTTCCGTCACGAATTCGGTAAACAGCACAAAATCGAGAATGTTGGCGAAATTAACGACGGTGTTGGAATTGAGTATCTGAAACTCTGGCGCGACCAAGCCCGCTGCAGCGATGTCGCCCGGCGGTGAGTGGCTTGGCAGGTAAAAATTAAAAACGCTCGGCGCAGACAGCGGGTGTTGCCGTGTCAGGCTTTGTAGCGTGAAGCCTAGGTTCGCAATAAAGCCATCATCACTCTCAACGTTAAAATGTCTTAACAGGGCTGTGTAGCGAACGACCGGCTCACGCAGTTTGCCGAAGTCGCTGATTGAACCAGGGGCAGCGGTGGCCTCAGCGTCAAGTAACACAGCTCTGAGGACCGCCTGCATGTCACCACGTGGCGTACCACCCTCGCCATTAAATGCACGCGCAACGCGTTCCACATACGCCGGAGATGGGTTCGATGTCACCAAGCGCTGAATGAGCTGCTTGCCAATAAAAGGACCGACATTCGGGTGGTTGAACAAGTTGTCGATCGCGGCCTCAATGTCTTCATCACCGGTTTGCCCGGCTGGCACGATGGCACCGTTTAGCAAGCGTTTTTCGCCGGGCTCGTGAGCGGCATCAAACATCCGCATCGGTGCGGTAAAGAAAGGCTCGATGGACCCAAACGATGCATTCGGCCCGCCAAACGACAAGCCGGTGAAAATCTTGGCGAACTCACGGATATCTTCGTTCGAGTAAGCCGGTAGCGGTAGCCCACCCGCGTCGGTTTGCACGCTACCGTCGATGTTCAGCTCGAACAAACCGATCGAGAATAATTGCATGACTTCACGCGCGTAATTCTCATCGGGGAATGTGTTGGCAGCGGGGTTCGAGCGACGGTTGTTGACATGGCTAAGGTAGATGCCCATGGCGGGGCTGAGTGTGACGTCGCGCAGTAGGTCACGAAAGTTTCCGAAGGCATGGCGCTGCAGCAGGTCGTAGTACTCACTCAGCGCGTGTGGGTAGATAAGTAGCGTATCGACGTTGTCGGAGACGACGAAAATTTGGCTCAGCGCGAACGCGACGCGTTGTCGCAACACGTCGTCCGCCGTGATCGTCGTATGCCACCAAGCCAGTCGACGAAAATAGATAAGAAACTCGATGTCTTCCTCAAAGTCGTCGAACTCGCCAGCAGCGCGACGGGCGAGAAAGTCATCGATGAGCGGTCGGTGTAGAGATGCCGGTAACGCGAATTGCGCCGTCAGCCACGCCTCGCGACCTCGCCGGGCGAGTGACTCAATGTCTTCGTAGGTAAGGCCGAACGTTGCTTGTGCCGCTAGCCGCGAGGCATCGACCATCGCTTGCCGGGTTAGCGTCGGCGGTGGTGGCGTTGTCACCGGCGGCGCACTGCTTTCGCCGCCGCCGCCGCAGGCGGTCAGTGCGGCTGCGGCCAGTGTCACCAGCATCGGTCGACAGCATCGGTGCAAAGCGCTCTGCGGTGTCGTCATGACGCGCGTTCCTCACGGCGAATCGTGGCATGTACGGGTGTTAGTGCAGCTTTAGCACGATCGGTTTACCGGCGGCTGTGAATTCGGTCGACCCTGTGATGTTCCGCTCAGCGTCTGTTTGTGCGAGGACCGTCTAAGGTGCGCTATCGACGTGTCTATATCGGCCAGAATTTTCTGTGACTTTCTTGCAACAAAGTCTCGGCGGCCTTTTTAATCCGGTGGCAGCGGCGTTGTAGAAAATCCACATTACGCCCAATAACTCGGTTGCGGGGTGCTGTAAGCAGGAGTACGCTTGCTGTTATGTTATTACGTTTTTGGGCATATCGACGGCCACGTTGGGTGAGGTTTGTCGGTTCGGCTTTCGTCGTCGCTGGCATCCTTGCCGTCGTGCATGTCCATGACGATGCCAACGAGCATGAGGACTGTTCGATGTGCATGGCCGGTGGTGTCGTTGACAAGCCAGCGTGCGACACAACGATCACCGTGCTACCGCATCGACCGAGTTTGTCGGTTCAGCCGCTCGTGCCGCTAAACGCCGGACCGGTGCCCATTGCAGCCGCGGTCAGCGCACGCGGACCACCGAGTGCGCGCCTCAACTAAATTCTTCCGTCGTTCGGCGGGAACCTAATTGCCGCTCGCCGTCGTGTGTGCTGGCGGCCCATCCGTTCTACTAAGAGAGTTTTACAATGAAAACGAAACTTTGGCCGGTCTTGCTATTGGCCGCGCCGTTTGCCGCGTCCGCACAGTCGGCGACCGATGGCGACGAAAAATTGGACGTTGTCGTCGTTACCGCCCATCCGCTTGCAGAAGACGGCATCGCGCAGTCCAGCATCACGCTCGCTGACGAAGAGCTTAAACGGGTTATCGACGCGTCGATCGGTCAAACGATTGCCGGGTTGCCCGGCATCCACGTCGGCGACTTCGGTCCTAACGCCGGTCGGCCGGTTATTCGTGGCCTATCAGGTCCGCGGGTCCGCGTCATGCAGGACCGGGTCGATACCTTGGACGTGTCAGTAACGAGTGCCGACCATGCCATTACCACCGATGCGTTCGTTGCCGAGAGCATTGAGATTCTTAAGGGACCGTCGACATTGCTTTATGGCAGCGGCTCGATCGGCGGTGTCGTCAATATTGCCACCAACCGGATACCGCAAGCGGTTCCTGAAAAATCGATTGGTGGTCGTTTAGAACTTCGCCAAAACGATAACGGTGACCAAACGACGGCGGCGGTGTTGCTGGACGGTGGATCGGGCAATTTCGCTTGGCATTTTGACGCCTTCGATCGCAGCGCCGATCCGTACGATATCCCCGGTTTCGCAGAATCTGCGCAGCAGCGTGCGTTGGAAGAAGCGGAAGGTGGCGAAGAAGAGGAAGGCGAAGAGGAAGCGTTTGGCGTTTTGCCGGGCAGTCAGCTCGATGCTAGCGGCTTCGCCATCGGCGGTTCGTACATCACTGACCGCGTCGTTGCCGGTATCAGCATCAATACCTACGACGCCGATTACGGCCTGCCCGGCGGGCACGCCCATGAGGAAGGCGAGGAAGGTGAAGAGGAAGAAGAGGAAGAGGGCAATCCGCTGATCGAGCTCGAGCAGCAGCGCGTCGATCTAGAATTGGCGGTACAGGATCCATTCGGCAGCTTCGATGCATTGTCGTTCCGCTTCGGCATCAATGACTATGAGCACATGGAGATTGAGCCGAATGGTGAGGTGGCTACGTTGTTCGAGAACGATGCCTACGAGGGCCGAGTCGAGTTGAGTTTCGGCTCCGAGGCCGTTTGGCGCGGCGTGATCGGTCTGCAAATCTCCGATCGCGATTTTTCGGCGGTCGGTGAAGAGGCCTTTGTTGAGCCTGTTGAGACCACTAGCCAGGCGATCTTCTTTGTCACTGAGCGTGATGTTCTGTCCGCCTCTGAGTTTGAGTTCGGTGTTCGTCTTGAGCAGGTCGATCATGACTCGTCGACGGGAATTTCGCGTGATTTCTCGGCGCTTAGTGTCTCGACCGGTTTGTCGACGGCCGTTAACGACGAGCTGTCGTTCGCATTGACTGCCGACATTTCATCACGTGCGCCGGTTGCCGAGGAGCTCTTCTCTAACGGACCGCATTTAGCAACGAATGCGTTCGAGATCGGCGATCCTAACCTCGACGAAGAGCGTGTATTCGCGCTATCGGCGACCGTCAATTACGCCAGTGAGCGCTTCGATTGGTCGGCGTCGGCGTACTACAACGATTTCTCGGGCTTTATCTACGAAACGCCGACCGGTGGTGAAGAAGACGGGCTACCGATCTTCCAGTTCTTCCAGGACGATGCCGAGGTTTACGGCCTCGAGCTTGAGATTGGCTACTCGATAACCGAGTCGTTTCGAATTGCAGCGATGTACGACACGGTTGAAGCCCATCTGATCGCCGACAACGAAGACGAAGTGCCGCGTCTGCCGCCATCAAGCTTTGGCTTGAAGCTCGGCTACGATCAAGGACCGTTCTCGGCGGAGCTCTTTTATCGCCGCGTTGACGATCAAACCGAGATCGCGAACTTTGAGTTGCCGACTGACGGTTTCGATGATCTCGGCTTGTTTGCGCAGTACACGTTCGACATCGATGGTCGAGCACTTGATCTGTTCTTTAACGGGACGAACTTGACGGATGACGAGCAGCGTCATCATGCGTCATTCATTAAAGACTTCGCACCGCGGCGTGGACGGACCGCTGAAGTCGGCGTTCGGTTCGCGTTCTAATCGATTCGGGCCGGCGGTGGCGATCACACCGCCGGCCCGTATCTGTTACGCTCGGCGTTGTACCCGGTTAGGAAGCACGACGCTATGAAGCTGATTACGGCCATCATCAAGCCTTTTCGACTCGACGATGTGCGTAACGCCTTGGCCGAAGTCGGTGTGCAAGGCATGACCGTTACTGAAGTGAAAGGCTTCGGTCGTCAGCGTGGTCACACCGAGTTGTACCGTGGCGCTGAGTACGTCGTTGATTTTCTGCCGAAAACGAAGCTTGAGATCGCTGTCGCCGATTCACAGGTCGACACGGTCGTCGAGGCCGTGGTTGAGGCCGCGCGCACCGGCAAGGTGGGTGACGGTAAGATTTTCATTACAACGCTCGACAGCGTGATTCGGATTCGAACCGGTGAAGCCGGTGACGAGGCGATCTAACGTTACGCTGACTTTAGCCACACCGATTAACGCCTGCTAACAACCGATGCCAACGGGATCTAGTCAGGCGCGCCAACGCGTTGGCTTTCTACTCTTCGAGCTCGTTGTCATCGTACTGGGTGTCCTCATCGCTCTGGCCGTCGACGAATGGCGCGACGATCGCGAATTCGCCAAACGCGAGCTGCATATTCTAAAAAGTCTCGCCGTCGATCTGGCCGAGGACGCCCACGACTTTACGAATTTCGTCGAGAACGCGCAGGCGCGCGAATTGGCCGCCGACTACTTAATCGGGGTAACCGCCGACCCTGTCATCACAGTCACTGGCTGGGACAAAGGTCCCGGTGAAGCGTTGTTTGAGCTCGCAATTACGTCGCGTCTGCAGCCATCACGCAGTGCCTTTGACGAACTAAAGACGACCGGCGCAGGGCTCGCGATTAGCGATCGCGAGCTGGTCTCGTATATTGGCCGTTACTACTCGACCGCCATAGACCGGCTCTACATCAACGCGTTGATCGCGCCGGAGATCCAACGGTTTCGAGGAGCGCTCGAAGAACTCGGGATCTCCTACGCTGACAAAGATGATGCCGCTGCGGTTCGCGCGATGGCAAACCCGAAAGTCCGAGCGATTGTTCGATCCATCGGTGACGTTGCCGGTTTCGCTCCGGATTACGTTGTCGATCTACTCGAGTACCACGAAAGCTTGGTAGAGCGAGTGACGACCGAAATCGACCGACGCCAGTAGGCGGGCGCGACTCAGTGCCAGCGTCGGTCGCGACGCGAGTCCACTTTGCGCCACAGATCGGAGGCGTGTCTTTGCTGCTTCCAACCGCGGTAGGGATGCTGGGCTAGACGCGCTTCGTCTTTGAAGACGAACACCAGGATAGCCCCGGCAATAAACCCGCCGAGATGGGCCCAGAACGCGACGCCGCCGCCTTGCGCACCGAGCGACGTAATGCCGCCAACAACCTGCAGCAACAGCCAATAGCCGAGCATCGCGACGGCCGGTACGGCGAACGTCGTGACGATAAAGCCGAGAAATACAAAAAGGTGTACGTGCACCCGCGGGTACAAAATGATGTACGCCCCCATAACCCCACCGATGGCCCCGGAGGCACCGACCATCGGGATCGGTGACGCGGGGTCCGCTACGATTTGGGCGGCAGCAGCGCCGACGCCGCTGAGGATGTAGAAAATGGCGAAACGCACGGAGCCCATCGCGTCTTCTACGTTATTGCCGAAGATCCAAAGAAACCACATGTTTCCCAGAATGTGCATCCAGCTGCCGTGCATGAACATCGACGACAGCACGGTGATCCAGTCCGACTGGCCGTCAATGCGGCATGGAATCGGTTGTTGCCGATCGATCGAGTCGAGTGTGCCGAGTAAGTCGGCCGGAATCAGGCCAAGCCGACAAATCGATTCGCCGAGCGCCGCTTCACTACCGAAACCTTGCAGTGTTGCCCAGACAATCGCATTCATCGCGATCAGACCGTAGGTCACGTACGGCGTGTAAATCTGCGGGTTGTCGTCGCGAATCGGAATCATGGCGGATTACAGCGAGTCGAAGTCGCCGAGCTCGGTGTCGAGTAGGTGTGTGGGGACCACTTTTTTCAAACTGCGAAACATCGAATCGAGGCGCTGCGGGTGTTTTTCATGCCACTCCTGCAGCATCGCTTTGATCTCGCGCCGCTCCGAGTTCTGCTGACTGCCGCAGAGCGTACACGGGATAATCGGGAACGTGCGTAACTCCGCGTAGCGCTCGAGGTCGCGTTCCGGTACGTAGGCGAGTGGCCGGATAACGACGCAGTCGCCATCGTCGGAGCGCAATTTCGGTGCCATCGCGGCGATTCGGCCGCCATGGAACATGTTCAGGAACAGTGTTTCGAGCAGGTCGTCGCGGTGATGGCCAAGTGCGATCTTGGTAAAGCCGTGCGCTCGTGCATGGCTGTACAACGCGCCGCGTCGAAGGCGCGAGCACAGGCCACAATAGGTTTTGCCTTCCGGCACTACGCGGGTGACGACCGAGTACGTGTCCTGGTTAATGATGGCGTAGTCGACACCCAGTTCTTCGAGGTACTTCGGTAGCACGTCGGCCGGGAAACCGGGTTGTTTTTGGTCGAGATTGACGGCTGTTATCTCGAACGAAATCGGCGCACTCGCTTGCAGGCTCAACAAAAGGTCGAGCATGGCATACGAGTCTTTGCCGCCCGATAAACACACCATGACCCGGTCGCCATCGTCGATCATCGAAAAATCGTCGATCGCTTGGCCAGTAAGTCGCCGCAGGCGGCTAATCAGTTTTTTCTGATTGACCGACCGGCCCGATTCCAGTGTGTGCAACGCGTTGTTCATGGGGCAGGCTCCGGCTCAATCGAGAGCAGCATAGTCGATCGCAATGATCGTTAGCAGCCTTTTGTCGGGCCGCTCAACCTCATCATCGATATTCTTGCCGAGCAGGGCACGTGCCAGTGGTGAATCGATGCTAATCCTGCCCTTACCGGCATCGGTTTCGTCCGGCCCAACGATCGTGTAGAGCGCTGTCCCGCCCGCGTCATCTTCCACCGTGACGGTGGCCCCGAAGTAAATGCCCGAGCGACGCGCGTCGCTACGAACGATCGTTAGATTAGGCAAGCGCTTTTGCAAGTAACGGATTCGATAGTCGAGTCCGCCAAGCTCTTTCTTACGGTAGATGTACTCGGCGTTTTCAGAGCGATCGCCCTCAGCGGCAGCGGCGGCTAGCGCTTTGACAACCTCGCGGCGCCGCACCCACAACGCGTCGAGCTCGCGTTGCAGTTGATCGAAACCCGCGGCGGTAATGTACGCCGAGCCCGGTTTTTGGGGTGCGCGCCAGCGCCCCATCGTGCGCTAGTTGACCGGCCGAGCACAGCTGCCCGGTCGGCCAATCGTCAGCTTACTTGCCAGAGGCCGCTGCCTTGCGCTCTTCGGTCTCTTTGATGACCGCGTCCGCAACGTTCTGCGGGCAAGGCGCGTAATGCGAGAACTCCATAGAGAACTGGCCGCGGCCCGAGGTCATGGTCCGCAAATCGCCGATGTAGCCGAACATCTCCGATAGCGGAGCATCGGCTTTAACACGAACGCCCGTCGGACCGGCTTCTTGCGCTTTGATCATGCCGCGACGACGATTGAGGTCACCGATAACGTCACCGACGTGATCTTCTGGCGTGAAGACGTCGACCTTCATGATCGGCTCGAGCAACTGCGGTGCTGCCTTCGGAATCGATTGCCGATAAGCGGCCCGAGCAGCCAGCTCGAACGCGATCGCCGATGAATCGACAGCATGGAACGCGCCATCTTGCAGCGTGACTTTGACATCGAGCAACGGGAAGCCTGCCATAGTGCCTGCTTGCATACAGTCACCGAATGCTTTCTCGATAGCTGGCCAGTATTCGCGCGGAACGTTACCGCCCGTGACCTTTGACTCGAACTCATACCCGCTGCCGGTTTCGCCTGGCTCGATCAGGTAGTCGATCTTGCCGAACTGACCGGAACCACCGGACTGCTTCTTGTGGGTGTAGCTGTCGTTCACCGATTGGGTAATCGTTTCGCGGTAGGCAACCTGCGGCTTACCCATCGACACTTCAACGCCGTGGGTGCGTTTCAGGATGTCGACCTTAATGTCGAGGTGTAGCTCGCCCATCCCTTTGATGATGGTCTCGCCCGATTCCTCGTCGGTCTCGACGCGGAACGACGGGTCTTCTTGCATCATTTTATTGAGTGCGACGCCCATTTTTTCCATGCCCGCTTTGTCTGTCGGCGCGATAGCGATCGAAATAACGGGGTCTGGGAACACCATGGGTTCCAACGTCGCCGGATTGTTTGGGTCGGCGAGCGTGTGCCCGGTCTGCGTGTTCTTCATACCGAGCAAGGCCACGATGTCACCTGCTTGTGCCGTCTCAAGTTCCTCACGTGAGTCAGCGTGCATTTCGACGATACGGCCGATTCGCTCGGTTTTTCCGGTATACGTGTTTAAGACGTTCGTGCCTTTTTGCAATGTGCCCGAGTAGATACGCGTAAACGTTAACGCACCATAGCGGTCATCCATGATCTTGAACGCGAGCGCACGTAGCGGTCGTGCAGGATCAACAACCGCTTTCTCGCCGGTCTCGTTACCTTCAAGGTCGACTTCCGGTTGTGGATCGACTTCGGTCGGGCTCGGCAGGTAGTCGACAACCGCGTCGAGTACGACTTGCACACCTTTGTTCTTAAACGCCGAGCCGCAGTAGGTCGGGAAAAACGCCAAATCGCGCGTGCCTTTGCGAATGCAGCGCTTCAGATCGTCGATCGATGGTTCATTGCCTTCAAGATAGGCTTCCATCAGATCGTCGTCTTGTTCGATGGCCGTTTCGACAAGTTTCTCGCGATACTCTTCCACTTTGTCGGTCATGTCGGCCGGGACGTCTTGGATCTCGTACTTGGTTGGATCGCCCGAGTCATCCCAAATCCACGCTTTGCGCGTCAGTAGATCGACGACGCCCGTGAAATTTTCTTCCGTACCGATCGGCAAGACCATGACGAGCGGATTCGCCGCCAGTACGTCCTCGACCTGCTTTACGACCCGATAGAAATCGGCGCCGAGGCGGTCGAGTTTGTTGACGAAAATGATCCGCGCAACTTCCGACTCGTTCGCGTAACGCCAGTTCGTTTCCGACTGCGGCTCAACGCCGCCCGAACCACAGAACACGCCGACGCCGCCGTCGAGTACTTTCAACGAACGGTAAACCTCGATCGTGAAGTCAACGTGACCGGGCGTGTCGATGATGTTCAAACGGTGATCGTTCCAAAAGCAGGTCGTTGCCGCCGATTGAATCGTGATGCCGCGCTCCTGCTCCTGGTCCATAAAGTCGGTCGTTGCCGCTCCATCATGGACCTCACCGATCTTATGGATCTTGCCGGTCAGTTTCAGGATACGTTCCGTCGTCGTCGTTTTGCCGGCGTCAACGTGCGCGAAGATGCCGATATTGCGGTACTTGGAAAGGTCAGTCATGGTTGTGCTTCGGCTTGTGCTAGTAGGCGCGTGTCGGCGCCCAGAAAATATTAACGGCCCCGACTACCTTCGGTAGCCGGGGCCGCACATGGTCTTTCCTGCGGTTGCTGTAGGCCGTTATGCCGGACACCGATGTGTCCAAGCGGCGAGCTGCCCGCCAGGGTGGCGGCGAATCATACCAGTGGTACTGCCTTTATTTCACCCAGGTCGGCAAATATTGGGACTCCTGGGCCGATTCCAAGCGGCCAGGAGCCCCAAAAAGCCCGAAATTACTCCGGTTTAGCGAACTTCAACGTCATCCGGTCCGATTCGCCAATGGCGTCGAGCGCCGCCATCGCCTCGGCATCGTCGCGTTCCGTCCCGCTGTAGGTCGGTGGCAAGCGCCACACCATGTCGCTAGCGCCGGGAACATCGTTTGGGTTTGCGTTGATTTCGCTGGCGGCGACGAGCTCGAAGCCGGCCGCTGTCATCGCCGCCACGACGGCGTCTTGCCGGAGGTAGCCGTGGTCACCGCCCGCGACCTCATCCGGCATGCTATCCGGGGCGCGATGTTGGACGACGCCGAGAACGCCGCCCGGTTTCAACATGCGGAACGAATCGGCGGCGGCCGTCGTTAAGAAGTCGCCGTCCGCTTGGAAGCGCGCCATGTTGTGCAAAGCGCGGATCATCAAGACCGTGTCGACCGTGCCGTCCATCTCGGCGGGGATCGCCCCAAACTCTTGCGCGCTAACCGGCGCGCCGCTAACGCCCCACTCGGCGGTCGATGCTGGCCAATCGGTGGTCCATGTTTTCAACTCGTCGAGTCGCTCCTGCGGGAAGAACCCGAACAGCGGCCAAATAGACTGCTCATAATTGACACCGATGAGCTCGCCGTCGCTACCGAGGTATGGAATCAGTATCTTCGAGTACCAGCCGCCACCGGGCAGGGCTTCGACCACGCGTGTGCCGGGCTCGACACCGAAGAATTCCAGCGTTTGCGCGGGGTGACGGTAGGCGAAGCGTGCTTTGGTCGAATCGTCTTGCGCGTCCAGGATCTCAGCGAGCGTGGGCGTCGCTGGGGCTGGGGCTTCAGGGGTCGCCTCGGCTGCTGGTTCGGCCGGCGCGGCCGGTGGTTCTGGTGCTTTGCCACAGCCGGCGGCTAGACCGGCGGCCGCACAAATAGCCATCAATAAGCGGGTGTCACGCATTGTGTCAGTCTCCTCGCTGGTGCCGTCTCGCAGACGGTTTTTAGTTAACCGGCCAACGCTATCACAGGTCGAATAGCCGGGTCAGTGCCGCTGCGATAAACAGCGCCCGGCTTGCTACGTGGCGAGGGCGAGCGGGGCGTGTATACTCGAATCCACGGTGATTTGGCGCCATTCGCCCCGCAACGTGCTGGGAAGCGCCGGCCACGGAATCGATTAAATCAATAACAGAATACCTAGAGGGACGGCACCATGAGCCTGGTTGATTTCAGCAACGTTCTCAGAATTTTTGGCGGCAGCTCCGTCACACCGGAGGAAAAAGAAGCGCTGTTCAGAGAATCGCTGCTGCTGGCGTTATCACGGGCAACCAGTGCCGATTCCAATATCGATCCGGCTGAGGTCGATACCGTGCAGGCCGTCATCGAAAAAATCACCGGCGAAAAAGTCCCACCGGCCGACATTCGAGTAGCCGCCGCCTCGGCGCTGTATGAGTCCGCGCCGCTGAAAGACTATTTGCGCAAGGCGAGCCGGTCGCTAGATCCACAGCAATGCCTAACCATCGTGCAGGCGTTGGCCGAGGTTATTAAAAGCGACTCGGATATCCGCCAAGCGGAGGTCGAGTTCTTCAATTCGGTCTCAGCGGCGCTCAACGTTCAAGTCTCGGATACAGCGGGTCTCGTCGCAGACAGCCCGTAGTCCGGTCGGCCTTAGCGGCCGCCACGTCCTTTCGGCTTTTTGCCACCGTTATCGCTGCCATCGTTACGAGGCGGTAACCCAGTGTGCTGGGTCAACACGCGATTGCGCGATAGGCGGCGCCGATGTGCCTCCGGTGAGTTTCGTCGCCGGGCCGAACGGTACGTCCCCGCCTGATCGGTAGCGGGTACAAGGTGCTGTGGACCCGTGCCGATCAGGTCGGCACGGCCTGCCTCCTTGAGGGCTTTTCTTAGCAATGGCCAGTTCGCCGGATCGTGATAGCGCAACAAGGCTTTGTGCAGCCGGCGCTTCTTTAGGCCACGAACGACGGACACCGATTCGCTGCGATAACGGACGCGTCGCAACGGGTTGCGGCCGGAGTGGTACATCGCCGTCGCCGTTGCCATCGGCGACGGGTAAAACGCCTGCACCTGGTCCGCTCGAAAACCATTACGCTTCAGCCATAGCGCAAGATTGATCATGTCATCGTCGCTCGTACCAGGATGTGCGGCGATAAAGTAAGGAATCAAGTACTGCTCCTTACCCGCCTCACGAGAGAACCGTTCAAACATCTCCTTGAATCGGTCGTAGGTACCGATGCCCGGCTTCATCATCTTGTCGAGCGGACCGCGTTCGGTGTGTTCCGGCGCGATTTTGAGGTAGCCGCCAACGTGGTGGGTGACCAGCTCACGAACATAGTCGGGGTCTTCGACGGCCAAGTCGTAACGCAGTCCAGAGGCGATCAAAACTTTCTTAATGCCTGGCAGTTCTCGCGCTTTCCGGTACAGCTGGGTCAGTGCTGAATGGTCGGTGTTTAGGTTAGGGCAAATTCCAGGAAACACGCAGCTTGGGCGACGGCACGCGGCTTCGATTTTTGGGCTCTTGCAAGCGAGCCGATACATGTTGGCGGTTGGGCCGCCCAGATCCGAGATCACGCCGGTAAAGCCCGGGACTCGATCACGGATTTCCTCGACCTCAGCCAGAATCGATGCCTCCGAGCGGTTCTGGATGATGCGGCCCTCGTGTTCGGTGATCGAACAAAACGTACAGCCACCGAAACAACCGCGCATGATATTGACCGAAAAGCGAATCATCTCGTAGGCGGGGATGCGGGCATCGCCATACGACGGATGGGGTACCCGCGAGAACGGCATGCCAAAGACGTAATCCATTTCCTCGGTCGTTAACGGCTGTGCTGGGGGGTTTAACCAAACATCGGTATCGCCATGGCTCTGCACCAGCGCGCGCGCGTTGCCGGGGTTGGTCTCTAAGTGCAGTACACGACTCGCGTGCGCGTACAGCACCGGATCGTTGCGAACTTTATCGAACGATGGCAGGCGAATAACGCTGTGTGCTCGATTGCGCCGGGCATCCGGCACAAAGCGCAACGGCGCAGCGCCGTCGGTCGCGGGTTCCGCCGGGTCTTGTTTGGCGCACTTTGCATCGTTCGTCGTTTGGTAGGGATTGACCGGTTCGTCGACCGGACCGGGCCGATCGATCCGCGTCGAATCGACACACCACCACCCATCCGGCGTCGAGCGACGTACGAACGCGGTGCCGCGAACGTCGTCGATCGCCGTGATCGGTTCACCGCGCGCCAGCCGATGAGCCACTTCCAACAAGCCGCGTTCGGCATTCCCATACAGCAACATATCGGCGCCGGCATCGAGTAAGACCGAGCGGCGAACTTTGTCCTGCCAGTAGTCGTAATGGGCAATGCGTCGTAACGACGCTTCGATGCCGCCGAGGACGATCGGTACCTCGCCAAAGGCTTCACGGCAACGCTGGGCATAGACAATCGAGGCGCGGTCGGGACGTGAACCGGCGAGCCCACCGGCGGTGTACGCATCATCGCTACGCGGCCTGCGATCGGCGGTGTAGCGATTGATCATCGAGTCCATATTACCGGCCGTAACGCCGAAGAACAGCTCCGGTTGGCCGAGTCGTTCGAAGTCAGCTCTGCTCTGCCAGTCCGGTTGCGCGATGATGCCGACACGAAAGCCATGTGCTTCAAGCACCCGACCGATGACCGCCATGCCAAATGAGGGGTGGTCAACGTAAGCGTCACCGGTCACGATAATGATGTCGCACCGGTCCCAGCCACGCGCAGCCATCTCGGCCTGCGTTGTCGGCAGGAACTCACTGGTGCCGTAACATTCGGCCCAGTACGGTGGGTAATCGTAGATCGGAGTTGGTGCGGGCGAGGCCATCGGTATCGTCAGCGTCTACCTTCAGCCCCTCATTCTAGCAGTCAAGGTGAGTTACGCGTGTCAGACGGTCACGAATGTCTCGAAATCTTTCGCCATGACGACGATCCTGTCCGGGCGGTTCGCAAGGTGTTGGTGACCAATGTCGAGCCGGCTGCCGACGAAGTTGTCGTTGAGAATCACTACGCCGGTGTCAATGCGGTCTACGACGCCGGGTTGATACGAGGGAGCGTCGAGCGTGCCGATGCCACGTTGCCAACGCCGTTCGGGTTTGAGTCGGTCGGCCGCGTTGTCGCTGTCGGGTCCGCCGTCGATCGGTTGGCGATCGGGCAGGCCGTGGCGTCGGTTGGTTTTGGGCGCGCTTACCGCGAACAATTCGTTGCGCCTGCGGCCGACCTAACACCGATTGCCGCGCCGACGCCGGAAGCGTTAACGCTGGTGCCAACAGGGATCTCGGCGTATCTAGCTTTACATGTAACCGGTGAGATTCGTGCCTCCGATCAGGTTTTGGTAACCGCGGCGGCCGGTGGTTTTGGTCACATTGCCGTCCAGGTCGCGTTGGCCGCTGCGGCCCGAGTCGTCGCTGTTACCGGGTCGGTTGAAAAAGCCGAGCGGCTTCGTGACTTGGGTGTCGACAGCGTGATTAACTACCGAACCGATACGCTGCCCGATGCGCTTGAGCACGAGTTCCCGCGCGGTATTGATCTCGCACTCGATACTGTCGGTGCAACGACCTTCGATGCGATTGTGGCGCGCTTGGCGCCTCATGGTCGGTTGGTCTCGGCAGGGTTTACGGCCGACTCCAAAGAGCGAGCGCCAGTTCTCGCCCCGCGGGTCTATACGCAGTTGTACTGGAAGGCGGCCTCAATACGCGCATTTATGAACCCGTTGTTCAAAGACCGCCATCCCGAAGCACGCGATGCGTTGTTTGCCAGACTCGCCGCCGGCGATCTCAAAGTCTGGACGCATCGGCCGTATTTCGACGGCCTCGATGCGGTGCCTGACGCAATCGCCTGTTTATTGAGTGGCGCCAACACCGGCAAGGTCGTCGTTCGCCTGCCAGCGGCTAGCGCGACGCCAAGTTGACGCTCGGGCCGCCGGGCAAGCCGACGGCGGCAAACGCGCTGCCAAGGCGGCCCTGGAAATCGATCAACAACGTTTCGACACCGCGCCATCCGCGTGCTTCGCCACCCGCTTGCATATCGGCGGCTCTCAGCAACACGGTACCGTCACCGGTGGCGAGTTCGCTGACCAGTGTTATGTGACCCGGTGCAAGATCAAAGCGGTACTGGTCGGCGACCGTTGGGTCGTAAAGATCCGGCGCATGTAATAGCAAGTCGACCAATTGCAGACGCAACACCAAAGTCGCCGCCGCAGTGCTGTTGCTGGCATTTGCGCGAATTAGCCCTGCCTCTTCGAAGGCCTGACTGAAACGCTGTTGCAGCGCTGTGCGAACGGCTGTGATCAGTGATGTATCGGTGGTCTCCGGAGCGGCGAGGTGCCAAAAACCGATCGGCTCGATGCGGTAGTGCGTGTAGTGCGACGGCGTTCTTTCGGGGTTTACCCAGGCCTGATCGATACCCGGCGAATCTAGCGCGATCCATGCTTGCCCGTTAGCCGCCTTTGCAGATGCGGCGAACCCTGCTAGCGCCGATGCGATGACCAACGCAATAACGATGTCGATAAGGCCGGTGCGGCTTGAGTGTTTGTGTTGATTCAACATGCGTAATCTCCTTCGGCCAGTTGTGTCTATCGATGGCCGTTAGTGAGTTAACGCGACGCGCGTGCAGTTGTTGACGCGAGACTGTGCAGAAGTGGTGAATTGTGCGCCGAATCACATTGGCGGGGCGGCTTAGACCGTCGTTGCGATTACAGGCGAGCGGTGTTCCTGGCGGTGGGCACGCCAATCAAAGGCGGTTTTGACAATAACCAACGCGATAAGCGCCAGTAGCGGTTCGCCAAACCGGCCGATGAGCAGTGCGCCGACTAACAAAGCTAGCTGTGTGATCATGACACGCCGGTAGGGGGCGCGCATCGCATCGGCGGCGCTGCTGCGTGCGAACTCCTGGCGTCCGAGAAAGTTACTAACGAACGACCAACCGTGCGAGACGACAATCGCCGCTAGCGCAACAACCGCGTCGGAGCTCGTCAACGTTGCTAAGAGCGCATGCACGGCCTCTAACGGTCGAGTGGAGGTCGACGACCAAAACACATTCACGAGCATTATCGCGTGGCCTACGCAAAAGCCGCCGAAATGCACGATAAAAAATCCGAGCTTGAGCGGTGCTGGGTCAATACGGGCAAGACGCAGCAAACCGTACGCTCCGATCACCAGGTTCTCGGTCCAGAACAACGCCAGCAACGTTTTTAGGACCCAGTAGGAAAACACGACACCGATGATCGGCAATGTGTTGACGGCGATCAGAGCAAGCCCCGTCCACATCGGTGCGCCAGCGATTGCGCGCGGCTCTGGAGTCACTCGTTGGGCACGATGCGCTCATGCCGGCGACGGTCATCCTCGGCGAGAGCCATGCCGAGCACGCGATCGAGTTGCCGCGCCAATGTCGCCAGTTCGTTAAACCAGTCGCTGCGTTCGGCAGCTCGGTTGGCAGCGAACAGCTGGCGGTAATCGGCGAGTCGAAACGCGGTTTCGAATAAGGTTTTCGATACAGACTCCGCCGAGAATACGCGTCCGGTCAGGCGAAGTTGCCGCCCGAATTTGAGGCAGTCGCTGGCCAGTGCCGCTTGGTCGGTTATTGCTCGATCGCCTTCGAGGCTCATGTATTCGGCAACGATTCGATAGGCGTCAACGAATGTTCGTAAGACGGCGTGTGCGAGTAGCGGAGCGGTTCGCGACAACATATCTGCGGTTGCGCCGTCGCCGCTTTGCAGCGCGGTACGCCAGTCAGTAAATCGATCTGTCGCCGTTTGATGGATGGCGTCGAGGTAATCGCTGCGTTGCGGAAAGTAAAACTCGAACTTCAACATCTCGCGTAGTTGTTCGGCTTGATTGTTGAACGCGTCCAACGGCTGCGCCGCATTCGCGGCGGCTAGCAAGGCGACTTCAACGATGGCATCGAGGACGAAATGGTGAATCGCCGTATTGCGGTAATACGCCGCTTTTAGGTGTTGGTCTTCGCTAATCGCGTAAACCGGTTCCAACCCATCGCGGTGGACGGTAACAATCCCGGTCCCTTCCAGTTGTCGTAGTGCTCGTTCTATGTCGATTGGCTCGCGCAACGAATCGGCCCCCACCAACTCGAGCCGGCGCCGTTTGAGTAACGCACTGCCAGCACGGGCGAGGCCGTGTACATCGGTAAGGGTTAATGCCCGGGTACCGCTGGCGAGCAAGATCAACGTCACGACAGCCGATACGGTTATCGGTGTATCGGCGTTCATGTTGACGGCAGTTCGAAACGCTAACGATTGCACCAGCTCTTGTTTGCGCTCACTGGCGACGCCAGCATCGAGCTCTCCGCTGCCGGCGAGCTCACCGAACTCCGTTGCTGCGCCGAAACGCAGGAAAATGCGGCCATGCGGTGTACCGCGCCGAAAGAAGCGGACCATCCACGCCATGCCTTCGGGCGTCTTGCTTTGGCCCTGTTGCTCGCGGGCGTAGTCGTCGACTTCGGTGATTTGGTCATAAACGACGCTAACTGGAATGAACACCGTGTTGTAAAGCCGGGTACGCAAAATGGAGTCGACGACGTAGTTGAACAAGCCATAGCGCGGCGGCAGTAATTTGCCCGTGCGCGAGCGTGTTCCTTCTAGTGCCCACAACAGCGAGAAGCGTTTCTCGATGAGGTAATCGATGTAGCGCCGAAAGGTCGCTTTGTAGATCGCATTGTCTTGAAATGAACGGCGCAAGAAAATGATGCCAGCACGACGGGCCAGTGCGCCAAAACCCGGGGTTTTCAAGTTGATGCCACCGAACGTTAGCGGCAACGGCAAGTCGGCGTCATAGAGCACCAGCGAGAGACAGGCTGTGTCTAGCATCGATTTGTGACTGATGAGAAACGCGACCGGCTGCTTGCGCATGTGCGCAGCAACACGCTCGAGTTGATCGGCCCGTACGTCGATGTTCGGGTCGTGGTTGGCGGCAGTCACTTGGCGGTATAAGGCCGTGACAAAGTCGAGTGTTATTGGCGACTGCAGCGCGCCCATCTCATCGAGGTAACGCTGCGATTCGCCTTGCACGTTCGCCAAGCTAGTATCGCGTTGTTGCGCGATGTCGGCGAGCTGACGTTGGAAAGCCGATTGACCGAGGATATCCCCCGCCAATAGTCGCGCGATTTTATAGCGTGCGCCGCGGGCGAGTCGCTCGGCGCGCTCTAGCGCAACGACGGCTTGTCGGACGATAAAATCGGCCAGCGGAATGAGGCTCGTTTCGTCGTGCCGCTCAGCATGGGTATGCTTGATGTCGCTGAGCAGCGCGCCATCTCCGAGTAATTTACGTACCCGGTCGGGATGGCGTGCGGCGATTCGTCGGCGTCGCCACGGCGTTGGTTGTGTCGCCAGCGAGCCGAATACGGCGGCCATCATGCCGCCTTCGCGTTGCCGCCGTGCTGCTAACCAGGCGATACGCAGCGGTTGCAGCCAGACGCTCTCTGGCTCCGTGACGTTCGCCAGATAGCTCGCCACGGCATCGGGACTTGCGCTGATGATCGCGTGACTCGGTGCAGTCCTAGGTCGTGTCGACTGAATCCAGCCCTCTAGCAGCTCGCGATCAAGACTGGTTGTCGCGTCGAGTAAAAACAACACGTCGGTGTTAGCCGGCGCCGCAAGCCATGGTGAATCACTGACCTCGTCCGTCATTCGTGGGCTG
>JBCDIL010000037.1:0-29120 GCA_038749025.1 Pseudomonadota bacterium | reverse complement strand
GTTATCGATGTTGTCGCGGTAGACCGGTAAGCGTGTGTGGTCGCTACTTTCCAGTTGCTCCACGATATCGTTAATGTCATCGGTGAGATCGATACCGATGATCAGATTGCGCGACACCATCACATCGTCGACGGTGACCTTCTCAAGATCGAGAATGCTAACAAGCATGCGCCGGTAACGGGCCGACAACATGGCGCCGGCTTCGGTCACCACCGTGCGCAGCTCCTCGCGTGATAGTGCATCGCCGGTGTTTTCCGACGTGCGGATCCCGAACAGCAACAAAACGCCATTGGCCGCGAGATTGATCAAGCGCACGATCGGCATGCAAATCTTGAGTAGAGGGTAATAGACATATGCCGCTGGTAATGCGATCCGCTCGGGATACAGCGCCGCCATCGTCTTCGGTGCAACCTCAGCAAAAATCAACACCACCAAGGTAAGGATAATTGTGCCGAGTGCTGTTGCCGTCGCCGTTTCGCCACCAATTCGCAGCGCGATAAGCGCGGTTAGTGTGCTCGCCGAGAAATTAACCAAGTTGTTACCGAGCAAAATAAGGCCGATTAGCCGGTCTGGGCGGGCCAGAATTTTCTCGGTAATTTGCGAGCCGCGATGACCGTCTTTGGCACGATGCCGAAGTCGGTACCGGTTAAGACTCATCAGCGCTGTTTCGGAACTCGAAAAAAATGCCGACATCGCCAACAGGACAGCGACCAGCCCAAACAACACGGTGAGTGGAATGTCGTTCATCGTGACCGCTACACGTAGCGTTTGATGCGGCGCTGGCGCCGTCTAATGTCTAGCCCCATTGCCGACTGAGAAGGACTTCGAGCACGAAACGTGACCCGAAATACGCAAGAATCAACGCGCTAAAGCCACCGAGGTAGAGCGACAAGGCCGGTCGGCCGCGCCAGCCCGCCAGTGCCCGCCCTAGCAGCAACACACCAAACAGTGCGAACGCGACGACCGACAGCACCGTCTTGTGGACAAGGTGCTGGGCGAACAGGTTTTCGACGAACACGATGCCAGTCGCGATGGATACCGACAGTCCGATAAAGCCCGCGACGCCGACGGCGAATACCAAGCGTTCCATCTCGGTCAACGACGGCAGTATGCCGACTAACCCACCGGTTTTCGCAGCGCGTAACCGGCCATCCTGGGCGATGGCACTGATCGCAAAAATGGCGCCGACGGCGAGCAGGCTGTAGGCCAATAGCGACGAGACGGCGTGGACTCTGAGCGGCATCGTCAGCGCTGCCTTGTCTGTCGTGTCATCGCTAATCAACATGCCGAGCGCGACCAGACCGGCGACCACCAGCAATATTGACGCCACACCGCGATAGCGAGGGGTCAGCGAAATGATCAGCCCGATTAGCGCGATTTCGAGGCCGAGCAACGAAAAGACAGCCGCGAGGCTCAGCGAGACCGGGGCCGCACCGGCGATGATTGGCAACAGCAACCACAGGTGCCACGCGGCCGCACCGATCCCAATAGCGAGACCGAGACGCTCAAACGTCTGCGCGTGTTCAGACCCTGTGATTAGGCGGCCGCGTCCGAGGGCCAGACCGCCCAGCACGTAGGCGATGAGAATTGTGATTTGAGACACAGAAACCCGTAGGGGGGTCACCTAGCGTAAGTCGCTGGGAATAATGGCATATGACGCTTTCCTTGAGAACCCTACGGGGCTCGCGGCGTCCCTGGTGTTGAAATGCAAGTACGGGTCTTGGGTTGCAGTGGCGGAATCGGCGCCGGTGCCCGGACATCTTCGTTGCTCGTCGACGACTGGCTATTGCTCGACGCCGGTACCGGCGTCGGCGATCTGACCCTGCCTGAACTCCGCAAGATTCGCGCGGTATTGCTAACCCACAGCCATTTGGACCATATCGCCAGTCTGCCGCTGTTTATCGACAGCGTGTTCGATCACGGCCGCCAGGAGCCCGTTGTCGTCTATGCCCGTTCCGCCACGATCGCTGCATTGCGGCAGCATATTTTCAACTGGGTGATCTGGCCTGATTTCACGCAGTTGCCGTCGCCCGAAGCCCCTATGCTGAAATTCGTTGCGATCGAGCCCGCCGAGATCGTCGATTTCGGGTCGCTGGCCGTACAGGCCGTCGAGGTCGAGCACACGGTGCCCTCACAGGGTTATGTGTTGTCGCAAGCGGACCGCGCTTTTGCTATCAGCGGCGATACGTCGACCAATCGGACGCTTTGGCCGACGTTAAACGCCACGTCGAACCTAAAAACCTTGGTCATTGAGGTCTCGTTCCCGAACGAACTCGCGTCGCTGGCCAAAGAGTCTGGGCACTACGTACCGGCGACGATGGCCGCCGATCTGACCCAGCTCAACCACGAGCCGGACATTTGGCTGAACGCGATGAAGCCCGGTGACGAACGCAAGATCTTAGGGCAAGTCCGGGATGCCTTACCGGGTCGCAGCGTCCGAATGCTCGAGACTGGGGCCTGCCTGACGGTTTGACCCAAGGCTGAAGGCGTGGCGGTGCTAAACTACGCCGGTCTTCATTACCGAGCCCGCGTGCCGTGTTCGAGAATCTCTCCGACCGACTGAAATCCAGCGTCCAGTCGCTGACCGGCAAAGGCCGGATAACCGAAAAAAACGTCAAAGACACGCTCCGTCAGGTCCGTCTCGCGCTGCTCGAGGCTGACGTCGCGCTGCCGGTCGTCAAAGCGTTTATCGAGCGCGTCACCGGCCAAGCGATGGGCCAGTCGGTGATGACCGCGTTATCGCCCGGTCAAGCATTTATCAAGATCATCCATACCGAGTTAACGACGGTGCTCGGCGGTGAATCGGCCGGCCTCGATTTCAAGACACAGCCGCCGTTGGTCATTCTGCTGGCAGGCCTGCAAGGGGCAGGTAAAACAACAACGGCGGCCAAGCTCGCGCGTCGGCTTATCGAACGCGATAAGAAAAAAACCTTGCTGACCAGTGTCGACGTACATCGACCCGCGGCCATGTTGCAGCTACAACGCCTAGCAGGCGAAGTTGGAGCTGGCTATGTCGATGCCGATCCCAGTGAGGCACCGGTTGCCATCATCGACCGCGCTCGAGACGAAGCGGCCAAGGGGTTTTTTGACGTCCTCATCGTCGATACGGCCGGCCGGCTGCACATCGACGGTGAGTTAATGGTCGAACTCAAAGCCGTGCACGAGCGTGCTGGCGCGAGCGAAACTCTATTTGTTATCGATGCCATGGCCGGGCAAGACGCGGTCAACGCGGCGCGCGCTTTCGCCGATGAGCTACCGCTGACCGGCAGTATCGTTACTAAAGCCGACGGCGATGCGCGAGGCGGTGTCGCTTTGTCGGTTCGAGAAGTCACTGGCAAACCGATTCTTTACCTCGGTGTCGGTGAAAAAACCGATGCACTCGAAGCGTTTCACCCCGAGCGGATGGCGTCGCGCATCCTCGGTATGGGCGACGTGCTGTCGTTGGTCGAGGAAGTTGAGCAAAAGGTCGACCGGAAGAAAGCCGAGAAGCTCGCTGGCAAGCTGCGCAAGGGCAAGGGCTTCGACCTCGGCGATATGCGCGATCAGTTGCAGCAAATGCTGAACATGGGCGGCATGGGCGCGCTAATGGATAAATTGCCGATTCCCGGCAAGATCGACCCGGCGGCGCTCAAAGGGCAAGCTGATGACAAAACGCTCCGTAGGCAGATCGCCGTCATCAACTCGATGACCCCGCACGAGCGCCGTTTTCCTAAGGTAATCAATGGCTCACGTAAGCGCCGCATCGCCCTGGGCGCCGGCCTCCAGGTTCAGGACGTCAACCGCTTGCTGAAGCAGCATATGCAGATGGAAAAGATGATGAAGCGCTTTTCCAAGGGGGGGCTCAAACGCTTGATGCGCGGTCTGCCGGGTGGCGGTATGCCCGGTGGGGGAATGCCGCCCGGGATGCGCTAAGACGCTCGGTAAAGCACCGAAAACGCTTTCTTTTTACCGGCCTTGCAGTACAATGCGCGGTTTGCCGGCGACGCCGGACGGACATTGGTGTCTGTCCCAAACGCCTGCCATTAGATTTCACCGGATTATTACGACATGGTTACCATTCGACTGAGCCGTGGCGGCGCTAAAAAGCGGCCGTTTTACCACTTTGTCGTCACCGATAGCCGCAACCGACGCGATGGTCGGTACATCGAGCGGCTTGGCTACTACAACCCGTGCGGCGATGAAAGCAGCGACGCCAACTTGCGCGTTGATCTGGCCCGTGCCGAACATTGGATTGGGCTCGGTGCGCAGCCATCGGATCGCGTTAAAGCGCTTTTGAAGCAATACCGCAAGGCAACATCGGCCGCGTAACCGCCGAGTGCCATGACGGCTCCGACCGACTCTGTCTTGTGCGGCGCCATCATGGGGGTCTACGGCGTTCGGGGGTGGGTCCGGGTACGCTCTGACACCGCACCGACGCTGGCTATCGCGAGCTACCGACCATGGATTCTCGTTACCGATAGCGAGCGGCGGTCGATTGAACCGCTGGTTGTCAAAGAACACGGTAAAGGACTCGTCGCACAGTTGGCCGGCGTCGAGGACAGAGATCAGGCCAGCGCCTTGGTTGGGTTCGATATCGCTGTGCCACGGGCCGCGTTACCGGACGCCGACGACGGCGAGTATTACTGGCACGACCTCGAGGGACTCGCGGTCGTGACCACGAACGACACGACGCTTGGCGTCGTCGAACGGCTTTTCGAAACCGGTGCCCACGACGTGATGGTGGTGACCGGAGACGGCGATGAGGTGTTAATTCCGTTTGCCATGCCGGATGTCGTTCGCAAAGTGGATATCGCCGGTCGACGCATTGTGGTCGACTGGGAGTGGCAGTAGCGAAGCGCGGTGGCCCATGCATATCGCGGTCGTAACACTGTTTGAGGCACTGGTCGCGCCGACGTTGGCGCACGGTGTTGTTGGACGGGCTGTCGATGCTGGCCGGGTGCGCGTCGATTGCGTTAACCCGCGCCAGTTTGCTGAACGCGCTGACGGGCGGGTCGATGATCGGCCTTTCGGCGGTGGCCCCGGCATGGTGTTGGCGTATGCACCGATGGTGCGCGCCATCGAGCAGGCGAAACGCCAGGTTGGTGAGTCGGCGCCGGTTATTGGGTTAACGCCGCAAGGCGCGGCGTTCGACCAACGGCGCGCCGAGATGTTGGCGACATCGTCCGGGTTCGTATTGGTGCCGGGGCGGTATGAAGGAATTGACGAACGCGTCGCTGAGGCGGCGTTCGATGAGGAGCTGTCAATCGGCGATTATGTGCTGAGTGGCGGCGAGTTGGCGGCAGCGGTCGTTATCGACGCGGTCGCGCGGTTGGTGCCAGGTGTGCTCGGTGATGCACGCTCGGCCGGGCAAGATTCGTTTTCGGACGGCTTGCTCGATTGCCCGCACTACACGCGGCCCGACGTTGTCGACGGCCAGTCAGTGCCGGGTGTATTGCTGAGTGGTGACCACGCGCAAATCGCGCGGTGGCGTCGCCAGCAATCGTTAGGGAGGACGTGGCAGCGTCGACCTGACTTGTTGGAGCAACGGTTGCTTAGCGAGTCGGATCAGGCATTGCTCGATGAGTACATAGCGGCGTTGCCGACGGCAACGGCGCATCGTGAACAAAGTTAGTTAGTGGAAATTTAGGCCATGAACAAAATTATTGAGATGCTCGAGAAAGAGCAGATGACTCGCGAGATTCCGCCGTTTGCACCGGGCGATACCGTCGTCGTGCAGGTCCGCGTGAAAGAGGGTGAGCGCGAGCGTCTGCAGGCCTACGAAGGCGTCGTGATCGCGCGTCGCAATCGCGGTCTGAACTCATCGTTCACCGTTCGTAAGATCTCCCACGGCGAGGGCGTCGAACGGGTCTTCCAAACCTACAGTCCTTCCATCGCTGAGATCCAGGTTAAGCGCCGCGGCGACGTCCGCCGGGCCAAGCTTTATTACCTGCGCGGTCGTACCGGCAAGGCTGCCCGTATCCGCGAGAAAATCTAAACGCTTGTAACGCTTTGAATGACCCTGCGGGGAACCGCCGGGCCTTAGCGGTGTCGAACTACGCAGCTTGGGGCCTGTCCGTGAATCAACCGTTACCTACATTGATGCAACAGTGCCGACGTGTGTCCGCGCGGCTGGCGTTGGTTCTCGTGTCGATCGCCTCCGTCACAGGCTGCGGCTCGTTGGTGGCGGGTGCCGCTAACAACTTCGCCAATAACCTCGCTCTGGCGGTTGTCAATCAGCCCGACCCCGAACTTATTCGCGATGGCCTACCGTCTTATCTGCTGCTGCTCGATAGCCTTATTGAGTCGGATCCGAGCAATGCGGACATCCTCGGCGCCGCCGCCGAAATGTACGCGGCCTACGGGGCGGTTTTTGCTGATAACCCGGTCCGCGCTCGGATCCTAACGGAGCGCGCGCGCGATTACGGCAGTCGTGGCATTTGCATCAACTATGAACCGGCCTGCGAATGGCAAGGGCTTGATCTCGAGACCTTTGAGGCGTCGTTGGTCGGTATGTCCGCGTCGAGTGCCGATAGCTTGTACAGCTACGCGCTAAGCTCGCTCGCCTACATCCGCTCGCACAGCGACGACTGGAATGCGTTAGCTGAGCTGCCACAAATGGAAGCGATGCTGAAACGCTTGCTCGACATTGATGACGGCACGCGCGATGCGAGCCTGTTTACCTATTTGGGTGTCCTTGCAACGCTCAGGACCCCGGCACTCGGCGGTGAGCCTGAAAAAGGTCTCGACTACTTCGAGCAGGCCCTAGCACTCAACGATGGCCAAGATCTGTCGATAAAGCTAGAGATTGCCCGTTCATACGCACGGCCGCTTTACGATCGCGAATTGCACGATCGATTGCTAACCGAGGTGGTAGCAGCTGATCCGGTGGCGGTTGGGTTTACGCTGACCAACACGCTTGCGCAACGCGAGGCGACCGAACTTTTAGCGACGGCTGACGAATTCTTCTGAGCGACGGCCGACGACAGAAATTTGTTGGAGAAATCATGTTGACGCGAATTCTTGTGGCCGTTGCCCTGACGGCGATGGCGGTGTCGAGTCACGCACAGACACTGAAAATTGCAACGTTGGCGCCGGAGGGCTCGCAATGGGTCGCCGAAATGCGTGCCGGTGCAAAAACGATTCGCGAACGAACCGACGGTCGTGTGCAGCTCAAGCTGTATGCCGGCGGCGTCATGGGCAACGACAACAAAGTGTTGCGCAAGATTCGAATCGGGCAGTTGCACGGCGCTTACTTCACTGCGACCAGCCTGCAAGAGCAGTATCCCGACATCAACATTTACGGCTTGCCATTCCTGTATCGATCTGAGGCGGAGGTCGATCACGTTCGTGCTGCAATCGACGACGAACTGACAGCCGGGTTGCGAGAGGCGGGGTATGAAACGTTCGGTTTCTCCGGTGGCGGTTTTGCGCGGCTGATGTCGCAGAAACCGGTCACGACGCTAGCGGACCTAGACCGGCAAAAAGTTTGGGTTCCGGAAGGCGATGACATCAGCTTTCGCGCGATGCAGGCCATGGGCTTGTCGCCGGTTGTCCTACCGGTCACCGATGTACTAACCGGTTTGCAATCCGGATTGCTCGATATCGTCGGTTCGCCGCCGGTCGCGGCATTGGTGTTGCAGTGGCACACCAAGGTCAAATACCTCACCGACTTGCCGCTCGTTTACACGATCGGCTACTTGGCAATCGATAACAAAGCTTTCCGCAAATTGAGCGATGCCGATAAAGCCGTTGTACGCGAGGTTTTAACGGGGGTCAGTGAAGTACTCGATGCGGCAAACAAAACCGACAACGTTAAGGCGTTGGATGCGCTGGCCAGTTACGTTGATTTCGTCGACCCTGAGCAAGCCGCCGTCTCGGGGTGGCAGGCTGAGGTACTCGCGGAGAATCGTAAGATGGCTGCCGATGGTCTGTTTTCTGGCGAGCTACTCATGCGCGTTGAGCAGATGCTCGAGGACTATCGTTCAGCGAACCAATCGGCTGCTAACGCCGCCGAATAGGCGACGCACCCGGTAACGGCGCGATCTCCGTCCAATGATTCGACGGCTAAGCCGCCTTGTGCAGTGGATCGAGGACGGTGCGCTGGTCCTGGTCCTCGTTGGACTCATCGGCTTAGCGTCGTTACAGATACTACTGCGTAACGGTTTCGATACCGGCGTCGCATGGGGCGACGAAGCGATCCGATTGATGGTTTTGTGGTTGGCGGTGCTGGGTGCTGTCGCGGCGAGTCGTGGCGACCGTCACATTCGTATCGATATCCTCGGCCGGCTTCTGCCGCCTCGCCTCAAATTGGTCGCCGCGCTGATCGTCGACGTGTTCACGATAGCCGTACTGTGTGTTCTCACTTGGCACGCAAGCCGCTTTGTTCGCGACGCTATCGAATTCGAAGACAGGCTTCTCGATGGTTTGCCGGCGTGGTGGTTCCAACTGATTTTGCCGGTCGGCTTTGGTCTGATGGCTTTGCACCAGCTGGCTGTCGCGCTCTTGCGAGTGGTGGGCAAAGCGCCGACGTCGGAGCCGGGAAGCACCGAGACACCATGATTGTTTTAACGTCTCTCGCGCTACTGTTACTTGCGCTACTCGGTGCACCGCTGTTTGCCATTATCGCTGGCAGTGCGTTATTGGCGTACTCACGCGAAGAGGTAGACTTGTCGGCGGTTGCGATCGAGTTTTTCAGTCTGGCAGAAATGCCGGTCCTCGTCGCAATTCCGTTGTTTACGTTCGCCGGGTACCTGCTCAGCGAGAGCGGTGCACCGGCGCGTCTCGTCCGGGTAACAAGAGCCTTGTTTGGTTGGATGCCCGGTGGACTTGCTGTCGTATCACTGGCTGCATGCGCCTTCTTCACGGCCTTTACCGGCGCATCCGGCGTAACCATCATCGCGCTCGGCGCGATATTGTACCCGGCGTTAGCGACGGCGGGTTACCCCGACCGGTTCAACTTAGGGTTGGTCACCAGTGCAGGCAGCCTGGGGCTGTTATTCGCGCCGTCGCTGCCGTTGATTTTGTACGGCGTTGTCGCTCGGATACCTATCGATGATTTATTCGTCGCTGGCTTATTACCGGGCCTGTTAATGCTAGTGATGTTGGCGGGTTACGCCATCTTTGTGAATCGCAATCGGCGTCAGTCGTTTGCCGATTTTTCGTGGCGGGAGGTGGCCGGTGCACTGCGCGAGGCGATCTGGGAATTGCCGCTACCGTTTGTTGTCCTCGGCGGAATCTATTCGGGTTACTTCGCCGTCTCGGAAGCGGCGGCGGTAACCGCGTTGTACGTATTGCTGGTCGATGTTGTCGTATTGCGCGAGGTCGCGTTGTCGCGGCTCCCCGGTATTATGCGCGAATCGATGCTGCTGGTGGGCGGCATCATGATCATCCTCGGTTTCTCGTTAGCGTCAACTAACATCATGATCGATGCTGGCGTACCGCAGCAGTTGCTCGAATGGATCGGTACGTTTGTCTCTGACCAGACGACCTTTTTGTTGCTAACGCTGGTCTTTTTATTGTTGTTGGGTGCGATTCTCGATATTTTTTCAGCGTTGGTGCTGGTCGTGCCATTGTTATTGCCGGTCGCGACGAGTTTTGGTGTCGACCCCATTCACTTAGGGATGGTGTTCTTGGCCACCATGCAGCTTGGCTACCTGACGCCGCCGGTCGGGCTGAATCTATTCATTGCCGGATATCGGTTCAATAAGTCGATCGTCGACGTTTACCTGTCCACGCTGCCGTTCTTCGCCATCTTGTTGATTAGCGTGGTCATTATCGCGTTTTGGCCGAATCTATCGTTGTGGTTGCTGTCGCTCTCGTAATAGCGCTATCGCTGCTGCAAAATGGTGCGCTAGGCGCCTCAGTATCGTTTTGGAGTTGGTTATCCCCATGTCGGACGAAAGTGCAATCGTGAAAATGTTTCGCTACCTCTGGTACGGCGTCGACGGCATTCGCAAGCTACTGCATCTCGCGCTGTTGCTGGTTGTTTTCGGCGTGGTGCTGGCCGCGATACCCACCGATGTGCCGGTCGTGCCACGTGCTGCGGCGTTGGTTATTCAGCCCGACGGCGTCCTTGTCGATGAGTTATCGGGTGATGCCTTTGATCGCGCCTTTGCCGAGCTGGAGGGGTCGCCCATCCGGGAAACCTTGGTACGCGACGTGACCTCGGCTTTAGAGCGCGCCGCTAAAGACCCAAACGTACCCGGTGTTGTACTCGATCTTAACAGGCTAGCCGGCGGCGGCCTAACGAAGTTACAGACCGTCGCGAGCGCGGTCCGCGATTTTCGCGCGAGCGGCAAGCCCGTTTATGCTTATGGCAGTTACTACTCACAAGGTGCCTATCTGATCGCTGCCGAAGCGACGGAGGTATGGATGGATCCAGCCGGCGGAATATTCCTGCAAGGATTCGGCCGATTCGGCAATTATTTCCGCGAAGCGCTCGACAAACTCAGTATTGATTGGAACGTTTTTCGGGTTGGGTCGTACAAGTCGTTCGGTGAACCCTATATGCGTAATGACATGTCGCCGGAAGCTCGCAAAGAGTCCGACGTGTTGCTCGGTGGGCTCTGGGCAAGTTACGCCAGTGATGTCGCTGCGGCACGCGATGTCGATGTCGACTCGCTGACAACGCTGGCCAACGATCTTGCTGGTTTACTCGACGCTAACGGCGGTGATTGGGCGGCAGTTGCCATCGACAACGGTCTCGTTGACAAACTGATGGACCGACCGGCGAAGACTAAGGCGTTGATCGAGCGCTTCGGTGCCGCCGACGACGACGGCTACAACGGGATATCGGTGGCGGCGTACCTTGCCCAGACGACATCGCCGGCTTTGAACATGGCGAGTGAGCCGACCGTGGCGGTTATCGTTGCCAGCGGTCCGGTTGTCGATGGTGAAGCACCACCAGGGCAAATCGGCGGCGATTCGATCGCCGCGCTGATTCGATCAGCGCGCACCGATGACGATGTACGTGCGCTGGTGATGCGGGTTGATTCAGGCGGTGGCAGCGTTTTCGCATCGGACGTTATTCAAGCGGAGTTGACGGCGTTTCGAGAGACCGGCCGGCCTTACGTTGCGTCAATGGGCAGTGTCGCCGCATCGGCTGGCTATTGGATCTCAGCATCGGCCGATCGGATTTTTGCTAGCCCGACGACCATCACCGGTTCGATTGGCGTGATTGGAATGTTTCCAACGTTTCAGCGCTCCCTGGAGCGATTGGGTGTTTACACCGACGGTGTTGGAACCAGTCAACTCGCGGGTCAGTTTCGCGCTGACACAACGCTGTCCGCGGACGCAAAACAGGTCATACAGCGGCTGGTCGATGCCGATTACCGGCGCTTTATCACCGGAGTCGCCGAGTTTCGCGGCATGACAGCCGAAGCGGTCGACGCGGTTGCACAAGGGCGCGTATGGAGCGGTGAGGATGCGCTGAAGTTTGGGCTCGTCGACGAATTTGGCGGTATCGATGCGGCGATTCAGGCGGCGGCCAACTTGGCCAAGCTCGATGAAGGCGGTTACCGCGTCGATTACGTCAGCCGCTCGCTATCACCACTTGAGGAGCTGCTGGTGTCGTTTGCGCAGACCGGCGCACGCTTTGGTGTTCGATCTGCGCCGTCACGCCAGGGTCTGCTGCGCCAAGTCGAGCGCTGGCTCGGCGATCGGGTTAGCCAGCTCGCCTCGTTCAATGACCCGAAAGGGCTTTATTCGATTTGTTTCTGTGTGATCAACTAGCGCAGCCTATTGAACGCTCGGTAGCCGCGTGGCAGCAGACGGTGAGAATTTCGCCGCATCATGTCAGCGAAGTGATCGGACTCGACATCATGTCCGGCCATCTCGATGGGTGGCTGGCGAGCGCTTCACGCTGTTGAACAGACTCTGACCGCGACCGGTTCCTAGGCGGTCCACTGCAGCAAGATTTTTCCGGACTGCCCAGAGGCCATCGTTTCGAATCCGGCGGTAAAGTCATCGACATCGAAACGATGGGTAACAATCGGCGAAATGTCCAAGCCGCTTTGCAGCATGCTCGTCATCTTGTACCAGGTCTCGAACATTTCGCGACCGTAGATGCCTTTGATAATCAGTCCTTTGAAAATAACCTGATTCCAATCGATCGCTGTATCGTTCGGCGGTATACCCAGCATCGCGAGCTTGCCGCCGTGATGAAGCGCATCGAGCATGCTAGCTAGCGCTGCTGGATGGCCGGACATTTCGAGCCCGACATCGAAGCCCTCGGTCATGCCGAGCTGACGCATGGCGTCGCGCGGGCTGGTGTCTGCAACGTTGATCGCCAGTGTCGCCCCCATTTTGCGCGCGAGGTCTAGACGGTACTCGTTGATATCGGTGACGACGATGTGGCGAGCGCCAACAAACCGCGCAATCGCCGTGGCCATAACGCCGATCGGACCGGCTCCTGTAATGAGGACGTCTTCCCCGACTAAATCGAACGACAAGGCGGTGTGCGTGGCATTGCCGAGTGGGTCGAGCAAGGCGCCCATATCGTCGCTAATTGCATCGGGCAGTGGAAAAACGTTGAAGGCCGGTACGCAAACATACTCGGCGAACGAGCCCGGACGGTTGACGCCAACGCCGATGGTGTTGATGCATAAATGCCGCCGGCCGGCGCGGCAGTTCCGGCATACGCCACAGGTAATGTGACCTTCGGCGCTAACGCGATCGCCAACAGCGAAGCCGCGTACCTCGCTACCGATAGCGGCAATGCGACCGGCAAACTCGTGCCCGACCGTCATAGGGACTGGCACGGTCGATGCCGCCCACGTATCCCATTGATAAATGTGAATGTCCGTACCGCAGATCGCCGTTGTTGCCACTTCAATCAACACATCATTCGGTCCCGGCGTCGGTTCGGTGACATCGTCGAGCCAAATACCCGGTTCTGCGTATTTTTTTACGAGTGCGCGCATTAGCTGATGACTCCAAGCCGGCGACCAACGCGCGTGAACGCAGCCAGTGCGGTGTCGATATGTTCGGCGGTGTGCGCGGCCGACAGCTGCGTCCGTATGCGGGCTTCGCCCTGCGGTACAACCGGGTAAGAAAATCCAATGACGTAGATTCCCTCATCGAGTAGGGCGTCTGCCATTTCGGTAGCCAACTGTGCATCGCCGAGCATCACCGGAACGATCGGGTGCTCACCGGGTTTCAGCGTAAAGCCCGCTTCCGTGAGGCCATGTCGCCAGCGGATTGCATTATTCTGTAACTGCGCGGCCAGGGATGGATCGGTTTCGATGAGATCGAGTATGGCAATCGACGTGGCCGCAATGACCGGTGCCACCGTGTTCGAGAAAAGGTACGGGCGTGATCGTTGCCGCAACCAGGCGACGATTTCTCGGCTTGCCGCTGTGTAGCCGCCAGACGCACCGCCGAGCGCTTTACCGAGCGTGCCGGTAATGATGTCGATTTTGCCTACCAAACCGTGCAATTCGTGCGTGCCGCGGCCGCCGGGACCGAGGAAGCCGGCGCCATGGCAATCGTCGATCATGACCAAGGCGTCGTAACGGTCTGCGAGGGTGCGAATCTTATCCAGCTGAGCGATCGTACCGTCCATCGAGAAAACGCCGTCGGTAACGATGAGTCGAACCCGTGCGTCGGCCGCATTGCGCAGGCACTCTTCGAGCGCTTGCATATCGTTGTGCGTGTAACGGAGACGATTAGCCTTACACAGCCGAATCCCATCAATAATGCTGGCGTGGTTGAGCGTATCGCTGATAACCGCGTCCTCTTTGCCGAGCAAGGTCTCAAAAAGGCCGCCGTTGGCATCGAAGCAGCTGGGGTAAAGAATGCACTCTTCAGTGCCGAGAAAGTGACTGAGGCGCTCTTCCAATTGCTTGTGAATGGTTTGCGTACCGCAAATGAAGCGGACCGAGGCCATCCCGTACCCATAATCGTCGAGGGCATTGTGGGCCGCTTCAATGGCGCGCGGGTGATTCGCCAGGCCGAGGTAGTTATTGGCGCAGAAATTCAGAACTTGACGACCTTTATGGCCGTTTTCGATCTGAATAGCCGCATCTTGTGGCCCGTCGATCAGCCGCTCGGCTTTGTACAGGCCGTCTCGTTTGAGCGCAGCGAGTGACGAGTCCAGCTCGTCAAACAGTGATTGAGACATGCTAGGCCGGCTCCACCGGTAAAAGCCGTATGATAGCGCGCAGCGCCGTTGACCGGGCGTAACGATTGATGAGGCAGGCGTCTGATGCGTGTTGATAAGTGGTTGTTTTATACACGGCTCTATAAAACCCGTGCGTTGGCGGCGCAGGCATGTCGCGGCGGTCTAGTTCACATCAACGGAGAGCGCGTCCGCCCATCACGGGAGCTGGCGATGGGCGATTGTTTAGACGTGTCGAAGGCGCATTTAGATTTTCGCTACACCGTAACGCTTTTCCCGACTCGGCGCGGCCCTGCCAAGGAAGCGCGGCAGTGTTACGAGGAAGATCAGGAAGTTGCCCGTCGCCGTGAGCACGATGTCGCTTTGCGCAAGGCAGCGCGAACCAGTACGCCGCTAACCGACGGTCGGCCCGATCGGAAAACCCGTCGTGCGTTGGTTAACCGCAAACAAGGCTATGACTAGCCGGCCGGCCAGGGTTGCTTCGGTGTGTCGTAGCGCTCGAGGCTAAGCTCGGCATCGAGAAAATGCGCCCAGTTGTCAGCCACGCCACGGACACCAACGACCCCTGACGTCGGCAAGTTATCGGTTAGGTCGGGAACGAGCTCGTTGGCGAACTCGGTCATACCCGGGTTGTGCCCGCACAGGAGCAAACACTGAAAGCGTTCGTCTTGTTCAGCGACAAACCGTCGCAACGCCACACTGTCAGCCAAATACAAAGAGCGTTCGCGGTGCAAAAACTCGCGTGGATACCCCAATGTATCCGCCAACAATTTCGCTGTTTCGGTCGTGCGCCGCGCCGAGCTGGTTGCAATCAGTGATGGGCGAAAGCCAGCGGCTTTGAGGCGCAGCGCCATGGCAGGAACGTCGCGTTCGCCGCGGGCATTTAGAGGTCGGTCGTGGTCAGTAAGCTCCGGATCGCCCCACGAGGACTTGCCATGACGCATTAAGTAGAGCTGTTTCTCGCGCACGGGTTGACCGCTTACAGCATGCCGAGTTGCAACCGAGCTTCCTCGGTCATCATGGTCTGGTTCCACGGTGGGTCGAAAACCATTTCGACACCAACGCTAGCGACGGTCGGAATGATGGCGACCTTATCGCGTACGTCTTGAACCAGGATGTCACCCATGCCACAGCCGGGTGCCGTTAGCGTCATGTCGATATCGACGTCGCGATCACCGTCGGCACGAGCACGCACTTCGCAGCGGTAGATTAATCCAAGGTCGGCAATATTGACCGGTATTTCCGGGTCGTAACAGGTCCGCAACTGCTCCCAAATGACGTCCTCGATATCGGCATCGGTGGCATTGTCCGGTACGCTCGGCGGCGGCACGGGCTCCTTCCCCAGCGCGTCGGCATCGATACCAGCGATTCGGAACAGGCTCCCCTCGACGTAGACTGTAAAACTGCCACCAAGCGACTGCGTGATATAGCCGCTCGTACCCTCGCGTAGATTGATCATCTGACCGGCAGGGATGATTACGGCGTCGACGTCACGGGCAAGCGTAAACGGTTCGCTATCGTTGCCAAACATTATTGCGTTGTCCTAGTTAACCGGTGAGCATGCCGATGCTGATCGTCAACGCGTCGGCTAATCGGTCTAAATCACTCTTGTTATTGTAAACGCCCAATGACGCGCGCGCGGTTCCGGGCAAACCGTAATGTTGCATGACGGGCATGGCGCAATGGTGACCGGTACGAATCGCGACCCCCTGCTGATCGAGGAGGGTGCCGATGTCGGTTGGGTGCGTGTCATCGACAACGAATGACAGGACGGCGGCTTTGCTGGATGCGGTACCGACCAGCCGCAGTCCGCTTATCTTGCTCAATAAGTCCGTACCGTAGGCGAGGAGCTCTGCTTCGTGCGCGGCGATTTGCTCGGGGCCGATCGATTGCAGGTAGTCGACGGCAGCCCCTAAGCCGACAGCGCCGACGATGTTCGGTGTGCCCGCTTCGAAGCGATACGGTGCATCGTTGTACGTGGTCGCCGCGAAGCTCACTTCGCGAATCATATCTCCACCCCCTTGCCAAGGCGGCATATCGGCAAGCCGGTCTGCTCGTCCGTACAAGCAGCCGATACCCGTTGGCCCATACATTTTGTGGCCAGAGAAGGCGAAGAAGTCGCAGCCGATGGCACTAACATCGACGCTGCCATGTGGCATGGCTTGAGCGCCATCGATCAACACGGGAACACCGCGGCTGTGTGCGATCTGGGTCAGCTCTTTGGCCGGCAGCACCGTGCCCAATGCGTTTGATGTGTGTGCGAACGCGGCCATTTTTGTTCGTTCGGTCAACGCGGCGGCGAATGCGGCCGGGGCGACGCTGCCGTCGTCGTTGATCGGTACAACAACGAGTGTCGCTCCCGTTCGCTCGGCCAGTAGCTGCCACGGGACGATGTTCGCGTGATGCTCAAGGTGCGTGATGACAATGTCATCACCGGCCTGGAGGCGGGGCTCGACAAAACTGGCGGCAACCAAGTTGATGGCTTCCGTCGTTCCTCGAGTGAACACGATCTCCTCGGCCGACTCGGCACCAATGAACGTCGCGATTCGCGAGCGCGCACCTTCGTAGGCATCGGTCGCACGCTGACTCAGCGTGTGTATGCCGCGGTGGACGTTGGCATGATCGTGCATTTGGTAGTGACGCATGGCGTCGATGACCGCTGTCGGTAATTGCGCTGACGCCGCGCTATCCAAATACACCAACGGCTTGCCGTTAATATCCTGCGATAGTGCGGGGAAGTCGGCGCGGACGTCTACCGCGTGCTCGGGTAAGCCGGTCTCCCGGATGGCTGAACTCATGGGGATACGTCCGGTTGCAACTGTGCCAATTTGTCGGCCAGGCGTTGCTGAATCGTTGCCGCGAGCGGCGTGTCGTTAACGGGTGCCAGCGATGCGGCAACGAAGGCATCGACCAACATCCGTTTCGCGTGCGTGGCGTGGATGCCGCGCGCGAGCAGATAGAACAGCGCATCGGGGTCGATTTGTCCCGTCGTCGCGCCGTGTGCGCACTCGACTTCGTCCGCGTAGATCTCAAGTTCCGGTTTGGTATAAACCTTAGCCGTGTCGCTCATCAGTAAGTTGCGATTGCGCTGTTTCGCCTTGGTACCGTCAGCGCCCTCATCAACGCGAACTTTACCTTGAAAGATCGCCCGGCTCTCCCCGCCAGCAATACCGGCGTACTCCTGGCTGCTCGATGCATTAGCTTGGGCATGGCGTATCGCGAGGCGGTTGTCGATAACTTGTTGGTCGGCGCTCAAGTAAACGCCGGACAGATCAGCCCGAGCGAATTCGCCTTGCAAAGCGATCCGCATATGGTTACGCGCCAACGCGGCACCGGTGTCAAGCGAGAACCAGTCCATCGTTGCCTCGCTCTCGAGTGTCGCGTTGGTTTCGTAAACCGACAGCGTACTGTTGCCAAGGCATTGCAGCCGGTGCCAACGCAAGGCGGCGCCCGATTGCAGACTAATCCAGACCGCTGCATTTACAACGGTCGGTGCGTCGGCTTCCAATTGCACCAAGTGCTCAACAACGTTCGCCGAGACGTTCGCGGGCACCGTAACATGCAGACGTGGCGAGGCGAGGGTAGGTCGCTGAGCGGTAACGACGTGGACGATATGCAGTGGTTCGCTATTGCCATCGACCGTTAGGGCAATCGTCCGCGCATTGCACGCTGCATTCAATGCGGCCATCGCGGTCGTGTCGCCGCCAACGGCAACGCCGTTGTCGCTCACCGTCCATCCATTTCCGCTAAAGCCACTGTCCGCAAGACGGCCATTAACTAGAACGAGTGCTCGCCCGCTGTCGACCGGGACATCGGGTAATGCAGCTGCCAACGCGGAATCGATGTCAACGGACACATCGCGCATGCTACTGACTGGATCGGCAAGCAACGATGTGACGGCTGCGCCAATCTCGTCGGTGGGCGCATAGCGCCACTCTTCATCACGCTGCGTCGGTAAGCCCATCGCCTGAAAGCGCCGGTAGGCCGCTTGTTGTTCCTTGCTTTGCGGCCAGGCGGATTCGACCGCGTGTGGCGACACGCTCGCGCTCATGCGGCACTCTCGCGGCGAACCCAATCGTAACCCTCCGCTTCGAGTTTCAGCGCTAGCTCTTTGCCCCCAGAGGTTTGGATAACGCCATCGGCCAGTACGTGAACGACGTCGGGCTCAACGTAACTGAGCAAGCGTTGATAGTGAGTCACCATCAACATCGCACGTTCTGTCGAGCGCAGTGTATTGATGCCCTCCGCGACAACTTTCAGCGCATCGATGTCGAGACCGCTGTCCGTTTCGTCGAGCAGGCACAAACGCGGCTCCAGCACGGCCATCTGCAGAACCTCGTTGCGCTTTTTTTCGCCGCCGGAGAAGCCTTCGTTGACGGAACGGGTCAGAAACTGCTGATCCATCTGCATCAACGCACATTTGTCGCGAACGAGCTTCATGAAGCCGACCGCATCGATCTCTTCCTCACCGCGCGTGGTTCGTGCGGCGTTGAGGGCGGCGCGCAACAAGTAAGCATTATTGACGCCTGGGATTTCTACCGGGTACTGGAATGCCAAGAACACGCCAGCGCGCGCCCGCTCGTCCGGCTCAAGATCGAGTAGGTCTTGGCCATCGTAGCTGACCGTCCCGCTGTCGACCTTGTAGCCTGGCTTACCGGCGAGAACGTGCGAGAGCGTGCTCTTGCCGGAGCCGTTAGGTCCCATCACTGCGTGCACCTCGCCGGCGTCCACGTCCAGCGATAATCCCTTGAGAATCGGCGTTGAGCCGACCGACACATGTAGATCTTTAATCGATAACAACGGCATGACTTATCCCACGGCACCTTCAAGGCTGACGTTCAGTAGTGCCTGCGCTTCCACGGCGAACTCCATCGGCAGCTCACGAAATACATCTTTGCAAAATCCATTAACAATCAGATTGACGGCGTCCTCTTCGCTAATACCGCGTTGCTGGCAATAAAATAGCTGTTCATCACTGATCTTCGATGTCGTCGCTTCGTGCTCGACGATAGCGCCCGGATTCTCAATTTCCATGTATGGAAACGTGTGTGCGCCGCACCGCTTGCCGATCAGTAATGAGTCGCATTGTGTGTAATTGCGCGCACCGTCTGCGTTGGGGTGGACCTTCACCAAGCCGCGATAGGCATTCTGTGCCCGTCCGGCTGAGATACCCTTCGAGACGATCGTGCTCCGCGTATTCGGTCCGATATGGATCATCTTCGTGCCCGTGTCGGCCTGCTGGAAATTGTTGGCGACGGCCACCGAATAAAACTCACCGACCGAGTTAGCACCGCGCAAAATACAACTCGGGTACTTCCACGTGATGGCCGAACCCGTCTCAACCTGGGTCCACGAGATCTTCGAGTTATCGCCGCGGCAATCACCCCGTTTGGTCACAAAGTTGTAGATACCGCCGCGACCGTTCTCGTCGCCGGGGTACCAGTTTTGAACAGTCGAGTACTTTATTTCCGCGCCTTCGAGTGCGACCAACTCGACCACGGCGGCATGCAGCTGATTCTCATCGCGCATCGGCGCTGTGCAGCCTTCGAGGTAACTGACGTGGCTGCCTTCGTCCGCAATGATTAGCGTTCGCTCGAACTGACCGGTGTTTGCCGCATTGATTCGAAAATACGTCGACAATTCCATCGGGCAGCGCACGCCCTTTGGGATGTAGACGAATGAACCGTCACTAAACACGGCCGAATTTAAAGCCGCGAAGTAGTTATCGCGACGCGGTACCACCGAACCTAAGTATTTTTTGACGAGCTCCGGATGTTCCTGCACGGCCTCGGAAAACGAGCAAAAAATGACGCCGGCCGCCGCTAATTTGTCTTTGAACGTGGTGGTGACGGAGACGCTGTCGAAAACGGCATCGACGGCGACGCCGGCGAGTCTTGCCCGTTCGTGTAACGGAATGCCGAGCTTGTCGTATGTCTCCAGCAGTTTCGGGTCGACCTCATCAAGGCTCTTGGGGCGATCCGCATCCGACTTCGGTGCGGAGAAATACGAAATCGCTTGGTAGTCAATAGGCGGGTAGTGCACGTGCGCCCACGTCGGTTCGGCGAGTGTCCGCCAGTGCTCGTAGGCAGCGAGTCGCCACTCGAGCATGAACTCGGGTTCATTTTTGCGTGCCGAAATCTCGCGAACGACCGCTTCTGATAGGCCCGGAGGGACGGTATCCGATTCGATGTCCGTGAAAAAGCCGTGTCGATAGCGTTGCCCGACGAAATCCTCGACATCGTTACTCGTCTTGCTCATGAATTGCTTCTCATGTTGGCGGCGTTAATTTCTGCAAGCGGTTGCAACCGATGCTCGAACCTTGGAGTCGGGCTGGGTCCCGCGGCGAGATCGTGCAGCGTGACCGAATCGAGCGCTGCACGAATCTGTTGGTTGATCATCTGCCAAGTCGTTCCGACAGAGCACGTTGATTCCAGTTGGCAGTCATGCTCCTCAGCGCTGCAAGCGGTGAGCAGTAAAGGGCCCTCGAGGGCTGTCAGAATCTCCGTCGCGCTGATCGTATCGGCGGGTCGGCTGAGCTCGTAGCCGCCGCCCGCGCCACGTTCCGAACGAACGAGCCCCCCTCGTGCTAAGCGTTTCAAAACCTTCCTTACCGTCGGCAACGGCAGGGCAGTACGGTCGCTGAGGGCCAGCGCTGTTCGGGTCCCGGTCTCACCGGCCAGTTCGGCCAGCACGACGGTGCCGTAATCGGTCAGTTTGCTCATCCGCAACATGGCGCGGTCTCTCGCTATTAATAGGACCATTTTAGTCCTATTTAGCCGCGAACGCGACCGCGTTACGGTGGTCAGACATCTACAAGTCCGGTTCGATGGTGACCGGTTGTTGTATTTACGCAACGTATTTTCACACGATCAGTCTGGCGTCCATTCAATAGCGTCGGTATCGTTTGCGCTTTCGAGCGCCGCAACTGGAGTGCCGGTGAGGTCGAGTACGGAAAACATCGTTGAAATGCACGGCGTCTCGTTTCGACGCGGGCAACGGACGATTTTCGATGAATTGTCGCTGGTTATTCCGCGCGGCAAGGTTACGGCTATCATGGGACCGAGTGGGGCCGGTAAGACGACGTTGCTGAAGTTGGTAACGCGTCAGTTGTTGCCTGATCGCGGGACGGTCTCGGTCGCTGGCCAGGAGCTTGCTCAACTCGGCCGTCCGGATTTGTACGCGCTGCGAAAACGCATTGGGATCTTGTTTCAGAACGGCGCGTTGCTAACCGATCTCTCGGTCTTCGAAAATGTTGCATTTCCGCTACGCGAGCACACACGTCTACCGGCGAGTATTATTCGACACATCGTTTTGACAAAACTACATGCAGTCGGGCTGCGCGGTGCTGCCCAGATGATGCCGGGTGAGCTCTCCGGTGGCATGGCACGGCGCGTCGCCCTGGCACGCGCGATCGCGATGGACCCGGAGATCATTATTTACGATGAACCCTTCGTCGGTTTGGACCCTATTTCGATGGGGGTCATTGTTCGCTTGGTGCGGCAAATGAATGATGCACTCGGTATTTCCAGCATCGTCGTCAGTCACGATGTCGCTGAGCTCAGCAGTGTTGCTGATCGCAGTTTTTTGATTTCAGGGGGCAAGGTTGCGGCATCTGGCTCGCCGGAGGATTTGTCATCGACGCCATCGGATCTTGTGCAACAGTTCATGAATGGTATGGCTGACGGGCCGGTGCCGTTCCATTTCCCTGCGCCTGACTACGCCGAGCAACTGCTTGGTGGTGACGACCAGAGCTAGAGCGTTCATGTTTCGCGAAATGTGGGCCAATACGGAAGAATTCCTGCGCGCGTTTGGTGCGTTGCAGCTCTTTTTCCTGCGTTTATTGGCGTCGACACCCCGAGTCTTAGTAAATCGATTTCGCCTGGTTGTCTATCAAGTCTATAACACCGGTGCACTGTCCCTCGTCATTATCCTCGTCTGCGGCTTCTTTGTTGGTGCCGTTTTAGGCTTGCAAGGGTTTCGGAATCTTGCCCAGTTCGGCAGCGAAGATGCATTAGGTGCCGTGGTAGCGCTCGCCTTGATTCAGGAGCTGGGTCCCGTTGTCGCGGCATTGTTGTTCGCTGGCCGTGCAGGCACGGCGCTTGCCTCAGAAATCGGCTTGATGCGGGCGACCGACCAACTGAGCGCCATGGAAATGATGGCCGTTGACCCGATTCGCCGCGTAGTCGTGCCGCGCTTTCTCGGTGGTGTTGTCGCGATGCCATTGCTGTCGGCGATTTTTATTATGGTCGGGATTTTCGGCGCTTATCTTGTTGGTGTTGGAATATACGGCGTCGACCTCGGCGCGTTTTGGGGGCAGATGCAAGATACTGTCCAGAATTCAGATATTTACGAGAGTGTTATCAAGGCATTTGTGTTCGGCGTTGCCGGTAGTCTACTCGCGGTCTGGGAAGGCTACAGTGCGATACCAACGGCCGAAGGAGTCGGTCGTGCGACGACCCGTACCGTCGTTCTAACATCCATTGTCATTCTTGTGCTCGACTTCATTATTACCGCGTTCGCCGTCGGTTAGACGGGGAGATTTATCCATGCAGCAAACAAAATCGATTGAGATCAGTACCGGCTTGTTCGTCGCGCTAGGCTTTGCCGCGTTGCTTTTCTTGGCGACCCAAACAACCTCTAGCAACCTGGCAGTGGCCGATGTGTATCGGGTTACGGCGCGCTTCGAAAATGTCGGCGGTTTGAAAGTCCGCGCCCCGGTCAGCATGGCAGGCGTGACGATCGGCCGAATCGAAGCGATCGATTTCGATCCCGAAATCCTGGATGCGGTGGTTACGTTAGCTATCGACCAACGCTACCAGCAAATTCCCGAGGACTCCGATGCCAGTATTCTCACGGCCGGTTTGCTAGGCACCCAGTACATCGGCCTACAACCCGGCGGCTCGGATCTTTTCCTTGAAGACGGTGGGGCGATTGAATTTACGCAGTCCGCCATTGTCCTTGAGAATTTGATCGGCAAATTTTTGGTTAATCAAGGGGATTGAATATGAATCGGCGAGTATTCACCTGGGTGGCCAGCGCCGCGTTGGCCATCGGCTCTATCACTGGCCACGCTGAGGACTCCCCTGTTGACGTCGTGACGGGCGCCGCCGACGAGTTAGCGGCAGCGCTACGTGAGAACCGCCCGGCGCTCGAGGCCGATCGGGCTGCTTTGTACGCAGTGATCGACGGTATCCTCGAGCCGCGATTTGATCGTCGTTATGCCGCCCAATTGGTCTTGGCGCGCAGCTGGCGCAGCGCTTCCGACGAGCAAAGAAAGGCATTCATCGATGCCTTCTACAATGCGATGCTCCGAAAATACGCGGACGGGGTTCTGCAATTTGACGAAGACCGGTTGAAAGTATTGCCGTTTCGAGGTGATACGCAAGCCAAGCGCGCCACGGTGAAGACGGAAGTGGTACTCGATGATGGCTCGACCGTGCCCGTCAATTACGGCTTAGTCCGTCGCAAAGCCGGTTGGAAAGTCTACGACGTCACGATTGAGGGCATCTCCTACGTGCGCAACTTCCGTACAGAACTCGCCGCCGAAATAAACGCGACCAGCCTCGACGCCGTCATCGACCGCCTACAAGGTTCGTCGACTGATACCGCGGGTGGCGACGTCATCGCGGCCGGCGGTGCCGTCGAAGATCCGGCAAGCGATGACAACTAGCCGACCAGCGACACCGGAGCTGCGAGATCTTGGCAAGGGCCGGTTCGCGTTGCACGGTGACATGACGTTTACAACGGTTGGCCAAATTCTCGATCGCAGTGAGACGATGTTTGAGGATCACACCGAGCTCGATGTCGACCTATCCGGTGTAACGCGCACCGACAGCGCCGGTCTTGCCTTGTTACTTGAGTGGATTAACTGGGCGAATCACTCGGTACGCGAGATCCGATTTCGTAACGTGCCCGATAAAATCTGCCGAATCGCACGCGCGACGGAGGTTGAAGACTTACTGCGTCTAGGCGAGCGCTGGACCGGGTTTATTGAGCCCACGATCGCGGCCGATGACAACCCGCCGGACTGGCCGACCAAACCCTAGGCGCGTTTACTCCTCGAGCTCATCTTCCTCATCGAGAAACTCGTCGAGAAACTCATCCTCGGCTTGTGGCGGGTCGCCATCGTGGATCAGAAACTCACGGCGTTGTAGCCACGCTTCACGTAGCGTGATGTAAGGGTCGAACGAATCCGCGAGCAAGCCCTCAGCGCTGATCAAGTTGCTGCGACCGTTGATGACGTCGAGGATCAGCAACTTATCCTGCAAGCCGGTGTCGCCGACGAAGTTACGCCCGTCGAGGAGGAAACCGGCGCTCAATGCTGGCCCATCGCGCAGCGTCGCGGGGCCGAAAAACGGTAAGACCAAATAGCGTCCTGATGGAACGCCCCAGACGGCGAGTGTTTGCCCAAAGTCTTCGTTGTTTTGTTCCAATCCGACGCGGCTAGCGAAGTCAAAAATGCCGCCAACACCGAGTGTTGAATTCAACCCGAAACGCAACACATCGCGACCCCCTTGGGCGACTTTTCCTTGCAAAAAGTCGTTAATAAAAACAACGGGGTAGCCAAGGTTATTAAAAAAATTGCTAATGCCGCCGCGGGCAACCTTGGGCGTCACTTTGCGGTAGCCGACGGCCAATGGCCGGAGTGCCCAGCGATCCAGTCGATCGTTAAACACGGTCACGTTGCGATTGAACGGTTCCCATGGGTCATAGTCTGCCTCGGAGTACTTACCGCCGGGCGGACGAGCTGCGGCACAGCCAGCCACAACAACGAGTGCCGATAACAGCAAGAACCGGCGCACTGGGGCTGCCCTGAAAGTCATTTTTTGCCTCACTGGCATTAACGTGGGGAAACTAACGGCCGCGCGTTGAGACGATACCGCCAGTTTGCGCGCGTTGTTCAAGAAGTCGTTTTTGTTCGTCAGTCAGGTACTCGAACACGAGTTCCACGCGAGCATCGAAGCGAGCACGCTGCACCAGAGAAATATCGGGTACGGCAAGTGCGCGGCGCAACATCGTAATCGAGCCGACCAAATCGCCGAGCATGATGTTGTACTCGCTTTGGTAGTAATACGCTTCTGCGGTTTCGCCGGCCTCGATGGCGGCCTGGCTAATCAGACGGACTTGGTCGAGGGTGGGCGGCACGTTATTGAATAGGTCGAGCAGCAGGTTATGTGCAACGTCGGGTTTGCCCGAGGCCATCAGGATCTCGGCATAGGCGACACTGAGCGGAACATTGCGAGGAAACAGCGAGGTTGCGTCCGCCATGGTGGCAAGCGCTGCGGCGCGATCGTCGTCAAGCGATTCGGCGCGACCGAGGGCGATACGGAACGCGATGACTTCGGGGTGTTTTTTCACTAGCGCTTCCAGCAACGGCCGCGCCAGGTGCGGCTTATCGTCCTTGACTAGCTTGAGCGCGCGGCCATAACTCGCTAACGGTTCGTCTAGGCCCGTTGGATCGAATTCAATACCGTAGGCGCTGTCGTCGGTTTGCAAAGCAGCCAGCCGAACTTTCGCCAGCCCGTACCCTAACGAGTCGGGTTTGTCTTCGCCGACATACGCGCGCGCGCGACCGCGCGTCTCTGCGATGCGGGCGCTAGTTACCGGATGGGTTCGCAGGAACTCTGGCATACGGGCCGCGGACGGACCGGCTTCGCGGCTCATCACGGAAAAGAAATCGGCCATACCGTGTGGGTTGAATCCCGCCGCTGCCATTATCTGGACGCCGAAACGGTCGGCCTCGTATTCGTTAGCGCGCGTGAAGTCGATCTGGTTTTGAATCGACAAGGCCTGACCGGTCATGACGGCGGCCTGCGCGCCCTGCGCGCCCGCATCGGCAGCCGCTGCCGCTAGCAACGCGCCAAGCATCGTCGCCAAGTTGAGGAGACTAGCCCGTTGATTGGCGTGGACAGCTCGGGCGATGTGCCGCTTCGTCACGTGGGCGATCTCATGCGCCAACACACCGGCTAGCTCGTCCTCGTTCCGTGTTGCATCGATGAGGCCGGTGTGGACGCCGATGTAACCGCCAGGCAAAGCGAACGCGTTGATCGATGGGTCGTCAACAACGAAAAAATGAAACTCGTAATCACCGTCGTTCGCGTAGGCCGCCAAGCGGTGCCCGATTCCTTGGACGTACTCGGTGATTTCTGGGTCGTCAATGATGACCCCCTGACGCCGGATCGTGCGCATGATCGAGCGGCCAAGACGCGCTTCCTCGGTCCGCGGCAGCACCACGTCGGCGGGGCTGCCGATGTCGGGCAGCCGGATCTCCGCCCGGCCCGCGCTCGCTGCGGCGAGGACGGCTAGTGCGGCAATGACCAAGGTGGCTATACGCATAGCGAATCGGACCGTTAAAAACGGTGGACGTTCCGTATCTTACGCCTTCGGCAGCGCTTTCGCGGCCGCCAATACGGCTTCTGCGTGGCCGGCGACCTTCACTTTGCGCCATTCCGCCGCCAGCTTACCGTTCACGTCGATGAGGAACGTGGATCGCTCGATGCCCATGAACTTCCGCCCGTACATGTTTTTTTCCTTAATGACGTCAAACGCCTCGCAGACTCGGCCATCTTCGTCGGAAATTAGGTCAAATCGATACCCCTGCTTATCGCGAAATTTGTCATGCGATGCGAGCGAGTCCTTGGACACGCCATAGATGACGGTATTGGCGCGCTTAAACCGCGCCAACAGCTCGTTAAACGCGAGGCCCTCTTTGGTACATCCAGGCGTCGCATCTTTTGGGTAGAAGTACAGCACGACGTTCGTACCACGTAGCGACTTTAGGTGGAACGTTGTTGTTCCGGTGACTGGGGCTTTGAAATCTTTGACGACGCGGCCAATGGCAGGAGCGGGCATAGTGGGTAACCTCGGCGAAATGTCAGGGTTTAATGGGTTCGATAATGGCGTCGAGATTCAGCGAATCGCTGAGCTCTAAAAAGTCCTCACGCAACTGAGCGATCGACAGCGACGCTGGAATGCCAACGTTCATTTGCACGGCGAACATCGGTGCGCCCGTGTGAGCCGCTGCGTAGCTGCGTGAGCTGACTTCGGCGATATCGACGTCACGGCTCGCAAGGAAACGCGACAGCTCGAAGACGATACCCTGTTGATCGAGGCTTATAACGTCGATCGCATACGGAAGACGTTCCGCGGCAGCCGTAGCTTGCTCGGTCTGTTTGATCGAGATGGTGAGGTTGGCGTCGGTTTCAAGGCGTTGTAAGGACTGCTCGAGCTTGCCGAGCGCGTGCCAGTTGCCCTGCACGAGGACCAGCATCGCGAACTCGCGCCCGAGGCGGGTCATGCGGCTTTCGAGAATATTGCCGCCGCTGTCGAGAATCGCTTGCGAAAGATCTTGAACAGCCCCCCGGCGATCGGAGCCAATTGCTGAAATAACAATGAGTTGTGACATTGACTTAGTTTTTTCCATGCATCATGCCGATGCTCGTCGGCACCCTCTGTTGAGTGGCTTTACAAAGGTCGTGGGCCGGTTGCTGTTGCTGGGTGGTGGCCGTACCATCCCCGGCTTGTTTTGGTTTGGGCGCGTAGCGCATGTTTCAGGGCAGCATCGTAGCACTGGTGAGTCCGTTTGGAAGCGACGACCGCATCGACGGTGCCGCACTCGCGGCGTTGATCGACTGGCATGTCGCTGGCGGAACCCGCGCACTTGTCGTCGCCGGCACAACCGGCGAATCGGCGACCCTGGCGACCGGCGAACATGTCGCGTTGATCGAACAGTCGGTCGAGTTAGCGGCAGGACGCATTCCCGTAATTGCTGGCACGGGTTCGAATTCGACCGCGCAGACACTGGCTCTGTCGAAGGCCGTCGGGCACTGCGATATCGCTGGCTACTTGGTGGTTGCCCCGTACTACAACAAACCCAACCAGGAAGGCCTCTACCGGCACTTCAGCCACGTTGCGGACGGCGTCGAAAAGCCGGTGTTGCTTTACAACGTTCCGGGTAGAACGTGTTCCGATATCCTGCCGGCCACCGTCGCGCGACTTGCGCGGCACGACAACATCGTTGGCATCAAGGACGCCACAGGCGAACTTTCTCGGCTCGCTGAGAACCAAGCAGCTGTGGATGTCGAGAACTTTAACTACCTTAGCGGCGATGACTTTACGACCCGTGGTTTTCTTGAAGGTGGCGGCCACGGCACGATTTCAGTGACCGCGAACATAGCACCCGCGCAAGTTGCTGAGCTCTGCGCCGCTACACTGGCGGGCGATACGGCAAAGGCGGAGCGACTGGATCGCTGGCTGCAGCCGCTGCACGCGGCCATGTTCGCGGATTCGAACCCGATGCCGGTTAAGTGGGCGTTGACCGCGATGGGCCGATCGACAGCAGCCATGCGCTTGCCGCTGGTAGAATTAAGCCCAGAGCATCAGGTGACGGTGCGGGCCGCACTTGAGGAGGCAGGTCTTGTTTGAATGGCGAAGGGGCACGCTGGTTGTGCTCGCCGTGCCGATGGCCGGTTGTTTCAGCTTCGGTGGTACTTGTGAAACGCCACCGGAGGTCGTAGCGCAACAGGAAATACCGGGGATCGTTGTGCCCGAGGGCCTCGATCCACTCGATCCCAATCGCGCCCTCGACATACCGGTCGCGACCGCGCCGCCGCGCGACGGGGACGACTGTTTGGACAAGCCGCCACGCATCGAGGAGGGTGGCTAGCGACAGTTCCGCGTCAACTAACTACCGATAAAACGGAGAGGTGGCTGAGCGGTCGAAGGTGCTCGCCTGGAAAGCGAGTGTACGGTAACACCGTACCGCGGGTTCGAATCCCGCCCTCTCCGCCACTACCGAAACAGCCCCCTTGTGGGGCTGTTTCGGTAGTGGTCGATCGACGTGTATTCGAACCCGCTTTTAAACAATGGGTTCGAGCCGAAGCAAGCGCAGCTTGCGCAGACCGGCGAGCCGCGAAGCGGCGCAGCCAATCCCGCCCTCTCCGCCACTACCGAAACAGCCCCCTTGTGGGGCTGTTTCGGTAGTGGTCGATCGACGTGTATTCGAACCCGCTTTTAAACAATGGGT
>JBCDIL010000036.1:0-32249 GCA_038749025.1 Pseudomonadota bacterium | reverse complement strand
CATGACGGCCGACGAAGTCCATCAGCTCGGTCTCGATGAGGTCGCTCGAATTCGCCAAGAAATGGTGACGCTGAAAGAGAAGGTTGGCTTTGAAGGCGATCTCGGCGACTTCTTCACGTTCATTCGCGAGGACGAGCAATTTTATTTCCCGAACACTGACGAGGGGCGCCAGGCCTATATCGATGAGGCCGAAGCGAAGCTCGAGTTTATCAACGCGAAACTACCCGATTACTTCGGCCTGTTACCAAAAGCCGATCTTGTCGTGAAGCGCGTCGAACCGTTCCGCGAGCAAGACGGAGCCGCGCAGCACTATTACCCTGGAACACCGGACGGCTCACGCCCCGGCATCTACTACGCCCACTTGTCCGACATGAGTGCGATGCCGATCAATCAGCTCGAAGTGATCGCCTATCACGAAGGCAACCCTGGGCATCACATGCAACTGTCGATCGCACAAGAGCTCGAGTCCGTGCCCACGTTTCGTACCCAGGCTGGGTTCACGGCCTACATCGAAGGCTGGGGTTTGTATTCGGAGTTGCTCGCTAAAGAGATGGGTGCTTACGACGATGTCTATGCAGATTTTGGCCGGTTAACGACCGAGATGTGGCGAGCTGTTCGCCTCGTGGTTGATACCGGTTTGCACGCGAAGGGCTGGACCGAACAACAAGCGATCGATTTTTTTGTTGCCAACACGCCCGAGCCGCTAGAGAGCATCCGTTCGGAGGTGCGCCGCTATATCGTCATGCCGGGGCAGGCGACCGCGTACAAAGTCGGCATGCTTAAGATTTTGGCACTGCGTGCCAAAGCGGAAGCGGCCCTCGGCGAAAAGTTTGATATTCGCGCGTTCCACGACACGGTACTCGGCGGCGGTGCGCTGCCGTTGGCCATTCTCGAACGACGAATCGACACGTGGATCGAGACGGTTAAGGCCGGCGCGTAGCCGTCAGTCGTTCACTCGGCTGCCGCCGGTTCCGGCCAGCGGTAGCGCTGCTCGTCGAGCCAGTTGTAATAGGCGTCTTCAACTCCGGGACAGACGGCGCGATGCACAGGTCGCGCAGCGTCGTATATCGCTTGCAACTCCTCTGGGCTTCCTGGCTCTAACGTGATCAGGTCGTCCCAAAACTCCGCTTCAAGCCGTTCCAGCAACGCTTGACGATTGGCGCGATCATCTTCGGGTAGCTGGTCGACGTAGCGCGGCGTGTACCTTTCTGGATGAAACAAACGCCAACCAATGTCGTAGTACAAGCGCCGCGGCTCGAAGACGGTTCGCAGAATAGGACTCAATGCTTCGTAACGGTCGCGGTCGATCCAACCAAGTGCGACTGGGTCGGGGTTCAATCGGCTATACAACTTGCCGTAACTACTCAGCGCACTTATTTGACCGTTGATCGCCAAGCGGTAGTGCCACTGCATCGCTCGTTCCAACGCCTTGAGTTGTTTTGCCGTGAGGTCTTCGTGCATAAGAGCGAAGCCGACCTCAAGAGACAGATCCTCTAACCAGGAGTTGTCGGGCTTACCGCCGTGCAGCATCAACGGAACGGCGTTGCCCGGGTCCTCATTAACGGCTTCTAACGTCGCCGCCGTGGCCATGACCGCCATCGCCGCCGTGTCGCCGCTGTTCGCGCGTCGTTCGACGATCTTGAGGTCGACATTCAGAAACGGCTCATACGATTGCCTGGTTCCACTCCAGCTGGCTTGGAGTTCATGAAGGGCGGTAATTGCCGGGTGGGCGATATAGGCCTCGAGCGTAAGGCAGGTCGGTTCGTCTTCCGCCTCAATGTCCACCGGCGTCAATTCGGCGGCTTCTGTTGGCGCAACGGTGATTTGTGCCGCGGGTGCGGCTGGCTCACGCAGAAACACATACGCGAGACTTGCGACGATCACCGCCATCGTGACAATCGCGAGCGGCCGTTTCATCGATGGCGCTGGTTTGTCATCAGGACCAGTGGACTACCGGTTACGCGCCCGGCCACAGTATCGCCGCATCCTCGGCACAGGCCTTACGGCGGAGTGCCTCCATCTCCGCTGGGGTTAGCATGGGCGTTGGTGGGTCCAGGTCCGCGTCAGTCGCCGCCGCTACATACTCGGCATACAACTCATCGATTAACGCTTGGTAACGGTCGTTGAGTGGCTCCGGCATCTCGTGCGTCAGATTTATCTCGGGGAATACGAGACGCATCGCGACTAGTTGGTAGATCGCACTGGGAGCATACTCTTGTCGATCTTTTAGCGGCAACGAATCGTATTCCTCTTGGGTAAGCCAGCGAAGCCCTACCGCGCCGCCAACTTGGGCGCCAATGACCTCGCCGTAGGTCGCCAAGGCGAACGGACGACCGTGTAACGCCGCCTCGTAGAGTTGGTAATTTGCCTCTTGCAGGGCGAGTAAGCGGTTGGGATCGGCGAAGCGCTCCTTGTTAGATCGGCTTGCAAAGCGCTGCAACGCGGCTTGCCCTTGATCCATCGTTGCGCTGACATCGCCACCGGTATCGATGCCTTCGGCCTTCAAGATTTGTTCATACGCCATGACAACCATGGCCGCTGAGTTGCCCTGCGTAGCCAAGTCCGTTAACCCATTCGCATCAATGCTGCGTAGTGCCTCAAAGTCGGGACCAGCTAAGCCGAGATTTCGTGCGCGCTCACGATCTGCGGTCATCGCTTCGAAGATCGCCGCCTTATCGAGGCAGGCTTCGTCGCGCGGAGCCGGCGTTGCGGTTGCATAGCTGGCCGGTTCGTTCACCACCGCGGGTTTTGCCACGGGGGATTCGACTGGTTCGATCGGCTCACCCGGTTCCTGAATCTCAACCGGTGTGGGCGTCGATTGTTGTGATTTCAGAAGGATATACGAGCCGACGGCGACGCCGGCGATCAACAGCAATAGCGGTATCAGTCGGTTCATGCCCGCAGTATCGGCCAGCTAGCTGGGTGCCGTCCATATCGCCAGTAGGCGACGACAGGCGATTGCCGCCGCTGTGGTAGCCGCGACCAGCGGACGCGGCGCGGTATTCGCCGGGTTAGCTTGTGCCTTGGCAGGCCGATAACGTCGGAAGGACGTGCTGCTCGACGATATCGGTCGATTGCTGGTGCATTCCACGGGTGCCATACAGCGTTGCTGTTACGACGATGGTCGCATCGAGCTCGTCGACGATCACGACTTTGTTGCCACCGTTGCCCGACAGGTACCAACCGCTGACGGTGCCATCGCCACAGGCGAAGTCCTCGTGCCAAATCTGGTAGCCGTAGCGCTGGCGATCGTTCGCCACGATGTGGTCGGTGGTCATCTCGCTGATCCACGTACCGGGCAGAACGGTCTCACCCGCGTGGACGCCGTCGTTGCGCAGTAATTCACCGATGGTCAGTAACGAGCGGGACGACAAACGCGTACCACCGCCGGTTTGAATCTCGCCGCTTGGCGAGGTTGGCCACGACACGGTGTCGATGCCTAGCGGCGCGAACAGACGGCGCTTAACGTACTGATCGACCGGTTCACCCGTTGCCCGTTCGACCACTTGGCCGAGCATGAACGAGCCAGCCGTGCAGTAACGGAACGGTCCGTAACCCCGTTCATCCCGGGTGTAGCCTTCCTCGACCGGTAGATCGAGCACGAAGAAGGTCCAACGCCGCGCGGGGTACATGTGTTCCTCGTTGCCCGGCGTTTCCCACTCGTTGTCGTTGCAATCGAGCGCCGACGACATCGTTAATAAGTCACGAACCGTAATGGCGCGTTTGGTCGGTGAATCGAATCGGAACGGCGCGTCGCTCTCGAACAGTGACCAGACCGAAACGTCGGTACCGGCGAGATCGCCGTCGGCGATGGCCGCACCGATCGCCATCGCAACCAGCGTTTTCGTGGCTGAACGCGTGTCATTGAGGAGTTCAGCGCTCCCGTCGCCGAAGTACTGCTCGTAGCGGATCTGGCCGTCCGTCGCCCACACGACGCTGGTGATCTCCTTAAATTCACCGGCGTTGATCGCCGCCGCGAGGGGATCGTCGCTCGCCGCTACCGATGCATAGCTACTGGCTACTGCCAGCGTGGCGGCGAGGAGGGCGGTGAAGGATCGCTGCATGTTTCTCTCCCAATGAACCCACCTTGGATGCTAGCGGAGACCATTCGGTTTAGTGGGTAGCGCTGGAGGCGGCGCCTTTTTAGTGCAAATGCCGACAATCATTGGCTTATTTCGCGTCTATCGGCTTTCACTCCACTGCCGCGATCGTCACAATGGCAGGGCTAAGCCAGTGACGATACTTCATTCGTTTCAATGACCAGTGGTTTGAACGACGCCGCGCTAATGCTGCGGTTTCAAGAAGATGGGGACTACGATGCCTTCGGCGAGTTATTCGACCGGCACAAGGACGCGTTTGTGGCGTATTTACAGCATTTGAGTGGTTCGACGGCGATTGCCGAGGACGTCTCCCAGCACTGTTGGCTAAAATTGATCGAGTCGGTGGGCGAGGGTCGCTATCGGCCGGTGTCCGGTGCGTCGTTTCGCAGCTACCTCTACACGCTCGGCCGTAACCGATACATCGACGAGTACCAGCGCAAACACGCCGAAGCACGCCGTGGGACCATGCCTGACCTGGAGCAGGTCGAACACCCCGACGCCGCGCCCGGTGAGTCGGCTGAGGCAAGCGAGCGCAAGGCGTTGCTAACGGCGGCGCTGGCAACCTTACCGCTTGAACAGCGCGATGTGATTGCCCTGTGGTCAGCCGGTGTCAGCATCGAACACATGGTGGAAATTACAGCAGCTCCGCGCGATACGGTGCTCAGTCGCAAAAAGTACGCGATGGCCAAGCTACGCACGGCCTTCGCGTCGATGGGAGTCAGCGCGCATGACGCCTGATAACGACGACGACGCGTTACTCGACGCGCTTCGCAAAACGACCAGCGGGTCGTCGGCTGAGCACGACGCAACCGTACTGGCGGCGGCTCGTAAAGTCGCGGCAGCCCGTCAGCGTAAAAAGGCGTCGCCGTGGTGGCGACCGTTCGCCATCGGCTTACCGGCGCTGGCCGTGGTCGCGCTTATCAGCATTCCGTTACTAAACGAAACACCGGCACCGCCCGTCGACACCGTTCGCAGTGCGAGCGTTTCAGTGGCGCCGGCCGATGGCGCCGTGGTGGCGGAACTCGACGTCTTCGAATGGGCAACTGTCCGCGGTGCTACCGAGTACCGCGTCATTGTTCGAGACGAAGCGGCGACTGTCGTCTGGACGAGCGACTGGTCGAGCGAGACCGCGTTGTCGGTTGCCGATCAAGACGGACTGGCTTTGGCGCCCGGTTTGTACCTATGGAGCGTAGAGACCGACGGCGGTCGGCAACGCGAGCTCGGCCCGTTCACGTTCGATCTGGCTGCGCCGGAATAAACGTTACTCCGGCGTAAGCCAGACTCCGCGTTTGATTCGTTTCCTCACTGAACGCCCGCAAAGGCGTTACCAATAAACACAGTGAGGAAGCCCGATGAAAAAATCCGCTATCGCCCGTACTAGCACGCTGGCTGCCGTCATGGCCGCTGTCGTCGCATTCGCCAGTACCGGCAACGCCCAACAGTCGATCGATGACGCGTTCAGCGAACCGCGCGTCATGCTCTATGCCAGCAAACGTTTTGGTAATAATCGCGAAGTTCGCTACGCACCGACATTCGGCTTGCGACTCGAGCAAGCTGTCAATGTTCGGCAAAGAAACTGGTTCGCCGACCCGAGCCAAATGAATTTCATGCCAATGCTGGACTTTCGCATGTACCGCGGCCACGGCACGCAGCTGTTGTTCAGCAATATCCCGATGCTCGATAGCGGCAGTATCTCAGTTGGCAGTTCAACCGAAGAGAGTTGGCGCAACCCGTGGTTCTGGGGTGGTATGGCCGTCGCCGCTCTCGCCGTTGCCTGCGTTACCGAGACCGGTATCTGTGAGGATGACGACGACGACACGTACACGCCACCGCCAGAAATAACGCCAGGCGAATAGGGCTGAACGATGCGTCTCACGTTTCGCCATTGGTTGTCGCTGGCAATAATCGCGTTCTACACAGTTGGCTGTGTCTCGCTGCCGGCTGCAGTACGCGACCAATTCGAGGCAGCGGCAGCCGCGGACAATCACTTTGTCGCCGACGACGCGGTGGATCAGTGATGAGCAAGATTCGGCACGGCGGGTTTCTAGCACTGCTCGGCGCGTTAGTCGCCGGCTGTGCGGGGGCGCCGGATCTTGCCATGTTCGAGACGGTGGAGTGGCACGAGACTCCGGATGCAGCGGTAGCTATCGACGCGCTGCCGCTGCGCTCCGGTGACATCATCGTTACCGAAGTCGATACGGCTATGAGTTTTATGATGGCGTTAATGGCCGATCGCTATGCGCCGTTCGTTCACGCGGGCGTTATCGTTGTCGACGACGGCGAACCGTACGTCTACGACGCGTTCGCGACCGTTTGGCCGCTGCTCGGCAGAGCGCCGACGCGAGCGATGTCTGGGAAGATTCGCCGCGTTCCGCTCGCACGCTACCTGAAGCGGCCGGTGGTAGCGGCGATTGCGCGTGCCCCCGATGCGACCCGAGCAGCAGCGGTGGCCGACTTTGCGAGGCAGGCCTATCGCGACGGCTTGCCCTTTGACAGTTATTTCGCGCTCGAGACGGCCGATGCGGTTTATTGCACGGAATTCGTCGCGCAGGCACTTAGCAACGCTGGCGTGACGTTACCCGGCCCAGCGCGGCGCAGTCGCAATCGATCGCTGAACGTCGCATTCGATTGGTTGGGTATCGAGACGAGTGGGTTCTGGTTGGCGGGCGATCTCATCGCGCCGCTCCAGCCGGTCGTGCGGTTTAGCCGCACACTGTCGCCAGCCGCGATCGATGCGCGTTTTGCGTTGAAGGCGGAGCTGCACCGGCGCTTTACCGACGAGCAAGCGCTCGGCAACGTTTTTCGTTGGACAGGAACCGGTCCGCGCATTCGCGACCACATCGTGGCGCTTTACGACGATGCGGTAGCACTGGCTGCGGCCGGTGCACCCGACAGCGCCATCACTGAGCTCGTAGCCGAACATCTCGGCCCGGGCCCCGAACCAACTGCACGGCTGGCGGAACGCGCAACGAGCGCGCCGACTCCCTCTCCTCGCTAGCGTCCCGTCACTGCGCTAACGAAGGAAAACCGAACGTTGTCGCGATTCCGTTAGCCGTGTAGTTTTTATCGCTCGTAAGTAGCGAGATCAGCCATGGCTGCCAATCCGATCAGTTGGTTCGAAATCTACGTCAGCGATTTGGCCCGCGCGACCCAATTCTACGAGACGGTGCTCGGCGTCAAGCTCGATAATCTCGACAGTCCCGACCCCAATCTCACGATGCACGCGTTTCCTGCCGATTACGCTAACTACGGGGCGTCGGGCGCGCTGGTTCAAGCCAACGGCGTCGAGCCGGGCGAGTGTGCAACCCTCGTTTATTTCGCCTGCGACGACGTCGCGGTCCCGGCCGCCCGAGTCGAAGCGGCGGGTGGTCGTGTCGAGCGGCCGAAAATGGCGATTGGCCAATATGGCTTTATCGCACTGATCGTCGACACGGAAGGCAACCTGGTCGGCCTGCATTCGCAGGCGTAACGGTGCTACGCGTACTTCGCTGGTTAGTTCTCGGCCTCGTCGGCGCAGCGGGGATTGCGACCGCTGGCTTACTCGCCACCGGTAACAGCTTTTTCCTCACTGCGTTATCGCGTACCTACCTCGTCGGCGAGCCGACAGCGAACATCAACGATCATCGTCAGTTTGAGACTCGGACGATTCCGGCGGGTGAGCCACAACCGTGGCCGCTGCATCCGGACGCAGCCAAGGCCGAACTGACGCCGATACTTGAAGCGCTGCTGGCTAAGCAGCGGGCGGCGGCGTTCTTGGTCATTAAGGACGGTCAACTACTGTTCGAGCACTACCGGCTTGAGTACACGGCCGACAGCCGTACGAACTCATTCTCGATGGCGAAGACTATCGTGACGCTATTGCTCGGTATCGCGATTCAAGACGGGCTCATCGACGGACTCGATCAGCCACTGACCGAATGGTTGCCTGAGCTAGCCAACGACCCACTTGCCGTGAAGGCGACCGTCGGGTCGCTGTCGACGATGACATCTGGCTATGACTGGGACGAGCGTTACTACAGCCCGTTCAGTCCGACGGTTGAGCTGTATTACTCGAGCGACGTGACGCAGTTTTTGCTAAAGCGTTCGTTCGCGCATGAGCCCGGCGAGTTTTTCTACTACTCCAGCGCGTCGACCCAACTGCTGGCGACCGTGCTGACGCGCGCCCTGCAGCGGCGCGACCCGGCGGCAACGCTAAGCGCCTACCTCAGTGAAAAACTGTGGGTTCCGCTTGGTATGAACGCCGCTGGCCTCTGGCATGTCGATGGCTCTGGCATGGAGCTCGGTTATTGCTGCATTAACACCAACGCCCGCAATTTCGCCAAATTCGGCGAGCTGTTGTTGCACGCTGGCCAATGGCAAGGCGAGTCGCTCGTCGCTAGCGACTTCGTCGTGAAAATGGTGACGCCGGCGGCTGAGCCTTATTACGGCTACTCGACCTGGTTGTCGTACGACGAAGCGCCGCCTTTTTTCGCGCTGCGCGGTCACCTGGGTCAATACGTGATCGTCGTGCCATCGGCCAACATGATCGTCGTTCGACTCGGCGAGGAGCGCGATCGCGAAAACCCGCTGTCGCTGTTACTGCCCGTCTACGTGCGCGAGGCGTTGTCGATCAGCGCTGCTGCGTCAGGCGTTAGCGGTGTCGGCCGATAAGCGCAGCGTTTTTTCGATGGTTAGCCAGACCTGCGGGTTTGTGCCGAGACCCAAATGCGAGCCGTGCACGCGGACGTGCTTGGCCTGCGGGTTGTAGCGATCGAGCGCAGCCCGCCAGCCGACAATGCCATCCGACTCTGAGTAGATAACGGTCAGCGGCTGTGTGATGCCTTTGCTGTTCACGCTGTGCACGTATTGCTCAAATGCCTCGAGGTCCTCGCCGCGCTGCTCGGCGTAGTGCTGCGCAGCAATCGTGTATTTGGGCCCGCCCTCGACCGGCGTACCCATCGTGATGACTTCGCGCACGGCATCGGGTCGAAGTCGCGCTGTTTCGCGCGCGACTACGCCGCCGAGGCTCCAGCCGATCAGCGTGATTTTCTCGTCTTGGCGGCGCACGTCATCGAGACGCGCCGCCAGGCGCTCGGCGTCTTTGTCCGGCACGCCTTTATTGCGACCGAGCTCCCACGGTAACGCGTCGTAGCCCAAGAAGTTGAGGTAGCGCCGCAATGGCCAAGTGGAACCGTCATCGGTCATAAACCCTGGGATAACCAACACCTGCCGTCCGTCGCCGCGTTGGCGCGTGGCCCATAGCGGGCTCGTCGGAACGAGCGCCAGTGTCTCAATCGCGGCGCGAGGTTCAAGGTATCGAAGCCAACGCCGGGGCGGTCGCAGGGCGTGGCGCGATTGGCGCGTTGCCGCAGCCGATTCAACATCGAGGTAGGGGTTAGCAGCGCTCATCGCTCGCTCCGGGGTTAAGGTTTGCGTAATTGTGGCACGCGACCGCGTGAAGCTTGTGTCAAACCGCGAGAATTCAAGAGCGCGACCCGCACTGCCTGGACGACGGTGACAATCGGGAGGCGGACAACTTCGCTTTCGCCTATATTGAGTCTGTGGGTATGGACCCGAACGCTTTGTCGACCTTGTTGATGCGGATCACGGCTGGCGATGGCGAGATGGTACTGATCCCGGAGTGGTTTTCGACGCATCCGCAAAGCGAAGACCGGGTGCCGGAACAGCCGGAATGACAACGAGCCGGGTAGGCTGCAACAACAATGAGGGTGACACGATGGACTTAGGTGCTTTCTCAATCAGCCTTGCGGTAAGCGATATCGCGGCTTCAAAAGCGTTTTACGAGAAACTCGGCTTCGAACAGATGGGTGGGGATATCGAGCAGAACTGGCTCATTCTGCGTAACGGCGCCCATGTCATCGGATTGTTCCAGGGCATGTTTGAGAAGAACATGTTGACGTTCAATCCGGGTTGGAACCAACAGGCTGAGAACACCGAATCCTTTACCGATGTTCGCGAGATCCACGCTTCGTTAGAAGCGGCCGGTGTCGCGCTGATGCAAACCCCGGAGCCGGGAAGTACCGGCCCGGGTAGCATCGTTCTTAGTGATCCGGACGGTAACCCGATCCTGATCGATCAGCATCGCTAACCGCGGTCGATTACGCGATCTGCGTAACGTCACCGCTGCGCACATGTGCTGGCGCATTAACGGCGACCACGGTGGCGCGCGTCAGCGAGTTGAAATCGGTGGCTGAGGCGGCGGTGTAGGCGCCCATCATCGCGCCCGTGACGAGATCGCCGACAGCTAGCGTCGGTAACGGAAGGTTCTCTGCGATGACGTCAATGCTGTCGCACGTCGGTCCGGCGACAGTCGCCGTGCTGGTCGGACCGTCGTTGTCGAGTGCGCGCAGCGGGTAGTGGGCGTGATCAAAGAGTTGGCCGCTGAACGAGCCGTAAACGCCGTCGTCCAGGTAGTACCATGGGCCGTCGTCACGCAGCGCCTTGCCGACGACGCTAAAAACGCCGGTAACGGCAGAAGCCACTAGGTAGCGGCCCGGCTCGGCGATCACGCTGACGTTGTCCGGCAACGTTGCCAATGCATCGCGCACCGGCCGACACCAAGCATCGATGTCGAGCGCTGAACCGGTCGCGTAGTCGACTGGGAAGCCACCGCCGATGTCTAGCAGACTTAGCGGTGCGCCGAGCGCCCGCTGTTCGGCCATCAAGGTCGCGCATGCCCGCACCGCGGCAACATGCGTGGCGGCATCGCCGCTTTGCGAGCCGACGTGAAACGATAGCCCTTTGACACTCACGCCGAGCTGGCGGGCGCGGGCGAGCAGCCGTGGTGCTTCGTCGACCGAGCAGCCGAACTTTCGACTGAGATCGACGACCGCGTCGGGGCTTCGAAAGCTGACCCTCAGCAGCAAGCCGACGCGGTAGCGAAAGGGAACAAATTTTTCGATTTCGGCCGGGTTATCGACGACGAACGTCGTGCACCCGAAGCGTAATGCCGCCTTAATATCAGCGGGTTTTTTGATCGGATGAGTGTGAATACAGCGGCGCGGGTCGATACCCGCGCGGCGTAGCGCACCGATTTCGCCGGCGCTTGCTACGTCGAAACCAGCCCCTTCATCCCATAGCGTTCTGACCACAGCATCGTTCGGCAATGCCTTAATCGCGTAGTGCATCGCGACCGTCGGTAACGCTGCGGTGAGGGCGCGATAACGGGCACGCACTTCATCGCAGTCAAGAACGAGCAGCGGCGTACCGTGCCGGTTCGCCAAGTCGCGCAGGGTCGCGGTTTCGATGCTCATCGTCCGGCTGCCTCGATGGCGTTCTCGATGTAGCGCGGCAACGCGAACGCGGCGCAGTGAATCGCCGGTGTGTAGTAGCGCGTTGGTAAATCGGCTGCCGCAAAGCGTTGCTCGAGCGTCGTAAGGTCGGTCTGTCGCAGCGCGGGATCGTCTGTGCCCCACGCGAACGTCATAACGCCGCCGACATAGGTGGGGACCGATGCGGCGTAAAACGTCGTGTCGCTGAACTGGGCGCCTAAGCGACGCGCCGTCGTTGTGACTTCGTCGAGCTGCAAGAACGCCACCCCGTTTTGTGTAGCGACCACACCACCGGGATTCAGACAACGCTGACAACCGGCGTAAAAGTCGCGCGTGAACAGCACCTCGCCCGGTCCGATCGGATCAGTCGAGTCAGAAATAATGACGTCGAAGCGCTCGTCGGTCGTCGCGACGAAATCCATGCCATCGCCGATAACGATCTCAGCACGCGAATCGTCGAACGCGCCGGCGCTGTGATTCGGTAGCCACGTCTTGGCCATGTCGATCACAGCCCGATCGATTTCAACTTGAACAATGCGCTCGACCGACCGGTGGCGGGTCACCTCGCGCAGGACCCCACCGTCACCGCCCCCGACGATAAGCACCCGCTTCGCTGCGCCGTGTGCAAGCAGCGGCACATGGGTCAGCATTTCATGGTAGACGAACTCGTCTGCTTCGGTTGTCTGGACGACGCCATCAAGCACCATAACGCGACCAAAGCGCTCGTTGCGAAATATGATCAGGTGCTGGTGGTCGGTCTCGTTCTCAAACAAGACTTCATCGACTCGAAAACGCTGACCGTACGAGTCGTAAAGCGTTTCTTCGAAGTGACGAGTCATCGGGCTAGTGAGTCTGCAGCGGTACGGCCACGGAGGTGCTCGGTGACGTGACTCTTCGTTGGCGCAAACGCCTGTTCGAGAATCGGTAAGACTTTCCTCGGTTCGGCATCACCGCACATAAAGACATCGAAAGCGGCGAAATCGCGCTCTGGCCACGTGTGCACACTGATGTGTGATTCGGCGAGTACAGCGACACCGGAGATACCACCATTCGGCGTAAAGTGATGCAGGTGGATGTGCAGCAACGTGGCCTTCGCCGCCGTCACGGCGCGGCGCAGTGCAGATTCCATCAGCGCCAGATCGTCGAGGCGGCTAGCGCCCCATAGATCAATAATCAGATGCGTGCCGGCAAACTCGACGCCGTCGCGACGTACGAAATGATCCTGCGGATGGGGTGCGGTTTGTTCGAACGCCGGCCATTCGGTGTGGCCGGGTGCGTCGTCGTGGGTGCCTTCATCCCACAGCGAAAGAGAAGCTGTTTCCAATGCGAGTGTCCTTTAGACGAAAGTGGGCGACCGGCGGCCGGCGGCGGTCTGGATCGTGCTGATGCGCCCACCGTGGTTGGACGCTAGCGCTGGATGTTCATAAACCCTCTGAGGGAACGAAACAGGACGCGAATTTTAGGGCTATGGTGCGGGAAATCAATACGTAGTGACGCGGATCGCCACACCGGGCGCGGTGTTCCATTCGGTGCGGCTCCGTGGCCTTAGAATCGCAGCGTCACGAGAGCGCCACCTGCCTCCGATTCGCCGACGCTGACGGAGCCCTCATGGGCATGCATCACTTGCCGGGTGAGCGATAACCCGACACCAGAGCCACCCTTGCGCGTTGAGAAGTACGGTACGAAGACCCGCTCGCGAAGCTGCGCATCGATGCCGGGCCCGTTGTCGGCAACCTCAATAATGGGTCGGCCGTGCCGTCCAAGGCGGGCCCGCAGCTGAATTGCTGGTGCGTCGACAGTGGCGAGCGCATCGATTGCGTTTCGCAATAAGTTAATCAGCAGTTGCTCGAGCTGCTGCCGGTCCGCTTGCAGCTCAAGGCCGGCTGCAGGCGTGTCGATGGCAACGTCAATTCCCGCTTGCTCGAGATCGACCGCTACAAAAGCGGCCATGGCGCTCAGCATCGAGCCGACATCGATGCTTTCGAGTTGCGGCGCTGGCAAACGAGAGAAGCGCCGATAACCCTGCACGAAACTCATCAATGAACTGGCCCGTTCGGCGACGGTCGCAATCGCGTCACGCGCCTGCTGGCGCTCCGCTGGGGTGTCGGAGGCCAGCAATGTATTGGCGGTTTCGGCCAAAGAGGCTACGGGCGTCAGCGAATTCATGATTTCGTGCGCCAGTACCTGGGCCATTTGTTGCCAAGCTTCGAGCTCGCTGGCGGCGAGGGCGTCGCTGATGCTCTGCAGCGTGACGAGCCGCTGGTGCTCTTGCCCGACCTGAATCTCGGTTAACGATAAGGTCATACGCTCTGTCAGGTTATCGCCATCATAGAGGCGAACCAGGCTGCTCTGGCCCGGTAGCTGATCGCGTACTGCCGTCGCGAGCTCCGGCCCGAATCGCTCTAAGTCCTCGACGGTGGTGACTGGCTTCGCGGCGAAGAAGCGGCGCGCCGCATGGTTGTGCAATACCACGCGTTCGAACCCGACAACGCTGAACATCGGAATGGGTACGTGCTCAACCAGCGCACGCAGTCGCAGTCGTTCGTCCTCACCGCTGCGGCGCATTCGCTGTAAGCGCTCGACCACGTCACGCATGCTGCGGGCTAGGTCTTGAAAACCGGCACCTTGTAACGACGGGTCAACGCGATGCGAGAAATCGGCGTGCCGGATACTGTCGAAAAAACGCGCGACCTCGCGGTTGGTGCGCCGGACAAAAAACACGAACTCAACAACCAGCGCGATACCGATGACGCCAGTCACGAGCGGCGTAATGACCAACGATGTGCGAAAGACAAGAAAAGACAGCAGTAACATGACGCTGACGAGGGCAATGGCGCGAAGCGTCGATTGCACACCGAATTGTCGGCCGAGACTCACCACCACAACACTATTATTCCGGCGCTACGTTACAAATCATGCTTGGTCATCCGTCGGTACAATGCCGCGCGGGTCAGTCCAAGCTCTTTGGCTGCACGGCTAATGTTGAAGCCGTGTTTTTTCAGTGCTGTGGCAATCGCACGTCGTTCCAACGCATCGAGGTTCAACTCTTCCGTTTCCGTCACGCTGGTCGTGCCAGGTGGTGTCATCGATTGAGGTAACGAGAAGTCCTCCAACTGGTAGTGCGACTGGCGCCCCAGGATAACGGCTCTTTCCACAGCGTGCCGAAGGGCTCGAACGTTGCCGGGCCAGTCATGGTCGGCTAACGCGTCCAGCACATCGGCATCGATGGGGCGTGCGGGTTTGCCATAGCGCCGCTCGTAGTAAGGCAGGTAATGCTGTACGAGCGGTGCGATGTCTTCGCGGCGCTCGCGCAGCGCCGGCAGATGGATCTCGATCGTGTTCAATCGAAACAGCAAGTCTTGGCGAAACGCGTTCGGGTCGTTCAGCTTGTCGGCTGCCATGTTGGTCGCTGCGATCAGACGCACGTCGAACGGTTCCGAGCGACTTGCACCCACTGGCGTAACCCGCCGTTGCTCCAACGCGCCTAGCAGTTTCGCCTGCAGATGCAGCGGCACATTGCCAATCTCATCTAAGAATAGCGTCCCACCGGTTGCCGCCACCATACGGCCGGTGCGGTCAGTTCGAGCGTCAGTAAAAGCGCCGCGTTTATGACCAAACAACTCGCTCTCGAAGAGCGACTCCGGTACGGCGCCTAAGTCGACAGCAACAAACGCCGCTTCGGCTCGGCGCGATGCGCGGTGTACGGCTCGGGCGACTAAGTCTTTACCGGTACCGTTCTCGCCGAGGATCAGAACATTAGCGTCGACGGGCGCGGCCTGCTCGATCAGCGCGAACACGTTGCGCATCGTTTGCGACTGGCCGATTAACGGTTGCGGGGAAGCGCCGCTGGCCGCCGTTAACGCATCATTGCGCCCGCGCAGTGCCCGTGCTTCTGCTCGTGTTGTGGCGAGCGCTGCGCCTGCCCCAACGGTCGCGAGTAAGCGTTCGTTCTGCCACGGTTTGGTCACGAAGTCGCAGGCGCCGCGCTTCATCGCCTGCACGGCTGTCGTTAAATCACCGTGGGCGGTCACCATGATGACCACTTCGTCGGCATCTTGGCGCAATAAGGCAGCTAACCAATCGAGTCCTTGTTGGCCACTCGTCTCGCCGTAACCGAAGTTCATATCGAGCAAAATGACGCGCGCGTCCGCGCCAGGCACACCGATTTCCTCGGGGCGCGATACTGTTCGGACGTTCGCATAGTGGCGTCCGAGCAGCATACTGCCCGCCTTTAATACACCCTCGTCGTCGTCGACGAGGACAATCTCAACGTCCACTCGCGCTGAGTCGTCCATGGCTATTTAGGTGTTCGATTTCGCACAGTCGGCGTTCAGTATCGCACACTTTGCCCGCCTATTCGGGTGATAAGGGCCCGTAGAACGGGAGTTTCGACGCTGGCATGGCCATTGCAAAGGCGTTGGCATGAGCAACACACGACCCATACGACCGACTGGTCCCCACAGTGGCGCGGCGATGGATAGCGCCGTGCAGCGTCCATTCTGGCGCCGGGCACTGCCCGCGACACTCGCGGGTAGCGCGCTCATTGTTGCTGCTGCTGTCTGGTCGATGGGATTCAGTGAGGCGGGCCGTAGTTTCAGTGTCGGCGTCGATCGGTTGAAGCTCGCAACTGTCGAGCGCGGCGTTTTCGACGACTTCATTCCGATTCGGGGTCGTGTTGTACCGCGGCGGACGGTGTTTCTGGACGCTGTCGAGGGCGGCCGGGTTGAGGCGGTGCTGGTTGAGGACGGCGCGCGTGTTACGGCGGGAACACCGTTGGTTCGCCTTACCAATACGCAACTGCAGTTGGATGTTATCGCCCGTGAGGCCGAGGTGACCCAGCAGATTAACAACGTCAACACACTGCGTTTACAGCTGGAACAAAACCGTCTCGCCCACCGCCGTTCTTTGGTTGATATCGACTATCAGCTGCGCCGCCTCGGACGCATTGTTACTGACGGTGAGCGCTTGGTTGGCGCCGGCCACCTTAGCCGGCGCGAGTTCACCGAAGCGAGCGAGGAGCTCGACTACCAGCGTGCGTTGCGGGCTGTCACCGTTGAGGCACAGACAACCGATGAGCGTCTTCAGGAGGCGCAAATGACGCAACTTAGAAGCGCAACGACGCAGCTCGAAGCGAACCTAGTGCTCGCGCGTGAAAATCTCGCCAACCTGGATGTTGCGGCGCCCGTGTCGGGACAAGTAACGGCTTTTGATATTGAAGTTGGTCAATCGCTCGCCCGTGGAGAGCGTATTGGCCAGATCGATGATTCAAGTCGCTTCAAGCTCACCGCGTTGATCGACGAATTCTATTTGCCTCGCGTCGATATTGGTCTACGCGCGACTACCTCGGTTGATGGTGCCGAGCATCGGCTACGCGTCAGCAAGATCTACCCACAAGTCACGAACGGACAATTCGAAGTGGATCTCGCCTTCGACGGCGACCACCCAGCGAGTGTGCGTCGTGGTCAGACCTTGCAGCTCAGTTTGTCCCTCGGCGATGCCAGTACCGCGCTACTCATTCCGAACGGTTCCTTCTACCAGGACACGGGCGGCAACTGGTTGTTCGTCGTAACGGCCACGGGCGATGTGGCGGTGCGGCGCTCGGTCCGGCTGGGCCGGCGGAACGCGCAATACATTGAAGTGCTCGATGGATTGGAACCGGGCGAGCGCATCGTCGCTAGTCCGTACACCGGCTTCGTCGAGATGGACCGAATACGCCTCAATACTCCCTAATTATTATCAACAAGCGAACCCTGCCAATGACCCACGAACTCTTGAGCCTGCACGACGTGTCGATGACGTATCGAACCGCTGCCATTGAAACCGCCGCTCTTGCCGGCATTGATCTTACGATCGACAACGGTGAGTTCGTCGCGATCATGGGGCCATCAGGCTGTGGCAAATCGACCTTGCTCAATATTCTGGGGATGCTCGATTCACCGACCGGCGGCCAGTACGTGTTTCAAGGGCAGGACGTCGCGAATCACTCGGAGACCGCACTCGCGCGTCTGCGTAAACAACACGTCGGCATCATCTTTCAAGATTTTCACCTCATCGATGAGTTGAGTGTGCGCGAGAACATTGAACTCGCGTTGCTGTACCACGACGTCAGCGCGTCGACCCGTCGCCAACGGGCCGACGAAGTAATGGATAGGGTTGGCATTGCGCATCGTGCTGGCCATCAACCGGGGCAGCTGTCGGGTGGTCAACAGCAGCGCGTCGCGGTCGCGAGAGCGTTAATCGCGGCGCCCGATCTCATTTTGGCCGACGAACCAACCGGCAATCTTGATAGCGCGCATGGCGAGGAGGTTATGGACATGTTGCGCGGGCTCAATGATCAAGGCGCAACGATTGTTATGGTCACACACTCACCGGCACATGCCGATTGGGCAAAACGCACCGTAAATTTGCTGGACGGCCGGGTCGTTGCACACGACATCCGGCGCGCCATTTAAGGAGTCTGCCATGTTGCGAAATTTTTTAGTCACAGCGCTGCGCAACCATTTTCGTTATGGCGCCTACACCACGATTTCCGTTGCCGGCCTAATGCTCGGTATGGCGGTCGCAACGCTGGTGTTCCTGCACGTCTGGCAAGAGACGCATTACGATCGTCATTTGCCCAACGCAGACCGGTTGCACATCGTCGAGTTCACGATTGATGCGCCCGGACGCTCTCGCCAAGAGTTGCTGATTGCGCCAGGGCCACTGGGTCCGGCGGCCGCCAAGAGTATTGCCGGCGTTGAAGAAGCGACGCGTTTCTGGCAAGCCTGGTACACCGTGTCGATCGGTGACCGGCTGAAGTTCAACCATCCTATTGCTGCTGTCGACCCGAATTTTCCGCGCTTCATCGGACTTGAGCTGTTAGAGGGCTCCGTCGATGCGCTTCAGGATCCAAGTTCGGCGCTGGTTTCACAAGCGATGGCCGAGCGGCTCTTTGGTCAAGGTCCGTATCTCGGCCAGCGAGTATCACTCGACGATGCCGTCGAACTTGAAATCGCCGGGGTCTACGCCGACTTGCCCACGACTAGCCATCTCGACGAGCAGTTCATGATGGCGCTCAACTCGCCGGCCGTTTTGCGGCGCGGGCTTCAGGTTGATACCGACTGGCGTCGGCCGTCCGTGTATACCTACCTGCGCTTAGCGCCGACCGCAGTACCCGCTGCGGTTGGCGATGCGTTACAGACGGTGGCGCGCAACAACGTGCAGGCGCCCGACGGAACGACCGTCGAGTCGGCGATTGCTGTCTCTCTCGAGGCGGTGACCGATCTGCATCTCAACGGAAAATCGTATACGAGCCGGCCAAGTGACACGGTGGGCAGCTCGACGGCACTGCTCATCGCGGCCACCGTTGCCGCGTTGGTATTGAGTGTTGCTTGCATCAACAGCATCAATATAGCGACCGCGCGCAGCACAGACCGGGCCCACGAAGTCGGGCTACGCAAAGTGGTTGGCGCGAGCCGCTGGCAGCTTATCGTGCAGTTTCTCGGTGAGTCGGCCTTACTCGTTATTGTCGCCACGATCGGTGCCTTGGTCATCGCGGAAGTCGCGGCGGCGCCGGTCGGTGACTTTATTGGTCGGGAATTGAGCTTTGCAACGCTCGTACAGCCTAGCGCGCTACTCGCCTTCGTTTTGCTCGTTTTTGGCGTGATCTTGCTATCGGGCCTGTACCCGGCATTTGTGCTCGCCAGTTTCAAGCCGGCGCGCATTTTTCAGCCAGCCGCCGGGCCCCGTGGGCTCTCACTGCGCTCGGTGCTCGTTGTGTTTCAATTTGCCACATCGATTGCCTTGATGGTGCTTGCTGGGACGGTGTGGCAACAAGTGCGCTATTTGGAATCGGCGGACCTCGGCTTTGATCGCAAAGACATCGTCCAGTTGCTGGGCGTACGTCGCGGCCCCGCCGCGACAATCGAACTTACTCGTAAGCTCGATCAAGCATTGGAGGGACGTCCCGGTATCGTGCACGTCAGCGGAACGCATTCGTCGCCGTCGTGGGATTACGCCGACGAGGCGGAGCTACGCCCCGCAACCGCACCGGTTGACGCGAGCCTTGCCGTCGACCGCCTGGCGGTCGACTACGATTTTTTCAATGTCTTGCGGGTCGGACCCATTGCCGGTCGTGTTTTTGATGAGCAATTCGGGCCAGATCGAGCACAGTGGGACCTTAGCGCCCGGCGCGATGTAGAGCTGCCCATTGTTGTCAATGCGGCGGCCGTCAGCAGCCTTGGGATTGGCTCGCCGAACGCCGCCGTCGGTGAAGCGTTTCGTTTGCAGCTTGGGCCGGGCGACGAACGCGAGGCCCGGGTCGTTGGTGTTGTGCCGGACTTTCACTTTAAGTCGCTTAAGTCGCGGATCCGCCCGATGGTATTTTTCCCGGATCCATCCCGCTTCAATATCATGATGGTCCGCATCGATGCGAATCGCCGCGACGATGCCTTCGCGTCGATTGAACAAGCTTGGCGCCGTGTGCTCCCCGGCCAGGCGCTGTCGCAGAATTTTCTGGATCGCGCTCTTGTTGACCAATACGTTACCGAGCAACGTCAATTTACTGTCTTGGCTGGGTTGGCCGGTATCGCGGTGTTCATCGCCATGCTAGGTTTGGTCGGCTTGTTGGCCCATGCGGTCACAGCGCGGCGCCGGGAAGTCTCTATCCGTAAAGTGCTAGGCGCCGAGAATCGCGATGTTCTGCGTTTGTTCTTGTGGCAGTTTTCTCGGCCGGTTGTTATCGCGGCTGTAATCGCGTGGCCGATCGCGTGGCTATTGGCCGATCGTTGGCTATCGAGTTTCGCCTACCGTGTTGATATTGCGTGGTGGCTGTTTGTCGCCGCTGGGGTTTCTGCATTGGCCATCACGTGGCTATTAACCGCATTGCAAGTGACGCGCGTTTCCCGAACTCGTCCGGCGCGCGTATTGCAAGCCCGCGCGGGTTAAGGGCCGCTGGCGCGCGGCGGCAGCGGTTCCAGGCCGGGTTGAGTCGAGCCGTGTCCATTGCTCGATAAGCGGTGTCGTTCGTATTGAAAGCTCGCGCACCGCTGGTAATACTCGTGCGGCGATGGCGCAAATAACGACACCTTCTGCTAGGTTTTCGCTTGGCGTGCAGGCTCACCAACCGACGGTGACGGTGCATGGTGAAGACTAATGCGGCGCCACCATCGCGTTGGCGAATCGGCGTGTATCGTTTCGACGCCGACACGAAACGGTTGTCGGGCGAATCAACCGTGACCGTACTCGAGCCGAAAGCCGCTGCACTACTCGCGTACTTTTGCCAAAACGCCGGTCGCGATATTGGGCGCGATGAGCTGTTAGCGACAGTGTGGTATGGCCAAATCGTTACCGATAACTCTATCAGTCGCGCCGTCGTGTTGTTGCGCAAGGCGTTTCAGGACGAAGCGAAAGTGCGGCACACGATCGTCACGTTACCGAAGTTTGGCTACCGCCTAGTCGCTAATGTTGCGCCGCTCGATACGCCCACTGCCGACGATGATCCGACACAAGCGTCGCGTGCTATCGGCTCGTTGCCCATCGCCGCGGGGCTTATCGGCTTAGCGTTGCTGGGACTCACTCTTTGGTTGCGCGGCCCCGAACCTACCGTGGGAGCGCCAGCGACAACGGCGATCGCGCCGCTGTCGCGCTTAGCTATCGCGCAGACCAATGCCGATCTCGCCCCTGACGGCAACGCGCTGATCTATACCGCCAGGGGTGCGAGTCATAGCGAGATCCACTGGGTCGAAGGACCCGGTGCTGGCCCGGTACCGATCAGTACGCCAGAGGGCAACGCAGACTTTGCCACCTGGTCACACGCCGGCGACTTTGTCGTGTATCAGTACATGACCGATGAGCGTTGTGAGTTTCACCGGTTGTCACGTGCGGCGTTTGCTACTCGCCGCGCTGAGGTGATTTACGAGTGCGTTCCCGGCAGTTACACCGAGCTGTCCTTGTCGCCCGATGACACGACCCTTTATTTTGTTGAACGACCGACCGTGCATGCACCGTATTCGGTCTATGCGCTGTCGCTCGGCGAGCCTAGCAAACGGCGACTGTCGCAGCCGGTCGCGCGCGGCTATGGCAACCACTTTGTTGACGTGCACCCAGCGACCGGGCAGTTGTTGGTACTCGGTGACCATCTGCCGGGCAAAACCTCGGTCTACGAGCTCGATCCGCTCAGCGACAGCTTTACCTTGCGGCGGGCATTCGACTACGGTTTGGATAGCGCGATCTGGAGTCATCGCGATGACACGATCGTGCATCCGTCACGGCATCCTTCCTACCAGCTGGTGAGTTCATCGCTAGCGGGCGACGATTCGCGGGTTATCGTCTCGGACAGTCGTCGGATCGCGAGTCCGCGGCGCGTTCGTGCCGCAACCGCGGCGGCCGGTGATTACCTGTTTACGTCGTACTTGTACAACCGCGATATCGCCGTTTCGGCCCATTCCGATGACGATATCAACTCGGCGGTTATGGACTACCTACCGGCGCTGTCACACGCCGGCGACCGCTTGGCGTTTATTTCGAAGCGATCCGGTGAAAGCCAGATTTGGATCAAGAACTACGCAACCGGTGCGTTGCGCAGCATCGAGTCGCCGGACCAGGGGCGGCGTTTTCACGACTTGGTTTGGTCGGCGGACGATCAGCAACTACTAGCAAACACCAATACCGGATTGCTGGTCTATTCGCTGGTCACAAACGAATTCACGCATCGAATCTCACTACCACTGCCGGCATACGCGGTGAGCTGGGTTAACGCCGATAGTGTGGCCGTGAGTCATTATGAGAGTGGGCGCTGGCGGGCATACCACTACCGCCTCGGTGCGGGTGAGACCGTTGCACTCGATGAACGTTGGGCTGCCTCGGTGACGGCAGCAGGTCGAACGCTAACACTCGACCAATCGCTCGCGGTTTACGATGGCGAGCGACAGGTTGCTGCGCTTGCTGATTGCGCACCGCTGCTGTGGCGTTATCAGCTGCGTTTTCGTATCGACCACGACACCGTCGTTTGTCACGCCGATGATGCACCGAATGATTTACTGGTCGTTCATGCCGATGATTCCGTAAGACGCTTACAGAACGCCGTAGGTCGGTATGAGTTTTTCAGTATGCGCGGTGGTGTCCTGGCAGCGACCGAGGTTACCAGTGCCTACAGCGATATCATGCGCACGCAGCACTCAAACCTGTAGCACCGCCGGGTACCCAGTACGAAAGTATCGCACCGGGTACCGTTCGGCGCTGTTTATTGGCGATTGGTCACGCGACCCCAGGCAACATTAGTGATGCGCCAACCTTCGGCCAACTTGAACAAGACGATATTCTTCACATAGGTGTTTTCGGGGGCTTCGGGTTGGTAGCGGTGCAGCGACGTCACGACCGCCATATCGTTGTAAATATCGATGTCGAGTAGATTGTGGATCACCGCTTCGGCCCCTTTGCCGGTTGCGTTGTCGAGTGGCGGTGTGCCGTAAGAGTGCTGACCCTCTTGATCGATGCGGTGGTACAGCACCGTGTCCGCCATGCAGCGCGATGAATTCTCGGCGCCGCCGTGCAAATCCCATTGGTAGAAGTGCTCCATCACCGCTTTGATTTGCTCGCGGTCCGTGTCAGCGAACGCGTGTGGTGCGAACACCAGTACGGCGAGGGCGATTGCCATTCGGTTTTTCATTGTGTTGCTCCGTTAGTTTGGGGTGTTAGTTGAGTGTTGAGTGCTTGCCAGCCAACGCCGCGACCAAAGCCTCGGCGAGTGGTCCGGCTGACGCCGGGTTCTGACCGGTTAGCAGGTGACCGTCTTGTACGACCCAGGGCTCGTACGGATCGGCCGCACTGAATCGGGCATTGACGGCAACCAACTTGTCCTCAAGCAAGAACGGGTAGTTAGCGCGCGCCCAATCGCCTTCTTCGGCATTGGATTTGGCCGTGAGTCGCTTGTTCTTGATCATCAACTCGCCGTCGCTAAGTCGTACGGCGGCGAACGCTGCTGGGCCATGGCAGTCGGCAGCGACGGGCTTACCGTCTTCGTAGAGCGCCGCCGTGATGCGGTTGACTTCGGGATGATCGAACAAATCGAACATCGGCCCGGCGCCACCCGGAACGTAAAGCGCGTCGAAGTCACCCGGGCGCATATCGGCAAGCCGTTCCGGCGAGGCAAGGGCCGCCGATAAACTCGCGAGCGTCGCGCGTTCTTCGGTGCTCATCATATCTGCGCCGGCTTGCACGCCTGGCTGTCCGCCGGGTGTGGCGAACACGACGTGGATACCCGCATCCGTCAGAATCTTGTACGGCGTCAAGACCTCGGGCAGCCAATAGCCGTGCGCGTGGGCAGACAAGATGAACAACACGGTGTCGTCAGCCGCTCGAGCGGTGTTCGGTAATGCAAGAGCCAGCGCGCCAAGCAGTGCAAAGCCCAGCGTAGCGAATCGTTGCACAGCGTTCTCCTAGGCAGTTAGGGGAACGCCAGCATTAACGGTCAGGCCAATCGCGTCGTTGGAATTTAGTGATTATTCGTGATGGAACGTGATGGGCTGTAGATTCAACGGCTTACAGGCCGGGCGTCTCGCTGTATCGGCTATTCGGCCCGTGCAGCCGCACGTTGAGCGCGGATAGCGGCGCCAAGCAGCGAGGTCGATACGCCGACCATCCAGATGACGTAGACACCGCCCACGAGGCGTTCGTAACCACCTAACCAGCCCGGAGTCACGAGCAGGTTCACCGGGATTAACACGAGCCACGTGCCGAGACAAACGACCCCAAAGAGGCCAACGCCCAGTGACAGTCGTGACAGACCCGGTTGCATCGCGCCCATCGCTAGCCCCGTTAGGCTGGCGACAACCCATAGCGGGTCATTGCTCATCGTCGTCGGCCGGGCGAATGCGTCCGCCGCTGCGAAATCAGCGGCGATGTAGAAATGCCCGACACCGCTTAGCAAAAGCAGCACACGCGCAAAAGGCCACAAATAGCCGTCGCGTAATCCACCGATCGCGATAGCGAGTGCAATGTGCGCAAGCCCGAATAGCATCAGCGCGACGTGTTGTAACTCGGCGAGTTGTCCCTGGCTCAAATTACGAATCGGCGATGTGATCGGGTCGAAGCCGTTAGCGACCAAGACAACCACGTGCAGGATGAACGTGGTAATCGCCGCCAGTAGGGCGAAGCGCAGAAGAGGTGGGCGTAGCCGTTGCATGTGTTGAGTGCAGCGCTTACGAGCCGCGACCGCCCTTGTTTAGTTTTGGCATGAGTCTTTATCGAAATCGACTTGATGATCGGCGTTCGCCAAGGCGATGTCGGCAACTAGCCGCTGTTGGTCTCGGCGGTATCGAATTCGCTGCGGGAAGTCGTAGGCCGTGTTCTGGAACGTGACGCTGCGCTCGGATTGCGCAACCGCTGGAAACGAGCCGCCCGCTTGGTTCGACGGGTAAGCCGTGAAGATGAGGTTGCCGTCGTCCTGCAGCCTTATGCTCATCATCTCGTAAAACGACACACGGTTTTCCGTCACGATGCTAGAAAACCCAATTAGCATGTTGTCGCTGTCCTGGGCCCAGGCTTCCAGCCCGGTACCGTCCGCTGACAGCCAACACCCGACAAGCCAGGTCGGCAGTTCGTAGGTGGCGTCGGCGAACGATGCGCTCGACAGTACGAGTAATAGCGTCAGTGCTGCAGCGTGACTGCGTGCTTTCTTTACGAAGCGATTGTTCATCCCATCCGCCAGTAACTTAACCCGCATAGAGTACCACCTGTTGTGCAAGACGAGCTCGCCGCGCAATCGTGCGCAACGTTCGTCGTTCACGGAGGTATGCAGAAAGTCTATGTGCAATTGCACCGAACAAGCACGGTAGTAGCTATGCAAGTGTTGTATCTATCGGCCCCTACAAATGCATTGGGCGACGTTCGATGCTTGCTCTATAACGATGGTTCTGCAGCCTCGAGTGACTGTGTACCGCCGAACCTGTCGTTCGGCATGGCTGCACTTGATACGCGCCGTTAACCAATGCCATGGGGGACAACGGAACATGCACGCACCATCTGAACAGACGGAACTAGTAGCCCGCCGACCAGCCCAGACACTCATGCTGACCGCCGTTGCGGTGGCTGCTGTGTTGGCCGGTAATTTTGCCAAAGCTCAAGAATCCACCGAGGTCGATGAAATTGTCGTTACCGCGCGCGGACTTGAAGAGAACATTCAAGACGTACCGCTGGCGATCACGGCTTTTAATGAAGAGGCGCTAGAGCGCCGGGGTATCGCAGAGCTGGAAGACGTTGCTCGCTTTACGGCCGGTTTCGCCTTTGAGGATGTCGAAGGCGGCGCCGCCAACCCATCGATTCGTGGTCAGTCGACTCTGCGTGGGACAACGGCACGCGAGCAGACCGTCGCAACGTTTGTCGACGGTGTTTACATGCCACGCAACTGGTTGGTTGATATCGGTACATCGAACCTGCAGCGTATCGAGATCGTCAAAGGGCCACAGAGTGCGCGGTTTGGTCGCAATGCATTCGCTGGTGCCATCAACTATGTGACAAAAAAAGCCGACCTCGAAGAGTTCGCTGCCGACGTGACCTTGACGGCTGGCTCTGACGAGCTGCTCGAGTACGGTATTGCTGTGAACGTACCGATCGTCGAGGACAAAGTTGCCTTGCGGGTTGCTTATGAGGACTCGGAGTTTGATGGTACGTGGGAGAACACCCACCCGAATGCGAATCTGGGTCTTTCACCCGGTACGGAAGGGAACGTGGGCGGCCGTGATTCGGACAACATCTCGGTGAATTTACTGTTCGATGTCAACGAATCGCTGACGCTCGATCTGTCGTACCTAGGCTCCGATCGATCTGAGGAGGCGCGCGCCTTTCAGGGTCTGATTACCGCGACCGGCGACGGCAACTGCGGCGCGTTACAGCCGATTGCCGGTGGTGGCACGGGCGGTAGTCTGTTTTGTGGCGAGTTCTCCTCTCGCGGCGATACAGTGAGCATCGATCCGCGCGGCTTCGGTCGTCAGGGCTCCGCCGATATCTATCGACTAACCGCTAGCTACGATGTGAACGATAGCTGGAACATTAGCTACACATTCGGATCGATTGAAGCGGACAACCTAGCCGCCGCGTCGATCGAGCAAGATACGATCAACTGTGCCGGCATCATTTCGTTTCTCGGCACTTGCAACTTTCAGGGCTCGCCCGCGGGCGAGGTCGATTATCACCAAAGTGAGTTGAAGGCGACGTTCCGCGGCGATGGGCCGCTGTCGTATGCCATCGGTGTCTTCTTTATGGAAGGCGAGGACTCTCGCCAGTCATACAGCTTTAACCAAGCGCCGCTCAGTTCGACACCGCTCGGCATCGATAACCTGAGTAATGGTTTGCCATTCCCGGCGAGCGTGACGGCGCTGCGCTTTGGCAACGAATTGACTGACACGACGACGACGGCCATTTTTGGTGAGCTGACGTATCACGTTTCCGACATGACGCGGGTTTTGTTCGAGGTGCGTTACACCGACGAGGATATTCGGACCTTCGCCGTAGACGACGGTGTTCTGACGGGTGAGCTGTCCGATTCGTTCATAACCCCGCGTCTGACGATCGAGCGCGATCTTAACGCGGACCAACTGATTTACGGCACCGTTGCACGTGGTGCGAAAGCTGGCGGCTTCAACGCGGGAGCTGTCTCTCCCGAGCTCACCGTCTTCGACCCAGAGTTCAACTGGACGTACGAAATCGGTTCGAAGAACGTCCTAGCCGACGGCCGCCTAGTGCTGAATGGTGCGTTGTTCCTAACGCAATGGTCGGATCAGCAAATTAACTCGGCTGATCCGCTCGGCGGTCCGTTCACACCGGTACTAACGCGTAACCTCGGCGACGCGACGATCTACGGCTTGGAGATTGAAGGCAACTACCAGGTCACCGATGCGTTCAGTCTCGATATGGCCATCTCGTACACCGATGCTACGTATGACAGCGGGACGATCGATGAGCTGTACACCCGCGGTACGGCTGCTTTCCCGCCGCCGTGCGATGACATCGTATGTTCGTCGAACGGCGACATCGGCGGCAATGACTTGCAGAACTCGCCGCCGTTTCAGTTCGCATTGGGCGGTCAATACGAGGGTGAGATCAATGGCTTCGACTTTTACGTTCGTGGTGACGTTGGACACCAGTCATCGTATTTCGCCAGCCAGATTAACGCCGCTGAGTTCGAAGGACGGACGATCTTCAACGCCAGCGCCGGTGTAACGATCGACCGCTTCGATATCCGCCTCTGGGCACGCAACCTGACGGACGAAGAGTATGTCTCGAACGGGTCGCAAATTGTGCAGCAGTTCAGCAATAACATCCTGACCTCCTACCTCGGCGAACGCCGGGTCGTCGGCGCGACCGTAACGGTTGATTTCTGACGTTAGGGTCGCGGAGGGCAACTCCGCCTTAGACCAGGGACCCGAGAAGGGAGTGGCGACTGTGCCACTCCCTTTTTTTGCGTTCCACAAGGGTGGGACTTTGTTGGTTTTGGCGGCCGTTAACGGGTCGTCCGGGACCCGTACGATTCCTATCCCTGCGACCGAAAGTCACTTGGTTGCTAGCGTTTCGCTAGCGTCAATCGGTAAGACTGAGATCAATATCGCCGAAGCGTATACGGGCCGCTACCGAGCGCCGTCCGTCGCCGACCCATTCAACGGTAGAGCCAACCAATAGCGGCCGCCGCCCCTCTTGAGCGCCGGCCTGGTTGTAAAGGGTTGCATCGCCGAACCGGGCCCGAAGATCGACAGCGCCTATGTCGTGCTCCGGACGTTTGATGTCAATATCGCCGGCCGTCATTTGGACGTTCAGATCGCCGGCATGATTCTCGATGGCGAGTGCGCCGTATTTCATTTGAACGTCGAGTGCTCGGTCGATCGGAACGCGCACGCGTGTCGTGACCTCGGCGCCCGAACCGAGTGATCCGGCCAGCTCGAACCGGGCGCTATCGGTTGTGTTTATGCTCGTGAGCTTGGCATTGCCGGCGCGTTCGCGACAGCGTGTTGAGTCTTGCGGGCAACGAACAGTAACCGACACTTCCACGTGATCGATCGCTGCCGCGACGACCGTGGCATCGCCATTCGCGAGGACCAACTCAACCCGACCAGCCGCAGGTACCTCGATCTTGAGCGGCTTCGGGCCGGGAACAGCGACTCGAGACTGCTCGTCACCAAAGCTGATGCAGCCACCGAGGCTTACGAGTGCAATAAAGGCAATGGATCCTTTCACGATAGCGGTTGTTGGTGTCATCGCTCGATTCCCACAAGGCAATTGAAGTTTGATGCGCTGCCAACGGCGGACGTTTAACCTCGACTCGGGATTGGGTTACCGAAGAGACGAGAGAATTGGTGGGCCCGGTAGGACTTGAACCTACGACCAAGGGATTATGAGTCCCCTGCTCTAACCAACTGAGCTACAGGCCCACGTGTGCTCGTTCAAATGGAGCGTAAGCAGTGTACGTAGCCACCGGCTTGGCGGCCAGCCTGCTCTGTGCTTTTCGCAACAACGCTAGTGTAGTGTGTTGTATCGCCAGCAGGAAGTTCACCGGCCGTATCGATCGGTGTAAGTAGGACGCCTGGGATTGAATGATCGCCGCAAAGCGGACACCGTGTGTCAGAAGGGTACTCTGGAATGGCCCTGCTACTGCAGCGTAGACTGGTCAGTCAGGGCGTCCAGCCACCTGCCGGCCTTCGATCTTTGCCCGAACCGATTACTTGCCGTGGATACTCAGTCAAAAACCGTTGTACGTGCGGATCCTATGCGACGCTGGACCTTGTATGGCATCGCGCTGTTGCTACTGACCATTCCCTGGGTCGTTGGTCATGATGCCGACAACATCGGTGCGGGGATCGCTGTTGCCTTGGTGATGGCGCCGTTTCTTGCGCTGTTGGTGTATGTCGCCCGGCAGACGCGGCTTGAGCTCACCAGCGACGGGATCAACTATTTCAATATTGGTGTATCGGTAAGCGCCCGTTGGGATGACGTACGGCGACTCGTTATCGCACCGGATATGTGCGGGCTGGTACTCAAAAAGCCGCTCAACGAGCCAGGCATGCGCCGGATGCAACGCATCGCTGGCATGGCGATCGGTAACAGTCCGTACTGCTCGGCCGAGCAACAACAGTTAATCGCGCAAATGAGGTTTATTGATTTGCGGGCGTATCGGCGTCAGCTGCAGCGCGGCAGTCTACCGCCAGTGATTGCGGCGTTCGCGCCGACCGTCACGATCGTTAGCGATGACTTAGCCGACTCCCGCTAGACACAACAAGCAATGGGCCCAGCGCCGACTCAACGGGTGTCAATCTCCAACAAGTCTGTAAATTCCGTCAGCGCCTCGGTTGGATCGAGTTCGGCAAGGGTTGCGCCTTGATGGTAGCCGAACGGTACCCAGGCGCTTTTCACACCGGCTGCTCGTGCGGCGTTCATGTCCGTCATCGAATCGCCGACCATCCATGTGCTGCCAGCCGTTGCACCAAGCGTCGCCATGGCGGAATTCAGCGGTAATGCATCCGGCTTACGTACCGGTAAGGTGTCCCCGCCAATCAGTACGCCGAACCGTTCGGCGATGCCGGCCTTAACGAGTATCTCGCGTGCGAAGCGTTCGGGCTTGTTGGTGACGCAGCCTAGCTTGCGACCACGCCGAATCAATTCCTCGAGCGTCTCGGTAACGCCCGGAAACGGCGCTGCATCGCGCGCATTCGTCGTTGCGTAATGGTCCATAAAGGTCGGCAGCACGTCGTCGGGTGACAGGTGGGTGGCGACGGCATGGCGAAGCGCGCGGTCGATCAAAACGATAGCGCCGCCACCGATCCATTGCTGGGCGAGTTCGCGGCCGACCGGTTCGAGGCCGATAGCGGCCAGCGTGAGGTCCAGTGCGTCGGCGATGTCCGGCGCGGTGTCGAATAACGTGCCGTCGAGATCGAAAAGGTAGGTTGGCATCGGCGGACCTTGCCCGTTGTCGCCGTAGAGCTCAAGACCTGCCCACGCGCTGTCTCATCACGCTACTGCGGACGTTTTGCGATTTAACCAAATGCTTATGTGAGCTCCGTCACATCACAGGGCGCCTGAGTCGTGGTGACCCGCAACGACGCACGCGGTGCCTCGCCCTATCATTTACAACAGTTCTGGGAGGAATTGTTGATGACAACACGTCCAATGAAACGCAGCGCTGAGCGCGGCTTCACACTGATGGAGCTGATGATCGTTATTTCGCTGATGGCGTTGCTGGGTTCGTTCGCTATTCCGGCGTACACCGGCTACATCGATGACGCGCGCGTCGGTAAAGCGGTAACCGATATCGGCCGTATCTCGCTAGAGATCCAGCGCTACCAAACCAACAACGATGGCTTGCTGCCGCCCGACCTCGCGACGATCAATCTCGGCGATTTGCGCGATCCGTGGGATCGGGCGTACATCTACCAGCCAATGACCGATGCAACCCCCAAAAACCAGAAGCGCCGTACGGCGGCTAACGTACCGCTCAACACGGACTATGATTTGTTGAGCCGCGGTCCTGATAACCGCAGCAACCGCCGCCTCTCGAATACACGGGCGCACGACGACATAATCCGCGCTAGCAATGGCGCCTACGTCGGTCGCGGTGATGAGCTGTAATCGCCCCTAAGTCCATATAAACCATAAGAAATGGGCGGCTCGTATTGATGAGCCGCCTTTTTTTGTGGACTCTGCCGATTAGTCCTTGTCGTTTACTCGCGACGATCGATTAAACTCAGGCAGTCTCAACGCAAGCGGAATGCACCACGTGGACAAGCCGGCGGTTCTAAAGCGACGCAAGCAGCGTGGCTTCAACTTAATCGAGCTCATGATCGTGATTGTCATAGCGTCGACGCTGGTGACCTTCGCAATCGCCGGCTACATTGGCTATATCGATCGGGCCCGGAGCGGCTCTGCTATCTCAGACATTGGCCGTATCGCCCTAGAAGTCGAGCGGTTCGCGACGAACAACGACGGCAACTACCCGGCGTCATTGGCCGACGTGGGCCTAGCCGCGCTGCAAGATCCATGGGGCCAGGGCTACGTGTATTTGCCGGTTGATCCGGTGCTCGGTCCAGGACCCTTGCGCAAAGATGGCAATAACTTGCCACTGAACACCGACTTCGATCTGTACAGCGTCGGTCCTGATGGTGCAACGGCACTGGTGCTCACCAACGGTGCGGCTCAAGACGACATCGTCCGAGCCAACGACGGCGGCTGGGTCGGATCGGGCGAGGACTACTAGTCGTTTGGGTGGGTGAAAATGCACAAAAAAAGGCGCCGTTGTCGGCGCCTTTTTCGTTCTTGCATAGCGCAGACGACTAGTCGTCGATCAGGAAACTGCGCAGCTGATCTGAACGCGACGGATGGCGAAGCTTACGCAGCGCCTTCGCTTCGATTTGCCGAATGCGCTCACGCGTCACATCGAACTGTTTGCCAACCTCTTCGAGCGTGTGGTCGGTGTTCATGTCGATACCGAACCGCATGCGCAGCACTTTAGCTTCGCGTGGCGTCAGGCCAGCGAGGACCGAGTGAGTTGTCTCGCGCAGACCCGACGACGTCGCCGAATCGATCGGCGAATCGACTGTCACGTCTTCGATGAAGTCGCCAAGGTGCGAGTCTTCGTCATCGCCGATCGGCGTTTCCATCGAGATCGGCTCTTTGGCGATTTTCAGGACTTTGCGGACTTTGTCTTCCGGCATTTCCATCCGTTCCGCCAACTCGTCCGGCGTCGGTTCGCGACCCATCTCTTGCAGCATTTGCCGTGAGATTCGGTTCAGCTTGTTGATCGTTTCGATCATGTGCACCGGAATACGAATCGTACGCGCCTGATCGGCGATCGAGCGGGTGATCGCCTGGCGAATCCACCACGTCGCATAGGTCGAGAACTTGTAGCCTCGACGATATT
>JBCDIL010000035.1:0-33569 GCA_038749025.1 Pseudomonadota bacterium | reverse complement strand
GGCTACATTCCGTTGGGGCTGGGTGATTACATCGTCGGTTCTGCAAATTATAAATAAACCAACTAATGGTCTTGCGGCGTTCAGCCCGGCCGAAGCTGTGCTTCGGCGTTCCCGGGTTTAAACCCGCCGCGATGATGTCCACGGATGGCATCGACACTGTGTTCATCGGGCCGAGACGGCCCTCCCACATCTTCGTTTAGCGTCGCCGCTTATTGCCCGATGTGGGTACTACTGATGTGGGAGCGGCGTCTCGCCGCGATCTTCGACTAAGGTGATGAGTTTCGTCGGCATTCTTTACCGTGAGCCGCCATCGCCGCAATTTTGCCAATGATATGACGGTCTACGACTTCCCTCTCCTCGTCGCGACGAACGCTAGCAAATACACAAACAGACTCACCCTCTGTCAAAAAATAGTTAGTTCGCAACCGCGCAGAACCGCGTTGAGACTCAATCTGCACGTCAAACTCCCATCGTTTGGTGCCGCGGCCACCCAGGTGCCGAGCTGTGACATCGACGACAACCGCGGGCTCCACGTACCAAGTTTCGTTACGTCGCTTGCCGAGGGCATTCATCTTGAGTGGATCAAACACGGCGAAAAAAATCGGCAACATCAGAGTTGCGCAACTAACTACAAGAAAGATGACTGCCTTAACCCAACCCCCGCGTAGACTCCACCAGAGCCCAAACCGGTTGCGAACGTGCGCCTTGCGAATCACCGCAACCGATCAAGCCACTCATGCCTGAGCAATCCCGCGACAATCAAATCCTCGCCATACCCGTGCTTGTAAGACGCCTCACGTAATAACCCCTCCTGTTTGAAGCCAAGCTTCTCAAGCACACGACCCGACTCGCTATTTCGACTTAAGTACTGCGCCTCAAGTCGACACATCGCCAAAGTCCCGAACCCATAGTCGACCACAGCGGCGGCCGCCTCCGTGGCGAGCCCGCGACCGGCGAACGCGGTGCCAATCCAGTACCCGAGTTCGGCGGTGTTAAAGCCGGCATCGAACCGCAGCAGTGCATAGCCGCGAACAGCGCCGGAATCGCGATCGGCGACAATGGCGTGCAAGGCCGTTTGCTCGGCCCAGTGTGTCTCGGCACGCTCAACAAGCTCAATCGCATCGGCCTTGCGATAGGGATACGGCAGGTTCCCGGTCGTGTCGAAGACGGCAAAGTCATTAGTGAGCGCGGTGAGCTCAGCAACGTCAGCCGATGCGGGCTGGCGCAAGCGAAGCCGCTCGGTTTCAAGTACGGGGAATGGACGCACTGGTTTCCACCGCGACGCGTAGCAATGCCGCTGCTGTTAACGCGTCATCAATATCGCCGTTCAACACCATTTGTACGGCCTCGCTAAATGGCAGGCGCCGCACAGCGAGCTTTTCCGTGTCGTCCGGTGCCGGGTCGCCGGCGGTCAAGCCGCGAGCGACAAAGACAATGCCACGCTCGTCGGTAATCGAATTGGAGATCGCAACGTGCATGAGCTCCTGCCAGTCTTCGGCGATAAGCCCCGTTTCCTCGGCGAGCTCTCGTTGTGCGGCTGCGAGTGGTTCCTCGTCGAGCGCGCCACCGCCCATCGGTAGCTCCCACGAGTATTTACCGAGTGTGTAGCGATCTTGTCCCACTAACCACGTGTGGCCCTCGGCGTCGATCGGCACGATCGCGATCGCCCGGTTCTTAAAGTGCACCCACCCGTAGCGATTGTTGCCACCACGCGGATTGATGACATCGTCATCGTGCACCCGCATCCACGGGTTGTCGAAAACAACCTCAGAATTTAACGTCTTCCAGCCCATACCGTACTCAGACAAACACCTACGCTACGACGATAAGCCAATTTGGCGGTCGGATCGAACGCTTGGCGGTGGTACATTGTGGTCAACGACCAGTCCGGTCGTTCCACCGATCTCGGTGTTCCCGTCACTCGCGGTGTTACTTTGGCTCGATTAACGACTGGTCCGGTCGGCGGACATCTCGTCCGCATGGCGGCGCCGTTGATGTGCGGCATTTTCGCGATGATGGCGTTCAACCTCGCCGACACGTGGTTTATCTCGCAGCTCGGTACGGCCGAGCTCGCGGCCGTGAGTTTTACGTTTCCGGTCATCATGATTGTCTCGGCCGCATCGATCGGCCTCGGCGCGGGAACGTCATCGGTGTTGGCGCGCGCGGTCGGTGAGGACAACTGGCCGCGGGTACAAAGACTCTCATCAGATGCGTTGGTCCTGGCCGTCTTGGTCGGGATCGTTTTCGCCGTCATTGGATTTGCCGTCATCGAGCCGTTGTTTCGATTGCTGGGTGCTAATGATGAAACGTTGCCGCTGGTGACTCGTTACATGCGGATATGGTTGCTCGGTACGCCGTTTTTGCTCGCGCCGATGGTCGGTATGGCGAGCGTACGGGCGACCGGCGATACGCTGTTGCCGAGCGCCGTCATGATCGGCTGGGCGGTGGTCAATTTCGGCCTCGATCCGCTACTGATCTTCGGCGCCGGACCGGTTCCGGGTTACGGTATCGATGGCGCGGCGTGGGCTTCGGTTATCGCCCGGTTTTTGTTTGCCGGCGCCGCACTCGTTGTTCTAGCTCGCACCGACCTATTAACGACGCGCCTCGGTAACGCCGCCAAGATTGTCGCTAGCTGGCGCGAGATCTTGCACGTGGGTCTGCCGGCAGCCGGGACCAACGCGATTATTCCGGCAGCAACGGCGGTTGCTACAGCCATGATCGCCGGCTTCGGGCAAACTGCCGTGGCCGGCTTCGGTGTCGCGTCACGCGTCGAGTCGGTTACGCTGATCATGTTCTATGCGTTATCGGCGGTCATTGGCCCATTTGCGGGGCAGAACCTTGGCGCTAGCCGACCCGACCGTATTCTGCGGGCGCTCGCGCTGTGCAATGTCTTCAGCATCGTCAGCGGCCTCGTCCTTGCGGCCATACTGTTCGTTGCTGGGCGAGATATAGCGTTGTTCTTCGACGATCAAGTCGACGTCGTCGATGTCGCCGTTCATTATTTTTGGATCGTGCCGCTGTCGTACGGCACCGCTGGCATGGTCATGATCATGAACGCGACGTTCAACGGTCTTGGCCGTCCACTGCCAGCCGTGGTTATTTCGATGGCGCGAATGATCTTTATTTTCTTACCACTGGCGTGGCTTGGTGGGCGGGTCTATGGCGTTGATGGCATTTTCGCAGCGCTCGCGCTCGCGAATGTCGTCTGCGGCGTCGGTGCGTATCTTTGGGTGCGAAACGTCATTCGATCGCTCCCGTCCGCGGACCCGACGTTAGCTAGCGACTAACGGCGACCGATTGTATCGCCGCCAGCCGCTCACTATCGTCGCCTCGGGCGGGTCCACGTCCCCGCTATCTTCTCCGTCCCACTCGCCTTCGTCGGGCGTCAACGGTTCGGGCTGCCATGGTTGGTATAGCGCCTGTGGATCAAACGGCTCAGTCACAACGAAGCGCCTTGGCTCTTCCAAGTCGTGTCGTCGAACAACATCGGCAGCCGCTTCGAAACGACGCGACCACCGCTACCGCGACCAGTTAGGCGGCGCCGCTTTGCCGCACGCTAATTAAGTTCGCTTTGGTCTCGTCGCGGTGTTTCGCTAAATACTTCATGAATGGCGTGCCACCGGTGCCAACCACAGTGTCGTTACCCGAGGCTTTACGGCTCTGTTTGTGAATGTAGCTCGCCGCGTACTCGAGATGGCGCGAGCGAAAATCAGCGATACCTTGTACGACCGCGTTATAGGCGTCAGCCGTTGCGACATCATTGGCCGACTCGACAAACGGTCTTACGTGACTCGCCTCGCGCACCGCATCGACAAAGCAGCGGTGCGCGCTCGGGCGGTAAACGTGCAACTGGTCGAGATAAGTCTTCAGCGGGTCAGCAGCGTGGCCGATACCGAGCGCGGCATCCATGGCCGGGACGATCGACGACTGCGAGCCGGTCTGGCCGCGAAAGGCTTGGCCCTCGTGGCCGTAGCGAGTGCCCTCGTAGACGATGCCGCCCGGTAGCGCCGGGTTATCGCGCCACCCATGGATGTACGGCCGCACCCGTTCGAAATATACGTACGGGTCACAGCGCTCCGGCATCCGATCAAAAATCGCATTGATCTTGCTCCAGACATCGGCCATCGCCGCAAGGTTGTCACGCACGCCATCGAGGTCTTTGTGGTTCGCGGCAGCGACCAGCGGCTCGATCCGCGCCAACGCGCCGCCGGCAGCCGCTTCGATCGCGACATGGATCAGAACAAACCAGGTCTCATCCTGACCGGCCAAGAAATGCTGCAGCATGACGGTGTTGTCGAGCGAGATCGGCCGGTCTTGGTCGATGCATGTCCAGTTATCGAGCACGTAGGCGCTGTAAGGCAGTAACGGTTGCAGGCCCAGGTGATCGGCCAACGCGACGATCGGCCGCGCGAGCGGTGCCGGCAGGTGAGTAGCCGGTTCCGGCTCGCCCCAGACATAGGCTTGCACCATAAACGAGTAATGCACCATCGCCATCCGCACTTCGGCGTCGGCGAGCGTTGGTAGCGCATTGGCGAGATCGGTGTCGGGTAGCGCATCGACGAGCAGCGACCGAATACGCCCCGTTGGCAGCCACTGCGGCAATGCCAATGCGACCTCACGCGCCGTCGCGAGCTCGCCGGTGAGCGTTACGGCACCGGCGTCGAAGTCGCACAAGAACCCCCGTTGTTTCGAAATGGCGTAGTCCGCCAGTGCCAGCGTCGTCATCGTAATATCCCGTCGCGTGGAAAGTGCACGAAATATTAGTGACTTAATGGTGCAATTGGCGTTCAATATAAGGCATTAACGAACCATAAATTGCAATAAATGATCGAAATAGACGCAAAAAACGAACGATTATTGTCTGAATTAGAGCGTGATGGGCGGGTCAGCAACGTGGAACTGGCGCGCCGTGTCGGCTTGTCGCCATCGGCTTGCCTGCGCCGGGTCCAGGAGCTCGAGACCTCCGGCGTAATCGCACGCTACCGTGCAGTCGTTGATCGATCGAGACTCGGGCAGGCGCTAACCGTCTTCGTCATGGTCGGCCTGTCGGCGCACCTCAAAAAAGATGCGCGGGCGTTCGAGCGTGCGATGGAGGCGGCACCGGAGGTTCGCGAGTGTCACAACGTCACTGGCGATGTCGAGTATTTACTCCGGGTCGAAGTTCGCGACTTAGTCGCCTATAAGCAATTTCACGCCAACGTCTTGGGCGAGCGCTCTGAGGTCAATCGCATCACGTCGTACGTTTGTTTGGGCTCGCCGAAAGACGAGCGGGGCTAGCGGTTTACCAGTACTTGGCGGCCAGTTTCGGGAACAGCTGATCGACCGTGTCTTCATCCCATGGTTCGCCAACGGGATCGCCAGGGTAAGGCGGATAGTCGGGTTCCATCGCTCGGCCCGTTTTCGCTTCGTACACTTCAAAAGCCACATAGCGAAATTCTTCGAGCTCGAATTCATCGGCGTCGGCGACGGCCGCCAAAGATTCAGGGTCGGCAAGCGCTGCCGTGTAGGTCGCGTGCCCCGTGGAAATGAGCCAGTCACGAAAATAGTCAAAGCCATCGTCCGAGCAGCCGCCATTCATCACGTAAGCGGCGCCCCACAGCGGCCACGTGTACGCCTTATAGACGTGGGCGGCGTAGGTTTCGGCAAACGCTTGAATGTCAGTCGGTTCAAGCGAGTTGAGCGCGTTTCGTAACGCCTCCGGCCGTTCGTCAATGCTCGCGGCGCTGGTCCTCGCCCGTTCGATCAACGCCCAGAATGTCGCGTCATCCATGTCTGTCACTCGGCTTTGCTCGGTCACTCACGTTATCGCGCCTCGTAGCGCTGGGGTCAACTTGAGTCTTGTGAGCGACCCGCCGGGCGACGCAACGACGTAGGGCGACTTAGCGATCTCTGCTATAGCGCGGCAAGAGAACCTTCGCCTGGCGATTGATTATGCGCGATGCAATAAAACCAGCGAGTCCGGAGCCAACGAAGATAATTGTAAAGCCGAAACCACCGCCGCCGAGCGCCTTCGCCAGTTTGGGGACGCCACCGGTTTGCGTGGCAATTTGACTGAGGAACGCGGCGAGTAACCCAAAGTACGACCAACTCATGAAAAAGTAATGCGACTCGATCTTGCCGCGCAGGACGCACCAGATACCGGGAATAATCGAACTTAATGACACGACAGCGAAGATGTGGAATAGGTTGATACCTTGCGTCAGGTCGTAAATCGTCAGCGCCGAAATGTTGACGATCAACATCGACGCCAAATAGGTATAGCCCAGCCAGCGGTGTGCTTGGGTGCCTTTCGCTTGCGAGAAAATCAACGGGCCGCTAATCAAAGCCACCATCGCTAGCAGAAAGTGCGCTTGACCGACCCAGTTATCCGCCCAAAAGCGCTCCAGTAATTCCACGATTCACCTGCTCTCGTTGGCTGCTACCGATCAGTGTTCGATGCATCACCCGGTTGAAACGTTTACGTCGCGGCGACGTACCGTTGCCGGTAGTAAATGTGCATGCCAATGGCTCGAGCCAGCATAAACGCTGCGAAGGCTAGCCACAGCCCGTGGTTGCCGAGCGGCTGGCTAAGCCACCAGACCGGCAAGAACACGGCGAAGGCGGCACCGACCATCACGTTACGCATTTCCCGGGCGAGTGTTGCGCCGATAAAGACGCCGTCGTACACAAAACTCCAGACCGAGACTAGCGGCAACGCGATTAACCACGGCAGGTAGGTGTAAGCCGTTGTCGCCACCGACTCGATGCTGGTCAAAAGATCGACCAGCGTCGTACCCGTTAGCGCTAGCACAACGGTCATCCCGATCGCTATCACGATGGCGGAGCGGAAGATGAGCCGCACAGCGCTGCGCAGCCCGCGCGTATCGCGCCGCCCTTCGAATTTGCCAACGATCGCCTCGGCAGCGTGCGCTAACGCGTCCAGACCGTACGAGACAACATGATGCAGGTTGAGAATAATGGCGTTGGCAGCCAGCACGTTGGTGCCGAGCCGTGCGCCGACGGCGGTCATGAAAAATAGCGTGAACATCAACGCCATTGTGCGGATGAAAATATTACCGTTGACCGACAAGTAGCGACGGAAATCGGCGTGGCGAATGCAGTCGAGCCAAGTGATTGGCGTTGGCCACTGGCGTGACTCGCGGAGCACATACGCGATACCGACGAGTAGACCTAGGTATTCGGCCGATACAGTGGCAACCGCGACGCCGGTCGTTTTCATACCGAGGCCGACGACGAGGACAACATCTAAGACGATGTTGGTCAGGTTAACGACGAGCGTTATAACCAGCGGCACGCGGGCATTCGACAGGCCTAGGAACCAACCGACGATGACGTAGGTTGTCAGCGTGGCCGGCGCACTCCAGATACGGATATTGAAATACCGAGACGCCTCGGCGCTGACATCGGCCGCCGGTTGTACCAAGGCCAGCGCAGCGGAGCGAATGAACGGGTGCGCAAGCAGCATCAGCGCGGCGATGGCCAGTGCCACCAACGAGGCTTCGCGCAACGAGCGCACGACGGTGGCGTTGTCTTCGCGACCAAAACCTTGCGCCGCAACGCCGGTCGTCCCCATCCGCAAGAAGTTAACGCCGTTGTACAGTGTTGAAAACACCATAGCGCCGATGGCCACGGCCGCTAGGTATTGCGGCTGATCGAGATGACCAAGAACGGCGGTATCAACCAGCCCTAGCAGCGGAATCGATAGGTTCGACAGCAGCATCGGCAATGCGATGCGCCAGATCTCTCGCTGACTCGTGGCCGGCAGCTCCGCTGCCGTGCCGGTGGACATCAATACCGAACGCCAAACTGACGATAGATGGCCGCCAACATCCACAGCGGCCCAATCATCAAGAACTGCAAATCCTCAAAGAACGAGGGTTTTTCGCCTTCGATCACGTGCCCAATAAATTGGCCAATCCACGCGGCAGCGAACAGCACGATCGATGAGTACAACAAGGGATACGGCAGTGATTCCATCCAGATAACCGCCGCCACAATGCCGACCACAACCGGCAACATGCCGAGCGCCAACGACCACGACATAACGAAGTAGTAGACGACGGCCGCCAGTAGGAAGGTCGTGCCCCAGTTAAGCGCCGGCGATATGGCATAGAACGCCGCCGGCACAGGAATCGACCAAAGCAGGCCAATCAGGCTAATGACGATCAGCGGTACACAAACCCAATGCAGCGCCTTGTTGATCGGGTTTTGATGGCTTACCGCGTAGGCGTCGAGCCAAACCTGGGCCGTGCTCATAGCGTTTCGTCTTGCCGGTGACAGCGCTAGCTTAGCAGCACCGCTGCCGTTTCCGGCACTAACGTCAACGGTTTGTGGTCGAAACCGTTATGTAAAAACTTGGCTTCACGGTCCGTTCAGGTACGCCGCCTATAGTCAGGGCCGGAATAATTTGGGAGTATCCGCGCGGAGGCATTTGAGCCATCCGCTTTGGGCAACAAAAAGGTGATTTTTATGAATCGGAGCAAGGTTTTAGTCGCACTTGGTGCGGCTGCGATGACCGCGTTTACTGGGGCCTGCACAACGCTTGACCCGTACACCCGCGAAGAGCAGACCAGCAAGGCCGCTCGCAACGCGGCCATCGGTGCCGGCATCGGCGCTGTTATCGGGCTTATCTCTGGAGACGATGCGGTTGACCGGCGGCAAAAAGCGCTGGTTCTCGCTGGTGTTGGTGCACTGGCGGGTGGTGCAGTCGGTTACTACCAAGATCGCCAACAAGCTGAACTGCGTGCCGAACTCGAGGGCACCGGTGTTAGCGTGCATCGCAACGGCAACAACATCACGCTCAACATGCCAGGTAATGTGACATTTGCGACCGATAGCTCGGACTTGAGCCCGCAGTTTTTTAATGTGTTGAGTTCGGTAACCAAAGTACTGAACAAGTACGATCAAACGATTATTGAAGTGGCGGGTCACACGGACAGCACCGGTACCGATCAGTACAACCAGAGTTTATCGGAGCGCCGCGCCAGCTCGGTTGGGCAGTACCTGCGTACTCAAGGCATCCTAGACCAACGCATCATGACACTCGGTCTCGGCGAGCAATACCCGGTTGCCGACAACGCGACCACCTCCGGGCGGCAGTTGAACCGTCGTGTTGAGCTGACGTTGGTGCCGGTGACCGGCTAAACCGCGTCACTTTGGTTAAACTTAAACGCGGCCGATTGGCCGCGTTTTTTTTGAGTATCGGTATGACGAAAAAATCGGTCCGTTTCGTTGTTCTGCTGCTAGCGGCCGCCGGAGTTTGGCTGGCCCAGCAAGCGGGCTTCTCGCTAACGCCGGGGGCGCCATTACCGACCGATACCGCGGATGATGGAGCTGAGCGTTTGGCCGATGCATTTGATCAAGAACTCTACGATGAGTGGCTGACCGGCCGCGGCCGGGTGGTTCGCTTGTTATCGGACGATAACGAGGGCTCACGCCATCAGCGGTTTGTGATCGAGACGAGCAAAGGCCAGTCTTTGCTGGTTGCGCACAATATCGATTTAGCGCCACGGGTACCGGTCGGGATGGGCGATACCGTCCAATTCAAAGGTGTGTACGAATGGAACGAACGTGGCGGCGTGATCCACTGGACCCATCACGATCCGCAACGGCGCCAACCGGGCGGCTACATCGAACTGGCCGGTAAGCGCTACGAATAAAAAGATGCCGTGGCACCGGTGGAGTCATTGCGACTCGCACCAGTGCCAGGCGGGGGGAGGGTGTTGCGTCGCGACCGCTTACGCAGCCATCGCGACCCGTAGTTTCTTGATCGCTGCCGCTTCGATCTGCCGAATACGTTCAGCCGATACGCTGTACTCAGCGGCCAGTTCGTGCAGTGTCGATTTGTCGTCGGTGAGCCAGCGGCGGCTCACGATGTCGCGGCTACGCTCATCGAGCTCGCCGATAGCATCGGCCAATTGATCGGTTGTGCTCGATGCCCAATCCGCTTTCTCGACCAGCATCGCCGGGTCTGCATCCGGGCTCGGCAAATAAGCGGCCGGTTCGAATGCGGCGTCGTCGCTATCGTGCGGGTTGGCATCAAACGATGCATCGCTTGCCGACAAGCGTTGTTCCATCGCCGTAACTTCGTGTTCGGGCACACCGAGATCGGCGGCCACCGCCTTCGTTTCCGCAGCGGACAACCAGCTCAGGCGCTTTTTCGACTTACGCAGGTTGAAAAACAGTTTACGCTGGGCTTTTGTCGTCGCAACCTTCACGACGCGCCAGTTGCGAAGGACAAACTCGTGAATTTCGGCACGGATCCAATGCACGGCAAATGAAACCAAACGCACGCCAACGTCCGGGTCAAACCGTTTGACGGCCTTCATAAGCCCGACATTGCCCTCTTGGACTAGGTCGCCCATCGGCAAACCGTAGCCGTTGTAGCCTTTCGCGATATGCACAACGAAACGCAGGTGCGCGAGCACGAGCTCACGGGCTGCGTCGAGATCGCCACCATCACGGTAGCGGCGCGCCAGCGCTTGCTCGTCCTCCTGGCTGAGGACCGCAACTGACCCGACGGCCTGGATGTAGGCATCGAGACTGCCTACCGGCCCAGCCAGCATAAGCTCCTGATTTTTAAGCGCAATACTTGCAGTCATAGTCATCGATCCTCAACAAACGACGCTACACCCAGAGGTTATCGGATGTTAGCACTCGAACCTTTAGAGTGCTAAAACCTACCTGAGTTCCATGCCCCTTGCCAAGAAAACACTTCGACATTTCAGTTATTTAGGTATTCGACCGCGCTATGGTGAGGCGGTTCGCTAGCGGGGTTCGATTTGCCGTAAATGCCGGGCTGTGGCGACAAAACTGCCCACCCAGCCCAAAACCGCCCCGGCGGAGCCGACGATAGCCGTTTCGGCCAGGCTCAGGCCGCGGAGCTCGAACCCGCCGCCGTATAGGCCAGCTAAGCGCTGCACTGGCGCGTCAATCAGGGTCAGCGCCAGCCATACGAGCCCGATGGCGAGCAGCCCACCGACGAGTCCCACCAAGAAACCCGAATAGAGGAATGGCCGGCGAATGAAGCCGTTGCTACCGCCGACTAATTTGACGACGACGATCTCATCGCGCCGGTTTTCAATGTCGAGCCGGATCGTGTTCCCGATAACGACAATGATCGCGACGGCGAAAAAGATCGCGAGCAAGCCTACCGCTCGTTGCACGAGCTCAAGCAAGGCGTGAAAGCGCTGCACCCAGGCCGTATCGAGCTGGACGATATCGGCCTCCGGCAGGTTGGCAAGATCCGCCCGCAAGGCATCGATTAACGCGCTGCTCGCGCCGGCCGCCGGGCGCACAACCACCGCATGGGGCAATGGGTTTTCACCGAGGCTCTCTAAGGCGGCGGCGAAACCGGCATCGTCGCCAAAGCCAGCCGCCGCTTCTTCAGCACTGACAAACCGCACGGCGGCGACGTCAGCCCGTTGGGCGATGATGCTGGCGAGTTGCTCGGCCGCGGCTTGTTCGGTCTCCATCGTAAAAAACACACTGAAGTCGATCGCTTCTTGCCAACCGCCGCTCAGCGCCCGAGCGTTTTGTACAGTGAGATGTCCGAGTGCGGGCAATGCCAGCGTGATCGCGATCACGAGCCCGGTCAGTAGGGTGGCTATCGGCGTGCGGACGAGGCGACCGATGGTTTCCACCGAGACTTGGGCATGCCGAAGAAACCAAGCCCCGATCGGGTTTGACCGGCGTACCGATTCGTTAAGCGTACTCATACGTCACCGAGGTCGGTCATGACGCTGGTGTCGAGCCGACCTTCGGCCAGCGCGATACGGCGGTGGCCCAATTCTTCGATAAGGGCAATGTCGTGACTGGCGATTAGGATCGTGACGCCGATTTCGTTGAAACGTTCGAAAATCTGCATGATTTCGAGCGACAGGCCCGGGTCGAGATTACCGGTCGGTTCGTCGGCGATTAGCAGCCGCGGTCGCGCAACAATCGCCCGCGCGATGCCAACGCGCTGCTGCTCGCCGGTCGAGAGCGTAATCGGTCGAACCTTCTCTTTGTGCAACAAGCCCACTTGATCCAGCGCAGCCCGAGCCCGGCGGCCCGCATCGCGCGTCGACGCACCGGCGATAATTAACGGCAGTGCCACGTTGTCGAACACCGAACGGTCGAACAGCAGCTGATGGTCTTGGAACACAATGCCGAGGCGGCGCCGGTACAATGCGATGCGGCCACGGGTTATACGGCGCGTGTTCTCGCCATCGACGATGACTTGCCCGCGGGTCTGGCGTTCAATCAGCGCTATGAGCTTTAGCAGCGTCGACTTCCCGGCGCCGGAGTGACCGGTCAAAAAGACAAATTCGCCAGGGTCGATGCGCAGTGTTAAGCCGCGCAGCGCATCGTGCCCGCCGGGGTAGCGTTTGCTGACATTCTCGAGCCGGATCATTGGCTCCGCTGCAACGTTAAGTGCGCTCGTTACCATCGTTTTTCATTAAGGCCCGTACAAACTCGTTCGCATTGAACGGCGCGAGATCTTCCAGTTTTTCGCCGATGCCAATGTAGCGAATCGGAATACCGAGCTCCGCGGCAATAGCAAACACGACGCCCCCTTTTGCGGTGCCGTCCAATTTCGTCACAACCAGGCCGGTTACGCCTAGTGCTTTGTTGAATTCGCGAGCTTGAGTCAATGCGTTTTGCCCAAGCCCTGCATCCAATACCAACAAGACTTCGTGGGGCGCGTTTTCATCGGCGCGGCCAAGCACCCGCTGCACTTTTTCAAGTTCGGCCATCAAGCCTTCTTGGCTGTGTAAGCGTCCTGCTGTGTCGGCCAGCAGAATATCGGCCGATCGCGCCGTGGCCGCCTGGTGTGCATCGAACAAGACCGCCGCAGGGTCTGAACCGGTTTGCTGCGCGATCACTGGCACGTCGTTGCGCTCTCCCCAAACCTGCAATTGCTCAATGGCGGCGGCGCGAAAGGTATCACCGGCGGCGAGCAGAACACTGTGGCCTGCTGACTTATACTGCTGTGCAAGCTTGCCGAGCGTCGTTGTTTTGCCAGCGCCGTTAACCCCGACCATCAGGATGACAAAGGGCCGGTCCGTGCCGATGACCAGCGGTTTGGCCACGGGCTCGAGCAGATCGGTCAGCGTTTCTTCCAGACCTTGCAGCAGCGCCGCAGCGTCTTTGAGCTCGTTCCGCGCTAAGCGTTTGCGCAGCTGCTCGAGGATGCGCTCGGTGGTATCGATACCGACATCGGCCATCACCAAGCGCGCTTCGAGTTCTTCGAGTACGTCGTCGTCAATCTTGCCGCCAGGAACTAGGTTCGCAAGATCGTAGGTCAGCCACGAGTCGCCTTGATTGAGACGCGCGCGCATCCGTTTGAAGAAGCCGGGTTTTTTCGATGTGTCGTTCATGCCTAAGACCGGCTTTCTTGCTACCGTTGCGGCGATGAACAGCGGGGTCCAACGCCTATGAGTCGCGCCAATCGCCCTGGAGGCGGTGGTGGACGAGTCCGTATTGTAGCGGGCGAGTGGCGGCGTCGCTTCATTCGTGTGGCCGGTGCGCGCGACCTAAGGCCGACGCCCGATCGCGTCCGCGAGACGCTGTTTAACTGGCTGGCACCGACCATCGCGGGCGCACGCGTGCTGGATGCCTTTGCCGGCAGCGGAATACTCGGTCTTGAGGCGCTATCGCGCGGTGCCCGCGAAGCGCTGTTTTTCGAACGCAACCCGCGCTTGGTGCGAATGCTCGATGACAATATCGATGCATTTTCGGCGACCGATCGCGCGCGCGTCCAGACAATCGATGCATGGCGGGCGTTAGCACGACCCGGTACCCCGCATGACCTCATCTTCCTGGACCCGCCTTACCGAGCAACGGCGCATGCTGAATTGTGTACACTGCTGCAAAAAAACGGCTGGCTGGCTGCGACGAGCAATATCTACCTTGAGCAAGACGTCGATCGTGCTCCGCCGCAGTTGCCGGCGCCACTCGGTATCCGCCGCCATGCTAAAGCTGGCCGAGTCCGCTACATGCTGGCGGGCGCAATCGGCACTGACGAGGAAGAAACAACGTGGGAATAGGCGCAATGTATCCGGGTACGTTCGACCCGGTCACCAAAGGTCACACCGACCTCGTGCGTCGCGCGGCGCGGCTGTTCAGTCGCGTCGTCGTTGCTGTTGCTGCGAATCCCGGCAAGACACCAATGTTCGACCTGGAACAACGCGTCGCCATGGCCCAAGAGGTGCTGGGCGACATCGATGGTATCGAAGTCGTTGGCTATGACGGCCTGACGATTCAGTTCGCTGTCGACAACGGACTTGGCGTTATCGTTCGTGGTCTGCGAGCGGTCTCCGACTTCGAATACGAGTTTCAGTTAGCAAACATGAACCGCCACCTCACCGATGAGGTTGAAACGGTGTTTCTGACACCGACCGAGCGCTACACGTTTATCTCGTCAACGCTCGTCCGCGAGATCGCTTTGCTCGGCGGCAATGTCGGTGAGTTCGTCGACCCGCTGGTTGAGAAAGAACTCATTAAGCACTGCGAAGCGGTGCGTAAGAGCAAGGGCTAGCCGCTGCGACTTCTACTGATGTGGGAGCGGCGTATCGCCGCGATGAAGTCCGCGCCCGGGACCTAGCCCCAATTTCGCCGGGGTTCGCATTGGCGATGCTGTCATCGGGCCTGGGGTGAGACCCGAGATCGCCGAAGCATCGCTTCGGCCGGGTCGAACGCGACGAGCCTATCGGCGAGTCGCTTTGGGGCCCTCCCACATCTTCGTTCGCCGCCGCGCTTTTATGATGGAGTCCGCGGTTGGGATCGGATTGAAGACATCGAAATATTCGCAAATGAGAAGCCAAAAAAAGCACGAATTTCACTGTTTCTAGCTGTTCTAACAACCCACAGTTTGCGCTGCCAACACACGCCCAAGGAACAAACACAAATGGACTCGGTTTTGTTTCGCGCTACGCTCGCGACCTCACTTGTTGCTCTCGCCACCACGGCCACTGCTGACGAATTCGACTACGAAATTCGTGTTGGCTACGCAGCTACGGACACCACGCAAGAGCTCGGTTTATTCAATACAATACCGCCTAGCGGTGGCGTACTCGTTATTGACTCAGACAGTGACACGCTCGCTGTATCCGGTTCGTGGTTTTACGACGGTTTGTCGGATGCCAACGGGCCACGTACTCGAGCACAGTTTCTTGACCGAGCTTCGGCGTTAACGGCTTCTTTGTCATTCGGTGAGGGCGATAGCACGAGTGTCGAGGTTCGCCCTGGTGATCCGCTCTTTCAGCCGCAACTAGTGAGTACGGCGGACTTTAGCAATGACGAGTTTGGGGTAGCGGTGCGACACGTTTGGCGTGACCCTGGCTTCTTTGTTCACGGCTCGATTAATCGCCTCGAGATTGAGACTCAAGGAACCAGTCTTTTTGCGGCGCCAATACCCGCTTCGACGAGTAGCTTCGATACTGCCTCCACTACGTATTCGTTCGGCGTCGGTTATTACTTCGCAAAGAATACAGCCGCTTCTTTAACCTATACGAGGTCGGATGCGGACGTGGATTTTGGCGCTGCTATCGATGCCGACACCTGGACGCTCGGTGTCACGCACGTTGCAGCGCTCAGTACCGATTGGCACTAAGCGATTGACGCCAGTGCCGCGCGGAGTGAGTTCGAATTTAACGAATCGGACGTGTTGGCAGTCAGCGCTTCGCTGTTGCCTGGTAATAACATAGAGTTCGGCGTCGGCGTTTCTCGTCAAGAGCGCGAGTTTGTCGGTGATATCGACACGCGTCGGTTGTTCGGCCGCTGGTTCATACGCAATAACGTCGAGCTGGAAGCTGAGGTCGTACAAATCGATCCGGGCGGGTTTGGCGCCGATGCGGACGTCGTTAGTGTTGGTGTCAATGCGCGCTTCTGAGTTCGTTGTTGCAGCTGCGTTTCGCCACGATCGAGCCTGGAACACCTTTGACGATGTCTCCATCGGGCCGAGACGGCCCTCCCACATCTTCGTTCGCCGATATCGCCAACCCCTTCGATGTCGGCGCTAATGATGTGGGAGCGGCGTCTCGCCGCGATGAAATCCGCGGTTGGCAACGACGCTATTGTCATCGGGCCGAGACGACCCTCCTACATCTTCGTTCGCCGTCCCAGCGAAACCCGTTCGATGTCGCAGCTGTTGATGGGGGTGCGGAGCCTATCTACGCCAGAGCCGCTAGCTCTGACAATTCGGGCAAAAGTACGTCGCCCTTTGCCCAAGCACAACACGGCGAATAGTCGTGCCGCAGACGCGGCAAGGTTCGCCGCCACGTTCGTACACCAATAGCTTCTGTCGAAAATAGCCCGGTTCGCCATCGCCACCATAAAAGTCCCGTAGCGTTGTCCCGCCGACTTCAATCGCTTCACCCAAAGTCGCTCGAATCGCCTCGGCAAGGCGTCGATACCGTTGCACCGAGACACGCCCCGCCGCACGACGCGGGTCGATACCCGCCCGAAACAACGCCTCGCTCGCGTAGATGTTGCCGACCCCGACAACGACCTTCGCATTCATGATGAACACCTTGACCGACACACGCCGACCTTTGGCGAGGCGGTGCAAGTAATCGCCATCGAACTCAGGATCGAACGGTTCTGGCCCGAGTTCATCGAGCAGGGGGTGCGAGGCGTTCGGCTCCAGCCAATGCATCGAGCCGAACCGGCGCGGATCGTGGTAGCGCAGGATGCGGCCCGAATCGAGCGCGACATCGACATGATCGTGTTTTTTTAGCGGCGTTGATTCGTCGACGATTCTGAGACTGCCTGACATACCGAGGTGCATCAGGGCGGAACCGGCGGCCGTTTCGACGATCAGATATTTGGCACGCCGGCGCACAGCCGTAATCGTTTGGCCGGTAAGCCGCGCTTCGAATTCTCGCGGAATGGGCCATCTCAGCCGACGTTCGCGGACAATAGCGGACGTTACGGTTCGCTCGCGCAGATGCGGCTCGATCCCGCGTCGCGTTGTCTCTACCTCAGGCAGCTCAGGCACCGGCCGATACCATGGTGATGACGAAAATATTCGGTTTCAACGACTTAGCGCCGGTCTAGATCGACGCACAGCGCTTTTGTGATTTCAATCTTGGTGGGCATCGATCGGTTCGCTATAGTGGCGACCCAGCCAGTGCTCACTTCAACGGGCTTTTTCATTATGCAACAGTGGCTTGACTACGCTTACGGCGTATTTCCGATGTCTTTCTGGGGCTACGTGCTCACCAGTTTCCTCCTCGTCCAAGTTACCATGATGGCCGTAACGGTGTACCTGCATCGCGACGCTGCCCATCGGTCGCTCGATCTACACCCCGCGTTGCGGCATTTCTTCCGCTTCTGGATTTGGTCCACGTCCGGCATGTTGACCCGCGAGTGGGTCGCGGTGCACCGCAAACACCACGCGATGTGCGAAACGGAAGGCGACCCGCATTCCCCGCAAGTCTATGGTTTGAAGAAAGTCTTGCTCGAGGGCGCTGAGCTGTACCAAGACGAGTGCAAGAACGATGAGACGATCGAGAAATACGGTCGCGGCTGTCCCAACGACTGGATGGAGCGCAATATCTACACGCGCTATCGCAACGCCGGCATCACGTTGTGCGTCGTGAGCTACCTCGTGTTGTTCGGTGTGCCCGGCATTATTCTGATCGCCGTACAGATGGCGGCCATGCCATTGTTCGCGGCCGGTGTTATTAACGGCATTGGTCACCACACCGGTTACCGTAACTTCGAGTGCGACGACGCGGCGCGCAATATCGTTCCATGGGGTTTGATTTGCGGCGGCGAGGAGCTGCACAACAACCACCACGCATTCCCAACATCGGCCAAGTTTTCGATGCGGCCATGGGAGTTCGATCTCGGGTGGCTCTACATCCGTATCTTCTCGGCGCTGGGTCTCGCGAAGGTCAACAAGGTCGCACCGCAACCGGTTCGCACGTCAACCGAGGCGGTACCGGATATCGACACGCTGCGGGCGATTATCGTCAACCGGATGCACGTCCTTCGCGATTACACAAGCCAGGTCACGCTACCCGTATTTAAGGGTGAGCGGTTACAAGCGGCAGCAAGCGGTCGTGCCGGCGAGTTGTGGCGCCGCGCCAAGAAGCTGGTCGTTCGTCAGCCGGCGTTACTCGACGATGCCTCGCGTGAGCGTTTGGCGGCACTCTTAGACTCAAGCACGTCGCTGGCCACCGTTCACCAATTCCGCCTCCGGTTGCAGGAGCTGTGGAGTGGTGCGCAGAATGTCAGCAACGAGCGCTTGCTTGCGAGCCTGCGCGAATGGTGCGCCGAGGCCGAGGCGAGTGGCATTAAAGCGTTGCAAGAATTTGCAGCAACGTTGCGCGGCTACGCAATGGCATCAGCGCCAGTTCGCGCCTAACGCCGGCGGCTTACTCCAGGTACAAAAAAGCCCGCTGCAGTGCGGGCTTTTTTTATGCGTTACGACCGACGCGATCGTTACTTGATCTTGCCCTCTTTGTAGAGGACGTGCTTACGCACGACTGGATCGTACTTTTTGGTTTCCATTTTCTCCGGGTGCAGGCGCTTGTTCTTCATCGTGGTGTAGAAGTGGCCCGTTCCGGCAGACGAGTTTAGGCGAATTTTTTCACGCATCGTGGTTACACCTTCTCGCCGCGGGCACGCATGTCGGTAACGACTTGCTCAATGCCCTTCTTGTCGATAATCCGCATGCCTTTCGCAGACACACGCATCGTGACGTAGCGTTTTTCGCTCTCAAGCCAAAAACGGTGTTTGTGCAGGTTCGGCAAGAACCGGCGCCGTGTTTTGTTATGGGCGTGGGAAACATTGTTACCCGTCATCGGGCCTTTCCCAGTAACCTGACATACCTTAGCCATCGGCTGACATCCTGGTGTGCATCTGAGTAGCCAGCGAGGGTGCCTCGCCGGCTGAGAGCCGCACTTTATACCAGCCCGATTGGCCTTGAGCAAGCCGAAATGACCGGGTTTGGGGCCTAGATCAGCCCTCGATCGGCCATCGAGACGCAGTGACCATCGCCGACGACGATGTGGTCGAGCAGACGTATATCGATCAGCCCCAGGGCGTTTCTGAGACGCACCGTCAGCTCTTGGTCGGCTTTGCTTGGTTCCGGGAGGCCCGACGGGTGGTTATGGGCCAGGATCACGGCGGCGGCATTGACGGCGAGGGCAGCACGAACGACCTCACGCGGGTAGACGCTGGCGCCATCGATCGTGCCACGAAACAGCTCCTCGAAGCGGATGACTCGGTGGCGATTGTCGAGGTACAGGCAGCAAAAGACCTCGAAGGGCTTGTCCCGCAGGCGCACCGTTAGAAACTCACAAGTATCGGCTGGACTCTGCAGCGCCTGGCCGGCTGGCAACGTTTCGGCGGCGAAGCGGTCAAACAGCTCCGCGAGTGCAGCCAGAATGCCCGCTTGCCGGTCGGTAACGGCTGAGCAGTCTTTTAGTTGCTGGCGGCCTGCACGGCAAAGACGGCGTAGTCCCCCAAAGCGGCTAAGTAACGCTGCCGTGGCCGCTTCGCTCGGTTCGTTCATAACGACGGCTAATAGGGTGGCCGTAGCTACAGTTCGCAATGTGGCGTGTTGAGCGTCTGCCACTAACGCTTGCGAAGGTTTCAATGCGGCGCCCCGTTCGTCGCTTAACTGACCAACAACGCTACGGGGTTTTTCGGCCATTGGCCGGCCGCGTTTGTCGGTGAATGTGCGGATTTGCTGCGATGTTGCTGGCCAAGCCTCGGTTGCTGTCTTAAGCTCTTTTCAACTGTTTGTATTGATTCAGGTTATGAACAAGGTACTGCTAGGGGTTAGCGGCGGCATCGCGGCCTACAAAGCGCCACAGCTCGTGCGCCGACTCATCGATCACGGCGCAGAGGTCCAAGTCGTTATGACGGCTGGGGCAAAGGCGTTCGTCACGCCGCTCAGCCTGGCGGCGGTTTCCGGCCGGCCGGTGCGCGACGACTTATGGGACGAGCAGGCCGAGGCGGCCATGGGGCACATTGAGTTGGCTCGCTGGGCCGATTCGGTGCTGATCGCCCCTGCCACGGCCAACGTACTCGCCAAGCTCGCTCACGGTGTTGCCGATGATTTGCTAACGACCTTGTGTTTAGCGACCGAAGCGCCAATCAGCGTCGCGCCGGCGATGAACCGGTTGATGTGGGCTAACCCGGCCACCCGCGCCAATGTCGACATGCTGCGCGGCCGACTTGTCGAGTTCTACGGACCGGCCGAGGGCGATCAGGCGTGCGGCGAGGTCGGTCCGGGACGCATGGTCGAGCCGGACGATCTGGCTGCAGCGTTTATGCAGCCGACCGAACGCTTGTTCAACGGCGAGACGGTTGTGATCACCGCTGGACCGACTCGCGAGCCGATCGACCCGGTTCGTTACATCACCAACCGCAGTTCGGGTCGAATGGGTTATGCGTTGGCGCAAGCGTTTCGCGACGCCGGCGCCAACGTTCGCTTGGTCACCGGTCCTGTGTCGCTGGCCTGCCCCGGTGGTATTGAGTGTCATCCGGTCGAAACCGCGAATGAGATGCTCGACACGGCGATGCTGCAAGCGCGCGACGCCGATATTTTTGTTGGTGCTGCCGCTATTGCCGATTATGTACCGGCCGATTTTTCAGAACGAAAAATTAAAAAGTCGGCCGACAGTATGTCGCTTGAGATGGTTCGCGCGCCCGATACGCTCGCGACGATCGCTGGCAGCGACAAAGCGCCCTTCTGTGTCGGTTTCGCTGCCGAGACGCATGACCTTCGTGAGTACGCCGTCGGTAAACTCGAACGCAAACGGCTCGACATGATCGTCGCCAACCAAGTCGGAAAAGGCCTGGCTTTCGACACGCCGGACAACGCCGTTACGGTGTTCTGGCCCGGTGGTGATACCTCGTATCCGAAGATGGACAAGCTCGCTCTGGCTCGCGAATTGGTGGCGTTAATCGCTGAACGGTTCCGAAACTGTGCGCCAACGCAGGACTGTGTTGCATGAGCCGCGTGCAGTTTCGCCGGCTCGATCCACGGGTCGGTAGTGATGTTGCTTTACCCGCCTATGCAACCGACGGTTCCGCCGGGCTCGACCTGCGAGCGATACTCGACGAGCCATTGGTGGTCGAACCCGGCACAACGCACCTTGTGCCAACCGGGCTCGCCATTTACATCGGCGACCCGGGCCTTGCGGCTGTCATTCTGCCGCGCTCTGGGCTCGGCCATAAGCATGGCATCGTGCTCGGAAACTTAACGGGCCTGATCGATTCCGATTACCAGGGCCAGCTGTTCGTCTCGGTGTGGAACCGCGGCGCTACGACCTACACCATTGAGCCTGCCGAACGGATTGCGCAGATGGTTTTTGTTCCGGTCGTGCAACCGGAGCTTGTCGAGGTGGATGAGTTTGCAACCAGCGATCGTGGCGCCGGCGGTTTCGGCCACTCGGGCCGCCGCTAACTAGGCGCGATTGCCGAGCGAGAGCTCTTGGCGTAGTCGACGGAAGCGCTCGATATCCACGTTAAAGCGATCGGATATTTCCCGAACCCGTTCGTCGTTCTGATCTTTGATCGAGCGATAACGATCGAGTCGCGAGCGTGTCTCTTCTAAATCTTCCGACAGCTCTAGCGGCAACGGCGGTGCGTCGGGGTCATCCGAGTACGGACGGTAGTCGTTCGCTTCGCTCAGCAAGCTATTGAGTCGTACCGATAAATTATTGAGATACAGGCTCGCGACTTTGGCTTGCGCTTCAACGAGCTCCAGGCGGCGGTCGCGGTGCATCTCAATTTCTTCAACACTTTGGTAGGTCGCGAGTAGAATTCGGTTAGCGCGCTGCTGCTTTTCTTTCTCGGCTTCGAGTGCTTCAAGACGAGCGCGCTCAGCGAGTTCTTCTTCCGACAATTTGCCTTTAACGAAGTCGACATGGACGCCTTGCTTGTTCAGCACGTTGACGTCTTTCTCGGCATATTGGGGAGGCACACTGTCGCCGTAGTGGACGACGCCTTGGTCGTCCACCCACCGAAACGTCTTGCCGCGCTCGTCGGCCAAAAGCGGGGTCGCTACGGCCACGGTTAACGCCAGTGTCAGCACTCTCATAACGTCTCTATACCACATGGCTCAGTTACCCAAAAAAAGGAACTGTTTCGCGAAATCGACGTTTATCCCACCTCTGTAGGGGATATCAGGCACTTACGCGCCATATTTGTCTTGATACTCGCGAATCGAGTCGATCAGGGCCGGCTCAGCTCCCGTCTCTACCAAATACTCGATCAGCTCGCTCAACGTAACGATACTGACCACCGGAGCACCATAGCGTTCCTCGACTTGCTGCACGGCCGACGTCTCGCCGCTGCCGCGCTCTTGCCGATCCAGAGAAATAATCACTCCAGCCAGCGTGCCTCCAGCCGCCTCGATCATTGCCATCGACTCGCCGATGGCCGTGCCCGCCGTGATCACGTCGTCAATAACCAGAACACGGCCGCTCAGTTCTGCGCCAACAATTTGCCCACCTTCGCCGTGGTCCTTCGCCTCTTTGCGGTTGTACGCGTACGGCAATGACAAGCCGTGATGATCGAATAAACCAGCAGCAGCCAGTGCGGCGAGCGGAATTCCTTTGTAAGCCGGGCCAAACAAAACATCGCCGTCAAGATTCGCATCAGCGATGGTGTTGGCGTAACACCGCGAGATGGCGGCGGCGGCTCGACCGTTCGCGAACAGGCCGGCGTTAAAAAAGTAGGGGCTAACGCGGCCCGATTTGAGTGTGAACTCGCCAAACTTTAAGACACCGAGCTCTAAGGCTAGGCGCAAAAAATCACGCTTGTACTGCTGCATGCTCGTCGCGAACGGTTGTTAAACCGTGTTGCTGCCCCGTAACCCGTATTATCGCACAGTCAGGCTGCCTTGCGGGGCTCGACGCACGTTGCAAATGCCGGTTTGAGCTGGCGCGCCCGGCCGGTAGACTCGCAGTCTTTTCGCCGGGTTGCACGCATGCGCATCGTCAGTTTTAACGCCAACGGTATTCGATCGGCTGCCCGCAAGGGTTTTTTCGACTGGATGGGTCAGCACTCGCCAGACATCGTCTGTGTTCAAGAAACCAAAGCCCAAATCGACCAGCTCACCGATCCGGTGTTCTCACCGGACGGTTATCACACCTACTACGAAGACGCAGAGAAGAAAGGGTATAGCGGCGTTGCGATTTACTCACGCCATAAACCACAAAAGGTCCGCCGCGGCTTCGGTGTCGAGAAGTTTGATCGTGAGGGGCGCTACCTCGAGATCGACCTACCTGGCCTCACGGTCGCATCGCTGTACTTGCCATCCGGCACATCGGGCGATGAGCGACTCGCCTTTAAGCTTGAGTTTCACGATGCCTTTTACGAGAAGCTTGCACAGTTACGCCGCCGCCGTCGCCATATTGTCGTTTGCGGTGACTGGAATACGGCGCACAAACAGATCGATCTAAAAAATTGGCGTTCGAACCAGAAAAACTCTGGTTTCTTGCCGGAAGAGCGAGCGTGGCTCGATACGGTTTTCAAGCCGAAATTTTTCGTCGACGCGTTTCGCGAGATCAACACGGAGCCCGACCAATACACCTGGTGGTCAAACCGCGGTCGGGCGTACGAGAAAAACGTCGGCTGGCGCATCGATTATCACGTGGTTTCCCCATCGCTAAAAGACCGAGTCGCCGGCGCCGCCATTTACAAAGACGAGAAATTCTCGGACCACGCACCGCTGACGATCGACTACCGCCTAGACGATTAGCGCGGCCACTTCAGGATGTAAGTACTCCCGGTGAGGGGTCCCCCCCCGGACGGGTGACTACTACGGCGAATTCTGCGATGTGGGTACGACTACTGTGGGAGCGGCCCAAGGCGACTCGCCGGTAGGCTCGTCGCGTTCGACCCGGCCGAAGCTGTGCTTCGGCGTTCCCGGGTCTTACCCCGCCGCGATGAGGTCCGCGGTTGGCAGGTTCGCTGCTGCCATCGGCCCCGGACGGGCCTCCCACATCTTCGATCGCTGCTAAGGTGAATTCTTCGATGTGGGTAGTACTACTGTGGGAGCGGCGTCCCGCCGCGATCAGCGTCGTCGCTTTGCATATACGCAAGCATGCGCCGCACATAGGGCAGCAATAAATAAGCCGGTAAACCGAACACCATCGTAAACAGGAAAAAGTCTGCGTAGCCGAACGCCTCGGCTCCCAGTCCGCCGGCCCAGCCAGCAACCGACCGCGCCAAAACAAAAATCGACGACAACACGGCGAACTCGGTTGCAGCGTTGCGCTTGTTGACGATGGCCATCAAGAACGCGAGAAACGCGCCTGTGCCAAGCCCTTGCGTGAACGATTCGACGCCACTTGCCGTGTACATCAACGCTAGCTGCCGGAAGCTATGGTCGATTTCCTCGCCGGGGAGATCGAACGTGTAAGCGATGTAGACATAGCCAAGGTTCGAAAAAATTTGCGTTAGCCCCAGAATCCACAGACCGCGGAACACACCGACCTTGTCGGTGAACCAACCGCCGATCAACCCGCCGAGTATCGACCAGGCGATACCGATGTTGACCGAGACCAGGCCAATCTGGGCAGCGCTAAAACCGGCATCGACCCAGAACGGCTTGATCATAAAACCGATAGTTTGGTCGGCGAGTTTGAAGCACAAGATAAACAACACGACCGCCAAGAAATACGGTCGCCCAAGCATGTCGAGCAGCGCACCGAAAACCGGACCACCGGCAGCGTTGCTAAGGTCAATCGGGTCGCGGCGTCGCTGCCACCACGCGAGCACGGCTGCGCTGGCGAGTAACGCGATCGCTGCCGCTGGCAGCCAACGGGCAACGAGATCTGCACTCGGCAGTTCCAGTAAGCGTAACGGCACGCGAGCAATGAAGGCGGCGAGTGCTAAGACCAGTAACAACGCCGGCAGGAAAATCGCGGGATGACGCAGCAGTGCTACCAACTCGTCGCGGGCGCTCATGCTGGTTTGGCCAGAGCCCGGTAACTCGGGCGGCGCGAGTCGACACCAAAAACCCATCCCGACCATAACGATCGCCGCGGCCGCGAAAACACCGTTCCACCCAATGAAACCTTCCAGCGACATCAGTGCCCCGGCGCCAATAAGTGCCGCGCGGTATAAACCGATACGAACACCGTTCGCCAAACCGAGCTCGTTCTTGTCGAGCATCTCGACGGTGTAGCCATCGATCGCGATATCGTTCGTTGCCGACAGCAGCGTAAACATCGCGATCGCAAACCAGATCCACGTACCGAACTCGCTGTAGATCGCTAATACAAACAAAATGGCTGCCATCGCCAGATCGACAATGAGCATCCATGTTCGATGGTGGCGGTACCGATCGATAGCCGGTGCCCACAAGAACTTGATGCTCCAGGCGAGTCCCAGCAGGCTAAGAAAGCCGATATCAGAGAGATCGACGCCTTGTTGGCGGAAGTAGACCGGCAGCACTTCGTAGAAAATGCCAAGCGGGAAGCCCTCGGCGAAGTACAAGACGCCAACCCAGAAGAGCTTCGATCTCATTATGGAGGACGATTTCAACAGGCGGCCGGCGTCTCGGTGTAGGCTGTGCGAAGCAAACTACGGCCCGCCTTCGGTTGCTGCGGGCGTCGGCCATGCAGAATAGCGACGCTAACCCACAAAAGACAGTGCGCTGTCAGCTACTACCGCGCAATGAACTCGCGACCGATCAAGCCGTTGAGGTGCGCCTTGGTGACGGCGATTGGCCGCTGCGTGTCATCGTCGTCGATGTCGCTGGCGAACTACGGATCTTTCGTAACCGCTGCCCGCACCTTGCCTGGCCTCTCAATGTGAAGCCTGATGCGTTTCTGACGGCCGATGGCCAGTTTATTGTCTGCCAAGGCCATGGCGCATTGTTCGAGCGTGGCACAGGCTCGTGCGTCGCCGGACCGTGTCGAGGCCAAGCGCTTCGGCAATACACCGCAGCGACAAACTCCAACGGCATTATCGTCGCCGACGTGCCCGTCAGCGATTTGCCCTTTCAGTCGTAGTCGAACGCGTGCAACGGGTCACGACAGACACGCGGTAGTACCGTGTCGTCGTCGTCCGGTGTGTCCTCGGTGTTGATATCCACCGAGCCGGACCAATCTTCAGGAGCGCCGACTTCTTCAAGCAGCTCCGCTGGCCAATTCACCAGCTCCATTTCTTCGACGGTGCCATCGAAGTGCTGCAGCTCAATGGTCTCGTCCATGTCGTCCATCGCAACCACTTCAAAGAGCTTGCGATTACCGCGGCGGTACCAGCTGCCTATCACAGGTACAAGTGTTGCCATACTGCAAACCTCCTGTGTGACGCTTTCGGGCGTCGTTGAAATACTCCCCTTAACCTCTTTTCGCCGGGTACCATTCTGCTCTTCTGCCGCCGCCGTTGCCAGCGATGCTCGAACAACTGATTAAATGGTTTGTGATTCTGTTCGTCGTAATCGAGCCGATCACGTTGGTACCGGTATTCGGCGCGCTAACACGCGGCGCTGAACCGTCGTTTCGGCGTTTGATGGCCGTCAAATCCGTGACGATTTCGGCGGGCATCTTCGTTTTCTTTGCGCTGGTCGGCCAATCGCTGCTGGACGTCCTGGGCATTAGCGTCGATGCGTTCAAGATCGGTGGCGGCTTGCTGCTGTTTATGGCGGCCATCGATATGGTTTTCGCGCGCCCGTCGGGCCTGCGTTCCACAACGGTACGCGAGCAGGAAGAGGCCCGTTACCGCGAGGACATCAGCGTTTTTCCGCTCGCGTTCCCGCTAATCGCGGGACCGGGGGCGCTAGCCACATTGTTCTTGCTGCTGATCGATATCGGCAAAGACCCGGTGCAGATGGCCATGCTACTCGGTGTCGTTTTCGTGGTGTTGCTGATCTCGCTCGTTATGATGTTACTAACGACGCCGATCATGCGAGTTCTCGGGCTAACCGGCGCGAACGTCGTAAGCCGCCTACTCGGTGTGGTGTTGGTGGCGTTGGCGGTGCAATTTGTTATCGATGGCTTGCGTAGCCAATTCAACTTGGCGTCTTAGCAAGCACCCAGTCCACGATTCGATGGCCGAGTGCGAGCCCGCGACGCTCGAACTTGGTCGTGACCCGTGCCAGTGGCCGGTCGCCATCATGTTCGATGCGCTCCGCCACGTGAAAAATCGTTGTCGCAGCGAGCACCTCATCGACATGCTCGGCATACGGGGCCCAGTCGGTGGCGACGTGCAAGTGGCCGCCGGCGGCTAGGACACGCGCAACCGAGTCGAGAAACACCGGGCCAAACAGCCGGCGTTTGTGGTGGCGCTTCTTAGGCCACGGGTCTGGGAAGTAAAGGTTTACTCGGTCGAGCGTGCCTGCGGCAAACCGCTCGTTCAAAAGATCGACGGCATCGGCGGTTATAAGACGAACGTTGGTTAAGCCATTTTCTTCAATGCCGATCAAACAATGACCGATCCCCGGTTCGTGCACCTCGCAGCCGATGATCCGGTAGCCGGGGTTGGCCGCTGCCAACGCAACGAGACTGTCGCCATCGCCGTAACCGATCTCAAACACGCGAAGCCCCGTCGGGCGCCCGAACAAGGCAGCGAAATCGATCGGGCCGTCAGCGGTTGCACCGTGTTTCGGCCACAACTCATCGAGCGCGCGCCGTTGCCCCGCCGTGAGTCGGCCCGGCCGCTTAACAAAACTGCGTATCTGCCCGCGTCTGGCATCGTTCGTCGGCATTAATGGCTCAGCTGCGCCAGGGTGCGCCGTATTTCAATGGCCGACAATGGCTTGTGGCGCAGCAGATAGCCGGACTCGCTGGCCTCAACGAGCCGTTGTGGGTCGGTGTCTGCCGTAATCAGTACGCCGCGAATGTGCTCGCCATAGCGTTGGCGCAGCGAGTTCAACACATCGGAGCCGATCACTTTGTCGTCGAGCCGGTAGTCGCAGAATACGATTTCCGGCACGAAGCCGCGGTCGATCAATTGCACGGCGTCGGCCTCGCTGCTGGCGATGCGAACGTCGTAGCCGCGTTGTGCGAGGAGCTGATGTGTCGCGCCGAGAACGCGGCGATCGTCATCGATGATCAAGACGCGGGCCGAAATTTCTAACGGTTCTTCATCAATACGCGGCGCCGCGGCGATGGCATTGCGCTCAGCCAACGGCAGCGTTATCGAAAACACGCTACCGCGATTCACGCGCGAGGTTACCGACAGGCGATACCCGAGCGCATCACACAGACCTTTAACGATCGACAACCCCAGGCCAAGACCTTCGGTGCTGGCTCGCGATAGATTACCGATTTGGTAGTACTCCAAGAAAATTTCGTCGAGCGACTCGCGCGGTATACCGATACCGGTGTCCCAGACATCGAGCCGCACGCTGTCGCCCGACAGCTTGCGTGCCCCGATCAAGACACCACCACGCTCGGTGTATTTGATGGCGTTCGAGACTAGATTGCCGAGGACACGTTCAACCAACGCCTGGTCGGCGTGTACCAGTGCGTCGGAATTACGCACCCGAAAATCGATTTGCTTATCGAGCGCTTGCACGACAAACCGCTTGTGCAGGTTTCCAAGGATACGCGAGACCGGAATCGGCTCCTCATTCGCTTTGATAAGACCGGCATTGATCCGTGAGATGTCGAGAATCACCTCAAGCAATGACGTTAGGTCTCGGACCGAGTCGCTAATGGACTGCGTCAGTACTTTATGGTCCGGCGAGCTGACTTGCGTCTCAAGTGTATCGACCAACAGACCAATCGCGTGAATCGGCTGGCGCAGGTCATGGCTCGCGGCGGCAAGAAAGCGCGTTTTGGCACGAGAACTGAGTTCAGCGATTTCTTTTTGCTGCCGGTACGCCGCTAGCAGTTGTTCGTTACGAAAGCGCGCCTCAATGAGATCGACATAGCGCCGTTGCTGCACACGTCCTTGGATGATCATGCCAATGATAAACAGCGTAAACGTAACGCCGGTGTAAACGAGTACGGGTGATTCCACACGCAGTATTTGCAGTGCACCGGCGAGGTTCACCGGCACGATGAAGACCAGCAAACGGGGCAGCAACATGCCGTACAGAACAATTGCGCCACAGGTCATGGCGAATGCAAAGCCGGACACGAGCAGAATGAGCGGTGTCGCACCGGCGTTACTCGCGAGCATGTTAAAGATGAGTGTCAACAGCAGACACCACGCGACGCCGTGGATTGCCGATGCGCCGATGTATGCCTTCAGGGCGCGTTCGATGTTCTGCCGAGTTTTATGCGTCGGTATCCACAGTTCGCTGAAGCGCAAAATCGCGAGGTCGGAGCCGACGATTAACGCAACGCCTAGCCACGTCAGTGGTGTTGGCCCGGTCGGCCACAACAGCGCGACAAAGAACACGACACACATGGCGTTAACGACCATTTCCTGATGGATATGGGCGCTGATCTCGGTGTGCTGGGCGCGTTGCAGCGCTTCTTCGAGGTTCGTCACTTTACGTAATCTGCCATGTCGCCATTCGCGGCCATTTTTTGTTGGCTTGTCGGTCGGCCGCGACAACGCTAAGGCTTTATTTTGAAGCGGTTTTTATACCATGAGATGCGCGTTCATCGAGCGCAATGGACGAAAGCGTCTAGGTGTGAGGCGGGTCACAGTTCATTGCGCAGCGTTCAGCGAGCCTACGTCCGGTGGTGGACGTAATTTAACAATGAACACGCAACGACAACTTGGTCTGACACTCATCGATACCGCGATCGTCGTCGCTGCATTTTGCAGCGTCGCCGCCATTGCGCTACCGCGTTTCGCAATGCTTGATGAGGCGAGCCGACTGAGTGCAGTGCGAACGCTCGCCGATGACATTCGCTCGACGGCTGAGCTTAGCCATTCGATCTGGGTTAGTGCGGGACGACCTGCCGCACTCACGCGTGATACCGGCCTGGTGCGCATGGTGAACGGTTACCCCGACACCGGCGACATGAAAGAGATGGTCGCGCACAGTGCGTTCTTCCATTACGCCGACGGTGAGTATCACTACGCTGATGGCGATCGGGTCGTTGGCGAGTGCTACGTTAGCTACCAACCGCCGGAGCATTCACTCGACGGCCCCGACATCGCTGTGATCGTGTCGGGCTGCTAGTGCTTAGCGCGACGCCCGACGCAAGACTTCGCTAACCTTCTCGGCCTGCATCGGTCGGCCCAATAGGTGGCCTTGCAAAAGGTTGCACTGGCAATCGCGGAGGAACGCGAGCTGTTCGGCTGTTTCAATTCCCTCCGCACCTATCTCGATATTGAGTCCTTGTGCCATGGCAATAGTCGCGCGTACCAGGCGTTGGTGACTCGTGTTGACGTCGATGTCTTTGATCAGTGATTGATGCAGTACGAATGTATCGACAAAGTCGCGGTCAAGTGAGCTAAGTGAAACATCGTTGGTGCCAAAGTGGTCGATCGACAAACGTACGCCCTGTGCGCGTAAAGCGGTTAGCACACGGTCGGTATTGCCGCGCCGCGTGCTGAGTGCCCACTCGCCGGTTTCGAGCTCGAGGCAGCCCGGATCGAGCATCGTGTTCTCGAGCGTCAACGCCACCGCGCCGATCAACCGCCCGTGCTCGAGCTGTTGTGCCGATAGATTGACGGTCACCGACAGGTCGGGCTCGTGGTAGCGATCTTGCCACGACTTAAGTTGCCGACACGCTTGGTCGATGATCCACTCGCCGACCGAATAGATTAGTCCGCTCGACTCCAGCACCGGCAGGAACCGTGATGGTGCGAGTAAACCGAACCGCGGGTGTTGCCAGCGCAGCAGCGCTTCGAGTGTGACCAACCGGTTGGTAACGGCATCGATACGCGGCTGGTAATGCAGCGTGAACTCGCCGCGCACCAGCGCATGGCGCAGGCCCATCTCCAATTCGTCGACGTTGTTGCTGCGTTCGGTCGATACGCCGGGCCGGTGTAAGCAGAAACGGCCAGCACCGCGCTGCTTAGCGCGGAACATCGCGGCATCGGCGGCTTTGATTAACTCGCTGACGTCGCCGCCGGCTTCTGGGTACAAAGCCGCACCGATACTAGGCGATACATACACCTCGTTACCGGCCAGCTCGTAGCGTTCCGACAACGCGAGGCACAGCTTCTGCGCGACGATGCTGATATCACGGTCAGCCTTTAACTTGTCGAGACAAACAACAAATTCGTCGCCGCCCCAGCGAGCGACCAAATCGCCGGCTCGAAGCTCTCTAACCAAGCGGCGGCCAACCTCGATTAACAAGGCATCGCCGATGTCGTGACCCAGCGTGTCGTTTACGGATTTGAATTTATCGAGGTCAAGAAACAAGATCCCCAGCAATGTGTCGTCGCGTTTCGCTCGCGACAACACCCGTTCGACGTGCTGTTCAAAAGCACGCCGATTGGCAAGACCGGTTAGGCTGTCGTTCGATGACAACCGGGTCAGCTCGGCGGAGCGTTGATAGCGCTCGGTGGCATCGCGGAATGTCAGTACGGCACCAAGCGGTGCGCCGTCATTACCGGCCAGGCTTTGCCCGGAAATACTGAGAATCGTATCGGGCTGACCGTCGCTTTTGTGCAGTACGTCCATGGCGGAAAAGCGCCCGCCCGCCAGTGCGCGGCCCAACGGTGTGGAGTCGAGTGTTAGCGGCATGCCGTCGGCGGCCGCGAAACCGCCAAACGACTGTGACCAGAGTTGGTCCGGCCACTCGCGTGGACCGAGCCCCAAAATCCGTCGGCCAGCCGGATTGAGTGAAATAACGAGCCCGCCGCGATCGAGCACAACGACGCCGTCGTTAATGGAGTGCAGGATCGAGCGCACCGACAACTCGGGCTGCGACAGCTGAGCGTAAAAGGCGCTGCGTTTACCGGCGTGCTCGATCGCCGAATTAAAATCGGTCGGGTCCGCCTCATCGACGCAGATGTAATCTTGCGCGCCTTCCTGCAAAGACTGGATGCCGCGGTAGGCTCGCTCGTTGGCCGTTATCGCGACAACGGCGTGCTCGCGGAGGCGGCGCAGGATTAGAGCTGGGATCGACTGGCGACGCGATGCCTCGGTAATGCCAACGTCAACCAACACAACATCCGGCTCCAAGCGCACCAGTGCCTGGGTGAGCAGGGCAAGATCCGAGAGATGGTGGACTTCGCCGCAGCATGGCAGCGCCTCGACACGGTCGACGAACTGGCTGGATTCCGGTGTCTCGGCGCCTACGTACAATAAACGTAGTGACGACGCGGGAATCGACTCTGCGGCGGGGTCAATCATTTGGCGGCGATGCAACCGGGACCATTCACTCGGACTCGAAGGCCAGTCGCCATGGTAATTCCAGTAAAGCTGGCGGCCAGGCCGCGTTCTATTAATGATAGCACCGCGCCTGGCGCTGTGTGTAAACCAATCCGGGGACTCAAGCATCCAAGAACCCATATGCAAGCGGCGAATGGCAACAAAAATGGCAAGCGTTATGGCGATATCGATGGTGTCTGAGCCGGCGCCATCGGCACCGGCTCGAACGGCCTGCGAGTCAGAACTCGTAATGGAGGCCGCCGGGGGCGATAAACCGGCTTTTGAACGCCTGTATTTGCGCCACCGCGGTCGCGTCTATGGCCTGTGCCTCAGGATGTGCCGCGAACCAACCGAGGCGGAAGAGTGTGCCCAAGAAGCGTTCATTCAGGCATGGCGCAAGCTCCATCTGTTCCGCGGTGATAGCGAGTTTGGCACGTGGTTGCATCGGTTAACGGTGAACACGGTGTTGCAACGGATGCGCCGTGCCCGGCGCGATCAGGATCGGCTGACTTTTTTAGCCGAGCCCGACGATAATCGGGCGAATGCCGAAGAAGCTGATACGGCGGTGGCGACCGACGACATCGAGCAGGCGTTGCAGACCCTGCCAGGCGGTGCGCGGAGTGTCGTCGTTTTGTGTGGGGTTTACGGCTACAGCCACGAAGAGGCTAGCGCCATGCTTGGAATCGCGGTCGGCACCTGCAAAGCGCAGCTGCACCGCGCACGGAAACTATTGGCTGCCCGCTTGGCGGCCTGAGGTAATAGTGATGACGAAACCATCATTGCCCAATGATCCAAACCACGATCCAACGCTGGACGTGCTTGATGAAAAACTGGCGCAGCTCGATACCAGCGTCTTGCCGGAGCGCGATTTGTGGCCGGCGATATCGGCTGAGATCAATGCGGAGTCTGAAGCGTCGACATCGACGTGGCGCGTGATGAGTATTGCCGCCACCGTTGTGCTCGGCCTTGTCGCGAGTGTGTTACTGCTTAAGACCGATCAAGATGCGGCCAACGAAGCGCCGGCCGTTGCTCGCGATACGACGTCGCCGGTTGAGGCGCCACCGTTTGCGTTCGATCTGCCGACCGTGCAGTTAACGTCTTACCCGGGTGACGCGTATAGCGATGCCCGAGAAGATGAGCTCGCCGAGCTCGAGAGTCGGATTCAGAGTTTGCCGCCGGAGCAGCGCGCTATCGTTGAGACCAATTTAGCGACGATTCGCGAAGCGCTGGCCGATATCGACGCGGCGCTCCTCGATGATCCGGAGAGCACCGCGCTGAAGGAGCTGCTCGTAAAAACGTATCAACGAGAGCTCGAAACGATAAACAAAGTGAGCCGAATCGCCGATTCGGTAAGGGTCGACCTATGAAATACGCCAGC
>JBCDIL010000034.1:0-35154 GCA_038749025.1 Pseudomonadota bacterium | reverse complement strand
CCAGACGCTGACGATTGCGACCAGCGTACTGGCAGCGAATGTCGCCGGAAACGTTTCTGGCGACTGGCGTAAGCGGTACATCGCGACCGCCGTTGCCAGCCACCATACGGCGACCGCTGCCAGGACTGCGAGGACAATCGTCATCGACGAATGCCTACCAGGTCGGCACCATGCGAACGTCGTCCGGCAACGCGTTGCGATTTACCGGCAAGATGTACATGCGCGCGAACACCGCCGCCGCAGCGACGCCGATCGCAGCCTGCTTGAGCCGACCGACAACCCCGCCGCGACGCTTAGCCGCCTCGCTGCTCTCCGACAAGCGGCGTAGCCGATCCATGTTCCGCCGGAAACGAGGATCGTCAATATTGAGCGTGAACGGGAAAATCTGCTGACTGATCCGCGACGTAATGTCGAAGACGCGGTAGTCATAGTCGGTGGGATCGAAACCCATCGCCTTATGCATTTCGGGGCGGGTGTGATCTCGCACATACATCGTCGCGTAGACCATCAACAAGAAGAACCGAATCCACAGTTTGTTGTGACCACGCAGCAGGTGCGGATTGGCTTTCATAATCAACGCGAAGACTTCGCCATGGCGAAACTCGTCGTTACACCAATCTTTAAACCACCGGAAAATGGGGTGGAAGCGCAGCTCTGGGTGACGCTCTAGTTGCCGGTAAATGGTGATGTACCGGGCGTAGCCGATTTTCTCGGACAAATACGTCGCGTAGAACACGAACTTCGGTCGGAAGTAGGTCACTTCCTTTTTCTTGCGTAGGAAACCGAGATTGACCGGTACACCAAAGTCTTTTAACGAGCGATTGATGAACCCAGCGTGGCGGGATTCGTCGCGCGCCATGTAGGCCATAACGTCTTTGATGTCTTGATTATCTACCGCGTCACGAATATCGGCGTACAACGCGTGGCCCGAATACTCGGACGTTACCGACGAGACCATAAAGCCGACGAACTCATCGTAGAGCGCCTTCGGCAGCGGTTTAATCTCGTCCTTGAACGCATCGTCGCGTTTGAAGTGATCGATGTTGCCGTCGCTGTCAAACTCCGCCATGAGCTCATCCCACTCCTTACGGACCGGTGTGAGATCGAGATTGTCCATCGCTTCGAAATCGGTCGTGTAGAACCGTGGGTTCAGTAACGATTCGGTATTCGCTTTTTGCGTCGAATCATTGACGGCGGTTTCTTTGGTGCTTGTAGTCATTAGTGAGTCTCCTGCGCCGAACGCATTGGGACGGTGGCTGTATCTAGGTAACGAGCAAAGGCGGCAGCGTTGTCGGGGCCGAAGGCCCATAAGTCGACGGTCGCGTCGCCGGTGGTATCAACGAGTAGGAGCTGGCCGTTCTCGCGGCGCTCAATTCGAAAGGTCGCATCATCGCCAGAAGCTGACCCATCATGGCGGCGTACCAGCCCGCGCAGCGACGCGCGCACAAAACCGCCTTCGCCGACGGCGAGCTGCTCGATAACAGCGTTGGTCGCTGCGTCACGCACCAGCACTTCGCCGCCCGGTAGATCGTCGAAACGTACTTCACGCGCGTCGACGACCAGCGAGGTTGGCGTGGCGTCTTGGCGACCGATACCGGTCAACGAAACGAACGCAACGCCAATCAGGCTGAATAAGACGAGCGCACCGGCCACGTTCAACATGACGCCCGGAACCGGTACGTCATGGTGGTGGTCGTGACCATGGTGCGGTTTAAGTTTCATCCGGCGACGACTCCGTGCGCCGAGCCAGGGTCTGCAGCAGCCAGATCACCGTGCGTACAATCCGCTTGCGCACCCGACGCAGCGGCCAGCGCTTTGACCGCACCGTCCAAGTCCGTTACCGAGCGCAGTGTAGGCTGCACCCGCAACCAGCTAAACGGCCGAACGTGGGGCCAAAGAACGAGGTACTTGGCTCGCTCGCCAGGCGCCAGCGTAAAAACGATATCGCCGCTTCCGTCGCGGTGGCGCAAAAGGTCGGCCCGGTCGATCACGCTGAGCGGTACATCGATTCGCATCGGCAACGCAACCCCAGAATCGAACACCACACGACGATCGGTAATGGTGTACGTCGATGCTCGGGTCATTAATCGCGCCAATCCGCCTAGCAGTAACGCCAAGACGGTGGTTAGTAACGCGACCGAGACAACGGCACCGACCAGTTCGGCGCTGCCGCCCCCTCTCGCCACGGTATCGAGTAGCCGAAAGACCAACAGCACCGTTAGGTACAGGGCGACCCAACGGCCGGCGAACGCCCGCCAAAACATCCCGAAGTAGCTCGGTTGCCCGGACCATAGGACAGTCTCGGCCGACTCTTCGTTAGCAGCGGGTTGGCCGACGACACTGACGCGCGGCACCGATGCACTCATAGCAGAGGCTCCGCCCGCTCGTCATCGGCAAACAGCTTGCCGGCAGCGAAGTAGGCATAAATCTTTTCTTCCTCGAGGAGCGTGATCGAGTCCATCGACTTCAATGCGGGTACGTCGGCAAACTGGTGCGCATGTAGCGACTGCACATGGATCTCACCGCGACTCGGCTTAATTCGGGTGAAACCGGCGGGGGCCAACACCTTCTTCCCGGTCGGTAGCGCCACCTCGTAGAACATGATCATCGGCTCGGAACGATCCACCCACAAATCGGCGACAGTGCCTGCCACCTCGCCATCATCGGCGACAACGGCCATGCCGCGTGGATCTGGATCACCTTTCGTAACGACAAAGTCAGAGGCGAGGCGCATCGGCACGATACGATCCTCGTTATGCAAGGTCTTGTCGGTCTCGTCAGCCCGTGCTGCATACGCACCGGGCCCGACACCAGCAAGCAACGGGTTACCGGTCGGTACTAACGGGGCGCCAGGGAATCTCGCAGCTGGCTCCGCGTGTAAAGGTGTCGAATCAACCGCCCGCGGCACGGTGACGGTACCGCCGTGCGGCAGTACGAACGTCTTCGGCTTCGGCCCACCTGTTTTTGGAATCTCGGCCGTTAAGCCGTTGGCTAGTTCGTGTTCCATCGGGTACCCCTCCCGCTTCGCTTCGCGTTGCAGGTAGATTATGAGGCCGATGAAAAACAGCCAGAACAGCGTGAAGATGATTTCGACGAGATCGATTGATCCGATACCCATAGTCCTACTCCCAATCAATTTCCGGTGGGAAATTCGCTCAAGCCAAGTCCGGTGTCGGTAGCCATTGGCGGAGCGCTATGCCGCGCCAGTGGCCCAATAACCGCTAACGTGACGAACAAAAAAACGATTTCAATTTGATAAACGACGCTGTAACCGGTCGCCGGCGAATTTAGCGTGACACCAAGGTAGCCGGCATTGGCCAACGCATCGATGCCATCACGCAGAGCGCCCGCGACAGCCATTGCGATGCCCGCGGCAGTCGCTTGAACAGCGCCCCAAGCACCGAGCACGAGACCATTCGACTCCGAATCGGCCAACTGCATCGCTGCGATTAAAGTGCCGACGGCGAAAAAGCCAGCCCCGAAACCGACGACGAATGCAGCCGCATGGAACGCGGCACTCGATCCCATAGCGGCGACAACGCTCAGCAACGCGAACGCGCCGATACCGATGAGCGCACCGTAGGCGGCTAGTCGATGAGCGTCGATTCCTCGGCCCAACCAGGAGCCCGCGAGCAAAAATGCGATTAACGTCCCAGCCGCTGTTAACGCGGTCAGGCGTGTCGTTTCACCGACCGCCAGCCCAAGTACGTCAGCCCCGAACGGCTCCAACAGAATGTCTTGCATCGTGAATCCGGCCGTGCCGAGAGCAACAGCCATCAACACGCGGCGACTACCAGGCTTAGCGACCAAAGCCCGCCAAGCGGCGCGAAAGTCGCCGCGACGGGCGGCCGGCTCATGGCGGTTGGGACGCCGCGGCTCTTGCCGCCACAGCGCGACCAGATTTAAGACCAGCGTCAACACAGCCGCCGATTGGATGACTTGGATCAGCCGCACTTGGCTAAACGATTGCAGTAAGCCGCCGAACACCAGCGCGGCCAACAACATGCCAAGCAACAACATGACGAATAACAACGCGACAACATACGGTCGCTGCTTATCGGTCGCGAGGTCGCTGGCCAAGGCAAGACCGGCCGTCTGGGTCGTGTGCATACCGATGCCGACCAGCGCAAACGCTGCAGCGGCAGCCCATTGCCCGACAGCGATTGAGCCGTGCGTATCGCCGGATAAAATGATCAACGCAAACGGCATGATGGCAAAGCCACCGAACTGCAACAACGAACCAAACCAAATGAACGGCACGCGGCGCCAGCCCAGAAACGAGCGATAGCGATCCGACCGGTAGCCGATCAGCGCTCGGAACGGCGCGGCCAACAACGGCAAAGACACCATTAACGCAACCAACGTCGCTGGCACAGCCAACTCGACGATCATCACTCGGTTAAGCGTTCCAGTTAGCAGGACGGCAGCCATACCGACCGATACCTGAAACAACGCCAAACGCAACAAGCGCGGCATCGGCAACTCGCCGCCCGCTGCTTCCGCTAGCGGTAGCAAGCGCTGGGCGAAACGACGCCACGCGGCTTGCGATGCTTGTGCGGCTTCGTTCACCGACGCTCCAACCGGATCGCTTGAGAGGTATAGAAGCCACCGCTTACACGCTCTGTGGCGGAAATCGACCAGGCATCGAGCCGTGGCTCACGGTCGATTAGTGTCCGCAAGCGCTGCTCACCCACCGGTTGAATCGCCGGCGCGCGGTGTTCGCGATGGGGAATCATCCGGCCGACCGCATGCATAACCGCTAACGCTGGCGTTCGCGGGGCGAAGGTGACCGCCATCATTCGTTTGGTGCGTTCGGCAAGCGTCGCCAGCATATTGGTGATGTCGGCTGCGTCGTAATGAATCATCGAGTCCATCGCGACAACGTAGTCGAATCGCCCTAAGGCCGGGTCGAGCATGTCGCCAACGCGGTAGTCGATCCGCTCGGCGAGCTCGCCGGGTGTTCGGCCACTGGCAAGATCGACCAGTGTCGGCGACACATCGACGGCCGTTACAGTTGCACCGCGGGCTGCCGCCTCGATCGCCAACGCACCGGTACCACTGCCCGCATCCAACAAACGCATGCCGTGCATTGCTGGCGGCAACCAGCCCAGTAACGTCGCCCGCATGTTGTCGCGGCCGGCGCGGACCGTCGCACGAATACCGCTAACCGGTGCGTCCGATGTTAGACGTGACCATGCGGCGGCGGCCGTCTTATCGAAGTAGGTCGTTAGCTCTTCGCGCTTTCTGAGATAGGTTGACTGACTAGTCATCGTCACGCTCAATCAAATCCGAGGAAATCAAAAATCTCGCGGTCGCGCATCGGCTCAGCCGTCAGAGGTTCAGTGCCATCCAATAGGTGCTGCGCGAGGCGCAGGTATTCGTTTTGCACGGCCTCAAGCTCCGGGCTGTCTTCCATCTCGAACAACGTCGATTTTTTCAGCCGGCTGCGTCGAATCACATCGAGATCTGGAAAATGTGCAATCCGCGATAATCCGATGCGCTCATTAAAACCATCGATTTGGTCAGTCGCTGCACTGCGGTTGGCGATAACGCCGCCGAGGCGAACTTTGTAGTTCTTCGCTTTGGCTTTGATGGCCGATACGATTCGGTTCATCGCAAAAATCGAGTCGAAATCGTTGGCAGTGACGACCAACGCCCGATCGGCATGCTGCAGCGGTGCAGCGAATCCGCCGCAAACCACATCACCGAGCACATCGAAAATAACGATGTCGGTATCGTCGAGGAGGTGGTGTTGCTTCAACAGCTTGACGGTCTGGCCGACAACGTAGCCGCCGCAACCGGTGCCCGCAGGCGGACCGCCGGCTTCCACACACATGACGCCGTTGTAGCCCTCGTAGACGAAATCGTCGGTATCGAGTTCTTCGGCGTGAAATTCTACCGACTCAAGGACGTCGATGACCGTCGGTACAAGACGCTTGGTCAATGTAAACGTCGAGTCGTGCTTTGGATCGCAGCCGATCTGCAACACACGTTTACCGAGCTTTGAGAACGCCGCTGAAAGGTTCGACGACGTCGTGCTTTTGCCGATACCGCCTTTACCGTAAACCGCGAACACTTTCGCGCCGTCGATCTTGTCGTTCGGATCGAGTTGTACTTGCAATGAACCGGGGCCATCGAGAGCGGAGCTACCGCTTTCGACTCGAACCGGCATTGGGAATGGGGTCTGACTCATGCCATTACCGCCTTATTGATGCCTTCTAATCGATCGTCGAGTTCGTCGCCGGCTTCGCGTAAGCGTGCCAACGTCTCCTCGTCGGGTTTCCAATAGTCGCGCTCACAGGCTTCGAGAAGCCGGTTCGCGACACGTGCAGATGCGGTGGGGTTGAGCTCGGTCAATCGTTCACGCATCTCGGGATCGAGCACATACAACTGGGTGAGTTGTTGATACACCGCCGGGTCAACTTGACCGGTCGTTGCCGACAAACCCATCGTGTTGGTGACGTGCGACTCAATGTGACGTACGCCCTCGTGGCCGTGCTTCAAGAGCCCCTCATACCAAAGTGGGTTGAGCATGCGCGTGTGGGTTTCTAGGGCGACTTGCTCTTTGAGCGTGCGAACCGTCTCACGGCCCGATGTCTGATCGCCGATGTAAACGCCGACGTCGCGACCGCTGGCACGCTGTGCTGCACGGGTGATTCCACCTAAGGTGTCGAAGTAGTTATCGAGCGACGTCACACCCAATTCGACAGATTCGAGGTTTTGATAGGCGATATCGACGCGCGCCAACGATGCCTGCAGGAGCTCGGGTTGGCGCTGTGCGCGGCCATCGGTCCCAAACGCGTAGCATTTACGTCTGCTGTAGGTATCGGCCAATTCGTCTTCATCGTCCCACCGACCGTTATCGACCAGGTGGTTAACGTTGCTGCCGTAGGTACCGTCGGCATTACTAAAAACGCGTAAAGCCGCTTGTTCGATGGAGCAATCGTGTTGCTCGGCAGTCGCCAACGCGTTTGCACGCAGCGGATTCATGTCGAGCGGTTCGTCGGCGAGTGCAATCATTTCACACGCCTCCGCCAACATGGCGATCTGCTGCGGCAGCAAATCGCGGAAAATGCCGGACAACGTCATCACGACATCGATACGCGCGCGCCCCAACTCGTCGAGCGGAATCAACTCAGCACCGCACAAACGACCGTAGCCGTCGTAGCGGGGTCGTGCGCCAAGTAGCTGCAGCACCTGTGCGATCGGTACACCTTCACTCTTGAGGTTATCGGTGCCCCACAGCACGAAGGCGATCGTGGTCGGCGCGCTACCGTGATCTTTAACATGACGATCGAGCAGTAAATCAGCCTGGCGAGCACCCTCGACCAGGGCTGCTCGGCTTGGCAAACGGTACGGGTCAAAGCCGTGGATATTGCGGCCGGTCGGCAGCACGGCTGGGGTCTTTAGAACATCACCGCCGACCACCGGCCGAACAAAGCCGCCATCCAGCGCTTGTGTTAGCCCCGCTAGCTCCGCGTTGTGCACATTGGCTAACGCGGTGTCGATGCTCTCGGCCATGGCGCCAGCATCGCTGTCGTTAGCCGCGCTAACCGCGGCGTCCACCAAGGATTGACGCTCGTTGCGAGTGAGTGGCTCGCCGATGATATGTAAGCCGTCGGGAATGAGCGTCTGCTCATACTCATCAATCGACTGGCGCAAGCTCGTAACGAACTCGTCCGGTGTCGCGCTCGTCTCGACGCTGATGGCGAGCTCATCGGCTTGCTGGCGCAGTAGGTCGAGCAAGGTATTGGATTCGTCACCGGGGTCCTGCCGCCACCAACGATCGATCGACGAACGCAGTTCGCTGAGCGTTCGGTAAAGACCTGCCTCAGTAACGGTCGGCGTTAAATAACTGATCGTCGTTGCGGCGGAACGGCGCTTCGCGACGGTCGCTTCCGACGGGTTATTGGCCGCGTACAGGTAAAAATTTGGGATCGACCCGAGCAGCCGCTCCGGCCAGCAATCGCTCGACAGACCGGTCTGCTTGCCGGGCATGAACTCCAGCGCACCGTGCGTACCGAAGTTCAGCAGCGCATCAAGGCCAAGGTCTTCATTGATGTAACGATAAAACGCGCTGAACGCATGGGTCGGTGCATGCCCTTGTTCGAACAATAAACGCATCGGATCGCCTTCGAAGCCAAAGGCCGGTTGAACCACAACGTGTACGTTGCCGAACTCAGCACCCATAACGGCAATACCGCCGCGAACGACGTTTTGCTTCCCGGGCGCCGCTCCCCAGCGGGACTCAATCTCGGCGAGCCACGTCTCACGCCTGACGTGCTCGTCCGTTGCCACGACATGAGCAACGTTGGCGTCCATACCGTATTCGCTGGCATTACCGTGCAGGATCGAAGCGCGCAATGCATCGACAGAGTCCGGCACCTCGACGGCGTAGCCTTCGGCGGCGAGATGCTTGAGCGTGTTAAACAGCGATTCGAACACCGCCAAAAATGCCGCCGTGCCAGTCGCGCCGCTGTTCGGTGGAAAGTTGAACAAGACGATGCCGATTTTCCGCGCGGCGCGCGGCTTAGCAGCAAGCGCCATCAGGCGTCGGGTTCGCTCCACCAGCCGATCGATCTGTGCCGGTAACGGTTGCATATCGCGAACGTGGCCGTCTGACGACTCGCTGCGACCTGCATACAAGGTTGGCGCCGTCGCACCATCGAGCTCGGGTATCGCCACCATCATCGTCGACTCGAGCGGGAGCAGACCTTGTGATGAACGCGTCCACTGCTCGACGGTCTGAAACTCGGTGGCATGCGCCGCAAGGTAGGGGACATCAAGATCCGCCAAGCAGTCTTCCGCCGCTTGTGCATCGTTAAACGCCGGTCCCCCTACTAAAGAAAAACCGGTTAACGACACGACCGCATCAACGTGACGGTGATTTTCCGAACGGAAAAACCGATCGATCGCAGGCCGTGAGTCGAGACCCGACGCGAATGCCGGCAGCACCCTGAGGCCCGCCGCCTCGAAGCGTTCGATAACGGCGTCGTAGTGCGCGGTGTTGCCTGCGAGGACGTACGAGCGCATCAGCAATAAGCCGACGGTTGGTGCAGCATCGTTTGCCAGCTTCGGCAATGCCGTGACATCGGCCACCATGCCGCGCTTAGCACGCGGATGATACAAGCCGACCTCTGGGTACTCTTCGGGATCGTCGACGGTCAGGTTCGGCGCCAGTGGTTTGCCATTATTGCGGGCGTAACGCTTCACTAGTAGCGCGACCAAATTGACAATGTTTTTCTCTGACCCAGCGAGCCAATACTGCATGGTCAAAAAGAATGCGCGCACATCTTGTGCGGTTCCGGGAATGAAACGCATCAAGCGCGGCAATCGCTTGAGCATCGCCATCTGACGGGCGCCAACGGTACTGGCTTTGTTGCCGCTGCTACCGCGTAAGCGCTTGAGCAGCGCGAGCGGTCCGCGAACTGGCTTGCCCATTTGAAACGCGCCCATTCGGGTCAGCTTCATGACCTCGCCGTCGCTCATGAAGCACACCATGGCGTCACACGAGTCGTGCCGCGCTTTCAGGGCCGGCATCACCGACTGGATGTGTTCATCCATAAACATCATTGAGACAACAACGATGTCGGCGGCCGCGATATCCGCGTGGCATCGTTGCAAAGCATTCGGGTGATCGCGCCACTCACCTGCACAGTGCAACGTGAATTTGAGACCCGGTAAGCGTTTAGCCAACGTCGCCGCTGACCGCTCAGCGGCAGCGGCCAGGTGACCGTCGAGTGTCACCAGCGTAACGCGGTACTCGGCGTTGTTAGCGGCTGTAGTGCGCTTTGGCATCGTAAAGCGTCTCAACAGAAATCTCGGCGACCCCGGTTTCACGTGCAAACTGCTCGGTGTTACGGCGCGCTTTACCGCGAACGAAGAACGGAATCTTGCCGAGCTCTTTCTCGGCATCCGGTAGCCACGCCAAATCGGCAGTGGGCTGCGCCTCGCTACTAGCACGCGCGCCGGGTCCTAAATGCGACGGCGCCTGTGATTCGTTGAACTCAAAGTCCTCGCGGAACATGCCTAACAGGTGTTCCTCGAGGCCCATCATCAGCGGGTGAACCCAGGTATCGAACAATACGTTCGCGCCTTCGAAACCGTACTGCGGCGCATGGGCAGCCGGAAAATCCTGGACATGTATCGGCGCCGAGATAACGGCACAGGCGATCCCCAATCGCTTCGCGATGTGCCGCTCCATTTGTGTGCCCAATATCAGCTCGGGTTGTAATTCGGTAATGCGCGCCTCGACGTCGAGGTAGTCATCGGTAATGAGCGCCTCGACGCCGAATTCTTTAGCGACAGCGCGTACGTCGCGGGCAAACTCTCGCGTGTACGTACCGATACCCACCACCTCGAAGGCGAATTCATCGCGAGCCACACGCGCCGCTTGGACGGCATGGGCGGCATCGCCAAAAACGAACACCCGCTTACCGGTGAGATAATTCGAGTCGATGGAGCGCGAGTACCAAACCAAGCGGCTGCGGGCCGCGTTGATCGACTCTGGCAATTCACGCCCGCTTAACGCGGCGATCTCGCGTGCGAAGCGGACGGTACCGGCAACCCCGAAGGGAATCTCTTTGGTCGCCACCTGCCCAAAGCGCGACTTCAACCATTTTGCCGCGGTCGTCGCGACTTCTGGGTACATGTTGACGTTAAAGTCGGCCTCGCCCAGTCGCGCCAGGTCGCTCGGTGATGCGCCTAACGGGGCGCAAACGACGACGTCTACGTCGAGCTCATTGAGCAAGCGAGTTACTTCGAGAACGTCGTCGCGATGCCGAAAACCGAGTGACGTCGGGCCTAACAAGTTACAACGCAACCGCCGTTCTTTAGCGACCGCAACAAGATCGCGCTGCGGCGGCTGCTGTGGTGCCGACGGTCCCGCTAAAGCACGCACGAGATGATAGAACGTCTCGGCGGCGCCCCAGTTTTCTTTGCGTTGGTAAGCCGGCAATTCAACCGGCACAACCGGTATCGGCAAGCCTGCCGCCTCGGCGAGGCCACCCGGGTCATCCTGGATCAGCTCCGCCGTACAACTAGCACCGACGACCATGGCCTGGGGCTTAAACCGCTCGTAGGCAGCGATAACCGAGTCTTTAAACAAGCCGGCGGTATCTTTGCCGAGATCCCGAGCCTGAAACGTTGTGTACGTGACGGGTGGTCGCTTGGCATCGCGTTGAATCATCGTAAACAATAAGTCGGCGTAGGTATCGCCCTGCGGCGCGTGCAAAACGTAGTGCACGCCCTCCATCGAGGCGACCACACGCATCGCACCGATGTGCGGCGGCCCCTCATAGGTCCACAACGTGAGTTTCATGAGAACTCCAGTGCGGCTCGGCGACGCAATGGGCGCGCAAAGAGTTGCGCACAGTCGCCCGCTTGGTCATAGCCGTGGATCGGCGTGAACAACAGTTCAATCGACCACTTGGTCGCGAATCCTTCGGCCTCGAGCGGGTTAGCAAGACCTAAACCGCAAACGACAAGGTCCGGTGTGGCCGCAACCATCCGGTCGAGCTGCCGTTCAACGTCTTGCCCCTCACTCAACGTGATATCGGTCGGTAACCAGGCCAATTCCTCGGCCAGATGTTCCGCATGTAAGTACGGCGTGCCGACCTCGGTCAGCGTCATGCCTAGCTCGCGATGTAAAAACCGTGCGAGCGGAATCTCGAGTTGCGAATCGGGGAAGCAAAACAGGCGTTTGTCGGCCAACTGCGGTTTAACTCGCTCGAGCGCAACCTGACAACGCCGCCGCGCTGGGGCTACGGTGCGCTCGAAGTGGCCTGAGTCTACCGACCACGCATTCGCTGCTGCCCGCAGCCATGCGGTCGTGCCTTCATCGCCGATCGGCATCGGCGCCGGCAATCTTGTCGCGCCCCGTTTGATCAGCGCATCCGCTGTCTCAGCTAAAAACGGCTGCGCCAGCAGGAACTCGGTTCCCGGACCCACCGCCGGCAGCTCAGCAGCGCGCCGTGGTGGCAAGAAGTCAACCGGGCCGACACCGAGTTCAGCGAACAAAGTGCGGAACTGATCCTCAACAACATCAGCTAATGCACCAATGACCAAGAGCTGGTGCTCATCGGTTGACGGCATTTCCGGAACGAGCGCCGCAAGGCAGGCATCCTCGCCTTGCGTAAACGTGGTTTCGATACCGCTTCCGGAATAATTCAATACGCGTACGGACGGCAGGTGCCGCGCCGAGAGCCGTTCGGCCGCACGCGATAAATCGAGTTTGATGACCTCGCTAGGGCAAGAACCGACGAGGAATAGCATTTTGATATCGGGACGCCGTGCTAGCAGTCGATCGACCTCCCGGTCGAGTTCTTCATTCGCGTCGGCTAGACCGGCGAGGTCACGCTCGTCGATAATCGCCGTGGCAAAACGCGGCTCAGCGAAAATCATCACACCGGCCGCCGACTGAATAAGATGAGCGCAGGTGCGCGATCCCACAACCAAAAAGAAGGCGTCCTGGATGCGACGATGCAGCCAGACGATGCCGGTTAATCCACAAAAGACTTCGCGTTGACCGCGCTCGCGAACAATGGAGCGGCGGATCGTGTCGAGACTGTCAGCGGCTGCGCTCATGTGGCCCCCAATCCGCTCGGTACAGCGCGGCCCACGTGGCGCCGAGCGACACGGAACTTCCAGAAGAACTGTGCCGCGTTGATGACGTAGCAGGCATAGGCGACTAACGCGACTACAAACTGAATCGCGGGGCTACCGAAACCGCCGATCAACATGATGACGTACGCGGTGTGCAGCACCATTACGGCCATACTGACGACGTCTTCCCAATAGAAAGGCTCGGCGAATAGGTATTGGCCGAACACATCTTTCTCCCACCACGCGCCGGTCACCATGATCGTGTAGAGGATCGCCGTCTTGGCAACGACGCTACTGGCCGCGAAGGTCTCGCCTGCTCCGGTGAGAAAAAACCGCAGGACCAAAGCCAAGCTGACCAGGAAAACGATAAATTGCAGCGGCGCGAGAACGGCCTGCACAACGGTCCAGACCGACGCATCGCGCCGTCGGCGTTGCTCCGGTGTGTAAATCGCACCGGCAAGGACTTTGTCATTTGTTACTGCCATGTCTGGCGAAGGCTCCCGTCACTGCGTCTAGACGCAGCCTGTCGTCTGACGAATTTATAGTCGGAGCCGCGATGTGTCAACTTGCCCTTACGTCTAAAAGTATTGACAAAGGGCGGGGCAATTGGGTTACCTTCTTGGTCCAAACGTTGTCATTGAAGACGCTAAGATCCCGCGAGGTGCGTCCGCTCGCGGACCTGTGTGTATGATGCTGAATAGGCGGGGTACACCAGGCACGGCACGATGACGGCGACACAGCCTCCGGACGGCACTGAACAGTGCACGGATGAGTGGGTTACTGATGGTTCTGAACCATCGCCAACCCCTCGTGGAGATTACAAACGCCGCATGCGCCAGCTCACGGAAACTATCGAGACCGAGCTCATTCCGCGCTTGCTATTGGCGTTTGGCCCGTCGTCGCCGGAACCGAGCCCGTCACCGCTTGAAGCGACCGGTGCCGGCCCGATCCCGACGAGTCTCGATGATTTCGTTAACGGCTTGTTGAACGATGGGGTGGATGCCGCTATTCAGCAGATCGCTGAGCTGCGTTCAGCCGGGTTCCGGCTCAAGCAAATTTACTTGGATTTACTGGCACCCGCCGCCCGTGAATTGGGCCGACGCTGGGAAGACGATTCGGTAAACTTTACGGACGTGACGGTCGGTGTAACGCGTTTGCACCGGATCCTGCACGTGTATTCACACAGTTTTTGCGCGCATGAAGGCCATGGCCGGCATGCTGCGCTGAAAGCGCTGATCCTGCCGGTACCGGGGGAGCAGCATATTTTTGGTCAATTGATGGTGATCGAGTTCTTTCGTCGAGCGGGGTGGACGGTCTGGAGCGCAGCTCCGACGTCCGTCGACGAAATCGGCGCTATCGTGGCCAAGCAGTCCTTTGACATCGTCGGTGTTTCGATTGGAGCGGAGCGGTACTCCACTGAGCTCGCACAGACGATAGAGATAGTACGACGCAAATCTAGCAATCCGGGCGTGCGGATCATGCTGGGCGGAAGTTTGATTTCCGACAACCCTGAACGTGTTGAAGAATTTGGCGCAGACGGGACAGCAAGTGACGGTCAAGAAGCCGTCGCGTTGGCGTTTAGCATGGTAGACGCTGACTAAAGACCGCAGTACGCAGTAACAACGTTTGTTCGACCGACACCGCGGACCGGATTACGCGATGGATGCAAGAGTGCGCAAAAAACAGACTCTGTCTGGCAACGCGTTTGCGGGCCTGTCGGCCGCGAGCGTCGCATCCATTGCTGCACACAGCGGTGACCTTGCGCTGGTAGTCGACAGCAACGGCGTCATCGTTGACATCGCAGCCGATAACGACGCGGAGCTCGTAGGCCACGCCAACAGCTGGCTGCGCAAGAATTTAAGCGACTGCGTAACGGTCGAAAGTCGCCCGAAAATCGATGCATTATTGCGTACGGCAGATGGCACCTCGCCGTCACGCTGGCGGCAAGTGAATCACCCGGTAGCCGGTAATAACGATTTGCCGATTTCGTACCGGGCGTTCGCGTTAGCGGACGGCGACGGTGTCTTGTTGGTCGGTCGTGACCTCAGGCCCATGGCGGCGATGCAGCAGAGCCTGATGGACTTGCAGCACTCGATGGAACGCGATTACGCGCGTCGCTTCCAAACCGAAGCCCGTTATCGGTTGCTGTTCCAAATGACACGCGAGGCGGTGCTCGTCATTGATGCGAATGAGCAGAGCATCGTCGAGGCGAATCCGGCAGCCAGCGAAATGTTAGGCATCGCTATCGGCAAGCTACAAGGTCGCTCATTGAAGAGCCTGTTCGACTCAACCGAGCTCACGGCACTGAGCGAACATCTAACGAGCGTTAAGTCGCTCGGGTCTGCCGAACTCTCGGATCTGACAACGAGCAACGGCATTGAACTCAATCTGACCACGTCATTGCTGCGCGATGACGATGGCGTGCTGTATTTATTGCATGCCCAACTGGCCGCCGAACGGGTCGAGCCACGCTCGGCGACAACGGCGGCGCCAGTGCTCGATATCCTTGAGCTATCGCCGGACGGTTTTGTTGTCACCGATATGGACGGGCGAATCATCAGTGCGAACGATGCGTTCCTTGAGATGTGCCAGTTAGCGACGGATATGCAAGTGCGTAATCAACCGCTCGACAACTGGCTTGGGCGGCAAGGCGTTGACATGAATGTGTTGCGTAAAAATCTCCGCCAGCGCGGCACCGTTCGCCAGTACATCACGACGTTACGCACGGAGTATGGGGCGACCGTCGATGTCGAATTGTCCGCCGTCGCCGCCCCGGATGCCGAGTTGCCAAGTCTCGGTTTCGTCATCCGGCGCACATTGAAATCGAGCGAGGCACCGCGCGACTACGCGACGCAACCACTGTCGCAGTCACTTGAGCAAATGACCGACCTGGTCGGCCGCGTTCCGCTCAAAGACCTCGTCCGGGAGACGACCGACCTCATCGAGCGAATGTGCATTGAAGCTGCGCTAAAACTGACGACAAACAACCGCGCGTCAGCCGCTGACATGCTCGGGTTATCGCGGCAAAGTCTCTACGTCAAACTTCGCCGTTACGGCATAGGCGAGCCGGAATCGCTCTCAGAGGACTCCGATTAACTGTCAAGTTCTCTTGACTGTCAGTCTTAATTGACAACATAGGCAGGCCGGAGTTACCGTGCGGACATGGACCGTGCGCGCGCCACAATGGGGCCGACCGCCGGATTTTCGCTGTCCGGATACATCGAGCTCACCAAACCGATCACGTGGTTCCCACCGATGTGGGCGTTCGGCTGCGGCCTCGTCGGTTCCGGTGCGGCACTTAGCGAACGGCTGTTTTTCATTGCCGGCGGTATCGCACTCGCTGGACCGCTCGTCTGTGGCACAAGCCAGATCGTTAACGATTGGTACGACCGCGAGGTCGACGCGATCAATGAACCCGATCGGCCGATACCGTCGGGTCGCGTCCCGGGACGCAACGCTTATTACTTCGCACTCGCCTGGACGGCGCTATCCGTAATTCTGGCGGCGTCGCTCGGCCCTTGGATATTGGCCGCAGCGGCCGTTGGCCTAGCGCTGGCGTGGGCGTATAGCGCACCCCCGCTGCGACTGAAACGCAACGGCTGGTGGGGCAATGGCGCCGTCGGTCTGTGTTACGAAGGGCTACCCTGGTTTACCGCCACCAGCGTTGCCGTTGCCGGCTTTCCAGGCTGGCCCACTGTCGCCCTTGCACTCGCCTACAGCGCCGGTGCACACGGCATCATGACACTGAATGACTTTAAAGCGTTGGATGGCGATCGGCGCTTTGGCATCCGTTCGCTGCCCGTCCAACTCGGGCCGGATCGCGCCGCCCGATTGGCGTGCTGGGTTATGGCGGTACCGCAGGCCATCGTCGTTGCCTTGCTGGTCTATTGGGGCGCGCCCATTCACGCCGGCATCGTCGCAGCCATTCTGATCGCGCAAGTCGTTTTGATGATTAAGTTGCTCACCGATCCGCGACGTCTCGCGCCTTGGTACAACGCGACCGGTATCGTCTTGTATGTCTCGGGCATGATGGTCGCCGCGTTTGCGCTGCGCACCGGAGCAGGCGGATGACAAAACCACTCGGTTGGTTAGGCATCATTCGGCTCGGCCTTGTACAAACATCGCTCGGTGCTGTCGTTGTTCTCATGACGTCGACGATCAACCGCGTCATGATCGTTGAGCTCGGTTTATTGGCGACCCTGCCGGGCGCGTTAATTGGTTTGCACTACGTCGTGCAATTGGCGCGACCCCGTTTCGGCCACGGCGCTGACGCGGGCGGTCGCCGCACACCCTGGATCGTTGCCGGGATGGGCGTACTCTGTTTCGGTGGCGTGCTCGCGTCGCTGTCGTTGTACGCGTACGACTACTCATGGGCGCTCGGCGTAAGCGTATCCACTATCGCGTTTCTACTGATCGGCGCCGGTGTCGGTGCCAGCGGTACGTTATTGCTGGTCTTACTGGCGGTGACGGTCAGTCCGGAACGCCGCGCGGCCGCCGCTACGACGACATGGCTGATGATGATCGCCGGCTTCATCGTTACAACGATCGCGTCGGCAGCGTTTCTTGAGCCATTCTCGCTCGATCGACTGCTCCTCGTAACCGCCACCGTCGCTGCCATTGCCTTCATTGTGACCTGTCTCGCGGTCGCTGGCATCGAACAGCGCCATGCGCGACCGAGTGACGACGCAACAACCGCAACAACGTCGACGGGCGATTTTCGAGCGGCGTTACGGGACGTCGCCAGCGAACCACGAACGCGCCGATTCGCGCTGTTCGTGTTCGTATCGATGTTGGCCTACAGCGGTCTTGATGTGCTTCTTGAACCGTTCGCGGGCGCCGTCCACAACATGACGCCAGCCGCCACGACGCAACTAACGGGCTTATACAGCCAGGGCTTACTGGCCGGAATGTTACTCGTTGCATGGCTCGGCTCGTGGCGCCGCACGGGCGGGCCGCGCGCGATGCGGTGGTGCATGTTGTTTGGCTGCCTCGGCTCAGCGCTGGGTCTCGGCGCGTTAGCAGCCACCGCCGGTGGCGCGAGCCGCGAGGTGTTCGTTACGCTCGTTATTGTTGTTGGCCTGACCAACGGCCTATTCGCCGTCGCCGCCATCGGCAGCATGATGGGTCTCGTGAGCCAAGGTACGAAAGGCCGCGATGGCGTTCGCATGGGCGTGTGGGGTGCCGCGCAGGCGCTCGCGTTTGGCTCGGGCGCGTTGCTCGGCGGCGCGATGATCGATGTTCTTCGCCAATCCGGCGTCAGTGTCCCAGCGAGTTACGCGACCGTTTTCGTCATCTTGGGGCTGTTGTACACACTGGCGTCGGCCCTTGTCGTTGGTCTTGAGACAGGAAAAACCGAACCGACAGGAGCGCGCCGCCAGAATCCACTGCATGCCGCGGCGGCCCTCGATATCAAATAAGGATGGAGTGCAAACAATGCAAACCTTCGATGTAGCCGTTATTGGTGGCGGACCCTGTGGCGCAACCGCCGCGCAGCATCTCGCCCGCGCTGACCGACGCGTCCTACTGCTGGACAAAGACGGGCGCATAAAACCCTGCGGGGGCGCCGTCCCACCGATTTTGGTCCGCGAGTTTGATATTCCGGAACACATGCTGGAAGCAAAAGTCACGACGGCACGCATGATTGCGCCAAGCGATACGGCCGTGGATATGCCGATTGGCGGCTGGGTCGGCATGGTTGACCGCGAAGTGTTCGATGAATACCTGCGCGAGCGCGCGGCCACGGCCGGTGCCGTGCGGGTTACCGGTCAATACGACAAGATTGTCGAGCGAACATCGGCGGGCTGCGTCATTGAATACACCGATGCAGCGGGCGATACACAGCGCGTGACCGCCAAATACATCATTGGTGCCGACGGCGCAGCATCGCGCGTGCGCAAAGAGAACATCCCGGGTGCCGCCGAACTTCCGAACGTTTTCGCCTATCACGAAATCGTTGAGTCACCGGCTGGCGAAACGGAACGTTTTCATCCGCAGCGCTGCGACGTTTATTACCAAGGGCAAGTATCGCCAGACTTTTACGGCTGGATCTTCCCGCATGGCGGGCGCACTAGCATCGGTATGGGAACCGCGGTCAAAGGGCACTCCTTACGCCAATCGGTCGCGGAGCTCCGGACGGCGGCTGGCCTAGAAGACGCTGCGACCGTTCGTTGTGAAGGTGCGCCGATTCCACTGCGCGCCCTGAAACGCTGGGATAACGGTCGTGATGTGGTGGTTGCCGGTGATGCCGCCGGTGCGGTGGCTCCAGCATCGGGCGAGGGCATCTACTACGCGATGCTGAGTGGTAAGACGGCAGCCGATGCGGTCGCCGCCGCACTCGCGACCGGTGATGCGCGTTGTCTCGCTGGCGCTCGCAAGACTTTCATGCGCGGCCATGGGCGTGTGTTTTGGATACTCGGGATCATGCAGCGGTTCTGGTACACCTCCGATAAGCGCCGTGAGCGGTTCGTCAGTATCTGTCGTGACCCCGACGTGCAACGGCTCACGTGGGAGGCGTACATGAACAAGAAGCTCGTTCGCGCTAAACCGCTCGCCCATATCCGTATCTTCTTCAAAGATATGGCGCACCTGCTCGGTCTTGCGCCGCAACGGTGACGGCAACCGTTCGGCCGCCCTGGGTAGTCTATGCTGCCGCTGTCGTTATCGCATTTGCGACCGCCGGGATCGGTGGTTCGCTAACCGAACTCGGCGACTGGTACCAAGCGCTTCGCCAGCCTGATTGGAAACCGGCCGACCGGTGGTTTGGGCCAGTCTGGACCACCATTTTTGCACTGATCGCTGTCGCCGGTGCACGCGCCTGGTTGACGGCCCCCAGTGCCGCGGCCCGGTGGCGGGTCACCCTCGTGTTTGCCACTAATCTCACGCTGAACGTGGGTTGGAGTGCCTTGTTTTTCTTCATAAAGCGCCCAGACTGGTCGTTACTTGAAGTCGGTTTCTTGTGGCTATCGATCGTTGTCATGATCGCTGTTTGTTGGCCTTTGTCACGGTTATCGAGTGTGTTGCTAACGCCCTACCTTGCCTGGGTAACATTTGCGTCGGTGCTTAATTACAGTGTCGTTGCGCTGAACGGCCCGTTCTAGGTCGCTCGCCGACGTCTGGAAGTCCAGCGACCGTCGATAACCATCAAGGCCACACCGATAATCGCCATGCCGACTAGGTGCTCGCGCGCCAAGTGTTCGTCGAGAAATAGCCAACCTAACAAGACGGCAGATACCGGTACGAGTATCGTAACAAGCGATGTGTAGGTCGCCCCCGCCGTCGCCAGCAATGCGAAGTACAACTGGTACGCAAGTGCTGTCGACAAAACCGCGAACGCACCGAGTGCCAACCAGGTTGTTGCACCGGGGACCGGCAAGGCGAGTGGATCGTCGACCCACAATGCCAGCGGAGTCAACAGCAAGGCGGTCGCGGATAATTGGCCCGCCGCAATCAGCAGCGGTGGTACACCGAATTTTGCAAACCGCCTGCCGTAAGTTGCCGCGAATGCGTAGGAAATCGACGCCCCGATGATGGCCAATTGAGCAGGAACAGCGGCACTCATCGTGACCAACGCGTCCACGCCGATCATCACAATGACGCCGACGAGACCTAAAGCGACACCGACCACTTTACCGACAGTGAAGCGTTCATCGGTGAGCAACAGACCCGCGACGATGACAGTAAATACTGGCGTTGTCGCGTTAAGGATCGAGGCTAAACCACCGGTGATTTCCCGCTGCCCCCAGACGATGAGGGAGAACGGTATCGCGTTATTCAGTACCCCCATGAAGAACAGCGCGAGCCAGCCCGACAGCTGTTGCGGCAACTCGATGCCTTTAGCCAACACGATCGGCCACAGCACGAGCGCCGCGACCGAAACACGCAACGCGACGATGGTCAGCGGTGGCCAGTGCTCCAGCAATAATTCGGCGAGAAAGAACGAACCACCCCACAAGACCGACAGCAAGGTCAGCAGCAACCAATTAAAAGCACTCACAAATGCACCCGCTAAGTAGCGTCTCGGCTTATCAACTTGTCGGGAGTTGCGATAGAAGTCAGCCCGATTTCTGCGCTTCGCCACGAAAAAGGCCGCCCCATGGCGGCCTTAGTCGGAAAGCCTTCAGCGGCGAAATTAAGCCGATGGTTTCGCTGTGTACGTCGAACACCAACCATTGGCGTTAACGAGTTTACCCGGGAATATCGAGCAAGGGCCCCACGCCTGATCACCGCCGGTATAGAGAACGCAGTTTTGGCATTGTTGACCTGCTTCATAGCGATCGTTACTGACTGTCGATGCATCGTGCTGGTAGCCCAGCGCGACGGCTTGCGCGTCGTCCTCCGTCAGTTGCGGCAGGCTATTGCCGCTGACCGCTTCATTGACGGTATCCGCCGCATCGTTAACGGCGTCCTGCGCAACGTCCATCGCGTCGCTAGACGCATCTTCGGCGGCGTCCATCGCATCGCTGGCCGCCTCTTCAACCGTATCGACGGCGGCGGCAACTTCGCCGGCGACATCATCAGCCATTTCCTTGGCGGCATCGACCGCGTCGTTGGCAGCCGCCTCAACATCCGCAACAGCGCTGTCGACGGTCGTCGATGCCGATGAGCCGCTGTCAGAATCACCGCCACACCCTGCCAGCGGCAGCATGGCGACACCAGCGCTTGCGCCGGCCAGTTTAACGAACTGCCGTCTCGGCAAGCTTGTATCGTCATTGTTTTGCATGTTGCGTTCCTCGCATCGGTTTAGCGTGCCACGTGCGTAATTCTAGACGGAGTCTAAAGTAAGCGCCAAATCAAGGCATCGTCGTCAGGCACCGTCAACCTTGGGTTTCGGACGAAACAAACACGGGTCGGTCTAATCAACGAGAACCCAGGGTCAGTAAACGCTCGGCATACCAACGATCGAAATCGTGCACGCACAATTCCCAGTCGTGGTACGGACCCGGCCGATGTCCGGCAGCGGCCACACCCCGTTGCGCGTTTTCGCATAACGCGAAATCCTGGTGGTTGGTTCTGTCCCAAAACGTTATGGCTGGATCGATTGTGAACGCAGCGTGGGCGCGCTGCTCTGGTGTCACAAACCAGTGCGTCGCAACGCGGCTGTGACCCTTCACCGTCGGCCAGACAGTATGGGTCATTACGTAGTCTGGTGCGATCGTTAACAGAAAATTGGGGAAGAGACAGAAATAAAAAACCATGCGGCTATCGGCTGTCTGCCAACCAGTAAGACCAGGCTCTATAAAGGAGTAAGGGTCGGCTAACGAGCGAACGCCAGGCTCGAGCGACATCGGTCCGCCGGTGAACACACGGCCACGGTGCGGGTACTCGCGGTACCCGACGCCGCGACTGCGCTCGTACAACTCAGGATGAGCCCAACGACAGTGGTAACACTCGTTGAAGTTCTCGATGAGTAGCTTCCAATCGCAGGCGACTTGGTAGTCGCGTGCCGCTACTTCCAATAACCGGCTCGCAGCTAAGCATGGCAGGCCCGGGAAATCGGCTAACTGCTCCGCCAATGACGTCGTTGGTTCTACCGCGACAAACAACCAGCCGTGCCAGCGCTCCAACGCTACGCGCCCGAGGGCGAGATCATCGTCAGCGGGTCGTGTCAGACCGCTGGGGTTCGGTACCGCGGCAAGCTCGCCGTCGAGGGTATAGGACCAGGCGTGATACGGGCAGCGGATTCGCGAATCGATCCGTCCTCGACCATCGAGCAGGCGGGTACCGCGATGACGGCAACTATTGCGAAGCGCGGTGAATTGCTCAGCGCCGCTTCGAACGACGATAACCGCAAGCGATCCGATATCGAGCGTACGGTAATCGCCGATGGCCTCGAATTGGCTGACGTGGCCAACGCACAACCACATTCTCCCGAGCGCGCTGTCGGCATCGAATCGGTGGACCGCCGGATCGGTGAACCACCAACCCGGCGGTGTTCGTGCAGCACCAAACGGGGCGGATACGCTCGTTAAGTCGGTGACTTGTTGTTCAGTGAGGAACACGCTTAATAAGCCGGCGGCGGGGTCAGGCGCCGGCGCGGCGGGTTCCAAAACGGTGTATCGATAGGTTTGCAACGCGCCAGCGTACGTGTCCAATGCAATTCGCGGCGCGTGTAAATGTCGGCGAACAGCGGCTGACCGACAAAACGGCGCTCGACATGGGCCAATGCGATGTTGCGCTTCGCGACCGGCGACCAAGCCGCTGAGGTCACAAACCCGGCAACGTCACCGCGACGCGTTTGGATGTAGGCCGACTCCGCGGGTTTGTTGCCCTCGACATCGAAACGCTGCAACGTCCAACGCCCGCCGCCGGCCGCCTGTTCTGCCGCTAAGGCCGCTCTACCGTTAAAAACCGACTTCGAGAGGTCGACCAACCAGCCCAACCCCAGCTCGTACGGTGAGCGAGTCCGGCCCGGCCGGATCGCATGATCCGCCTCGATGAAGTCGACGCCCGATTGCAAAAACCCGGCCTCTATCCGAGCCAGCTCCAACGCGTCTGTACCCATTGGAACAGCGCCATACGGTTGCCCAGCCTCGAGCAAGGCATCCCACAAAGCGACCGCTTGTTCAGGGTCGACCCAAAGTTCGTAACCAAGATCGCCGGTAAAGCCGGTCCGCGACACCGCCAACGGGTTGTCGCCCCACGTTGTGTCGATGAGCTTGTACGGCGACAGCACATCGACGCCGTCTAGACCGAGCGCTTGTAACACGCTAAAGGCCGTTGGCCCTTGCACGGCAATCGCTGCGACCTTGTCGGTGACGTCGGTAGCGACCGCATCAAAACCCACCGTGTTCTCATGCAACCAGTCGAGGTGTCGTCCGTAAGTGCACAACCGAAAGTCATCGTCAGCTAGGCAAAACAACGTGCCATCGTCAAGCAACTGGCCGGCTTCATTACACAGCGCAACGTACATCACGCGACCAGGCTGGCATTTGGCTAACGATCGTGTGACGAGTCGCGAGGCAACGGCTTTCGCATCGGTCCCGTGTAGCCGGTATTTACTCATCGGGCACAAATCGAACAGCGTTGCCGCGTTACGGCAGGCAAAGTACTCAAGCTCGGCATCGGCGTAAGAGTCAGCCACTTGCCAGCCACGCCACGAATGCCAGCGTTGCAAACGGTTTGCCGCGACTGTGCGAACGTGAAGCACCGTCTGCCGCAACTCATGCTGAACGGTCGGCGCGCTCACGATCGCAATAGCTCCGCTGCCGCCAAACAGCCCGGCCACCCGGTAAGCCCACCACCGGGATGCACGCCTGCACTGGCTAAAAACAGGCCGTCGACCGGTAGCCGATAGCGCGGCGCTAACGCGAACGGCCGCGTGAAGAGGAACTGATCCATCGTAAGATCGGTGTGATGCCAGTGGGCGCGATCGCTCCCCAACTCGTCGCCAAGTGTTTGTGGGCTTAAGCACGCACTCGCGACAACCTTAGCGGGTAACGCAGGATCGTGCTCGGCGAGACGTGCGATCGTCGCTGCCAGCAGCGCCTGTTCACTGTCACGGCTCTCCGGACTGAACTGCACTGAGATGGACAGCACGTACGTGCCATCCGGCGCCAGTGTCGAATCGACCGCACTGGGGACCGTTATTTCCAGTTGCACCTCCTCGTGGACAGCGCCGTCATGACTCGCATCGGCGGCGGCCTCGATAGCATCCGGTGGCGCGGCTATGACGACACGAGCGCGGGCCGCTCGGTCGGGCGTGATGAATGACGGTAAGGCGGACACCGCTAAAAACACGCGCGCGCAATAGGCACGTCGCCGAATCTGCCGAGCAGCGCGACTGTGGCCGGCCTCTAAGGCACGCGGGCCAATCAGCTGCAACAGCGTCGCTTGGGGATCGAGCGCACTGACGACGGTCAGCGCCCGTAACACCTCGCCGCTCGTGAGCTCGACGCCGGTCGCCTTGCCACTCTCGACCAGGATGCGCTTGGCCCGTACCGCCGTGCGAATTTCAGCACCGCCGTCGCGCGCGCAATCAGCGATGGCATTAAGCAGTAACTGAGTGCGGCCGGCACCTTGTTGCCAGCGCCCGGCACGCCCTAATAACGCACGCCGATACAAAAGGCCCAGCATGGTGCCCGGCGCACGCGGACCGAAACTCGATCCCCACAGACCTTCCTGGCATAGCACGCCGGCAATAGCCGGGTCGTCGACGAACTCGCTGACGTAATCGGTCACCGACATCGCTACGACGCGAAGCACCTCGCGAATTCGTCGCGGCCCGTGGCCAAACAGCGACACGCCGGTTCGAAGCCATTGGCGGCGCTCAGTCCACGACGTTGGCAGCAACGTCAGTGGGGCCCGTTCGAGCGAATGGCGCAGCAACGCACCGTTTTTGTCGACCTCGGCCGCGAAACGCTGCCAGCCAGCAATAACGTCAGCATCCAACGTATTGTTGGTCGGTGTATCGATGTCGAGCGAGTCTCGGCCGGGCAGTAACGCCGTCGATTCAACCGGTTTAGCCGTCTCCCGCCACCCGAACTGGGCCAGCGGTAACTGGCGCAGCGGGCCGGTCGTGACAACAGGCAAAAGATGCGCAGCGAGCGGCGCGCGCAGTCCTGGCGCGAACTCGAATGAGCGAGCCGCACCACCAATCGTGTCGGCCGCTTCTAGAACAATCACGCGACATCCGCTGCGAGCGAGTATCGCAGCAGCCGCCAAACCGTTGATACCGGCGCCGACGATGAGTACGTCACGCTTAGTCGTCACTGAAACTCTCCGGTACGGTATTGGGTTTGCGAAGATCAACCAGCACCTCGCGCGCCGCGTTGGCACCGGGTGCCGCCATGACACCGCCACCTGGATGTGCCGTAGAACCGGCAAGGTACAAACCGCGCAACGGTGTGCGGTACTGGGCGTAGCCCGGCACGGGGCGATTGAACAGCAATTGATCGAGTGTCAGCTCACCTTGGAAAATGTTGCCGTCCGTCAATCCAATCTCGGCTTCGATCTCAACAGGCGTCCGTGTCTCAACGTGCAAAATCTTATTGATAAAGTCGGGGCTGAATCGCGCTATCTGGTCGAGCACCGTTTTCTCAAAAGCTGCTTTATCGTCTGCCGTCCACGCCCCGGTCGCTAGTGTGGCCGGGCAGTACTGCACAAAGACACTCATGTAATGCTTGCCAGGTGGGGCCATTGTCGGGTCCGTGAGCGTCGGAATGAGAAGATCGAGGTACGGATCGCTAGACCAACGGCCTGCCTTGTAATCGCGATAAGCGTTCTCAAGTCGGTCGATGGAGTCGACAAAGTGCAAGTCCCCCGCCAACAATTCATGCCCTTTCGGCAATGCAGGAAAATCCGGCATCGCATCAAGCGCAATGTTTAACTTGCCCGATGAACCGCGCGTTCTAAAGTGCCGAACGCGATGCACAAAGTCGTCGGGCAGTTGGGCGGTGTCGGCCATTCGCAAGAATGTCCGCTTCAAATCGACCGCCGACAACACGGTCGGTGCGTCAATCTCTTCGCCATTCGCTAACGCGACACCCAACACTTGCCCGGCCCGACTGCGGATGTCCGTCACGTCCGCACGCGTTCGGACCGTACCACCGGCCGCACGCAACGCGTCGGCCAAAGCATTGCTAACCGCCCCCATCCCGCCGCGCGCGAAACCCCACGCGCCCATGTTGCCGTCGACATCGCCCATGTAGTGGTGCAGCAAGACGTAGGCGGTACCGGGCGAGCGTGGCCCCAAGGCCGTACCGATAATCCCACTGCCAGCCAGCGACGCTTTGATCGTCGCCGACTCGAAGAATTCATCGAGGTAATCGCTGACGCTGAGGCCAAAGAACCGCCATGTGTCAGCGAGACCGTCAGCCCCCCAGCGCGCTAGACGTCGCCCGATGTGCCACCACTCGCGCAGATCGCGCCACCGTAGCGATGCGGGATCTGCCGGTGTTCTTAGCAGGAACTCTCGAATCAGCAGACACTGACGCTGTACCGCCGCTGCAAAACGCGGGTAAGCGTCAGCATCGCGAGGACTGTGACGGCGCCGCTCTTCGTGAGCGCGGTCCGCGTTCCAGTAGTTGCCGAGGACGTCACCGTTTTCAAGAAACGTCGCTGATCCACCATACGGTGTGATCTGTAACCCGAACTTGGCGAGATCCAAGGCGCGGTAGATTTCTGGTCGCAGCAAGCTACAGACGTAGGAGCAATTCGAATACGTCCAGTCTTCGTGTAGCGATCGACTCACGGCGGCACCGCCGATGTAGTCGTTACGCTCGAGTACCAAGACCTTAAGGCCCGCTTTGGCCAAAAAGGCCGCGCTGGTTAGACCGTTGTGGCCGGCCCCGACGACGATGACATCAAAAGGTGCGGACATGCGTCTCGCACGCTAGCAGATTTACGGACCGCCTGCTGCCCTCAGCGTTCGAACGGGTTGGTATCAATAACGCCAAGCGGTAAAGCGGTGTCTTTATCGACGATCAACGCCATCGCCGTATCGACTTTCCATGTCACTGGCACGAATCCAACAGTGTCGTCATCGAAGCCGCTTAATTCGGCCTCGTGGCCGCTAGGCAAGTCAGACAGCGGTTCGATTCGGGCCGTCACGATTTCGCGCTTGTCGTCGAGCGTCGACCAATGTGCTGGTCGGAATTCAACGTCCGGCGCACCGTCCAAAATTTCAAAGAGCAGTGCTTGCTGAGCGTCGCGATCTTCGGGCATGGTCGCGACGGCATACAAGGGTCCAGACAACGGGCGGCGGCGTTGCCACGCCTGCGGTAACGAGTCGGGATCGATATCGCGCGCGCTCAACATAACGAACCGATCAACGGTGAAAATCATGTACAGCGGTCGCTCGCTATGGATCGTCCACAGCCCATAGACGAGTGCGACCAACTGAATCGCGGCGATGACGCCAAGGTCGAACCACACACCGGGTTTGCCAGGTCGGTAGAACAGCAGCGTTAGCGCGGGACCGAGCACCAGATCGACGCCAACCAGTACTTTCACCACATCGAATGCACCAGCGATCGCAAAGTAAGGGGTTGGGTACCAAACAAAGAAAATGGTGGCCAGCGCCGCGCCCACAATCAGCGCACTGATGGCGAGATGCAGCAAGAAACCCTGGATCTTCGACACGACACCGCTCCTTCAGCGAACTGCGGGCGCGGATTCTAAGCGTACGGTTCCGATCTGTCGATGGAACGGGTTCGCAGTTCGTGGCCTTTAGGTCGCCTCGCCGGCCGCGCCAGCCGCTGCCAATAGCGCTTCGCGGTCGACAATTCTGACCTGCTTGCGACGTACGCTAATGATGTTGTTGCTCGCGAGTCGTCCAAAAGCACGACTGACTGTCTCGGTTGCTAACCCTAAAAAGTTCGCGATATCGCTGCGCGCCATCGGAAGCTCAAACGCCGTGCCATTTTCGCCACGCTGCTCAAACCGTTCGGACACGTCAAGCAAAAATACGGCCAGTCGCTCAATGGCCGCGAAATCACCGGTTCGCCAATGCTGTGACGCGAGTCGGCTCGAGAACAACCGGAACAATTGTTGTTGCAAGCCGGTAGAGCAAGCCGAGATTTTCAATAGCGCGTCGTAATCCAGACGGCAAATGGCTGCGTCGGACAGTGCTTGCACGTTGGCACCGTAGTGGCCACGACTAACACCTTCCAGACCGATTAACTCACCGGGCAGATAGAACCCTTGGATTTGCTCGCGACCTTCGCGATCGGTCGTGTAGCTTTTGAACAGTCCACGGCGAACAGCGAGTAAACCTCGGAACGGATCGGACTGCACGAGAATGTGATCGCCAGCGGCGATCGGTTCACGAATGTCGAGTAACTCATCAAGCTTTCGCAGTGTTTGCGCATCGGAACCTAACGCGACGCACAAATCACCGACACTGCAACCACTGCAGCGCGAAGGATCCGGCAACGATACCGCTACCGACGAATTGACTTGTGCGTTGTCTGCCACGAAGACCCCCGTCTGTGAACACGTCAATGGTACCGTAGTCAATGGGGGGTTCCTAGACGGTCGACGAGTAATGCCCGGCTTGTGCGCAGGCTTGCCGGTCAAAACAACGCGCAATGTTCCGCAGAAATAAACGGCCGGTTGCCGTCACGCTGATACGCTGACCGTCGACGACAACCAAACCGTCAGCGCTGAGTGCCTCGAGTGCCTGCAACTCATCGGCGAAAAATGCCTGGAAGTAACCTTCGTACGTTCGGTTCCAGGCATCGGTATCGATGCTGCCGTAACACATCAACTCGTTTATTACGGTTGCGATTCGGCGATCCTCGGCTGTCAACTGATAACCGCGAGCGACAGCGTACTTGCCTTGCTCTATCGCCGTTGCATAACCGCGCAGATCTTTATCGTTTTGGAAATAGGCATCACCAATTCGACTTATCGCGCTAACACCCAACCCAAGCGTGTCGCAGCGACCGCCTGACGCATAGCCCTGGAAGCAGCGATGCAAATCATGTGTATCGCGTGCTTTCGCGAGATGGCTGCCCGGCCGCGCAAAGTGATCCATACCAATGTACTCATAGCCTTCTGCTTGCAGGAAGTCGATCGCGGTCGCAAACATGGTCAATCGGCTATCCGCGTCGGGTAAGTCTTGCTTGGCCAGCATCTTCTGAGCAGGAAACAAATGCGGTAGATGGGCGTAGCTGAAGACCGATAACGAATCCGGGTCCAACGCGACAACGGACGCCAACGTTTCCTCGAAACTGTCCGGCGTCTGTTCTGGCAAACCGTAAATTAGATCGAACGAAACCGTCTTCAACCCATAGCGCCGCGCGGCAGCGACGAGAATCGCGAGATCGGCCACGGAGTGCGTTCGGTTGATCGCCCGCTGCACGCCCGGATTCGTATCTTGTACCCCGAAACTAACCCGGTTGAACCCGAGCGCAGCGAGCTGACTAAGCTCTTGGGCGAGCACGGTCCGCGGATCGACTTCGATACTGAAATCGCGTGACGGCCCGCTCGATAAATCGAAATGCCGCGCCAGTGCGTTCATCACGCCAGCACGTTGCATGGCATCGAGGTAGGTGGGCGTGCCGCCACCGAAATGCAACTGCTCGACAGGTCGATCGGTGTCGAACAACACGCCCTTACGGGCGATTTCGGTCGCCAATACGGCCAAATAACCACTGACGACAGCGGGATTGCGGGTCACACGCTTGTTGCAACCACAGTAGTAGCAGAGCGACCGACAAAACGGGATGTGCACGTACAGCGACAATGGCGCCGGTATCAACTCGTCATTACTCGTCTGCACGGTTTCTTCGAAGGCAGCGTTTCCAACGCCGTCATTGAAGTTGAGGGCGCTGGGGTATGACGTATAGCGCGAGCCCGCCACACCGTATTTGCGAATAAGCGTTGTGTCGGGAACGACGGGCAGTTCGATTTGCACGCACGCTCTCCTCGACCGAAGTCTTAAGGTGATAACGCCTCGAAGTATAGGTCGCCGTCCCCGAAGACAAATTGACTTAGATCATTTAGCGCGCTGGCCGGCACTCCTATAGTTGCCCGCGTTACCAGCGCCTTCTTGACGCCTAAGGGTTCGTCTCATGCAAACAACAACGACCTATCACGACGACGTGGTTCGCCTGTTTACATTGGCCACCGTGTTATGGGGAGTCGTCGGTATGTTGGTTGGCGTATTCATCGCCGCCCAGCTTATCTGGCCACAGCTCAACTTTGATCTACCGTTCTTAACGTATAGCCGCCTGCGGCCGTTGCACACGAACGCGGTCATTTTCGCCTTTGGCGGCTGCGCCTTGTTCGCCACCTCGTACTACGTTGTGCAGCGCACCTGCCATACACCGCTCGCCTTACCGGGTCTGGCGAAGTTCACGTTCTGGGGATGGCAATTAGTGATCTTGCTCGCAGCGATCACGTTGCCGCTGGGCATCACCCAAAGCAAGGAATACGCCGAACTTGAGTGGCCTATCGATCTACTGATTGCCGTTGTTTGGGTCGCCTACGCGATTGTCTTCTTGGCGACGGTTACGCAGCGCAAGGTCAAGCATATCTATGTGGCCAACTGGTTCTACGCGGCGTTTATCTTGACCGTCGCCGTTTTGCATATCTTCAATAACCTCGCGATACCCGTCTCGCTAACGAAGTCGTACCCGATTTACACCGGTGTCGTCGATGCGATGATGCAATGGTGGTATGGCCACAACGCCGTCGGTTTTTTCTTGACTGCGGGCTTCTTGGGAATGATGTATTACTTCGTGCCGAAGCAAGCCGGTCGGCCGATTTACTCGTACCGGCTGTCGGTGGTGCATTTCTGGGCCTTAATCGCCATCTACATGTGGGCAGGCCCGCATCACCTGCACTACACATCGCTACCCGACTGGGCGCAGTCGCTCGGCATGATCTTCTCGATCGTTCTGCTAGCTCCATCCTGGGGCGGCATGATCAACGGCATCATGACGCTCTCGGGGGCTTGGCATAAGCTGCGCTCCGATCCGATTCTGAAGTTCATGATCGTGGCGTTGTCGTTCTACGGCATGTCGACGTTCGAAGGGCCGATGATGTCGATCAAGACCGTTAACGCACTGTCGCACTACACCGATTGGACAATTGGCCATGTCCATTCCGGCGCACTCGGCTGGGTGGCGATGATGACGATCGGCTCGATCTACTGCCTGCTGCCGCGCCTCTATGGTTTGAACGGCATGTACTCATCGAGCCTCATCAACGTGCATTTTTACATGTCGACAATCGGCGTCGTGCTGTACGCCGCTTCGATGTGGATCTCAGGTATCTCGCAAGGGTTGATGTGGCGTGCCACCAATGACGACGGCACGCTCACCTACGCCTTTATCGAATCGCTGAAGGTGACCTACCCATATTACGGCCTGCGCCTCCTCGGCGGCGTCATCTTCTTCGCCGGCATGTTGATCATGGTCTACAACGTCATGCGCACGATACCGAGTAACAAACCGGAACCGGTGACCGTACCGGCCGCTGCCTAGGAGATCGGCATGCAACACGAATATTTAGAGCGCAACACGCACGTGCTGTCGATCCTCATCCTAGTCGTTATCAGCGTCGGTGGTCTCGTCGAGATCCTGCCGCTAATCGCAAGTGGCGCCGGCACTGACCCGATAGAAGGGATCGAGCCATACGCGCCGCTCAATCTAGCGGGTCGGGACGTCTACATCTCCGAAGGTTGCTACACCTGCCATTCGCAGCAAGTACGACCGTTTCGCTCCGAAACCGAACGCTATGGACCGTACTCAGTGGCCGGTGAGTTCGTTTACGACCGACCGTTTCAGTTCGGCTCGAAACGGACCGGGCCTGACCTCGCGCGTGTCGGCGGTCGCTACAGCGACGAATGGCACCGGATTCACTTTTTGAACCCGCGCGACTTGGTGCCGGAATCGAACATGCCCGCCTACCCGTGGCTCGCCGATCGCTTGGTCGACCCTGAGCTCGTCGTCACGAAGATGAAAGCCTTGCAGATGCTCGGCGATCCGTACACCGATGAAGAGATCGCCAACGCCCGCGCTGCGGTGGAGGGGAAAAGCGAACTGGACGCCTTAATCGCCTACCTGCAAGGGCTCGGCTTAGCACGCTCGGCACGCTAATGGAGATGACGATGGATATGGGATTGGTACGCGGAATCATCACAGCGGTGCTGTTAGTGGCCTTCATTGCGCTCAGCATCCGCGTTTATTTAGCAGGTCGTCGCGGTGGTTTCGACGACGTCGCAGCGTTGCCGCTCGACGGCGACGATCGGTAAGGAGCTTCTCGAATGACTACGGGTTGGAGTGTATTTGTCATCATCGGGACGGTCGTCACCGTCATCGCCTCGTTCTGGCTCATTTTTTGGTCCAGTGCACAAGGTCCCGAAGCACCGGATACGGGCCACAGTTGGGATGGACTCACGGAACGGAACGAGCCACTGCCGCGTTGGTGGCTGTGGCTTTTCATCCTGACGCTCATCTGGGGTTTGGGGTATCTCATTATGTTCCCGGGTTTCGGCAGCCAAGCCGGCGTACTCGGTTGGAGCCAAGCGGTACAGTACGATGAGGAAATCGCGACAGCGGAAGCGCGGTATGCGCCGTTGTTCGAGCGCTTCGCCGCACTGCCGGACGATGAACTCGTTGCAAGCGCAGACGCATTGGCGGTCGGCCGCAGTCTGTTCGCAAATTACTGCTCGCAGTGTCACGGCTCATTGGGCCGTGGCGCGACCGCTTTCCCTAACCTAACCGACGACGAGTGGCTCTATGGCGGCTCGCTGGCGGCGATCACGGTGAGCATTGTCAACGGCCGCAACGGCATCATGCCGCCGTTCGGTGGCGTCTTCCCGAATGACGCTGGCCTAGACGAGATGATTGCCTATGTGCGGCAAATGCCCACAGGGCAAGACACGGACTCGCCAGCACACCAGACCTACATCACGGTTTGTAGCGCGTGTCACGGCCCGACCGGTGCTGGCTTACAGGCATTAGGAGCCCCCGCGTTAAACGATGACATCTGGCTGTACGGCTCTTCGCCGGACGCTATTCGCGCGACGATCGTTAACGGTCGCCAAGGCCAAATGCCGGCCCACGGCAAGCTGTTGGGTGAGAATCGGGCCCGTTTGTTAGCGGCGTACGTCTACAGCCTTAGCAACAGTGAGTCGATCGAAACGGCAGCGGCAAAATGAACGACGTTCCCGCCAACAGCGTTGCGTGGAGCCGCGAAGCGCAGAAGCGGGGGATCGTTCTATGGATCTCGTTCTTGGTTACCGCCATTTGGAGCGTCGTGTTTTTCGCGCTGGTCGACCCAGCCGACATCGTCGGCAAGCTGAGCGGCGGTCTGGCAACATCGCGCGAAGCGGGCTATGCCAGCGTCTTTTTCTTTCTTTGGAGCGCTTGCATTGTTACCGGTTGGCTGTGCCTGCGGCTCGCTCGACGCAAACGGAATTGGCCCAAGCCGGTCGGCAAAGCGGATGTGGAGCCCAATGAGCGCTAACGTCGGTCAACCAAGCGGCAACGCGAGCCTCTATCAGCGCGAGGAGAAAATTCACCCGCGCGAAGTCGACGGCCGATTCGACCGGCTACGCAAACTCGCAATGTTGGTCTTGCTCGGTATCTTCTACGTCGGGCCGTGGTTAATGTACGACGGGCGGCAAGCGGTGCTGTTCGATTTACCCGCTCGCAAGTTCTACCTGTTTGGCTTGACCTTCTGGCCACAAGACTTTGTATACCTCGCGCTGCTACTGATCATCGCGGCGATCAGCTTGTTCTTTTTTACCGCATTGGCCGGTCGGCTGTGGTGCGGCTACGCCTGCCCGCAGACGGTATGGACCGAAGCGTTCGCGTTAATCGAACGGGTATTCGAGGGTCGGCGCGCACAACGCATCAAGCTCGACAAGGCGCCGTGGACAGGGAACAAGTTCGCACGCAAGACCGGCAAGCAATTCGCCTGGATCGCACTCGCTCTGTTCACCGGCTTTTGCTTCGTCGCCTATTTTGTCCCAGTCGGCGAGCTCGCGCGGCAGGTGGCAACTCTTGAGCTCGGTGGCTGGGCGCTGTTCTGGGTGCTGTTTTACGGCTTCGCGACCTACGGCAATGCCGCTTACATGCGCGAGCAAGTCTGCAAGTACATGTGCCCGTACGCCCGCTTCCAAAGTGCGATGTTCGATAAAGACTCGCTGATCATTACCTACGACACCGAGCGCGGCGAGCCGCGCGGCAGCCGCTCTCGTAAAGCCGATCGCCAATCACTGGCACTCGGTGACTGCATCGACTGCACGTTGTGCGTCCAGGCCTGTCCGACCGGCATCGATATACGCGATGGACTGCAGTACGAGTGCATTGCCTGCGCCGCTTGTATCGACGCCTGCGACGATGTCATGGACAAAATGAATTACCCGCGCGGCTTAATTCGCTACAGCACCGAAAATGCCATGAACGGCAAACAGACGCGTGTCCTAAGGCCACGCGTGCTTATCTACGCCGTCTTGTTGAGCGTGTTATTTGGTGCGTTTATCACATCGATGGCGACTAGCGTACCGTTGCTCGTCGATGTCATTCGCGACCGCAACTCGCTGTATCGCGATGCCGGGATCGATGGCATCGAAAACACCTATTTGCTGAACATCATCAACAAAGAGCGCCGCAGTCACCGCTACACGATTTCGGTCGCCGGGATTGAAGCTGCCCGCCTAACGAGCAACAGCGAGATAGACATACCGGCCGAATCGCTGGCGAGCGTCCCCGTCGCCGTCATTGTCCCGCACGAATACGCGAAGGGTGGTCAATCGATCATGTTCCACGTTCAAGCCGTCGATGCACCGGCCATTCAACGTGAAGAAATCAGTCGTTTTCGCGGCCCCGTACCGAGGTAACTCATGCAAGCAGACAACGTAGAACCCTGGACCAAGAACCCGATGGTTTGGTTGGTTATCGCCATCCCGGCCGCGACGGTGCTTGGTTGTATCGCAACGATCGCGCTGGCGATCAACCATCCAGATATCGTGCTTGAGCGGACGCCGGTCGAGGTCACCGACGCCGACCGATGAGCGCGACGTGCGAACATTGCGGCCAAAGCGCAGCGACGGCAACAGCGGTCGAAATCACGACCGACAGCGGACCGAAGGTCTTT
>JBCDIL010000033.1:0-39040 GCA_038749025.1 Pseudomonadota bacterium | reverse complement strand
TGCAGCGTGATCAACGTTCTCGACAACAGCGACGCCGCGCTCGAGTACACGTTGCTTAGAGACCTCCACACGGGCGTCCCATAGACTGCGCATGAACGGCACCGATTCGGTAGCCGCTGTTTGTAGGTAGTCTTGCTCCTCAGCCGTCATCCGGTCCCAGCTTCGTCGCGACGCAACGACGAGTTCTGGCGCCATAACGTGCCGGGTCAGCGAGTAGTGGCCAGCGGCCTCGAAATGCCGCGAGCTTTCGTACGACGGGTAATTGTTCTCCGCCCCATCGACAACGCCTTGCACCAAAGACTGGTAAACCTCACCGTACGGGATCGGCGTCGGATTTGCCCCGAGCGCCTGGATCATCGCGACATAGATGTCTGAGTTTTGGACCCGAATCTTCATACCGGCGATATCGTCCGGCGATACGATCGGCCGCTTCGTGTTGTAAAACGACCGTGCTCCAGAATCGTAATAACACATGCCGCGTAGGCCGAAGGGCATCATCGAATCGAGGATCTTCCGGCCGATCGGCCCATCGAACGTGGCCCGCGAGTGGGCAATCGAGTTAAAGAGGAACGGGAGCGCCAAGACAATCGTTGCCGGCACAATCGAGTTAATGGGTGCCAAGTTCACGCGGGTAAGATCGAGCCCGCCGAAAACTGCAATCTCCAGCGTATCTTTCTCCGCCCCCATCTGCCCGCCTGGATAGACACGAACACGCATCTCGCCATTGGTACGCTCATTGAGCATTCGATCGATCGCGTGCAAGCCCTGCGTCGTCGGGTAGTCATCGGGCTGCGAATCCGCCGCGAACAACGGCCGCGAACCGTCGCGCTTACTGCAGGCGGTTAAGAGCAGCGGCGCCAGCAAAAATTTACGACGACCGATCACCGACCGAGCCAACCGCCATCGACGGGCACTAACGTACCGTGGACATAATCGGACGCTGCCGAAGCAAGGAAGACCGCCGCCCCACCGAGATCGGCTGGCTCTCCCCAGCGGCCAGCGGGAATGCGTTCAAGAATTTGTCGATTTCGCACGTCATCTGCGCGAAGTGCCGCTGTGTTGTTGGTCGCGAAGTACCCCGGCACGATGGCGTTGACGTTAATCCCAGCCGCCGCCCACTCATTGGCCAGCAGCCGCGTTAGCCCCGCGAGCCCGCTCTTACTGGCTGTGTACGACGCGACTCGGATACCGCCTTGCAGCGATAGCAATGACGCGACGTTAATAATCTTGCCCGGTCGCTTATCGCTAACCATCGATTGGGCAACGGCCTGAGCGAGAAAGAACGGCACCTTGAGATTTGTCGCCATGACATCGTCCCAGTCGTTTTCGGAAAACGACAAGGCATCCTCACGGCGAATAATGCCGGCGTTGTTGACGAGGATATCGATGGACCCAAGCGCGATAGCGGCTTGATTTACGACTTCGCTAGCCACGGAGGCCACACTGAGGTCGGCCATCACGACCGTTGTTTTTGACCCCATTTCACGGACCAGCGTCTCGGTCTCATCGGGTTTCGAACGCCCGACCAACGCGATGTTTGCACCCGCTTCGGCGAGCGCAATGGCCATGGCTTGACCGAGCCCCGTGTTTGCGCCTGTGACCAGCGCGACCTTGCCTTCGAGATTAAATAGTTTTGACGTCATTGCTCGTTACTTTGTCGATACAACTGGCCAATGAGCCAGAACCGTTACGTGCTTGGTGGCGTGGTGCATCCGAGAAACTCCAAACGTGGTGCACGGCCGCTCCCAGTCGCCCCCTGTTTACCTATGATGTCCGGTGGCGTCGCGTTGAGTCGCGCTCGATCAACTGCGGCATCGTTTCGTTTTCGCCAACCGCAGTACTGTCTTCGTCGTCAAACTCGAACAAACGTTCTGCGGCTAAACGACCTATGCGGCGCGCCGGCGTACGCGCCGTTGTTAATCGCGGCCAAACCCGAGTTGCCGTTTCGAAATCGTCAAACCCGACAACGGATAAGGCGTCGGGCGGTGTTTGTCCGGCAACGTGCAACGCTTGCAAGACGCCCGCTGCCATTTCGTCGTTCGATGCAAAAACGGCTGTGGGTGGTGGGTCTAAATCAAGAATTTCAGCGCCCAAGGCCAGCCCCGACTCAAACGTGTAGTCCCCTTGCAGTACGTACTCTTGCGGCAGCGTGATGCCGTGCTCCGCCAGCCCTTCCTCGAATCCGGCACGGCGTTCATGCGATGAGCGGAAACTGCGTCGACCGACGATTACGGCAATTCGGGTATGACCAAGCTTGGCGAGATGGTGCGCTGCTTCGCGTCCACCGACACGGTCGTTGGTGACGATCATGCGCCGTTCCATATCGAGCGCAATCGATGCGATCCGAATATACGCACAACCCAGCTCGCGCATAATTTCGGCGAGTCGCTCATCTTCCGAGACAGATGGCGTTAGGATCACGCCATAGAGCTTCTGCACTTCAATGAAGCGCCGCGCGTCGTCGAGAAACGTCTCGCTCTTTCGGTCGCAAGGGTGGACAACGAGTTCATAGCCCGTTTTTCGCAGCACATCGAGGATACCGTGTTGAATATTGACGACGTACTGCGGCGTGGGGTTATCGGTAATCAATCCGACAAGATACGAGCGGCGCGATGCGAGACCGCGCGCCTGCGGATCGGGCCGGTAACCGATCTCTTTAATAAGGCCCTGGATACCTTTGCGCGTCGCTTCGTTGACGAGCGGTGAATCGTTGATAACCCGCGAGACCGTTTTTTTCGATACACCGGCGAGCTCGGCAACATCGCGCATCGTGGGTTTACGACCATCTTTGTTGCTTTCGGTCCATTGCCGTGCGGCGGCTGCGTAGTCGACTTCGGACTTACGACGCGCTCGAACCATAATTAAGGTCTTCTCATACCGGTGCCGCCGAGTGGCGCTCGCGTAGCGGCAACATCGCCTCGAAGGAAACGTCGAATGCTCCGAACTCGCCGAAATCGACCGTCGCCTTAGAGTCGACCGTTACGTCATGAATCCCGGTTAGCGCGCCGCAGGAAACATACGTGCCCGCCGCAAGCTCCAACTTGCGGTTAGCGCATAGCGTTACGAGAAAACGCAGTGCTTGCAACAAACCGCCCTCGATTGCGGCCGCCGTTGCCGTACCGACAACCGCTCCATCGACACTGACGATAGCCGTCAGTGAGTCAGGTGGGATCGCCGCCCAGTCGGCTATAGGCGGGCCGACCAGCAAACCCTCGTTGTTACCGAAATCGCAGACGACACAGCTCGGGCCGAGCCGATTAACGTCAGCCATTGGACTGCTGGCAATTTCGGCACCGATGCGCAGCGCAGCGACACAGTCGATCAAGTCGGCATCGGTATAGCTGCGCACGACTGGCTCGATCGTTTTTTCGAGCTCGAACACAAACTCGGCTTCGACGGCGGCGAAACCGCCTTTGTAGATAGGCATAGCCACGTCATCGCCCGGCGCTACGCGGTAGACGCTCCGACGGAAAATGGGACCCGACAAGCGCTCGGCCGCCAGGAGCTGCCGATAGTCGGGCGCAACCATGCCGACCTTCCAGCCGGCGACGGCGTCAGGCCAGCGTGCAATCGACGCCGACTGCACGGCGTAGGCTGCTGCCAGGGTTTCGGGTAAGTCGCCGGGGAACTGGGTAAGTGGCCGCGCGTCGGCACGCGCTGCGACCAATTGCGCCGAGATTTGGTCGAGCTCAGGCGACAGTGTTGGCGTGAGTGTGTCGGTCTCGTTGGCAGCAGACATCTACGCGACCTTCCCAGCAAGAACCGGTAGGCCAAGCGCGTAGACGATGCCGCTTAACACTGGCATGGGTCTTATTGTTGTTTTGCTAGTAGGCACCAATGTCACCGGTGTCAATGTTACCTGGGCGGCCGTTTGTTAGCCACTCGCCGCGTCGGACAAGCGGGAAAGTGCGGTCGCGTTGCCGTCTTATAGAACACTTTGTCCTGGACGGGTTAGGCGCTAAGTCAGACTGGCCTCCTGGAACCCCCGGAAAAAACCTCAACCGAGGTTGAGGCTTCGTCCGGGCACACTCCATACAGAATGCTCCAGGGGGTTCGACGGACTAGTACCGATACGTGGCGCCCAGTGCGATGCGACGATCAGGGAACCCGACAAAACACAGCGGTCCACTTTCAGAAACGCAGCGTTGATCGATACGCTCCTCGGTCAAGTTGACACCTTGCAACTCGACGGAGAAGTTGTCGTTGATCGCGTAGTTGATGCTGGCGTTGAGCTGACCACGATCGAGCGTGTGTACAGGGAAACTGAACGTACTGCTGCCGCTGGTGTTAGCACCGCCACCGAAGTCCTGCGTTCGAAAACCCTCACGCCAGGTGTAGCGCATCCGAGCCGTCAAGCCATATTTCTCGTAGTACACCGTGAAGTTGTAGGCGTTCTCGGAGAAGTCGAGCAAGCCACGTGCCAGGCACACGTCGCCGAGAACTTGTTGGCCACGACCGGACGTGCAGTCCTCAGCCGAGCCGCCGCTGAAGTCTTGAATCGTGTAGTTGGCAATAACACCGAATCCGGATGCCCAACCGAGACGATCTTCGAAACTCGACAAGTCGTACTGGAACGCTAACTCGATACCGGTTTGCGTCGTCGTTTCAGGATCATTACCCGGTCGGGTCGAATCGACACATAAGCCGACCGTGTTCGGGTCGCCCAACACATTCGGTATAACGGTGGGGTTGAAGATACCACCACCCGGGCAACTCGGATCGGTCTCACGTGCAAGGCCGCTGGTCGTCGTTGGGTCCGCGACCAGTATCGCACCATCGAAATCGACACCGAAGATATTGGTCCGCTCTTTGCGGAAGTAACCAATACTCGCAACAGCCGATTCGGCGAAGTACCACTCGACTGATAGATCGAACGAATCGACCTCCTCCGGCTCTAGACCCGGGTTACCAAGAGCGACAACCGAGTTCTCTTGGTTGTCGAAAGTGAACGCCGTATTCAGGTCGTTAAAATTCGGCCGGCGAATATCAGAGCCGTAACCCAATCGGATAAGTAGGTCATCCCTGACCTCGGCAACGACATTCAAGCGGGGGAGAATGAAGTCGTAGTCGCCCTTCGTGGACTGCAATTGGCGGTTCCCGTTAGCATCTTCCGGTCCGAATGCGACGGAGTCGACATCTGTTTGGACGTACCGGAAACCGAGGTTGCCGCGGAAAATACCGGCCTCAAAGTTGGCTTGCGCGTACAACGCGGTCGTATCTTCACTAACGTCGTAGAACTGGTTCTGATCAGACACCAGATTCAAGATATCGGGGCTGGTCGGGTCGTGCTGAATCACCGCGTTCTGCAAGATGTTGACCGTACCGGTGGGATCCGAAAACGCCCGGTTCGGGTCAACGAGCAGGAAGTTCTGGATGAATAGCGCCCGGCCGTCGGCATCGTTGTAGTTGCTCGGGCCGCGGACCAGTAGCTCCTCGAATAGCAGACCGTTCGGGCTATCGACCAACTGACTAAAACCGCCAATCCGGTCTTCGACGTCATTGAAGACGCTCGACGATTGGTTGAAGCGAAGGCCGAAGTCGACCGAGGTGAAGCCGCGCCACTCGGTGTCGACCGAGAAGTCGACCCGGAATGCCGTCTCTTCGTTTTCCGTCGTGTTCCGACCGACGATTACCTGGTCGAGTACAACATTGGCGGGATTAACGAGATCCGCTGTCGTTGGCGCGAACGGTGAATCAAAGTTAATGCCCCACGACAACGAACCGCCGGATAGGTCATAAGCAAACGGAACACAGTTATCGTTGCTGGTGCCGTCTTGTGGGCAGTTCGGGTTGAGGAAGTTAAGCGTCGTACTCAAGTTTGGGTTCGCTGTATCCGAAGCGGTCGATGCGACTTCCGCTCGCACAGTCCAGCGTTCACCGGTCCACTCCCCAGCCAGCGCAAACACTTCGCTATCGGTCACTCGCGAACCGGTATCACTTGAGAAGCGTAAGTTCGGATCGTCATCGTCGAGCGCGAGGTTAGGCTCGATAAAGCCTTGCAGCGCTGCTGGGAACAAGCCGAGGCTCGGTGGCCCAAAACCGAAGTTTACGGTTTCGAACGCTGTCGGAATGCTATCGTTGATCAACGCGCTGACACCGGATGCCTGCAGGCGATAGCTGTCTTGGCTGCGCTCCTGGTCGTTGATAATCGCGTCGAAACTAAATTTCAGATTGTCGTTGGGCTCCCACTCGAACGTGGTTGCGATATTCGTCGTCTCGTAATCGAAGTTCTCCTGCTCCTGAACGAGGAACTGAATACCCAAATACTCAGCCGGATTAGCACCCGGTGGGGCGACGCGATTGTCACGATCGACGCGCGGCCGAAACGACACCGACTCTTGCTCGGTGTAACTGCCGCTGATCACGAAACCGAGCGTGCCGATACCGGTCTCCCAGTTATCGCCGTAAGCCGCCGAGAACCGTGGTTGACGACCGTCGCTCGTCAGACTGCTGTCCTCAATTTGGATCCGCGCTGCCGCTAGGGTTTCGTTGATGTCCGACGGCCGAATGGTTTTTAGGTTGATCGTCGCGCCGACAGAGCCTTCGATGACTTTCGCGTCGGGCGACTTGATGACCTCAACGGCGGAGATGATCGCCGGGTTAACGTCTTCGAAGTCGATGCCATTTCGGCCTGACCCGGAAGCGACGGTCGAGACCCCGTTGAACTCGACCCGGTTGGCGTTGGTGCCACGAACTTGTACACCGGTTCCGACACCGGCCGTGCGAGTAATTTGAATACCGGTGATGTTCTCGAGAACCTCGGCGAGGTTTTGGTCGGGCAACTTGCCGATGTCCTCAGCAATCACGACCTCTACGAGTTTGTCGGAGTTACGTTTTTGGTCGACGGCACTCGACAGCGAGCCGCGAATGCCTTGTACAACCACTTCGTCGATGGCTTCTTCTTGCGCAGAAACCGCCGATGAGAAGCCCAGCGCTGTCACGGTAACCGCGAGCGCAGTCGTGCTAATTCGATATTTCACTGTTTCCCCCCCGGGAAGTTCTTACGTAATCGAAATCGGATTGACTTGATCTACCCGCGGATCAGCATACGCAAAATGTCACCGGTGTCAAACAAGCCGTTTCATTCGATTTTGGCGGCCGCGGAAAATTGGCATTGCCGCTACGGAGGACCTCCGTTAAGGTCGATAGCTTATGGGGGGGCATCGGCTAGATTCGATGATTAGCAATAAATTACTGTTTTTATTGTGGCTTCTGGCTGCATCGGCCGGGATTTTGGCGTTACCTACGCAGGCGAGAGCTCAGGAAGACGGCAACGCTCATCCGCTACCCGACATATTGTCCCTAGAGACAATTGGAGACAAATACTTTTTGCCAGACTTCTCGTTTGCGGGCTACCAGAACGGTTTGTCGGGCGTGCCGGCCGCTGCCGGCACCGTTGTTCTGGTCGATGACCATGGCGCTGCAGCCGACGACGGTGTCGACGATACCAAGGCGGTTCTGGCGGCCATCGACGCCGCCAATCAGGTCAACGGTCCGGTCATCGTGCGCTTCTCCGCCGGCCGCTATCGGATTTCGGAGGTACTTAGAATTGAGCGCTCCGATTTCGTGCTGCAAGGCGTTGGTTCAGGCAACGGCGGAACTGTTCTCTACTTTCCACGGCCGCTAAATCAAGTCGACAAGAGCGACTCGCTTGACGAGTTACGCGAGTACTTGATCAAACTCAACAAGCGCCAAATCGAACCCGACAAAAACCTTAACGATTATTTTTCCGAGTACTCGTGGAGCGGCGGCTTTATTTGGATCCAAAAACCGGGTGTCCGAACGGCGCCGTACTTGGTTGAGTACGACCCCACCATCGACAAACTCGCCGATGTCGTCGATGGCGCGCGGGGCCGTCAACAATTGCGGCTAGCCGCGCCGGCTGACGTGAAGGTTGGCGATATCGTGCAATTGCAATGGATCAACAGCGCCGGTCCGACAGCCGGTATTGTGAAATCGTTGTACGGCGACGTATTCAGCATGGCCGGTTCGCACCATTGGTCGTTCCCGGAAAGACCGCTTGTTCGCCAGACCTCGCGAGTGCTCGAGGTTGACGGCACAACCATACGCTTGGCAGACCCATTGCTGCATGACGTCAGCGATTCCATCCCTGCGCAAGTCGCGGTCTGGGACGGCCTGCAACACGTCGGCATCGAAGATCTGCATCTTGAGTTTCCAGACTCGCCGTACTTCGGCCACCATATGGAACGCGGCTACAACGGTATCTATTTCACGACCGCGTTCGACTCTTGGGCGCGCAACATACGGGTCACCAATGCCGACAGTGGAATTTTGAGCTACGCCAGTGCGAACGTGACGTATCGGAACATTTTGTCCGACGGCACGCGCCGTGCGCACTACGCTGTCCACATGGGCAATGTTCACAACGTGCTCGCCGAAAACGTGACGGTGCTGAATCCGGTGTTGCACTCATTAACGTTCAATACGCAATCCACAAAATGCGTCTACACGAATGCCGAGGTGTTCGTCACGCCCACACTGGACCAACACGCCGGCGCCAATCATCAGAACCTGTTTGATAACGTTGTCATCCACAAGTCGGCTACTCCCACGGACGACGGGCCCGTATCACCCGTATTCGATGGGAGTGGCGCGCCGTACTGGCAACCGGGCCATGGCGGGTTTAACACCGCCTGGAACCTACGCGTTGTCATTACAGGCGGTGCGCACCCGAATGAAGTTGTCACCATTCAAGGCTTGGACGAAGGGCCGATGGCACGCATTATCGGTCTGCACGGCAATCGACCGTTTAAACTAGACTACCGGCCGACACCGTACGTCGAGATGCTCAATGAAGTCGTTAGTGCAGTGCCTTCGTTGTATGAATACCAGCGCAGCAACCGGCTAGGGGAGCCAGCGACTCCGTAGATGTGCGCGCGACGGTGATGGCTTAGCGCTGGCGAGGTATCCGTACATCCGAAAATAAAACCGCCGATCGGCGACGCACCGGGAGAACCTAACCAAACAGGACCAACCTTCAACGCCGCTCCGGCAAGACTTGATCGTAAAAGGCTTCGCGTATGACATCGTGGCGTCCATTCGCGCGTGCCGATGCGTGCTGAACCTGCGTTACGAAAACACCGACGAGTCCAAGTTCGGGATCAACCCATCCGTAAGTACCTTCGTAGCCGCCAACGACCCAGAGCCCAGCCCGCCCGTAGCTGCCATCGCCGAGTTTGCCGCTCGTCACCCAAATGTTGTAACCATTATGGCCATAGTCGCTGTCGAGCTGCGTATGTGGAGCGACCATGTCGGCGATGGTGGCCTTTTCGAGTAGTTGGTGTCCGTTGAGTGCACCGTCATTCAGCAGTAAGCGCAAGAAATCCGCGTAAGCGTCTGCTGTACCAATCATGCCTTCGCCGCCGAGCGCTAGCGAGTGACTTGGCGCATAGCGAGGCACGTCGCCACCAAAGATATCGAGTTCGCCGGGATGTGCCTCGCGCAGATAACCATCAGCGCCGGAAAACCGAGGTAACATCGTCTCGTCCGGCGGCAAGTGATAGCTGAGATCGCGAATACCAAACTGTTCGCCAAAAATCTCAGCGACCAAGTCGTGGAGGTCTCGGTTGGTTGCCCGCTCGATGACCAACCCTAATACGGTCGTATTCATACCGTAGAAATACTGCGTACCCGGTTGCTGGATCAGCGGCAATGCAGCTAGATCAGCAATCAAAGCGTCGCTATCGGTTGCACGAGTCACTGCGCGCTCTGCGAGCGCGCTATCGATGCACGGGAAACCTGTGACCGCGTAATAGAACCCGGCCGTGTGATTGATCAAGTGCCTTATGGTCATTGTCTCGGCAACCGGCACCGTCTGACCCGAACAGGCATTCGCTGGATCGTCTGAATCAAGCAGTGAGTCTCCGTTCGCTGTCACAGCCACCCGTAACGAGGCGAACTCGGGGATGAAGTTTGCAACAGGCGCATCGAAACTGAGTTTGTCCTGCTCAATAAGATCAAGTGCCAATGAGATCGTTATGGCCTTTGACATCGACCAGATACGAATCCAAGTATCGCCATCAACCACGGTACTCGGTAGCAAGCGATCGTTGACAGCCCCGTGCTCATAGACAACATGACCGCCACGGTCTTCGACACGCGCGTAAAGAAATGGGACATCACCACTATCTACGTAACCGTTAATGAGCGTGTCGAGTTGATCGGGCGAATTCAGCTCGGTTAGGGGAGCGCCAGACGGCGTACTTTGCGGCGCACAAGCAATTGCGAATAACGATAGCAGCAAGTAAGTAAAGCGAATCATCATGGATCTGTTCTCGTTTAGCGGCTGTCATGCACTGCAATAAAGCCGCTGTAGGGCTCAAGTTCCGCCGGGCGGTCGCTATTTAGTACGACATTACCGGCACCAGCTACAACCGTCAGATTATGAGCTGACCGTTGCACAACCGGCCTAGCCTCGTCACCCAAATTAAAAGCGCAGTGCGCTATATCGCCCTCGTAGTTCCTCGTAAAACTCAGCAGCCCATCCTCCGCCGTGAGAATATCAAGATCACCGAGCCTAAGTGCCGACGTCTTTTGGCGGACCGCCAGAAGGCGCCGAAAACATTGCAACGTCGAGTCGTCGGCGGATTCCTGTTGCGCGACAGCCCGAGAAAGATGTAAAGGATCCACCGGTAACCACGGTGCGGCGGTCGAGAATCCGCCATTCTCGATGGACCTCTCCCATGGCATCGGGGTTCGGGCACCGTCACGACCCGCCGTATGCGGCCAGTTGGCGATCGCCTCAGGATCGAGAAGCCGTTCAAACGGTACATCAGCCTGCGGCAAACCGAGCTCTTCGCCTTGGTACACGAACAAATTGCCGCGCAGACTAACCAGTAGCAGCAAAATCAGCTCTGCGCGGCGCTCGTGCTCGACGCCAGGTAGCCAGCGGCTCACCGCGCGCGGTACATCGTGATTCGAGAATGCCCATGCGGGCCACCCGTTATCACAGCCGTTCGGCCAGCTTCTGAGGATGCTGCCGACAGCATCTGCCGTAAGCTCCGGTAACGAGAGAAACTCAAATCCGTATGCTGTACTAAGGCGCCGATGACCTCGTGTATACGCATGCATTGTCGGCATCGGCGTTGCTCCACCGATCTCGGCAACGCTAAAGACTTCGCCATAGGTATCCAGCACTTGCCGGTAGTGTTCCAGCATTAGTGGCATACCGGGCTGCGACAAATTGAAGGCCTGATCTTGCATTCGAAATGGCGTCGACAAATCGCGAAACGGGGAAACTGACGGTGGGTTATCGCGAAGTTGGCGGTCATGCATCCCGAAATTGATCGCATCCAACCGAAAGCCGTCGACACCGCGCTCTAGCCAAAATCGCGCTACGTTGTGCAGTGCGCTCTGAACCGCTGGATCGTACAAATTCAGATCAGGTTGCTCGGCCAGAAAGTTGTGGAGGTAATACTGTTGGCGCCGCGCGTCCCAGGTCCAGGCGGAACCACCGAAAACCGACAACCAGTTGTTCGGCGGCGTCCCATCTTCTTTGGCATCGGCCCAAACGTACCAATTCGACGTTGGGTTGTCGCGACTGGTCCGACTTTCTTTGAACCATGCGTGCTGATCCGAAGTATGCGAATAGACCTGATCGATGACGACCTTAAGATCGAGCGAGTGAGCCCGCTGCACCAGTTGATCGAAGTCATCGAGCGTCCCAAAAATCGGATCGACATCGACATAGTCGGCGACGTCATAGCCGTAGTCTTTCATCGGTGAGCGAAAAAACGGCGATAGCCAGATCCCATCGACACCGAGACTCGCTACGTAGTCGAGCTTGCTGGTGACGCCGTTTAGGTCGCCAACACCACTACCGGTTGTATCGGCAAAGCTGCGTGGATAAATCTGGTAGATAATGGCGCCGCGCCACCATTCGTCATGCGCTTTATTGCTCACACCAAACCTTCTTCGCCGTCACCGAAAACTCCGCCATGCGCGCTAAAGCTGCGGACAGTTTAGCGTGCAACTATGTCGCCCTGCGACGGCGAATGCGGATCTGAGCGATGGGTTCGATGTACAGCGTATCAGCCGAATTGCTGCTCGACTTCGTGCAGGATGCGGTAGCAGGAAAGCACTTGGGCAACCGACGAGTTGGGCTCACGGCCCGCCGCAATCGCGGCGAAGAATTCCCGATCTTGCAACTCAATACCGTTCATCGATACGGCGACTTGCGATACGTCGATTGTGTTTTCATGCCCATCCACTAGATCGTCGTAGCGAGCGATGTAGGTGCCGTTATCGCAGATGTACCGAAAGAACGTACCGAGCGGCCCGTCGTTATTAAAGGATAACGACAGCGTGCAAAGCTTGCCGCTCTCAGTCTTCATTTGAATCGACATATCCATCGCGATGCCGAGTTCGGGATGGTACGGCCCCTCCATGCCATTGACCTGCACAACTCTCTCACCCGTCTGATACTGAAACAGATCAACGGTGTGAGCCGCGTGGTGCCATAACAGATGGTCGGTCCACGAACGCGGCGCTCCGGCCGCATTTATGTTTTTGCGCCGAAAAAAGTACGTTTGCACATCCATTTGTTGAATGCTTATTTCGCCGGCTCTGATCTTGTTGTTGACCCATTGGTGCGAGGGGTTGAAGCGACGCGTATGTCCACACATGGCCACAAGTCCCGTTTCGCGCTGTTTCGCAACAACCGCCTCAGCATCGGCGAGCGAATCAGCCAAAGGGATTTCGACTTGCACATGTATACCCGCTTCCAGGCACTGGATTGCTTGCGCGGCGTGCATCGGGGTTGGCGTACATAGGATTGCCGCATCAACACCCGACTGCGCAAGCGCCTCGGCTAAGTCTGTTGTTGCGTGAGCAATACCGTACTCCGCGGCAATCGCTTGGGTGGACTCAAGCCTGCGACCCACCACCGACACGCAGTCGACACCGTCGATGTTCTTAATGCCGTTGAGATGTTTCTTTCCGAAAGCACCGGCACCTGCCAATACGACTTTCATGCGCCACCCTAGGCTAGTTTTGGTTCTCCAAGACCAAGTGCCCGACTGCGGTGTTGGACGCTGGCACATGATAGAAACGGTGGCGTACATCAATAGCGTCATCAAGCGCGCCGCGCATGATGAACCACATAACGAGTTCGACGGCTTCAGAGCCGGCCTCGCGCATGTATTCGATATGTGGCATGCGCGCCAACTCGCCCGGATCACTGATGAAGCGATCAAGAAAATCATTGTCCCAGTCGGAGTTGATCAAGCCCGCTCGTGGTCCTTGCAACTGGTGGCTCATCCCACCGGTACCCCACACTTGCACATTGAGGTCCTCATCGAATGACTCAATCGCCTTGCGCAGCGCTTTACCCAGTTGGTAGCAGCGCTCACCCGATGGCGCTGGGTACATGACCACGTTAACGGCGAACGGAATAACGAGGCACGGCCATGCCTTTGGCTGGCCAAACATCAGCGAAAGAGGCACCGACAAGCCGTGATCAACTTCCATCTCGTTGATAATCGTCAAATCAAAATTGTCTTGAATAACCGACTGAGCGATATGCCAGGCCAAATCGGGGTGCCCGCTCACGTCCGGCACCGGTCGTCGTCCCCAGCCTTCGTCAGCAATACCGAACGACTCACCGCAACCTATCGCAAACGTCGGAATGACTTTCATATCGAACACGGTCGCGTGATCGTTGTAAACGAGAAAGACTACATCGGGGGTGTTGTCCGCCATCCACTGTCGGGAGGGTTCGTAGCCAGCGAACAGCGGTGCCCAGTACTCCGTCTCTGTCTTCCCGAGATCCATGGCGGCACCGATAGCGGGGACATGCGATGTTGCTACGCCTGCTGTGACCTTCGCCATATCAAGATTCCTCTCTGTAGCGATTACCGTCAATTTTGCGACCGCCCGCGACCATCATCGCGCGATACTCCTTTGGTTCCATCCCGGTCATCGATGCTGCGCCCACCTCGAACGACCACTCATCGGTGAAAAACAGCTTCCCGAAAAAGTAGACATTTCCACCAAGCTCGATAATCCGGTTGTAGTCGCGGGCTAGCACCGCCTTCTTTTGCTCCTCGGACACGGGAAACTCATCGAGGTAGGCCTTCTCGTCAGCGAGAAACCGTTCGCGATTTTCCGGACGCAGGAGCGAATGAAAGAATTGATTGACGTGATAACCAGCACGCGCCTGCGTAGAATCAAACACAGTGGTGCCCGGAATGTCTTTGTAGGGTTTATCTAGCGCCATCAGGCATTCTCCTCCGGCCAGTAGAGCCGCATCGGGTTGTCCACTAACAATTTTTTCTGCTGTTCTTCGGTTGTCGCAATTTCGGCGACGTAGTCGACGAGCTTGCCGTCATCGGGCATGTGCGACTTCATGTTCGGGTGGGGCCAATCGGTTCCCCACAAGACCCGATCGGGAAACGTCTCGATCATTCGCCGAGCGAACGGAACGACGTCGGCATAGCCAGGTGGCCCACTGACCGACAGTCGATCGGGACAACTGACCTTGCACCAGAACGCGTCGTTATCGGCCAGCAACTGAACGAAACGGTCAAACGGCGGCCCGTTGGCAGCAGCGCCGACATCGGGTCGGCCCATATGATCAAACACAACGGTTCCCGGTAAGTCGGCAAGAAAGTCGTAGATGTCTGGAAGATCGACCGCCTCAAAATAAACGACCAAATGCCAGCCGAGCTCGCGAATCCGCTCGCCGATACTACGCAGCGCCGGTCGCGGATCTTTATCGACCAAGCGTTTCACAAAACTAAACCGCACGCCTCTTACACCCGCGGCGTTTAGGCTCTCTAACTCACTATCACTGATATCAGCACGAACAGACGCAACGCCGCGCGCGAGCCCGTTGGAATGCGCAATCGCGTCAGTAAGCGCTCGGTTGTCGGTGCCATGACAGGTCGCTTGCACAATCACGTTGCGCGTTACACCAAGGTGATCTCGCAACGCAAACAATTGGTCTTTCGACGCATCGCACGGTGTGTATTTGCGTTCCGGCGCGTAAGGAAACTGCGCGCCTGGACCAAATACGTGGCAATGCGCGTCAACGGCGCCCGGCGGCAACGTGAAGGCTGGAACCGTTGGATCGGGATGGAAGGGTAGCCAGCCTGGATCCATCGTAAATACTTCACCACTCATTGATCGCTCCTCGATGCGGTTCGTGGGTGTTGACCCGCTCGGAGCCGATCAAGCATCGCGGCTAACGATGATTCGAGCAACGCATCGGTCTGCGCGCCCGCCCACTGCTGGCGCGCCACGGTGGCCTCTGTCATCAATGGCGCCACACTCGCCGCTCGCAGTGTGGCGGCGACTTCGCGCATTTCTTCGGCGCGGCGAACGCCGTGCTGCACCGATCGGGACACGAGGTACTGCGCATGTGCCGCCCAGTCAACACCTGGCATCAAGCCGTGCAACGACGCAACCACGTCGTCGGTGACGCCGTAATGGTGTGCTGCGAGTAACGACTCGGTAACCAATGCTTCCAAGCCCTTTATGCAGACACTGCGGCACATTTTCGCGGCGGAAGCGGCGCCGTACTCACTGGACCTGACACGGACACCGGTCAGGCCGAGCGGCTCAGCGACACCGATAAACGCCTCTGCATGTGGCCCACCCAATAACGTCGGCGCCGCCAAACCTAACGGGTGAATCGGTGCCATAACAGCCGCCTCAACATAGCGGCCACCAGCGCCGGTAATGATGTCAGCCGCGCGCTGTTTGGTGGCTGGCGCTACCGAGTTGAGATCGAGATACCACGCGTTCGTTGGCATCTGGGCTATACAGGACTCGGCCGCCGCTACGCACTGCTCGGCGGTCACCGCCGATATGACGAGTTCGCACTCGGCAACAGCGGCGTTGGCCATAGCGCATTCGACGATGCGGTTCTGACCGCGAACCGCGATGCTCGGGACACTACTCGGCTCGCAGAATTGGGTATCGAACGCCGTCAACGAAACGCTCCGTTGCAGCAGTTGGGCGCAGACCATCTGGCCAACTTCACCAAAGCCGAGCAGACCAATACGCTGAACGGCGCTCATGGGCTGCCACGGCCGTCGACAGTGGCGAACACGGTGCCCTCTAGCAATTTGCGGGTAGTTCGTAACAGCGCTGAGCGCCGAACGGTAATCGGTTCGGCATCGAGGTCGACGTCAATGTCGACGCTGAGTTCACCCGTTGGGTGCTCGATTTGAAGTAAGCCGCTATCGGCAACGACTTGCGCGACATCGGCGGCGACTGTTCCCGGGATTCGGCATGCCGCGGCGACGCTAGCCGCACCGAGAACGCCGATTGACTGGTGGACGCGGTGTGGAATCAGTGTCCGTGTTGTGATCGCACCGCCGGACTGTGGTGGCGCAATAAGACTCATTTTCGGAACCGTTTTGTCAGTGACATCGCCGAGTCGCATACGCGGTCCGACGGCTAAGCGAATTGACTCGACAGCCGCTTTAAAGTCGGTGTCGGCTTCAAGCTCGGCCGGTGACTCATAGCCGGTCTTGCCAAGATCACTGGCGCGAATCAACACGACTGGCATGCCGTTGTCGATGCAGGTGACCGCCACACTATCGACTTGTTCGACTGCTCGCCCAGTCGGAAGCAACTCGCCACAGTTGGAACCGGCAACGTCGGCGAAGTCGATCAATACCGGTGCTGCAGTGCCGGGGACACCATCAATAGACGCCGCGCCCTCGTAGGTCACCTGGCCGCCAGGCGTTGTCACTTGCAAGACGGCGATACCGCCCGAATTCAGCATGCGCACTCGAACTAGGGTCTCTGGATCTGTCGCGGCGACCAAACCCTGCTCAATGGCGAAAGGCGCAACACCGGCCAGGATATTGCCGCAGTTCTGGCCGTCGGCTACGACCGCTTTGTCGACCACAACTTGCAAAAAAAGGTAGTCGATTTCCGCCGCCGCATCGCTCGACCGCTCGATAACGGCGACTTTGCTGGTTAGCGGGTGGGCACCGCCCATACCGTCAATCTGCCGAGGATCCGGTGACCCCATTGCGCCGAGTAAGAACCGATCGCGTTCGCGCTTATCCGCCGGTAGATGATCGCGAAGAAAGTACAATCCCTTGGATGTACCTCCGCGCATAACAACGACGGGAGCGGACTGCTGCATGTCTTAGTCGTGCGGCTCTTCGTCAACGTAGCGCAAGCCTTTGGCGGCAAGCCGCTCGCGCATCCCGTAAACGTCAAGTCCAAGCTCTCCGGCTGCAAAGCGGGTGCGTTTACTCTCTTCGTTTGCAACGCGCTGCTGGGCTTTCTCCAGGACAGCCGCTACTTGGTTTTTCGCAGTGACGACCACGCCATCGTCATCAGCAACGATGAGATCGCCAGGCTGAATCGATTGTCCGGCGCAAACGATCGTCGTATTCACGTTGGCAATCGTCTCCTTAACCGTTCCTTGCGCGGAAACGGTGCTCGACCAGACCGGAAACTGCATCTCAGTTAGCGTTGCGATATCGCGTACCCCGGCATCGATCACGAGTCCGACCACACCGCGCGCTTGTAACGACGTCGCCAACAGATCGCCGAAATAGCCCACTGGGCTCGCACTGGTGGGAGTAACGACGAGCAAATCACCGGGCTGGCACTGTTCCACAGCGACGTGAATCATCCAGTTGTCGCCCGGTGCCACCTCACAGGTAACGGCGGTTCCGGCAACACTTGCCGGGCGGTAAATGGGCCGCAACGCAGGGTCCAACAGACCATTTCGACCTTGGGCCTCATGGACGGTGGCGACGCCCATTCGTGCGAAATCGGCGGCTAGCGGTAAGGCGCTTCGGTCGGTGTTCGTGACGACAATAGACATGGTGATTTTGCTATTTCACTTTATAGAGCGCCAATACTGATTATTGCTAGTGACAATGTGTTTGTCAGCGTATTTCTGGAATTCTGGTATAAGTTCTCACTGTAGCAAGACTGACTTGGTGAGCATGGTCCATGCCCGACATTAACCTGCGACACTTCTTTGCGCTGGACGATATTGCGACGACGGGGCGTATCAGCACGGCTGCGGCCCGTGTGTTCATGTCGCAATCCGCACTGACGCAAGCGCTACGAAAACTCGAAGAAATTGCCGGTACGCATTTGTTCGAGCGCGCCGGTTTCGGCGTTACCGAGACCGAGGCCGGTCAGGTCCTCGTGTCTCGCGCACGCCGAGCAATCTCGCTACTGCAGAGCGCCGAACGGGAGATTCGAACCCGCGCACGGACGGCGCTTGCCTGTGCGCCGCTGCATCGCCATGTTACAGCCAGTCAGTTGCGCTCACTCATCGCTGTGTCGGAAACCGGCGGTTACAGCCTGGGTGCCCGCAAGCTGGGCCTCGCGCAGCCGACCGTTCACCGTGCCGCCAAAGATCTTGAGGCGATCGTTGGAATCGATTTGTTCGTGCGTGCTGCGCGTGGGATCGAAACGACCGAAGCCGCACGCGTGCTCGCGAGGTTCGCCGAGTTAGTGTTCGCCGAGGTACGGCAAGGCTTCGAGTCCGTCCACGAGCTGCGTGGCCTTGCTACCAGTCGCGTTGCCATAGGCGCATTGCCGTTGGTTCGATCCGAATTTTTGCCGGTCGCGGTGGATCGATTACTGCAGCGCTTTCCCGACGCGCGTGTCAGGATTCAGGACGGACCGTACATCGAGCTATTGCACGCCTTACGGTACGGCCACATTGACTGGCTGATCGGTGCACTGCGTGATCCGCTGCCGATCGGCGATGTCGTGCAGGAACGGTTGTTTGAGCAACCGCTCGCCATTGTTGTCCGACCCGGTCATCCGTTACTAAACCACGGCACGCCATCGCCAGCCGCGCTAGCGGAACTCGAATGGGTGGTTCCCCGACCGTTGGCGCCCTCACGGCTGATATTCGATGCCTACTTCCAAGCCAATGGCGTAGTGACACCGACCCGTACAATCGAATGTGGCTCGCTGGTATCGACACGTCGCTTGCTGCGCTCAAGCGATCGGGCCGCCATGCTATCGCCCCTGCAGGTTCGCGAAGACATCGCGGACGGTGCCTTGGCCGTGCTGCTCGAGTCAATTCCAAACTCACGGCGTAACATCGGCGTAACAACACGCGCCGATTTTGAGCCGACTAGGGTACAGGCGCAGTTCGGCGCAATTATTCGGCAACTCGCCCAGCACGCCGAATAACAAGATCGACCCCGAATGGGCGTCTCGTGCTCGCCTATGGCGCGTAACGGTTATAATGGGCGGCTAAGCAGCGCTGGGTGACGTCCAGCGTAGCCGCGCCTGCGGGCGTGCTTCATTCACCATAACTCAGTTGGGGCGAGCATGGGCGCTTTTGCTAACTACTTGGAAGATATTGAACACCGGAAGCAACAAGGCTTACATCCGAAGCCGATTGACGAGGCTGAACTCGTCGCCGAGCTCATCGAGCAGATCAAAGACCCCACCCATGAGCACCGCGATGCGTCGCTCAACTTCCTGATTTACAACACCCTACCTGGCACGACCGACGCGGCCCGCGTGAAATCTGCCTTCCTGAAGGCGATCATCGTCAAAGAAGTAACGGTCGATGAAATATCACCGGCGTTTGCGCTCGAATTACTCTCACACATGCAGGGTGGCCCATCGGTTGCTGTGCTGCTCGATCTCGCGCTGGGCGATGACGCCACTACTGCTCGGGATGCCGCCGAGGTCCTGAAACAGCAGGTTTTCTTATACGAAGCGGACACCGACCGCCTTGTCGCAGCGCACACGAGTGGCAACGCGATGGCGACGGCGATTCTTGAAAGCTACGCCAAAGCCGAATTCTTCACTGAACTGCCCGAGCCCGACGAGGTAGTTAAGGTCGTTACCTACGTCGCAGCGACGGGCGATGTCTCGACCGACCTGCTGTCGCCCGGTAAAGAAGCCCATTCGCGCTCGGACAGAGAACTGCACGGCAAGAGCCTGATGGACCCTGGCGCACAAGCCGATATTCAAGCGCTAAAGGATGAGCACCCTGACAAGCGCGTCATGCTCGTGGCCGAGAAGGGAACGATGGGGGTTGGCTCGTCACGCATGTCCGGCGTTAACAACGTGGCGTTGTGGACCGGTGTTCCAGCAAGCTCGTACATACCGTTTATTAACATCGCGCCGATTGTTGCGGGTACGAATGGTATTTCGCCCATATTTTTGACAACGGTCGGTGTAACCGGCGGTATCGGTCTTGATCTTAATAACTGGGTCAAGAAGCTCGACGACGCAGGCAATCCAATTATGGACGCCGACAACGAGCCGGAACTCGAACAGGTCTTCTCGGTTGATACCGGCACGGTTCTAACCATCAATTTGCGTGACAAAAAACTCTACAACGAAGACGGTAGCGAAGAGCTCTGCGATATTTCGTCGGCACTAACCCCGCAGAAACTCGAGTTCATCAAGGCGGGTGGCTCGTACGCTGTCGTCTTCGGTAAGAAACTACAGAGTCTCGCCGCCAATGCCCTGGGCGTCGCGATGCCAAAGGTCTACGCCACTGCAAGAGAGATTTCGCACGAAGGTCAAGGCTTGACGGCCGTCGAGAAGATTTTCAATAAGAACGCCGTTGGCGTGTCGCCCGGTACCGTGTTGCACGCCGGTTCGGATGTCCGTGTCAAAGTAAACATCGTCGGCTCCCAGGACACGACGGGTTTGATGACATCGCAAGAGCTCGAAATGATGGCGGCGACGGTCATTTCACCGACGCTGGACGGCGCGTATCAGTCGGGCTGTCACACCGCGTCGGTTTGGGACCGCAAAGCGCAGCGCAACATTCCGAAACTAATGAAATTCATGAACGAATTCGGGTTGATTACCGCACGCGATCCGAACGATCAGTACCACGCGATGACCGACGTTATTCACAAGGTACTGAACGACATCACCGTCGACGACTGGGACGTTATTATCGGTGGCGACTCACACACTCGGATGTCGAAGGGTGTCGCGTTCGGCGCCGACTCAGGCACAGTCGCGCTGGCTCTCGCGACCGGCGAAGCGACGATGCCGATTCCAGAATCGGTGAAGGTCATGTTCAAAGGCACGCTGAAGCCGTACATGGATTTTCGCGACGTTGTGCACGCGACGCAGGCCCAAATGCTGAAAGAGTTCGGTGACAACGTTTTCCAAGGTCGCATCATAGAAGTACACATCGGGACCCTACTCGCCGACCAAGCGTTCACGTTCACCGATTGGACTGCCGAGATGAAAGCGAAAGCGTCGATCTGCATCTCCGACGACAGCACGCTGATCGAATCGCTGGAAATCGCTAAAAAACGAATCGGCATCATGATCGACAAGGGTATGGATAATGCCAAAGGCGTCCTTACCGGACTTGTTGCGAAAGCAGACCAACGTATCGCCGAGATTCGCTCTGGCGAGCGTCCGGCCTTGTCGCCCGATGCGAATGCCAAGTACGCAGCGGAATTCACTGTTGACCTCGATCAGATTGTTGAACCGATGATCGCCGACCCGGATGTCAACAACGACGACGTCTCGAAACGCTACACGCACGATACGATTCGGCCGATCTCCTACTACGGCGGCACCAAGAAAGTTGACCTTGGCTTTGTCGGCTCGTGCATGGTGCACAAAGGCGACATGAAAATTCTTGCCCAGATCCTGCAGAACCTGGAGCAGCAACACGGCAAGGTCGAATTCAAGGCGCCGCTCGTCGTAGCGCCACCGACCTACAACATCGTCGATGAGCTCCGAGCGGAAGGCGACTGGGCGGTCCTACAAAAATACTCGGGGTTCGAGTTTGACGACGGCTCACCGAAAAACGCCGCACGAACAAAATACGAGAACACGATGTATCTCGAACGACCCGGCTGCAACCTGTGCATGGGCAACCAAGAAAAGGCCGAGAAGGGCGACACGGTTATGGCAACGTCGACGCGCCTCTTCCAAGGCCGTGTTGTCGAGGACTCCAACGAGAAAAAAGGCGAGTCCCTACTCGCATCAACCCCGGTCGTTGTCCTGTCATCGATTCTTGGCAGAACACCAAGCTTCGAGGAGTATATCGCCGCCGTCGAGGGCATCGATCTTACCGAGTACGTTCCGCCGCAGGCAGCGTGAGACCAGCGGGTTACGCCGTCGGCGACAAGGCCGTCTTCGGCGGGCTTCCTGGGTCGGTTTTGGGGTGGTCGCGGCGATCTTTCAGCACGACCATCAACAAACTCGGCAAGAACAATAGCGTGACCAGCGTTGAGCAGAGCAAGCCACCCAGGACAATAACGCCGACCCCACGGTAAAGCTCAGTCCCGGCGCCGGGGATAAAGACCAACGGCGCCAAGCCGAAAGTCGTGGTTAGCGTCGACATCAAAATCGGACGCAAGCGACTACGAACCGCTTCGCGAACAGCGTCTCGTACGCTCTGCCCTTCGCTGAGGTTTTGCCGCGTTCGGTCAACAACCAAGATCGGGTTGTTAACAACCGCACCCAACAGGATCAAAAAACCTAGCATCGTAATCATGTCGAGCGGCTGGGAGAGCGCGCCGATGCCAACAGCAGCCAGCGCCGCTCCCACGCCATTGAGTAACGCCAAACCTATGAGGCCGCCGACAAGACCGACCGGCACCGTTACGAGAATCAGTAGCGGGTAGCCCCAATGCGAGAAAATAGCGACTAACAACAAATAGCAAAGCACAAGTGCGATAAGGAAATTCCCACTCAGCGCATCGCGGGTAGCATCGAGCTGATCCGCTGCACCGGTCAAGGTGATGCTGACACCTTCCGCAATTTCGCCCGCAGATCGCATTGCGGGAAGCAAGTCGCTGCGGACGCGCTGAACGGCGCTCTCCAAGGCCACACTTCGCGGCGGAATAATGTACAACGTAACGGTTCGCCGCCCGTTCACGCGGCGCAGCGAATCACTGTCCACACTTTCGATCACATCGGCTAGCGCCGACAAAGGTAAGACGCTACCCGCTGGCGTTACGACCGGTTGATTCTGCAGCGCATCCAGGGTTTGGGCATAACCTGCGCCGCTGAAAAGATAGATATCCACTTGCGTATCATCGATTAGAAACTCATCGACAAACGCCCCGTCCGACAACGCCGATACGGCAAACCCAAAGTCGCGCGCAGTAAAGCCAACTTCGGCGAGCAACTCCCATCGCGGGCGAATCTGCACAAGCGGCTGATCAAGCGATAGCGATGACGGGTTTGAGTCGATCTGCGGCGCGACAAACAGCGATTGCGCCCGTTCTATGGCCGCCTGCGCTGTGTCATAAAGCGACGCCATATTTGGCCCTGACATATCGAGGGCTACGGCGCGCGAACCCCCATCGTTGCTCGAGATGATTGAGCCGCGTGCGGAGAAGGCACGCATGCCTGGGTACGAGCGAAAGAGCTCCGTTAAGCCAGTCATCATGGCATCGAGGTCGCGACCCTCCACCGGTTCGCTCATCACCGTTAATGCACCGGGATTGATCCACAACGAATAGCCGCGTAACGGTGGAATCGGTGTTGAACCAACATCAAAGGCATCGCGTGACGCTGCAACCGTTGGATCCAACACGGTACGAAGCTCGTTGCCGATCCGCGTCATTTCGGTCAGGTTGTACCCCGGTGGCGCGATCATGCGACTAAACGCCTTTGGCTCCTCACCTTCAGGTAAATACTCGGCAGGCGGTGTAAGCCAACCGCCGACTAATAGCGTTGCGAGCCCTGTCACCAACAAACAGCCGATACTTCGTGATCGTGTAGCGGTCAGCCAATCGGTAACACGAACAAAAGCGAGCGCTGAGCGTGGCACATAAGCCGGCCCACCATCACTGACCCCGAGACCCAAGCGTGCCGCTATCGACGGAATCACACCGATGGCCACCAACATACTGGCGAGAATGGCCGCAGCGATAGCAATGGCGATGTCAGAATAGAGTTGCCCAGCCTCCTCCGCGACGAACAGGATCGGTACGAACACGAGAACGGTCGTAAAAGTGGACGCGACGACCGCGCTCCAAACCTCTCGTGTCCCAGCCAGCGCAGCATCGAAGCGACCTAAGCCCCGCCGGCGTGCTTGTTCGATCGACTCCAGCACGACGATCGTATTGTCGACTGTCATGCCAATGGCAAACGCAACACCTGCCAGTGAGATAACGTTAATCGTCCGATCGAATAACAGCAGCCCCAAAAATGCCGCCAAGGTACAAATCGGTAAGCCGGTGGTCGCAATGACGGTCGCGCGTGTTGATCGGAAAAACAACAGCATGATGCCGATTGCCAAAACTGCACCGATTAGGAGGTTTGTCCACACGTTGCGAATGGACGCTGTCACGTAGCGAACGTCGTCGCTGGTCAGTGCCATCCGCAAACCGTTCGGCTCGAGAATATCGACGTTGAGCTGCTCGACGAGCGGTAGCATCGCTTCTTTGATCTCGATGACGTTCGCGCCAGCTTCCCGAGACACCGCTAGACTGAGGCGTGGGGCACCATTGACGAACGACGCATCGCGCAGTTCGAAATGATCGAAGGTAACGGTTGCGACATCACGGAGGCGAACAATCGCATCACCACGCCGATCGAGCACCATATCGCGAAGCTCGTCGGCATCTTCGAATCGACCGAGCGTACGAACCAGATAGCGACGTTTACCGCTATTGATATCACCGGCGGACGAATCGGTGTTGCGCGCACGAATGGCGTCACGAAGTTGACCAATCGAGATCCCACGTTGCGCGAGTCGCGCCGTATCGACCTCTATGCGTACCTGTCTATCGGCACCGCCACCCAAGCCGACCTGCGAGACGCCTTCCACCCGCTCCATCTCTGGGCGAATGTTGTCGTCAACAAAGTCACGGACCAAATCCATGTCGATGCCCAGCGGATTCCCAGGTAGCGGCGCGATGGCGAAGTACATGAAGGCGTTCTGAGAAAACGAGCTGCTGAACAGTCGTGGTGGGTCGACATTTTCGGGATAACTCGACACTTGCGATAACGCATTGCTGGTGCGAATAAGCGCCTCGTTGACGTCGATGCCGAATGGAAACTCAAGCTCTATGTAGGCTTCGCCTGTTTCTGCGTACGACACCATTCGCGATAGATTGGCGAGCCCCCTTAAGAAACGCTCCTGCTCGATAAGGATCTCTTTCTCGACATCCTGTGGCGTGGCCCCAGGCCACGTGGTGACAACACTGATCGTGCGTACTTCCAAATCGGGGATCATCTGCACCGGTATGCGCAGTGCCGCCGTAATACCGAGTACGCAAACAATCAACGCAACCACGGTCGTCAGTGTGTTACGAGTCAGTATGAAATTCAGCATTGTTGGTCGCTAGCGCAGCGGACGCGTATTGACTCGTATGCGCTCACCGTCCTGCAGCACCTCATTGCCCCGCACGACGACGCGGTCTTGCGCTTGTACACCGCGAACAACCTGCACGAGCTCACCGGCACTCCGGCCGAGGTCTACTTGGCGGCGCTCCGCCTCGAGGCCGTCGCCTGTATCGTTAACAACGAAGACGCTGTAGCCGCCATCGGGATGGCGAATGAGCGCATCACGGGGAATCTGTACGGCATCATCGTTTGCACTGCCAATCTGAAAACGTGCAACAGCCGATGTTCCTGGTAGCAGTTGAACAGAGTCGTCGATCGGTTCAACACGAACTAAAAACGTTCGTGCACCGGAGCCGCCACCGACTGGCAGGCGTGCAGCGACTCTCGCCGCTATGGACACTCCCGGCGAAGCGTCGGGGATGATCTCGACAACTGTCGCTTTGCTGAGATCGGCAAAGCGCTCTTGCGGCGCCTGGACATCGAGACGAACATTACCGAGGGACGTGAGCTCGAGCACACCACTGCCTCGCGCCACCCACTCCCCGACATCGGTAGTACGAGCCGTTACAACGCCAGCAAACGGCGCTTTTAGTTGATGGCGCGCAACGATTTCTCGTTGTTCGGCCAAGCTCGCGTCGGTCACGGCGAGTGCGGCGTCGGCCTGGACCAAGGCGGCCGTACGGGTATCGAGCTCGGTTTTCGGTAAGTGGCGCTCGCCGACCAGACGACGCGCCTCCTCGACCAGACGCTGTGCCTCAGCGCGCACTGCTTCGGCTTGCGCGCGCTCGGCGCGCGAACGACGTAACGCGGCGCTGGCTAGCGTCGTATCGAGTCGCAACAGTAAGTCGCCACGTTGTACCTCGCTACCGATATCGACAGCTAAGGACTCAACCAATCCATCAACGAGCGGCGATAATCCAGCACGCTGACTGGCGGTGAGTGTGCCACTCAGCTCAAACCGCTCAGCGACGGCGGAGGGTACTGCTGCGACAACATCGACGTTTGTTTGTGCCGCTGCGTAGCTGGCCAGAAGCATCCCGAGCGCGAACAGCGCGACACTGCGAAATGGCCGTTTCGTGGGCATGCTCGGGTAACCGCTAGCTGCTACACCGCGAAATAAATCAAATCGACTGATCATCTTTTTCGCTCGAATCGTGGCCTAAAGAACCAACGTAATCGAGTTAACCGACCCTCTTCATGGAGTGTCGAGTCTAACGGGGCAACAGAGGATGTCACAGGTTTTCGCGGCTACTGTGGCTCGCCATCGTCACGTTGCTCATCCCAACCGCGTTTCTCACGTAGTTCTTGGACCCACGGCAGTTCTTTGCCCCGCTTTGGTTCGTTTTCGCAAAACACGAAGTACTGCGTGAAGTTTTCGAAGATATCGAGACGTAACGGATTGTCGTCCTCGATCACGCGATAGCAGCGACCGGACCGAAGAATCTTCCGCCCAAGCTGGTCGGTTTCAACGTTATCCCAAATAGCGGGCTTTGCGGGCGGGCCCGGTGCGTATTTGATCTTCGCCGCTTCCAGCCCGGCTGGCCGACCATCAAATTGTTCGTAGTCGGCTGGCGGTGTTGCGAGGGCAGCAGCGACCCCGTCCGGTATCAGCGCCAACCAGTCAACCTCGGCGCCCGGTACAACATCCGTCGGCGCATCGTTGGTTTTCTGATTGGCGTCGTCGATGGCCTCCTTTGCTGCCCTTGCACCAACACGCTGCTCAGTTGCGGAAATCTCTTGATGCTCCAAGCTAGCGTCAGAGGAATCCGTGGGACCATCGGTTTGATCGTCATCGACGAGTTCGGCTGGCAACGTTTCTTCGACAGCCTCGACCTCCTCCGGCGGTACCGCTTCTATCTCAATAGGCCCAACCACGTTTAATACGAGCGCACCTTGACGGTCGGCAGCCGCCGCCGGGAAGCGTTGCTGGGCGAACGAAAGGCCAAAGTGCGCCGCAACGGCGAGAATCGCAATCGTCAGCAACAAGCGCCGGTCAGCCGTTAGCGGCGCGTGCTCGGACCACGCTAACGCCGAAGACGGACGTAACCAATGATCAGGTACTGCAGCGGAAACAGTCAACGTAAGTTACCGTCATACAATCCATCGCAATCGCGACATGGCGTTAGCCAAGAGGCGGCCTCCAGGTCTTAGATGCCTGTGCGTCGACTTCGTTCTCGACGGGCCGCCAGTAACGTTATGTCACGGTTGGGTACTAATCGGATTGCGCTCGTCGAATGCATTGACTTCACTCGATCGGAACGGTGATCGCTCAGATTGGTTTAACCAGCTGGTAAGTTTTAGACGACCTGCTTAAGCAAGCACCCGACGCTTGCGAAGCGTTCGAGCGTGCCGCCGCTCCATTGTGATGCAACGATTCGTCCTCGGCCCGGCCCCATGGGCGATACCGACGAACGCCTTGTGCGTTACGGCATCACGCGTAACCTGTCAAACTCGCTAAAAGCTTCAAACCATAGCGACCCCCGCAGCCAATTAGCCTGCTGTCGCAGCCTCTATCGCAGTACACTCGCTGAGGCGTTGTGGGAGAAGGCAGATGACTAAGTGGGGCTTATGGCTTGCGGTCGCGTCGCTACCGTGGATCGTAGGTTGCGAACTACCGACTTCAGCTGAGGCGTCAACGGCCGACCTCGTCATCGTCAATGCCAAGGTCTATACGCTGCAGTGGGATGACCCAGCACTGGACGGCACACCGGCCGCCAATGCGCCTTTTGACGGTGAACGTTGGTCACCGGACGCCGAGGCCATCGCAATACGGGATGGTGTCATCGTCGCGGTTGGCTCCAACGAATCGGTGAGGACCTGGGTCGGCGAAGAAACGGTGACTCGCAACGTGGACGGGGCGACGGTTCTACCCGGACTCATCGAGTCCCATACCCATGTCTTCGAATTGGGTGCTCTGCTCGACCAAGTGAATCTCACCGGCGTTACGAGCGAAGCCGAAGCGATAGCACTGATCGCTGAGCGAGCGGCGACGACTCCGGAAGGCGAGTGGATAACCGGCAGCGGTTGGGATGAAGGGGCGTGGGCCGATAAGTACCCCGACAAGGCAGCCATTAGCAAAGCAGTACCCAATCATCCCGTGTACATGGGTAGCTTGCATGGCTTCGCCGGCTGGGCGAACCAGCGTGCACTCGACGAGGCGGGTATAACGGCGGAATCGCCGATACCGCGCGGCGGCGAAATGTGGATTGGTCGAGACGGCGAACCCAGCGGACTGTTTCTGAATCGCGCCACGCAGATGATGGTCAATGCACTGCCGCCCGCCTCTGACGAGACGCTGGAGCGCCAAGTGCTGCTTGGCCTCGAGCAAATGGCGAAAGATGGCTACGTCGCGGTGCACGACGCCGGTGATAACAGCGCGATGATGGCCACACTGCTGCGCTTGGAAGCGTCGAATAAATTACCCATTCGGTTCTACGCAATGCTGTCGCTGCGCGATGAGCCGCTCATCCGTGAATGGATCGAGCGCGGGCCAGACTCAGACACCGATAGCCGCTTGGTGACGCGGTCGGTTAAGGCGTATTACGACGGCGCGTTAGGGTCGCGCGGTGCGCGCTTGCTGGCCGACTACAGCGACATGCCGGGTCACCGCGGCGTGAGCGGTAGCAACTACGGCTTTGACGAGACGTTGATGGCAGATGCCATGCGAGCGGGCTTTCAAATCGCTATTCACGCGATTGGTGACGCGGGCAACCGTGAAGCGATGGACATCGTCGAGCGTGTCTACCAAGACGACCCGACAACCAAACGTTTACGTCACCGCATAGAGCACGCGCAGGTTATCGCGCCGACCGACATGAGCCGCCTTGCCGAGCTCAACCTGATCGCATCGATGGAGCCACCGCATGCCATGGAGGATAAGACTTGGGCCGAGATACGCCTCGGACCTACACGCATCCGTGGCGCTTACGCCTGGCGCTCGCTGCGAAAAGCGGGAACGCAGATCACATTTAATGCCGATAACCCCGGCTCCGATCACAGCATTTTCTATGGGCTACATTCCGCTGTGACTCGACGTGATCCAGATTTACAACCCAGTGGCGGTTGGTATCCCGAGCAACGCTTTACGATCGACGAAGCGGTGCGGGCGTACACGACATGGTCGGCCTACGCGAATTTCAGTAACAATGAAACGGCCGTGATCGAACCCGGTCGTTGGGCGGATCTCACCGTGATGGACATCGATCCATACGAGGTAGCGACTCGGCAACCCAGGGAACTACTCGACGGAAACATATTAATGACGGTTGTTGCCGGCGATATTCTCTACAAACGAGACGATTAAACGCTCAACTAGGCGCTGGCGCATCTCACGAATTGTTTTAGAATAGTGTCAAAGACTACTCGGCCATTACGCGCCGTGGAGAACCCCGATGTACGACGTCTCGCCGGATACCTATGAGCAATGGCACCACTGCATTACGCAGGAGTGTGGCATCCCGCTGACCCGAGAATTCGTCGCAAAACGGTTAGCCGTCTGGCGGGACGAGAAAAGCCAAGAAACCCAACGTTTCCGGCGTCTGTATGGCGACGACCATTGGCGGACTGTCATCGGGTGGTTTGAACGAGCCGAGTCAGAAATCAAATAGCGACCTACGGGTCGCTGTAGCGCCGCTTACTTTTTAAACGCCATTAACGGATAAACCAACTGCCCCCACACCGAGCGCGGCAGCTTCTTCGTCGTTCCGTATTCTGCTGGCCAGTGCTTATCAGGCATGTGGTAGGTGCCGAAGAGGCGATCAAACAGCACCAAATGGGCCGCGTAGTTAGTATCGATTGCGGGCTTTTCCGAGCTGTGATGCCAATGGTGAAACTGCGGCGTTACGAAAACGTAGCGCAACGGCCCAAACGAAAACTTCAGGTTGCAGTGAATCAAAATAGCCTGCAATGCCGCGAAAACAACGTAGGCGTTTAATGCCGCCGCGTCGGCACCGAGCAGGTACAGCGGAATCATCACCATCGCGCGCTCTGAGAACACTTGAACAAAGTGGCCTCGTGAGCCAGCTAGCCAATCGAGCGTCTCGACAGAGTGATGCACGGCATGGATCGGCCATAGTGCGGGGACTTCGTGGTAGAGGCGATGCTCCCAATACAGAACGAAATCGGCACAGATGATAATCAGCATGAACTGCAGCCAGACTGGCATCGATTGAATAGCGGCCTGAACGTTGGCACTGACCGCCCAATCGAAATGCGCTGCGTGATAGTTACCGAAAAGGATAATCGCCGATATCGCGAGATGGTTAAAACAAAAGTAGAACAGATCGGTGTCCCACTCTTTGCGCAGGATGACCTGGTTTTTGTACTTCGGGAATAGCTTCTCAAGCGTCATAAAGACGACAATGGAACCGAGCAAGGCGAGAATCAGCCAATCAACACCGAGCGACAGCGATCGTGGCTCTACAGGCCCCACCGGAATGTCGTAACCCCCCAGCAAGAAGGCGAGTAGCGTCAGCCCGATACCCGCACCGCCTAATTGTCGATAACGGCCGCGGTTCAGTACAAAGGTTAAGAAACCGAACAGCAACGACGTGTACATCCCATACTTCAAAATGACTTGTAGCGATTCGGCGTCGTAGACCTGGCGCAGCTCCGTCGTCGTAAGATACGACGGATATCGGTAGGCAAGTACGGCCAGAATGCTGAGCACACCGAGCGTAAATGACAGCAGCGCACTGATTTTTCCATCACCGAGCCGCAGCTCCCGCTCAGGATCAAACGCATCCTTACGTGGCTTGTAGTGGTAGTCGTCGCTCATGCCCGATTCAGGTTACCCGAGATGCTGTTTTGAGGATAATACCGATAAATTTCGGCGTCCGTCTGTGAAACACGGCGCGCCTATCAGAGTGCATTGAGGAGCGCCAATGTCTTACACCCCCCCTAAAGTCTGGACCTGGAATGCTGAGAACGGCGGTCGTTTTGCGAAGATCAACCGACCGATTTCGGGGGCTACTCACGACAGCGAACTGCCGATTGGCGAGCATCCGTTGCAGCTCTACTCGGTTGCCACGCCCAATGGCGTCAAAGTCACGGTCATGCTCGAGGAGCTGCTGGCCAGCGGTCACGCTGGCGCCGAGTACGATGCCTGGCTCGTGAATATTTTCGAGGGTGATCAGTTTGGTAGCGGCTTTGTCGATATCAACCCGAATTCGAAGATTCCGGCATTAGTTGATCGCAGTGGCCAAGATCCGATCCGAGTTTTCGAGTCCGCCGCGATTCTTGTCTACCTAGCCGAGAAATTTGCAGCCTATTTGCCAACGTCGGCGGCTGAACGCGCCGAGTGTTTGTCCTGGGTGTTCTGGCAAATGGGTGCCGGGCCATTCCTCGGCGGTGGCTTTGGGCATTTTTACAACTATGCGCCGATCAAAATAGAGTACGCGATCGACCGTTACGCGATGGAAGTCAAACGCCAGCTCGACGTTTTGGATAAACAACTCGCTAAACATGAGTACATCGCCGGCCGCGACTATACGATTGCCGACATGGCAATCTGGCCATGGTACGGCGCATTGGCAAAAGGCGTGTTGTACGACGCCGGTGAATTTCTCGATGTCGGCAGTTACGAACACGTCCAACGCTGGACGAAAGCCGTTGCTACCAGGCCTGCCGTGCGACGCGGTCGCTTAGTCAATCGCGTCTTTGGCGATGAAAAATCGCAACTGCGCGAGCGCCACGAAGCGGCTGACATCGACCAAGTCCTGTCGACCGACTAGGGCCTCGGTCGATCGTCCGAGTTATCGGCTCAAGGTGTTTCGTACTGCCCCGTATTGGAGAACGCACGCTCATCCATCGTGCTGACCGAGCCGCGGACAATCTTTTTCTTGCCGCGGCGTTTGCTCATCACAAAGTCATCGTAGAGCTCACCGGTTGCTGTTCGTGCGACATAGGTCAGACGATCGTCGTCAATGGTGATGACCTGAAAGAACTGCGTATTCTCCGCTTTGCGGACCAGCTTAACGCCATCCTCGGCGTAGTCATCCCAGCCACCATCACGAAATGGGTATTGCTTCGGACCGCTCACGGAGTTGATGAACATCGTATCGACCTTGGCCCCTCGGGCGTTAAACGCTACCCGTTTCGGTGTCTGGCTGATCACGCCGCGGGCGTAGGTATGGTCATGACCCTGCAGAACTAAATCGACTTTGTGCTTGTTGATGACAGGCAGTAGCGCCGCACGACGGTCAGGGCTATCCCTGCCGGTACCGGACGAGAACACCGGGTGATGCATGCTGACGATCTTCCAGCGGGCATCGCTAGCCGCCAGTTGTTGATCCAACCATTGCGCTTGTTCGGCAATCTTATGGCTCTGGGTAGAAATGACAAACAAGTGCAAGTCTTGTGAGTAGCGCAAATCATAGGTCACCTCTTGTAAGTCGGCCGGCAGGCTGGGCTCGCTGGGTAACGTGAACTGTGGTCGCCACATAATAGAGAGTAGTCGGTCTTGCTCGGGACCCGGGAGGTTCAGGCGTTCGTACTCGTGGTTACCGGCCAGCGGTACCGCGGGAATCATGCCGTGAATAAAGCCGGTGGCGCCAAACCACTCAGCCCATTCCAGATCCCGCGAGGGCCAATTAACGAGGTCGCCGGCGTGCAAGATGAAGTTCGCCTTCGGGGCTTCCTGGAAGCCGGCACGGACTACTCGCGACCAATGCGAGCGCAAGGCGTTTTGCGCATCGCCGAAGTATAGAAACGTGATAGGCCCTTCCGCTGGGGCGGTCCGCGTTTGCAGCCACTCCGACCATTGATCGTCAGCACCTTTGACGCGATACGCGTACAGCGTCGCTGGCTGCAAACCCTCGAACAGGACAGAGTGAAAGTTGGCGGGTGGTAAGCCATCGTTACCGGGGATACTGATCACCTGACCAAAGGCGTTGGTCTCTTGAAGATTCAGCTGCTCCGTCGTCGCCGCTACACGGCGCGCGCCGATATCGAAACGCGCATCACCGGTGGCCTCGATAATCTCGGCAACGGTCTCAGATACCGACGTGTTGGTACGCCAAGTAACGGCAAAACCCTGTTGGGGCTTACCGGGGAGTGTCACGACGATGCGATCGGGCCAACCGGTTGCCGCTTGCCACGGCGGCTGACTGTGTTCTTCCTCGTTGTTATGCGCATGCACCGGGCGTAGCAGCGAGGTGCCGACTAGAAGTACGATCAGACTGCATCTAAAGGACATGAGTTGGGCCTTGAGCTCGACGAATCGGCCAATAGTCGCGCAAATCAACAAAGCTTGGCAAAGCGAATAACGGTCCGGCGCTGCGCGCAGCGCGAGACAACCGTGGTAGGCCTTTACCGGATGCCGGCACTAACGTCTTCGAGAGTTGGCCGCGGGACAAACGAACTCGACTCGAACCGATCGGTGCACTGGCCCGCCGAAAACCAGTCCGCATGGGTGGCCCTCAAACGGCCGTTTCTACTCGAGCTGCCGACTGTTGGACTTGACGAGCAGCCGGCCATGGACTGCAATGCTCGCCCGGCCGACCGCCGCCCTGCGTCGGCGTTTGAACAGAGGAGTGCGGGCGCATTGCCAGCTGACAACGCAACGACCGATGCGCGCCGCGCAGAGTTCGACGCCCACATCCAGGCGCTGATCGATACCAAAACCAAGCCCGTTGGCTCGCTTGGCCGAATTGAAGCGCTGGCGCTGCAGATAGCGAGCTTGCAACGTAACTCGCAGCCCGACACCTCATCCTGCGGCCTATCGCTTTTCGCCGGTGACCACGGGATGGCCAATGCGGGCGTCTCGGCGTATCCGCAGTCGGTAACCCGGCAGATGGTTCTGAACTTTCTGACTGGCGGTGCCGCAGCCAACGCGTTCGCCGCTGCACTAGGCGCGACGATGCAGGTCGTCGATGCCGGTGTCGCGGGCGAGCCAATTGCGCACCCCGACCTTGTGTCGCGGCGTATCCGCGGCGGCACTGACAACGCTATCGAGGGTCCTGCGATGACGCCCTCCGAGTGTGATGCAGCACTGACGGCCGGCGAGTCTATCGGTGCAGAATCGAGCCAGCCCGTCGTCGCGTTCGGCGACATGGGTATCGGCAACACGGCATCGGCGAGCCTGATCGCGGCGAAACTGATCGGCGCCGATGTGCGCGAACTCACCGGTCGTGGCACTGGCCATGACGACGCCGGGTTGGAACGCAAACGCGATCTGCTGACACGCGCAGCCGGCCGAACCGAGGCGATACTCGATGCGCCCACCGCGTTATACGAGTATGGCGGCTTTGAGGTGGTGATGATCGCCGGCGCCATACTGGGTGCCGCTCGCGCTAGCCGTCTGGTGCTCGTCGACGGATTTATTTGTTCGGCAGCGGCCTTAGCGGCACTGCGCATCGACCCCGGTATACGCGGTGCGCTGGTGTTCGCCCATCATTCCGCCGAAAGCGGTCATACAGCGCTATTGCAGGCGCTTGATGCGCGACCGTTACTCGATCTCGACTTGCGTCTCGGTGAGGGCACCGGCGCACTGCTCGCGTGGCCGCTCGTCGAGGCGGCAGGTGCGTTCTTGCGAGACATGGCCAGCTTCGATTCGGCCGGTGTCGACGGACCGGCGTGAAACGAATCGCCGCCAATGAACTCGCCATTTTCGCACTGGCGGTGCAGTTTCTTACCCGTATTCCCGTGCCGGTTGGGGGTGCTTATACACCCGAGCGTCTAGCCGCGGCACCACGGTATTACCCGCTCGTCGGTGCGCTGGTCGGCGCGCTGTGTGCCGCCACCTACACGCTAGCACTCGATTGGCTATCGCCCACCGTAGCGGTATTGCTAGCCATCGCCACCGGTCTATTGGTGACCGGCGCTTTTCACGAGGATGGGCTTGCCGATACGTTCGATAGTTTCGGTGGACCAGACCGTGACACAGCGCTCGCGATCATGCGAGATAGCCGATTGGGTACCTACGGAACGTTGGCGTTAGTGATGGCCATCGCGATTAAGGCGGCGGCTTTAATTGGGCTCGAGCCCGATCATGTTGTCACGATCCTCATTGTTGGCCACGGCTTGTCGCGGTTGTCGGCCGTTTTAGTCATCGCCACCAGTCGCTACGCGCGCGATCACGGCACCGGCAAACCGACCGCCGACGGCATAGACCCGGTAAGCCTCGGCGCGGCACTCGCGACCGGTGCCCTGTTGCTCGGTGCGGTTGTCTTCACGGCCGGGAGCTTGGCGCTGCTGGCGGTCGTCATTGGCGCAGCGTTGGGCCACATCGGTATGCGCGCGCTGTTCGAACGACGCGTTAACGGCTACACCGGCGATACGTTAGGTGCCGTGCAACAAACCACGGAAATTGGCATCTATCTCGGGCTGCTGACGTGGCAGTAATGCTGATGCGCCACACCCGACCGGTGCTCGGCAAGGACTATTGCTATGGCAGTACCGATGTTGCCATCGCCGACTCGTTTGCAACCGATGCAACCGCAGCGATCGCGGCACTCCCTGCTGTCGAGCGCATTGTCTCGAGTCCGTTGACCCGTGCCCGCATCCTGGCAGAGCGTATCGGACTAGAACGACAACTCGTTGTAACCATCGACCACCGAGTTGCCGAGATGGACTTTGCGGCGTGGGAAGGCAGGCGTTGGGCTGATATCCCGCGCACCGAACTGGATGCGTGGGCCGCAGACTTCCTCGATGCGAGGCCCCACGGTGGCGAGCGCGTCAGAGACTTCCGACGACGTTGCCTGGCCGCTGTAACCGAGCTCGCGAAAAACCCAGGCGACTCGCTCGTTGTCTGTCATGCCGGCGTCGTCAGGGCCGTATTCGCCGATGGGCCTGACTCGCAGGACTTTGCAACGTCGATCGATTACGGTGAGATAGTCCGCTGGCCAAACTAACCGCATCGGGGTGCCCATGAGCGACGCTGAAAAACACCGCCAAGCGATGCAGCAGCAACAAAAGGCGCACCGCGAGCGCGTCCGTAAAACGCGCGACCCGGAACGCGGTCTCGTGCTCGTGCACACCGGCAATGGCAAAGGCAAATCGAGCTCCGCCTTCGGCGTCATCGTCCGCGCCCTCGGCTGGGGCCAAAGCGTGGCGGTGGTGCAGTTCATCAAGGGCAAATGGCGAACCGGCGAGCGGCAGTTTTTCGAAAAACTCGATGGCGCGGTGGACTGGTACACAATGGGCGACGGGTTCACGTGGGACACGCAAGATAAAGACGCCGATACAAAAGCGGCCCAAGCGGCGTTCGAACGCGCCTGCGGCATGCTCACCAGCGGCGACTACGACTTAGTAGTGCTCGACGAAATTAACATTGCGTTGCGGTACAACTACTTAAGTCCCGAAGCCGTCATTGCCGGGCTCGATGAACGCGACCCGCGCACTGGCGTCATTTTGACCGGACGCGACGCCCCGGACGCGCTTTGCGATTACGCTGATCTCGTTAGCGAAATGCGCGAAATCAAGCATCCGTATAAGGCCGGGATCAAGGCGCAACGCGGCATCGATTTCTAGCCATCCAGCCTCTCGTCATCTGTTTGACAACGCCCGATACGCGCGTCACGATTGCTGTTAGATGGTGCCGTCATAGGGCGGCTAATAGGGAACACGGTGCAAAACCGTGGCTGTACCCGCAACTGTAAGCCGGGAGCAAAGGGCCTGATGCCACTGGTGGTTTAAGAACCCCCGGGAAGGCGGCCCCGAAGCGACGATCGGTAAGCCAGGAGACCTGCCATCGCGTCGTTCGTCATGGGGCCGGGCTAGTCTCATTGGACAGTGAAGTCTGGCTTTTCATCCAGCACTTTTCTCAGAAGCGACAAAACCAATACGGCCGGCCGCCCCGTGGTGCAAGCAACCACGTTGGCCATAACAGTCGTTTCTGAGCACCGCAGATACGGGCGGTAAGGTGCCAGGGGAGAGCTTCCATGCGAGTTGCTTTTGCAGCCATTACTCGTCGGGTGATCGTCGCCTGTCCGTTGGTATTTTTAGCCACTGCCGTTCCCGCGCAAGAGGTCACAGAGGACGGTGTCGCCATCGATACGGTCGTCGCCACAGCGACTCGGCTTGAGCAGACCAGTGCCGAAACCGGATCGAGTATTTCCATCATTACCGCCGAGGAGATCGAAGCGCTCGGCTTTATCTATGCACTTGATGCCGTCGCCCAAGCACCTGGCGTCACAATCAATCAAAACGGCGGCTTTGGCGGTAACGCCAGCGTTAGAATACGCGGTGCCAGTAGCGAACAAACGCTGGTGTTGATCGACGGCATACCGGTCAACGACCCGACGTCGCCTGGCGGCGGCTTCAATTTTGCTCGGCTCGATACCGAGAACATCGCCCGCATCGAAGTGTTGAAAGGCCCTCAGTCCACACTTTGGGGTACCGATGCGATTGGCGGTGTTTTGTCGATCACAACGAAAGCGCCTGGCGATGAGCTCGGCGGCGAGGTGTTCGCCGAGGCGGGCTCGTTCAATACCTTGCGAGCGGGCGCATCAGTATCGAACGCCGGCGAAACCGGTGATTTCCGCCTGGCATTGGTCTCCGTATCGAGTGACGGTATTTCAAAAGCCGACGAAGAAAACGGTAATAGCGAAGACGATAGTTTCGATTCGCTAACGCTGTCGGCGAAAGGCGGCCTCAATCTCCCGGGCGACGCGCGTTTGAGCGCCGATGTGCTGTGGACCGATGCAGACACCGAATTCGATAGCTTCTTTTTCGGCGCACAAGGCAACGTTGCGGATGGCGATGAACTGAGCGAGACCGAAGAACTCGCAGCGAATGTCTCTTTGACGTTACCCGCACTCGATGGCCGCCTCGATAATTTATTCCTTGTCGGCTATTCGGACATCACGCGTGAGAACTTCACCGATGGTCTGTCCAGCTTTAACGCCGAGGGTGAGCGCTTGTTGTACCGCTACCAGGGTACGTTTGCAGCCAACGACAGCAACAGACTGGCATTCGGCGCCGAACGCGAAGAGACCACCGCGAACGATGACGATACGTCGATTGACGGGTTGTTCGCCTTATACGAGTGGAAGCCGGCCGGTGACGTTACGGTCACGGCGGGCTTGCGTTACGACGACCATGAGCGTTTCGGGTCGGAAACGACAACGCGCCTGGCGAGTGCATGGCGCTTGACGGAGAACGTTTCCATTCGTGCTAGTTGGGGCGAAGGCTTCAAGGCACCCACCCTCTTTCAGACCACGTTCTTCTGCTGCGGCGCGGCCGCGCCGAACCCGGACCTTCAGCCGGAAACATCGGAAGCGTTTGATGCCGGTATAGATTGGACCTCCAGTGACGATCGGTACCAGCTGAGTGCGACGGTCTTTCAGCAAGACACCGAGAACCAAATCGATTTCGACTTTGCGATTGGTGGCTACCTCAACATCGCCGAGGTCGAGTCGACCGGTATTGAGCTTGCCGGATCGGTGGCGCTAAGCGAATCGGTGCGTCTCGCGCTCGATTACGCGTTCATCGACGCCGAAGACGGCAATGGCAATCCACTCTCGCGCCTACCCGAGCATACCGGTGACCTAACGCTCTCGTATGACCCCATCGGTCCACTGTCGGGGGCTTTGCTGGTGCGCTACAACGGCAGCGAGACAAATACCGATACAACGACGCTAGACAACTGGGTACGCGTCGACGTCACTGGGCGCTACGCGTTCTCTGAGAAACTCGAAGTGTATGGCCGCATCGAGAATCTCCTTGATGAGGATTATCAGCAAATTCTGGGTTACGGCACGCCTGGCGTCTCCGGCTCTCTCGGCGCCCGCTGGCGCTTTTAAGCGCGCGACTCGCAACGACGATGCGCTTCGGCCGGGTC
>JBCDIL010000032.1:0-39843 GCA_038749025.1 Pseudomonadota bacterium | reverse complement strand
TTTGGGATCGATGTTGCGCAACCCGACATGCTGTTCGCGACGGTTCGCATGAATCCCTATCTCGGCGGACCGATCAACGGCTTCGATGCGAGCAAGGCGATGACATTGCGTGGCGTGCGCGATGTAATTCCGCTGGACAATGGCATTGCCGTCCTGGCGACGAACACGTGGTACGCCATGCAGGCGGCCAAGGCCGTCGAAATCGACTGGGGGCAGGGCGAGTACCCCGCGACCACCGAAGCGATGTTCGCGGTCATCGCAGACTCGTTTGCTGATGAACACCTGGACAGCCGGCTGCGCGACGACGGCGATATGGATCGAGCTCTAGCCGAGGCGGATGTTGTTGAGGCGGAGTACCGTGCCCCGTTTCTCGCCCACGCCACACTGGAGCCGATGAACGCGACGGTCCACGTAACCGACACGAAGGTCGACATCTGGGCCGGAAATCAGTTTCCGACGCAAGTCGTTAAAGAAGCGCAGGCCATAACCGGTTTCGATGAAGACGCAATTTTCGTGCACACCCCCTACTTGGGTGGCGGGTTTGGCCGCCGCGCGGAGATGGACTTTATTAAGCAGGCGATAAAAATCGCCGTACGACAACGCGGCACGCCGATCAAATTGACCTGGAGTCGAGAAGAGGACATGACGCACGACGCCTACCGACCCGCTGCGATTGCCCGCGTGCGTGGGGCGGTCACCGATGGCCGGATCGTTGCGCTCGATCTCGATGCGGCGGCGCTGTCGGTCAGCGAGTCTCAGTTCGGCCGGTACGGTATGGACTTACCGGGGCCAGACAATTCGATTGTGGCGGGCGCTTGGGACCAACCGTACGCGATCGACAACTACCGCGTGACGGGTTATCGCGCGCCGGCGATGTTGCCGGTGAGTTCATGGCGCTCCGTCGGCGCATCGCAAAACGGCTTCTTCCACGAAAGTGCGATCGACGAACTCGCCCATGCGGCAGGTCAGGATCCTATCGATGTTCGCCTCGCTACGATCGACCATACACCGAGCCGCCGTGTCATAGAGTCCGTTGCTCGCCAGTCGAACTGGGGTCAGCCGCGCGCGGACGGGCACGCCCTCGGTGTCGCCTTTGTCTTGTCATTCGGTGTACCGACCGCCCAAGTCATCGAGATTGCTGTCGACGGGCGCGACATTCGTGTTGTTCACGTCTGGGCAGCCGTCGATGTTGGTCGCGCCTTGGATCCGCGCAATATAGAAGCACAGGTGCAATCGGGCATTAACTTTGGGCTGTCTGCGGCGATGAGTGGGGAGATCACGATCGTCGATGGCCGAGTTCAACAGACCAACTTCCATCAATACGACGGCATACGCATTCAGCAAGCGCCGATCATCGATGTCGAGATTTTGGAAAACGGCGCCAAGATCCGCGGCATTGGTGAACCGGGCTTGCCGCCGGTTGCCCCTGCACTGGCTAACGCGATATTCGCGGCCACCGGCGAGCGAGTTCGCGAACTGCCGCTGAATAAGCGATTTCGGTTCGTCTAACAGCCAATGTTAAATGGCGCCGATACCGTTTCGCAGTCGTTGTCGCGCGATACCGATGGGTTGTTCGCCAGGCGACTAGCATCGCCATTCCCGTCTTAGCAGAGAGCAGGGTATTCTTTACCGAAAAGTTCTGACGGGGGAATGGACCTATGCTGAAGCGCTTATTCTTGATCGGCGTCTTGTTAGTTGCGGGAGCGGAGTCTGCGCTCGCCGGTATTCCCGCCAGTGCCTTCGGCCGTCTGCCGAGCGTGCATGATGCGGCGATATCGCCAGACGGTCGACAAGTCGCCGCCTACGTCAACATCAAGGGTCGGCACCTCATCCGTGTGATGAGTATCGACACGGACGATACATCACCCCGACTGATTGGGCTGCCGGATGAGATCAAGCCGCTATGGATTCGTTGGGCGAACGACGAACAGATTCTGGCGGCGCTGTGGCGCAACGAGAAGCTCGATAACTTGCCGTTTACGTCAAGCTACATCTACACGTTTAACGCAACCACGTTGAAAGGCAAGGTTTTGGTGAAACCCCGCCGTGTCTTTCGACAAGATAACAGTGAGATTGTCGACTGGTTGGACCATGACCCAGACCATGTCTTGATGGCATTTTCGAACAAGTCCCAATCGATCGCTGATATCAACAAAGTCAATGTCGCGACCGGCAAATACAAGCGCCTGAAACGCGGCAAGGCGTCGATTCAGAACTGGTACACCGATCAGCGAGGCGAACCGCGCGTTGGCCAAGGCATTTCCGACCGGTCGACGACGGAAGCGATTTACACGCTCGAGATTCGCGATGCCGATGCTGAAAAATGGCGCACTTACAAGAACTACCCCGGCTTAAACGCCGACGAAAACATCTTCGGCTTCACGGCTAATCCTAACGAGTTAATCGTAGGCCGCTTTTACAACAAACCGACGCTCGGTCTGTACATCTACGATCTCAACGAGAAAGCGATCACACGCGAGCTCTTCCATGACGATCGCTACGATGCGCAAAGCGTTGTATTTACCCGTGACGGCGGCGAGGTCGCCGGTGTAACGATTGCCGCCGACGAACCCGAGGTCCGGTTGTTCGACGGTTTCGACAGCGCTATTCGTCGGGCGGAGAAGAGCTTCGCGCCGGCAACGGTCGACTACATCGACTCGTCGACGGATGGCCGCCGAGTATTGATGAAAATCTCTAACCCGGCGGATCCGGGATTACTCGTCTTATGGGACGGTGCGTCGGAGTCGTACAGTCGCTTTAGCACCTACCGGCCGGAAATGCCGCCCGAGGAGCTTGGCAATGTCGTTAGTGCTCGTTACCTGGCGCGCGACGGTACCAAAATCCCAGCCTACATCACGATACCGCCACACATTACGGCCATCGCCGACCTCAAAGGATTGCCGTTTGTCGTGCTACCGCACGGTGGACCTTACGCACGTGAGTACAAGCGCTTCGATTACTTCGCGCAGTTCTTTGCGACGCGCGGCTTTGCGGTGTTGCAGATGAATTTCCGTGGGTCATCCGGATTCGGCGCGGATTACGAAGAAGCCGGTCGTAGCAACTGGTCGTTGATGCACGACGACATCGAAGACGGTACCCGTTGGTTGATCGATGAGGGGTATGCCGATCCGGACCGCGTTTGTATCGCGGGCTGGTCGTTCGGCGGCTACGCCGCGTTGGTCGGCGCGTTTCGCTCGCCAGAGCTCTATCAGTGCGCGATTTCGATTGCAGGCGTTACCGATCTTAACGATCTTATTCGCGATACTCGCAAGTATCGGTTCGGTCGCCTCACTGCCAATAACTCGGTGTTATCGGGTTTCAAAGACCGTGATGAGATGCTCTCGCTCTCACCAGTGCGGCACGTTGACGATATGACCATTCCTATCTTCGCAGCCCATGGTGAACTCGATGTTCGGGTTCAGTACGACCAATTCAAGCGGTTACGGTCACGGCTTAAAGGCGGCGACGAACGCAACATGTTCATCGGTGTCGAGGACGACCATTTCCTCTCGGTACAAGACAACCGGCAACGGGTGTTCGAGTCGCTTGATGAGTTCCTGAGCGCAACGGTGCTGGCCGGCGCCCCGTAAACGGTTACTGGTCGACAAAAGTCGCGGTGCTGGGTCAGCCGTGGCGGGGGACATGCATTGCTAACGCACTGACCCTAGCACCGCAAAAGCCCGGGGGGACTAGAACCGATACTCGACTGTTGCTGTAACGACGCGCGGATTGCCATAGAACGCCGTAATGTTGCCTTCGAGTCCGAGCGTCGGGAAAAAGTACCCAGCGACTTTGTACTCCTCGTCGGCAAGGTTTTTGCCATGCAGCCCTACCAGCCATTTGCCGTCGTCGTCTTGCCAAACGACGCTGGCGTCCCATAACGTAAAGCTGCCTTGGTCCAAGAATTCGTTCGGCGCTTCGAACTGACTTGCCGCGCTACGGTAACTCACGGCCGCTGACAAACTGAGCTCGCCCGGCATGCCGAAGAGCGGCATCGACGTGATGTAGTTGGCGCGACCTTGCGCCGTCCAGTCCGGTGTATTTTGAAAGACGCGCTGATCGGCAACGTCTATACCGAATGCATCAACGAACTCGTTGAACACCGCTTGGATGTAACCCACCGACCAATTGACGCTAAACGCATCGGTCAGATACGCCGAGCCTTCCAGCTCAAGACCAGTGATGTCGGCATCGGCCGCGTTAGACGTGATGCCGACAAACGTTTCGTCAATGCCGTCGTTGTCGTTATCGAGGCCTACTGAGCCCGGAATCTGCACGTCTTCATAAGCGGCTCGGAACACCGCGACGTTAGCGACTACGCGGTTGTCGAACCACGAGCCCTTCAGGCCAACTTCGAACGAGTCGACGGTCTCCGGCTGGAACAAAAGAAATTGAAACTGATCGGCGGCATCAACGTCACCGTCGCCATCGAGATCCGGTGCGCCGGTCGTTTGGCCGCGTGGGTCGAAGCTACCGCCTTTGAAACCTTCGCTATACGTTGCGTACAGGTTCAGTGAGTCAGTGGGTCGGTAACTGATCGACAGCCGTGGTGTGAATTCGGTAAAGGTCTCACTGCCCTGGAAATCAGACGTTGTCGCAATCGGCACCGCGGTTCCGCCGAAGAAGGACGAAGTGCCACCGACTAAGGTCTCACGCAGCACGCGCGAGTCGCGCTCGTCTGACGTGTAGCGACCACCGACCGACACGCTGACCGTATCGCTGATGTCATACGAAAAGTCGGCAAACAATGCCCACGTCGATGTATCGACATCGCCGAGTGTAAACGCGTTCAGTCCGGGCAAGTTTATGGCGGCACCGGTCGTACCGAGAATGACATCGAAGGCGTTAAAGGCGTTGGCGTCCATGTAGTAGGCGCCGATCAAGCCGGTGACGCGCTCGCCGGTGTAGAGCAACTGCAACTCTTCAGAGAGCTGATCATTCTCGTAAACAACCGGCACATCGAGGTCGTCGGCAGCGAGTGAGTCGAAGTCGATCGGTGAGAACGACTCATCCTCGCGGTAGGCCAGAATGTTGCGCAGCATCCAACGATCGTTCAGCGTCCACTCCGTCGTCAAAGCGATACCGGTCGCCTGCACTTCTTGTTGCGGGTTGTTGAGACCTGCACGCGTATCGAAGACATCACCAAGCACCGGTGCGCCCGATACGTTACCGACGGTTAGCCGATGGCCTTGCCGTGGATCGGATTGATCGTCGATATAGTCAGCCGCTAAGCGCAGAAAAAAGTTCTCCGACGGCGCGAATTCGAGACTGCCGCGCAGACCAAGAATGTCTTTCTGGTAGTTCTCGATGCCGCCGAGGGTCAGGTTATCGCCGAAGCCGTCGCGCGTTAGCTTGGCAACCGAGCCACCGATTCGGATGCTGTCGCTGAGCGGTGTGGAGGCCGTAACAACGCCGTCGAGTTGATTGTAAGAGCCCACCGAAAACCGTACTTTCGCTTCGGCTTCATCGGCCAGCCGGCGGGTAACGTATTTGATGGCGCCACCGATCGTATTGCGTCCGTACAACGTGCCTTGCGGTCCCCGCAACACTTCGATTCGCTCAACGTCATAGATGTCTAGCACCGCCGCTTGCGGCCGGTTCAGGTAGACATCGTCGATGTAAATGCCGATACCCGCCTCAAACCCTGCAACTGGGTCTTGCTGCCCCACGCCGCGGATGAACGCGGTGAGGGTCGTATTGGTCCCGCGTGATACTTCCAACGTGACGTTAGGTGCGGCTTGCCCCACCGCGACGAGATCGGTAACGCCGATCCGTTCGAGCTCCTCGCCAGACAATGCGGTCACCGACAACGGGACATCGCGAAGCGATTCTTCCCGGCGGCGTGCAGTAACGACGATTTCCTCGACCGCTCGGGCTTGCTGTGCCGAAGCGGTCGTCGGTGATACCGCGCCAGCGGCGGCGAGGCCGATGGCGAGCGGCAGTGCGGCCGAGCCAATGAATGATGACGTGCGCATGAGATTTCCCCCCGGCAGTTCAGTGACTGCACAGAAACGCGAATTGATTTTTCAACAAACGCTGAGTAAATATTAATTCAACGCTGATTGAAAAATCAATCGAGTCGGCAGATTCGTGTTTTGTAGGGGTTGCTAGGCTTGGCGTTGTTTGGTGCAGAGCCGCTCGAAGCCAGCCGCGACGAAGGCGGGCAAGCGGGCGCTGATGCTCGGCATGTCGGAGGAGCGACAGAGGCCGGAGGACAGGTTGTCGATACGGCCGGTTTCCGCAAAGGTCAGCGTTAGCGCGCCAGAAAGGAAGTGGTAGCTCCAGTAAAGATCTTCGTCTGAGGCGTCAGGTATAGCGCGGCGAATGGCATCAATGAAACGTCGCACGAGCGGGTCGAAGAACCGGGTCATCAGTTCGCCGCCCCATTCCGGAGAGCTGTTCACTTGCGCGATCAAGGCCAAGTAGTGGCGCCAATGCTCGTGGTCGTTGTCGAGCAGCGCGAGCAGCGGGTTGGTAAACGCGGCAATAATCTCCTCGATCGATGGCGCATCGTCCGGGTGGCGCCGTTCGACTTCATCGAGCGCGGCGTGGCGCATGTCGTTCATTACCTCGGCCCGACGCATTAATACGGTATCGAACAAATCGCGTTTCGACTCGAAGTGGTAGTACGCGAGGGCGACGTCCGCGCCGGCTTTTTTCATAATTTGGCGGACGGTAACCGCCGAAAAGCCATCGCGTGCGAACAATTCTTCGGCCGCGTCGAGGATGCGTTGTTTGGTTGTTTGCGATTTACTGCTCATTACTCACTTCCGCGTTGCTCGGCTCAGCCTAAACGGCGCTGGTTTGCCTTTCAACGCTTGTTGAACTAGTCTTCAACGCTTGTTGAATCTGCGCTATGGCGCTCGAGCCGCTATGCCCTGGTACCAGCCTGGACCGCTAACCGTACCGGAAATGCTGACGCTAAACGGGCATTGGCGTGCAGCGCAGCCGGCGTTTGTAGCCGGTAACACGGCATTGACGTGGGCGCAGTTTGTCGACGCCTGCGGACGATTCGCAGCGGCACTGCAGCGACGAGGTCTACTTCAAGGCGACCGGGTTGGCATCGTCATGAACAACGCCGTGGACACGGCCGTCGCAACCTTCGGTGCGATTTATGGCGGTTTCGTCGCTGTGCCGATCAACGTGTCGGTCACCGATGCTGCTGTCAATACGATGCTCGCAAACAGCGGTGCCCGTGCCGTGGTTGCGAACGGCGAGCATACGACGCGCATCAATAAGGCCAGTCTGCCTGAGCTGCGCGCTTGCATCGCTGTGGGCCAGCACGCTGGATGGGAGGAGTTTGCCGTTGTTTGCTCTGCCGAGCGGTCGCAACCCGCGGCGACGGTTGCGCCGAGCGACGAGTGCAACATTATCTACAGCTCTGGCACGACGGGACTCCCGAAAGGCATTGTCCACGACCACCGTTGCCGGGCCGCGTGGGCTTATGACATGACCATCGCGCTGCGTTATCGACCTGGCGCCCAGACACTGTGTTCACTCGGTATGTACTCGAACATCAGTTGGGTGGCGATGCTCGCAACCATTCTTGTAGGTGGCACGATCTACATAATGCCGCGGTTTAACGTGCCCGACTTGCTGGCCACGATTGAACAGCAGCGCATCACTCACACGACCATGGTGCCGGTGCAGCTACAGCGAATCCTCGACAGCGATGAGTTTGCGCCGGAACGGGTCGTTTCGCTGGAATCACTGATGTGTTGTGGCTCACCGCTGGCGCCTGCGGTCAAACAAGCGGTCATCAACGCCTTCGGGCCGGCCTTTCTTGAGTTGTACGGACTGACAGAGGGTCTAGTAACCGTATTGCAACCGGACGATATGGCGACCCATTGGCGCTCTGTCGGTAAACCAAGTCCGGGCCAGCATCTCGTTATTCTGGACGGCAACGATCAGCCCTGTCCGGTCGGCACTAGCGGAGAAATCGTTGGTCGTGGTCCTCTGCAAATGGCCGGCTACCACGAGCGTGCCGATGCCAATGAGGAAGCCACGTGGGTTGGTACAGACGGTGAACGCTGGTTGCGTACCGGTGACATTGGGCAACTCGACGAAGACGGCTTTTTGTACCTTGTTGATCGCAAAAAAGACATGATTATTAGTGGCGGTCAGAACATCTACCCGGCGGATATCGAAGCGGTTGTCATCGAGCACACGGCCGTCAACGACGTTGCCGTGATCGGTGTGGCCAGTGAGCAATGGGGCGAGACGCCACTCGCCGTCGTCGTCGCAAACAACGATGTAGAGCCAGACAAGTTGCGTGATTGGGCAAATTCGCGACTCGGCAAGCAACAGCGATTGGCCGGTGTTGTCGTTATCGACGACTTGCCGCGTAACCCGAACGGTAAAGTGTTAAAGCGCGAATTGCGGGAGCAGTATCGCGATGCATTGGCGTAACCGATGGGCCCTTACCGCGAGCACCAGGTCACCAATGCGGACGGCTTGTCGCTGTACGCGCGAGAATTCGGTCCGAGCGATGGCCGCGCGCTGGTTTGCTTACACGGCCTGACTCGCAATGCTGCTGATTTCGAGTTACTGGCTGCTGCATTGGGGCCGCAGCAACGGTTGATCGCGATTGATTTTCGTGGTCGGGCCCGATCGGACCATGACCCGGACTGGCGCCGTTACAAACCACCCACGTACGTCGACGACGTGTTTTGCCAACTCGACTCACTCGCAGTTGGCCCCGCGATTTTTTGTGGGACGTCGTTGGGTGGCCTGGTCAGCATGCTGATAGCAGCGCGTGAACCGCGGCGCCTGCGCGGCGTCATTCTGAACGATATTGGCCCGGTCATAGAGCCGGAAGGTCTTGCCCGAATACAGCAATACACCGGAACGCTTGCGCCGTTGACATCCTGGGATGACGCGGTCGAACAGATGCGCGATGTGTACGGTGACGGCCTACCGGATCTCGATGAGCAAGCGTGGCGCGCATTGGCTGAGCGCAGTTGTCGCGTGGCGGCCAATGGCGCACCGACGCTCGATTTTGATCCCAACATCGGCCGCGCAATTCGTGAGATCGATATGGGTCTCGGCGACCCGTGGACCCTGTTCGCCAGCCTTGTCGCCATTCCGACACTCGTGTTGCGCGGTGAAAACTCCGATATTCTCGGCCACGAAACAGTGTTGGAGATGCGGCGGCGAAAACCTGACCTGATCAGTGTCGAGGTACCCAATCGCGGCCACGTTCCGCTGTTAGACGAACCGTCCAGCGTGGCGGCGATTCGACAGTTTATTAAGGAAAACGTGTGAAGCCGATCGTACTGATAGCCGGGTTAGTGCTGTTGACCGCTTGCGGCGATAAAGGCGAAGAGCGTGTCTCTACTCTCGTAATCGACAGCGACATTAGTGTGTCGGGACTATCGTCCGGTGGCTACATGGCGACGCAGCTACATGTCGCTCACAGTGATCGAATTAGCGGTCTGGGTATTGTCGCGGCAGGACCCTTCTGGTGCTCGAAAGGCAACATCCAGCGCGCGCTGACGACTTGTCTCAGCGGCGGCGATATCGATATCGATGCGTTAACGCACCATGCGCGCGATGAAGCGGCGGCCGGTCGCTTGGCAACACTGAACCATTTGCGGGGGTCGAGAGTCTGGATCTTCCGCGGTCAGAACGACAGTGTCGTCAGCGATGAGGTCAGCTACGCCGCCGTCGATTTCTACGAGCAACTCGGTGACGGCAAGTTGGTTGCTTACGTTGATAGTGTTGCTGCACCACATGGATTTCCTACCCTCGCAACGGGCGCACCGTGCACGACGATGGCGGCGCCCTTTGTTAATGCTTGCGACTACGATGCGGCGGGCGAGATGTTGCAGTACGTGACCGACACTCGTGCCACACCACCCGCCGCGGCTACTGGAACGATTCGCGTCATCGACCAAAGCGCCTACAAAGGTGCGGGCTTTGCGGCTGAAGGATTGCTGTATGTACCGACGCACTGTGAATCGATGCGCTGTCAGTTGCACGTTGCCTTGCATGGGTGCCAACAGTCGACCGAATTTGTGCAACGCGACTTCGTTGAGATGGCGGGCTACAACCGCTGGGCTGATGCATTGGGTCTCGCAGTTCTATACCCGCAAGTCGAGAGCAGCAACGTCAATCCTCTGGGTTGCTGGGATTGGTGGGGCTATACCGGTGACGACTTTGCGACTCGCAATGGTGCACAAATAACCGCGTTAATGGCGCTGATCGATTCATTGGCCCGCCAAAGCCCTTGACGCTCGCGTGGACACTGTTTGTCGCCTACCTTGTGGCGACGTCCTGGTTGGGTTGGATCGGGCACCGACGCACTAAGGGATTTGGCAGTTTCGCGGTCGGCAACGGCAACATGAGTCCGCTCGTCGTCGGGATTACGCTAGCTGCCGGCACGGCCTCCGCGGCGACGTTTATCGTTAACCCGGGTTTTATCTACGTCGACGGCTTCTCGGCGTGGTTCCACCTCGTGCCTGGTCTCGTTACCGGTATCGCCGTGATGTTGTTTGTTCTGTCGCCACGCTTTCGTCGAATCGGTGCGACGAGCGGCGCGTTAACGATCCCAGACTGGATCGGAAAGCGTTACCAGTCGCGTTGGTTTGCCCTGTACTTTTCCTGCCTGAGTTTGCTGTCGTTCGCTTTCGTTGTCTTGCTGGTCGGTGGCATCTCGATCGTCATGCAGCAGCTCCTCGGTGTCGACAACGTAACGGCGTTAGCGATCACACTAATATTCGTCACGGGTTACGTGTTCGTCGGTGGTACCTACGCCCACGTGTTGACCAATCTGTTGCAAGGTGCGTTGATGATTGCGGTCACGGCGCTTGTGCTTGGCTCTTGTGTCTGGGTCATCGCCACGGCCGATACGTCGGTCGTCGAGGCTCTCAACGCTGCAAACCCGGCCTTGCTGGCGCCGGTGAATCGAGAGGGCGTGTTTTTCAACGACGTGTTTTCGATTTATATCGCCGGCTTCGTTATCGGCGCGATATTGGCCTGTCAGCCCCATATTCTCGGGAAGGCTTTGTATGTCGGTAGTGATCGCGACGTCCGGCGCTACTTGGTCATTTTTACCATGGTGTTCACGCTTTTCGCGTTTCTGGTCAGTGTTGGCTTTGTGGCGCACCTCGTGGTGTCGGCTGACTTGTTGGTTGACCAGGTAACTGGCCAGTTCCGCCAGGACTTGGTGATGACGGTTTACTTACAGAGCGTGTTCCCCGAATGGGTATTCACCATCGTCGCGGTCGTCTTGCTCGCCGCCGCGATGTCGACCCTCGACGGCTTGCTGGTGTCGTTAGCGACGATTACCGCTAATGACCTGGTGCTCAATGCCCTGCCGCGTTCTTTCTTGGAAAGCCGCGACGATGCTGCGCGCATGCGATTGGCGATGTGGGCAAGTCATGGCGTGCTCGTGTGTATCGCGGTTGCCGCGTTCGTTATCAACCTCTCGCCGCCGCGTTTACTCGGCATCTTCGGGCAAATGGGCGTTTATGGACTGGCGGCTGCCTTGGCGCCACCTTTGGTCGCGGGCGTTCTATTGAAAGCGCCACGTCTTGGCTGGGTCGCACCGCTATCGGTTGTCGCGATCACGATGCACTTCATGTTGTACCTGTTTGGTGAGCGATTGCTGCCCGGCGCATCCGTTAATTTTTCAAACCCGGGTGTATCGGCCGCGATCGCTGCATTGCTGACATTGCCGTGGCTCGTGTTGCATCCTCGCGAGCAAACGGCGGACTAAGCGTTCGCTTCGGTGAAAACGTAACGCGTTTTTTGGTGGTACGGTTCGCCCGGTTTTAACGTCGCCGGTGGGAACAGAGGTTGGTTCGGTGCATCGGGTAGCTGTTGTGGCTCTAAGCAAAGGCCTGCACGAGCGCAAAACGGGTAGCGCAGGTAGTCACCGGTGTAAACCTGCAGTGCTGGCAGGGATGTGTACAAAGTCAGCGTTATGCCACTGGCCGGTGATACCAGTTGAGCTGCGTATCGCAGCGACTGTTGGGGCCCGTTAATGATGAAACATGTATCCAATGCATCACCGCCGCAGATGGCTTTACGGGCGCGATAGTCATAGCGTGAGTTAGTCACATCGCCGTAGTCACCAGTCGGTATTAGCGCTTCATTAACCGGCAAGTAGCTATCGGCATTGACTGACAATTGATGGCCATCGATCATCGCTCGATTGCCGTGCAGATTAATGTAGCTGTGATTGGTAAGGCTGATGACGGTCTCGGCGTCGGTTGTTGCCAGGTAGTCTATTTCTAGCGTGGCCGGCTCGCTCACTCGGTATTGCGCGGTAACGTCGACCGTACCCGGAAAGCCTTGATCGCCGTCAACGGAGCGCAGCCTGTAGCTCACTGCATTACTGCTTGCCGCGTCTTGCTTCCATACCCGTCGTCCGAAGCCGACCGGCCCGCCGTGCAGGCAATGGAGATCGCCCGCTGACATCGCAAGCGAGTAATTGTGTGAGCCGATCACTACCGTCCCATTGGCTAACCGGTTCGCGTAACGACCTATCGTCGAGCCAATGAATTGTCGATCAGTCAGATGCAGTATTGGGTTGGTGTAGCGCAGCGCTACATCGGCCGACCGTCCGGCTACTGGCAGGGTTACCCGACTGATGGCTGCGCCGGTAGACACGGTGTCGACGGTGAATCCCGCCGCGGTCGCGAGTCTATGTGTCGCGTTCGGCATGGTTTTGCCGTGCGAGCGTCAAAACGCCCGTTCGAACAAAACTAGAAATACGAGAGTTGCCACAAAGAACACGATCAAACCATAGCTGGCACGATCAATCTTGCCGGGTACGCGGTACCAGTTACCGTCTTTCTCCGCCAAGCCTTGTTCCTTAAACAAACGCTTCTGGCCGGGAATGGAGTAATCCGACCACTCCGTTTGCCGGCCATCGAGCAGACGACTTGCTGCCAATGTGACAACGATATTGACGCTGCCGCCGATGACGCAGTACCAAGGCCAGGCGATGCTCGTGTAGATTTCCAGCCACCAAATCATGATGAAGCCGGCCGCGACGCCTACCAATAGACCGCGTTCGGTCGCCTGCTTTGAGAAAAAGCCGAGGCCGTACATGCTGAGTTTTGCACCGACAAAATACGAGCCAATCTTCGATAGGAGCTCCAATACGGACCCCTCGCTGCCGGCGAACAAGATGGCCGGAACAATAATGATGATCGACCAGAAAACGGTGAAACCGCGAGTAACATTGAGGTAATGCTCAGCCGACTCATTCGGTCGGAAAAACTTTTGGTAGTAATCCACGGTTGAGATCGTCGCCAACGAGTTGAAGGCGGAATCGAGTGATGACATCGATGCCGCAACGATGGCGGCGGCGATGAGTCCCATCAGCCCTGGGAAACCGTAGTTGGCGGCAAATTCCAAGATAATGGTGTTGCCGTTCTCGAATTCTCGGCCTTCGTAATAGCCGTAGAACATGATGCCTAGCAGAAAGAACAGGAAATAAATAAAGAAAGCTGCGTAGCCCATCAGCAGGAACGACTTTTTCGCATCGCCGATTGATCGGGCGGCGAGCGTTCGTTGCACCATCATCTGGTTGGCGCCATAGACCGTGATGTGAAAAATCGTCATCGCGATGACACCAGACCAAACGGTTGCTGTCTTCGTCGTGTCAAACGAAAAGTCCAATGCTTGGGTCTTGCCCTGATCGCTTAACGAGCTCATGAACTCGCCAAACGGCATCGGCAATTGCTGCACGACGCCGTAAAAAATAATACCGGCGCCAACAAACAATACCCCGGCTTGGATAACGTCCGTCCAAATGACGGCGGTTATTCCGCCCATCATTGTGTAGATCAGCGCCACGATCGTCACGATGACAATCGCGATACGGACATCGATGCCGGTTATAAACTCAATGACCAGCGAGGTGGCGTAGAGAATCGTCGCCGATGTAATTGCCTGCGAGATGAGGAAGACCGCTGAGATGACTACCCGAGACGTGGTGCCGAAGCGTCGCTCCATGTAGTCGTAAATCGAGGCAACACCGCTGTTGAAAAAGAACGGTAGAAACAGCGTAATGACGACAATGATGACAAGCGGGTAGTTGAGGTGAATGGCTACCACGGCGAGGCTTTCCGAATAAGCCCATGCCGGCCCGCCTAGAAAAGACAATGCGCTCACGTAGGTCGCGATAACGGAGATACCGATCGCCCACCACGGCGTCGTCCGCCGACCGAGATAGAAATCCTCGGCCGTCGTCACCCGTTTGCTGAGAGCCCAGCCCAGCAACAGGTTGAGAATGATGTAACTGATCAGTATCGACCAATTCAGTGTGCCGAAGGCTGTCATTGCTGCGTTCATCAGTGCGCCGTCCAGCCACCGTCAACACGCAGGCTATGACCCGTTACGCTGGCGGCTTCATCGGAAGCGAGATAAACGACCGCCGCAGCCACGTCGGCGACACTCGCTAATCTACCCATCGGAATCATTCGAAACACAAACTCCTTAAACTCTGGATCATCGAGCATCGGTCGTGTGAGGGCCGTTTCAACAAACGTCGGTGCGACGCTATTGACTCGCACGCCACTCGGTGCGAGTTCTACTGCCATCGCTTTTGTTAAACCTTCTACCGCGTGCTTTGTCATGCAGTATACGGAGCGCCCCGGAGAACCAACGTGACCCATTTGCGAGGACATGTTAACGATCGCGCCCCCGCCACTGCTCAGCATCGCACGGGCAGCGGCCTGCGCAACTCGGAAGGCGGCGCGTACGTTGAGGTTAATAATGAAATCGAGCGAGTCGGTATCAACGTCGATAAAGGGTTGGGGTCGGTTGCCGCCCGCGTTATTCACGAGAATGTCGAGCGGGGACAACGCAGCGATCTGTGCTACAAACGTGTCGTCTGTTACATCGCCGGGATACGCATCGATTTCACCGTCGGCGAACGCCGCGACCTCAGCGAGTTCGTCTTGCGATCGAGCGGCGGCTAGCACCCGCGCTCCTTCACGCGCCAGCGCCTCGGCACACGCACGACCTAAGCCGCGACCCGCACCGGTTACCAGTGCCGTTTTGCCGCTTAAACGTCCCGACATAGCCCCCTCGAAGCGAATTGCATCCGAATGCAATACTGCCTACCATCGAAGCCGATTGGAAGCAGTGCCTAAACAACACCATGTCACGAGTCGCTGACAAATCGGCAAAAAGAGACCGGAGGCGTGCTACGTCGTACGACGTAGCGCGGGAGGCTGGCGTTTCGCAGTCGGCCGTATCGCGCGTGTTTCAAGACGGCGCAAGTGCGTCGAAAGCCATGCGCGATCGTGTTCTCGCAGCGGCCAACAAGCTTGGCTACCGGCCCAATGCCATTGCGCGCGGCTTGATTACGCAGCGTTCCAATATGGTGGCCGTTGTCATCTCCAAGTTGACCAACCTCTACTACCCGGAAGTGCTCGTTATGCTCACGCAGCGTTTTTCAGAACACGGGATTCGGGTGCTGCTATTTGCGCTGGATCGTGAGAGCGACATTAGTAATACGATCGATGCGTTGTTGCAGTATCGCGTCGACGGCGTGTTAACGGCGGCTATGTTCGAGTCACGTGAGCTGACCGCGGTTGAAAATGCCGGTATCCCGATCGTGCTTTATAACCGCACGGCTCGCGACAGCCGCGTGAGTTCTGTGCGATGTGATCAAGAAGAAGGCGAACGTTGGCTCGTCGAGCAATTGGTGGGTGCTGGTCACCGCAGCTTCGGTATCGTCGCTGGGCCCGAGGATTCAATCGTCAGCATCGAGCGTACGACCGGCGCGCGCACGGAACTCGAGCGCCTCGGTGTCGTGGACATCACCACCGTTAGCGGCGATTACGGATACGAAACGGGCCGATGCTGCTTCGCAGAACTGGTTGAGAAGCGCGGTTCAGCACCCGACGCGGTTATCGCCGCCAACGATGTCATGGCGATTGGCTGCATCGATGAGGCACGCGAAGCGCATAAACTTCGCGTACCCGAGGACGTGTCGATTGTCGGTTTCGACGGTGTTGGTCCGGCGCGCTACGCTGCCTATGACGTAACAACGGTCCGCCAGCCGGTACACCGTATGACCGAGTCGGCAGCCACGATGCTGATCGAGCGCATTGAGAACCCGGAATTATCGCCCGAAAAACGCGCATTTTCCGGTATTCAGGTTCGCGGCGGCTCCGCTCGGTTAGCGCCTGAGTAGTCACGTGAGCGCCGAACACGTCGTACTGCTGCCTGGCATGCTTTGCGACCAACGATTGTGGGGGCCGCAGCTCGACGGCTTGTCGCTCCCCGCAACTGTCGCTGACTTTCGCTCGGCAACGACGATCGCCGAGATGGCTACAGAGGTTTTGCAGTCGATGCCGCACCGCTTTGCTGTGGCTGGACTGTCGATGGGCGGAATTGTTGCCTTCGAGTTATGGCGACAAGCGCCTGAGCGCGTGAGTCACATGGCCTTACTCGACACGAACCCTCACGCGGAGGCGCCGAGGCGACGCGCTTTGCGTCTCACTGATATTGAAACCGTTTTAGCTGGGGGCTTACGCGATCTCGCGGTTGAATCGATGAAGCCTGCGTACCTGGCGAGCGCGAACCGCGATGACGAAGCCCTCCTGGGGCTCGTACTCGACATGGCGCTTGATTTAGGGCCGCACGTGTTTGAGCGGCAAGCTTTGGCGTTAGCAAACCGCGCGGACAGTGTGCCAACGCTCGCGACGATCGGCTGTCCCGCTCACGTCATCTGCGGTGCTGAAGATACGCTTTGTCCGGTTGAATACCACGAGCTAATCGCTGCAGCGATTCCCGAGGCAAGGCTTTCCATCCTCGATGACTGCGGTCATCTCAGTACCTTGGAAAAACCTCGTGAGGTGACTGCGACGTTGAACGCGCTCTTTGCGCAATGAAGGAGCCATGAATGCAAGTTAGCAACGAAACGGTCCTAACAACCCAGTTTGGCAACTGGCCGCGATCAAAAGCGGTGACAGAAACCGTGTTGGCATTGGAGACCGGGCAGAGGATTGCGATTGCCGACGATGTCATTTTTGCTGCGGTCATGGCCGTTGTCGACCGCCAAGTCGGTACGGCGGTCGATGTCGTTAGTGACGGTGAGATGAGCGAGTTTGGCTACGCGACGTGTATCGTCAGTCGTGAACGCGTCATCGCCGGTACCGATCGTGGTTTCTCGCCGTGCGCTGGGTTCGATGCGGGCACTGTTTACGCAAAACTAGTGTCGTTGGCAGAACAGGCTGCCATCGCCTCCCAGCGGGCGTGGCTCTAGGGCATGCGCATGCGGCAACAGCAGTTTCGACAGCGATTGATTGGCGGTGAGCGCCTGGCCGGTACATTCCAAAAAACGCCGTCGCCCGTCGTCGCCGAAGTTCTGGGTTTGTCGGCCCTCGATGTCGTTTGTCTTGATGCCGAACACGCACCGTTTGGGCGGGTCGAGTTAGATCTCGCTATCGCTGCCTTACGGGCGGCTGATATGCCGAGTCTAGTGCGAGTAGGGGACGATTCAGCAACCGCGTTACGCAATGCGCTCGACAGCGGGGCAACCGGTGTTCTGGTACCGCACGTGATCGATGCCGCGCAAGCGGCACGTATCGTTAAGCGCTGCCATTTCGGCGAAGCCGGACGCGGCTACGCGGGGTCTCCACGGGCCGCCGGTTACGGCACGAAACCCGCGCCTCAGCACCTTACCGATAGCCGCGAACAGACCGCGGTGATCGTCCAAATAGAGGATTTAGCGGCACTCGATAACGTCGCGGCGATCGCCGCCACGCAAGGCGTCGATGCGCTGTTCATCGGCCGAGCCGATCTCGCGGTGGCCATGGGCGAGCCGGTGTCGGCGAGCGCTGTTATCGATGCCGTCGAGACGATTTGTCGTATCGGGCGCGAGGCTCGCGTGGCCGTTGGTATGTTTACGCCGAACGTCGGGGAGCTACCGCGTTGGTGTGAGCTCGGCGCCAGCCTCTTTATGCTGCAGTCCGATCACGCGTTCATGTTGCGCGGCGCCGCAGAGCTCGCGGAGTCAATCCGGTAAAACCGTGCTGCATTGGCTCGAAACACCTGATCTTGCTCCGCGTCACTGAGCATGGCGACCGTTTGTTCATAGGCGCCGTAGACCCGCTCAAATGATGCATGCAGTTTGTCGACCGGGAAATTCGAGCCAAACATACAACGGTCAACACCAAATGCCTCGATGCATGCATCAATCAACGGCTGGATCGAGTCGCGCGTCCAGCCGTGATTGAACATGCCGAACCCGGAAAGCTTACAGACAACGTTCGGCAGTGCCGCCAGGTCAGCGAGACCGGCTCGCCAGTTGGCAAGGCCCGCGGGACTTTGGTCCCACGGTGAACCTGCATGGCACAGTGCAATAGGCGTTTCGCTGGCCGCGGCGAGCACCGGCACAGCGGCAACAACTTGCCGAGGCGTTAACTGCAAGTCGAAGCTCAAGCCGCGTGCGCCGAGTTCGCCTAAGCGCAGCTGGAAAGTCGCATCGGTGAGTAGAGCAGCGCTGCCGGTCTTGGCATCTTCCGCATCCGAGCGACCGACGATTTGGCGAATTCCGCGTACCGCTGTATGGCGTTGGTGTCGATCGAGGATTGCGTCGGCATCCGGCTCATCCAGTGCGCAGAACGCCACAACAGCTGTCGGTAAACCGGTACTGGCGCGCGATTGCTGCAACCACTGTGTTTCAAGGATTGCATCGCTCGGTGTCGTGCCGACCTGGATATGCACGGAACCTGCGAGTTCGTAAGCGGCTGAATCGGACCGATAGTCGCTGACCAAATAGTCTTTTTGAATCGGAGTTGGATCGCCAAAAAACCGAACCACGCCACGCGCCATCAGCCAGGGGTAGTTGCAAGCCGTAAGATCCCACAGGTGGTGATGGGCGTCGACGATCGAGCGCATATCAGCGTTCTAGCAGTTGGCTTAGCAAGGCGAGTTCGTCGAACACGGTGTGTTCCATGACGATTCGCCCGCCAAGCGTCCGCCAATGCGATACGCCTAGGAGTGTCACCGGCTTGCCAGTCGCCTCGATACCATGGAATGAACCGGTGTGCTCACCGGTTACTGACCAACGGACAGCGATATCGCGTTGGTTGCTGTGGTGTGGTTGAGTTGCCAGGTGGTCGACGCTGGCACGAACATGGCTAAAGGCGCTGCGCAAAGTTTGGTAATGCTGCGCGATAGCCTCGCGGCCCGACACATGCGTCATCGGTGCCCGGTGCAATACGCAATACGACGCGTAGTGGTCGTTTGTTGTGGCGCGGGTACCGGCCCAAAGTCCCGTCAAGACGTTCGTCGCAAAGTCGGCCGACTCTGTGGAGGTGGCGGCGCAACTCACCACGTCCCCGTCGGCCGTCCCCACGCGGGAGATTTCATCGTTAAGCCATTGGCGGTGTTCCGCGGTACGCCGCTCTGCCATGTCCGCGGCAGCGCGCCGTGGATCCGCACCCAATTGCAGCGCCAGCGTCAAATTGTCTCGCACCAACCATTCACGTGTGATGATGCCATCCTCGACAACGCAATCGGCGATATTGGTCATTCGAATACGGCCGTTTGTCGCTGGACCAAACACCGTATCGGCCGTGTTCGTCGCGGTACTGTGTAGGCGGTGAGACGAGTAGGCGCTGCCGTCCGGGTCCTTGGAAACGATGACGTCTTCAGCAATCAGCAAGCGATCCGGAAATGCGTCCAGCGTCTGTGTTGTTCCAGCCACCACGGCTTCGACGCCGCGGGTAATGCCGTCGAGTCCCCAGACGATGCAATCGGTGGCGTAGTACTGATGAATCAGGTCGATCTGGCGCTGCTCCCAGATTTCGAACGTGATGCCAAGTATGTAGTCAACGGTGTCGTCGCTAGCGCCATATGCGCCGCCAAGCCTGCTAGACATTACCGCCTCCGTGGTTACTTGCGGTCGTTTTGGGGGTTGCGAGTGTACTTCGAATGCATTCTAAAGTCGTCAAGTTTACTCGTGCATTACGTCTTCCCTCGACGTTATGTCATTCTCAGTCTTGATCATATATTGCATCCGCAGTACATTTTCCGTCTGCCGATGATCGTCGGCGCGACGAGTTGGGGCGGGAATCACGATGGTGGATGCATCAGCGTCGAATATGAGCGCGATGGCACTGACGGAGCGCTGGGTGCGGTATGGGGATCTGCGCCCGTGCACGACAGCGTTCATCGATACGCGTACACCGGGCAGCGCCGAGAAAGAGAACTTCACGATTATCGGCCCCGGTGTGGCGGAGAACCCGGATCAGCATGTCCATATCGATATCCCGCACGGCTTCAACATCGGTGGGGCCCGCCAACCGCCTGGCTGTGTTAACTCTCAGCACTCGCACGAGACAGCGGAGGTTTTTGTCGTCCACTCTGGCACCTGGGCATTTATCCTGGGAGCTGATAAAGAGGACGGCCGTGTCATTCTAGAAGCGGGTGACACCATCTCCATACCGATCCATGTATTTCGCGGTTTCGAAAACGTTGGGTCGGACACGGGCTTTTTGTTTGCTGTCCTCGGTGGCGATGACCCAGGTCGCGTCACATGGGCGCCGTACGTTTTTGAGCAAGCGAGCACGTATGGCCTAGTCTTGCTGGAGGATGGCAGCCTTGTCGACACAGCACGAGGCGAGTCGATTCCCGCTCATAAAGCACCGATGCCGGCCACAACCGCCGCCGACGTCGCGGCGCTGCGACGTTTAACGGTTGAGGAACTGAACGGCTGTGTAGTGCGATGCGCGGAACTTACGACTGCCGGGCCAGTAGGCCAGGCCGGTTATCGTGAGAAGCCTGTAATCGGTGCCGCCAGTCACGCCGAGCAGCTGCCGGCAGGCCGTATGGCCTGGCCACACGGGTTTCATTTGCGCTTCGCACAATTTGCGGCTGGCGAGTCGTCGGTCCGCCATCGTCGACACGAGGAGGAGGTGTTGTTGTTACGCGGCGGCGAGTTAACAGTCGAAACGCCGAACGCCAGCCTCGTGATGATGCCCGGCGACGTGTTGACATTACCGATTGGCATACCGCGATGTTTCGTCAACAACGCTGAGCAGCCAGTCGACCTGTATATTGTTCGTGGTGGCGATTTCCCCGCCGCACCAGACATCGTTTAACCCTGACACTACTTCGAGGTCTATCCCCGTGATCAAGATCATAAAGCCCGGTATCAGTGACGAGGCTGCCGCTGACATGGACGCCAAGGTCAAAGCTACCGTCGAAAAAATTCTGGCCGATATCGGAACCCGTGGCGACGCAGCGGTTCGTGAGTTATCGGAAAAATTCGATCGTTGGTCACCGACCGCTTTCCGATTGTCAGCGACGGACATCGAGGCGGCGGTAGAACGTTTACCGCAGCGAACGATCGACGACATCACCTTCGCGCAAACCCAAATACGCAAGTTCGCCGAAATTCAGCGTGCCGCACTGGTGGATGTTGAAGAGGAGACGTTTCCCGGTGTCTTTCTCGGACACAAGAATATTCCGGTGGCGAGCGTCGGTTGCTACGTGCCTGGGGGCAAGTACCCGATGGTCGCCAGTGCGCATATGAGCGTATTGACCGCGAAGGTGGCCGGTGTGAAACGGGTGATCGCCTGTGCGCCACCGCATGACGGCAAGCCTCACGATGCGATCGTCGCCGCAATGCACATGGCCGGCGCCGATGAAATCTATTGTCTAGGCGGGGTTCAAGCTGTCGGCGCGATGGCGCTTGGTACCGAAACCATTGCGCCGGTCGATATGTTGGTCGGTCCGGGCAACGCTTATGTCGCTGAGGCCAAGCGTCAGCTATTTGGTCGCGTTGGCATCGACCTGTTCGCTGGTCCGACAGAAACGCTGGTCATCGCTGATGACAGTTGCGACGGTGAAATGGCCGCGACCGACTTGCTTGGCCAGGCCGAACATGGACCGAACTCACCGGCGATCTTGCTAACGAACTCCGAAAGCTTGGTCGCCGATACGGAACGTGAAATCGAGCGACAACTGAGGACATTGGCGACCGCCGATGTCGCGGGTGCTGCTTGGCGCGATTACGGCCAGATCATTCTTTGCGATACCGAGGAAGAGATGGTTGCTGAGGCTGATCGGCTCGCGAGTGAACATGTTCAAGTGATGACTCGCGATCCGAACTACTTTCTTAACAACATGACGAACTACGGTGCGCTGTTCCTCGGCCCCGAGACGAACGTGGCTTACGGCGACAAAGTAATTGGTACCAACCATACGCTCCCGACTAAATTGGCGGCCCGTTACACCGGTGGCCTTTGGGTTGGTAAGTTCATTAAGACCTGTACCTACCAGCGGGTAACGCCGGAAGCGACGGCCACGATCGGTGAGTACTGCTCGCGCTTATGCGAGCTCGAGGGCTTCGCTGGTCACCGTGCGCAGGCCGACTTGCGCGTTGCGCGTTACAAACCGAAGGCAGCCTAACGATGTCGAGCGACGCGACGTATGCCGCTACTAAGCGGCAGACCATCGAGCGGCTGCACGCGATTGTCGATTGTCCCCTCGCCGAACTCGACACAGCAGTCAGCCGCGCGTACGCCGCGGACGCCGCTGTTCGCGCCTTCCACCCTGTCAACGACATTGCGGGAGCAGCCGATATTGCTAGCAAGCTCTGGGCGCCTATACGGCAATCGTTCCCCGATATTGAGCGGCGCGATTGGGTGGTGGCGTCCGGCGAGTACCAGGATCGAACGTTCGTCTGCGCACTGAGTCTCTTGCAAGGCACGTTCGCGACCGATTGGCATGGCATCCCGGCGACGCACGGTGTCGCCGCGCTGCGTTGCGGGGAGTTCAACGAGCTGCGCGATGGACAGATCGTTAGCACACACATGATCATCGATACCCTCGATCTCATGCTGCAAGCTGGTTGTTGTCCCATCGGCCCGAGCTTAGGTGCTGAGCACGCTTGGGAGGCGCCAGCAACGCAAGATGGTGCGGTGCTCGATGGTGTCGATAGCGCCGCTGGAGTCGCCACGATGAAAGTCATTAAGGCGATGCACAACGGTCTCATGGCCTTCGACGGAGATTCCCTTGCCAGCATGGACCACGCGCGGTTTTGGACGCCAAATTTCATGTGGTACGGCCCAGCTGGAATCGGCACGACACGCGGTCTTTCCGGTTTCGAGGCGCATCATCAGATTCCATTCTTGCGCGGCTTCCCGGATCGTAAAGTCGCTAGTCATATCGCGAACGTCGCTGATAGCAATTACGCGGTAACCGGCGGCTGGCCGTCGGTTGTGGCTACGCATTCCGGACCCGATTGGCTGAACGTCGGTCCCACTGGCCGCAAGATCGCCATGCGGGTGATGGATTTTTATCGGCTCGACGATGGTTTGATCGCCGAGAACTGGGTGCCGATCGACATCACCGATATCTTGCGACAAATGGGGATCGATTTATTCGGTCGGATTCGCCACCGTCGCGGCGTGCCAAGGCGCGACGTCAGCTGAGGCCTAACCGCCGTCGCTTATCGTCGAGTGATTGAAAGCGCAGACATCACCGTTGACGTATTGGTTATCGGCGCAGGCTCTGCCGGTTGCGCGGTTGCGGGCAGGCTCAGTCAAGAGGGGCGCCACACGGTCGGATTGGTTGAGGCGGGACCGGCGGACAACAGCCCCTTGATCCGAGTTCCGCTCGGCGTCGTGCGCCTTATGGGTCATCGCGACTTTGATTGGCGATGGCAAAGCGCGCCGCACGATCACCTCGCTGGCCGTGTCGTCTCGGTTCCTAGGGGGCGGACCCTCGGTGGTTCGGGCGCGATCAACAGCATGGTCTACATTCGCGGTCGCGCGAGCGATTATGACAGTTGGTTGGCCGATGGCTGCACCGGTTGGGGGTGGTCTGAGGTGCTTGAGCGATTTCGGCGCGCCGAAAACAACGGTCGTCTCGCTGACGACCCGCTGCACGGCTCGTCCGGTCCATTGCACGTTAACGATCTACCATCGCCACACCCGATGGTGCACGCGTGGCAACGGGCGGGGGCTGATTTCGGTGTTCCGCCCAACGACGATTTCAATGGGGAGCGCCAAGAAGGTTTCGGCAGTTACCAAACGACGATGTACCGTGGGCGACGTTGGAGTCCCGCGGATGCCTACCTTGGGCCGTCACGGCGGCGCTCGCAGCTGACGGTATTTACCAATACCTTAGCCGAACGTATCGAGTTCAATGGGCGTCGCGCGGTTGCCGTTACGGTGCGCCGTAACGGCCGTGCCGAGCGCATCGGCGTGCGAGGTGAGCTGATTGTTTGCGCAGGTGCAATCGCTAGCCCGACGCTGCTTATGCGCTCAGGCATCGGTGATCCCGCGCAGCTGACAACGCTCGGGATCGAACCGTTTCTGGACAATCCCGCCGTTGGTAAAAATCTGCATGATCATCCTGCTGTCGGTATGCACTATGGGGGCGGCTTCGACGGTTACGCCCTTAGCTTAGCAACCCTACCGAGCAATTTGCTGGCGCCGCTTCGGTATGGCTTGTCAGGGCGAGGACTGTTCGCTAGCAATACCGTTGAGGCTGGCGGCTTCGCTCGCACAGATTCAGGCCTAGCAGAGCCTGATGTTCAGTTCCATTTTATTCCGGCACGGTTGGGTCACCGAGGACGGGCGATTGTTTGGGGCCGCGGTTACTACTCGGATGTGTGCGTGTTAAAGCCGAAATCTCGCGGTGCTGTGACATTGAGCTCGACCGATCCCACTGCGATGCCGATCATCGATCTAAATTTGTTGGCTGACGACGACGATCAACAGTGTCTGTTGCGCGGTGCCAAGTTACTGCGGCGAGTGCTGGCGCATCCGGCGTTAAAGCGTGGCGATGCGACTGAGCTCGTTCCGGGTCACGATGTCGCTGATGAAGACGCTTTAGTCGAGATGATTCATGCGCGGCTTGGAACGGCTTACCATCCCGTTGGTACCTGTCGGATGGGCTCGGCAAACGATCATCGCAGTGTTGTCGACCCGCGTCTTCGGCTGCTCGGAACAGACAACGTGCGAGTCGCCGATGCGTCGGTGATGCCAACGATTATTGCGGGCAATACCAACGCGATCAGTATGGTCATCGGCGAAGCGGCGGCCGAGTTCATCCACGCCGATGGACGCTAACGTCCATTACTGTCCAGCCAGGCTCCGTCGTTTGCTTTTTTGTAACAACTCGATCGTGATTTTGAATGTCATTGCAGTCACCTTCAGCCTACACTGACCAATCGGGTTTTTTACGGACGGCGTTATGACGATTCCCGCTCGCCCTTGGCACGTCGTGAACGGTGTCCAGCCACCGCTTACGCTCGTGGTGCCGAATCAACGGGCCGACCACGATACGGATCGACTGTGTGGCTCGCTGACCGAGCTGTTGGCGGTGCTGGGTGTCCCGGCAACAGTGTCGATCGACCCGAACACCCGCCACGTTCAATCGCCGATTGTGTTGTTGAATCCTGACTCAACCGGTACGCCGGCCGGTAAGTTGACCATCGTGCGTGCTCTTCGAGGTGTCTCACGCGCTCCTTGCCCGACCCTCGATGCGGTCATTGTCTCTGGGGATGACGCTAGCGACTCGGCGGCCGACACTCGCTTCGCGACCCGTATTGCACGCACCTTCGGCCGTAACTTGATCCATGTTAGCGAGTCGGGATCCGACTCGACAGCCGGCGAGGAAGCGCAATCGGTCGCTGAGGTTTTAACGACACTGGTTGGCGGGCCACCCGAGCCGTTGGTGCTTGTTGCTGGGCCGACCATCGCCGGTGTCCTGCGCGATGTGGCGATCAGTCTCGCCGGCGCTGAGCGACGGGCCGTAACGTTGACCGCCGGCCGGACCGTTTGGTGTGAGCTTGGCTGGGCGCCAGGTCGCGGCTCCGCACGCAAAGCCGTGCTTGTGTTGATACCGGCCGTCATCGCGATGCTGGCGTACCGCGGTCGCCGCCGCAGCGCCGCGCGTCTCGAGGCCGCGTGGCTGCGAGCTTTGGAGGAAGGGTTTCGGCCCGTCGCTAGGCTGGCCGGCCGCTCGACAAAACTGATAGATCCTGTGGCTTTCGTCGAAGAAGTCACCCAGCGAATTGGCCAGAGCGCTCAACAGCTGCCGAGCTCGTTCGGTACGAAGCGCCCTCCTGCGCGGCCAGAACGATTCGGTGTCGTTCGCTAACGGACGCGCCGATTAGTCAACAAACCTTCTGCCGTCACGGTGACTCGGCTCGGCTCTCCACCTGCCACAGCTCTCGTGCTTGATCCGCAGTGTCGCTAGTTACCGGCCCGACCCGGCCAGCAACGAACTCAATGCCGTCCAACAGCCACAGGGGCATCGACGGCATCGCGAGCGAGTAGATCCGCTGCCGACCCTCGCTCGTTTCTTCGACGATTCGGAAAGCGCGAAGTAGCGCGAGATGCTGTGAAATACGCGTAGCTGGTAGTTCCAATAACTCAGCCATTTCAGTTACTGCGAACGACTGGCCATTCGCTAACAGATGAACCAACAAAATCCTGTCCGGATGCGACAGCATCTTTAGTAAGGCACCAAGTTCTTTTGCCACAATTGTGCGACTGGGCATCGATTTGATCTCCAGTTTATTCAGTGTAGGAAACAGAGAGGCGCGGCGCGCCGCAAGCGACGGACCGTGCGCATAGTTGTTTTAGCCGTAGCGGCGCTCGTCTTCAGTTACGTCGTCATAATCCAATTGCCAAGCGGGTCCTTCGAGAGCAGGACTCCACTGATAGTCCCCAAGATAGCGGCGCGCTCGACCGTCATCTTGCAGGGCATACATATGTACCCATCCGTTGTCGACCAGTTGGCGTACGCCCTCATGCTTCATCAGAATGCCGGTGATCGCCTCGGCGGGTGCGGCGATCAATGCGTTCAGTCGGAGAGGTTCATGCAGTAGTTGGTCACCGTCATGGATGGCCTGCCACGGCAGACCAACTTGCAGGTCGCCACCCGTTCCTTCCAAGACACCGATGCCGCCTACGATGTTGTGCAGCGTTTTGTCGCCGCTCCCGTAGCGTGCGTTGTCAACCGTCGATGCAAAGTACTGCAGGCTGATCCAACTCGCGACAACCAACGGTCCAGTCAGAATCGATTCGAGAACATCGAATGACCCATCCTGCTTCCAGTCATAGGAATGCAGGAAACTCCGACCGTGCAAATCGGTTTGCCGTGTACGCGAGCGGGGTGCGGCAATAAACGAGTGGCAACCTGCCAAGCCCCACTCAGGTCGTACTTCAGACCAATCTCTACTGCGTTTAACGAGGTCTGTTTCGCAAATCTCCTCGTGGAGTCGATAGTCGGCTGCGCGGGCGCGGCGTACCGTCGTTGCCGCTGCGAGCAAAGCGCACTCCAGTCGTTCGAGCAGGGGCGCGTGGAAGGCATCGAGCTCGTTAGCACCAAACAGCCTAACCGCATCGGTCGTCGTGTCGTGGATACCAGCGATAAACCGGGTTCGGACCGGAATCGCAATTCCCTCATCGTTCAGCAATGCGCGTACTTCTGGGTCATTCAAAATTGCCGCCGCCACGCGGGCATTGGTATCGCCTGTATGACCGCCGCAGGCGGCGCAGTTGAACCGCGACGCATACGGGTTATTTGCACTGCTGGAGCCGTGACCTACGAGTACGACAACGTCGGCGAACTGTTTCGTGAGAGACATGCCTTGCAGCGCCGCTTTCGCGAGTTCAACACGTTCGTCGATGCCGATACCGACGGCGCTTGTACCTAGCAGTGAGTCTTCGATCACCTCGGGCGCTTCAGCGCTGGGGTTTCTGCCCGGCGCGTTTCCGAAGCTGTCACGAATAAGGCGGTACAGATAACTAAAGCCCAATGACTCCACGTACGTGAATGACGCCACCGCAGCCGCATGGAAACTCTGCCAGGCTCCGCCGACCAATCGGCGCTGGCGAAGTTTCTCCGCTTCATCACGATCAGCGCTAGCTTCACGCACGGTGAATTGCGGTTCAATCAGAACTGGGCACCGAGAACTCGATGTCGCATCATCGGCCGACAACACTTCGAGGGGTATGCCAAAAAAGCCCGCGCATCCATACGTACTGATGCCATCGTCAATGAGCTCGAGCGCGCGGCGCATGCGCTCGGACCGAACATCGAAACTGAACACGGCCTGGATGTCGGGGCGGCGCTCGGCCAGCGACGTGATGCGCTCGGGTGTGCGCAGCCGCAATCGACCGGCCGATGCGTTCAGCATCGTACGGCGCCGGGCGATTTCCCACGCGGTATGGGCGAAGTAGCGAAGTGCAACCGCTTCGGCCGCCACTGTTGTTGGAGCCTCACTAAACAGGCGCCGTTGCGCAAGCCATTCGCGGTGCACGGCCGTTGAGCCGAATACTCGGTGCAATACCAGCTCCCACGCCAGCCGCACGGCCAGAAGCTCGACAACGTGTTTTGGTGAGTCGTTGTGCCAGTCGAGGTAGCGCGCATGCCCGGCCCAACCGCTGATATCGGCTAGCAACCGGTCGAAGTAAACGTCGAGGTCGTCTACATCGATATCCAGCTCGTGCACGGCGATAGTGATCAATTCCGCCGACGAACTCGGTAAGGCACAAGCGATACGCCGCCATTTGGCAACACCGTAGATTTCAGGGGTACTGTTAACGACCGCTTCGGCGCGCCACGCACAGTACAGCGGTTGGTCGCGCCAGGGCGCGGCCCACCGAGCTTGTCCTTCGTCGAAGTAAGCACCCGCGAACTCAGAGATTTGTTCGATCGTAAGCGCTGTGGCGTCAAGGTTATCCGCCGTTCGCAGTGAGGCGGCAAAGGTAGGCACCGTCGCACTGGCAACAGCAACATTCGCTTCGAGTTTTTCGACCAACACCGAGCGGTCGCCAGTCCAGCCCGCGAAACCGTTGAGCGTGGCAGCCTCATTGAGATCGTCGTTGCTGATCTCGCGGGACTCAAGCTGGCCAATATAAAACTCGGCGGGCATCAGTAAGTCGCCTTGACCGCGCCGTGCTAATTCTAGGACAGCATCTTCAAAGCGTTGCTCGGTGAGGCCAATGAAAGGATTGACCGCGACAAAACGATCGAGCGGCCACAATGGCGCCACACGGTTTGCCGCGCGTTCAGCCGCAGCGAGCGTTTCGATGTTTTTCGGCGCTCGGAACGTCCCGCTTACCGACGGATCGACACTCGGCCAACGAACTACATTGTTGGTGTTCTCCGGTGTTTCAAGCGGACGGCGTGACACGTTTAAATACTCCTGTCATTCGGCTGAGGTAATGGTTGATGTAAAAGCCATTGCGCGCCGCTAGGTACAAAGAGGTAGCCCAGGCGCGCTGGCTTTTCGGGACGACGAGTTGTAGCCACGCGACCGATGCGAACAACACAACGATAGCGATGGTGAGAGTCAGCATGGTGGGTGTCATTGCTGGAGCGGGTGGAATGGTGCCCGCGAAAAACTGCAGTGCGGTCCATTGCAAGCCCAGGTAAGCGATCGTTGCCCCCAAGGCGGCCGGTAAAACGCGCATGAACACCGCTTGATTGGTCGCGCCGTGCACGAGGAAAACACAAAGCCCGAAGACGTAGACGAAGCCAAGCGCCAGCACGGCGAACGGTAAGCCGATGAACGTGTGGGCGGCGTAGGCCATGCCGACGTAGATCACCGCTGCGGTTACCAGTGCACCAGCGATAACCCAACCCGGTATTGGGCGGGTAGAAAGACCCGCCAATCGCCACGCTTGCACGTTGTCGACGGCGTTACCCGAGGCGAGAAAACTGTGGCCTTTGTAAAGCGAGTGCGCTACCAAATGAACCGCGGCGGTAGAGAATGCGCCCAGTCCGCACTGCATCAGCATGAAACCCATTTGGCTAACCGTCGAGTAACTGAGGCTCGCTTTCACGTTCGTTTGGGTCAGCATCGATAGTGACGCTAATGACGCCGACATAGCGCCGACAATGATCAACGTTGCCATCGCGGCCGGACTGGTCACGATGACATCCGCGAATCGAATCAACAGAAATCCGCCGCCGTTGACGATACCGGCATGCAACAGCGCCGATACCGGTGTGGGGGTATCCATGACCTCTGTTAACCAGCCATGCGTTGGGAACTGTGCGCACTTGAGCATGGCAGCGACGCTCAGAAAGACCGCCGCCGCGACGACGCTTGCGCTCGGCCCAGTCGCGCGAATTGCGGCTGCTAACTCGCCGAGGTCCGCGGTTCCATAGTGCTGCCATAAGAGGACAGCCGCCCCGACTAGCGCGACATCGCTGAATCGAGCGAACACAAACTTCTTTCTGGCGGCGCTAACAGCGCGGCGCCGTTCCGGGAAGAACACCAGCAATTGATGTAACGCGAGACTAGTGAGTATCCAGCCGACCGTGAGCTGTAGCAGTGTGCCGGCAGTGACCAGCAAGACGACGGCGGCAAGCGTTGCATTTAGCCAAGCGAAGAACAGGTGCTGCCGAGGGTTGCCATCGAGATAGGCGCGACTGAAGCGGATAACGACCAAGCCAATGCCGACCACGACCGATAGCGCGATGACACTGAGCGCGTCGATGCGCGTACCGAACGCAAACCAGCCTTTTGGCAAGATGGCGAATGACTGCGCACCGGCAACGACATAAAGGCTGAGCATAAGCACCGCTCCGACGACACCGAGCACGCCGGCGTTCGCCGACAAAGCGCCAGCACGCCGCGGTGTCGTGCGTGCCGATGCCAGAGCCGCGATCAGAAACGCGATTACCATCGCGACCGGCGTTAGAGCGAGAAGTGTCTCGAAACGCACCGTCGATACCCGTTTTGCCAGGGGACTACTGACGCTAGCGGAATCTTTTCGTTAAATAAATTACAATAAACCCAAGATATCGATATATTTAAATTAAACAAGGAACCGAACGTGCTTAATTTCAAGCACTTACGATATTTCTGGGCCGTCGCGCATACCGGTAACCTGACTCGGGCCGCCGAGCAGCTGCACGTGTCCCAGTCCGCCTTGTCGGTCCAGATTCGACAACTCGAAGGGTGGTTTGATCAGTCACTGTTCGATCGCCAGGGCAAGAACCTTGTCTTAACTGAGGCCGGAAGAATCGCGCTTGAATACGCGGATCGCATCTTCGGTGTCAGCGATGAACTTGTCACAACACTGCGCGGGGGTGACAACACCGCCCGTCGTATTCTTCGAGTTGGTGCCATCACGACGTTGTCGCGAAACTTTCAAAAAGTGTTTCTTGGACCGTTGTTCGAGCAAGATGACGTGCTCGTCGTGGTGCGATCAGACAGTCAGGAAAGCTTGCTCGAAAGCCTGCAGAGCCAAGAGCTTGATGTTGTTCTGACCAATATCCCGCCACAGCGTGATCGGGGTCGGCCGTGGCTGCTGCACACGATCGACAAACACTCTATCAGCCTCATTGGTTACCCCGGACGCGTCGGCAAGAAACGCTCATTGAAAAAACTGTTGGCCGAGCATCCTATCGTTGTACCGACCGTCGAGAACGCGATACGGATCGCCTTTGATGCATTGTGTGAACGTTTGGGGGTCGTACCCGCGATTCGCGCTGAGATCGATGACATGGCGCTACTCCGTTTGATGGTTCGCGCGGACTTCGGGTTAGCGGTGGTGCCATCGATTGTTGTCCAAGACGAACTTGACGCCGGGATGGTTGTTGAGCTCGCTGAGCTACCGGGTATCACCGAAACGTTCCATGCCGTCACGCTGGCACGGCGCTTCCCAAACCCACTACTGCCGATGGTATTACGCCGTATCGATGCGGGCATTGAGCAAGAAAGGGAGCTCGAGTGAGCGCTTAGGCGACGATTATTCGTATCGGGACCGACAATCGAATCTGTGCGGACGACGTGTCACACTGCAACCAACACCGCCGAGGTCGTTAGCATGGGAATTTCTGATTTCATTGTCCGGATCGAAAAATCGATCCTCATTCTGATCGTCATGCTTACCGTTGGTGCTGTCGGGATCGAGCTCTATACCGTTTGGCAGAATCGGACCTTCGATATCGCCGATATTCTGCTGCTATTCCTCTACACCGAAGTCATTTCGATGGTCGGTATTTTTTACCGAAGTCATGTTATTCCCGTGCTCTACCCAATATTCATTGCCATAACGGCGTTAGCGCGACTGGTCGTGTTGCAGAGTAAAGAGATGGAGCCCGCTGCGATTCTTTTCGAGGCGGGGGCGATTTTGGTACTCGGACTCGCCGCCGTCGCTTTACGCTTCACCGTCTTAGAGGGCACCGGCGTTGTGCCGACGGCGTACGACCAAGACCGCAAGAAAGCGCAAGCGGGTGCCGCGGGCAACGACTAGGCTAGCGCTTTGCCTTCGGTTTCTGGCAGCAGGGTGGCTGCGACGAACGTGACGGCAAGAAACAGCGAAATGAACGCAACCGTCGTGAAGAAGTCGTTGGTGGCCATCATCGAGCCGATGGCAACCGGCGCAATAGCATTGGCGACCCGCTGCGCCGATACGCCCCAGGCCGTACCCGCGCCGCGCGCTCGCGTGTCGTAAATCTCGCCGAGCCAGGTATTCCAGACGCCCCAAGCGCCGAGACTGAAGAACGACAGAGCGAAATTCCACGCGTACATTTCCGCTAGCGATCCTGAATACGCGAAACCGAAGCCGGCGACGGCGGCGCAGAAAACGTACGTCAGCATCACTCCTTTTCGGCCCAGCTTTGCCGTGAGGTAACTCGCCGACAGATAACCCGGGAACATAAAGAGTGCCGACAGTGCGATAAAGCCAAGCCCTTGCGGCGCGCTAAGCCCGCGCTCGGCGAGTAGGGCTGGCATCCACGAAGCCATACCCCAATAGCCCCACGAGAAACAGAAGTTGATGACGGTCTGTACGATCGTCAGTCGCAATCGAGAGCCGGTGAATATGCGCGAAAATGCAATCGTCTCGTCGCTAGTGGTCGGTGCTGCAATAGCGCCGATGTTGACTTGACCGGCACTCAATCTTTGCAGAGCTTGCTTGGCGCGCGCGAGCTCACCGCGTTCGGCCAGCCAGTAGGGCGATTCCGGAACGCACTTCAATATCACTAGTGCCCACAAACCAACCACCGCGCTAAAGCCGATCGTTACGCGCCAGCCTGAATCGGCAAACAGCGTCGTTACACCGACCGCGACCAACAGTCCAACGGGCCAGCCCGCCGATAGGCACACGGTGGCTGGGCCGCGATGACGTACCGGCACCAATTCGACGAAATACGGAAACGTAATCACCAGTGGACCGGCCAGCACGATGCCGCCCGCGAATCGAATCGCCCACAGTGTTTCAAACGACGGTGCCAGTGCACTCAATACGGGGAAAAGCGGGTACAACGCGAGACTGATCAAAAGGGTTTTTTTACGGCCAAAGCGGCCCGTCAATTGACCCCACAGCAGCGCACCGGGGATCATGCCTAAAAACATCGCGCCGATCAGTGATCCTGTCGCCTGGGCGTCGAGCGCAAACTCACTGGAAATAGCGCCGCTCGAGAAGATGATAATCATCATCTCCCATGACTCGATGACAAAGGCGATAAACAGCGCAAAGCCCGCTAGCACTTGCGCGCGTGTCACCGGTAACACGGAAAACCAATCGCCAACGCTCAGTGTGTCGGTGCTACTCACGGTGGTCGGAGTCGATGGGGTCATAAGAGGCGCTCTTGGTTAACTGGGCATCAGTAACGGGAATAGGGTGTTCCAGCATTTCGCTCGGTCCGGCGACGCGATGTAGCGCCCGAATCGTGTCGAACCCCGCAACGACATGACCGAACACGGCAAAACCCAGACCATCGGGCTGCCGTCTACCGCCGTAATCGAGTGCCGGTTCATCGCGTAAGCAGACGAAAAAACTGCCGTAGAGGTGGCCCGCGTCAAAGCGCGCCGCCGATACGGCCCAGCGGCTATGATGGAGGCCGGTCTCATTAGTCGCTTCGTGTGCTACGGCCATGCGCGGTGCAGCCATTGCGTTAGTAAGCCCGAATTGCACAACGTGTATCGGCACGTCACGTTCGCGCTGATTCGTATCATCGGTTATGCGGAAAACAGAGCCTTTCGCGAGCTCGCCCGCACGCGCCAAGTCGGCGAAGTAAGCGCAGGTTTGCGGTGCCCGCGAGGCGTCGAGTTCGACATCGAAGCGGCCGATTGCCAGGCTGATGGCGAGGCGGGGCACCGACTAATGTCTCAGTCGTTGTTTTGCGGAAAAATGATTGGTGTCCCCACCCACAACGTTACCGCGACTTGGTCCGAGTTGTTGACCACATCATGGTCGACCTGCGTGTTGTAGTGGGCGCTGTCGCCTTTGCGTAGCGTAAACGTCTCGCCGCCGATGCTCTGTTGGACCTCACCTTCCAATATGTAAAAAAAGTCCTCGCCTTCGGCGCGGCGAACGACTGGCAGGCGTGTTCCAGGCGGGATCTCCATCAACAAAGCGTTCATGCGCTGATTACGGATGTTGGTATCTAGGCGGGCGTAGGTGACCGGCGAGTCAATCTCGATGTACTGCGGATCGTCGCCGCGGCGCACCAAGCTGGTCGGGGCCGGTGGTTCTATGAAGTAGCCGATCTCCGTTTCCAATGCTTTTGCTAGGTTAATGAGCGACACAATCGACGGTGTCGCCTTGCCGCGTTCGGCTTGCGAAATGAAGGCGGCGGACAGGTCTGCACGCTTTGCCAATTCTTGCAGCGTTAGCCCAAGTTCTTGGCGACGGGCTTTCAGCAAGCCGCCGATTGAGCGCTTCACCGATTGGGCGCTATTGAGTTTCTGTGGTGCAGACACGCGTATTCCTCCCTACGAGCGCCGTCCATCATAGCGGCGCAAGCGCTGGAGTCAAAAAAGTTGAATTACTAAAAATTTTAAGTACTCTAAAATTGTCGCATTGAACAAATGCGTCAAAACTCTGAGCTCTGACTTCGGGGAGGGTCGCGATGAGCAGCAAAACGCAGTGGTACGTCCCAGCACTGGCCATGGTGGTTTTCGGTTTGGATCCAACGCTTGTAGGGGCCCAGACTTCCGGCGATAACAGCGTTGGTCGCCTCGATGAGATCGTCGTCACGGCACGGCGCCGCGACGAGAGCGCGCTGGAGGCGCCGCTTGCCGTTACCGTGTTCAACGCCGAAATGATCCGCGACGCCGGCATCCAACGCGTTGAAGACATGATCCAGCTCACGCCGAATGTGACGATCGCAACGTCGCAGGGCATCGGTACCAACTTCGTCAGCATCCGCGGCGTGACTCAGGTACGTAACGGCGAGTCGCCTGTCGCAACGATTGTCGATGGGGTTCTGCAGTTCTCGACGCTGCAGTTTCGTCAAGAGCTCTTCGACATCGATAGCATCGAGGTCGTTAAAGGACCGCAAGGTGCGATCTACGGTCGCAATGCAACCGGCGGCGCTATTGTCATCAATACCCGCCGCCCAACGAATGACTCATACGGGTACGTCCAGCTTGGCGTTGGCAACGGCGATGAGTATCAGATTCAAGGCAGCTACGGCGGTGCGCTCGTTGAGGATCGCTGGTTTGGACAGATCTCGGCAAACTACATCGATCGCGAAGGCTATCTAGACAACATCACTCGCGGCGAAAAAGCAGACCGTTTCGAAGACACCACCGTCCGCGGGCGGTTGATCTTCGAACCCGGTGATTCGTTCTCGGCGGATTTGCGGGCGTCAGTCCAAGCCCACAAAGGCCGGGGTATCGGGTTCCAGTTCCAAGGCATCAATATCGGTCCGGACAACATCACGGCGACAGGCTTTGGCACCGATACGGGTCCGGTCGATGCGAACAATGTACTGCCCGTGCGGGACAACAACGTCGATTTCGGTGAGCGCGACATGATCGATCTTGCCGCCAAACTTGAATGGCAGATTGGGCCCGGTACGCTGGTGTCGACAACGTCATGGACCGACATCGAGGAATGGTCCGATTCAGATCAGTTCCCTTACACCAACGCGCGCAGTGATCCGGCGGTTTTCTTTTTCGACGGTACACAGACTGGGTTCTTCGAGCTTGAGGCGATTCAACAAGAGCTGCGTTATTCGGTGGAAAGTGACAGAACGCGTTGGGAGGTCGGTGCCTACTATCTCGACTGGAACCGGTTTGTCTCGTTGTCGACCGGCACCGATACCGGCCAAGGCATTATTCGCCTCGAGGGTCGGCCAACGACGGATCCGCGAAATCCCACGACGTCGTTCTTGGCCGATGACAACAACAATACAAGTATCGCGTTCTTCGGCAGTTACGATGTCGAATTGACTGAGCAACTCGACCTATCGCTGGCGCTTCGCTATGACGAGGAAGAGCGGGTGCAGGATGTGTCGCCGCTGCAGTTTCCGGCGGGTCAACCCGGTGCTCGTAACGAAGAGACATTCGATAAGTGGCAGCCGAAGGTTACATTCCGGTATCAGCCGACCGATACCAGCAACGTTTATCTGACCTGGGGCGAGGGTTTTCGCAGTGGTCAGTTCAACCAGAACGGTGTTGGCGCGGCGGCCGCTGGTATCGGTTTGATCGGTGTCTCCGATGTTGTGCAATCGGAAGAGTCCGAATCGATTGAACTTGGCTACAAAAGTCTGTTCCTCGATGATCGCCTGCAGCTAAACGCGGCGGTGTTCTCAACCGATGTGGAGAACCAACAGTTCTTCTCATTCATCGGCGCGATTAGCGCGCAAATCCTTACGACTATCGATGAAGTATCGTTGTTTGGCGGCGAAGTGGATGTGCAATACCTGGTCAATGATGCGTTGACCATCTACGGTGCCTACGGCTTTACTGATTCTGAAATCGATGCATATGCGCTTGATACAACCGCCGTTGGTAACGACGCGCCGTATGTAGCCGAGAATACATTGAACCTCGGGTTCCAGTACGAGCAACCAATTACCGACACGATGGAACTGTTTGTGCGTACCGACTATGAGCGACGCGGTGAGCAATTCTGGGATACAGCGAACTCAACCGCTCGCGATGCACTGGATTTCATCAATTTTCGAGTCGGCGTTCAATCGGTAGACGATAAGTGGTCATTGCTCGGTCAGGTTTACAACCTGACTGACGAGGAGTTCAACTCCGAATGGGTGGCTGGTGGTTTTTCGGCAGCCGCTCCGGGCAGAATCTGGAATATTCGCTTCCGCTACAACTTCGAATAATTCACAGACGGCTAACGGACAAGTTTGACCATGACCAAGTACCGTGTCTCCGCCGATATCGGTGGAACGTTTACCGATATCGTCGTTGAGCCATCTGATGGGTCCGTGTTTATCGGCAAGGTGGCGACGACCCCTGAGAATCCCGCTAAGGGGGTCGTTAACGGTATCGCTAGTGTCGTCGACGACATCGAATCGATCGAGTTTTTTGTGCACGGAACCACCGTTGGGCTCAACGCGTTTCTGGAGCGCAAAGGCGAGCGGGTCTTACTGCTGATGACCCGCGGCGTCGGCGATTCTTACACGATCGCACGCGGCAACCGGCAAACGCTCTACGAGCTGCACTACCGCAAACCACAGCAGCTCGTGCCGCGCCACGACGTCCACGAGATCGGTGGCCGGCTGCTTTGGGACGGTACCGAAGCCGAGCCGCTCGTCGAGTCTGATCTCGATGCCGTGATTGAAAAAGTCCGTCGAGAAAACATTCGCGCCGTGGCGGTTTGTTTTCTCCACGCGTACGCCTACCCGCAACACGAGCAGCAAGCGCGTGACGTGCTAGCGGCCGCGCTACCCGATGTGTCGATCTCGTTGTCGCATGAGATCGCCCGCGAGTGGCGCGAGTACGAGCGTGCCTCGTCGGCCGTAATGAATGCCTACGTCGCTCCGGTGGTGCAAAAGTACCTTGCTCATCTCGATGCGGAGCTGCGTGAGCGCAGCGTTCCAGCCACCGTACACATCATGCAATCGAACGGTGGCGTAACAACCGCGACCAATGCGAGCCGTAGCCCGGTGTTCTCGCTGCTATCCGGTCCTGTCGGCGGAACGATCGCAGGCACGGCGCTGGCCGAGTCGTCTGGGCGTAAAAACCTGCTCTGTGTCGACATGGGTGGCACGTCGTTCGATTTGAGTCTTGTTATCGATGGTCAAGCCACGACGACGCTCGAAACCGAACTCGAAGGATTGCCGTTACTGATGTCGATTGTCGATATCCAGACCATCGGCACTGGCGGCGGGTCCATCGCCTGGCTCGACAATGGGGCTGTACGCGTCGGCCCCCACAGCGCGGGGTCACAGCCAGGACCTGCGTGCTACGGCCGCGGTGGTACTCAGCCGACTGTTACCGACGCTAACCTTTACTTGGGCCGGCTAGGAGTCAGCTCGCTACTGTCGGGCGCGATGAGTCTTGATGAAGCAGCTGCGAAGTCGGCAATTGAATCGTTGGCTGCTGAAGCTGGAATGGAACCGATTGCGTTTGCCGAGGGTATTCTCGCGATATCGAACGCAGCCATGGCCGATGCAATGCGCACCATCACCGTATCGCAGGGGCTGGACCCGCGCGAATTCGCGCTGGTCGCGTTCGGCGGTGCCGGCCCGATGGCGGCCGTTTTTCTTGCTGACGAACTCGATATCGGCGAGGTGGTCGTACCGCCATTCCCCGGCACATTGTCAGCCTGGGGCATGTTGCAGACGAATCTGCGCCACGACGTTACGACCAGTTACTTCAAGCCCGTCGCCACGGCTGAGTTGGCTGATATCCAGTCACAATACGAGGGCTTGGAGGCCAGTGGCCGCAACGCCCTAGTCGACCAAGGTGTCGCCGCTGATCGGCTGTTCATGCGCCGCACGGCGGATATGCGTTATGTCGGCCAGGAGTACACGATCAATGTCGATACCGATGCCGATAGCAACATCGCCGGTATGGTCGCTGAGTTTCATCGCGCGCACGAGCGCCGTTACGGCCATTGCAACCAAGCGGCACCGGTGGAATTCGTCAACCTCCGAGTCGCCGCGTTCGGCGAGATCGATAAGTACGCGGGTGCTGCAGAGCTGGGCGAAGCCGGCGCGAACCGGGATAGCGCAACCCGACAGGCCGTCTTCGCAGGCGCCGCGGTACCGACCGTGGTCGTCGTCCGCGAGCAACTAGCGCGTGACTGGACGGCCGACGGTCCAGTCATCATTGAAGAGCAAAGCGCTACCACCGTCGTTCCGCCCGATTGGAGAGTGACAATTGATGACCACGGCAGTCTTGTTATCCGTCGCAGCGAGGCCTCCTGATGGCTGTTGACCAAATCACGACCGAGATTATCCGTAACGCTTTCGTCTCGATTGCACAGGATATGAATGCGACGCTCATTCGTAGCGCATTTACACCCGTTATTTACGAGGGTAAGGACTGCTCGGTCGCACTGATCGATGCGGATGGCGAAGTGCTCGGCCAGTCACTTGGCCTGCCCTTGTTCCTCGGTAATCTCGAGATCTGTGTCAAGTTAATCGCCGAACAACACGGTTGGGACTACTTCCAGGAAGGCGACATCTTCTACATGAACGATTCGTACATGACCGGTACGCATTTGAACGATGCCACCGTGATCATGCCGATTTTTTGGCAAGGAACGCGCGTCGGTTTCGCCGCCTCACGGGCGCATTGGCTCGACGTTGGTGCGATGAGCCCGGGCACGCCAGTCAACTCGTATGAGATTTACCAAGAAGGCGTTCGCTGGGGGCCGACCCGGATGTACGAGCGCGGCGTACCGCGCCTCGATGTGATCGACTTGCTACGGCGTAACAGTCGTTTCGGCGAGTCCACCGTTGGCGACTTCAACGCGCAGGTCGCGGCCGCCAAAACCGGTGAGCAGCGTCTGCAAGCGTTGTTCGACCGTTTCGGCGCCGAGACGATCGACGCTCGGTTGAAAAAATCAAAGCTGCCAATATCGTGGCTCGAGTCGCGAGCCCGAGGATTTTGAAACCGAGCGAGCAGAACATCATTCGGTTTCTAATGTCGCTGGAGTGTGAGATTTTGATTCGAAGCGG
>JBCDIL010000031.1:0-41941 GCA_038749025.1 Pseudomonadota bacterium | reverse complement strand
GCTCACCACACGCAGCGGTGCTGTCGTTGCCGAGCCGCTGGTTGGCGGGTTCATAACGGCCGACGAACGACTCTATTACCGCGTGCAGGACGGTATTCCCGTTCTGCTTGAGGGCGAATCGATACTGCTTGCGCAACTCGATGGAATATAGAGCCTTTCGCGGTCTGGGCTGGCTCAGTAACACGACCTTGGGTACTATCTGGGCATGCGTCGCCCGATAGCGATCTGTTGAAACTGAGACTCGATCAGTTGGCTGCAACCGTAGCCGAACAGCTGGGATCGGTGTATCTCGTCAGCGGCGACGAAACCCTGCTTACGAATGAGGCCGCCGATACCATCCGCTCGGCATGTCGTGCGGCCGGCTATCTAGAGCGAACACTGCTCAGCGCCGATCGTGGCTTCAACTGGGCCGATCTCGACGGCGAGCTGAGCGGTCTATCGTTGTTCAGCGACAAGCGCCTCGTTGAGCTTCGCTTGCCAAGCGCAAAGCCCGGCAAAAAAGGTAGCGAGGCCATTAGTGGCGCCGCGGCCCGTCTGCCGCCCGACACCGTCTTGCTCATTCAGTGCCCGAAGCTCGACAAAGGCGCCGCTCGTTCCGCCTGGGTGTCTGCCATCGAGACGGCGGGGATCCATGTGCAGACGTGGCCGATCGACAATAATGAATTTCCGAGTTGGGTAGCGGCGCGAATGCGAGCTCGCGGCCTTGAGCCGGCGCGCGATGCCGTGTTGGCGTTATGCGCGCGCGTTGAAGGCAACCTACTAGCAGCTGATCAGGAGATCGAGAAGCTTTGGTTACAGCATGGTGCCGGGGCCATCGACGCCGACGCGATTGCGGACGGCGTTGGCGACAGCGCCCGATTCAGTGTATTTCGCCTCGCCGACGTAGCGTTAGCCGGACACACGCGCAAAGCCCTGCGGGTCCTGCGCTCACTACGCCACGAGGGTGCCGAGCCGGTGTTGTTGCTGTGGTCATTGACGCGCGAGATTCGCTCCCTTTACGGGATACGGCACGCGGTGGAGTCGGGCGTTCAGCAAGCGACCGCGATCAACAAAGCGCGTGTCTGGGGCGCGCGCCAGGGCATTGTGCGGGCGGCGCTCGGCCGTCACAGCGTCGCATCGTTGCGCCGTCTGCTGATCGCCGCCGAGCTCGCTGATCGCGCTGCCCGAGGACGTACGTTGACCGGCCCGTGGGATCACATCACCGGCCTGGTTGTGGCGCTGGCGGGTTCGGCTGAGTCCGGTATTAGGAGCGCGGCATGAGGGGACCGGTTGGCTGACTCGATGATGGGTGTATTTGGTGGCACATTCGATCCGATCCATTTTGGTCACTTACGAACGGCGCACGAATTGCTCAAAGCCTTAAGCCTGAATGAAGTCCGCTTCTTGCCTTGCGGTGTGCCGCCGCATCGTGCACAACCGGTCGCCGCCGCTGCCGAGCGGTCGGCACTGGTGGCACTGGCACTCGACGGTCATGCGGGCTTCGTCCACGACGACCGTGAATTGCATCGCGATGGGCCGTCGTATTCAGTGGATACATTAGAGTCGTTGCGAGGCGATTACCCGGACGTAGCGTTTTGCTTAATCCTAGGCATGGATGCGTTTCTCGGCTTACCCCGGTGGGATCGCTGGCAACGAGTTTTCGAACTTGCGCATGTCGTCGTCGCGCATCGGCCCGGCTGGCGGGTACCGTATCGCGGTCCGCTCGGTGAGATACTTCGAACACGGCGGTCCCGCCAGGCTGCGGAACTGCATGAGGTCGATGCGGGTCGAATATTTGTACACCCCGTCACCCAGCTTGAGATTTCATCAACGGAGATTCGCGACTTGATTCGCAGCGGCAACGACCCACGGTTTCTATTGCCAGAAACCGTCCGCAATCGAATTCGCGAATCGCATTGTTATTCCCATTCCAATCACTGAGGTAATCATTGTTGAGCCACTCCATGGATTCACCGATCGACGTAAAAACTGTTGTGCTAGAAGCCTTATCGGATCGCAAAGCACGCGACGTTGTCGCGCTAGACGTGACCGACATCACGACGATTGCCGATCACATGATCGTCTCGAGCGGAACGTCCGACCGCCACGTGAAATCGATTGCCGACCACGTTGTACAGACCCTGCGCGAGCACAACCTGAAAGCGGTTGGAATCGAAGGCGCCGATAGCGGCGAATGGGTTCTCGTGGATATCGGCGATGTGATCGTCCATGTTATGCAGCCGCGTGTCCGCGAGTTCTATAATTTGGAAAAACTCTGGGGTCTTGGCGAAGGCTTGCCCGCGGCGAACGAGCACTAAGCACGAGTCGCGTGACGAGTGCCGAGCACGTGCCAGCATGCATATACGAGTTCTCGCCGTCGGTGCGCGCCAACCGGAGTGGGTCAATACCGCGGTAAAAACGTACGCTGAGCGGCTACCGCGAGCGTGGCGGTTTCGAATCGATGAGATCGATGCCGGCAAGGGCCGAGCAGCATCACGCGAACATCAGGGCGAGCGAATACTCGCCGCGGTAAAAAGCGGTGAGCGGCTGGTCGCACTGCGTGAAACGGGCAAGTCACTGTCGAGCATAGAATTCGCGACGCATGTTTCCGGTTGGCAAGGTGAAGGCAACGATATCGTTTTCGTAATCGGAGGCGCCGATGGCTTAAGCGAGAGCGTATGTCGAGCGGAACGGTTTGGATTGTCGTTGTCGGCCATGACGCTGCCGCACGGTATGGCGCGCGTATTCCTGGTTGAGCAGCTGTATCGGGCACAGACGCTGCTCGATGGTCACCCCTACCACCGCGCTTAGGCAGGCGATAACCGATGAGAAATCTCGTACTTGCATCGGCCTCACCACGCCGCACCCAGATCCTGAATGGTATTGGCGTTGGTCATGTTGCAATGCCCGCTGATATCGATGAAAGCCGTAGGGTCGACGAAGTGCCAGAGGACTACGTTGTGCGAATGGCCAAACGCAAGGCTTACGCTGTTGCCGAGCGTCTTGCCGATGGTGATATTGCGGTATTGGGAGCGGATACGACGGTCACGCTTGGCGAACAAATTTTTGGTAAACCAGACGACGAAAACAGCGCTATTGAGATGTTATTGCAGCTGAGTGGCCAAACGCACCGTGTGTTATCGGCCGTGGCGGTAACTTGCGGTAGCGATGCACGGACCGAGCTTGTCGAGAGTACCGTTACGCTGCGGTCAATCTCGTTGCTGGAGGCGCGTCGCTACTGGGCGACCGGTGAGCCGCGCGACAAGGCCGGCGGCTACGCCATCCAAGGTAAAGCCAGTGCGTTCGTCACGGCGATGACCGGCAGTTATACGGGCATCGTTGGATTGCCCGTTTCGGAAACATTGGCACTGCTCGCCGCTATCGACATCGTGCCCGAGTGGTTGTTGGGAGTTGAACGTGGGTGAAGAATTACTGGTCAATGTAACGCCGCGCGAAACACGTGCGGCCTTGCTCGAATCCGGTGTGTTGCAAGAGATTTTTATCGAGCGCGAGGCACGCCGCGGCTTTTTGTCCAATATCTACAAAGGCAAAGTCTCGCGCGTGCTGCCAGGTATGCAAGCGGCGTTTATTGACATTGGCCTGGAGCGGACCGGTTTTTTGCACGCGTCCGACATCATGGCCAATCTCGATGGTGAAACGACACCGCCTATCAACGGCAACGGCCCAGTCGATATTCGTTCATTGGTCAGCGAGGGAAGTCCCGTTCTGGTGCAGGTCGTAAAAGATCCTCTCGGCACCAAGGGCGCTCGATTGACAACGTCTGTCACATTGCCGTCGCGCTATTTGGTCATGATGCCCGATAAGCCAACGCTCGGGGTGTCATCGCGGATTGACGATATTGAGGAGCGCGAGCGTCTGCGCAGCACGATGGAGCTATTGCTGCCCGCCGACTGCGCGCATGGCTTCATCGTCCGTACGGCCGCCGAGGGTGCGCCGCTCGAGGCCCTGAATGCCGACATGATGTTTTTGACGCGTCTTTGGGAGGTGATCTGCCGGGACGCGGAAGGCGGCGCCGTACCGCGTTTGGTGCACGATGACTTGCCTCTGACGGTTCGCGTGTTGCGTGACTTGGTCAGTGCCGATATCGAGCGTATTCGTGTCGATTCCGATTCGGCATTCGTACGCATGAAGAAATTTGCGTCCATGTTTTTGCCGGATATGGAGCCGATCATCGAGCATTATCAAAGTCGGCGACCGATCTTTGACCTGTACGGTGTCGAGGACGAGATTTCGAAGGCGTTGCAGCGACGTGTCGAACTGAAGTCAGGTGGTCATATCGTCGTCGATCAGACCGAGGCGATGACGACCATCGATGTTAATACCGGCGGCTTCGTCGGCACGCGTAACCTGGAGGATACGATTTATCGTACGAATCTAGAGGCGGCCGTCGCTATTGCGCGTCAGTTACGTCTGCGCAACCTTGGCGGCATCATCATTATCGACTTCATCGACATGGTGGATGCCGAGCATCGCGAGCAGGTCATGGCGTTATTGGATCGCTCGATGGCCCAAGATCATGCCCGTTACCAAATACTGCCCGTTTCGAATCTCGGTCTCGTCGAAATGACCCGCAAGCGCACCCGCGAGAGCTTGGAACATGTGCTGTGTACGCCTTGTCCAACCTGTAAGGGTAGTGGTTCGGTGCGAACTGCAGAGACGGTTTGCTACGAAATCTACCGTGAGATTCTTCGTCAGCACCGCCAATTTACCTTTGATGAGCTGCTGATTCTGGCCCACGAGGACGTTATTGAATTGTTTTTGGACGACGAGTCGGCAGCGCTGGCCGAGTTGGAAGATATCACCAGCAAGCCGATAAGACTGCAAGCGGAATCGCTGTATAAGCAGCATCAGTTCGACGTCGTCTTGATTTGAACGCATGCCCAATTTTCTGAAAATCATCGCGCGATGGCTTGCCTACATTGGCGCAGCGTTGATCGTTTTATTGGCGATCGCGGTTGGTTTGTTTCGCCTGCTGGTGCCTGAGTTGCCAGAGTACCGAGAGGAGATTGAACGACGTGTTAGCGAAGCGGTCGGGCTCGATGTCGCGTTCGCTAGCGTCGATGCACGGTGGCGCTTGTATGGACCTGAGCTAATAGGACGAGCGGTAGTCGTCACTGACCCGACCGATTCAAGTGTTTTGTTGACCGCCGAGGAGGTGGTCGTAGGCGCAAGCGTTACGCAACTGGTCTGGCGTCAACAAGTTGTTATCAACCGATTCGCCCTTGATCGTGTTCGGCTCGATCTAAGGCGCGACGAGAGCGGAACGATTCTTTTAAACAATCGCTCGTTAGCCGATCTCGCACAACCGTTGTTTGGTGAGCCCGGAGCTGCGGCTGCAGCGCCCGACTCGTTGCGTTTTGACCTAACGGACTTGGAGCTAGGTTACCGCGACCCTGGCGCGCGGCGCGAAGCGTCACGGTTCGTCATCCCGCAGTTACAAGTTGTCACTCGCCGGGGGTCCAGTGACGTAACAGCTGAGGTGCAATTGCTTGGTCAATCCGGTGCGCCATTGTCGCTTGAGGCAAATCGCGATGGGGCGGATGCGCCATGGTCGTTGTTCATCCAAGCGGTCGATACCGACTTTGGCGCCTACCTACGAACCTTACCAGCCTCTTGGCCGGTTCCGGCGACCGGCACCGGCTCGGTCGAATGGTGGGTCAACTTCGGCGGTGGCGGCGAGGCGATGAGCGCCAGTGCCAACGTCTCGCTAAACGACGTTGCCGTGCCATTGCCAGACGACCGTCCGCCCATCGTTGTTGCCGTTACCGGGCATGCGGAATGGGAGTTCGGTGACACAGCGATGGTGGTGGGTTTCGATATCGATGAGCTAACCGTCGATGATTCGATTTGGCCAGGTACCGTCGGCGAGCTTCGAATCGGCCGCGCGCCGACCGAAGAGCTGGCGCTACGTATCAACTATTTACGATTCGATGATCTACGCGCGTTTAGCGACTGGTTGCCGGAGGAGTGGCGTTCGCGGATCGACAGCGCCGCGCCTAGCGGCGATTTGTTTGATACGACCGTCGAGCTTGCGGGCTGGTCCAGCGATGACCTGCTGTACGCGATCGAAACCCGTTTTGCGCAATTGAGTTGGCAACCGATCTTTGGTCTTCCGGGCGTTGATGGTGTATCTGGGCAGTTATCGATGGATAAAGTCAGTGGTCGTCTCGGACTCGACATGGCCGCCGTGACCATTACGGATCCGCGTATCTTTGCAGCGCCCATCAATTTCGATGAGATTGCCGGTCACGTCAGTTGGCACGCGGCGAGCCAAGGCCTAACGTTGATCAGCAATGCACTGCGCTTTCGCTCAGGCGTTGTCGACTTCGTTAGCGATGTTGAACTCAACATCCCCGACGCCGGAGCCGGCGCGGCCGATCTCGATCTCACGTCTCGGTTCAGCGTCGCGGACATCAATGCTGCTCGTTCGTATCTGCCGCGGGGCGTTATGGACGAGCCGCTACAGCGCTGGTTCGATCTAGCGCTGGTTAGCGGGCAGCTCGAAAATGGTGTGTTGCGTTTCGACGGTCAGTTGAATCAGTTCCCGTTTCGAGACAAGTCCGGTGAGTTCACGGTACAAGCGGATGTTGTCGACACGACACTCAAGTTCGCCCGTAACTGGCCGGCCGCCAAAGTTCAAAATGCGCGCGTTGAGATGAATGGCCTGCAGTTACGCTCGACCAAGAATCGTGGTGAGGTTCTTGGGAACCAAGCCAACAACGTTCGCGTCGAGATCGCCGATGTCTCGAAAGGTCTGCTCACGTTAAAAGCGAGTTCCAGTAGTCGTGTTAGTGACGGATTGGCGTTAATTCGTGAGAGCCCCATCCGCAAGATCTTCGGAGACTCGATTGAACGTATTAGCGGTGCGGGCCGCATCGACTACACGATTGAGACGACGTATCCGATCAAGACCAAGAACGACTGGACGCTCGATGCCGAATTGACGGCTGCTGACGTGTCGTTGACGGTCGCACCGCTCGAACAGCAGGTTACCAATCTGAATGGACTCGTCCGATTGACCCGCAGCGATCTGAGTTCGGAGGAGTTAAGCGGAGTCATACTCGGATCGGAAGTTCAGATCGAGCTGCTACGCGGTGATCCGGAAGCGGGCCTCGCGGCGCTCGCTATCGTTGACGGCGATCTCACCGCCGAGGGTATGCGGGCAGAAATACCGCTACCGGCTCTGAAGCTTCTCGACGGGGCAACGACCTACCACGCGACGATTCGTTTTCCTGCGAAAGACAGCGATCAGCGCGGGTTGGCGATTTTCGTCGATTCCGATCTCAACGGATTGGCAATCGACGCACCGTATCCATTGGGTCAGACCGTCGATGTACGCCGTCCGTCGCATTTCGAGGTTTTGTTCCCTGACGAGGGGCAACTGCGCTTGGAGGGACGCATCGACGGTGCCGGCCGTTTCGCTATCGACGCGACGACCGATGATGGCTTTAAAGTGGACAGTGGATTGATCACGGCCGGCCAAGCCATTCCAAACTTTGGTGCCGATAGCGGCTTGTGGATTGGCGGCCAGATCGACACGGTTCGCTTGGACGAATCGCTGGCGTTCGTGCGTCAGCTTGAGCTGCCGCCCGAGAGTGAGCCGGTGCTGCGCGGAATCCGGTTTGAAACGGACTCGTTGTTCGCCTACGGCCAGCGAATCGCCGACGCGAAGGTCGATGTTGCCCGTAACGCGAGCGAATGGCTCGTACAGCTGAACGCACCGACGGCAGATGGAGCCATCTTTGTGCCGGTCGATCTTGATGGTGGTGACCCGATATCCTTGCGGATGCGCCGGTTGCACCTTGTAGAGGCGGACCCGGACAGCACCGATAGCGGTGATCCTCGGGACGTACCTCCGATTTCTATCAATGCCGACGATTTCCGATTAGGTGAACAATCGTATGGATCGTTACGCGCTGAAGTTGTCCCAATCGATGCCGGCTTGTCGGTGACAACGCTCGCGACCGAAGCAGCGAGCTTTTCGGCGCAAGGGGCCGGCGAGTGGCTTGTTACGGAAGGGGGCGAACAAAAAACTCGTCTCGCGATCGAAGTGGCCAGCAACGATACGGCGCAAACGGCAGCGGCATTGGACCTTGATATTGGCATCATTGCCGAGAGCGCAACCGCGAGTATCGACGTGTCCTGGGACGGTGCGCCGCGAGCAGAGTTCTTCGACGTGTTGGATGGGGAGTTCTCCGTCAGGGTGGCGGACGGCCGGCTCGATGAAATTGATCCAGGGGCGGGGCGCGTACTGGGATTAATGAGTGTTGTTGAGATTCCGCGGCGCCTGTCGCTCGATTTTCGTGATGTTTTCTCCAAGGGGCTGACGTTCAGTGAGATTACGGCCGATTATCGAATCGTTAACGGTGATGCCTTTACCTGTAACTTATCATTACGAGCACCGTCGGCGGACATCGCGTTGATCGGGCGCGCGAGCCTCAGTCGGCGCGACTATAATCAAACGGTCGTCGTCAACGCCAATGTTGGCAATACACTGCCGGCTGTCGGCGCCGTCGTCGGCGGCCCGCAAGTGGCGGCAGCAATGTTGGTGATCTCAAGAATTTTTAAGAAACCGCTCCAAGGGCTTGGTCAGGCTTACTACCAAATCAATGGTAGTTGGGACGACCCAAGCATCGAGCGGACAACGGTAGAGCGATTTTATGCAACGAGTCAGCTCGCCGACTGTATTCAACCTGCGCAGTGAGTGAAGACGTGGCAGAACACAATGATGTACTGGCGTTAGCCAGCAACCAATTGCTAGCGCCGGGCGATCTTGACCCGACCGATATCGAGCGCTTACTGGGAACGCTGATGACAGGGCACATCGACAATGCTGATGCGTTCTTTCAACACTCGACACTCGAATCGTGGGTGCTCGAGGATGGCGCGGTAAAAGACGCGACGTTTACGGAAGAACACGGTGTTGGTGTTCGCGCCATGAGCGGCGAGAAAACCGGTTTCGCGTATTCGGATGATATTGCGAGGCCGGCGTTGGCGCGTGCCGCTGACGCGGCAAGGGCCATCGTTCGCGCCGGCAGCGATGGTCAAGTCCCGGTACTGACCGGGCGTCAGGCGTCGCCGTTGTATCCGGCCGTTAACCCGCTGGTTAGCTGGCCCGATCAAAACAAGATCGATTTGCTCCGCGAGCTCGACACGTTCTTGCGCGAGCGTGATCCTCGGGTTCGTGAAGTAGTGCTGAGCTTAGTCGCGCACCGAGATGTTTGTTTGATCGCCGCCAGTGATGGGACGCTGGCGGCCGACGTTCGGCCTTTGGTCAGGCTCAATGCGAGCGTGATCGTTGAGGAACACGGGCGGCGCGAACAAGGCTACGCGGGCGGTGGCAGTCGCAGCTCGCTCGATTACTTCGCCGATACAACCAACGCGAAAGACTACGCGAGTGAAGCGCTACGTCAGGCACTCGTGCAGCTGGAGGCGAAACCGGCCCCGGCCGGCACTATGCCGGTTGTCCTTGGGCCAGGCTGGCCCGGTGTTTTGCTCCATGAAGCCGTCGGTCACGGATTAGAAGGCGACTTCAACCGTAAAGGCACGTCAGCCTTCAGCGGTCGCGTCGGTGAACAAGTAGCGTCTTCGCTGTGCACGGTTGTCGATGACGGTACGATCCCCGGTCGTCGCGGGTCTCTGACGGTCGACGACGAAGGAACACCCACCGAACGAACCGTACTGATTGAGAACGGGATCTTGCGCGGCTACATGCAAGATAAGCGCAACGCACGGCTGAGCGGCGCCCAGACGACCGGTAATGGTCGCCGCGAGTCTTACGCCCATTTACCTATGCCGCGTATGACGAATACGTATATGTTGGCGGGCCCGCACGATCCGGCCGAGATTATCGAGTCGGTTGATGAAGGTATTTACGCGCCGAACTTTGGTGGCGGCCAAGTCGACATAACGTCGGGTAAATTCGTTTTTTCTGCCAGCGAGGCTTACTTGATTGAGGGCGGTAAAATTACGACACCGGTAAAAGGCGCCACGCTGATCGGCAATGGCCCTGACGTGATGACTCGCATTAGTATGGTAGGCAATGACATGAAACTCGACAGTGGCGTGGGCGTGTGCGGCAAAGATGGCCAGTCCGTGCCGGTAGGTGTTGGGCAACCTAGTCTAAAAATTGATGAACTCACCGTGGGTGGTACGGCGTCTTAGGTTTACTTAATACGTCAGTAAATTGGCGGCCTGTGATTGCCGTCACTGCCTTAAGTTAGATCGTGCGCTATCGTTGTCTTCGCTCAAGTGGAGGAGCCAACATGAGTTTCGATCCCGGCGCTACCGATTACGATCTCGACCCCGCCGCTCTGCAATTTGCAGAAGAACTACGTCGTACCAAGCAAAACTCACGTGAGACCGACTTTGACGTCGATGGTTTCGACGAATCGCTCGGCCGGCGTTTGCTTAACTTATTTCGCCGCGATCGCGACTGAGCGTGCTGGTATGCCTGGGTACGACAAGCCCGAACGAGCGCCACTTTGCAAAATTGTCGCGGAGCGTAAGCAGCCGGCAAAACACGAGCGTGGCCTAACGCACGTGTTCGAAGTTCGCGAAAACTGGGTGCCTGAGCTCGGCAGCAAAATGGCTAAGATTCACGACCCAGCGAAGCGTAAGTCCTGATCGACGATGTCATCACCGCAGCACTGCGGTATGATCAAAAAAACGATAAGGGACGAGGGCGCTGGCCATGTGGTTGTCGAAACCCGTCTACGAAAGTATTCCGTATTTCTACTTTGCAGCTGGGCTTCTGGCACTCGCTGCGTCGGCTTTTCTCGACTACTCGTTCTGGCCACTTCTCTGTGTCGGTATCGGGGCGGCCTGTCTCATAGCGGGCCTGGTGGTGTGGTTGCGACGGCGTGATTTTCGGCGCAGCTACCAAACGGCAGACCCGGCCGAACTCGACTAAGACTCAACGTCACCGCTGTGCTCCGGCGCTTACGCGATACGATCTTTCGCGGCGTATTCTTCGCTCGATGCCTCTTCGGTGGGTACATCGCGCAAGTCTGAGAATTTGAGTTCGTGCTTACCGATTGTAATGATGTCACCGTCTTGTAGCGCGCGTTTCTTGATGCGCTTGCCACCCAGGAATAACCCATTCGTGCTGTTGAGGTCCTCGAGTACACAGGACTGCAAGGTCGAAACAACTTGCGCGTGATGCCGGCTGACAAACTTGCTATCGAGGCGTACGTCGTTGTCAGGTGTTCTGCCAATGACAATCCGGCCAGCACCGAAGTGTTGTGTAGCGATGAGTTTGCCGTCGTGTAACACGTCGAGTTTGCCGAATAAGACGTTACCGGTTGAACCCGTATCGACGTTCGTACTGACGGCCTTCGGTACGTCGGCAGCTGGTTCTTCCCAATCGAGTTCAGCGATCGCCGCGGTAATGATATCGGCGTCGATTTGTGTTTTTTCGTCTGCGAATGCGACTAATAACGCTGTGTCGCACAGCGTATTGGTGAGCCGTGGCACGCCACCGGAATGCCGAAATATCTCTTCGATGGCTTCGGCTGTAAACAAAGACTCCGCATCGCCACCGGCGACTTTGATACGGTGCTGTATGTACTCGGTGTGCTCGCGCTTCGACAACGGGCCTAAGTGGAACCGTAATCGCACGCGCTGGGTTAGCTGCTTGAGTTTCGGTGACGCGATCTTGTCACGGAGTTCCGGTTGGCCGGCCAGGATAATACGCAAGACTTTTTCTTTATGTGTCTCGATACCGCTGATCAGTCGAATCTCTTCGAGAACCTTCAGCGATAAATTCTGCGCTTCGTCGACAATCATCATGACTTTGCGCCCGGCAGCGTATTGCTCTATCAGGAACGTATTGAGCATATCGAGCAGCTCAGGCTTCTGTTTATCGAACGGTTTAAAGCCGAATTCGACCAGAATTGCCTGCAAGAATTGCGTCGCTGACAGTTGTGTTTGTGAAATCAGCGCATAGACGACGTCGTCCTCAAGCTCGGCCAAAAACGATTGCAACATCGTCGTCTTACCAGAGCCGATCTCGCCGGTTACGACGACGAAGCCGTCGGCTAACCAGATTGTCGACTCCATGTACGACTTGGCTCTAGCGTGCTGCTTGCTCCAATAGACGAACTCCGGATCCGGTGTAAGCCGGAACGGTGCTTCTGCCAGATTGAAGTGCTCGAGGTATGACATTCGCTGATCTTTGCTCGGTCGCGACGATTATCGCACCGCTCCCTAAGCTCTCCACTTTACCACTATCGTTGGTGCGGTCTACAGGGGCTGCGTCTCACTATCGCGGGCCATTGAATCCAGCGTTTCCAATGACTTATCGCGATCACCGGGGGTCGTCATCACGACATTGGCGTGACCGACTTTACGCCCGGCTCGCGATGTTTTGCCGTAGGCGTGCAACGCCGTTCCAGGAACGCCAAGGACTGCCGCCGAATCCGGCATTGCACCAATAAAGTTCTGCATCCCCGCAGCGCCGCGGAGCGCCGGGTCACCCAATGGAAGCCCCGCCACTGCGCGCATATGGTTTGCAAACTGACTGGTCTGGGCGCCATCGAGCGTCCAATGGCCGCTGTTGTGAACGCGCGGGGCAAACTCGTTAACGACCAGTTCATTGCCAACGACGAAAAACTCGATTGCCAGCGTACCGACGTAGTCGAGCTGGCGAACGGTCCGTTGAAAGGCTTGTTGCGCCGCTGCCTCGATAGCGGTTTGTCCCCCGAGCGTCCGCGACTGCGCGAGGATACCGTCGCGATGCCGATTCTCGGTGAGCGCGTAGACAAGCTCGCTACCGTCAACGGCGCGCGTGCCGATTATGCTGACTTCGTAGTCGAACGGGACCCAGCCTTCGACGCAGACCGGAACCTCGCCCATTGCTGTGAATGCGTCGGCAATCTCGGCGTCGGTCTGCACGCGCCGTTGGCCCTTCCCGTCGTAGCCGAGCCGATCGGTCTTTACAATTGCCGGTAGACCGCTGCGTGCAAGGGCACCAGGAAGCTCCGCCGCCGTTTCTGCAAAGCCCCACGGGGCGACATTGAGTCCAAGCGATTCGAAAAAAGCCTTCTCGACATGGCGCTGTTGGCTGATACGGACCGCCTCAATACACGGCACGATGGGGACGCGCTTCGCAATACGACGTAACTCGGCGACATCGACGTTTTCAAATTCGTAGGTAATGACATCGCACTGCTTCGCTAGCGCGTCTAAGGCAGCTGGATCATTGAATTCACCAACGACGGCATCACCGACAACTGCCGCACACGCACTGGGTGAGGGGTCCAAGAACACCGTCGCCAGGTTGAGCGGGACCGCAGCAGTACCGAGCATGCGGCCCAACTGACCGCCGCCAACGATACCGATTCTGCTCGTCATTTGCGCCTATTCCGTCGGTGTCGGGTTCGCGAGAACGCGGTCGGTTTGGGCGGCGCGCCAGGCGGCGAGTCGCTTGGCCAGAGCGGTGTTGTTAGTCGCCAACATGGCCGCCGCCAGAAGGGCGGCGTTCACGGCGCCTGAGCGGCCAATAGCGAGGGTGCCCACCGGCACACCGGCGGGCATTTGGACGATCGACAGCAACGAATCAACCCCGTTCAGGGTTTTCGATTGAATCGGCACGCCGAGTACCGGGAGAGCCGTTTTCGCAGCTGCCATGCCGGGCAAATGGGCGGCACCACCAGCGCCGGCGATAATGATTTTTAAACCACGGTCGCTCGCCTGTGCGCAGTAGTCGAACAGCAGGTCGGGGGTGCGGTGCGCCGAGACGATCCGCGTTTCGTGTTCTATCTCAAGGGTGTTTAGTGTCTCGCTGCACGCAGCCATCGTTGGCCAGTCGCTTTGCGAACCCATAATGACGCCGACTTCAATACTCATACCGCGTGATGTTACCGGCACTCAGCCGCGCACTCCAAGCTGATCCGCCATGGCATCGCGGACTTGCCGAAATACGTCGCGGCCGAAGCGTTTGCGATCGCGTTCACTGCCGGCTCGTCGGTAGGCATCGACGGCGCTCAGAACGGCGGCGGCGGTGGCCTCATCGAAACCCGCGTCGTGAACCAGTGCGCGGGCATCATTGCGCTCGTCGAGTAACTGATCGCGCAGCTGTTCTACCTGACGAAATTGTGCGCGCTCTGACGCGCTGTGTTGTTGTGTCGCAGCGCGTGCGGTATCCAGAATGGCGACCGCATCGACATCCTTTCGAAGACGTTTCGCGATGCTAAGGCGTTCGCGGCGCGCGGCACCTTTCGAACGGGTTGCTGCAAATTCGGCGTGATCAATCAGGGCTGGGTCGATCGGCAGTGCGCGACGGCGCTCGATGGGTAGGTCGATTAACCACTGCGCGAGCTCTTCGATCGCTTTGGCCTCGCGCTTGGCCGCAGACTTGCTGGCACGGCCCTCGCTCGATCCGCCGGCGTTCGTGTTCAACGCGATACCACCGTATCGAGTGCCGCAACGAATCGTTCACACTGCGCGACGCTGTTGTAGTGCGCCAACGACAGGCGTACGACACCGTCGTCAGGTTCGATGGCCAACGCCCGCAGAAGTCGCGGCGCGTAAAAATGGCCGTGGCGAACGGCAAAGCCCGCATCGATCAATGCTTGCGACACGTGCTGGGATGAACGGCCCCGAACCGTGAAGCTAATAATCGGCAGGCGTTCAGCGGTACTGTTGTCGGTACCGATAACATGCACATCGTGCATCGCGCCCAGCGCATTGAGCACGATGGTGGTGAGACGGTCCTCATGGCGCTGCAAAGCTTGCCATGTCGCTAACCGTGATGGCGCTCGAAGTCGCTCTGCGAGTTCCGCCAGATAGCTAACGACACCGCTTGTCCCGGCCGCCAGTTCGTAGGGAAACGCGCCGGGTGCGAGCCGAACAGAAGGGGGTGCATCACGATGAAAGCTATGGCTGATATTGCCTGCCTGCGGCCAAGCGGACGGGGCGCCATACAGAACCGCGTTGTGTGGCCCGAACACTTTGTAAAGGCTAAAGACGTAAAAGTCGGCGCCCCACGCAGCTACGTCGAGTGCCCGATGAGGTGCGAAGCCAACACCATCGACTACCGACAACGCGCCAGCGTCGCGAACCATCGCGCAGAGCGCTGCGATCGGTGTGACATTACCCAAAATGTTACTAGCATGCGTGAAAGCGACGAGTCGGGTTCGCTCGGACAGGAGCGGCGCCAGCGTCGCTACTGTCAATGGATCGCTCGGGTCGTCCAGCTGCCATTCGCGAATGACCAAGCCGAGCGACTCTAAGCGGCGCCAAGCACCGATGTTCGCTTCGTGGTCGACGTTGGTAACGATGATCTCATCGCCGGCCGACCAGCGTTGTACGAGCGCTCGTGCCAACGCATCGATCAGAGCCGTTGCCGAGGCGCCGAACACGATCTGCTGGTCGAAAGGTATCGTGGCGGCGTCAACACCGAGCAGCTGCGCTGCGTCGGCGAATGCGCGGTCCAATCGCTCGGTAGCGATTGTCGACATCCGATAATCGGCGCCAAGTTGCACCGGGCAGTCGCGTTGGTAGGCGGCGACGGCATCGATTGCGTGGCGACAAGGCACCGTGCCTCCGGCGTTATCGAAGAGCGCCATCGGCGTCTTGCTGAGCGCCGGAAACATGGCGTTTATCCACGTGGACTCGGCGGAGAGATCGGACGCTGTCACGGCGTTCCTCAATGCGCGACTAACAGCCGAAATGGTAGCATGCGCGCTCGATGACAGGCCGGAGTGCCCGATGCACACAAACGATACGAGCGACGATGCGGCAACGCGCAATCAACTTCGCGAGCTGGCCGAAACAGCGATCGAAAGAGCGCTCGCCGGCGGCGCGAGTGAAGCGGAAGTTGCCGTTAGCCAAGATGCAGGTCTCAGTGTGACCGCTCGACTTCGCGACATTGAAACATTGGAGTACCAAAACGACCGTGGCCTCGGGGTCACGGTCTACGTCGACGGCTGCAAAGGCAGCGCGAGTTCCGCTGAATTTTCCGCTGCGGCGTTGAGCCAGGCTGTTGATAAAGCGCTCAGTTTCGCAAAGCAAACCACAGCGGATCCCTGCGCGGGGCTCGCCGATGCAGCACGCTTGTGTCGTGATCCGAAACCGATCGCGCTGGATTTTCCATGGGCATTGTCGCCCGACGAAGCGCGCGATCTTGCGTTGGCGTGCGAGGTGGCCGCGCTCGACGCCGATCCGCGGATACAAAACTCCGATGGCGCCCAAGTTGCGACGCATCGTTCGATGCGGGTTTACGCCAATAGCCACGGATTTCTTGAGGCGGATCAACGCAGTCGTCACAGCGTCAGCTGCGCTGTCATCGCTGGCGAAACCGATGCGATGGAGCGCGACTACGATTACACGCTCGCCAGAGACCCCGACGATCTTCGGCCGGTCGCAGACGTTGGGCGTCACGCCGCCGAGCGAACCGTCAAGCGGCTCGGTAGCCGCAGATTACCGACCCAGGAGTGTGCGGTTGTGTACGCGCCGGATATGGCGCGAGGTTTGCTAGGTCACGCCGCCAGCGCCATGAGCGGTACGGCGCAATACCGGAAAGCGTCGTTTCTACTCGACGGCGTTGGCGAGCCGCTGTTTCCGAAATGGCTGCACTGGCACGAACAACCCCATCTCGATCGCGGTTTGGGTAGTGGGGCTTACGATAACGAAGGTGTCACGACCGTGGAGCGTGCGCTCGTCGCCGACGGCGCGTTTACGTCTTATGTTTTGTCATCGTATTCCGCGCGTCGTCTGGGCTTGGCAACGACAGGTCACGCCGGTGGCCTTCACAACATCGACATCGTTGCCGACGGCCATGTGGTCGACGACGTGCTGGCGGCCGCCGGTCAAGGCTTTCTGGTCACCGAATTGATGGGTCAGGGCACCAACATGCTGACCGGTGACTACAGTCGCGGTGCCGCGGGTTATTGGTTTGCAAACGGCAAGATCGAGTATCCGGTTTCTGAGGTCACCGTCGCCGGAAACCTGCGGGACATCTACGGTGGCATTCGGGCTATTGGCAAAGAGCGTGACGAACGCGGGCTCATTCGCACCGGTGCCGTCTGGATCGAGACAATGACGGTGGCGGGCAGCTAATCGCGCTGCGGGTCGTCCTCAGCGTCGTGCGTCGTTTTATCAAGCCATTCGGCGAGCGTCATGTTGGCGAGGATATCGCTGCGAGCTGCACCGATGGCATCGCTCAGTTGGGCTACCGGTTGCGACCAAACTGGCGCACTGCTGGCGCCCGTATCACCGCGCTCGCGGATACCGCTATCGATATCACTAAGGCGTAATCGACTCATCTCGCGCCCCGGGACTAGGGTGCCATCTTCGGTGAATCGTATCAGACCAGCGCCGGACAAATCGTGCAGCACACCGTTGAGCGTCAGAGCTGGGACGTTGATACGCGCCGCGAGTGCTTCAACGCTTGGCTCGGGGCGGTCGCTCCGAAAGGCTTTGCCAACGACGTACATGACGTTCAGCGCTAAGCGTTCGCGGAACGAATGCGAGAGGGTCGGCGTGGTGCGCCCGAGCCGGAGAAACACGGGATTTTCGGCATAAAACGCAATTTGTGCGCCGATCAGCAAGATCAACCAACTGACGTACAACCAAATCAATGCGGAGATCGCTACCGCAAACGTACTGTAAATCGCGTTACGCGTCGCTGAGACGGCGACAAATGATGCGAATATCGCGCCCGCGCTTGCCCAGAGAAAGCCGCTTGCAACGCCACCAGTGAGCGCTGACGCGAATGAAACGCGGGCGTTAGGCAGAAACTTGTATAAAAACGTGAAGACGCCGATAACGAGCAGATACGGCAGCGTTTTACCGAGTGCGACCATCGCGCTGCCGAGCGGCTCGATACTCGAGAGTTCCACGACAACGGCGTGACTGCTAATCGAGGCAATTAACGTTAAGGCGATACCCATTGCGAGTGGCCCGATCAGCAGCACGCTCACATACTCGGTGATTCGTCGCGCTAGATTGCGTACGTTGCCGACCTGCCAGACGAAGTTAAAGCTCGCCTCAACTTTCTGCACCATCGCTATTGCGGTGTAGATGAAAAATGCGAGGCTGACCGTACCAAGTACACCGCCTTCAACATTGTCGACGGTCCGAATGACCCAATCGGTGATCTCCTTACCCTTGTCGCCCAGCGGTGCCATGAGATTGTAGAGCTCATCCTTCAGGTTGTTGTGGATCCCGAATCCCTTGAAGAGCGAAAACGAAAACGCGAGCAACGGTACGACCGACAGTAGGGTTGTGTAGACAAGGCTCATCGCTCTAAGCGTGAGTTGGCCACTCATCAAGTCGCGAGCGAGTGCGTATAAGAATTGGCCGGCAACGCGCAGCGCGCGATGCCACAGCGGTCGCGGCGCTGTTGGTTCGCCGAACAACCAGCTCTGCAGGATTGCGTTCAGCGCGTTCACCCGGTTAAGACCTCAAGTGCATCAATGTAGCGCTGTCGGGTTTGCTCGATAACGGTAGCTGGCAAGCGCGGAGCCGGAGGGCGCCGATTCCAACCCGTTGTTGTCGTGTAGTCACGCACGTACTGTTTGTCGAAGCTCGGCGGAGTCGAACCCGGCCGGTAGTGATCGACCGGCCAGAAGCGTGACGAATCCGGCGTTAAAACTTCGTCTATCAAGACCAAATTGTCGTGATTGTCGAGTCCGAATTCGAACTTCGTATCAGCGATGATGATGCCACGATTGCGAGCGCTCTCGGCGGCGTAGCGGTACAGCGATACCGCGACCTCGCGCACTTGCTCTGCCAACGATTGGCCGATTAGCTCGACCAAGGCTGCGAAACTGATGTTCTCGTCGTGGTCGCCAACAGCCGCTTTCGTTGCCGGTGTAAACAACGGTTGCGCCAATGCGTCGGCTTCTCGTAAACCTGGCGGTAACGGTTCGCCGCAAATGGTGCCGTTTGCCGTGTACTCAGCCCAGCCGCTACCGGCCAAATAACCGCGCACGACGGCCTCGACTGGCAGTGGCCGGGTTCGCTGCACGATGCGTGCTCGCGATTCGAGCAGGGCGTAGGTGTCGGGAGCCGTGATGACGTCTTGCAACGCACGGTCGCTGGTGTGGTTTTTGACGAGGCCTTGCGTCGCAACGAGCCAGTAGTCGGACATGGCCGTCAATACGGCGCCTTTCCCGGGAATCGCGTCGTCAAAAACGACGTCGTACGCCGACAGGCGATCCGTTGCGATCAGCAGCAGGTGTGCGTCGCCGAGCGCGTAGATATCGCGAACTTTGCCGCGTGCGAGCAACTCGAGATCCGGAAGGTTGGTTCGGCTAACGGTGGTATTCGGTATAGTCGGCATGACGGGCTCGCGGTCTCGCCCGGTGGATAATGCGCTTCGCCTGCCAGCCAGGCAAGCGACCCGTTCCGTTCTCGACACGGTAAGGTTAGCCGCTTGACGTACATCGGAAAAATGCTGGGTGGACTGCTTGGGGCGGTGAGTGGCCGTTGGTGGCTTGCCGCGCTGGGTGTCATCCTGGGCCACCAGTTCGACCGCGGCTACGCGCGTCAGCGTCGCACCACACTGCGGATCGATGCGCCTACCCGTGACTTGATTTTTACCTTACTTGGCGCCGTCGCGAAGGCCGATGGTCAAGTGCGCCAAAGCGAGATCGATGCAGCTCGGCTCTTGATGCAGCGTTTAGGACTCAGCGCTAGCGACACGCAGGCGGCTATTGTCGCGTTTCGTCACGGCAAACAGCCTGGCCTCGATCTCGCCACCGCCATAGCAACCTACCGCGACCGAGAGCACCCCGATGACGCAACCCGGCGTGGACTGTTGCGAGTGGTCGTTGCCGCGGTGTTAGAAGGTGGCGCGATGTCGAAGCCCGTCCGAGCGCAGTTGTGGACGATTGCGCAAGCGTTCGGTATTGGCCGCGTTGAGCTGGTGCAGTTGGAAGCGTTGTTACGAGCGGAGCAGGGTATCGGTGAGGCGCGTGAGCAGCGCGCAACGGATGCGGAGCTGACCGACGCTTACGCTCAACTGGAACTTGATCAACATGCATCGAACGGCGACGTGAAAAAGGCCTATCGACGACTGATGAACCGCCATCACCCCGATAAGCTGACTGGCGCAAACGCCAGTGAGGCCGAATTAGAAGCCGCTGAGGCGCGCAGTCGCGAGATCATCAGCGCCTACGAGAAAATTCGGCGGCGGCGGGGTATTCGCTAGTCGTTGCCGACGTATACTGCGCGCTGTACCGAATTACAAAGCTTGCTCATGTCTCGCAACACCGCTTTCATCGCGCCATCGATTTTGTCGGCCGACTTCGCCAGACTTGGGGACGATGTCGCCCGTGTGATCGATGCCGGCGCTGACCTCGTGCATTTCGACGTCATGGACAATCATTACGTGCCGAACCTGACCGTCGGTCCGCTGGTTTGCAAGGCGCTGCGCGACTACGGCGTCACGACCCCTATTGACGTGCATCTGATGGTCGATCCGGTCGATCGGTTAATCGGTGATTTCGCCGATGCCGGGGCCAGTATTATTTCGTTTCACCCCGAAGCCAGCCGTCACGTCGACAGGACGATCAGCTTGATCCGCGAAGCCGGCTGTCAGGCGGGGTTGGTGTTTAACCCGGCAACATCTCTCAGCTGGCTCGACCACACGCTCGATCAGCTTGATTTGGTGCTGATTATGTCGGTGAATCCAGGTTTCGGCGGTCAGTCGTTTATTGAATCGAGTCTCGATAAGTTGGCGGAGTGTCGCCGCCGTATCGATGCTACGAACCGCTCGATCCGTTTGGAGATCGATGGTGGCGTCAAAGTCGGCAATATTGGCCGTATCGCGGCAGCCGGTGCCGACACGTTTGTGGCGGGCTCAGCGATTTTCGGTAGCGACGATTACCAAGCGACGATTACGGCGATGCGCGGCGCGATAGATACCGCGCTCTAGCGGCGGATGGCTACGCTTTACGAACGGGCCGTGCGCCGTAAACGACAATCGTTTTGCCGTTTGCGGTAACGAGGCCTTGCTCTTCTAGCACCTTAAGAACGCGCCCAGCCATCTCGCGTGAGCAACCGACCAAGCGCGACAACTCCTGGCGGCTCACTTTAATCTGCATTCCGTCCGGGTGTGTCATCGCATCGGGCTCGTTGCAAAGATCCATAATGGCGTGCGCAACCCGGCCCGTGACATCGACGAACGCCAAGTCGCCGAGCTTGCGGTTGGTGCGATCTAGACGCGTTGCGAGCTGAGTTGCCAATTCGAAAACGAGGCCCGGACTTTCACTCGCGATTTGCCGGAAACGCGGGTAGGTCATCTCGGCGATTTCGCACTCGGTTCGAGTTCGAACCCAAGCGCTGCGTGTTGGTTGCTCGTAGAACAAGCCCATTTCGCCGAAAAACTGGCCTTTATTGAGATAGGCCAAGACCATTTCGTTGCCGTCTTCGTCCTCGATCATGACCTCGACGGAACCGTCGACGATGTAATACAGAATGTCGGGCAGATCGCCAGCGTGGATCATTACCGTTTTTGACGGAACGGTGCGAACCCGGCAGTAACTCAAGAATCGATTGATAGCCGGTACGTCGCTAAGCGTTTTTGCCGTCGTAGCCATGCGTTATGTCCTGTCCGAAACCGCAGCCATTAGAATACAAGCTGTACTTCAGTACAAGCTAAGTCTGTGATTCTAGACCCAATACGCACCGCGGGTCATGAGTTTAGAGACTTGTCGCATCGTTTGCCGCACCACCGCGGGCAACACCTCGCCGCCCGACGCCGCGGCGTTATCTCCATGATCGGCTTCTTCGTCCTGCATTGTCTTTAGGATTGCCCGGCTACGAGTATCCGCAGTCGGTAGTTTCTTTAGGTGATCGTCGAGGTGTTCGACCACTTGCTTCTCGGTTTCCGCAATGAAGCCTAGGCTGTAACGGTCACCAGCGAGGCCGCTGAGAGCACCCATGACGAAGGCGCCGCCGTACCAGAGCGGGTTCAGCAAACTGGGGCGTGCATCGAGTTCCACCAATCGCTCGGAACACCAATTGAGGTGGTCGCGTTCCTCGGCCGCTGCGTGCTGCAGCGTTGCATCGAGGGCTGCGTCACGCGCGACCAGCGCATGCCCTTGGTAAAGCCCTTGGGCGGCGACTTCACCGGCTTGATTGACGCGCATCAAGCCGGCGACATGGCGTGTCGTCGTCGCGTCGAGTTCCGGCGTCGGCTCATCTGCCGCTGGGTTCGGGCGAGTACCGCCGGTTTGCGGCGCGAAGAGTGTTCGCAGCGCGTTATCCAATGCCCCGATCAGTCGGTCCGGGGGTGTGCGTTGTCTATTCATGGGGCCATTATAACGTCCAGCAGGTCTTCCTCATTAGCTGTCTTAATGCCGTGTACAACGGCGCTCGACGCAATTGCAGGTGCGTTCGGCTCGCTGATTGCTTAGGATCGCGGCCGCGAGCCCGCAACGCATCGACCGGGTGGGCATGCAACTACAGGAGAACAACGATGAATTTAAGGACAATTGGCGGGGTTTGCAGCGGGGTACTGTCCCTGTCGTTGATCACCGGCACCGCATTTGGTCAGGAAGAGGAAGCGGCCGCTGCAGCGCAAAGCCCGTGGACGGGCAAAGTCAGCTTTGGGTACCTGGCAACGACCGGGAACTCTGAGGCTACCAGTGTCAACGGCGCCACAGAGATCAGCTATGAGAAGGGCAAGTGGAAACACACGCTGGATGCGTCGGCGCTGGGTTCGCAGGACGACGTCGATACGACGGCCGAGGCGTACCAGCTCGGTTGGAAGACCGACTACAGCCTCGGAGAGTTCGACTACATTTTCGTCGACCTGCGCTGGCTAAAGGACAAATTCAGTGGCTACGAGCAACAGACGTCAGAATCGATCGGTTACGGCCGCCGGATTATCAACACCGACAAGCACGTATTGAATCTCGAAATCGGTGCCGGTGCGAAGCAAGCCGAGCTGCGAAATGGGATCAGTCAGGACGAAACGATTCTGCTCGGCACGGCCGACTACGACTGGCAGTTCAGCGAAACCGCCAGTTTTAGCCAAGAGCTTAGGGTCGAGGCGGGCGACGAGAACACGTTCCTCGAGTCGGTGACAGCGCTTAACGCCAAGATTTTCAAAGACCTAGGGCTCGTTATCTCGTACACGGTACGCAATAACAGCGACGTTCCAGTAGATACCGAGAAGACCGATACGTTTACCGCGATCTCGCTCGAGTATCTTTTCTAGCTAATTCAACGGTTTGCGTTACGCCGCCCGTCATTCAGACGGGCGGTTTTTGCGTTGCAATAGCCCTGGCGGTTAAGTACACTACGCGCCCTTTGCGTGCCCGGTGGGCCCGCTTAGCCCGTCGGAAGCGCCGTCGGGCCTCGCTTCACGAGCTATATGACTATGAAAACGTTCATGGCCAAGCCGGCAGACGTCCGGCGGGATTGGTACCTTATTGACGCCGATGGCAAGACCTTAGGCCGCTTGGCGACCGAAGTGGCTCGCCGTCTGCGTGGCAAGCACAAGCCGGTGTTTACGCCACACACCGATACCGGTGATTACATCGTTATCGTCAATGCCCGCAAGATTCGGGTAACCGGTAATAAAATGCGCGACAAGATGTACCACCATCACACGGGTTACATCGGTAATTTGAAGTCAATTTCCCTGCAGAAGCTGCTTGAGAAAGCGCCCGAGCGTGCGATTCGCTTCGCGGTCAAAGGCATGCTTCCGAAAAACGCTCTGGGCCGGCAGATGATCGGCAAACTGAAAATTTACGCGGATGCTGAGCACAAGCACGCGGCGCAACAGCCGATTCCGCTCGACATCAACGTTTAAGGATTGGTCATGGCAGGAACGATGTACTACGGCACTGGTCGGCGCAAAACCTCAACCGCTCGTGTCTATCTAAAGCCCGGTACCGGCAGCATTACGGTTAACGAGCGTCCACTCGACGTTTTCTTCGGCCGGAAAACGGCGCGTATGATCGTGCGCCAGCCGCTGGAAGTGGCCAACCTCGTTGATAACTTCGACGTGAACGTCACCGTCACCGGCGGCGGAACAACGGGGCAGGCGGGCGCCATCCGCCACGGATTGACCCGTGCGCTCATGGAGTACGACGAGAACTTGCGGCCGATGCTTCGCCAAGCAGGCTACGTGACCCGCGATGCTCGGGAAGTTGAGCGTAAGAAAGTTGGATTGCGCAAAGCCCGTCGCGCGACTCAATTCTCGAAACGCTAAACCGACCGGTCACCCAGCGACTGGGGGATCGTCTAGCGGTAGGACTACGGACTCTGACTCCGTCAACGGGGGTTCGAATCCCTCTCCCCCAGCCATCGATAAAGAAAAAGCCCCCGCAGTGGGGCTTTTTTTATCGATTGTCGAGAAAGCATTCGAACCTCTGGTTCGCACCGAGCCCGGCGTTAGCCGGGCGACAGACGGCATCGCGCAGCGATGGCCGGCCGCAGGCCGAGCCTGCCAAGTAGGCGAGTCAATCCCTCTCCCCCAGCCATCGATAAAGAAAAAGCCCCCGCAGTGGGGCTTTTTCTTTATCGATTATCGAGACAGCATTCGAACCTTCGGTTCGCACCGAGCGCGGCGTTAGCCGGGCGAAAGACGGCATCGCGCCGCGATCGCGTGCCTCTCGGATTGTGGGTACAGAACGCCTAGCGTTCGACTTTGCGAACGGTGTCCGAATCGTCGCCAATAAGCAAGACGTCGGCAGGGCGCTGCGCAAACAACCCAACCGTCACAACGCCGGCCAACTGGCCGATGCGCGATTCCATTTCAACCGGGTTAGCGATTTGCAGGTTGTGGACATCGATGATGTGGTTGCCGTTGTCCGTCACGTAGTCTTCGCGCCAAATTGGCTGTCCACGCGAGCGAATCACCTGCCGCGCGACGTACGATTGCGCCATCGGTATTACTTCTATCGGTAGCGGGAATGAGCCGAGCATACCAACGAGTTTGCTGTCGTCGATAATGCAAACGAAACGCCGGGCCGCCGCCGCAATAATTTTTTCACGCGTCAGTGCGCCGCCACCACCCTTGATCAGTTGCAAGTGCTTGGTTGCCTCGTCGGCTCCATCGATATACACATCGATATCACCGACGCTATTTAGATCCACGACCTCAAGCCCCAAGGTTTGCAGCTTCTCGGTGGTCGCGACTGAGCTCGAGACAATGGGTCCGAGTTGATCGGCGATCGTCGGTAGCGCGTTGATTAGATGCTCGACGGTCGATCCTGTACCAACGCCAAGGCTCGCGCCCGGCGGAATATAGTCAAGCGCAGCCAGTGCGGCACGCTGTTTTTTCGCTTCTGCTGAATCCATGGCGGGGCGTATTTGTTAGGGGTTTCGGCGAGGCGTCGACAGTAATCTAGCCCTTAAAAAAGTGTGCCCGCGCATGGCGGGCACACCGTTTGACTCTAAACGTCAGTCGGCTCGGGCATCTTAGGATTCAAGCGCCGGGCCGGACTAAGAGAGCCTTAGCGCTTCTTCGTAGCGCGCTTACGCGTCGCAGAAGTTTTACGGGTGGTGCGTTTTTTCGCAGTCCGTTTTTTAGCTACTTTCTTTTTAGCTTTTTTCTTCGCCTTTTTCTTGGCGACTTTCTTCTTCGCCTTTTTCTTAGCTACTTTCTTTTTAGCTTTTTTCTTGGCGACTTTTTTCTTCGCCTTTTTCTTGGCGACCTTCTTCTTCGCCTTCTTCTTAGCTACTTTCTTTTTAGCTTTTTTCTTAGCGACTTTTTTCTTCGCTACTTTTTTCTTGGCCTTCTTCTTAGTGGCCTTCTTCTTCGCTACTTTTTTACGAGCAGTCGTTTTGCGACGCGTTGCTGTTTTCTTAGTAGCCTTCTTCTTTGCGGTGGTCTTGCGAGCCGTAGTCTTGCGTTTCTTGGTCGCCTTCTTCCGCGTCGTTTTCTTTCCAGATCTTGCAGTGGTAGCCATAAAACATATCTCCGTGTCGGGTACCCGACGCCGAGTATATACATAACAAGTCCAAAATCCAGCAACTTAAGTGATCTGGTTAACAGTTGTGGTATGTCGAAAACACTGCGTAGCTAGCGGTAAACGCCATTGATACGTTCGTGCAAAGCGCCAAGATGTTGTCATTGCGACGTGTTGCTAACGTTTCTTTGCATCATAGGTACGTTCGTAAACGTGTTTGTCGGTCACGATTTGATGCATGGGTATGTCCCACGATTGCGGTTTTATGCGCTCGCAACGTTGTGTTTCGTAAGCAACGCCGATAAACGTCGCGTTACGCCATCCCGCTAAGGTTCGATCGTAGTAGCCACCGCCCATACCAATACGGTTACACAGAGTATCGAATGCAACGACCGGCACAACGACAGCGTCAATGTTTGCGGGCTGCAGGTACTGAGCTGACTCAAGGCAAGGTGCAGGAATCCCGTACTTGCCCACCACGAGATCGCCAACCGTCCGTGCTTTATAGAACTGTAGGTCTCGGTTGCTATCGATCACCGGGAAACCAAACTGCAATGCTGGCAAGCGCTCGAGCAGAGGCGTGACATTCACTTCGTTGCGCACAGCGCAATACAGTGCAACGGTTTCGCCTCCCGTTTGGTTGAGTATGTCGTAGAGGGTGTCGGTAATAGACGCAGAGCGCCGTCGGCAATCCTCTGCCGACATGGCGTTCCGGGCGTGCAATGCGCGTTCGCGCAAGGTGGCGGTAGACCCGGTCATCGTCGGCGGCATCCGGGTAGGTGAAAAAGAGTCTCCCGCCTGTGCCGTATCAGACCTTCGCTCTCGATCCGGAGAGACAGGTGGGGTCAGACGTAGCGATCCAGGCTCACCGTCTAGCGGTCCAGCACACTAATCGCGAAACAGTACGCGACCCCAAGGTTTTTTAATTAGGGTCGAGAGGTATCCAGGGCTTCCTCGAACACCGCAGGAGACCCGTGAATAATAGAATAGCTGTTAACGAATCGCTATGGCCAATGGGACAGTATGAGACGGCTGTCGCAACTTCGTGAACGTCAAATCTCGAGTTGACGTCCATCGGCACCGATAGCGCTATCGATCCGTTCAGACATCGATTTGATGCGCTTGCCCAACGAGGATTCGAGCGACTCGTCGCGATTACGTGTTTGTAGTAGCTCGTTCGCCATATTTAGCGCCGCCATGACGGCGATACGGTCTAGACCGACTACTTTGCCGCTATCGCGGATTTCGCGCATCTGACGATTCAGTAATTCGGCCGAGTCCAGTAGATCGGCGCGCTCCTCCGCGGGGCACGACACTTGGTACTCTTTTTCCAAGATACGAACGGTTACGTGGGCGTAGATATCGGTCATTCGCGACGCTCTCGTGGTCGATGCACGCGCTGTCTACGTGCCGGTTTCCATGGCTTTTAGGCGACCAATCATCGCCTCGACACGTGCTCTCACCTGCTCATTCTTCTGCAACAGTGTCGCACGCTCGCCAATTAGGGTGTCCTGACGCTGTTTCAGCGACTTGTTTTCCTCTTTTAGCTGCTCGCACACGTCGACGAGTTCATCGAGGCGCTTCTCCAGCCGCTTAAGGTCGTGTTCGAAATCTGCTTGTCGTTGATCAGCCATCCCCACCAATATAGTGACGGCCCCAAGGCGGGTCAATCGCCTAGCGCAGTGATACGATGCTCGCTGGTGGATTTATAACGCTGTAATTACCGTGGAATATAAGGCTGCGCGATACGACGTGCTCGAAATGGCTCTGGCCGATGCGGGTGCGACCGCGTCACCGTCCGAAGCGCATGGTTTTGCCGCTGCATTACTGGCGATCATGCCCGAGCAATCACTGGCGACGCTCGTCCGCGAGTTGGTGCCGGCTGACCCGGCACCCGACGGCGCCGTGACGGCACTGGAGGAGCTCGTGACCACCACTTACGAGTCGCTGAACGGAACTGACTTCGCGTTCGAGCCGCTGTTGGTCGACGACGCTGCGCCGGCGCCAGATCGTCTGCAGGGGCTTATCGATTGGGCGAGCGGCTTTTTGCATGGCTTGGGTCATACCGGTAACAACGCGAAGCTTCGCGAGCGCCTTGCAACCGGTAATTTGCAAGAGATGACCCAAGACTTGCTCGAGATCACACGAGCGGAACTGGATGACAGCAGTGACGATGAGGTCGACCAGTCGCTCACCGAAGTAACCGAGTACTTGCGGGTCGTTACGCAGACGTTTTTCGACGATTTAGCGCCGGCACCAGAATCACCGTCGGGATCCACTTTGCATGACACCTGACGAGTTCGCCGGGCGCCGGCGGCAACTGATGCGAATGATCGGCGAGGAAGGTATCGCTGTGTTTCCTGCAGCACCGATCCGACCGCGCAATCGCGACATCGATTACCCGTTTCGACAAGACAGCGACTTTTACTACCTGACCGGTTTCGAGGAGCCGGATGCTGTTGGTGTGCTGATACCCGGCCGTCCGAGCGGCGAGTATTTGTTGTTCTGCCGCGAAAAAGACGCCCGACACGAGGCCTGGCACGGGGCGATCACCGGCCCGGAAGATGCGCCCAGCGCATTGCAGGCCGATGACGCTTTTCCGATCGCCGACATCGACGACATCTTGCCGGGCTTGCTCGAGTCACGGTCGCGCCTTTACGTCACGATGGGTCAGTACCCTGAATTTGATCATCATTTGACGGAATGGTTGGCAACGCTTAGAGACCAGTACAAAAGTAGCGCTAACACCCCCCAGGAGTTTGTGGCTCTCGATCACTTGCTACATGACATGCGTCTGTACAAGAGCCGCCGAGAGCTTGCAGCACTCAAGCGAGCAGCAAAAGTCACGGTGGCCGCGCACCTAAACGCGATGCGGCGTGTCGAGCCCGACTGGTACGAATACCGACTCGAAGCGGAGTTCGACTACGCCTTTCGCAGCGCGAATGCGCGTCACGCGTATCCGCCGATTGTCGGTGGCGGGGCGAACGCCTGTGTCCTGCACTACACACGCAACGACGCGCGGCTTAATGACGGCGACCTTGTGCTGGTCGACGCGGGCTGCGAGCTCGATTACTACGCCGCTGATGTCACGCGAACATACCCGGTCAATGGACGATTCAGCGCGGAGCAAGCTGCGCTTTACAACGTGGTCCTCGCCGCGCAAGAGGCGGCGATCGAACGCTTGACAGTCGGTCGTCATTGGAACGAGGCGCACGATGCAGCGCGACTAACGGTGGCTGACGGGCTGCATGATCTCGGTATTGTAGCGGCTGCCGATGCGGACGGTATTGATGGCTACTTTATGCACCGCACCGGGCATTGGCTCGGTATCGATGTGCATGACGTCGGTGACTACCGGGTCGGCGATCGGTGGCGAGAGTTGGAGGCCGGGATGGTCTGTACGGTTGAGCCTGGTGTGTACATTGAACACGACGCTGACGTCGATGAGCGTTGGCGCGGCCTGGCCGTACGCATCGAGGACGTTGTGGCCGTAACTCGCGATGAACCCGATGTGTTAACCCACGGACTTGCGAAGACGGTTGATGACATCGAGGCGGCGATGCGTGGTTGAGGACACGGATATTGTCGTTGTCGGGGCGGGCATGGTTGGACTTGCCGCCGCCGCGGCACTGGCCCACGCCGAGCGTCGGCGTTGGCGTGTGTGCTTGGTCGATGCGGGCGAACCACTCGCACCGGTAGCTACGGCGATACAGACGCTCCGTGTATCGGCACTGTCGCCGAGCAGTCTAGGCTTGCTAGCTGGCGTTGGCGCCCTCGAGGCGATGGAGCCCATGGCGCAGCCTTACCGGGATATGCGAGTGTGGGACGCCAGTGGTCATCCGTTTGAGCCGGGCGCCGTACACTTCAGCGCGTCGGATGCGGCGCATCCGACCCTGGGATCCGTTGTCGAGAACGATCGAGTCCGCGCAGCCCTACTCAATGAATTAGCCGCGTGTGGCGTCGACGTGCACTTTAACAAGCGCCTCGACAAGCTGCGCCTGGAACGGCGCTATCAACGTCTGAACTTCGCCGATGGCACAGTGCTAAAAAGCCGCTTGGTTGTCGCTGCCGACGGCTCCAACTCGGTGACGCGACGCCTACTGGGCATTGAGTGTGCGCGTAAAAACTACGCGCAGTCGGCGCTGGTCTGTCATGTCACGTCGGAGCTCGCTCACGAAGCGACCGCCTGGCAGCAGTTTAACCCTGGCGGACCACTCGCCTTGTTGCCGCTGGCGGACGGTCGCATCTCCATCGTTTGTTCCAATACACCGCAACGGGTTAGCGAGCTGTGCAATGGCAGCGACGCGACGCTGGGTGACTCGTTGACTGAGCTCAGCAACGCGGCGTTAGGTCGACTACAGCCGGACTCACCACGCGCGAGCTTTTCGCTCGGTGCAGCGCAGGCAACCCGTTACAACGGTGCGCGCACGGTACTCATCGGCGATGCAGCGCACCGTGTGCATCCGTTGGCAGGGCAGGGAGCCAACCTCGGCTTCGCCGATGTGATCGAACTCGTTAAACAGTTAGGTGCAAGCAGTGATAGCGACGATCCAGGCGAGGCTCGAGCGCTACAACGTTACGCGCGCCACCGTCGTCGCGAGGCACGCCAGACCATCGTCGCACTCGACGGACTGCAACGCCTATTTGACGGTGAGTCGGCAGCGCTTCGGCAATTTCGTGTCCGTGGTATGCGCTGGTTTGATTCGTTACCGCTCGCCAAACGGGCCGCAATGTTCGCGGCGATGGGCGTCGATGCGGGTACAGCGATCGCTGCCAGGTGAGATGGTGCCGCTATTCGCGGTATCCTCGCGGTCGTAGTCCAGGGGAGACTTCGTGAAGCGCCAATTCGTTTATATCCTTGCCGCTGCGATCGCGACGCTGGGACTGAGCCTTTTTGTTTTCAAGGCATGGGCACTCGGGTTACCGCTCCTACCAGGCGAAACGGCCGGAGCTTGGCGCGTCGAAGCGACCGTGCGGTTTCGCAGCGGCCCTGGTTCAATTCGTGCTGCGCTGCGCGTTCCGAATCTAACGCCTGGTTTCATCCTCGCGGATGAGATCTCGGTAGCTCCGGGCTACGGATTTTCGATTGACTATACGACTGGCGGTCGTGAGGCGATGTGGGCGATTCGGCGCGCCGACGGCGAGCAATCGCTGTATTACCGTGCGCTGCTGTACGAGGACCGCGAGCGCGACCGCAGTGACACTACGCCACCGTTTCCGCCGCCGCCGCAACTCGATGAACCCTTTAAGACGGCCACCGAAACGTTGATCCGCGACGTTCACGCTCGCTCAGCCGAACCGGTCTCATTCACGACTGAATTGCTACGGCAGTTAAACGACCCGGCGCCCGAGCCTCATGTGTCGTTGTTGCTCAGTCGTGCAAATAACCGCACCGATTTCGTCAATGTTGCCGTGCAAGTGCTGACGGCGGCGCGTTACCCAGCGCGCCTGGTTCGCGGCATCGAGCTGTCCGAACGCCAGCGCAACGCAGACATCGTTCCGTACCTTGAAATGCATGACAGTGAGCGCTGGATATACTTTGACCCGATCAGTGGTGAGCCAGGTTTACCCAGCAACTTTTTAGTTTGGTGGCGCGGGCAGGACCCATTGGTCCAAGTCGACGGGGGCAGCGGTGTCGAGGTTAACCTGGCCGTCCAGCGTGATGAGCTGGGCGCGATTACCGTTGCTGAGGAGCGCGCCCGGCTCATGCGTTCTCGGGCGCTAGAGTTTTCGGTGTTCGGCTTACCGATCAAGACGCAGGCGGTCTATGCGATTTTGTTAACGATCCCTATCGGTGCGCTCGTCATGGTGTTTCTGCGCAACATCGTCGGTCTCGAAAGTTTTGGTACGTTTTTGCCGGTCCTTGTTGCACTTGCTTTTCGTGAAACGCAACTCGTGTACGGTCTGCTGCTGTTCACGCTCCTCGTATCGCTGGGACTGATGATTCGCTTTTTGCTCGAACGCCTGCGCTTGTTGCTGGTGCCTCGATTGACGGCTGTGTTGATCATCGTCGTCTTGTTGATGTTAGCGATTAGCGTGTTGTCGCACCGTTTGGGTATTGAATCGGGACTATCGGTCGCCTTGTTCCCGATGGTCATCATCGCGATGGCGATTGAACGGATGTCTGTGCTATGGGAGGAGCGCGGTGCCGGCGACGCGATTAAGGCCGCCTTTGGTACGTTAACCGTAGCGGCTTTGGCGTATCTCGTCATGGGACTCGATATCGTTGAACATCTGGTCGTCACGTTCCCAGAGCTGCTACTCGTTGTGCTCGCTTTGGTCCTTGTGATTGGCCGTTATACCGGCTTCCGGTTGACCGAGATCGGCCGTTTCAAAGCGCTAGCGCAAGACGATGCTAAAGACTCTCCGCGCGCTTAACGCCGCCGGTGTGCTCGGAATCAACGAGCGCAACAGTCAATACGTTATGCGTTGCAATCCGCGCCGACTGTATCCGCTGGTCGACAACAAGGTGGCGACAAAGTCATTGGCGTTGGCCGCCGAGATGGCCGTTCCGGAACTGTACGGCGTTGTGTCGAGTCAGGCCGATGCACGCCAGCTCGGTGACATCATCGGCGAGCGTGATTCGTTCGTTATCAAACCTGCGTGCGGCAGCGGCGGTGACGGTATTGTGGTAATCGACGGGCGCCGCAAGGGGCGTTTCCGGAGCATTGGCGGCCGACTGATCGCTCTCGACGAATTGACCCACCACGTCTCCAATATCGTTGGCGGTCAGTACAGCCTTACCGGCGCACCCGACTCGGCCATTGTCGAGTATTGCGTTCGCTTTGACCCGTTGTTCGAGCAGCTAAGTTTTCGTGGCGTTCCGGACATTCGGGTCGTTGTGTACCGCGGTTATCCGGCGATGGCGATGGTAAGGCTGCCGACGCAGGCCTCAGACGGCAAAGCCAATCTGCACCAGGGTGCGGTTGGTACCGGTATCGATCTAGCGACAGGTCATACCCTAGGTGGTGTACAGGGCAATGCGCGGATCGACGAGCACCCGGACACCGGATTTCCCATTGCTGGTGTCGCCGTGCCAAGTTGGTCGTTCATTTTAGAGTCAGCTGCCCGGTGTTTTGACGTGACCGGTCTCGGCTACCTCGGCGTCGATATGGTGATCGATCGGGACTTGGGGCCGTTGATTCTGGAATTGAACGCTCGCCCAGGCCTCAATATTCAAATCGCCAACGGTGCGGGGCTCAGACCGCGGCTCGACAGGATCGATGCAGCCGCTGACCCGGCGCTGGATGCAGAGACGCGCGTCGCCTTCTCGGTGGCTGAGTTTGGCGTTGGCACCTGACACGTTTGACCGCTAAACTAGCGCTTCAATCGACAGTGACAGCGGGAGAGAGCCCCCGGTAATCGTGGGCCGCCGACGGCGCAACTCGCCCGGAAACGCTCAGGCAAAAGGACTGCTGTTGCTGATTGGCTCTGGAGAGCGGCACGTCAGTGCCCACCGAAGGTGTGCGACCGCTGCGCGGTCATGATCTCTCAGGTTCCCGGACAGAGGGGCGACGGAATTACGGTAGTCGAGATTTCTGTCGCAGCCAGATGAGGGAAGCAATGGGCCACAAAACCCCGCTGTACGACGAACACGTAGCCGCCAGTGCGCGGATGGTCGATTTCGGTGGCTGGGACATGCCGCTGCAGTACGGATCGCAACTTGCCGAGCACGAAGCCGTGCGCTCATCGAGCGGCATGTTCGATGTCAGCCATATGACTGTCGTCGACGTAACCGGGGCCGGTGCAACCGAATACCTGCGCCGTGTCGTTGCGAACGATGTCGCGCGACTAACAAAACCGGGTAAAGCACTCTACGGGTGTCTGCTCAACGATAGCGCCGGGATCATTGACGACCTCATCGTCTATTTTCGTGGTGCAGACAACTACCGGTTGGTTGTCAACGCCGCGACTCGCGACAAAGATCTCGCCTGGCTGGCCGCGACGGCGAACGACAGCGTTACGCTGGTTGAGCGCGCGGATCTCGCGATGGTCGCTGTTCAAGGCCCCGATGCTCGTCAGATAACCGCCGAGGTTCTTGGCAGCGCCGATGATCTACTTGCCGTACGGCGTTTCGGATTCGTCGAGTTTAGCGACTCGTTTATCGCAAGAACCGGTTATACCGGCGAGGATGGGTTCGAGATCATATTACCAAGCGCCGACGCCGCCCAGCTTTGGCGTGATTTGACCAATGCTGGCGTTGCGCCATGCGGACTCGGCGCGCGCGATTCGCTCCGCTTGGAAGCGGGCCTGTGTTTGTACGGCTCGGATATGGACGAGACGACATCGCCCTACGAGAGCAACCTCGCCTGGACCGTCGACACCAGCGATGCCGGCCGCGACTTTATTGGTCGTACAGCGCTAGGGGATCCCAGCGCCGCAGAGTGTTTTCTGACAGGGCTCTTACTACCGGCCGGAGGCGTTTTGCGGGGCGGCCAAACCGTCGTCACAGACGTCGGCAAAGGCACGATTACAAGCGGTAGCTTCGCGCCGACACTAAAAGCGTCCGTCGCCTTAGCACGGTTACCGACCGGCACGTCCAGCGCCGAGGTCATCATCCGCAAGAAACAGTTGCCGGTACAAATTGTAAACCCACCTTTTGTCCGCGCCGGCAAAGCAACGTTCGCGCAAACCTGAAGTAGGAGATCGTAATGAGCAACGTCCCTGGTGATTTACGTTACACCAAAGACCACGAATGGGTGCGTATCGAAGACGATGGCAGTCTCGTTGTTGGGATCACTGATCACGCCCAGGAGGCACTGGGTGACCTCGTTTTCGTCGAGGTTCCTGAGCTTGACCAGTCGTTATCGGTGGGCGATGGTCTCGCCGTTGTCGAGTCGGTCAAGGCGGCCTCCGATGTCTACGCGCCGTTCTCCGGCACCGTAACCGCCGTGAACGACGCGTTGGCTGATCAGCCCGAGCTCATCAACAGCGAGCCTTATGAGGAAGGCTGGATCGCGCGGCTGCAACCCGACAATCGCGACGACATCGAAGCGTTGATGGACGCGAACGCTTACGACCAATACTTAATCGAACTCGAAGACGGTTAACGGATACGAACACTATGCCTTTCATTCCGCACACGGACGCCGATATCCGGCACATGTTGACAACGATCGGTGTCGATTCGATCGACGCGTTGTTCGACGAGATCCCTGACGAGCTACGGATCGATGCCCTTGACGGTATCCCGGCCGGATTGTCTGAGATGCAAGTGACCCGTCTGATGCGAGAGCGGGCGGCGGCGGACACAGGGCTCGCTTGCTACATCGGTGCCGGCGCGTATGAGCATCATATTCCCGCAGCCGTCTGGCAGTTAACAACCCGCGGCGAGTACTACAGCGCGTACACCCCGTACCAGGCGGAAGCGAGCCAAGGCACTTTACAAGTCATTTACGAATACCAGTCGATGATGGCCGCACTAACCGGCATGGAGGTCAGTAACGCCTCGTTATACGACGGTGCGTCGGCGATGGCTGAAGCGGCGTTAATGGCGGTTCGTTGCCAACGTCGCTCGAAGTCGCGGACTGTGCTTTGCGCCGCTGGCACCAGCGACATCTACCGTCGCGTCGCAACGGCGATTGCCGGAACGCAAGGCCTTGAGTTTCCGCTCCTCGACACGGTCGCGGATACTGGTCTTACCGACGCTGACGGCATCACAGCGGGCGAGCCACCGGTAGCTGTGGTCATCCAACAGCCAGGATTCCACGGTACGCTCGACGATGTTGATCGACTGACCGACGCGGCGCATGCTGTCGGGGCTTTGGTGATCGCTGTCGTCAACCCGGTGTCGCTCGCATTGCTGAAGCCGCCCGGCCAGTGGGGTGAAGCGGGCGCCGATATTGTGTGCGGTGAAGGCCAACCGCTTGGCGTACCGATGTCTTCGGGTGGCCCGTATTTCGGTTTCCTCACCACCCGCAAGTCGATGGTTCGCCAAATGCCCGGCCGAATTGTTGGGCGGACGGTCGATGCCGATGGGAAGCCCGGTTTCGCATTGACGTTGCAAGCTCGCGAGCAACACATTCGCCGATCAAAGGCAACGTCGAACATTTGCACCAACCAAGGACTCGCTGTTACCGCGGCAACAATGCACATGAGTTTGCTTGGCGATGCGGGGCTGCGCGAGGTAGCGGTTCGCTCTGTTCAAGGGACGCGTCGCTTGGTAGACGGCATGACGGCCTTGTCCGGCGTGGAGCGGGTTTACACCGCGCCGTATTTCCACGAAACGACACTGCGTTTGCCGATGCGCGCGGCAACGTTTAGCACGGCGATGGCCGAGCGCGGCTTTGCCGCTGGATTCGATGTCGCCGAGATCGATGCCGCACGCGCTAATGAACTGTTGGTGTGCGTAACCGAGACAAAAACCGATGCCGACATCGACACCTACGTTAACGCGGCGACCGAGGTTTTGAATGCGTAGCGCTATCGTCGATGGTGACAGCGCTCCGGTTGACTTGCCGCTACTGGAAGTTGGTGACAACGCACCAGACTTTGCGTTACTTGACAGTCAATTTGGTGAACGCTCGCTGGCCGCGAGCCATGGCAAGCGGCGCGTGCTAATAACGGCACCGAGCGTCGACGTCGATGGCATTGCAGCAACAACGCAAGCGATTAGTGACCTGCTTGATGCCGCCGACATCGAGTTCCTCGTGGTGTCTCGCGATTTGCCCTTTACGCTGCGCCGCTTCGCCGCCGCTGTTGCGTCAACTAATTGCCAGGCACTGTCGGCTTTTCGCGATGACACATTTGGCCGCGACTACGGTGTCGCGATTACCGATGGCCGCCACAGTGGCTTGCTGGCTGAGTCATTGTTCGTGATCGACGAAAACGAAACCCTAACCCATGTGCAATTTGCCGATCCGTCGCTCGATTTGAATGCGCTCGGCGCGAGCCTCGGTTTGAACCGACGAGAAGATTCATGAGTAAACCTGAACAGAACGCACTGATTTTCGATTTGTCGTCCACGGGCCGCCGTGCCGCGGCGCAAACGGTTGCCGGTGAGCTTCCCAGCGACGCCTTGCCGCACGAGCTGCGACGCGACGGTGACCTAGGGTTGCCCGCGGTGTCCGAACTCGACGTGGTGCGCCACTACACGCGGCTGTCGCAAAAGAACTTCAGCATCGATACACAGTTTTATCCGCTGGGTTCTTGCACGATGAAGTACAACCCGCGCGCCGCGAATTCTCTGGCGATGTTGCCAGGTTTTCTCGACCGTCATCCCCTCGCACCGGCTGCGCAAGGACAGGGTTATTTGACGTCGATGTTCGAGCTGCAAGAGATGCTCAAAGAAGTTACCGGCATGCAGGGCGTGTCATTGACACCGATGGCCGGCGCGCAAGGAGAGCTGGCAGGCGTTGCCATGATCATGGCGTACCACCGCGCACGCGGCGACGATGCGCGTCGCGAAATAATCGTTCCGGACGCAGCGCACGGGACCAATCCGGCAACGGCAACGATGTGCGGCTGTGACGTGAAGGAGGTACCGACCGATCGACACGGCGACGTCGATATCGACGCCTTAAAAGCGGCTGTAGGGCCGCAGACAGCCGGCATCATGCTGACTAACCCATCGACGCTTGGAGTGTTCGAGCGCCGGATTGGGGAGATCGCTCGAATCATTCATGATGCCGGTGGGCTGTTGTACTACGACGGTGCCAACCTCAACGCGATACTTGGCAAGTGCCGACCGGGCGACATGGGGTTCGACGTCATCCATATGAACCTTCACAAGACGTTTTCCACCCCGCATGGTGGTGGTGGTCCCGGCTCCGGTGCCGTCGGCGTAGCGGAACGACTGATTCCATTCTTGCCGGTTCCGGTCGTCGTCGCGGACACCCGCGGCGGCGAAACCTTGTACCGTTACGCCGATGAGCGTGAGCGACCACAGTCGATCGGCCGCTTGTCAGGGTTCATGGGTAACAGCGGTGTGCTACTGCGTGCGTACATCTACATGCGCATGCTCGGTGCAGAGGGGATGCGGCGCGTCGCGGAGTTTGCGACGCTCAATGCCAACTACCTGCAGGCACGCTTGCGTGGTGCCGGTTTTGAGCTTGCTTTTCCCGACCGTCGTGCCAGTCACGAGTTCATCATCACGATGAAACGCAGTGCGCGCGAGTACAACGTGTCGGCAATGGATATTGCGAAAGCGCTGCTCGACTACGACATGCATGCACCCACCACGTATTTTCCGCTGCTAGTGCCGGAGTGCTTGTTGATTGAGCCGACGGAAACAGAGTCGCTGGAGACGCTGGATCGGTTTGTGGACGCGATGATTGCGATCGCAGAACGTGCGGCAACCGACGCCGACGGCGTTCGTGCAGCGCCACAAACGACGCCGTTGAGCCGGCTTGATGATGTACGCGCGGCTCGCGAATTGGACCTAACGCACCGTAAAGCGGGCTAAAAAGTTCAGCCAGAGCGCGAACTTGTTCCGGATTTTCCGGCCTATACTTGGCATAGTCGAAAAAGTTGCTGCGCCGTTGCGCGGTGACAAGGAAGCTCAGATAGGTCGCTGTATGGTTCGTACGTCTGTCGTTGTTTGTGCCGCTGTCGTCGGGTTGGTGCTGCCCGTTGTAAGTACCGGGGAGCCCGTTTCAGGCTGGAACGAGACTTTGCAGCGAATTTCGAGCGGTGTCGTCTCACTGCGGGTCGACTCGACTCGGGCGTTCGATACCGATTGGAACTCCTCGTCACAAGCCACCGGATTCGTGGTCGATGCCGAAGCGGGCCTGATCCTCACCAATCGCCATGTGGTAACGCCCGGTCCCGTGACAGCCGAGGCGGTGTTTCGAAACAACGAGGAAGTCGCGTTGACCCCGGTTTACCGCGATCCCGTTCATGATTTTGGGCTGTTCCGCTACGATCCGACGGCCCTGCGATTTATCGAACCCACCGAGTTGTCGCTCGACCCCAGCGGGGCGCAGATCGGCCGCGAAATCCGCGTTGTCGGTAACGATGCCGGTGAGCAGTTATCGATCCTCGCCGGAACGATAGCGCGTTTGGATCGGCGCGCTCCGGCTTACGGGCGCGGCAAGTACAACGATTTCAATACGTACTATTTGCAAGCTGCGAGTGGAACCTCGGGTGGGTCGTCGGGGTCACCGGTTATTGATATCGACGGTAACGTTGTCGCGCTAAACGCCGGGGGCAGCGCGCAAGCGGCCAGCAGTTTCTTTCTGCCGTTGCAGCGTATCGCTCGCGCTGTCGATTTGGTGCGGCGCGGCGACACCGTCAGTCGCGGAACGTTACAAACGGTTTTCGTCGCTGAGCCGTACGATGAGCTAAGACGTCTGGGGCTTACCGAGGCTGTTGAGTCGCAAATGCGGCAGCGTTTTCCGGACAACACGGGATTGCTCGTGGTGAGCCAAGTAATCCCAGGTTCATCGGCAGATAATGCCTTGGAGCCCGGCGATATCGTCATCCGGATCGATGGCGAGTTACTGCCAGGCTTCGTGGAACTGGCCGAAACGCTTGATAGCCATGTCGGCGAAGTCGTCGATGTGCAGATTCAGCGTGGCGGCGTGTCGCATCATGTTGAGTTGCCGGTTGCCGATCTACACGCGATTTCTCCGGATTCGTTTGTGCAGTTTGGTAACGCTGTCGTGCACGATTTGTCGTACCAACAAGCGCGCCATTACAACCGTGCGCTAACCGGGGTCTATGTCGCGAACCCTGGCTATCTGTTTTCGACGGTTGCGGTTCCGCGCGGTGCGGTCATAACGGAATTTGCAGGTCAGCCGATCCGCCACTTAGACGACTTCGAAGACGTATTGGCAACTTTGGCCGATGGCAGTCGCGCGCCGATTCGCTTTGTCACGCTTGAATCTCCGCAGACCGAGAGCCTTCGAATCCTGCGGATAGAGCGGCGTTGGTTTCCGTCGCAGCGTTGTGAGCGCAACGATGCAGAAGGTCGCTGGCCGTGTCGTACGCTGGTCACAGGCCCCGAGGCCCAGCCGCTTCGGCCGGCGACGACAGCATTTACGTCGTCCGATGTGTCAGTCGAGCAAGCGCTGGCGGCATCGATGGTGCTTGTGAACTTCGATATGCCATACGCCGTATCAGGTGTCGGCGATCGACATTTTTACGGGACCGGGTTGGTCGTCGATGCCGAGCGCGGGTTTGTCATGGTCGATCGCAATACCGTGCCGGTCGCGCTTGGCGACGTCACGTTAACGTTTGCCGGGTCTTTGGAAGTCCCGGGCCGGGTTGAATACGTACACCCACTGCATAACTTGGCGATGGTCGCTTACGATCCGGCACTGATTGGCGATACCCCGGTGCGAGCAGCTGCACTTGCGGAGCGCGCGGCGCGCGCGGGCGACGACGTTTGGATGACCGGTTTGGGCGGCGATCACCGTTTATCGAGCCAAAAAACCGTTGTCGCATCGATCGATGGATTGGCGCTGCCGGCCACTCGGACCATGCGATTTCGCGACACGAATCTCGAAGCTCTGACCGTCGTAAATGCGCCCGGCGGTATCGATGGCGTTCTCGCGGATGCGCGTGGCCGTGTCGTCGCCTTATGGTCGAGTTTCGCTGTGCAGTCGGGAAACAATGTCTCACAGGTGTATCGTGGTATACCGGCGGACGTACTTCGCGATTTCGTTGCAACGGTTCGCTCCGGTAGTGCGGTTTATTCGCTTGAGGCGGAGCTCGGCTATACGCCGCTCGCAACGGCTCGTAAGCTCGGATTGTCTGATGACTGGGCGGAGCGCTTGGAAAAGCACAACCCGCGTCGCCGCCAGGTGCTAGGTGTAACGCGGCTTGTCGGTGGTTCACCGGCTGCCCAAACATTGAAAGTGGGCGACATGGTGCTCGCCATCGATGGCGCGGTCGTTAGCACATACCGGGATCTCGAACAGGCCACTCAACGGCCATCGGTGACCGTTACAGTATGGCGTAACAATGCATTGCAAGAGATTGTTGTTCCTACCGTTGCTCTGTCAGGCCGGGGTATCGAACGGGTCGTGCTGTGGGCGGGTGCCTTACTGCAGGATACTCACCGTGAGGTGGCGGCCCAGCGCGGCGTTGAACCGCTTGGTGTCTATGTCGCGTTCTTCAATTACGGCTCCCCAGCAACGCGCTACGGCCTCTGGGGCGGGCGCCGAATCATCGAAGTCGACGGTGTACCGACGCCTGATTTGGCGGCGTTTGTCGCCGCCGTGGCCGGCAAGCAAGACCGTGATTCGCTGCGAATCAAGACACTGAACTTTAACGATGCGGTCGAGGTAACGACGCTCAAATTGGACGAGCGCTACTGGCCTGCCTACGAGGTTTATCGCAGCGCCGATGGTTGGGCTAGGCGGAGCCTTGACGCATCGTGAACCCAATACCGCTTCGTATTGTTTGTGGTGGCCAAACCGGTGCTGATCGGGGTGCCATGATGGCGGCATTCGATCGTGGTGTACCGCTCGCCGGGTGGTGTCCGTCGGGTCGCAAAGCGGAGGACGGAACGATCCCCTCGTTTTATCCCGTTCGCGAACTAGCCGACAGCGACTATCCTGAGCGAACGCTGCGTAATGTTCTGGATAGCGACGCAACGTGCATCGTGCGCTTTAGCGATGTGGACGCTGGCTCAAAACTAGCCGCAGCCGCCTGTCGACGCGAGGACAAGCCCTATTTGTACCTCGACGCCCATGAATTAGACAGTGACGATGCCGCCGGTGTGCTCGAAGGGTTTATTCGTGAACACGCGGTTGCTGTGCTCAATGTCTCTGGGCCACGCGCTAGCACTCACCCGGCCGCCGAGTCATGGACCCGTGCCGCGCTACGTCGTTGTCTCGCTGCGCTGCAATCGGGACGCCCGATCCGACGATAAGCATTGCTGCGCTGGCGCCAGTCAGTAAACTAGCGCGATGCTGGATTACCCAAAAATCGATGAGATAGCTTTCTCGATCGACGTTCGCTGGTACGGGCTGATGTACCTTGCCGGGTTTGCCTGTGCGTGGTACTTGGCGACGCTGCGAGCGAAAAAACCGAATGCGTTGCTGACACCGGAGCAAGTCGGCGACTTTATTTTTTACGGTGCCGTCGGTGTTATCGCCGGCGGCCGCCTCGGTTACGTGCTG
>JBCDIL010000030.1:0-43287 GCA_038749025.1 Pseudomonadota bacterium | reverse complement strand
GGATCGCCGAAGCACTGCTTCGGCCGGGTCGAACGCGACGAGCCTACCGGCGAGTCGCCTTGGCCCTCGCACATCGTCGTTCGCCGCAGGCTCCAAACCGATCGTTGTGGGTGCTACTAATGTGGGAGCGGCGTCTCGCCGCGATTAGCGGCAATACCTGTCCGGCTTTTACCCCACAAACTGCGAGTAACTCGTGGCGGGATTCGCCGCTAACCGATCTCGCCACACCACGACATCAGCGAATTCCTCCGCCAACGCCGAGTCACACCAACACGGCTGAACAGCTGGCCCAATGGGCGGCTCGGCGATCGCAATCGGTGCTACCAGCTCAATAACGACCGCCATCGTGATGTCTGCGTAACTAAACCGTCCTAGCAAATATTCTCCACCCGACTTTTCCAGCGTTTCACGAACCTGTTCGAGCGCCAGACGCAGACTCCCCGGCTGAACAAGTGCAGCATACTTTCGATCCAAGCGACTGACGGCATCGCGTGCAATAAATCGCAGCCGTGGCCGCCAAGCACTGGGAATAAACGGTGGTAGCGACTCTTCGAGTGCCACGTCGCTCGCGAGCACACGGCGAACAACCCGAGTGCGCCCTTCGGCTAAGGCTGTCTCACTGAGTCGATTCCACATCGCGATCGCTGCGAAATCACCCAAGCTCTGGTCACTCGATGTATCGTTGGCGAACTGAGCGATTTCCCACGAGTCTCGCAAGACGTTGCGACCGGCAAAGAGTATCGGTACAGAGACAGAGCCGGACCACTGGCGCAGTTTGAGACGGAGCGCTGGCTCACTCAGCGTCGGCGTGTATTCCCGGTAGGTATACACCAAGCCGCAGTGTTCCAGGGCCCAACGGGCTTTCTTCGTCCATGGAGAAAATGACTCGCCGTAAAGAATCATCAGCGAGCTACGAGTGAGTTCGCAGAAGTCTTTGAGCTAGATGTACAGTCCGATGAGTCAGGTATGACAATGCTCTGGTCAAACATCCAGCGGTAGAGAAGTCGTTGCTCACTCAGTATCCGTCTTTTTTTTCAATGACCGGCTGATACTCATCCCCGCAAAGCCGGTGCATTTTGGCGGCAACTCGAAACTCCTCCAACGCACCTGCAGAGTGCCGTGTGGGAATATCCAGCTCAACGATCGCCTCGACTATGTCGTCGTTGTAGAGAACAAACGCTTGTCGCTCCCCATCAATCGCTTTAGCGAGCACCGTCGTTGCAGCATCCGTCGCCAACCCGTACCACGGGCTCTCGACCGCATCTTCGCCGGGACTCTCGAATCTGACCATATCGAAGCCACTCGCATTAATGCGATCGATGGATTGAAACCAAACGTCCTGCTCGTCCGAAAAATCGACGATTCGAAATCCCAAATACAACTGCCGGGCGACGAACTCAAAACTTGCCCATCCGTAGCCATCAATAGGAGCAATCAGAAATATCACCTCGACACCAATCCCAGAGGCATGACCCAAAGTATCAATATGGAATTCGCGGTCAGACTCTCTTGGTCCGATGTTTCCAGTGGCTCGCAACTCACAGACTCCGTGGTAAATACCGACGCGCCAACTACCAAAGCCACCGTTGCGTGGTTCCTCCGCGAAAGACTGGATCGATATCAGTGTCAATACGACGACGAAAACAGCCGCGCTTAGTTGACGTGTAATCATCAGTCACCCATCGTTGCGTTAATCAACGGAAATACAGCGGCCCTGCCTTCGTGGCAACTTCAGTGAGATCCTCGCGCGACCGAGAATCACGTGGCCCACCAAGATCCCAAACCCAGCCGAGCGACTCAAACGCCTGCAGAACGTTCCAGCCCGGGTCCGTCTCGTCCGCCGACAAACCGATCCGAGCCGACTCTGGAAAGGCATGATGGTTGTTATGCCAACACTCGCCCATTGTTATGAAACCTGCCCCGCATAGGTTTGACGCCTGCACACCCGCGGCAGGAACGAGCCACCGGCCAGGCCCCGGATTGTGAGTGAGGTAGGTCACGGTCCAATGGCCAGCGACACTGATGAACACACGCCCGAAGATGCCCCAAACAACCCAAGGCCAACCACCCAAGACGAACAAAAGACCGGCGACCGGTAGCTGTTGCAGAACCCAAGTCTTTTCGAGAAACCGATAAAACGGATCATCAGCCACCTCGGTCTCTATCGTGACAGTCGGGGGCCGGTCGAACTGAAACCGACAATTGAGCTGCCATAACGCGTCTTGCCACAGCGGCCGACGATGCGAGAAAAAATCGTGACAGACAGGCTCGCGCTGCGCCCAATCGCGAATGTCATGAACGCGAATGAGACCGAACGGACCGGCCATGCCAACCAACACGCCGAGATACACCAGTACGCGCTCCAACGTCTTGGAACAAGAAAACGTGCGGTGAATCAGTTTGCGATGCATGCCGATGGAATGCCCAAGCAGCAACGACAGGTAAGTGCTGACCATAAACAACACAACGGCCGACGGTGTCGTGGCGAACAAGGCGCCGCCAACAAACGCGAGCAGACATGCGTTAATCCACATCGACTTCAATGGCGACCAAACGACCCGACCATGGACCGGATCGGCATTGGCGCCGTCGACGCGAAAGACCTCAGGTCGCATAGCATGCGCCTGTGAAGCGCGCTGTCGGATCGTCGCGTAGGCACAAGCACGCCACGCCAGCGATAGCGCCCAGGTCGAAGTACTCGATACACCTAGCTTGTCGTATCACAATTCAATTCAAACAAAACGGTAGGCACCGTGTCGTTATCCTTTAACGCAGCCGCTATGTCGGGGATTTGCAGAACGCCGTTTGAAAAGGTCTCAAAAAACCGGCGGAGGGCCGTCTCGTTGATGTTGTAGCTGTCCACTCGAATCATGACCGGCTTTCCGCTGGACTCGGGATACGCGCTCGTAAATTGGCCTTGCAGCACAACGTCGAGGCAGTCGTAGAGTCGGTTTTGCAATCGGCGTAGTTCATCGCCCATCGTTTCCGACGGCCACGGGCCCTCCTCAACAATCACTAATCCCCACCCGCCATGCGGTAGATCTCGTGCGACGAAGTCGATCTTAACGTCGGCCATAGTAGAGCCTTCTTGAGAACGGTTGCGATCTCGTACGCTCGGCAAGTCGCAGCGCGTCGTTACTCAACAATTTCCAAAAACAACGTTACACCAAACTCAGCGAGATGCTGTTTGATCGCGCCAATCAAGTTAATGATGCCCTGCTCCGGCATGACAACGGCACGAATATAAACCGTAACGGGACCATCGCCGTGCCGCGCTTGCCAACCATCACTGAAAATAGCGTCGGTGTATGTTTGGACTTTATTGCGCAACAGCGTCTCGTGGGCGGGTATCGCGCGGAGCAGTGACGAGACAACGATAACGGCATCAACACCGCCATCCTTGCGTTTGCCGACGATATCGAGGCTGTCGATGTCCTGGATCGGTTCGGCGTCCGTCATTGCGAGTCACCAGTGGGTTACTCAATGAGTGGTCGTTCATTCTACCGCGGTTGACCGAGCGGCGATCGGACCCTGCTGATAGGCATTGCTGAGAAATGCGCAATCATCCGGCGCAGCCGAGTGTTCCTAGCGGCACGAATGCCAGCCACTACCACGCCAACACACGAGCGGTGCCGGCTTACCAGGCAGGTATTACCGGGTGAACAGGCGTTATGAACCCGCTCATGGTCGCCCCCAACAACGCCGGGCAGATCCTTGTAACGATGGCACCCGCGGTGCGACAGCGCTAGAATGCCGCGCCTCATCTCTCCGGTCGCCTGTGTGCTTCATCTCATTAAAAACGCCCAGCTGTTTACGCCCGAACCTCAGGGCGTCGGGCATGTGCTTGTCGCCGGCGAGCGAATCGTTTACGTGGGTAGCGAAGCCCCTGATATCGGCCGAAACTTGCTCGCGAGCGAAATCGATGCCGACGGCGCACCACTGATTCCTGGGTTGGTCGATATTCATACGCACCTTACCGGCGGTGGCGGCGAGGCGGGCTTTGCGACGCAAGTGCCGCCGGTGCCGTTATCCAATTTCACAACGGCAGGCATTACTTCCGTCGTTGGTTTGCTCGGAACAGACGACATAACCCGCTCGACCGATTCACTCGTCGCGCGCGTCCGGGGCCTGCGTGAGGAAGGCCTTTCGGCCTGGTGCTACACCGGCGGCTACCATTGGCCGGCCACCACGCTGACCGGATCGGTCTCGCGCGACATTGTCAGCATCGATGCCATCGTCGCTCTTGGTGAAATCGCGATCAGCGATCACCGATCGTCACAACTGACCCAAGCGGAATTGCACAAAGCCGCGGGTGAAGCGCACGTCGCCGGTTTGGTCACTGGCAAGGCCGGTATTTGTCACTTGCACCTTGGCGATGGCGACGCCGGACTGGAAATGGTCCGTCGCGCGTTGGCCGAGACAGAAATTCCGGCCCGTGTGTTCAACCCGACGCATTGCAATCGCAAAGTGGCACTGTTCGATGAAGCCTGCGAGATCACGCAGCAAGGCTGCTATATCGACATCACGGCTTTCCCCGTTGAGGAGGACGAAGACGGGCTGAATGCCGATGTCGCGCTGATTCAGTATCTGGACGGTGGCGGTGACCCCACGCGATTTACCATTAGTACCGACTCCGGTGGCTGTCTCGCTACGTTTGACGAGCAAGGCCAACCATCCGGCCTCGACTTCGGTCGGGCCGAGGAGCTCGCGGCGACGCTCGCCCGCGCGGCGAGCGCGATCGGCTTAGAAAAAGTACTGCCCGCTTACACGCTGAATCCGGCAACGTTGATGCGTTTTCACCGTAAGGGTCGCATCGAGGTGGGTGCGGACGCTGACTTGGTGTTGATGGATGAGGCATACACAGTCAGCAGCGTGATGGCTCTCGGTCAATGGATGGTGCAAAAACGCAAGCTGATAAAACGCGGCACTTTCGAATAAGTAGGAACAACGCTTCGTGTCTACGTTAGGAAAAAGAGGTTGGCTGATCCCGATCGGCGGTGCCGAGGAGCGCCGCCCCGATGCCGAGATTCTGCGGCGCTTCGCCGACCTGTGCGGCGGCGGCGACGCCAAGATCTTGGTGATTCCGACAGCGTCCGAGTTAGCGGAGACCGGCCCCAATTATGTTGAATTGTTCGAATCGATGGGCGCCCGCTCGCGCTACATGCCGATCGATGAACGTGAGGATTGCTTCAACGACGACTTCGTTCGGACCTTGCAACGCGCGACGGGCATTTTCATTACCGGCGGTAACCAACTGCGCTTGTCGACGATCTTAGGCGGCACGCCAGTGGCACAGACCATTCGTGACCGCCATAACGCGGGCATTCATGTTGCCGGAACATCGGCGGGCGCCGCGATCGTGCCGGAGCACATGATTGCTGGCGGCCCAACCGGCCCGACGCCGACAGAGAATGGCGTCACAATGGCCCCAGGCCTAGGGCTGACTAACAAAGCGATCATCGACCAGCATTTTCGCCAACGCGATCGGCTCGGCCGATTGCTGACGGCGCTCTCATACAACCCGTTTAGCACAGGCCTCGGTATCGACGAAGACACGGCGGCGTTCATCGACCCGCACGGTGAGCTGGAAGTGGTGGGCAGCGGCGCCATTACGGTAGTCGACCCTGCCGGTCTAACGCATTCGTCGATGTACGATGCTGGCGACGCCGATCCGATCAGTCTCGTCGGGCTCACGCTGCACATCCTGGTCGCCGGCGACCGCTATAACCTTGAGACCCGAGAGGCAATCGCTAAACGTATCGAAAAGGATTAGCGCCGCCGCATTACCGCTCGCTAAGGCAGCCTGCTACTCTCTTTGCAAAAGAAAGGGAGCAGGCATGAAGATTCTCAGTACCAACGTCTACCGCGGGCCAAACCTGTACGCCCACTTTCCAGTGATTCGCCACCAAGTGGACCTAGGCGTTCTGGAGGAATGGCCGTCCGCGAAAATCGGTATGGCGTTTGTCGATGGCATCGTCCACGCCCTTCCCGGCCTCGGCGAGCATGGCTGCTCTTACGGTACCGAAGGTGGCTTTATTCGACGTATGCGCGAGGACGAAGGCACATGGATGGGCCATGTCTGGGAGCACTTAATCCTTGAGTTGCAGTGCATGGCCGGTTCCGACGTCACGTACGGCCGTACCCGCTCAATGGAAGGCCAGCCGGGTTGCTACAACGTGGTCTTCGAATACCGCCAACGCGACGTTGGACTGGAAGCGGCGCGCATTTCTCGGCAGCTCATCTACGCGCTGCTGCCGAGTGATCTTAAAAGCGAGTTCGATGCAGAGATCGACCCGAAGTTCAGCTTCGAGGAAGAACGTGACCGTTTTATTCGCTTTGCGCAACGCAAAGAGCTTGGCCCCAGTACCGCCTCACTCGTCGCTGCCGCTGAGGAACGCGACATACCGTGGTTGCGCCTGAACGATTACTCGCTCGTACAGTTCGGTCACGGCAAGTACCAGCAACGTATTCAAGCCACCATCACCAGCAAAACGACCAATATCGCGGTTGAGATTTCGTGCGACAAAGAAGACACCCACAATCTTCTGAATGACCTTGGCCTACCGGTACCTAAGCAGTTCATGGTGCAAACCAAACGCGATGCCGTACGCGCAGCTCATCGTATCGGCTACCCCGTCGTCGTTAAGCCGCTCAATGCCAATCACGGCCGTGGTGTATCAATCAACCTCACCGACGATGACACGGTAGCGACAGCGTTCGACACCGCCCGGGAGCGCGGCAAGTCGCGGTCCGTGCTGGTCGAGTCGTTTATTACCGGTATGGACCACAGGATGCTCGTCATTAACGGTGAGCTGGTCGCCGTCGCGAAACGCGTGCCGGGTCATGTCATCGGTGACGGCATGCGCACCATCGCCGAGTTGGTCGACATCGTTAACCAAGACCCACGCCGCGGTATCGGCCACGAGAAAGTACTAACGAAGATCGAAATCGATCAGCAAGCCGAACGCCTGCTCGACCTGGCCGGTCTGACAGTCGATAGCGTTCTCGATGAAGGCGCGGTGTTCTACCTGCGCTCCACCGCCAATCTGTCGACCGGCGGCACGGCGATCGATGTGACCGATCACGTGCATCCGGATAACCGCGCGATGGCAGAGCGGGCGGTATTAGCCGTCGGTCTTGACGTCGGTGGGGTCGACTTTCTAACCGATGATGTCTCGCAGTCTTACAAAGACATCGGCGGCGCTATCGTTGAAGTTAATGCGGCACCCGGCTTTCGCATGCACGTTGCCCCCTCGGAGGGTCAACCGCGCGACGTGTCGGGCAAAGTGCTGGATATGCTATTCCCGGAAGGCTCACCGAGCCGTATCCCAATTGCCGGGATCACCGGCACGAACGGCAAGACAACGACCGCACGGATGCTATCGCACATCCTAAAAACAGCCGGCCATGTTGTTGGATCGACATCGACCGAAGGGGTTTACATCGACGGTCACCTCACCGTCAAAGGCGACATGACCGGACCATCGGCCGCACAGATTGTTCTGCGCGACCCGAGCGTCGACATTGCCGTTATGGAAACCGCGCGCGGCGGGATCTTGCGCGCTGGCCTTGGCTACCGGCGCAGCGACGTCGCGTGCTGCCTAAACGTCTCGGCAGACCACCTCGGCATTAAAGGCATCAGTACGCTGGAGCAATTGGCCGAGATCAAGCGTGTGGTTGTAGAGGTGGCTGAGGACACCGCCGTGCTGAATGCCGATGACACGCTGTGTCTTCGAATGGCCGATCACACCAAGGCGGAGAACCTCTGCTACGTCACGATGAACCCCACCCACGTGCTGGTGCGCGAACACATCCGCGAAGGCGGTCGCGCCGTCGTGCTTGAGCAAGGCATGAACGGCGACATGATTACGATTTACGACAACGGCAATCATATCCCGCTGCTATGGACGCATTTGATACCGGCGACGCTCGAAGGTAAAGCCACGCATAACGTTCAGAATGCGATGTTTGCGAGCGCGCTCGCCTACTCGCTCGGTAAGCAGCTCGAAGATATTCGCCACGGCTTGCGCACGTTCAGCACCACATTCTTCCAGGCGCCTGGGCGTATGAACGTATTCGACGAACACCCGTTCCGGGTCATCCTCGACTACGCGCACAACGCCGCCGCGATGAAAACGATGTGTCAGACAATCAGCCGACTCGATGTCAGCGGTCGACGTATCGTCACGCTGGCTGCTCCGGGCGATCGTCGCAATGAAGATATCGAAGCTATCGCCGCTGAAGCGTCCAGCCACTTCGATCATTACGTGTTGAAAACGGACGACAACCTGCGCGGTCGAGGCCCTGATGAGATACCACAAATATTGAAGCGGGTACTGATTGAGCACGGCGTTGAAGAAGAGAACATCGAAGTCGTTCCGGATGAGCAACAAGCCATTGACCACACGTTGCGCACCGCTCGGGAAGGCGATCTTGTGGTCGTCTTTGGGGACGAAGTCCACCGCAGCTGGAAACAGATCATCCATTTTGAAGTCAGCGGCGAACAGCGCCAAGCGGCTGAACGTAAACCGACTCGGGTTAGCAGCATCGTTTCCGACCCGGGTGCGTTCGAGCTCGATGCCGCCGATGAACTGATTCGTGACGAACGGGGCGTACGCTTAGCGTCGCGCGAGCCGGAAGACGCGGACTAGGTCAGTATGCGTCTGGACGAATCCCGTCGGCTGACTGGGCCTAACCTGTTCAGTCGTCTGCCTGGTGCGATCTGCGAGATGGAGGCCGCGCCGGATGATCAAGCTGGACTAGTGACCGCTTGGGAAGCGGCTGCGCAGCGACTAACCGAGGCGCTGGGTTGGCAAGACAGCCAGCGCTTCTCACGGCGACATGCCACCGGCGTCAGCCTCGTTATTAGCGCACCGCTCGATGTGCTGTATGCGGCAACCGACGTTAACGAAGCCGCCGTGGCGATCGCGCTAGCCGAACTAACGGACGCGTCCTCCCCAGACTGGGACGCGACACTTGAGAAACTGCACGGGCTTATTCGCGACGAGAAAAACCCGGCGTTGTTGGCGTTGGCCGCCGCTGCGGCCGAGCATGGCGTTCGTTTTCTTAACGACGACGACGAAACGTCGCTCGGCGTTGGCGCAGCGGCTGAGTGCTGGCCGACCAACGCACTACCAACGCCGGCGTCCATCGATTGGTCGCATCACACGTCGCCGCGGATCCCGGTTGGTCTTATCACCGGTACCAACGGCAAATCGACGACGGTGCGACTCGCCGCGTCGATTATCACCGCATCGGGCCGGGTCGCTGGCGTCACGTCAACCGACTACATCCGGGTCGGCGACGAGATCATCGATAACGGCGACTACTCAGGGCCTGGCGGTGCACGGCAACTGTTACGCCATGTGAACACGGAAGTCGCCCTACTGGAAGTGGCCCGGGGAGGCATGCTGCGGCGCGGCCTGGGCGTCGGTGACGCCGATGCGGCATTGATCACCAATGTCGCCGCTGACCATCTTGGGGAGTACGGTATCCATACCGTCGCGGAGCTTCGCGACGCAAAGTTCATCGTACGTCGTGGGCTTGCCTCAAACCGACCGCTCATCCTTAACGCCGATGACGACGGCGTTGTCGCTTACGCCGAGGCCTTAGGCGAGCAACGCTTGGTTTGGTTCTCCGAAAAACCGGATAACCCAGTCGTAACGGCGCAGGTGGCAGCTGGCGGTACGAGCTTTGTTGTGGCGGACGGTGAGCTTTGTCGCGTCCGAGCCGGTCAGTCGAATGCCATAGTGGCCGTCGCCGATGTACCGGTAACCCTAGGCGGTAAGGCCCACCACAACGTGCAAAACGCGTTAGCCGCTGCGGCGATGAGTCATGCACTTGGCTGCGACGATACGGCTATTCGCGATGGACTCGTCGCGTTTTCAGGCGACAACGAGGCAAATCCAGGGCGCGGCAATCTCTTCAGCGGCAAAGGCATTCAGGCGATTGTCGATTTCGCCCACAACGAGCATGGTTTGCGGGCGATGGCCGAGACCGTCGCCGCGATGCCGGCGAAACGTCGGCTGGTACTGATGGGCCAGGCCGGCGATCGCTCCGACGAACTGATCGACGGTCTGACCCGCGCGGCATTGGCAGCAGAGCCAGACAAACTCGTTATCTGCCAGCTACCGGGCTATGAGCGTGGCCGGACGCCCGAAGCGGTGCCCGCACTCATCGAGCGCACCGCCATTGCGGCAGGCACGGTGCCCGAAGCGATCCATCACGCAACCAGCCCGATCGAGGGCACGCGTTTCGCGTTGGAATGGGCGAAGGAAGGCGACCTGTTACTGATTCTGGCGCTTACCCAACGCGGTCCATGCACACAGATGATCCAGCGTTTTTTTGGCTAAGCGCTTAACGATCCTCGTCGGGTTCGCTGGAGTGCATCCGCAGACGGCATCGGCCTGACTAATCGACACCAAGAAATCGATAGTGTCCGGTAATCTCAAACGCGAATAATCGATCCTCTAACATCGGTCCCGAACCGATGTTATGAACAATCAGCGGGCGCCGACCGTCCGTTGAACGCCGGTCCGTGACGATACCGATATGTGGCAGATTACCGGGCAACGTCCACGTGACAATGTCGCCTGGCCGGTATGCCGCTGGATCACGGCTAACTGGCAGCGATGTGCCATGGCGCTCGAAAAATCGCCGCAGATTCGGCACACGGCGATGGTCGATATTGCTATCTGGGCCGGATAATCCCCATCGCTGTGGGTATAGGTCAAATGCCGCGCGCATATCTTCATGAACGAGCTGTTGTAAATCGATACCGAGGGCCCTATAGCTTCGAACCAGCACGTCGGTACAAACACCGATGTCAGCCGGTACATCACCATTCGGGTACGGGATTGACCGGTAGCTACCGTCGTAACGAACCGCGTGTTGCGTTCGTTCGATCGCCGCGGTTACTAGATCATTCGCGCTGCGAGACGCTTGGCACAACAGTGGCAGTAACAGCACCAAAACAACGGCGGTCGGGGCGGCCTGCTTAATCATGGGGCAACACGGGCCGATACGGTGTTAATCACGATAACCCGGGATACTGGTCCACGGCGATTCGGTACGCATAAACACGCCATTACCGCGACCGACTTCTTTATCGTTGCTGTCGTAGACCACAGCTTCCCCGATGAACTGCCGCTTGGTCTGGCTGACTACGGTGCCGACCGAGCGCAGCTTACCGTCGACAACAGGTCGGAGCAGGTAGGTCTGAAACGATGACGTCACAACAAAAAACTGCGGCTCCAATGACGCAACGGCAAAAAAGGCCGCATCGTCGAGCATTTTGAAATAGACGGAGCCGTGGATGGCGCCGCCGGCATGATGCAACTGCGGCGTTACGTCGATTTCGATAACACCGCGACCACTCGTGATATCGACTGTCGGCGAATACCACGCGTTGATCGGCGCGCCGCGGTACATGTTCTCTAAGCCGGTGCAATGCGAGTCTTTGGTCATGTTTCTGTCGTTGATTCAACAATAGTAGCGATGGCGCGGCTTCCGGCCCTGATGTGCAGCTGACGACCGACGTATCGCGGGTACAGCGCCTGGTGGTCATCGTAAGACAATGGACCGGTGCGTTGATAGTCCTTGCGCACCCACGCGAGCAGCATCGTTAATTTTTGACCCTGCACCTCCTTCGTTGGGTACTTATGCAGCTACCACGGCCGCGCCCGCAACGGTATCGCCGCAACCCGCCGAATCAGTACAGCAATGTCCAAGCGAGCCGGAGCGACGTGATCAACCCTGGCAATCACGATGGATATCGATTGATCGCTAGGCCGGTGCACGCAAAATACTGGCCATCTTCTTCCCTCTGGCCAATTCGTCGACCAACTTATCAAGATACCGTAGCTGTTGAATAAAAGGGTCTTCTAGCGCCTCGACTCGATACCCGCACACAACACCGGTAATTAAGTGCGCATTGGGATTCAATGAGCAGCGGTCAAAAAATTCTCGGAAGGTTGCCTCTTCGTCGATATGCGTCTGCAGCTGTTTTTTGTTGTAGCCAGTTAGCCACTCGATAACTTGATCGAGCTCTTCTTGAGTTCGACCCTTCTTTTCAACCTTGGCAACATACATCGGGTAGATCGATGCTACCGTCATCTTCGCCATGCGCTCTACGGATGCAGCCGGTGGCTGTTTCATAGTGACTTTTTCCTTATCTTTGCTGGGTGGACGGTAACATCCCAAGCACCCGTCTACAGACTGATATTTGAACGGACTCCGCATCCCCGAACGAAGCTTCCTCAATCCGCCGAGTACGCGTGCGCGTCACGGAACAGCAGCAAATAGCCTAGCAACCAAGGACGACGCCCGCGGCCAATCGCGCCGAGACGGCACTTCCACACCTTCGTTCACCGCCGAGATGGGACGCCCCATCCTCGTTCAGCGCCGCGCCTCTACTTAGGTGGGAGCGGCGTCCTGCCGCGATGAAAGCAGCGATACAGGAAAACAAACCAATCGGTACACGATACCGCTGATCAAGACGGCACGATCATCAACCACTCGGGCCAATGACTACCGAGTTGTCGCTTATCAAGTGGCGATTGGTGGCTTAAATCGGTATCGGGGCGCCACCATCGTCTTGAAGATCAAGGGCGAGGACTTGTCGTGAGTCTTACCACCGCCTATCGTTGCCGCTTCGCTGGCGATCAGCGCGACGCGCGTTGAGCAACAAATAAAGGCACTGCTGTGCATGGGTCACCGAACAAGCGTAACGACGGGCTGCACGAACACTCGATGGCACAGTGATCCAAACCTATGTCCAACCATCCCCACTCCCTGGTTCCGATGACCAAAGCGCTCGGCTTATTCGTCGCTGCTTTCGCCCTAAGCGGTTGCCCAGAAGAACAATCCCTGAAACCGTTCACGAGCGATGGCTGTTCACTGTTCCCCGATAGGGCCGGGGCACTAGACCAAGACTGGTGCCATTGTTGCCTTGAACACGATGTCGCCTACTGGAAGGGCGGCACTGCCGCGCAGCGCCAAGCCGCCGATCAACAATTAAGAGCCTGTGTCGCCGAAAGCACGGGCAGTGAATCGCTGGCACGCTTGATGTACGAAGGCGTTCGTAGTGGCGGACGACCGGAGTTTCCCACCTGGTACCGGTGGGGTTACGGCTGGACCGACAATCGCGGCTATGAACCGTTATCCGAACAGCAAGTGACTCAGGCAGAGACGATTTTGCAGCAGTATCGGGCGTCGGCGAGCGCCGACGCCTGCGGTAGCGGCTTGTAGATTACTAACCAAAAGGTCGGCATCTCGATGCGCCTTGTTTTCACGAAACAACCGTCGATCCCGTCGCAACCAAAACCGTCGTGCATGCGTAGCGACTATCGGACTATCAGCGTACGGAAGTCTGTAGTTTGGATGGTGTATTCATCGTCGATAGCGCCTGAATATGAGTCGACCCACAGTCGGGTAGGAAAGCCATACGATCTATCGTAATCGACGGACACGGTGTCGGCTTTCTCTAGCGCGTTTTCTACGCTCTCGAACACCTGTTCGATTGACATGAGGTCGTCCCGAGGGATGTGGCGCAACTGATATCGCGCTGCATCAGCCTCGGCGATCTCATAACGAATACCATCGGCATCGACGAAAATGGTCCGCGGTAGGGTGGCACTCGGCGAGCAGTAACAGCTTCTCGCAAACCGGTAAGCGTAGTATTCCGGCTTGGTCCGCGCCCAAGTTTCTCGACGCTGTGCAAGCTCCGCCAGCTGTTTCGACCGTTCGCTGCCGTAGTGAAAACCACCAACGATCCAGCCGATTGATCCGAAGACGGTCACGATGAGCATCGCGATCGCCGCCGTGGCGATGCTGGGCAGCTGAAGCGCAACAAAGTGGTCGGTACGCTGTCGCAATGCTTAGCTTGCGTCTTCAAGAAGCTGCGCCAACCGCTTGGCCTCGTGAGCCGAAAGCGTCAATACGTTCATCTGAATACCCAGGCCGGACCGCGTTACGATTTCGACCCCGATGTCACCGCCGTGGAGCTTGTGTACGCGGAGCGTATTGGTCAGAGAGCCTCTCGGCTGTGCATACGCTTCACCAACCGTCTCTAGTATCTTGGCACCGAAAAGAGCGCCCCGCAGCCCGCCTTTTTTCCAAACGATCAGGCCGACCACGATAAACACGACAACAACAAAACCAATAGCGATGGGTTCCACAATTCGCCTCTGAAAAGATCGCTAGCCAGAACGTACCCAAGACCATAAGCCTAGTATGCGCGCTATGCCTCGTGGTACCAACGGTAACTGGCCGGTAGGTCTCGCGGCGCAAACAACAGATGAACAACGCGGCGTTGTTCGCTATGGACGAGCTTTGCCGACGAGTGCCGTAATGACGGTCGTAGCAGCAGCGCGCCACCTTGGGGCACGACCAGCGTCACCGGTGGTGACCCCGCCGATCCTCGATGTGTGCCCGGCTCGACGCGTATATCACCGTCGGGGACAGGGTCTAACGCGAGGCGTACCGCGACACACCGCCGCATAAATGCCAATGGGGCATGCACGCACGCCATGCCTTCTTTCGAACCCGCGGATCGCCAGGGTCCATCTCCTGATATCGGAATAACCGAATCCCGATGCGGCTTTACCGACCAATTTCTACCGAGGCTTTTCTGGAAGAAAATACCTTCAACGGCGACAAGATCGGTAAGGCAGACGGCGAGCGCCGTTTCGGTTCGTAGCAGTGCAGCCAAGCGCCTGAACACGGGCCGCTGTAACAACGTGCGGGTTCCGGAAGAGGCCACACTCGGCAATGCCTGAACGAGTTGCGCTATCTCTTGGCCGGAGAACAACACTCCCGATACGGCATAGCCATCCGTATCGAGTTTGTTGACAACATCCGTCACTGAATCCACGCGTACAAAGCACCTGCCGGTGGCCAAGGGTGCCGCGCTACAGCGCTCGATAACCTAACCATTAAAAATAACGTAGCGCTGGACAACGGCGTCTGTGTCGACCAGGGTTGTTTCCGAGTCGAGTATGCCGCCGTTCGCAAGAATCATACCGGCCGACGCTCGGTTGTCTTTCATGCAATGCACGTGGACATCGGCAATCCCGCGAATGCGCGCCTCGGCTAGCGTCATCGCCAGTAGTTTCTTGCCAAGCCCTCTGCCCTGACACGAAGGACGAATGCCTAAACCGATATGACCACCCGCCGCGCGCAGCGCGTCGTTAAGTCGATGGCGAAGATTGGAAACACCGACGATCTCTGCCTGCTCGATCAACCAATAGGTCGAACTCGGCACAAACCCCTTAGGCAACCCAATCCCCTTGGCGCCGTTGTCGAGTCGCTCGATCAGCGCTGGGAAATTGTCGTGATCGAACTCGAGCGGAAACGGGTAGCGTTCAGCATCCCCTAGCTCATCGATGTAGCTTCGATAGCTGGATTCGTAATCAAGGCACGGTTGTATGAGCAATACGGTCATGTGAACTATCGGGCTCGCTGTTGATGCGGCCGAGTCCAGCTTACCCGCTAGCCTGCCGCTCGCCTACTCCCAGTAACAGACCGTCCAGTTGCACTATTGCGCCGAGAGCCGATACACATAGCTTTCAATACCGCTCGCATCGGTACTAGCGCCGATTCGGCTAGCACCAATTTTCTCCGCCGCCCGTTGCGAGCGAATATTGGTAACACCAATCCGAAACAAAACATGGTCGACGAATTGGAAGGCGTGGCGCAGCATCAGTCGCTTCATCTCACCGTTGTAGCGGCCGCCCCAGTAGTCGCGCGCCAGAAAGGTCCAACCAATCTCGATTTCGCGGCGCGCGGCATCCCAGCCGTGGTAACGCGAGGAGCCAATGATCTGTTGCTTAGCGGAATCAATCGCAACCAGCGCCCCACCCGACGCCATCGCGTTATCAAAAAATGACCGGAACACAGCCAACTCGTGGCGATTGCTCGCCGGGTGTTGCGCCCAAATCTCAGGATCCGCAGCAACGGTGTAGAGCGCTTCGAAGTCCGCGGCACGCAGTGGCCTTAGGGCAACGCTATCGCCGTCGAGACACGGCTGCCGATCAAACACGGTGGCATCGTCGCTGGTTGGCATTGGTCAGTTAGTAATCCACTCCACTCCGCTACAAGTGTAGCTTCTTCCACGCCGCAAACGTCTTTGGACCCGGGTGTTTTTTCAGAGCTTGCCAGGCCGCCATCGCCTCGTTGCGCGTGCCTTCCTTAGCCGCCAAAAAATCGGAGATAAAATTATTCATACGCGCAGACGGTATTTGCGGTAGGCGTCCCTCGGTTGTGCACAATTCAATGTAGCGATGGACTAGATCGCGATACGTAATTCCAGCGGCTGTGTGCTGTTCGCGCCATCGGTTAAGCCAATACCACGCGCCCGATTTCTTCGGTAATGGCCCGTAGAGTCGACTCGCCTCGGTGACGATAAAGTCCTTCGTCGCTCGATTGCTGACATAACGAACAATACGTACGTCCATTCGAAGTGGATCAGGGTCACCACGGCTCACAGGCGCGCGCTGCTGCGTGTTTGAATCGGGGAAGGCGCCAGTCTCCAAAAAGCGGCGCACCCGCGCCTCCACCTGATCTTTGCGAAGCGCGGCCGCTCCCGTCAAACCTAGCTTGGTAGCAAACGCCTTCAGATCAGCGGCATACCAGTAGCCGTTGTCAAATTCTGCAACGCTCATGCGCCGACTAAGCGACCGCTTACGCCCCATGATTAAGCTCTTCAAGGTAAGTTGCGGGGACGGCGCCCGTTAACCAAACGCCGTTTTCAGAAAGAAAGAAGTGCCTACCGTCCTTAACCATCCGTGCAGCGGCAACGGTGAACAAAAGTGGTCGACCGTACCATCGCCCAACGGCGATCGCTGTGTCGATATCGGCTGAGAGGTGTACGTGATCGCGATTCATTAACCGTAGACCGTCAGCGAGAATGCTGTCTCGAAAGCGCGTGGCTGTACCATGGAACAGGGTATCGGGCGGCACGGCATCGGCGAGACCTAAATCCACCCCGATAGAATGGCCCTGACTGGCGCGTATTCTGCCGTCGCGAATAACAAACCGCTGCTTATCGTTGTTTGCGATAACGTGTTCTAGCTGCTCGCTGCTAACGGTTCGGCCGGCAGCGTTCATCGCAAGCAGTAGCTCGTCAACTTCGACCCAGCCGTTGTCGTCGAGCGTAACGCCGATAGTCTCTGGCTTGTGCCGTAGCACAAGGCTTAAGAACTTACTGAGCTTGACCGGATTCATGTGTTGTGACTACGCATCTGTGCTGTATCACAGCAGGAAGAACACGAACTGGAGAGCTTATCGCAGCAATGACAGTTACGGCGCTGTTGCAAACGTGTAGCCAACCACACTCAGCACCTCGTCCGGCGACAGTGAGCGGTACATCGCATTGGCCGAGACGTTGTCGGCCTCGGTTGCAACCCACAGCTCGTCGCAGCCCTGTGATCTTGCGATTGCAAGGAATTCCTGCATGATGCGCGTCCCAACACCTCGCCGTCGGTGCCCTACACAGACATCGACCTCGTCGACGTAAAGCCAAGGCTCGTTGCTATACGGTTTTGGTTGCAGCCTTCCCGACGCGATACCGAGCAAGTGGGACTCGCTGTCGCTATGCTCGTAGCAAACGACAAAGAGCGTACGCTCAAGCTGTAGATACTGACGCAATACGTTAACGGAGTAATCGCTAATGTCGTTGGCATGGTCCCAGTCCGCGTCATTGATCGCATCAACAAGCGCGGCTAAGTCGTCGTGCTCGGACACAACGGTTACGTCCATCGAACTAGCTCCGTTTCGTCTTTGTCGATCATAGAACGACCTCCTGGTGCACCAAACCGTTGCAACACGGGTGTGCTAAATCGACTCGGTAACATTGCCGCGCGCAAGCTACAAAAAATGTGCGGTACCCGTCGACGGCAGAATAATCAGCCTCCACTAATCGGCGGGTATCAAACTGAACTCCACGCCGAATAACAACACGTTGATGATAAACAGTGCGCAGAGACCACAACCGAGGCAAATGAGCCTGAACTGACGCCCCTTCAAGGGGAGGCCGTCGCGAAGAATATTCATACGTACCTGTACCAGACCGACCATACCGATTACGCCGAGCACAACAGCTGCAGCGGGCAATATGATGAACGGGTTGCTGTCGAAGTCGAGGCTAGCCCACGAGCCGATCCACGTGGGCAACACGAAAAAGCCAATGAGCAGCACCAGGGCAGCGGGGCCAAAGCAAACAACGGCCTCAACAATCAGCCGTGCATTTCGCAGCGTGCAGGGCATTGCGTTGTCTCGGCCCTTGTTGGCTCAGCGCCAGTGGTAGCGGCCCAGCGATTACACCTCGAACACTGGTGCACGTACGGCTCTAGCTAGAGCCCGCGTCTTTTAAACCGATCGGCAAATGGCTCGCGAACAAGCTGTTCACTAGCAGCACCGGGGCAAGGATCGCTAACACGAATAGCACGCCCAAGACCGTGGAGCCGATATGCTCGTGTAGCATCGCGACCATCATAATCAGAAACAGCGCGACCGCGCCAAAGACGGCGGTTACTGACGTATTCGACTCGTCCGTAATGAACCGCAATTCGGCCGCGCAGCTCGGGCACGTAAAGTGCGCATGATCACCATAGGTTGTGTAGCGAAATGCAGCCAAATAGCGAGGACCGAAGCCCAACGTCGGTTTGGAACAGCTTGGGCAAACTCTATTTCCCATACGACAATTGCAATTGTTGGCCGCGTGCATCGAAAAACATCGTTCCGGTCGCCGAGCAACCACCGACGACCCATGGCGCAACGTCCCAATTGACGCGTAACGCTACCAGGATATTCGGCCGAAAGGTCGGTCGAAATCTTACCTTTGCCACTCGATTGTTACCTTCAATATCGAGTTCGTCGAACTGCAGTGGCGTTAAGAACGCAGGATTCGACGTAGCGTCATAGTACGCCACCTCAGCTGAGCGGACCCACAAGTCGTCGATCCTCCACGGGAATTCGGCTTCGAAGTAGCCTGCATCGTCTGCCGCTTGAAGCTCGATCGTCGAGTCGTACTTGTCGCCGTGGTACGGCACGAAGCACGCCCGCGCGTCGTCATATTGCAACAGTGCCACGAACAGCAACGCAGCAGCAAATCTCATGGCGTTGTCCAAGACCCAAACCCAACTTGTGGCATCGCGGCGGCGATGAGCGGCCTATCGCCCATTGTCGCGCAGCCAATGCAGGACATCTGCCGCGTTCCTATCCGGCGGAAACACCGGGTAGAAGCACTGTACGATGGTCGAACGATGCACAATTAGCGTTAGCCGTTTGTACAACTGAGCGCCTTCCACCGTGAATGTCGGCAGCGCTAATTCAGACTGCAGGGCTAAGAGCTCGTCACTCAAAAGTGCATACGGTAAATGCAATCGATGGCTCGCTTCACGCTGCCACTCGGACGACTGCGCGCTCACGCCGAACACGGCATAGCCCAACGCACGAAAGTCTTCGTATAAATCCCGAAAGTGACAGGACTGCGGCGTACAACCGCGTGCACCGGGAATGTCGTCCCACCCTTGCGGCAGCGCTTGACCAGGGCGCCCTGTCATTGGGTAGATGAAGTAAACCGCCCGACCGGGCTCCGCTAGGTTAACCTTGCCGCCGATCGTCGCAGGCAGAGCCAAAGAAGGCATCGACCGCCCGACCAAATGGTCAGCACCGCCATCGTCACACGGCACCGGTAAATCGTCTGGTAAGTTGTCGACACCCATCGAGTCGCGCAAGTTAGTCGGACAGTTCGGTTTGCTGAACGGCAATTGCCGGCGCATCACCGCCGCGAAATGCGTTCGGCCGTACCCAAATCCACGTGGCGACGACCAGCGAGCCGAATAGCGTGTAGACCAGCATAAATATCCACCAAGGCGCTTGGTAATACAGAAGGCTGTTCAACCAATGACCGATAAACGAACCGGAGTACGTCGCCTCGCCTGCCAGGCGACGAAAGTACATTTCGAGCGTGGTCAGTGGGCAGACAATGCCGAACCACGATTGCACAGCGACGACAGCGATACAGGCAAGGTGCGTTAACCGGAACCACGGGTTACGGATCCACTGCCACCCCATTGCCCAACCAAGCAGCACCAGCAACAAGCCCAGCACCACAAAAACGACCACCGAAACATGCAACGCCAACACCACATCGGCAGCAACCGCATAACCGACTACGGCATTCATAACGACCTCTTTTGTTCACTGCTGAGCCGAGTCCGACGGCTTCACAAAACCCTCGTGATCGCTGCACGGTGACCGTGCGGCACCGGTGCCGGTAATCGCTACGTGCAGCTCGTCCAACGCGTCGGTGATAATGCCGTCCACGCCTAGCCTTTGATAGTGCAAGGCCCGCTTTGGTTCATTGATGGTCCAAACGAACACGCGTAAATCAGCACGGTGTAAGCGCTGGATGTAGTCGACGTCGATGGCTTTGCGCCCCTTCAGGCTTACGCCATCAAGCCCGTGGCCGGCGATACTGGCCAGGAGCGAATCCGCATCTGGCGTCCCGAGTGTAAGCAGTCGACGCTTTAGACGCGCCACGTAATGGTACCGCGCGCCGGGAAACGCTGCGCGAACCTCCGCTAAGACCGCCAAATATTCGCTTTGGATAACGACCATCGCTGGGTTCAACTTCGCTGCAGCGAGCAACTCGCTGAGCCCGCTATAACTACCCGGCGCCGCCGCTTTGAGATCCAACACGTAGTAGCCACGTGGTCGGCCCAGCGCAAGAACAGACGCCAGTGTCGGCACGGTTTGGTAGGTGGCAGCTTGAATCTCGGCAAAAGTCATATCAGCGATGCGGCGCCGACCAACGTTATCGTCGTGGAATACGACAACGACGCCATCGCTCGCGACGTTTAGGTCGAGCTCGACTCCGTCGGCGCGCAGCAGCCAGGCATCAGTAACGGCACCAACGGTGTTTTCTACGCTGCGACAGGTGTAGCCGCGGTGTGCAATCAGCTCAACGGCAAGCGCATCGCTGGCTAAAAGCAACGTTAGAGCAGCCGCTAGATACGACAGTCCGTTCAATGCAACACCGATCGCAGGCGTTTTCGGGCTACGGCCGCACAGGTGGGCGCTCACCGTCGCAGCGATGCACAATCGCGTGTTCAATAAGCGTTTGGCGAATCTCGAAGTTGCGCTTGCCGCTCTCGGAACCGCGCATCGCAAGAAAACTCTGATGCGAGGGATACCAGTAAGCCAAAATCTCATCAAGCGGCTGCACAGGGCCATTGGCAAGAATGTGACCGTGCACCGGCAACGTCCACAGAATCTTCCCGCCGACCTCGCTAATCATCGCCGCGTTGACCTGCCGCCACTCACGGTACAACGCGCCGTCTGGAAAAGCGCCTTCGGCGTATCGGTTTAGGTTCATCATCAAAAGCGGATGGTCGTTCCCGGCCGCGATGTCGGTCATAACGAACGCTTCTGCTTCGTTCAAAATATCCATAGTGTTCGCTCAAAACCATTGGCGCGACAGCGAGTGTCGGCTGTTGGTCGACAGTCTTCAATCCGGCCAACAAGACGCGCTCGATCACTAACCTATCGGCTCCAACATCTCGGTGGGAATCAGCCACCCAGCGCCGGACGCGGCGGCTCTTACCGCGCTGAGATCGCACATCTCGTTCGGATCATAGCGAAGCGATCCGTCCGCAAAGTCGCCCGCCATAAACTTCGCTTCGATGGCGCGGATGAGCGCGAAGCCATCGCGCTCATACTCCGCTAAATCGTCGGCGTTCTGGCAGCCCTGGTAATAGTCGGGACTCGCGCGCCAAAAGACCAGCAGCGCCGTCGCTCGCTCGCAAATCGGCGCCGCAATCACCCGATACATCTCATCCATGCCGCTGTCCCAGTTCCACAGATCGGCGAACAGGTGCAATTCCGCTGCATCCGAGACGTTGGCTAAGAATTCGCGCCGTTTTTTATCCCACTCAGCGCCAAGCGCCTCGAAGCGCGCCTTCGCGAAGCCGGCCGGCAAGCAATCGACCCATTCGTCATTGGCGATATTGGCCAAGAACTGCGCGCGTTCTGTCGAGATAGTCACCGGCGAGAGGCGTATCAGCTGCGCGCCGGTGGCGTCGCCCTGCAGCCGCTGCGACGCGCTGTCACGCTGAGCACTCGGGCCCGCGGGCGCTCGAACACGATCGGGCCGCCAGTGCCTGCAGGCGTGAGTCGAGCGTGCCGACGTGAAGCTCTAGCTTATGCCCGTCCGGATCAGCGAAATAAACGGATGCACCCTCGCTGCTGTTCTCCTTCCAAATCGGTACACCGGCGCTTACTAGCGTCGCCGCAAAGTCGTCGAAATCAGACGCGGCAATATCGAAGGCTAAATGCGTGTAGTCTGATCGGCTCTGCTCTGCCGCCCGCGCATCAAGCGACAGGCACAACCAGCAGCCGCCGGCTCTAAAATATGCCCCGCCGTGATGCTGCGAGGCCAGCTTGAAGCGAAGAACATCCCGGTAAAACGCTACCGAGCGTGCCAGATCGGCTACGGCGAGTGTGATGTGATTAATGCCCGTGATCATGCGATGAGTCCCTTTCGGTCTGACCCGCTACGACGTTGGACGGTTCATCCGTCGCGTTGGCGCCGCCGAGTTACCTCGTTCGAACAACCCGCTTTGCCACGGGGCGGTGGAAAACGCAGCCCACTCATCGGCAGTGGCCATTGCGGAACCTCGACCGATACCGATAGTCAGGGTTGTTTAGCCGAACCGATGTACGATCCGCGAAACAACAGGATAGTTTGCTCGGTCATGTAGTCAATATCGCCGGTTAATGATGATGCCATCAGCCAAAACGCATCCCGCTTGCCTACGACCAGATGCAGCGCCTGAATCGTCGGTTCTTGCTCGTCTTGCCATTCCAACAGTTTGTAGGTCATCGTCGTGCCCGCCGCATTCGCGTACGACCCCTCAGCCAGAACGGTCACGTTGCCGTCGTCGGATTGCGCCTTAAGCTCATCGAGAACGCCGTCCCAATACAGACGCTCTTTTTGCCCGCCCGGCTGCTTGTCCACAACAACAAGGTACTCGAGATCCTCGCCGCGCCATCCGTGCAAGAGCGGCTCATTGGGATCGAAGTCCGGGTATACCTGGAACGTAGCGTCGACAGCCGACGTGGCCGTTACGACTAGGTTGTCTGCGATTTGCCACTCCTGTGCATTCGCGGCGACCGCGAGAAAACTCACTGCAGCTGTCTCAATCACTTTCACAAGGCGTCCCCCAAACTTCGGTACAGCGGTAGCCATGCTCTACCGAACAACGGTAGCCGTTCCGCCGTTCAATGACTCGTCCACGCCAGGCTGCCGATAAACCAGGCAAGGTTTACCCGGTTTAGGCTGTACAGCCTGCCGGTCGAGCCTCGCTCCCAATCGCTCGGCGACCGCAATCGACTTCAGATTGTTGTCGTCAATGTAATGAACGATCTCCCTCCATTGCAACACGGTGCGCGCATAGTCGATGGTGGCCTGAGCCGCCTCTGTGGCATAGCCTCGCCCTTCCGCACCGTCGAACAACACCCAACCGATTTCCGTCTCCGGTCGCCCTGGCGGGTAATAAGGACCCGCCATGCCGATGGCGGCGGCGGCAGCGTCGCCGCGCCGGGTAACGGCGAACAGACCATAGCCACGATGCGTCCAATGGCCAAGCATCGCATAGGCGCGTACCACGCTCTCGGCGTACGGTACGTTGCCGCCCGCCATCGCTGAACGTGCCGAGCTGTAGAATGCGATCAGCGGCTCTACATCTGACGCGTTAGGTTTACGCAGCACTAAACGATTGGTCTCAATGGTATCCATCGTGTGCTAGTCCGAAAATTCTGACACTGCGGGTGAGCGCGCGAGTCTACGAGTACCGACCACGATGAGAACAGTACCCACGACGTTCAGCAGCACATAAAAAGCGGCGACTACGTGCCCGCCAAAGTGCTCGGCACTATCCCCAAACACAAGGCTGATAGCGGCACCCGCAACAAACGAAACGAAAATCGCCGCACCAATAAGGGCCAATCCAGACGCGATGTTTTTAATGCCGTCAAACTTGGCCAGGCGCGATGTCGCCAGAACTCGCCAGATCACAAGCATGCAGACAGCAACGATGACATGCGGCAGGAAGTCAAAAAGTAATGGAGCGATCATCTCCTCCCAGAAGTAATCGTCCCAATTAAAACTCTCGTCGTCGATGCCGACACCTCTCTAGACCTAACTGGCAAGGATGTAACCGCGTACGCAAGGGTAAACGATCTGCTGCGCGACCGGGACACCAATACAACGCGCGCAAAGGCTCGCTAGAAACGCCCATAGCCTTCACATAGAGCGGTACCTAACGACGAGACTCCGGCATACCGTTGTAACACTAAGCCACACATGGCAACCGGCAGCGCGTTGGGTTCATCGATAGCCGCCTAGAGATTCGGTTCGCTCGTTCTATACCGATTCGCCATAGCCATGCCCCTCAATCTACCGGGTTCGTATAGTTTCGCTTCTGCGCCGCCAGCACGAAGCGACTCAGCCATCTAGCGCCCAGCCTTCACAGACGTTCTCCTGCAAGAGTGCACCGTGTCGCGACGCATTCGGCGAGCGCCAGACTATCAGCGCAAGTGAGAGAACGGGAGAGACGATTATCAGGATGACGACCCTCCGAAACCGCCCGGAAAGAATGACCGTATCCACAGTAAGGCAACACCAATCGCGAAACCAGCAGCACCGGAAAGAACAAGGTCCAACGCGTGGCTCTCAAGGCCGAACAATGGACCAAGGGTAAACCCGACAATTGCACCGCAGACGCCAGCGAGAAACTTAGCCAAGAAAAAAGACGCTTTGCGCGCCATCCTGCTCTCATAACCGTCGGTCATTCCAACCCCATCCACTACACCAGCAGCCGGCGGATCACGGCGATCCCCGCCAGCTGTAGCGTTGTGTTAGACCGTGACGCATTCACTGGGGCCACCTTGGCCCAAATTCACCCTTAATCGAATCTGGGAGCCCGTTGGGCAGAACATAAACGATGTCATCGCTGGTATACGCTTCGAAACCGTACAGCACGAGGATTCGAGAGATATCTTTGGCGGTTAAGGCATCTATTTCGGTCCCGATGAGAGTCACTTTCGCTCTAACCCTGGGGTCCAAAATAAACCTCGTACCCGTACGTTCGGCGAAGTCGCTTAAGATCACATCAAGGTTGAACCGAAGAGGGTCTGCCTCCACAGGCTCAGCAACAGCACCGCTCGCGAGAACAGTGCAAACGAGAACACCAAGCAACTGCGTACGAAGTCGGACTAACTGACATATCAGCGCTTCACCATTGACGGTTCGACCACGCTGAGGAGACGACGCTGGCACTATGTCTACGAGTGCCAACGGCAGTGTTGCGTTACGTGCTGCCATAGCTACCACCTAGTCCTCGAAAACAAATAGCCACGGCGCTGGTGAACCGCCGAAGCTTGTCACAAAGTTGTCGATTAGCGCCTGCGCCTCCGATATCGCTTGCACCGAAACGCTCGACTGCCTTTGCCAATAAAGGCAGTAAAACTTCGTTTCCGCGACTGACGTCTGAGCTGGCACAAAAACTTTGCTAGCGTTCTCGGTTTGCGACTCAAGCCACGAACAAGCATTCTGCCACTCGACCTCAGTACCGAATTGAATCTGCAGGCTATAGTGAACGATAGAGGCACCGAGCTCCGCTTGGCGTGCCGATACCGCTGACTCAATTTCTGCGGCGTTGCGGTAGACCATGAACCGCAATGTATTGGGCGCCGTTTCATCTGCAAAAGCGACCTGACCCACGAGAAGCCAAACGAGAACGGCGGCGCCAATAGTTTTGGCCACGTACAGCCCTAGCTCAGCTACGCATTCCACGCGGTGTGGATGTGGCGGCTGTGAAATACTTGCCGAGCCCATCCCGGCCAGCCACTGCCGTTTCCAACGTCGCATTTTACTCGTCACCTGTTGGGGGCTTCGGAGAACTGTCTACTCGCCAAAACCTAAACTGCCGGTACCCGCGGTCTATGCAATTCAGCTCTTTGCTGCCTATCAACGAACACTTCAAATCGATTTCTCCCAGCGACCGACCGTTCTCGCAGACACCCAATTCGGTCTCAATGGAAACAACGCGATCCTCGATGACCGCCGTCACGCCGCTCGAGGTACAGAAAGTCGAATTGTGGTCATCGTTTGGATAAAAAACAGAAGCCGCAACAGTTGTTCCCTCAACACACAGCGTAATCGTATTGGCGCGAACAGCCGCTGGGGGATCGGTCTGCCAACAGCCCTGAAAGAGCTCGATCTGCGACTCCTCGGCGAGCGCGGCGGTCGAGAACGAAAACACCAGAACCAGCCAGCTTTGCATCAGCCCAGTCACTACTCGATTTAGTCGCCTTACACTCATGTTAGTTACGCGTGACACAGACGTGAATCCTAATTCCGCCATAGGCTCGGTTGGATCTGTAGCCAATGGCAATGCCTTGTTAGCTTGCATGATCTAACTCCGTTGATGCCCGTCGGTCGCCTGCGATCAACCCAAAAACGGCGGAGACAGTGACACCAGGAACCACTAACAGACTTGCGTAGACGAAGGCCATTAATGGCGCCTCCGTAAGGGCACGACCCAGTCCGAAAAACCAAAGCCCAAATAGGAGGCTCACAACCACGCCTATCGCCACGTGAATCGATACGGCGTTTTTTCCAACCGCTCTTAAGACTAGATTGGTCGGCACACCGATACAAACAGCAAATGCGTAGGACACCATCAAGCCGTAAATCGAAAACAACTGAAAATTACTCGATACAACGAAGGACTCATGACCAAGCACGACACCCCACACCAGGAGCACGCAACCGATTGCCACCAATGAGGACAGGGGTGCCAGCATGACCGCTAGCGCGAGCTTGGCGACAACGGCAACCACGCCTAACACGGATACTCAGTTGCGCATTCGACGCAGCGGGCGATTTGCGGCAGCGACACGATGGTCGGATTCGTCGGTGCCGACTGCCGTATTTTGTTAGGTGTCATCGCTAAGCCACTCCGCGAGGTCCTCTACGGGGCGAGGGAGCCTACCCTCCAGCCACTCTGCGACGGTACTAGGTCGGAAGTCCTTATCGTCGCACTCGATCACCCAGGACAGAAACTCTTCCGGACCACCGTTCATGTAGGGCGGTGGCGAGACCGGGCGAAATACGGTCGGCAGGCGTTCGTTCAATGACAAGTAGTTTAAGACATGACCGAATTCCTGAACCGTATGCCATGCTATTGGGCTGTCTAAGTCGATCGAGAACTTAACCCACCATCCCTCGTTATCCCCGCCTTTCGCAATCGCGCCGACGATCGAAGGTACCCGATTCAGATATGCCTCCAATGACGTAAACGCGCGATCGTCCATGTATGAAACCTAACACACAAGCTCCATTGCGTATTCGAGTTGGCCTGCGTTTCGCGACCGCAAAACGCTCGCCGGGTTCATCAGTGCCAACGGTAGTGATTAACTAGTTATCTCCGGCACGCATATGTGTCTGTGTGTTCAGAAACGGAGCCGTCGGCTCACTTTGCACGTCGAGACCGACTTACAAGGTCAGCTACGAAGCCAACGGGAACGCACAAGAGTAACATCAGTACCCAGACGATCAGATACGAACCGAGCGTTCGACCGCCGCCTCCGTCCCGCAGTAAAAATTCGATCACCGCACCTATCGGTACCGCCAGAGTACACATCATGGCCAGCGCAACCGTCGCCGGGTACTTCGTTCTAAGCGCGACTCTCATTGGTCTTCAAAACGGTGCTACGACCTCATTACTGGAAACCTCCGATACTCAACTGAGGCAGAAAACCCCCAGCTCAGTTGCGCATTACACGCGAGGTGTATTTTGCGACAGCGAAAGTCCTGTCGAACCCATCGGTGTCAACTGCGGTGATTTTTCAAGGCTTTGAGCTCACTGGAGCCATCGCTTATCGAACTCTGATTGGGCCCAATCTGGCGTATTGTTCGGCATCACATAAACGATATCGTCCGATTCATAAGCAACGAAACCGTGTAGAAAAAGGATCTGATCGACATCTTTTGCTTTGAGCTTATCGGTATCGATACCAATTAGATTCACCTTCGCACTTACTCTCGGGTCAATAACGAACTTCGTACCTGTACGAGCCGAGAATGAATTGAGGAGGCCTTCCATTTCTGAGTCTATAGCGACACATTCGTCGGCGCGGACTACCTCTGCAGTAAACACGTAACCGCAAAGTGCTATCGTAAGCAGGCCCAACCAGAATCGATTCGCTGTCTGCTTACTTGCTTTGTAATACCCAAGTACCGTTGCGCATGTGACGCGTTGAGCGTATCGCGATCTCGAAACGGCCGCCGGGCCCATCAGTGGCAACTGCAGTGACTTATTACGAGGCATGGGACTAATCTCCAAATGAATCGGTGTCCTTCCAGTAACTCTCGAACTATTCCGAAGTAATCTCGACACCATCGAAGTCCTTAAAGGTCATGTTCGTATCAAGCCAGAAACCGTAGTTCGTCTCGTTGGGTCCGCTGAGTACGACCTGACCACTAGAATCCAAACCGATCTCCCGCCAAGGGCGGTTGTCGTCATCGAATTCCACGAGCCACTCAAACACTAAATACATCGCATCTTCATAATCCGGATTCGCCACGACACGCTTTGATAGGGCACTACGTAAACGCCCTAATCGTGACATTTCGGGCGCAGGCCAATCCGTAGCTAAGCTTGTGCGTACGTACTTACTCATACCGCATAGCGCCATGCTCTGCGGCATTTGACGATAGCACGCTGTACCGGCAACGAAGGTGCGTTGTAGTCAAGTATCCGCTGCAGCGTTTGGTTGCGCAGAACCTATTCTTAACACTTCCATTCAATGTTGACTGCTGTTCGCGTTTACATCCAAATCTTCGTCCAATCTACAAGAATTCGATATCAACAACCAAGCCAAAGTGGTCTGAACCGGGCATTGCCACGCGTTTGATCTTCGCAGCCGACAATCCGTGCAAGAAGCAGTGATCAATTCGAAGCACCCCTCTGATTCCGAGACTCGGAACGTACGGCCATGTTGGACCGACTCGGGATATTCGGCTGCCGGCGCTGAGGGCACCATCGATGTATCGAGAAACCATACTTTGGTAAGCAGGCCACAGTGGCGACGCATTGAAGTCACCGAATACTGCGTGAGGGATGTCAGCTTTACGCTCGAAATTGCTATGCAATGCAGCGAGTTGTGACCTCCGGCGAACAGGATGTGGTGGGTACGGCCAAGTGTGTGGTCCAGATATGTGAGCATTCACGACTTCCACAGCGCGGGGCAAATCGCGCCAGTGCTCTGGTGAGAGCCTCGCAATCCAGGCATCCCTTTTTGGCATGGGCAGTCGCTCGATTTGAACAGGATACCGACTCGCTAACCCATTACCCCCAGATATCTGGCTGTGCGCCATTTGTCCATATGGCAATTGAGCCGCAATCCTGTCGGCGAGCCGGATCGACAGCTCCTGCGCACATACGATGTCAATCGACTCCGTGGCAACCAAGCGCATCAGTGCGTCGGCATTCGCCCGACCTCGACGCAGATTACACGTGAGGATCCGAACTCGCATAGGGGATGCCAAACACCAAGGTTATGGTGCGACTAACGCAGTCGGTTTACTGTCGATAGCCAACGACGCGTCTGAGTCAATTGTCAGCTGCAGTGTCTTTTTAGGCGGCAATGCGGTGGCCTAGCTAGGGTCTAATCGAAAGGTGTCATCTGGAAATCGATAGCGGCACCGAATTAATCCATGCCCATCGATTCTCGGTCGTGATGTTGACGAGTCCTCAAGTAAATTCTAATGGCCCGGAATGCCACCACCAACACAAAAACTGCGGCGCAGAAACCGAGAAGGATCCACTGACTGCCGCCCTCTGCCACGTCAAGATGAACGAGGACTCTATAGGCAATCTCGCCAAGTACGCCAATGGCTAGTGCGCCAAGTCCATCTGGGCACACTGCCAGAACGAAATCGAATGCGTAGACGAGCCTTTCTTTGATAGCCGGCATAAAACTCGACCCTGTCGCCTAACACCCAAGCTCAGTTGCGCTTGAAGCTGGCAACGGCTCGGCCACTGCCGAGACGGCGGCAGGGTCAAGCCCCAGCTGCAGTGACTTATTAGTCGGTTTCGACAACACACTCATCAGACATCTTCCATTTGTACTCATCGAGAGTATCGATTTTTATTAGCACTTGGGCGTACCCCGACTCGCATGCCTCAAAGCCCGCCTTGACGGAAATATCGAGGACTCCAAATCCGGGTATGAGTGTTTCGCGTTCATCGCTGAGCCAATCATCACGAGCGAGGAGAACCGTAAGCGACTCAAGATCAAGGTCTTGGTACTTTTGAAAGTGCTCATTTGTTATCGGGATCTGATGCTCATCTACAACAAGAAGAAACGAAGCCAATGCCCTCGTTTCAGTATCTAATAAGATTTTGATGTCGTAGCTGCCCGTCTCCAATCCGAAGGACCCAGACTGATGCAAGCTGACGGGCAAAAGAGCGGAACACCAAGCCGGCGACTGCAGCGCCAGACAGGTGAACGCCCAGACAACGAGTCTCATGCCGACTAACTCCCAAGCTCTGTTGTGCTTGACGCGGGCGCTGCCTTTGCAGAAGCAAAGGTGGCGGCCGGGTCAAGCGCAAGCTGCCGTGTATCGTAAGGCGGAGCACCGTCAGTCGGAAGAGGTAACGTGGTCACTCGGAAAGCTCCCACTTAGACCCGCGCATATCTAAAAACTCTCGACCGAGTCGCCAAATTCGTAAGAACGAATTTCCACCTTCGTCAACATAAGCACCTGCTGGTTCTGTAGAAAACGATGACTTAGCGATAAACATACCGCCCGGACTCGCTCGCTTTTCAGTCAAATTTCCGTTTGAAAAAGTCCGCATCTCTATGTCCTTAGGTGCCGAATAAAACAGGTATTCCGAGTCTTCGGCTACGAGGGGGTAGTCACCAGCAGGGAACAAGATTCCTACTTTGGGAGGATTGGTGTCGTACCAAACCATTGGCTCTTTAATGCTAAGAACCCGGCTGTCTCTGCTAATGGGAGTAACAATTCGAGAATCAAGCAGGGCAGGACTGAAATATGAAGCGCACCCCAGTGTGGAAAACACGAGAGTCACAGCAAGCAGTCGGGTTGTTATCGTCGTTGGCATCATAGTTCCTACTTGTTTCCGCCTAACACCCAAGCTCAGTAGCGTTAGAGGCTGACTACGGCTTGGCGAGGGCCGAGCTGGCGGCAGGGTCAAGGTCCGTTGCGGTGATTTGTTGCATGGCCGCACGTTGCACAACACTCCAGAAAACCGAACGTCCAGTACCAAACTCCAGCGCCGAAATCGCCGACTAGCTCCTCGACCAGAGAGTGAAGCTCGCCAACATAGCTCAACGATATCGGGTTTACGGACTCCGAAATTGAGCAGAAATACCCAGGCTCTTTAAGACTGCCTCCTGGCAATACATGGAAACGGTTAGTGCTCACGTTTTGAGCTTGCAGCCATGCACATGCGTTTTGTTGTTCGGCTTCGGATGCGAACTGAATCGTGACGTAGACTCTAACCCTATCCGCCCCTAGCGCTTCATACGTCTCTACCACTTCCGCGGCCATAGCACCCGAATCAATCGGTGGACTGTATCTGATCTCGTCCAAGGTAGTTGGTTTCGGTGCGTGCGCATATGCGCTCGGAACGGTGCCAAGCGTAATCAGTGCAAAGACGCAAAACCTTTGAGCCATGTAACAGCTCAGTACAGTTGCGTACTTGGCGCAGCGGGCATTTTTCGACCGCGAAACGATCGCCGGGTCCATCGGCGCCAACGGCAGTGATTTGCTATGACTCGATGCGAAAACTGACCGATGCGCGTACATAGTCTTTACCTCCCGCTCGGCAACTTGATGTGTATGTCGCCATAAAGCCATCCGATAACGCCACCGGTTCGACCAGAACTTTGAGCTGCACACCCAGACTCAGTTGCCGCCGCATCACGACGGCGCAGCACTTTATACCGAACGGCCAATGGCAGTGAATTGATAGGTCGGTTCAACGAGTACCCTTAACAGTGCTTTTGACTTTACCTCGGTAGAGCGACAACAACTCGTTCGACTCGGTACGTGTAAAAAGAGACTTACCCTCGAACGGCGGCACCGCTCTCAGATACCTCTCTATATCGGCAGATGATTTCCCCCTCCTAGACGCAAATACGAGCAATGTGTCTATGAAGGTTTTCGACAATTCCAGCCTCAATTTATTGCGGCTTTTGAGCGCCTCGATTTGATCGACGGGTGAGTCGTTACGCTGCGCCGCACTCAGACATACGCGAGCCTCTACGTCTGACGTAGCGCGTATTAACAGTTCTCGGAACGATTCCTTAGCCATCGGTCTAGTCCACCTAATACCCAGGCTCAGCTGCGCTTGCGGCTGACACTACCCTTGCAGTAGAAGAGGCACCGTCAAATGTCAGCTGCAGTGTCTTGTTAGATCGCATTCACCCTGTGCCCTCGGTGACCTCCGCCACCGCCGTGGACACGCAGTTTTTAAATTCTATTTCTAGACGAGCTTCATCGTCCAGTAGTGACTCGGCCACGTCGATCCGTTCCGCCTCCCTACTGGCCTCTGCAGCATCAACCACCATAGAAACTCTTTCCGCTAGGCAGTCCGCCGTTTCTTCGGCAACAACATAGGCGTACTTCCTCGCTTCCGCCTCCGGTACTCCGAACTTTACGAAATGCTCGGTAACAGCCTCGGCGATAGGACCTGAAGACACGCTGGATTCAATCGTGAATCGAAATCCCATAAGAAACGTGTCTAACGTTTCCGACTCATCCGCCGCCGATCCGCAAACGACTACGGCGGCAAATAAGCCAAGAAACCGCTCAGGCCGCAGATACATCGTGTGGCGACCTAACACCCGAACTCAATAGTGCTCAAGGCTGGCGCTAGCGTTGCGGCCGCAAAGCTAGCGCTAGGCTCAAGTGCCAGCTGCAGCGTTTGCTTAGGTGGCACCTCGGACTGCCTCGGCGATAGCCTTCTGAAACCCAACAAAGATTTTCTCTACATCAACTTCGGCGTGATCCTCTACACGTTTCGCAATCGCCGTTAGAGGAAACACAACTGTCGTTGTGTCTCGCCACTGTAGTGCTGGGTCGCGGCCATACTCGTCCTCCACAACGGCCCAATGAAGGGAATCGATCTCTTGCTCGAGAGCGTCACCAAAAGTGACGCCAAGAGAATGTAGCTTCCACGTTTCGTCCGTCTCGACCCAGCCATTCTCTAAAATTGTGCTGATGAGTCGCAGCTTGCCTGTGACGCTTTCGTAACCGCTTGGATCTTCGTAATGCCCCACCATCCAGTCGCGATGCTTCTGTAACCGCTCGGCATCATCGTGGCTGAGGCGTTCAATGTTCAATTCCATGGAACGGCCATCGGCTGCCACCTAACACCCAATCTCGGTTGCGCAATTGACGCGATGAGCGTTTTGCGGCAACGAAACGCTCGTCGGGTCCATCAGTGGCAACTGCAGCGATTTGTTATACGTCATTCCGCAGGCGTTCCGTAAGCATCGAAGGTCCCGCCGCACTCGCCCGCCGAATCACAGCTGAACGACAACGTTTCCCAGGCGCAACCTTCCGCACACTCCATCTTGACAGCGTTTTGCGTGGAATCGACGACAAGGGTGATTTTAAAGTTCGATAAGCTCGCTGACTGCGCGCTTGAGAAAAACGCCAAACTAGCGGCAACCACCGCTACGGCTAAATATCGAGCGAAGATTTTCAATTCCATGATTACTTCTCCGATTCTGTATTGCCAGTTTTGAACTGCTACGCATAACACTCAAGCTCAGTTACGCTTGAGGCTGACTAGATCTTTGCAGAAGCAAAGGTGGCGGCAGGGTCAAGGGCCAACGGTAGGGTATTGTTAGGTGTTGCTACTGCGAAATACACAGCGGCTCCTCATCAACTTCTACCCGATCAGACTCAAAATAGGTTAAGTACGACGCTATTAAATTGCCGTCGGAAATTACAGCGGTGTACCTACCCATACCGTTATAAGACCGTTCGTGGTCGATTTCGATTCTCAATGACCAATACGGAGTTCGGTCAGTAAACAGACCATAGTTCAACTTCAGACTATTAAGTAGCACGGGCTTCCCAACCGGCAAGCATCCGAGCGGAAGTTCTATGCTCTTACCTCGAACGTCTAAGGTAAGCCGGGCTAAATGGCTACTCGAGTTTGTCTCTGCCGCGATCCGTACGCCACCACGTTCGTTACTTATCAGCTCAACGCTATCCCAGAAGAACGTTGTCTCTGCAGACGTCGCCACCGCTGAAAACAGCGCTAACGCCAAACACGGAACCACGACAACTCGACGCATTACGACACCTAACACCCAAGCTCAATTGCGCTTGGGGCTGACAGCGACTCGGCGACAGCCGAGACGACGGTAAGGTCAAGTGTCAGCTGCAACGTCTTGTTAGGCTGCATCAGGCTTCTCCCTTTCGCCAGAGTAGAATGCCTTCCAGGCTAAAGCGCTAGCTGCAATTGCGCCTGCAAGAAATGTATTGTGATCTTGTATCCGCAGGTAGATGTATGATGCTCGGGGCTCGAAGAACACAACGCACAAGCAAAATGCGGTAGCTAAAACGGTAAAGTACGCCCAAAGTAGTTTTCCCGTTATGACCCAAGACAGACCGAATCGACGCAACTCGATAATAGTGAACACGACGCACCCAACAGCGACGGCCGAGAACACAAAGAGTCCCAACGCTGAGGTGAGCATTGCCGCCTAAAACCCAAGCTCAGTTGCAATTGAGGCTGACGACATCTTTTCGGCAGCCAAGGTGGCGGCAGGGTCAAGTGCTAGCTGCAGTGTTTTGTTAGGTCGTGAGTTGGTTCGGCTAGTCACGAATTTGAAACCCTATCCTCTGACTGCTTGTGTCGTTTTATTTGCGCCTCTAAAAGCTCAGATCGCATCGTCGTCTCCAAAGAAGATTTCACCGGCTGCCTCCTATATCGAACGAGTACGAGCAATGAGCCGACTATAGGCATTGAGATAATTACGATGTACCAAAGCAAACGCTCACTCAGCGAGCGTGGCTTCGCTCGATTGACGACGAAAGATGCCCAAACCAAAAACGAAATCCAGAGGGTGAATACTAAGGCTATTTGGGCTGAGACGGGCATTGAGCGACCTAACACCCAAGCTCAGTTGTGCGATTGACGCGGTGAGCGTTTTGCGGCAGCGAAGCGCTCGCCGGGTCCATCCGTACCAAATGCAGTGAATTGTTAGGTGCCATGACTATTCCGCTCGTGATTGCGGTCCTTCGATGAGATTACCACTAGCTCGTTCGGCGCTCCCAAATCTACAAGCTCATCGTGGAGCAAGAAAGAAATCGCGAGAGCATTTTCAAACTCCGAATCACCGTCAAACCGACTAACTGAGGACACTAAAAACCCAAAAACTGAATCCGCCTCGTCAGGCTGCCGCCTACATAGCTCAGCAAGCGCGGTCATTTGATAATGAACACCTTCGCCATCCAATTCAGAGCCAAAATAGTGGCCCCAACGTTTTCAAAGATCGGCTCGCAGATAGTCTTCGTCGAACAAATCGGAGGGTACGACTTGCACAAGAGCACCTAACACCCAAGCCCAGTTGCACTCGAGGCTGGCGCAATCTTTGTGGCGGCAGGGTCAAGTGCCAGCTGCAATGATTTGTTAGGCGTCATTCTGCTTCTGCTCCGATACGACTGAATACTCCACCGCAGTTCCCCACCGAATCGCAATCGAATGATAGAGCTTCCCATCTACAGCCTTTCGTACAACGGACCTGAACCGAGCGAGACTCTGCTTCAACGAACACCTCCACTCTGAAGTACGTGCAGCTAATCGAATCTTCTCGGGCGGGAGTACCGTAGACATCGAATGACTTAGTGCAATTTTCGGCGGTATCGCATTTTAGACTAAGAGTCTCCCAACGACACCCTTCGCGACAGTCCAGATCTACAAAACTAGTATCCAAGCTGACCCGCATGGCAACCTTGAAATCAGTACAAAGTGAAGCGTCGGCCGTGAGCACAAACAAAGAGCTCGCGGCGATCGCTCCGGCCGCGGCGAATCTAGCGAATCGGTTCAACGCCAAGACTCCTTCACTGGTATCGCCTCGCGTACACCACGAAGCACGTATAACACCAAAGCTCAATTTCGCTTGAGGCTGACGACGGCTCCGCGATTGCCGAGGCGGCGGCAGGGTCAAGTGTCAACGGCAGTGATGTGTCATGTGTTCTCGCGAAGCGCTTTTCGGAAATGCTCTTCATATTCATCGGCTTTTTCAGTTAAACCAAGTTGAATCGCTGGCTTTTTGAGTCGTCGCCATAAGCCGGACTTACAGCCAATCTGATGCGCGAGAGCGGATAGCTCATCCAGCGCGTCCTCGAACTCACCAGTGTCGATGCAGTCGACGTATTCGTCAAAATCCCGTTCCTCTACCGTAAATTTAGCTGGATCGGTTAGCAAGCATGCTGCCTGACGAAGTTGGACTTCAACGGTCTTCCAATGCTTCACCTCAGGGCTCGGTCGCTTCATGGCACCTAACACCCAAGCTCAGTTGCCGGCGCGACCCATTGCGCCAGCACTTTATGCCAAACGGCCAACTGCTATGATTTGTTACAAGGCAACAAGTCTTCGCTCACTCCAGAAAACTAAACGACCAACGCCAAACTGCACCCCCGAATTGGCCTACCACCTCCTCGACGATTGCGTGAAGCTCAACGATATAGCTTGGACCCATCTGACTGTCTGATCCCGACACGTAGCAATAGTAGGCGGTCTCTTTCAGGCTTCCTTGCGTAGGGATGTAGTAGCGATTGGTCTCTACTTCTTGTGCTTGCAACCACGCGCATGCGTTTTGCCACTCTGCCTCGGTACCGTATTGAATCGTTACGCTCGCAACGACCGATCCTGCAGCGACCTGCTCCTGGCGTTCTGCTACCTCCGAGACCATTTTGGTCATGTTAACAGGCGTATAGAAAACAAGCCGGTCTAGGGACTCGGGTTCTTCTGCGTTCCCATACCCGAATGGAATCAGGCATAGCGCGACAAGAATCGTTGCCCGCAAAGAACGCGCCATGTAACACCCAAGCTCAATTGCGCATTTGACGCAGTGAGCGTTTTGCGACAGCGAAACGCTCGCCGGGTCCATCAGTGCCAACTGCAGCAATTTGTTAGGGAGCGTTATCGGCATACGGCTTTGCCCCTTTCGGTTGTTTGGCGGTATTCAATCAAGCGAACTCTCCTTCTGGATGAATTGAATTAGCTCGCCAAAAACCGTGAGAATTTGAGAAATTCACCGGCTTCATTGCCTTTTGGAACATTTCGTCTAACGGTACCAAGTCTGCCGCCAATGCCGCTTTTGTGATCGGTGAGGAGTTCTTCAGAACAACCTCGATAAGATCTCGGCAAACGATCTCATTGTTGTACTCAGATAGATCCCAGTCCGACCATTCAGTCGATACCAAAGCCTCCCAAGCTTCAAGCCACGAATGTAACGTAGAGCCGTCGAAGGATCTGGCGTATGCGGCGAGATTTTTAGACTCACCCAATGCTTTGCGAACAGTCGATACCTCGCGGGCCCCTAAAGATACGTTCCACTTAGCCGGTACGATTCTCACGCGCCCTAACACCGAAGCTCAGTTGCGCTTGAGGCTGATGACGCCTTGGCGGCAGCAAAGGTGGCGGCACGGTCAAGTGCCAGCTGCAGTGTCTGCTTAGATCGCACTACGTGAGAACCGTCCGAAGCAGAAAAAGGCACGCAACAAATAAACAGGACGCGAGCAAATGATCACCGATTTTCGGCGTTCTCAATGCTTCCACTTTCTCGTTGGCTTCGTAACCTAAATACTCGATCATTGACGGTAATACGGTAGTGCTATTGAAGGTCTCAATGGCGATGCGGACACCGAGTACTAGCACCGCTACTAGAGCGACTCGCCCATCCAATTCAAACTCTCTTACTATTGAGAATGCGAGTGCTGCCCAAAGAAAGCTCTGGACGACCATCTCGGGAATCGCAAATCGCTCAAACTTCTCCACGAACGCTCCTTACTGTTTCCGACTCTGCGATTTAACACCCAAGCTCAGTTTCGCTTGAGGCTGACGACGGCTCGGCGACTGCCGAGACGGCGGCAGGGTCAAGTGACGGCTGCAGTGTTTTGTTAGATGTCATACCGTCAAAACACGACATGTACTACGCATTGCACATTCCACTTCCCTTCGGTTTCCCGCAGATACGCACTGAATGTATATCCGGACAAGACAGAGACCGGCCGATCGTTATCAACGTCGCCGGAAGAATTGACACGATACCCTGTCATCGATGCTCCTGTTTCAGAATGTCCGGCCACTACGCTTGCGCCCTGGCAATCCTCTCTCTCGAAGGCTAATCCTGACTTGTTTTCAAGTTCCCATTCTGTCGGTCAGCGATTCACGTAGGTGTATGGCTCATTGACAACGCCGTTGCGGACATCACGAAGGCTGACCCAATCTCCGCCCGCGCCGCTTTTACAATTGCACGAACTTCAGACGGCTCGAAGTCTGGCTCGTATGAAAGGCCAGACAAATCGTGCACCCTAAACCAACTCGCTGGTACAACAGGCAACCAATAGGCAACTGCAGCAGTTGCTCCGAGAGTCGCCGCACCGACTATCAGCACAAACGCAAACCGCGAGTGAGCCAGCGCCATCTAACACCCGCGCTCAGTTGCGCTCGATGCTGACGGCCTCTTTGCGAAAGCAAAGGTGCTAGCAGGGTCAAGTGCCAGCTGCAGTGATTTGTTAGGCGGCGTTGTTTCGGACATGCTCTCGAACTTCCATTAGAGCGAAACCTAGAAGGTTTTCCCCGGGCCAGTCTCTCGGGTGAACGTGCATCGCAGCTCCCGTATCCAATCCTATACCCCAAATAGAATCCACGGGGCTGGCTTCGACAAGTACACGCTCGGCAGTGCCGATTAGGTAACTGCGAAGTGGAGGATTCTGCGAGAACTTCGCAACGTTACCAGTGACCACTATGTCCCACCGGAAATCAATCCATGTGGCTGCATCAAAACCGCTTACGCGACGTCCTAGTGCTTTCGCCTCCCCAGGGCTACTCGCTTCTAAAACTTCGTTCGCGATCTCATTGTCACCGAACACCTCCGCTTTCCGATACATCATATAGTGCTCCGCAGTCGGAAATTATCGAGAGGAAATCACAAACGGCGAGGGAAACCATTGACTCAAACAGGTCTCATCTATTTTCGAGCTGCGATTCCGATGACCCCAGAAGAACAGATACTTCACGGGGTTGCCACCGTCGACGTGACGGATCAGCTCTTGGGTGTTGCTAAGCGCCATGCCGTCTAACACCCAAGCTCAGTTGCGCTTGAGGCTGGCGACGGCTCGGCGACAGCCGAGGTAGCGGCAGGGTCAAGTGCCAACTGCAGTGTTTCGTTACGCATCACCTACCCTGTCAGGCCTGAAAAGATCTCAGCGATTCCCTGAAGGATAGCTAGAAAGCCATCGATTACCGCCTCGACAATGCCCAATAGGAACTGTCCAGGTCCATCGACCCCTCCAAACGCGACGGGTACGGCAACCAATGCTAAAGCGACGAGCACGCTACCAGTGGCGATGGTTCGAAACCCTGCGACCATCATAAATACAACACCGCCCAGGAATACCAACGCGCACGCGGCGTTTAAGATTCGGACTCCCAGCGGCCTGTCTTTACGCATCGCGTTCAACCTTCGAGAGTTGTGACGACGATAGTGCTGCGTAACACCCAAGTTCAGTTGCGCAATTGACGCGGTGAGCGTTTTGCGGCAGCGAAACGCTCGCCGGGTCCATCAGTGCCAACTGCAGTGTTTTGTTAGGTGGCGACAGCATCGATAACAGTTACGAAAACTAGGAACAAAAAAGACCCAGCGAAAAGAACAACAGATTTGTAATAGCGCTCACCAAGCTTCTGAATAAGCGGATCTGAGTGTTTACGGTACTCTTTCCGAAACACGAAGTTCTGAGCCGGGTGTCCGCCAGAATGCGCTCTCACCATACTAAAACTATCCAGGCCGATTGAACCATAGAGACTCGGATCGACCCGCTTTACTGCCTCTCGAAACCGCCCCAGGGTTATTGCGTTGATACAGGCGCTGACGAGAATTAGCAGCAGAGAAATAGGCAGGAAGACCGTAGTCACTGCGGCGAGCCACCTAACACCCAGGCTCAACTGCGCTTGAGGCTGGCGACGGCTTGGCGACAGCCATGGCGGCGGCAGGGTCAAGTGCCAGCTGCAGTGTTTTGTTTGGAGGCGACACAATGCTCTCGATGCTACTGCTCGCTAACCGAGCCGTCCAAGACGACCATACCTACTGCCGAGCAAGTTCCAGACTTCCAGAACCCGTAATCCCATACAAGTCTTATCGCAACTTGCTCACCAACTCGAAACTCCGGACTGATGCGCACCAAACCGCGCTTCCTGCTACGTTTATACCGAAGCTCCTTAAAGTCAATAGGAATTTTGTGAGGCGGTTGACTCTCAACGTCGTAGTACGCCAGCTGAGCGTGCTTTAGGACTCTGTCACCAATTCGCAAAGGGAAAGTCGCCTCGAATACGCCGGATTCTTCCAACGACTGCACTTCAATCAGCGTGTCGTACTCTTCGCCATATTCCGGTACAACACAAGAATAAGCGTAGTCCGGCAACGCCAACGTCATCAGTACCGTCACGAGCATCGAGATTGCCGAACGCACCGCGCCTCCTAACACCCATGCTCAGTTGCACTTGACACTGACGCCATCTTTGCGGCAGCAAAGGTAGCGGCAGGGTCAAGTGCCAGCTGCCGTGATTTGTTAAGCGTGGTACTTTGCATATCTTGAGAATAGTTCCCGTATGGACGAGCTGGGTTGTAAGTCGCTGGGCGTTACCTCTTCCGCGTCATCAAGCAAACACGCGAGAGTTTCGGAGATAGTCTCACTACTAACGTGGTGGTTCGGCGACTTTCTATCTATAAGTAAAGCTAACTCCTCAATTTTATCAACCGAGGAAAGCTCTACGTCCGACAGAGTGATACCGAACTTTTCCTCCAACTCGAGAGCTGTCTCGGTAATACCGAGGAACGCAGTCCACTCACGTGCGGCATGCTGCATCTCACGACCAGTTTCTTCCAATCGATAGCCGCAACTCCGGCATTGAGCTGACAAGGCCAACAATTTACGAACGGAGTGGGCCTGACTACTTCCGCAGTTCGGACACTCTACTACCAGCGGGTCTTTAAACCGCATACTGAACGCCTTAGCCGCTTAACACCCAAGCTAAGTTGCACTTGAGGCTGACGACATCTTTGCGGTAGCAAAGGTGGCGACAGGGTCAAGTACCAGCTGTAGTGATTTGTTACGTCTAAAGCCTAGGAACATGTCTGACTACTCGGCTTTTCAGCAAGGCCACTAACGAAGGATCCATATAGTCGTATTCGTCAGGGATACCAAGAATTATAACGCGCTTGTTCTTAAGAAGCGGTCGGAACTTCTTCGAAACCTTGTTTCGGTGCACCGCCTCCATGACAAAGACTATATCGGCCCACTCGATGAGGTCGCCGCTAACAACCGTTACCGCATCGGAGTTCGTACCGGCGCCGATCGCCTCAATGCCATTGTAGTCGTTAAACACTGCCTCTGCGGTCGCGCTCCGCAGACGGTTTTCGGTGCAGACGAAAAGAAGGTTCACGGAGAACTAGAGACGTAACACCCAAGCTCAGTTGCGCATTTGACGCGGTGAGCGTTTTTCGGCAACGAAACGCTCGCCGAGTCCATCGGTGCCAACTGCAGCGATTTGTTAGGCGGCATGACCACCTTCCGGAAACAACTCATCGTATGTCGGATCAGCGTGCTCGAAGTTTATGTTCTTCTCCATCAGAAACTGACGAACAGCCCCAAAATCCACATTCGGTGGAATATCTATGCAGATATACGAATGATTCGCGCCCTCGTAACTACAACCCATACCTACAACAGCTGATAAAACGACCTCCGAAGCATTTCCGTCAGCGATAGGTGGATCGAAAATAGCGCGGATCGTCCGGTGTCCAGATTTTCTTACGACTGACTCAAAGGTCGGCCTCTCCTCTTCAGGAGAGAAAGGAGCTCGCACAATGTCTTGCCATGAAACGCCATAGGCAAAGAAAAGACTGTTCTCTATTCGGTACTCATCGTCTCCGACTTGCGTAGCCCAAGAGGTCTCGACATCGATAGATCCATCTTCCGCCTCAACGCGAAAGACGACCTTCGTCATACTGTCAGCTTTCATTTTGCCGCCTAACACCCAAGCTCAGTTGCGGTTGAGGCTGACGACGGCTCGGCGATAGCCGAGGTGGCGGCAGAGTCAAGGGCCAGCTGCAGTGATTTGTTAGGAACTGCGGCCATTAGCTTTCCGCCGAAATGCCTCGGACACCCGCTTTTCCCGCCCGATACGCCAGCAAGAACGCCAGTAGTGGGGCAAGAAACCGGGCGTATAACCTAAATGCTGAATAGTTGGGGTCTTCGAGCCTCGTTGAAAACGATGACAACGTACCTAACAGATGGAGCACGCCATACACAGCCAGCAATACGGCAAGCAAGATAAGAAATATTCCTTTCAACTTACTCATATGTTATCTCACGGGGTGACAAAGCTATTCCTAACACCCAAGTTCAGCTGCGATTGACGCAGATGGGACTCTGGCGACAGCCAGAGGCGCGGCTGGGTCAATTTTCAGCTGCAACGTATTGTTAGGCAGCGTTTCGTTTCGACCAACGCAACGCATCACATTCAAATTCTTTGTCTCTGAAGTAGAACAGATAGTGCTTCGTTTCTCGGCATATTGGAGCGATAGCCACCCAGTCATCGAGCCCTTCCAATTTTAGGTCGCCTGTGACGTCAAAGAACTGGCCCCACTCCGGGGCGGTATCGCTGAAGCGGCATCGGCCAGCGTACCACGCCTCGTCATTGACACTACCCAACCTATATCTAGCGCAGCCGTGGAATGTCAGGGTTATCCAGTCGATGTTTCTGTATTCGGGGAACTGAAACGGATTCGGTCGAAACGTGAGCAGCAGGTTGCTGCCGGTCAATGTGATTGAAACGCCCGGGGCATTCGGCTCGGCGTTCCAATTTTGGTTCAACTTCACGAATTCCGTCGGCATGCGACCTAATACCCAAGCTAAGTTGCGCTTGAGGCTGGCGTGGACTT
>JBCDIL010000029.1:0-47321 GCA_038749025.1 Pseudomonadota bacterium | reverse complement strand
CGATGAAGTCCGCGGCTGGCAACGACGCCGTTGTCATCGGGCCGGGACGGCCCTCCCACAGCTTCGTTTGCCGGCGGCGCCAACCCCCGATGTGGGAGCGGCGTTTCGCCGCGATGAAGTCCGCGGCTGGCAACGACGCCGTTGTCATCGGGCCGGGACGGCCCTCCCACAGCTTCGTTTGCCGGCGGCGCCAACCCCCGATGTGGGAGCGGCGTTTCGCCGCGATGAAGTCCGCGGCTGGCAGCGACGCCGTTGTCATCGGGCCGGGACGGCCCTCCCACAGCCTCGTTCGCCGGCGGCGCCAAACCCTGATTTGGGAGCGGCGTCTCGCCGCGATCAGCCGACCACCATGAATACATCTATTTTTTCTTAGCCGCTTTCTTCTTTGCCGTCTTCTTCTTAGCGGTCTTCTTCTTCGATGCTTTTTTCTTCGTGGCGGCTTTCTTCGTCGCGACCTTCTTGGTTTTTTTCTTCGCCGCTAACTTCGTTGCACTGTCATTGCTAGCTGCACTCGCTTTCGTCGTGGCTTTTTTCTTCCCACGTCGGCCGCGCTCCGGTGCAGCAGCGAGCAGCTCTTTACACTGCTCCAAGGTCAGCGATTTCGGATCGGTGTCTTTTGGAATCTTGGCGTTTTTCTTCTTGTCCGTAATGTACGGACCGTAGCGGCCATTCAACACCTGGATACCGTCGTCCGGAAAATCCTGAATCAGCTTTTCAGCATCGGCCTTTTTCTTCTCGGCGATCAACACCAATGCGCGATCCAGTTCGATCGTGTACGGGTCGTCTTCTTTCATCGAGACGAACTTATCGCCGTAGCGCACGTACGGGCCGAATCGACCGATACTCGCGGACACCGGTTCGCCCTCGGGTGTTTCGCCCAATTTACGTGGCAATTTGAACAGCTCAAGCGCCGTTTCCAGATCGACATCGTTCATCTTCTGGCCGGGTCGGAGTCCTGCGAACTTGGGTTTCTCTTCGTCGTCTTTTGTGCCGATTTGCACGAACGGTCCGTAGCGTCCCATACGGACGGTAACAGGCCGGCCACTCTTCGGATCAATGCCGAGTTCGCGTGCTTGCGCGACTTGCTCGCGGGTAACGGTTTCTTCTTTATTTTCGACTAGCGATGAGAAGGGCCGCCAAAACTCGTGCATCAGTGGCTTCCACTGCTTGCGACCGAGCGACACCTCATCGAGGTCGTCTTCGAGGCGAGCCGTAAAGTCGTAGTCGACATACTGGGTGAAGTGTTCGGTCAAGAACGTGTTCACGATACGACCCATGTCCGTCGGGATGAACCGTTTGCCGTCCATCTCGACATACTCGCGGTTTTTCAAGGTCGAGATAATACTGGCGTATGTCGATGGCCGACCAATACCGTGCTCCTCCAGCGCTTTCACCAAGCTCGCCTCGGTATAACGCGGCGGTGGTTCTGTGAAGTGCTGGTCGGTGACGAGTTCCGTTAGCGAAATGGTTTCGCCTTCTTGGATATCCGGCAGGCGGCGGTCGTTATCATCCGCCTTATCGTCATTGTCGTTGCCTTCCTGATAAACGGCGATAAAGCCAGGTTCGACGAGTACCGAGCCGTTCGCGCGGAAGGTACCGACTTCTGGGTCAGCAGCCGTTTTAAGGTCAACAGCAACAGTGTCGAACAGCGCGTGCACCATCTGGCAGGCGACGGTGCGTTTCCAGATCAGGTCGTACAGGCGGAATTGGTCTGGCTCAAGCAGCGAGCGTAGCGAGTCGGGCGTCCGCGCTGCCGATGTTGGGCGAACCGCCTCATGCGCTTCTTGCGCGTTCTTCGATTTCGTTTTGTAGGCACGCGGCGTATCGGGGACGTTTTTCTCGCCGTAGCGTTCGGCGATGACCGACCGCAATTCGTCGACGGCGAGCGTCGACAGCGTCACCGAGTCGGTACGCATGTATGTAATAAGACCGACGTTGCCCTCGCTGCCAAGTTCGACGCCTTCGTAGAGTCGTTGAGCAGCGCGCATCGTCCGCTGTGTATTGAAGCCGAGTTTGCGTGCCGCCTCCTGTTGCAGCGTCGATGTCGTAAACGGCGGTGCCGGGTTGCGCTTACGCTGCTTGCGCTGCACAGCAACCACATTCAGTGTGCCATCAGCTGCAGCTAGGAGCGATGTTTCGGCCTCTCGCGCCGTTGATTCTGTCTCGAACGAAAACTGTTCGATTTTCGTGCCGCGGTACTGGGTGAGTCGCGCCGGGAACGCCTGCGATTCCTTGGCGAGATTTGCGTCGATGGTCCAATACTCGCGTGGCTTAAAGGCCTCAATCTCGGCTTCGCGCTCGGCGATCATTCTGAGAGCTGGGCTCTGTACACGCCCGGCGGACAAGCCGCGTTGGACTTTTTTCCACAAGAGTGGCGATAGATTGAAGCCGACAAGGTAATCGAGTGCTCGGCGCGCTTGCTGTGCGTCGATCAGCTCGCCGGACAGTTGCCGCGGATTCGCAATCGCTTCCTGCACCGCCGGTTTTGTTATCTCGTGGAAAACGACCCGGTGGACCGGCTTGTCGCCCAACGCGTTCTTCTCTTTCAGGAGTTCGTGTAAATGCCACGAGATGGCTTCGCCTTCGCGATCGGGGTCAGTGGCCAGGTAAAGCGCTTCGGCTTTTTTCAGCGCACGGATAATGGCATTGACGTGTTTCTCGTTGCGCTCGATGATCTGGTAGCGCATCGCGAAATCATTGTCTGGATCGACGGCGCCACCTTTCGGCACCAAGTCGCGCACGTGCCCGTACGAAGCCAGAACACCAAAGTCCTTGCCGAGGTATTTCTCGATTGTTTTTGCCTTCGCCGGTGATTCGACGATGACCAAATTCTTGCTCATGCGATGCGGTTCCGTTCGCTCTCACGTGCCCAACGATGTCGATGCGAGTCCCGACGACGGCGGCGCGGAGCGGGATGTCCGGTGGGTTGCCCAGGGCGAGTGCCGGCAAAAGTCTCAGATTACAAGGGGCACGGTCAAGCCCGGAATGCCGCTATTGGCTCGTTCCAGTAAGGACTGACGAAATTTCGTTAGTGAATCGAGCCGGCGTTGTCATCGAAGACCAGGTCTTCCATGCGGGCGTAGGCTTGCTCCTGCCCCGGTTGGCTGAACAGAACCATCAGGACGACCCACTTGACCTGCTCAACATCGATATCGCTGGCTTCAAGCGCCAACAGCCGGTCGATAACAAGTTCGCGCTGATCGGGACTCAAAATGCCGATTTGCTCAAGGTACAGGATATAGCCCCGACACGATCGGTCGAGTCGCTCTAACTCAAGGTCAGCGTAGATCCGTGTGCCATTCTCGGTTTGGGCGTTCGGCATCAACAAATCGTTGTTGACGGCGAGGCCGTCCAGCCAATCCAACGCGTGGTCGATTTCGCTATCGCTAAAACCGGCCCGGACCAGTTCTTCCTTCAGTTCGTTTTGATCTTGTTCTTGTTCTTCCTCGGTGTCGACGTACGTTTCGAAAAGGTACATCAGAACATCGAGCACGTTTTCTTTCATGAACTTTTTTGGCTCCTACTGAAGCCGGGCGAAGCGACCGCCTGGCAGGGACTCGATTCTCCCTTCGAGCTCCAGGATCAGGAGCATGGAGGAAACCTCTGCAATCGTCAATGCAGCCCGCTCCGCTATGGTGTCAACGGCACACGGTTCGTAGCCCATCGCATCGAGTAGCCGCTCGTGATCCGGATTTATGTCGCTTTGGGTCGGCGCTGCTACAGCGAGTGTTTCTCTGAGCGTCTCTGCCATGATGCCAATCTCGCCCATGACATCGCTCGCCGTTTCGACCAACCGAGCGCCATCGCGAATAAGCCGGTGGCATCCCCGCGCCATCGGGTTGCGGATGGACCCGGGGACGGCGAAGACTTCGCGGCCTTGTTCGGCCGCCAGTCGGGCTGTTATCAGCGACCCGCTGCGAAGCGCTGCCTCAACAACCAACGTGCCCAGGGCTAGTCCACTGATAATGCGATTACGCTGTGGGAAATGCTCGCGTCGAGCCTCACTGCCCAGTGGAAACTCACTAATGATGCAGCCCGAGCCCGCAATTTTTGTCGCTAAGTCCTGATTGGCGGCGGGGTAAACGCGGTCGATACCGGTACCAAGAACGGCCACTGTGGCTGCATTACACTGCAACGCCATCGCATGAGCCTCGGTGTCGACGCCGAGTGCGAGACCGCTGACTAGGCCAACGCCGCCGTTACATAAGTCGCTCGCCAGTGTGGCTGCGGTTTCACGGCCACCTGGCGTTGGCCGCCGCGAACCGACCATGGCGATCAGGGGCAGCGTGAGCAAATCCGGGTCACCTAATCCATAGAGCAGCGGGGGTGGATCAGGGATACGCGCCAGTAACGGCGGGTAAGCGGGTGCCCCCCACGTGATAAGCGTATGCCGGGGTGCCTGAAGCCACGTCTCGACCGCAGCAAGATCCGGTGCTGTGCCTTGCAAGCGCTCGATGTTGGTGGCACTTAAGCCTGCGGCAGCCAGATCATTTGGTGATCGAAGGTGTAGCTCGCCGATACCGCCCGGCAGCGCGACAAGCTTGTCGAGCGTAGCTGGGTTGGCATGCCCCATCCGGCCCAGCCGGAGCCAGCCGGCCAGTTCGTCTACCTCGATAGTAACGCTCCTGCTAAGTCGAGAACCGCGCGCGGTTCGACCAGCAGTATACGGTGGGCTGGTGAGTTACTGCGGGTTGCGAACCGCGTCGAGAACGGCAATTTCGCTTTCGGCTTCCATGACCAGCGCATACGAGATCCGATCGTATGACTTAAACACCATGATCGTGCCGGCGCGCTCATCTGGAAGCGTTACCAACTCACCGCCTAGCCACGACGTCGGACCGAAGTCGGTGCCATCTTTAAAGCGGTCGCGCACCTGATCGCCAGCTTCGAAGACACTCAATACGACGCCCGGAGAAACACCGTGGCGCAGACCGCGGTTAATGACGAGAACTTGCCACTGACCGATCAGCGATACGCCATCAACGACTGAGATAATCCGACCTTCGACTTCAGCCTCAGGCGGTTTCGGGAAGAAATTCAGCGGAATGTCGATGTCTTGGTCGACCAAGCGATCGCCAGCTGTCGCTTCGCGCGTTGAGTCGTTGAGGCGCAACGTGGCCGGGTCGCCGCCACGGCGAATCTTGCCCTGGCCGACGTAGGTTGCCTCAAAGCCGACAACGTCGCCGTCGTCGGGATCAACCAGCGCGTCGCCCACTTTGACGACACTGTAGCGAGAGCCATAGCCGCGAAGCTCTGCCGCACGGCTGCCACCGGCTTCGCGAACGTAAATATCGTTGCCCGCCGCCGACATCAAGTGATCGCCACGCGATGCCAACATGTAAGGCAGCGAGTTGATCTCGGCACGCTCAAGCACGATGCCGCGCGTCAGGAACGCTGCGATTTGCTCGTAGGCGATGGTATTGATCGCCTCATCGAGACGCTGCTCGCGAATCTGCGGCGACAAGCGGACCGTTCCAGCGCCGCGCTCTAGCAGCAGCCGCGGTTGCCCGTCGACGTAGATGAGCGACAGCATGTCGCCCGGGTAAATAAGATGAGGGTTATCGATCTGCGGGTTAACCTGCCAGATCTCTGGCCAGTACCAAGGGTCGCGCAGGAACGTCGCCGAGATATCCCATAACGTGTCGCCCGGCTGGACCGTGTAACGGTTTGGGGCATCCGCGGCAATCGGTACCGGCGCCGCGCTGGTAGTCGCCGTCTGACCGCCGACTGGCCGCGACTCGGCAGGCGCTGGCGTTGCCAGGGAGCGCAGTCCGCCGCCCGGCGTATCGGCGACCCGAACCGATGTATCGACGTCGTCGTCCGCCCCCCCAAACGGGTTAAGCGAGCAACCGGTTAACCCGGCCAGCGCCAGCAATAAAACGCCTCGTTGTGACATAAGGTCCCGAGACCACTGACAAAAATTCATGCGCTCACATGCTCCGTGCTGATTTTTTTCGAACCGGCGAGGCCGTACGACGCTGCTATACTAGGTAGTCGTCGGCCTGGCTCCTGCCAAGTACGTCACATAATGACGCTTGACTAAACGCCGGTCTGCCCCCGATTCTTTTGAAATTGTCCGATACGCATCTGAGCAAAGTCAAAACTTTAGCTTCATTTCGTAGGAGTTTACGCGAGAAACACCGACCGACATGGCCATTTTGAGGATACTCGAGTTCCCTGATCCGCGTTTGCGCACCAAAGCGACGCCCATCGATGCGGTTACCGACGAGATCCGCGACCTCGCGGACAACCTGTTGGAAACCATGTACGCCGCGCCAGGCATTGGCCTTGCGGCGACGCAAGTCGATGTCCACCAGCGCCTGTTGGTCGCGGACGTGTCGGCCGAAAAGACCGAGCCGCACATCTTGATCAACCCAGAAATCATCGCCAAAAACGGTGTCGAGGTCATGGAGGAAGGCTGTTTGTCGGTGCCTGGGTTCTACGAAGAGGTCGAACGTGCCGAGTCGATCCGTGTACGGGCGCTAGGGCGCGATGGCGAGCCCTTTGAAATGGATGCGGACGGATTATTGGCCGTTTGTATTCAGCACGAGATCGATCATTTGGACGGCAAGTTATTCGTCGATTACATCTCGACGGTGAAACGCGACCGGATCCGCAAGAAGTTGCAGAAAGAGCGTCGCCAGCAAACGACTGCGGCGTAAACACCTCCGATCCGATCATGAACCCAGCCTTGCGCGTTGTCTTCGCCGGCACGCCGGAGTTCGCTGCGCAGTCATTGCGAGCACTGCTCAATGCCGGGTATCGACCCTCGTTAGTACTAACGCAGCCAGATCGTCCGGCGGGTCGTGGTCGCAAGCTCACACCAAGCCCGGTCAAGGTCGCCGCATTGGAAGCCGGTGTCGATGTGTTGCAACCGAAAACGCTCCGCGACACCGAAGCACAAGCGCGCATCGCCGCTGAGCAGTGCGATTTCCTCATTGTCGCAGCCTACGGGTTGATCCTGCCGCAGGCGGTCCTCGAATTACCGCGAATCGCACCACTGAACGTTCATGCGTCGTTGTTGCCTCGCTGGCGCGGCGCGGCGCCGATACAGCATTCGATCCTCAACGGCGATGCGCAAACCGGTATTTCGCTAATGCGCATGGAAGCGGGGCTTGATACCGGCCCGGTGTACGCAACAGCGGCGCTAACCATCGGTGCGACCGAATCGTCGGGCCAATTGCATGATCGCCTCGCCGAGCTCGGTGGCCGCTTACTGGTGAATGAGTTGGCGGGCATCGCCAACGGTGCCACACGCGCCGTCGATCAGCCCGTAGACGGGGTCACCTACGCCGGCAAGATGGCGAAGACCGACGCCAGTGTCGATTGGCACGACGACGCGACGACCATCGACCGAGTGGTCCGCGCCTATAACCCGTGGCCCGTTGCTTATACGCAGATCGACGGCAAGCCGCTGCGCATTTTCCGAGCGACGGTACTCACTGCAAGCGATGTCAGCGCCGAGCCGGGCGTTGTGGTCGCGACCGGTAGCGATGGTATCGATGTCGCCTGTAAGCGGGGTGCGCTGCGCTTGCTCGAGGTTCAACTGGCTGGGAAACGACGGATTGCCGCGGCCGATTTCGCGCGTCAGCGCGCGTTGCTGGGCACCCAGCTTGGCGACTAAACCGGAGCGCGGCACACGGCTACGGTGGCAGGCGGCTCAGGCGATCAGCGCCGTTGTACATCGCGGAACCACGCTCGACCGAGCACTTGAGAAGCACCTGCATTCTTTCGATGGCCGCGACCACGCTCTGGGGGTTGAGATCGTTAGCGGCTCGGTACGCTGGTACTCGCTACTCGTTTACGTCCTGAAGCAGTTGCGTGATTCCAGCAAACGCCGGCCCGCGCCCGAGCTCGAGTCGCTCGTAGTGTGCGGGTTGTACCAACTCTCGCAAATGCGCGTGCCGGACCACGCGGCTGTGGCCGCGACGGTCGGGGCCCTGGCCCACGGTCGGCACCGCCACGCGCGCGGTTTCGCCAATGCGGTGCTGCGCCGATACCTGCGCGAGCGTGAGGCGATCGAGGCACGCCTGGTCGATCGCGACCGCCTCGCGCATCCGCAATGGCTCAGTAACCAACTCGATACCGACTGGCCGGACGCTGCATCGAGCATCATATCCGCCAATAATCAGCGGGCGCCGATGTGGTTGCGCGTCAATCGACGGCGGCTGGATCGCGAGCGTTACCGCCAGAAGCTCGCGACGACTCACCCCGACATCGATGTAGAGGCACCGCCGTGGTTGCCCGACGCGCTGCGCTTAGCAACACCGATACCGATCGCCGTTCTGCCTGGCTTCGCCGCCGGGGACGTTTCCGTGCAAGATGGCGGTGCGCAAGTCGCGGCGCTATTGCTGGCGCCGGTGGCGGGTGAACGAATCCTGGATGCTTGCGCGGCACCGGGCAATAAAACGGGCTACCTCGCCGAGATAGGTGGTCCGGCGCTTGAGCTAACGGCGATCGATGCCGATTCCGCGCGCTTGGCCAGTCTATCAACCAACCTGGCGCGCACCGGTGTTAGCGCCACCGTTGATTGCGCCGACGCGTGCATGACCGACACGTGGTGGGATGGTCAGCCGTTCGACCGAATTTTGGTCGATGCGCCGTGCTCCGGGAGTGGCGTTATCCGCCGCCACCCCGACATTAAATTCACCCGCCGCGCCAGTGACATCGCTCCGCTGGCCGCTATTCAGGCACGGTTGCTCGATTCGTTGTGGCCGACGCTAAAGCCCGGTGGCAGGCTGTTATACGTCACCTGCTCCGTGCTTCGAGAAGAAAATGAACGTGTTGTGCGAACGTTTGTCGATACTCATCCGGATGCGCATATTTGGCGACAGTTGCCGGATGTAGCTATCCAAGCTCTAATGACGCCTTGTGACCTCGGTTTCCAGTGGCTGCCGGGTCGTCACAACTGCGATGGGTTCTTTTACGCATGCCTCGAAAAATCGACTTAGCAGCGGCCACCGGCGGCCTACACCGGCTTGTCGTCCGTCTGCTGGCGCTACTGCTGGTTGCGGGCTATGCGGTTGCTCAAGACGATAAGCCTGGCCTGTTCGAGGTGCGTTCGGCTGAAGCGTTGCTCGATGGCGGCCAATACTCGCTCGATGCGCGCGTACAGCTGATCCTGTCTAGCGATGCGCGGGCCGCCCTTGACAACGGCATACCCCTTAATTTTGTCACCGAAATAGAAGTCATCGAGTCGCGGCGGTTTTGGATCGACGACACGATCGCCACTAGCGATGTTCGTTACCAACTTCAGTACCACGCGCTCAGTCAGCGCTATTTGATCCACAACCTAAAAACCGGCGATCAGCAGTCATTCGCGACGTTATTCTCGGCTTTGAATAATCTCGGCCGCATCATCGACGTACCGATCGTTGCCGAGAGCCGCTTGCGCGATAACCGGCGTTACCGCGTACGGATACGCTCACTGCTTGAGTTCCAAGACTTCTCCGGGCCACTACGATTCATTTTCTTCTGGGTCGACGATTGGCATTTGCGTAGCAACTGGTTCACATGGGCCCTCGATCGCTAAGACGGGCCGCCGTTACGCTGCTCGCCGCGCTGGCTTTGCTGCTCGGCGCCGCTTCGCTACTGCTGTTAACAAGATCGGCCCAGTCCCCGGAAGATTTCGACCGGCTCTCTAACGTAACACTCGCGCTGAACGTCGTTGGGTTGGCGCTGCTCGTCACTTTGCTGGCCGGCAACCTCATTCGTTTAATTCGCGATTTGCGCGACCGCGTACCCGGCGCGCGACTCAAAAGCCGTATGGTCGCCACGCTTATCGGTTTGGCAATACTGCCTCTGCTGCTCGTTTACTACTTTTCGGTTCAATTTCTAAACCGCGGCATCGATAGCTGGTTCGACGTTCGTATCGAGTCAGGGCTTGTTGAGGCACTTGAGTTGTCACGTTCGGTGTTGGAGCTGCAAAAGCGTGACAACCTCGATGCGACCGAGTCGATCGCGCTCGATCTTTTCGGCATTCCTGACCGGGCGTTAGTGCGCGAGTTAACGTCGCGACGGCTGGAGACCGGTGCGAGCGAGTTAACGGTGTTCTCGAACACGCGCCGCATCCTTGCGACCAGTACCGGCGGCGGTTTCGCTCGCGTCCCGGCACCCATCGAGAACGAGGTTTTGCTCCAAACCCGGGCCGGTAACCCGTATGTCTACTTCGACCCATTGAAGTTTGAAATACGCACCGCGGCGCGAATTTCATCTAGCCAAACTGGCTTGGCCGACCGAATCTTACGGGTGTCGTTTCCAGTGCCTGCGCAAGTCGCGCAACGTGCTGCTGTGGTCGACGCAACCTACACCAACTACACGGCGCTCAAATACTTGCGCGAGCCGTTAAAGCGCTCGCTGGTGTTAACGCTGACCGTCATTTTGTTGGTGTCGTTGTTGGCCGCTATTTACGGTGCCTTCTTTTTCTCGCGCCGCTTGGCCGCACCGATCCAGCAGCTGGTGGCCGGTACTCGTGCCGTTGCCGCCGGTGATTTCGATACCCAGCTACCGATGCCATCGCGCGATGAAATCGGCTTTTTGGTTAATTCATTTAACGACATGACTCGCCGTCTAGCGATCGCTCGTGAGACGGCACGTCGCTCGCAGGCACTGGTCGAGTCCGAGCGCCACTACTTAGAAATCATCCTGGCGCGGCTGTCTACCGGTGTTGTCTCGCTCGAATCGGATCTTGAGCTGCGCACGGCTAATCAATCGGCGAGTGCGATTCTTGGTATCAACCTTGGGCAACATGTGGGCCGCCGTCTTGGCGATATCGCCACCGGATACCACCTCGTTGAGCAATTCGCGGCCGTTGTCCAAATTCACACGAGTTCAGGTGACAAGGAGTGGCGCGAACAAATCGTCCTCAGTACCGAGTCGGGTAGTCGGGTTGTGACCTGTGCTTGCTCAGCGCTGCAAACCGACGGTGAGGCCGATGGTTTTGTTATCGTCTTCGACGACATTACCGGCTTGGTGCAAGCGCAACGCGATGCTGCGTGGGGCGAAGTGGCGCGTCGTCTCGCCCATGAAATCAAGAATCCGTTAACGCCTATCCAGCTATCGGCTGAGCGTTTGCGGCGCAAATACCTCGGCACACTGCCGGCAAGCGATGTCGATGTCCTCGATCGCGCGACCTACACGATTGTCCAGCAGGTCGAGGCGATGAAATCGATGGTCAATGCGTTTTCCGAATACGCACGCTCGCCGGACCTCAGCCTGGTGCCGGTCGAGTTGAACGAGATCGTCGGTGAACTTGCCGAGTTGTATCGTCCGCGCGAGGCGGATCTCGCAATCGTTGTCGATCCGGATCCGGCCATGCCGACCGTACACGCCGATGCTGGCCGGCTGCGCCAAATCCTGCACAACCTCATCCGCAATGCGATCGAAGCGATTGATGCTACCGCCGGCGGCAAGATTGTTATCGAGACGCGCCACCGGATTGAATCGGGCGGGCATTTCGCTACGCTACGTGTGCGCGACAATGGGCCGGGTTTCAAAGATGGCGATACGGAAAATGTCTTCGATCCGTATGTGACGACAAAAGCAAAAGGGACCGGTCTCGGTCTCGCCATTGTCAAAAAGCTTGTCGAAGAGCATTCTGGTGTTATAAGTGCACGCAACCTAACCGAAGGCGGTGCCGAGATAGAGATCGAGCTACCGGTCGACGATGCTGCGCGAGAAACACTCGCTGCACGCTCGCCGAATCGTTCGACTCGGCCAGCCGCGCTACGGAGAGCTAAAGCATGAGTGCATCGCACATACTGGTGGTCGACGACGAATCGGACATTCGATCGCTAATCCAAGAAATCTTGTCCGAGGAAGGCTACGACGTCACCGTCGCCGCCGACGCGCGCGAAGCGCGCAGTGCGCGCGATTCGCGCGACCCCGACCTGGTGTTGCTCGACATCTGGATGCCCGATACCGACGGCATCAGCCTATTACGGGAATGGACGCAATCCGCTGATTACGTCTGCCCGGTCGTCATGATGTCGGGCCATGGAACGGTCGATACCGCCGTCGAGGCGACCCGACTCGGTGCTTTCGACTACATCGAAAAACCATTGTCGCTGGCCAAGCTGTTGCGCACGGTTGAGCGAGCGCTTGAATCGGGCGGTACGGCCGCCCGCGGTGGTAGCCCAGGTCTCGCCAGTGCCGTTGCCGTGCCGGTTGGCCGCTCGCCGATCATTCGCGAGCTTCGTGAGCAGGCGAAATCGCTGGCGCCTCACGTGACGCCGGTATTGTTCGTCGGCGAGCCGGGCAGCGGGCGCGAAGCATTTGCGCGCTATGTCCACGATTTGGGTCCGCGCGGTGGTGGCGAGTTTGTTCAGCTCACGCCAGCGGCACTATCGGGCAGTAGTGCGGCAGCTGCGTTGTTTGGTGGCCAGCGAGACGGCGAAAAGGGGTTGCTAACACGCGCCGGTGACGGCTCCGTGTTTATTGGTGAGTTGGGCGACTTATCGCAAGACGTGCAGACACTGTTGCTCGGTGTGATGGAGCAGCAGACCTACAGCCCGGTCGGGTCTGGCGAGTCTTTCCCACTAACGGCACGGTTGATGGCGTCGGTACGGCCCGACTACGAAACCGCACTCGACTCCGGGCAGATTCGGCGCGACCTGTTCGCTCGATTAAACGTCTTGAGCCTCAGAGTTCCACCGCTTCGCGATTACCCGGAAGATGTTCCTGAGTTACTGCGATTCTACGTTGATCGTTTGGTCGATGCTGAGAAGCTGGGCTTCCGGCGTTTCGGTGTTGCCGCACAAAATCGGCTGCGCAATTACCCATGGCCAGATAACGTTCGCGAGCTTAAAAACCTTGTTCATCGGTTGCTGATAACGGGCAAAGACGAAGAAGTCTCCCTGGCGGAAATCGAGGCCAACCTATCGGCGCCAGATTCGGGTGCGGACATGCTCGTGCAGAAAGATCTGTTGGCGTTGCCGCTACGGGAAGCACGCGAGCACTTTGAGCGCGCTTATCTGACACAGCAATTGGAGTTGTGCGACGGCAAAGTTGGTCAGTTGGCGAAACGCGTCGGTATGGAGCGAACGCACCTGTACCGGAAATTGCGCTCACTGGGGATCGATTTTCGCCAGACAAGCGGTGCTGGCGACGACTAAAGCGTGTTGTCGGGTAGGGCCCCAAGAACGTCGCAAGTGAAATCGTTCTCGCCGACGGGGCGACAATGTTGCGGGAAGCCCCGCTCACGCCATAAATCGAGAAGCCCGTCGCGTTTAATCTGGGCTTTCCAGCGTGGGTGATCCGTAACCAGCGGTAAGCGAAAGTCGCGAAACACGCCAATCTCTTTGCGGTAACTGCTGTTCCAGTAGTCTTCCATACCGCGCAGCGCGAGGTCCGTATCGCGCAGCCGTAGCGCTAACCACATGTCGATCATGCCGTCGCCATCCCGGCCGAACAGTGCCATTAGTTCGTCGCGATCGTTCCACTTCACGACCAATTCATCGCTGATCGCTTTCGCTTCCGGTGGTGCTTCACCGGTGGCAATCGCTTGTATGGTCGCCTGCAGAAACGCGTCCGAATCACCTTCGACGATGGCTAGTGTCGCGTCTTGAAAAAACCGATAGCGGTTGTCCGGATCGAGCGCGATTACGGACTCGAGATGCTCGCGCATCGCATTGAGGTCGCCGCGCATATACGCATTGGACGCTAAGGCGTTGTAGTAGACAGCGACCAGCGGGTCGAGAACCACGGCTCGCTTCGAATACCGTTGCGCCTCGGCGAAGTAGCCCGCTTCCTGCAGGTGCTGTGCGGCCATATCAAGAATATCGGAGTCGTTCTCGTCAGAGAGCTCCAGCGCAAGATCAAAATGCGTAAATGCACCGATTCGGTCGCCTTTGTAGTCTAGGAATACGCCAAGAGAGCCATGCGCAGTTGCGTTACCGGGGTCGAGTGCGATCGCCCGCCGCGCCGCTTGTTCACCGATTGAGCGATACAGCTGAAAAGTTTCCGGAATCTCGAACAGGTACGCTTCGTAGACGGCGTAGACAAAGGCAATACCGGTCCACGCCGGCGCATAATTCGGGTCGCGCGCGATCGCCTCATTGAGTAGCAACAAGGCGTGATCGAGATTCTCCTTGCCGCGTTCCAGGTACAGTTGCTTCGCTTTCAGGAAGTTGTCGTAGACAACGGGATCCTCGGTGCGCTCGACCGTGATTCGTCCTTTGCCAGCAATACCGAACTCGGTCGCAAGCTGCATCGCAACGGCTTGGGCGATGGTCTCTTGGATAGTAAAGACGTCCGTGACATCGCTGTCGTAGTTCTCGGACCAAAGCTGAATACCGTCAGTACCGCGAATCAGTTTGGCCGTGATGCGAAGTTGATTGCCCGAACGGCGGATGCTGCCCTCAAGAACGTGGGCGACACCTAGAGTTTCGGAAATCTCGCGAGCATCGACTTGGCGCCCCTTGAACGAGAAACTCGATGTTCGTCCTGCGACCCGAAGATCGGGGAGACGTTGCAGGACGTTCAGGATCTCCTCGGCCATACCGTCGGCGAAATATTCTTGGTCGCCGTTCTCGGAAAGATCGGCGAACGCGAGCACGGCGATCGATCGGTCACTGTCTGCTAGTTGCGGCGCTTGCCTCTGTGACGGCGTGTCCGTTGAACTGAACTGCTGCCAACCGAACATCGCGGCAACGAGTAGCGCAGCGACGATAGTAACGATGTTGAGTTTTTGCCCGGTTTGGTCCGTGATCGAGCTTTCGCGATCGACATCTTTTTCGCGCTTAACACCTTCTGGCGTTAGCTCGAATGCCCAAGCAAAAACAACGACCGGCACAAAACCGATCAGGAGCAGCAGAAAAATAAGCTTGTTGACGCCATCGGGTAGATCGAACAGCGGCGCTAGCGTGTCGGCGATCTGCAGAAGCAGCCAGCCGATCACAAAATAAGCGATCGCCACCCGCACAACGTTGCGGCGTTTGAGCTCGGTCCAAAAAGACAACGTGGTTACTTCCGAAACATCTAATCGACTAGCCTACAAGCGCGGCGGCCTGTTGGCGAATACCGACGTCACACCGCCGGATACGGCATATCGTATGGGCCGAACTACGCATTACCGTGTCGACAGTCTATCGCGCAAGCTGGATCCGCTTACTGCAATCGAGCGATACTCAACAGACTGTCACTTTTCAACGTCAAGACCGAGAGTCTATCTTGGATATAAGCCTCACAATTTTGGGTATGTTGGTCGCATCGTGGGCTGTGCTTGGCCTACCGATATGCTATCTCGTTGGTAAACGTCTGGCCGTATGGCACCCGTGGCTCTCGATGCTTGCGTTAGCGGGATTCGTTGTTCCGTTTATCGCGTGGCCGATCTTGCTCGCGTTTTTGCTGGCGGCGTCGCTACGTCAAGTGATTGGAAGTCGCACTGCGATGGAGCGGTAGCATTGGATGGTGCGGTTCGTCTATCGACCCGGCGACTCGGAGCAACGGAGCGTCTTGACTATCGGCTTAACGCGGCGCCAACGTACCGTTAGCACCAAACACCAGATTGCCACCTGCGAAATCGTCACGTGTCAGTGACTGTATCCACGATAACGCCTGGTTCTCGGCATCCATCGATGGGCCAGCCGGGCGAAGCTGCTCGGTCGAGCGAATCTGGCCAGCCACAAACAGGCCATCGCCGGTAACGGTGACGCCGAGTATCGGTGCGACGCCTTTGAGACCAGCTACGCTGATACCGTAATAGGTAGCGAAGTTCCCGAGGCTGTAGGCGATCAGGCGGTCGCGGTACAGCTCCATCCCGCGAACGACATGCGGGCCGTGCCCAAGCACAAGATCGGCGCCGGCATCGACGACGCTGCGGGCGAAACGCACGACATCGCCACGTGGTTCGTCGTAATAGGTTTCTTCGGCAAACGGCACGTGCAAGGCATCGAGCCCTTCGGCGCCACCGTGGAACGAGACGATCACCAAGTCGTTGCGGCTGGCGAGCGCATCGACGGTTGCCGTCGCCAAAGCGATGTCGAGCATCGAGTTCGAATTTTTAGTCACGGCGAACGCAACGAAGCCGATGTTAACGCCGCGCTCTTGCCACTCGGCGACCGTGCCATCGCGGCCCGAGTGCCGAATACCAACGGCGTCCAACGCAGTCATCGAACTGTCGCGTCCCTCTTCGCCGAAATCGCGCGCATGGTTATTAGCAAGACTCAAAACATCAAAGCCTGCGTTGGCAAAAAGACGGGCGTAGCGCGTCGGCGAACGAAAGAGGTAACACGCCGCTGGGTTGCTGCAACGCTTGGCCGGCTCGCCGCCATCGACTAGCACCCCTTCCAAGTTACCGATGGCAATATCGACGGAGGACAACAGCGGTGTGACCGCGGCGAGAAAACCGGCCGCGTCGTCATCGGGTAGGCGCATTTGCGGGTAGTCCGTGCCGATCATCATGTCGCCGACCGCCGCAATGGTTAGTGACGGTAACGTTCGCGGCGGCGGTATCGGTTCGGGGGTAGTCGCCGGTTCCGTGATGGTTGGCGCCGGCGCCGCTTCTTCCACTTCTACGTCGGCTGGAGGTGTGCTGGCACAGCCGGTTATCGCCAACGCGACACCGATCAGGACAGCCGAGCGGCTAGCCGCCAATCCGAATGGTCGCTGTTTCAATGGAGGCCTCGGCTAGCTGCGCGCGCAAGCGATTTAACTGCTCGGTGTTATCGATGGGACCGATTCGTACGCGGTGGTAGGTCTTCGTGTCGATTGTAACCGGTTGTACGCGAGACTCGACGCCTAGCAGCGCGAGCTCGGCGCGGCGCCGGTCCGCATCGGCAAACTGCGCGAATGAGCCGGCTTGAATCTCATAGATGCCCGGTTTTTCGATGGGCTTAGCGGGCTCTGACCGATCGACATCGATATCGACTTCCGGAACGATCAACTCAAAGCGCGGTAATTCGTCGTAAAAGTCGAATTGCTGCTTTTTGTCGGCCTCTGACCCGACGACCGCTTTCTCGTCGGCCGCAATGCTGGCGGCCGGTGGCTTCTCGGCTTTTGGCTGCACGACGGCAACCGTCGTCGGTTTTACAGCCGGCGCGCTCGCGGATCGATAACGATTCACGCCGTACATGATGGACGAGCCGATCGCTAGGCCGGCGACCATCCACACCCAGCCGGGCAGCGGTGCGCTTTTTTTCTTCCGAGTCTGGCGTTTCTTCGCCACTACATCTTCTCCGGCGCACTGACACCCAAAATGGTCAGGCCGTTACGGATCACTTGCTGGGTCGCCAGAATCAGCGCAACCCGCGCATTGCGAAGCGCTGCGTCGTCGACAATAAAGCGATGCGCGTTGTAGAGCGAATGGAACAGGTTGGCCACGTCGCGCAGGTAATTCGCTAGCGTGTGCGGCGCACGCGCCTCGGCGGCCCGGACGATCAACTCAGGGTATCGGGCAAGCGCCATCGCGAGGTTTTTCTCTTGCGGCTGCTTAAGTTCACTGAGACTCGCGAGCCCCATTGTTTGGTCGAACTCGTAACCAGAGTCGTGCAGTTCACCGATGACGCTCGCGACTCGGGCGTGCGCGTACTGAATGTAGTAAACCGGGTTATCGTTCGTTTTCGAGACGGCCAGGTCGAGGTCGAAGTCGAGGTGCTGATCGTTCGAGCGCATCACATAGAAGAAGCGTGCCGCATCGTTGCCGATTTCTGTCCGAAGCTCACGCAGGCTGACAAATTGACCGCTGCGTGTCCCCATCGCTTGCTTCTCACCATTGCGAAACAGTGAGACAAATTGAACCAGCGGTACATCGAGCGACTTACCGTCGTAGCCCATCGCTTCCATTCCGGCACGCACGCGCGGGATGTAGCCGTGATGGTCCGAGCCCCAGACATCGATCAGTAGATCGAAGCCGCGCTGGCGCTTGTTGTAGTGGTAGGCGATATCCGACGCGAAATAGGTCTTTTTGCCGTTATCGCGAACGACCACCCGGTCTTTCTCGTCACCGAGTTCTGTGGTTTTAAACCACGTCGCACCGCCGCGTTCTTCGAGCAAGCCACGCGCGCCGACTTTCGCAAGCGCAGCATCGATCGAACCGTCATCGGCCAGGCTCTCCTCGGAGAACCATTCGTCAAACCGTACGCCAAATTCGCGCAGGTCGATACGAATATCGGCAAGGATCGCTTCGAGTGCGTAGCGACGCAGGCTCGAAAAGCCGAGTACGCCGAGGATCGATTGAGCATTAGCGATGAGCGCATCGATATGCACGTCCTTCGTTTCGTCTGTATCAGCCGGTGCGCTGTTGAACAACGCCGTCATGTCGACGGTGTCGTAACTCGAATCCAGTGCCTCGGCCAATGCAATGATGTAGTCGCCTTGGTAGGCGGCCAACGGCATTGCCGGGTCGGCGGCGCTCGATATTTGCTGGAGCCGACGCAGCAACACGCTCACCGCGAGAATCTCCATCTGCCGGCCGGCATCATTGACGTAGTACTCGGTACTGACTGGGTAACCTGCTGCCGACAACAGCGCGGCCAGCGATGCACCGTAGGCAGCGTGGCGGCCGTGACCCACGTGTAGCGGTCCGGTCGGGTTAGCCGATACAAACTCGACTAACACGTTTGGCGACTCGCGCCGCGGGGCCCGCCCATAGCGTTCACCGGCGGCGAGAATCTCGCCGATGACCGCGTAGCTTGAGCCAGCGGCCAAGCGGATGTTGATGAATCCAGGACCGGCGATCTCGACGCCGGTGACACCGTCGACCGTTGGTACGTTAGCGACGATGACTTGGGCGAGGTCGCGCGGTGTCATCGACACCGTCTTCGCCAAGCGCATTGCGATGTTGGTCGTCCAGTCACCGTGACTCGGGTCGCGGGTTCGTTCAAAGACAACGCCGGGAATCGTGATTTCACGATCAGCCAACAGCTCGGTGACAGTGGCGGTGAAGAGTTTTTCGAGATGATCTTTCAAAGCGGTTAGGGCGTGGCTGTTGGCGCGTAACAATCGGCCATTCTAGTCGAGTTTGCCGCGCTGTAGCGGATCAGGCGAGATCAATGGGGTCAACATCGAGCGACCAACGTACGCGCTGTCGCTGTACCAAATCGTCAAGCCGAGGCCGCAGAGTGGCCAACAGCGCCCGTAACGGCGCGCGTGACTCCGCGTGCAGCAGCAGTTGGGCCCGAAAGCGGCCGGCTCGGCGCTCCATTAGCGCTTTGATAGGGCCATAAACGGCTATGCCTGGCGACTCAGGCAGTGTTGCGCGCGTGGCGCGAAGAAAATCCCAAACCTTGTCGCGGTCGCGACCTTCGGCGCGCAGCAGCGCGAGGTACGCGAACGGTGGCCAACCGGCCGCTTGCCGTTCTCGCAAAGCACTCGCGGCGAAGCCGGCGTAGCCATCCCGAAGCAGCGTAGCCAGTAACGGATGGCTAGGAAAGTCGGTTTGGATCAACACCTCACCGCGGCGGTCTTCGCGCCCGGCGCGCCCTGCCACTTGGACGAGTGTTTGGGCGAGCCGCTCGGCGGTTCGAAATTCACTGCCGAAGAGGCCTTGGTCGGCGTTCAAAATACCGACCAGCGACAGCTCAGGAAAATGATGACCTTTGGCGAGCATTTGGGTACCGACTAACAACCGTGCTGCACCGCTAGTGGCCTTGGCCAGAGCCGCTTCGAGTGAACCGCGGCGACGGGTTGAGTCGGAGTCGATTCGGACGATGGGCTCGCCTGGATACCACTTCTCCAACGCCCGCTCGATGCGTTCGCTGCCGCTGCCAAGCGCCGCGAGTTCGCCGCCGCAGGCTGGACACTCCGGTGGCAACGGTTGCTCGGCGTCGCAGTGGTGGCACCACATCCGTTGTTCGGCGGCGTGCAGTGTCATACGTGCGTCACAGCGCCAGCAGTCAACGACATAACCGCAATCACGGCAGACGACGGTCGGCGCGAAGCCACGCCGGTTGATGTGCAACAACACTTGGCCACCTTGGCGAAGATGTTTGTCGATCGCGCCGCGCAGTGGCCCCGATACACCGTCGGTAGTCGTGTGTGCCGACGTATCGATCAGTCCGATTGCCGGTGGTTTCGCCCGTCCAGCTCGCTGTGTGAGCCGCGTGTGCCGGTAGCGACCCGCCGTTGCGTTGTGCAGTGATTCCAATGACGGTGTTGCGCTGCCCAGAACGATCGGGATGTCGAGCTCGCGCGCTCGGACGACACTTAAGTCTCTGGCGGAGTAGCGGAATCCGTCTTGTTGCTTCAATGAGCTGTCGTGCTCCTCGTCGACGATAATCAGGCCGAGTTCCGGCAGTGGGCAAAACACAGCGGAGCGCGTGCCGATTACAATTCGCGCGCTGCCGGCGGCGGCGCGGCGATAGGAGTGTAGCCGCTCAGCGTCGGTAAGCCCCGAATGCAAAGCCACCGGTGCGAAGCCGAAGCGCGTTTCGAAACGCGCGATCAACTGCGGCGTTAGACCGATTTCGGGTACCAAGACTAAGGCTTCGCGACCGGCGGCTAGAGTCCGTTCGATCGCTTGCAGGTACACCTCGGTTTTGCCGCTGCCGGTGACTCCATCGAGCAAGGTCGCCGCGTAATTCCCATCGGCGGCGAAGATCGCCTCGAGCGCCGTCTGCTGCTCTGCGCTCAGCGGTAGCCGTTCCGCCAGTGACACGGTGGGTTGCGCCGCAGGCTTTTGTCGCAGCGCAGCAAGCTCGCAGCACCCCTTCGCTTGCAAAGCTCTCGCGGCTCGCTTCGCAGCATCATCCAGGCTGCTGTGCTCAACCTCGCTGTTGCTCTCAAGTTGTTGATAAAAAGCGAATTGCTGCGGAGCCTGGCGTTGCAGCGATAGGCGCTCATCCGCACCCAGTGCAGCATTGAGCCGCCATACTTGGCGGTGTGGCCAGAGCGGCTCGCCGTTGCGGAGCGCCCGCGGTAGGGCGGCGGCAACCACCTCGCCGGGCGCGTGTTGGTAATACTGCGCGGCGAACTGCAGCAATGTCATGACGTCGGGCGGTACAACCGGTTGGGTATCGATGACGGTGTCTACTTGCTTCAGCTTGGCCGACTCAATGCCGGGTGCGCCTGGGTCGTCCCAAACAAGGCCGACCGTACGGCGCCGGCCGAACGGCACACGGACCCGGCAACCGATGGCTGGCCAGCTGTCCGCGGGTGCCGCGGGCAGGTAGTCGAACACACGGTACAACGGTGTTTTTACAGCGATTTTTAAGGTTTTCGGTGGCACGGCGGGGGCTGGTCTTCTCGCTTGTCAACCTTAGCGCCCGCGCCGCGTTAATGCACCCAGTAGTCAAGGACTGAGTATTTAGCCTGTGAAAAGCCCAATGATTGAGACCTCGATGCTTGCGTGTGCCCAGCGAGCCCGGCATCGTCGGTACGCGAAAAGGTCGCCACGATGACGATCTTGGTGACAGCGAACCCAGCGATGGCACGACAAAGCACGGAAACGAGCGAGATGGCACCGTCCGTGCGCGAGCAGCGCCGCCAACTCGACCGGTTCTTGGCGAGCGTCGAGCGCAAAGCCGTGGCGATTGCGGAGATGTCGCTGTGGAATCGCGAGGATGCGCTCGATGTCGTCCAGGACGCCATGATTCGCCTCGTGAGACGCTATGCTGACCGTCCCGAGGCCGAATGGACACCGTTGTTCTTCCGCATATTGAATAACCGGGTCCGTGACGTACAGCGCCGCCGACAAGTTCGTAATAAGGTCATGAGTTGGTTTGGCGGCGGTGACGACGAGCTCGATCCGATTGCTAGCGCGCCGGATACCGACTCACCGACCCCGGGCGAGGCGCTCGAGGCGCTGGAAACGCACTCAGCCTTAACGGCGGCGGTACGGCAATTGCCGACTCGGCAACGCGAAGCATTCGTGCTACGCAGTTTGGAAGGGTTTGATACGGCAGCCACAGCGGCTGCAATGGGCTGCTCAGAAGGCAGCGTAAAAACGCATTACTCGCGCGCATTGACTGCACTGCGCGCAGCTCTGGCGGAATGACGACGATGGATGAGAAGCAGCAACACGACGACGCCTTATCGCGGCAACTGCGCGAGGCGATCGATGAACGGGCAGAATCGCTCGACGGCGCAACCCTGTCACAACTCAATCAGGCTCGCCAACGTGCGCTCGATGAGCTCGATCGAACGGCTGGCGTGCGCATCGGCTACCTGCCCTTGGCAGGAGCAACCGCAGCGGCTGTCGTCGTCGCCGTCGTTGTCGCCGCGCGCGTCAATATTGGGTCCGATGTTAGCGGTGAGCAGCTGCTTGTCGCTGACGCACCGGTCGATGGTTTTGAGCTGTTACTCGCGGGTGAGGACTTCGAACTTATCGAGAACCAGGAGTTCTTCGACGTGATGGAGGTGCTTTGAGCGCCGACGCACAAAACCGCGGTAGAAAACGGCACCGCTCGCTATTCACGAGTGCAGCGCTGTTACTAGGTCTAGCGAGTGGCTCATTGGCGGATGACATGCCAGACGCGAGTTTTCTCGAATACCTCGGCACGTGGGAAGACGATGGCGACGAAGCGGATTGGATTTTGGTGGCGGACGAGGAAGCACTCGACGAACCGCAGGATGACAGCAGCGAGACCCACGCGGCTCGCGATGATGATGAGGTGAATTATGAACGGTAAGCGGACAGGCAGAGTGGCTGCCCGCTGGTGGGCGGGTCTGTTGCTGGTGTGTTTCACACTACCAGCACTGGCGCAGACCAGCCCAACCGCGATCAATTGGACGGCGCTCAGCACCGAGCAGCAGCGTGTGCTGTCGCGGTTCGAGCAAAACTGGGCGGAGTTGCCGGTTGAGCGGCAGAACAACCTGGCACGCGGAGCCGAGCGTTGGCTGACGATGAATCCGGATGAGCGCGCGGCCGCCCAGCAGCGCTTCGAGACTTGGCGTTCTTATTCGCCCCAGCGGCGCGACCGGATCCTGCAGCGCTACCGCGATTGGCGCAATCTTCCGGAGAGCGATCGCCAACGGATACGGGAGAATTTCCAGCGTTTCCGAGACCTTAGCCCGGAGCGTCGGCAGGAGCTTCGCGAGCGTTTCCAACGCTTAAGTCCCGAGCAACGGCAACGGCTGCGTGACCAAGTTCGTAGCCGGCGGCAGCGTGACCGCAATTGAGGGTCGAGCAATACAACGCTTATTGCGCAGCACGTTCATATGGCTGTCATTAATCGCTAACAGAGCCTGGCTAACATTCGTCGCAGTTGGCCGACGCAGCTGCCGCTCTTGGTGTTGATTTTTCTGAGAGCCGGCGTGACACTCGGTCGTGTGCATCGCGGATGGATGTTGTGATCAGCGGATACGCCGAACACATTTCTCAGCAGGTGCTGAGAACGGACGTTGCTGGTATGCCACTTGAGTGGATCGACTACCGCGAGGCGGTGCGTCTTTACCATACCGGCCAAGTTGCGTACGCGTGTGGCTCCTTGCTCTATACCCTGCATGGCGGTTTCTCCGCGCTCACCGGCGAACGCAGTCAGGTCGACGTCAACTCAATTGTTGCGACCTACGGCACGCATCAAGGTCTCGCTGAGCTTCGCGATGGCTACACGCCGCCGCTAAACAATCGCACGTTGTTCCGTCGCGACGCGAACATCTGTTTGTACTGCGGCAATCGCTTCCAAACCCGCGACCTCACACGCGATCACATCACGCCCATTTCCCAAGGTGGGCTGGATCTGTGGTCGAATGTGGCGACCGCTTGCCGGCGCTGCAACAACCACAAGGGCGGACGTACGCCTGAGCAGGCGGGTATGGAACTCATTGCCGTCCCGTTCACACCGAATTACGCCGAGTACATTTACCTGAAGGGCCGTCGCGTGCTCGCCGACCAAATGCAGTACCTGTTGGCCCACATCCCGCGCTCGAGCCCGCTACATGCGCGTCTAGCAGACGAGATCGCGACCGATCTCGACGGTGTGATGTTGTCGTAACGCGTAAGGTGTTCGCCGCCCGGTCGCTTGGCGTACACTGACACGCCATGTTCTATGCCATCGACGCCAGCGTTTATGTCTTTCGCGCGTGGTTTTCGGTACCGGATGATATGGTCGATCCGGCCGGGAATCCGGTCAACGCGCTCTACGGATTTTCACGGTTCTTGGCGGATTTCGTCGAAGAGGTCGAGCCCGACAATATCGTTGTCGCGTTCGACCGAGCACTCGAGTCGTCGTTTAGAAACGATATCTACCCCGAGTACAAAGCGAACCGCGATCCAGCGCCACCGGAACTTGAACGCCAGTTTCGCCAGTGCATGCGCTTTACCGAGGCGCTAGGCCTGCGTGCTGTGTCGAGCTCGCGCTACGAAGCGGACGACATTATCGGCACGAGCGTCACGACGGCCCGCCAAGCGGGCTCACCAGCGACGATCGTTAGTCGCGACAAAGACCTCGTGCAGCTCGTTTCCGGTGATGACGTTTTTTGGGATTTTGCTGGGCGTAAGCGCCTAGCCTATAACGATGTGCCGGAGGCCTACGGCGTTTGGCCAGAGCAAATCCCCGACTTTCTCGCACTCGCCGGCGACAGCGTCGACAACATTCCCGGTGTACCCGGTGTCGGCAAAAAAACGGCCGCCGCGTTACTCGCGCATTTCGGTAGCCTCAACGTTATCTACTCAAACCTCGACCGTGTCGCTGAGGTGAACGTGCGGGGAGCCGCCAAGCTCGGTGCAAGACTCGAGGAGCATCGGGACATTTGTGATTTGTCCCGCCAGCTCACCGGCATCGTTTGCGATGCGCCGCTCGATCTCGACATGCCATCCATGCGCCGCGCCGCACCGAAGATTGGCGAGATTTACGCGTTTTGCGACGAGGTTGGTTTCGGCACCGGGTTGCGACTCCAGGCGCAGCGAATCGCCGACAACGTAACGCTTACAGCCGCCCTTTGAATAACGCGACTCTCGCGGCCGTGCTGGTTGAACTCGAGCAACCGGTTGAAGCGGTCCTTGGTTGCACCGCCGTCGGGGGCGGTGACTCGCATCGGGCGTACCGGCTAACCGTGGCGGACAAGCCTTTCTTCGTGAAGGTCAGCGCGCCCGAGCACTATGGCTCGTTGGTCGCCGAGGCAGCTGGTCTCGGTGCGCTCGCGGCCGCGCGCAAGATCACGGTGCCATCGGTCATCGGCCTAGGTGGCACTGACGCCGAAGGCTGGCTCGTCCTCGAATGGCTTGAGCTTGCGCCGTTATCGGTCGACGCGAATGCCAAGCTCGGACGGGCGCTAGCTGACTTACACACAGTCGCCAGCGAGCGCTATGGCTGGCCGGCCGACAATTGGCTCGGCAGGGCGCCGCAGTGGAATCAATGGTCGGCCAATTGGGCTGAGTTTTGGCGTACCCAGCGGCTTGCGCCGCTGGTCGCCCGTTTTGATGTTACTGATCCTGAACCGCAGCGGCGCGAGCTCGTTGCTGCTGCCGTCGAGACAAGCGTCGCAATACTCGCCGACCACGATCCATTGCCATCGTTACTGCACGGCGACTTATGGGGTGGCAACGCTGCCTACGATCTTGATCGCGCCCGTCCAGTCATCTTCGATCCGGCCGCTTACTACGGCGATCGGGAAACCGATCTGGCGATGGCCGCGTTGTTCGGTGGCTTCTCAGAAGCGTTTTTTGCGGCCTACACGGCGCGCGCACCGCTGCCCGAAGGCCACAAGCAACGCCGATTGATCTATCAGTTCTACCACGCGCTAAATCACGTGAACCTTTTCGGTACCGGCTACAACGAGATGCTGGACCGCCTAGCCCGGGCGATTATCGGTTAGTGATCGATGTAGTCGCTCGTCCGAATGGCAAGGGCAGTGCCCTCAGGCGCGCGTAGCAAGAACATCTCTGCGTCGAATGGCGCTGGACGTAATTCAAGATCGTAGCGGTCGATGCACGTTTGCAAGGCGCTTTTGTCGGAGACGACAAATGACAAGTGCGGTTCATTGAAATCACGAGATTCGCGAAGTCCAATCGCCGTCGCACCAATTTGCATCCGCATGTGAGCGGGGTCTTCGGCCTCGCCAATCACGCTGTCCGCGAACGGTGCCCAGAACCGCGCCGCCTCTATGAGTTCGCCGACGGGCAGCGTGACCTCAGCGAAACGTCCGAGCACGCTGGTCTGCGTGGTTTCATCGGGTGGCGAGAAGGTCCGCGCTTCAATCCATGTCACCGAATTACCGAAGGGGCCTTGCAGAGTGGCTTGATGCAGTTCGTCTTCGCCGATATGAACACCACGAAACTCAACATCTTGGGTGGCAAGATCGATGACTAAACGGCGGATGTTCGACTGGACAATTCGAATGGCGGGTAAGGTCTCGGCCGGCTCATGCAAACCGATACAAATTCGGCCGTCGCTGACGACCGCATAACCGGTGGTAATGCCGTCGCTAGTTGGTAGTTCGCTAAACCCTAATTGCCGATAAAACGCGATCGACCCGAGTAGGTCGTCGGAGTTAACAGCAAATTCGAGGAAGCGGCTCACCGTTCTGCCCCAACCTCCAGCGCGAGACGCCGCGACACATCGAGTTCTTGCTGGGCCGGTTGTACCGTTTGCCCAAGTCGGTCAAGGACAAGATTGACGAGTAATTCCGTGTGATCGTCGCCATCGTTAAGACAAGCGACGTAGCGCAGCTTACCGCCGCCGGCTTCCGTAAAGTTTTCCGAGTTTTGTAAGGCGATCTCTTCGAGCGTCTCGAGACAATCGATTGAGAATCCTGGGCACGCGACATCGATGTTACCCACGCCTTCGCTACCCCAGGTCTCGAGCAGCTCATCGGTGTACGGGCGCAGCCACTCCTCGCGCCCAACGCGCGACTGGAAACTCAAAAACCACTCGTCGCGTGCTAGCCCAAGGTTCTCGGCGATTAAGCGGGCGGTCTTGTAGCAATGGCAGTGGTACGGATCGCCGGAGTCGAGGTAGCGGCGAGGAATGCCGTGGAACGAAAACAGAAAACGCTCGCCGCGACCGTGCGACTCCCAGTGCGAGCGAATGCGGTTCGCGACCGCTTGGACGTAATGCGGGTTGTCGTGATAGCGGGTGATCACTGACAGATCAGGAATCCGTCGGGTTGCTTTCAACCAATCACCGAGCTGATCCATAACACTGCCGGTCGTGGTTGCTGAGTACTGCGGGTACAACGGCAACACGATCAGCCGCGTTGGATTACGTGCATGCAAGCGATCCAACGCAGAGGCGATTGAGGGGCTGCCGTAGGTCATACCCAATTCAACTTGAATATTGAGGTTTGTCCGCTCGCCCAACGTCGCGCTCATTCGTTCTGTGAGTTTCTGCGTGATCGTCAGCAGCGGCGAGCCGTCTTCTTGCCAGATCTCCCGATAGGCTTTCGCTGAACGAGACGGCCGCACCCGTAGAATGACACCGTGCAGTATCGGTAGCCACAGCCAGCGAGGCAGTTCGATGAGTCGTGGATCAGACAGAAATTGCGCCAGGTACCGACGCACGGCGGCCGTGGTCGGTGCGTCGGGTGTGCCGAGGTTGACGACCAATACGCCCACGGTCGGCTCCGAGCCGTGCTCGTAGTTTGGTTCGGTGCTGTACCTAGCCATTACGCTTGATTGCGCCCCCTGCTGCTAATCGCACAACCCTAGCAAGCACGGCCATGCGGCGCCACAAACCAGGTTGGGTGTCACGGCGCTGTACAATCGTCGCAAGACCCACACTACGCTGAGAGTGTCGCCGATGGCGGACAATGACGATTGGAACGCAGAACTGCAAAAGTTAGAGCGAGCGGAACCGCTGGAAGGCAAAGACCGAATTGATATCATTCGTGACGCCACCGTGTTTCAGGTGAAGCTTATATTGGACGGCATACTCGATTTGATTCTGGTGCCGGTCTCGTTAGTGATGGCTGGGCTGAGCATTGCGACGAAGGATGATTGGTTTTACCGGACGCTGCGACTCGGCAAGAAGGTGGAGCTGCGCATTAACCGCTTTAGCATTATTGAGGAGAACGAGTCGGACGCCGAAGGCAACGGCACCGATCGCGATCAAATTGATGAACTCGCTGGACGAATTGAGAAAGAGATTCGACGCGAGTTGGCCGATGGCAAGCTAACCGCCAGTGCACGCGATTCGTTATCGCGATTACGGCAGCGTCTACGAAACGTCGCTGACGACAGCGACGCGCCTAGCGATTCTCGTTAAAGCCTGTTTTCAGTAATGACTCGATGCTCGGCGCCGGTTCGCTGTTAGCGACGGCACCGCTGCGCAGTCGCGCGCGATATTCCTTGTACACCCGCATCGCAACCGCTGCGAATAAACACAGAATCGGCACATGCACGATGACCATAACGCCGGTGCCGACACCGGCCATGTTATCGAGATCCGCATCGGTACGAATCCAGCCGAGTGTCGCGATGAGCGCGATGGCGCAGTACAGGAATTTGAAGGCGATGACTTTGCCTTCGCCGAACATGAAAACGACACACTGCTCGCCGTAATACGCCCAGGCGATCATGGTCGAGATCGCGAACAGCCATGTCGCGAGCGTAATTAGATACTTGCCCAGCCCCGGTTGGATCGTATCGAAAGCGTGTGCTGTCAGGGTCGCACCAATGTAGGTCGTATACGTGGCGGTCCCCGTTAAGCGTGGCTCGACGCTAGAGGTCAGCGGCGCCCAATCGACGAAATAACGGTCGCCGTCAACGCGAACGGCACCTGCCAGTTTGTGTAGGTTATTACCGGTCAAAGCGCTCGGTCCCGCTGCTACGATGGCAAACACAGCAGCGTCCGGTGTCGCCGGGGCCATATCGAGCTCGGTCGGTGGTAACTGCCAGTCCCCTTCCGCGGTTTGGGTAAAGGCGTAGTCGCCAGCAACCATCGTATTGTCCGGTGCCCGATTCCAAACGCCTGTCGATAGGATGACCAGCGCCGTTAGCGTGCAGACGATAATCGTGTCAATGAACGGTTCGAGTCCCCCAACCAAGCCCTCTCGAACCGGTTCGTCGGTCTTCGCCGCTGCGTGAACGATCGGCGACGAGCCTTGGCCGACTTCGTTCGAGAAGATCGCTCGCTTCATGCCGATCATGAACGCGTAGCCCATCGTGCCGCCGATAAAGGCACCCTCGGCTTCTTGCGGTGAAAACGCCGATGTAAACATTAGCGCGAGCATCGCCGGCACGTCCTTGATGTTGACGATGACGACGTAAATAGCGACCAGTAAGTACATCGCTACCATGCCTGGTACGAGCACCGATGTGACCTGACCGATCCGGCTGATGCCGCCAATGATGACGAAACCGATAATTGCCGCGAGGATCAAACCGCACAGCCAGCTCGGCACACCGAAGTACGACTCGGTGATCGTGCCGACGTTCCAGGCTTGGAACATGTTGCCGCCGGTCGTCATCGAAATCAGCATCGCGATACAGAACAAGCCCCCAAGCCACTTGCCGGCGCCAGCAAATGAAGGGAACGCGCGGCCAAGGCCGTGGGCGACAACGTACATCGGTCCGCCGTGTGGGTTGTTGGGATCGTCGGTATTCCGGAACAGCATCGACAGCGTGACCGAAGCGAGTTTGACGGACATGCCGAGCAACGCGACCGTCCACATCCAGAACATCGCGCCCGGCCCACCAAGTGCAATCGCTAGCGAGACACCACCGATATTGCCGAGACCAACGGTACCTGACAGCGCCGCTGTGAGTGCTTGGAAGTGGTTGATCGCGCCGGGGTCCGAACTGTCGTCGTAGCGCCCGAGCAGCACCGCCGTGCCATGCGTCAAGGCGTAGTACTGGGCGAAGCCCGACCAGAGCGTAAAGACAACGCAAACGCCGAGGATGAAATACAGCACGAACTCGTGCCAGATGACTGCATTTGCAGCAGCCAGAAACTCACTAAGACCCAACGGCTAACTCACGCCACGCGCTGATTGCGCCACCGCGCCGTAGTGTAGCGGTTGCCAGGCGTTCAGGCACATCAGGGCTGCGACACGGCTAGGCTAACGCTGTCGTTCGTTCGGGGTCGCGTGACTTACGTGCCCGTCGCCGTAGGATTGGACAACTTCGGCGATGACGACGTGAAAGCCGCCGTACCAACGTTCGTACTGGCGTTTTGCTTGGATGTGCAAGGGATGGCGCGAGAACTGGCGCAGCGCGTCACGATCGCGCCAGTAATAGACGGCGTTGCGCCGCGCGCCGTCCGTCGAGACCCAGCTTTCTTTACCGATGAAGCCGTCGGTGGCTGACGCCGCTGCAGCGATCAACCCATCGAGCTCAAGAAACTCGGCGTCGAGTTCGCGCTCGGTAAAAATGAACGAAGCACTGAACATCGACGACGCTAGGCGGCCTCCAAGATCGCTGTGACGCCCATTCCGCCGGCCGTGCATATCGAAATCAGGCCACGGCCTTCACCTTTCTGCTGCAGTAACTTGGCAAGCGTGGCAACAATTCTAGCGCCCGTCGCAGCAAACGGATGGCCCACGGCCAGGCTCGAGCCGACTACGTTGAGTCGCGAGCGGTCGATTGCACCCAGTGGCTCATCGCGACCGAGTCGTTCACGGCAAAATTCCGGCGACTCCCAGGCGGCGAGCGTAGACAACACCTGAGCAGCGAACGCTTCGTGAATCTCGTAGAAGTCGAAATCCTGCAGACCAAGACCCGCGTCGTGCAACATCTCCGATACGGCGTATGCCGGTGCCATCAGCAGACCTTCCTCGCCGACGAAGTTCACGGCAGCGGCTTTCGCGTAGGTGATATAGGCCTGAATCTTATGGCCGTGGGCGTCGGCCCACTCGTCGGAGGCAACCAGTACGGCCCCCGCACCGTCCGTTAGCGGGGTTGAGTTGCCGGCTGTCATCGTTCCGGCGCCAGAGCGGTCGAACACGGGCTTGAGCTTCGCGAGCTTCGCAAGCGACGTGTCGGGTCGCAGGTTGTTGTCGCGAGCAAGGCCGCGGTACGGCATGACAAGGTCTTCGAAAAAGCCATTTTCGTAGGCTTTCGCCGCCTTCATGTGACTGTCGTAGGCGAGTTGGTCCTGGTCTTCTCGGGTAAGCGACCATTCTTTTGCGGTTATCTCGGTGCTTTGGCCCATCGACAGCTTGGTACGCGGTTCCTCGACACCCGGTAATTCCGGTTTGAAATGCCGCGGCCGCAACCCGAACCACGGCGCGATACGCGCGCCGAGCGAGCGGGCTCGAAACGCACGCATCAAGATCGCTCGGTACTCATCGGGATAAACGATCGGCGGATCGCTGACGGTATCGGTGCCGGCACCGATGCCAGCGTCGATCTGCCCGAGTGCGACCTGATTCGCGACCTGAATGCAGCCGGACAGACTGGTGCCGCAGGCACGTTGTAGGTCATAGGCCGGTGTCGTTGGCGCGAGACCGGAGCCGAGCACCGCTTCGCGCGCCATGTTCCAGTCGCGGGAATGCTTGATAACGGCGCCGAGTGCGACTTCGCCCAGTTTGCTCTCGGCCAGACCGTACTTGTCGACAAGACCGCGCAACGTCGCTGTCATCATGTCGAGGTTCGATACATCGGCGTAGGCGCTGTGTGAGCGCGCGAATGGAATGCGCAGTCCGCCGACAACTCCGACGCGGCGTGATTTTCCGTCGTGCAACATGCGAGGACCCCCGCGACAAATTCGAATGCTGAGCATGCCACTCGGTGCGAATGAGAGCCAGAAAGCTTGCACCAAAGCGCGCTCGTGCACGCATAATGCCGCTCCGGTATTTTTGTCGCCGCAATAGCGGCGAGGTAACTGTGGCGAGTCAATCCGACAACGCGTCCGCGGCGGCTCTGCCGCCGGCGACGCGAGAGGTATTTCCGCTTCTCAAGCTCGCTTGGCCGCTGATACTAAATAACTTGGCTGTCGCGACGATGAGCTTCGCCGATGCCGTCATGGCCGGCCGGCTTTCGGATCGCGACCTCGCTGCTGTCGGTGTCGGCAGCAGTGTCTGGAACCTGTTTTTCCTTACCTGCATGGGCGTATTGATGGCGATCTCGCCGTTGGTTTCGCAGTGTTTCGGTGCGAAAAACTACAACCGCATTGGCGCTTATGTGCGCGAAGGCTTAAAGGTTGGCGTCGCGCTCGGCATCGCAATTATCGCGGTGGCGTGGTTTGGCGCCGACATTGCCATGGACCTGATCGGAATCGACACCGGGTTTCGGGCTCTGGCCGTCGATTACACGCGCTACATCATTTGGGGTGCGCCCGCGATCATGTGTTTCCTGGCGATTCGCTACGGGCTAGAGGGGATCGGCCATACGCTGCCCATCTTGGTGTGCTCGGTGATAGCGCTCGTTATCAATGTCGCTGGTAATTTTATTTTTATGTATGGCTACTTCGGCGCGCCGGCGCTCGGCGGCGCAGGCTGCGGTGTTGCCAGTGCGATCGCCATGTGGTGCCTGTTAGCGGCGCTGTTGGTCTACGTTTGGCTCGATCGACGCTGCCAACTGCTGCGGGTGTACAGCCGCCACAAAAGCCGTATTACGACAATGAAGACCGAGATTCTGAACCTCGGAATTCCAATATCAGCCAACATTTTGGCGGAGGCGGGTCTGTTTATTTCCGTCTCGTTGTTGATGGGTAGATTGTCGGCGAATGCGGCAGCAGCGCACCAAATCGCACTCAATTACGCCTCGACGATGTTTATGATCCCAATGGCCTTAGCATCGGCTATTACCGTTCGCGTTGGCCAAGCCGTCGGAAGCGGCAGCTTACCGGTTGCCCGTCAGCGCGGCTTTGTTGGCATTGCTATCTGCGCTGGCTTCATGACCGTGTCGGCGGCGGTCCTACTCGTCTTCAAAAACTCGATCGTCGGTTTTTACACCACTGACGCAGCCGTCGGAGCAACCGCCGTAACCTTGTTGTTCGTCGCCGCGATTTTTCAGATTTCCGACGGTGTTCAGGTTGGGGCAGCGGGTGCGCTGCGCGGCTTTAAAGACACCCGCATCCCACTCGTGCTGAACCTGATCGCGTATTGGGTTATCGGGTTTGCGTTGGCCTACAAAGAGGCGATAGGTATCGAGCCGACGCCGCGCGGCATTTGGATTGGGTTTGTTTTCGGCTTAACGGTAGCGGCGATCTTATTGACTGGCCGCTACGTTTTCTTGACGCAGCGAGAGATTAAGCGTTTCACCGCAACGGATATCAGCTAGTGCTCGCAATAGCCCCGCGAGTAATCGATAACGCGGGTGCAATGCATTGCCTCGAGGCCTTGCTCGTCGCAGACTGCGGCAACGATTCCCGCGGACGCATCGGCGCGCAGCTCGTGGCAAAACGGCTCGCTGTCGGTGGCGATATCGTTCAGACAACGGCGAACAAACAAACTGACGCCGCTGAAGCACGGTTTCGAATCACATCGCTCGATGCGCGCGGCCGCGCCACCGACGCAGTCGGTCGGCGTCGGGTATTCGCTTTCAAAGCTCACGATCGGCCCGTCACCGGAATCGCCGAACGATTGTATGCCGACAACGAATACGCTGATCGCGGCGGCCGATGCGATGAAAGGAACGCGCATTGTTCTACGCTACGCTGCAGACTCGGACGAACCGGTGACCGCTGTCACGCTTTTCGTGCCGATTAGCGCAAGCGGTTGTAAAAGTTGATGAGTTTTTTCGTCCGGGCATTGCGAAAGACGAGTGCACCGTTCGGTTCGAAGCCATAGGCGTAGCGCGAGACGTTGCCATTGGACCAGCGGATAGTCAGCAATTGACCATCGGCTTGCCACGTTCCTTGATCGGTGTCTGCAGCCGTTTCGCCGTGCGCCGTCCACTCGAGGTTCTGGTTGTAGTCGCGTTCCGATGCATGCCAATGCGCTTTCGAGCCAAAAAACACACGGCCATCGGGGTTGAAGACCCATTTCAGCTGCGTGTTCGAATACGCGCCATACTCGCCACCGCCAATCGACTCGCCACCAAAAATGCCGACAAGGCGCTGATCACCGCCGCCAACCGGTGCCGTGGGTGCGTTCCCGACGCCTGCGCTCGACGACGTGGCCACGGCGCCAGTCGCAGCGATTGCACCCGGCGTTAGCCGCCGATCAAGTTTTAGGGTGCCCTTCCCGTTGATCGTCATCGTCTGCCCGGCCTGCTGCATCGTGCTTGCTACGATCACCGTGCCGTTGGCGAGGGATGTCCGCGGTAAGCCGGTGGCGGCATCGATGGCCATCGTGCCGGTGATTTTGCCGTTCGCGCTCGTCCCCGCCGCGGTGTGTGTGACCGTCCCGGCCGTCGACAGGGCAACAAGGCCAGTCGCGTCGATGCCTGTGACGCCAACGGTAAGCGCCGTTTGGGTACTGCCGTCTTGCGACGCAAACTTAGCGGGCCAGCTATCGCCTAGATCGACACGGCGGCCGGGCAACAGGCTGTGGTGAAACACGACGAACGGCGTCAGTGCGTCGAGGTCTTTGGTACCGAGCTCCACGACCTGGCCGCTGCGGCTGACGCTTGCGATTGTGTCGCCACGAACAGCGACATCGACGGTTTGACCGGCGAGGTTGTAGGGGACGGTCTCAGCCGCACCGTTAACCGTGATAACGGTGGCACTGTCAGGTGAAAAGGTAATTTGAAGACGCGTTGGACGTCCTTCCGCTGTGCTGATCACCGTCGCCTGACCCGCTAGCGTCGTGGTGATTTGCTGGCGCACGTCGCCCTGTTGGCCGCCGCCGGCAATGGTGAGCCTGTTGTCGCTGCTAGACGTTTCGCTAAACGAATACGTTAGACCATCGGGAATACGGTAGCTGAGCTCGCTGGCCGTGGCGATCGGAAAGCTCGCTGCCGTAAGCAACGCGGTCAGAACGACTGAGCGCATCGTTGATCCTCAAGATTGTTAGACGACGTTAATGAAACGAACGGAACGTGCGTCGTGGCTTTAACGGATTGCTCAGCCGGAGGCCTGGCCGAAATTCGGCGCACCGTCGTCAAGGTAGCTGGCTTCTTCCGCCGTGTTCTTTCGGCCTAGAGCGGCGTTACGGTGTGGAAAGCGTCCAAATTGCGCGACGATATCGCGATGCAGCTCGGCGAATTGGGTAAACGTTTCGAAGGTTTGTTCGAGGGTCGGCGAGACAGAGCGCCCCAGGGCTTGGAACACCTCGACCGACTTCTCTTGGACGCGCAGTGATTCAGCGTGTTGCAGTGGCATGTAGAAAAACAGTCGCTCGATCGGCTCGAGTTCCTTATCAAGGCCTTTAACGATTCCTTCAACGGACAAGCGCAGTGCCATCTTGTCGTGCGAGAACGCTTTGACCGAGCCGCGATAGACGTTGCGGCGAAACTGGTCGAGCAGCAAGATCAGCGCCAAACGCCCGCGGGGGTCATCGGCCCAGCGAAACAGCTGGCCATCAGATGCTTCGTTGATGTCATCAGCGAACTCGTACCGCAGCCGCGCGTCGAGCTCAGCGTCGTCGCCGAACCACAGCTCCATCCGCGCATCGATCTGCGGCGCATTGTATTCCTTGTCCGGAAACCAAACCGCCAGCACTTTTTCGATACGCTCGCGGTCTTGGTCGGTAATGACATCCGTCATGGTGTGCGGCTCAGCGCCTAGCTCCAATGGACGACCAACCGCCATAGTATAGGTAGCAACGACAGAATATTGAGATCTACTGTGACTTTTCAGCGAAGACTAGCGTCAATGACCTATCACAAGGCCTTATTGGCTGGCATTTTGTTGACGGTTTGTGCCTGCAGCGACACGACCGATTCGCCGGAACAGGGCATTCGGAACTGGCTTGATGAATCCGAGGCGGCGCTAGAGGACGGCGATTGGCGCGCGTTGGCGGAGCACATCGCCTCGCACTATGAGGATGGCCGGGGCAACGACAAGGACCGGTTAGCGGGCCAGCTCCGGGCTGCCTTGTTGCGCCAAGGCGGTACGATCGAGATTGTGACGATCGTCGACGAGATTGAGTTGTTCGGCGACGACGCGGCCAGCGTGGTGCTGACCGCGCGTTTTGTCAGCATCGATAAGCGTTTGACGGGTGCAGAGGCGGGTAGTTACCGGGTAAAACTCGATTTGGCTGCCGTTGGCGATGACTGGCAGGTATATTCGGCGCGTTGGGGTTCATCCGAGCGCGATTGGCGCTAGTGGGATCAACTACCCAGCGCATTTTTGAGGGAGAAAACACAATGAAAAATAGATTTCACGGCTTGGTTGTCCTGACCTTGGCTTTGACTCTGGCCGCGTGCGGCGGAGGCGATGACGGTGAAGGCGCAATGGAAAAAGCGGGTAAAGCGATAGACGACGCGGCGTCCGGCGTAGCCGACGCCACGGGTGATGCGATCGATGCCGCTGGGGACGCCGTTGATTCGGCTGTCGACAAGACCGGCGAAATGGTCGATGCCGCTAAAGAAACCACCGGCGAGATGATTGACGCTGCCGCCGATAAAACCGGTGAGATGGTTGATGCCACCAAAGAAAAAGCGGGCGAGATGGTCGATGCCACCAAAGAAGCCGGTAACGCCGCTGTCGATAAGGGCGCGGAAATGATGGAAAAAGGCAAAGAGAAAGCCGGCGAAATGATGGAAGACGCCGAGGATGCGCTTGATTCCGGTAACGAGTAAGCAATGCGCAGCGCGGGCCATGGAGGGCCCGCCGTGGCGACATGTCGGTCTATCGCTGGCGCTCGCTTGGGTCAGTGGCTGCGCGACACTCGCCGAGTACGTTGAGACTCCCCGGATTGCCCTCGCGCAGATCGGCATCGTCGACGTGTCGCTGGCGAGTCAGCGGTTTACGCTCGGGCTCGACATCACCAATACCAACCCGTTTCCGCTTCCGTTAGCGAGTCTCGACTATGCGGTCGAGCTGGCAGGCCAACGCTTTGCGAGCGGTTCGAGTACCCAGTCGTTGTTGGTCGGGGCCAACGCGACCGAGCGGGTAGCGCTAACCGTCGATACCGATCTCGCTACCAGCGCCCTGATGCTGGCGCAGCTATTCATCGGCGGAACGCCGGAATCGCTCGCCTATCGGCTAACGGGGAACGTGGGTCTCGACTTACCACAAGCCGACAAATTGCTGGCGTACGAGTCAGCCGGCGAGGTCGCTTTAACCCGCTTACCGCAGTAGTTTCGCGCGTAACCACTTAATCCGGCCATTCGTCTCGTTGAGGGTGGCATGCGCTTTGTGTTCAGAGCCGCACGATTCGCCCGACCCATGCGCATAAATGCGCGTAACCCATTGATTTTTTCGTTGTCTAACGGACGTATGCGAGCACAATCGATGCCGGACCACGTCCTCATGCGCGCACTGCAACATCCTGCGGTAGACTGATTCTTCAGCACAGAGCGTGGCCGGCGCATCCCGCGCCAGCCCAGGCAGAGCGCGCCCTCGGCGCACCGTCGCTCGCTGAACTACACGATCGACAACGAGAAGCGTTGCCTACGCAGCGCGGTGATGCCATGACTCAAAAGCCCAGCTCGGACAGCCTCTACCGCGACGAATTCGAGAAAGACAGTTGTGGCTTTGGCCTGATTGCTAATCTCGACGATCGGCCGAGCCATTGGGTCGTCGAGACAGCCGTCGGTGCGTTGCGTCGCTTGACCCACCGCGGCGCCGTCGCAGCCGATGGTAAGACCGGCGATGGTTGTGGCTTGCTATTAAAGACACCGGAGGCGTTTTTCCGCGCGATCGCGAGCGAACTCGGTTTCGACATCGATGATCAGTTCGCGGTTGGCACCGTGTTCTTGAATCCTCATAAAACGATGCGGGACCGGGCGCGCCATACGCTCGGTGAGGAGTTAGAGCGTGTTGGCGTTCGAGTCGCCGGGTGGCGGTTGGTGCCGGTCGATACGAGTGTGCTCGGCGACCAGGCGCTACGCACGTTGCCGATCATCCAACAAGTCTTTGTCAGTCCCGAAGATCGCATCAAGAGCTCCGACTTCAACCGTCGATTGTTCGTGGCTCGTCGGCGCGCCGAGTTGCGCTTGGAAAACGAGGACGATTCGTTCTACGTCGCTAGCCTTTGTTCGCACACCGTGTCGTATAAAGGCATGGTCATGCCCGATGCATTGCCGCAGTTCTACAAAGATCTGGCGGACAGCCGGGTCGAGTCATCGGTCGCTGTGTTCCACCAGCGCTTTTCGACGAACACGTGGCCACAGTGGCGGCTCGCGCAGCCGTTCCGGTTGCTCGCGCACAATGGTGAGATCAACACGATTCGTGGCAACCGCAATTGGGCGCTTGCGCGCGCGAATAATTTCCGCTCCGACCTGCTCCGAGATACTGAATCGTTGATGCCGTTGGTGTCGCTGTCCGGGTCCGATTCGTCGAGCCTCGACAACATGCTGGAAGTTTTGCTGGCAGGTGGCATGGATGTGCTGCAAGCGATGCGCATTCTTATTCCACCCGCCTGGCAATTCGTCGACAACATGGACCCCGATGTACGGGCGTTCTTCGAGTTTTTCGATTCGCATATGGAGGCCTGGGACGGACCGGCCGGGATCGTCTTGACCGATGGCCGCTACGCTGCATGTACGCTCGATCGCAACGGACTGCGTCCGGCGCGCTACGTACTGACCCGCGATCGCCACCTAACGGTCGCGAGCGAGATCGGTGTCTACGATTACCAAGCCGAGGATGTCGTGGCCAAGGGTCGTCTCGGTCCCGGCGAAATGCTGGCGGTCGATTTGCGCGATGGTAGCTTCTTGTCCAACGATACGATTAACGGCTTGCTGAAGCGGCGCGAGCCGTACAAGCAGTGGTTGAAGCAGGGTGTGCGTTACCTCGAGTCAGAGCTCATCGATGTCCGGTTGGCAGCCGAGCCGATGGATCCAGAGACGCTCGCGACTTACCAAAAGACCTTTAACATGTCGGCCGAAGAGCGCGATGAAGTGGTACGCGTACTTGCCGAGGCCCGCCAAGAGGCGGTCGGCTCGATGGGAGATGACACACCGTTACCCGTGTTATCGACGCGCGTTCGTTCGCTGTTCGATTACTTCCGCCAGCAGTTCGCGCAAGTAACCAACCCGCCGATCGACTCGCTGCGCGAACAGATCGTTATGTCACTGCAAACGACGCTCGGCGCGGAGAGCAATCTGTTCGACGTGGGTCCCGCACACGCGGAACTCGTTGTGATCAACTCGCCCGTGTTGTCACAGAAGAAATGGCGCCAGCTCGTCAGTCCCGAGTTATTTGGTGACCGACATGTGTTGATCGACCTCAACAGGGACAACACGCTGTCGTTGTCCGCCGCTATCGACGCGATCTGTCATGAGGCCGAGGCGGCCGTTCGCGACGGTAACGTCCTGGTTTGCTTAAGTGACCGGTACCTTCGTGACGATGCTTACCCCGTGCATGCGCTGCTCGCTACCGGCGCCGTTCATCACCACCTCGTAAGTAAGGGATTACGCTGCTCCTGTAACCTACTCGTCGAGACCGGTGTGGCGCGCGACTCGCACCACTTTGCTTGTCTCGTCGGTTATGGCGCCACGGCCGTCTACCCCTACCTCGCTTATCAAAGCCTGCACCGAATGGTGCAGTCCGGTAACGTCGACAACCGGCTAGAGTCGGTTCGTGAGCTCGGCCGTAGTTATCGCCATGGCATTCGCAAAGGCCTCTACAAGATCATGTCGAAAATGGGTATCTCGACGATCACGAGTTACCGCGGCGCTCAATTATTCGAGATCGTTGGCTTAGGCGATGACGTTGTCGAGCGTTGCTTCCCCGGCACCGTTAGCCGTATAGGTGGCACCAATTTTGCCGACCTACGGGATGATCAACTCGCCTTGGGCGAGTTTGCGGCAGACCGGCGCGAACCGATAAGCCGCGGCGGCTTACTGCGCTACGTTCACGATACCGAGTATCACTGTTACAACCCTGACGTCGTCGCCACACTGCAAGCTGCGGTGCAGCTCGGCGATTACGACCGCTACAAAGACTACGCGAAGCTCGTCAACGAACGCGCACCCGCCACGCTGCGAGATTTGCTGCGGGCGAAACCAGCCGATGATGCGGTGCCACTAGACGAGGTAGAGCCGGTTGCCGATATCGTGCGGCGCTTCGACAGTGCCGGAATGTCACTCGGCGCGCTGTCGCCAGAGGCTCACGAAGCCCTCGCGATAGCGATGAACCGTCTCGGAGCACGCTCGAACTCGGGCGAGGGCGGCGAGGATCCGGCGCGTTATGGCACCGAGCGGATGTCGAAGATCAAGCAGGTCGCCTCCGGACGGTTTGGCGTGACCGCCGAATACCTCGTCAATGCTGAGGTGTTGCAAATCAAAGTCGCGCAAGGCGCCAAGCCTGGGGAAGGGGGACAGCTACCGGGCCATAAGGTTGATCAAACCATCGCACGGCTGCGCTACGCGATGCCGGGCGTCGGTTTGATTTCGCCGCCGCCGCATCACGACATTTACTCGATTGAAGACTTGGCGCAGCTGATCTTCGATTTGAAGCAGGTCAATCCTGACGCGATGGTCTCGGTGAAGCTTGTTGCTGAACCGGGTGTCGGAACTATCGCGGCTGGCGTCGCTAAAGCGTATGCCGACTTAATTACGATTTCTGGTTACGACGGTGGCACCGGTGCCAGCCCACTGACGTCGGTCAAATACGCCGGTAGTCCCTGGGAGCTCGGTCTATCCGAAACCCATCAGGTGCTGCGCGCGAACGATCTACGCCACAAAGTGCGGCTGCAAACCGATGGCGGCTTGAAAACCGGCCTCGATGTCATCAAGGCGGCCATGTTGGGTGCTGAGAGTTTCGGTTTTGGCACCGGACCGATGGTCGCGCTCGGCTGCAAGTACTTGAGGATTTGTCATCTCAACAATTGTGCGACCGGTGTCGCTACGCAGAACGAGAAACTGCGCCGCAACTACTTTATCGGATTGCCAGAGATGGTCGAGAACTACTTCCGGTTCTTGGCAGAGGAGACCCGTGAGCGGATGGCCGCACTCGGTGTGCGCCGTCTCGATGAGCTCATCGGTCGCGTCGATCTTCTCGAGCAAAAATCGGGGAACACCGAGCGGCAGAATCGATTGGATCTTGCGCCGATCCTATCCGACGGGGGGCTGGCTGCCGACAAGCCACAGTTTTGCATCGATCCGCGCAACGCACCGTTCGACAAAGGTGAATTGGCAGAGCAAATGGTTCGCGATTTGCGTCCGGCGATCGAATCGAAGAGCGGCGGCGACTTCAGCTACAGTGTTGCCAACTTCAACCGTTCCATCGGCACGCGTCTAGCCGGAGAGATTGCGCGGCAACATGGCAATACGGGTATGGCGGACGCGCCGATCAGGATCCGTCTTGCCGGTACAGCCGGGCAGAGTTTTGGTGCGTTTAACGTCGCTGGCTTAAACATGACCCTAACCGGTGACGCGAACGACTACGTTGGTAAAGGGATGACCGGCGGCGAATTGGTCTTGCGCCCATCAGAGGCCAGTCGGTTTGTCGCGCGCGATACGGTCATCATCGGTAATACGTGCTTGTACGGTGCGACCGGCGGCGTTTTGTACGCGGCCGGGCAAGCAGGCGAACGGTTTGCCGTGCGTAACTCCGGGGCAACCGCCGTTATCGAAGGTGCTGGCGATCATTGTTGCGAGTACATGACCGGTGGTGTGGTCGCCGTCCTTGGACGCTGCGGACTAAACTTCGGTGCTGGGTTCACCGGCGGGTTTGCCTACGTGTTGGATATCGATCGCGATTTTGTGGATCGTTACAACCACGATCTCATCGATATTCATCGCATTAACCCGGAAAGTATGGAAACGCACTTGCATCACCTCAGAAAACTAATTTCCGAGCATGTTGCGCGCACGGATAGTCTTTGGGGGCAGGAAATTTTGAACGATATCCGTGGTTACCTGCCGAAATTCTGGCTTGTGAAGCCGAAGGCCGCTGAGCTCAATTCCTTAATCAACACATTGCAACGAGCGGCCTAACGATGGCGCACAACCCCCTTCAGTTTCTCGATATCCCACGCGCCGATCCAGCGAAGGAGAATGCAGAGTCCCGTGTTCAACACTACCGCGAAATCTATGGGCAATACGATACGAGCGAAGCGGCTGACCAGGCCGGTCGCTGTCTAAACTGCGGCAACCCCTACTGCGAATGGAAGTGCCCGGTCCACAACTACATTCCGAATTGGCTGCAACTCATTCGCGACGGCAAGATTCGCCAAGCAGCCGAGTTGTCGCACCAAACCAATTCGCTGCCGGAAGTCTGCGGCCGCGTGTGTCCTCAAGACCGGCTTTGCGAGGGGGCATGCACGCTTAACGACGGCCTTGGTGCTGTCAGCATTGGCAATATCGAAAAATACATTACCGATGAAGCGCTGAAACTCGGCTGGCGGCCCGATCTGTCGCACGTACAGCCGAGCGGTAAACGCGTTGCGATCGTCGGTGCGGGTCCCGCCGGGTTGGCCGCGGCAGATGTCCTTGCGCGCCATGGCGTTGCCTCGACGGTGTTTGACGCCTACGCCGAGATAGGCGGCTTACTGACATTCGGTATTCCGCCTTTCAAGCTGGAGAAAGACGTCGTTAAGACGCGTCGCGAGATCCTTGAGGGTATGGGTGTCGAGTTCGTATTGTCGACCCGTGTCGGTAAGGATATTGCGTTCCAAACGTTGGTCGATGACTTCGACGCTGTGTTTCTTGGGATGGGTACCTACACCTATGTCCGGGGCGGTTTCCCCGGCGAGAACTTACCGGGCGTTGTGGAAGCGCTGCCGTATCTTGTCGCTAACGTCAATCACGAATTGGGTATGCCGGCGCCGCAGGCTGCTGAGCTCAATTTGCGCGGCAAGCGTGTCGTCGTGCTAGGTGGCGGTGATACCGGCATGGACTGCAATCGCACGGCCGTTCGGCAAGGCGCCACGTCGGTCACATGCGCGTATCGGCGCGACGAGGAAAATATGCCGGGCTCACGGCGCGAAGTGCGCAATGCCCGCGAAGAGGGCGTTGAGTTCTTGTTCAACCGTCAGCCAATCGAGATTATCGGCAGCGACCGAGTGACGGGGGTTAAGTTGATCGAGACGCGTCTCGGTGCCCCCGACGCCGGCGGGCGCCGTCGCCCGGAGCCCGTCCCGGACTCCGAGCAGATTTTGCCGGCTGATGCGGTCGTCATCGCGTTCGGTTTCCGTCCAAGCCCCGCGGACTGGTTCGACGAGTTCGGTATTAAGACGCTTCCGAACGGCCGACTGCAGGTCGCTCGCAGTGGCGATATGCCCTACCAGACGACACGAGCGGGCGTGTTCGCGGGCGGCGACATGGTGCGCGGTTCCGATCTTGTCGTCACTGCTGTTCACGAGGGTCGCGAAGCGGCGCGCGGTATCGTCAGTTATTTGGGGCTTTCAGCCGCCGCCGACTAAAACCGGTCGCTACAATGGCGCCGCTGATGGACAGCAGGGAACGCCTTTGACCATCGAAATCGTCGTCTGCATTTAAGTTGCGGCTACGCCGACTCGTTAAGACCGGTAGACCGATAAGCCTACTGATGTTCCGCAGCGAAACGCTGGTCGAGTGCTTAGCCGATGGGAAACCGCTGCCGCCGGAGCGTTACGGTCTCAGCAGTCAATATGCCCGGCGAACCGCTCGAACCGCTCGAACCGGCTACGCGGCGCTGGATGAATATCGGGGACAAAAACGACTTGATCGCATGGCCGACGACGACGATTACTCGATCGCCGTTGGCTGCCGATATCTACGTCGATGTCTCCGCTCCGATTAGCCGCTCTGACGACCGATATTGGGCGTCAAAGCGTTGTCGCCGGGCGATTGCCAAGCGCGGGTGACGCCTAGGGCAAATGTTGACGCCAAGACGACACCGATAGCGGTCATGCGGGTGGATATGCGAGCCTTTTTTAAATTATTGTTAGCGTTGCACGTTGTGCCCTGGAGTCCCTGATGAGATCGATCAAAACCCTGCTAGAGAAAAAGGGAAGCCATGTCTGGAACGTAGCGCCTGACGCTTCGGTCCTCGATGCGCTCAAGATGATGGCCGAGAAAAAAATCGGTGCATTGCCGGTTATGGAAGGCGAAAAGCTCATTGGCATCGTCAGTGAGCGCGACTACGCTCGCAAAATCGTCTTGGAAAACCGCTCGTCCAAAGACACCAAGGTCTCGGAAATCATGACGGCGAAAGTCGTCTGCGCGCGACTCGACCAACAGGTGGAAGAGTGTATGGCCGTGATGATGAACGGCAATTTCCGCCACTTGCCGGTCGTTGAGGCGGAAAAAGTTATCGGTGTCTTGTCGCTGCGTGACCTCGTGAAGGTCGTCATCGCCGAACAAAAATTCACGATCGAACAGCTGGAAAGCTACATCGCCGGTTAGTCGGCGCGTCAGCCAACGATAAGCAGCCGTTTGGCCCGTTGCGGGCAAGGGTGGGCGTCGGTTAACCGAACGTCGATCTGGGCCCGGCCGCGTACCGCCAAAAGTTGTTGCCAGTCCAGCTCGATCTCAAGCATTTGCCAAGCTCGCCAGCGGGTGCCTAGCCGCAGCGCGTCAACCGCTTTCGCGTGCAGCCACCGCGGATCGCCGCTATCGGGCCGTGCTCGAAGCGCATTGGCACGAAGATCCCACGCCGGAAAATATTGGCCAGCGTCACGAACCGCGGTCCACGCGGCTAAAACATGCGTGCCATCCATCCGCGGCGATAAATCGGGCAGTGCGGCCGCGTTAATCGCACGCCGTTCGGTCGACGTGTACGGTACCGGATCGATGATGCCTACTCGCTCCTGGCGCACTGCGCCGAGCGCCATCGCCAAGGCGCCACCAAGTCCTTGGCCATGCCACTCGACAGCGGTCGCGGTGACCGGCTGCAAGGCGCCGCGCAGCACGTCACTCAGTGTGGCAACGGTAAGCGGAATGTTGTCCGCCAGTCGGTCGGACCCGCCGTGTTCGGGTAGATCGGGCGCGATAACGCGCCGTGAAGCCGCGAGGTTCGTAATCATGGTGCTTGCCTGAGCGCTACTCTCGCCGGCTCGATGCAGCAGAACCGCCGGTTGTGCATCGAGTGGGCCGGCAACACGGGCGTGCAATTGCCCTGCCGGTGTATCGATGTAGGTTCGGGCCAGCGTCGACATAGCTGGGGGTTGGCGGAGCGCGCAGTCATCCCATGGGTTGGCTTCTAGGGCATCTTGCAGCGCCCTTTTCTGAACATCGAAGCGCGCGCTAAGGCCCGACCCGGCATTCAAAACGGTCACGTTGTCAGGCAAACCTTGCTCGATCAATGCGTCGGCTAAAGAGAGAACGGGACTGTCCACCCAACGGGTCATCACCGCCGGCGTTGTGACGCCATCGAGGTGCGAGCGTCGTTCGGCGAGCATCGCCGCTTTGTACGCCAGCGCGTAGCGCTCACCGGCTTGTAGGTAGCGAAGCAGCGTTGCATGAATAATCCCAGCGGGCGGCAGGTCGAGCCCGAGACGGTCCGCCGGGTCTGATGATGTCCATGGGAACGCGAAGTACAACTGGCGGCACATCTCCCAGGTCGTTACCAGGTGGCTACCGTCGCGATTTATCGTAACGTCGGCAAAGTAGCCAGACGCGATGATTCGCTCGCAATCGCTGTCACTGATATGGCCATTGGCATCAAGCATCAGGAAGGTCACCCGTTGCGGGTAACGCTTCGCGATATCGATGGCGAGTTGCGAGCCGGTCGCTGCACCGTAAACGGCAAACCGTTCAATCCCGAGTGCATCGAGCGCACCGATCAGCGCATCGGTGTAATCGGCGAATTCTGGTTTGTCGATCGGCAGCGGGTCTGACATACCGTAGCCCGGTGTATCGAACGCGATGCAAGTACACAGCGTTGCAAACGCGGTGATGGCCGGTTGCATCGACTCGGAGCTCTGTGGGGATGGGTGCAAAATCACGAGCGGTGGTCCGCTACCAGACCGGCGGTAATGCACCTGTAGCCCAGCGGCCGTCGTTGTGTAGGCGCAACGTATCGTCATGGAGAGCCTCGTGCAGTCTTGTTACGTCAGTTCGTTTGCCAGATGCCGCGCCGCCAGCAAATAGTGCAAGCCGGCCCACAGCCCAAAGACGAACGAAATCGTGACCAGCGCCCATTTCAATGATTCGTCGCCGACCTCAGCCACCAAGATGTCGCTCAGCCAGCCGGTCAGCAGTGGACCGATCATGCCACCCAGCAAATTGGCGATCAGCAGAAAAACGGCAACGGCCATTGCGCGCATCCGAACATCGGCAACGGCCTGGACAATCGCAAAACTTGGCGGGCCTTGGAAAATGCTGATCAGGAAGGCGGGCGCAAGGACTAGCGCCGCCAACCACGGTGTGTCGGTCCAGAACACGAAGGCCAGCATCGGCGCCGAGATAAACATGGCCAGTGCGGGAATGAGCCCGTACCAACGCACATGCCGAGCTCCGAGCGCGTCGGCCACTATACCGGCCAGCAGCATACCGACGAGCTGCGAGACGCCGACACTTAACGCCAGCCAAAGACCCACTTCGGTGAGGCTAATCTCGAACGAGCGAATAAAATACGACGGTAACCACGTGACAACGGCGATGTAGACCACGGTGTACAGACTCGTCGCCAACGCGGTGTGGCAAAACGACCGGGACTGAAACAGCGTGACGAGCGTGGTCATAAAGTCCGGCGGTTCGGTTTGCACGGCCAACCCGTCCGCATGACCGCGCGGTGGCTCGCTGAGGCCAAAGTAGCAAACGGCGGCGAATACCACGCCCGGCAGGCCCAGCGCTAAGAACGTTACCCGCCAGTTGTAAGTCTCGACCAGCCAACTCGCTAAGCCGAAGCCGATAATCAAGCCGACCGGTGCACCGATACCGTAGATCGACAGTGCTCGCGCCCGGCGCGATCGGGGAAAGTAGTCGGCAATGATCGAATGGGCGGGTGGCGTCGCACCGGCCTCCCCGACGCCGACCAGCACTCGCGCGGTGGCCAGTTGCCAAAAATTCTGCGCCAAGCCGCTAGCGGCCGTCATCGCACTCCATAGTGCTAGCGAGATCGCGATAATCGCTTTTCGGCTGTGCCGGTCGGCGAGGCGTGCAAACGGAATGCCCAACAGCACGTACGACAACGTGAACGCTGTCGCGACGCCGCCCAACGCTGTGTCACTGAGATCGAGATCGGCTTTGATAGCCGGCAGGACCACGGACAATACAAACCGATCGATGTAATTAAAAACCGAAACGAGAAACAGCAGGATGAGCGCACGCCACGCGCCTTTCAGCAGCGGCGGCGAACTCTCGGTCGACACGGTGTGTCCTTAGCCGGTGCGGTGCGCTACAAAAAGGTCGCGACGCCGTACAGCACGGCGGTTAATGCAGCGCTGACGTGGATAACGCCAACAACGCTTTTCATCGGGCCGAGCCCGCCCACAAGGGCGTTGATTTCCAGGGCGGCGATGATGCCAACGGCCGTCAGAAACCCGGTGTCCGAAAAATTGACGGGCTGCAATAAGTTGGGATCGTAGATGCCGTTCTTCGAACCGAGCATGCCCCATAACATCGGCAGCGAAAATAGCGTGTT
>JBCDIL010000028.1:0-47845 GCA_038749025.1 Pseudomonadota bacterium | reverse complement strand
GTCGCGGTGTCTATAAAAGAACGCTATTGGCGAATCGCGCCTCGCTAGGTGAGCGGACCTCCGTCGTTGAGCGTTCTACTCGCTGGTGAGTCCGGCCTTGTTTGCCGGTATCGAGAGCGCAAAAAAGCCCGCACAGTGGCGGGCTTCTCAAAGAATTGGCTCCTCGGGCCGGACTCGAACCAGCGACCAATTGATTAACAGTCAACCGCTCTACCAACTGAGCTACCGAGGAATGGTTGGTGCCCGAAGGACACCAAGCTCGAAATTCTGACCAACGGCTCAATTCAAGTCAAGGACACCGCACTAAGACAACGAATCCGAGTATTGGCCGATTCTCGCCATTGCCTCGGCGAACACGGTGTCTTCACAGGCATACGATAGGCGGACGAAGCCCGGTGCGCCGAATGCGGTGCCGGGCACGCACGCCACGCCAACGGTATTTAGGATCGCCTTACAGAGCTCAACATCGTCATCGAGGCCGGCTTTGTGTATCAACTCACGGCCGTCGACCAGCAGGTAGAAAGCGCCCGCTACCGGGTCGCAGTGAAACCCATCGATGGCGTTGACGGCCGCTAGCGCTTTCACAGACCGGCGCTGATACGTGGCTGCCATCGCTTTTACGGAATCCAGGCTGCCGTTAAGGGCCGCGACGGCGGCGTGTTGCGCGATCGAGCTGGCGTTGGTGGTTTGCTGGCCTTGGAGTTTACGAATTTCGCGCATCAACCAGCTCGGCCCGCCGGCGTAACCGAGGCGCCAGCCGGTCATCGCATAGCACTTCGACAGTCCATTCACGACGAGTGTTCGATCCGCGAGTGCGGGACGGATCGCCGAGATGGACAGCGACGGCTGTTCGCCCCAGCAAAGATGCTCGTAGATCTCGTCACTGACGATCGTGACGTGCGGGTTTGCCTCCAAAACGTCAGCCAACGCGTCGAGCTCGTTGCGGCTGTAGACGTTGCCGCACGGATTGCCCGGACTGTTCAGGTAAATAAGGCGCGTGCGCTCATCGATGGCTGCCGCGAGTGCCGCCGGTTGCAGTTTGAAGTGCTCGCTCGGGTCCGTGGTAACGACCCGCGGTTCGGCATCGGCGAGTTTGACGATATCGACGTAGCTAACCCAGTACGGGGCGATGACGATCGCGTTATCGCCAGGGTTTAAGACCGCGAGCGCCGCATTGTAAATGAGCTGTTTGCCACCGTTGGCAACAACAATATCCGCCGGGTCGAACGTCAGTGAGTTCTCCCGGGCAAACTTATCGCTAATCGCTTCGCGGAGCGCGGGAATGCCCGGCAATTGCGTGTAATGCGTTTCACCGGCGCGAATCGCGGCGATGCCCGCATCGCAAATGTGTTCCGGCGTATCAAAGTCTGGCTCGCCTGCCGCGAGGCTAATGACGTCTTCGCCGGCGGCTTTGCGGGCGAGTGCGAGTGCATTGATTTCGACCGTCGCCGACGCTTGGATGTTCTGTACACGCTTTGAAACGGTATGGGTCATAACGGATCTCGATTGTCCGGGGCGAATGCTACGCGAACGCTCGTCAGGCTTCGACGAGGATTTCAGGTTGCTGCTGGGGTCTGTAGCGGTAAGCTTATTGATGGTCGCACTGTTGACGGCCAAGCGATGTGGGAGAATAGAGTGCCAGACTGGGATCGAGTAACGCGCGAGGTTATTCGTCGAGCACGGGCCAATACCGACTCAGGCCGTCGAGATGTGAACGGTGTCTCGGCCAACGACCAAGATGCGGTCGAGCGCCTTACGCGGCAGTTCATGGCGACATCGGTCGCCGGCGGCGAGCAGAGTGCGCCTGCGCTGGATTCTGGAACCGTTGTTGGTCCGTGGAGGATCGATGCGCTTGTGGCGCGCGGAGGGATGGGCGAGGTCTACCGCGCAGACCGTGCGGACGGCAGTTACGCGCAAACGGTTGCCATCAAGATCATGCAGGGGGGAGATGCGCAGGGAACGGCGCGATTTGAACTGGAGCGGCAGCGCTTGGCAGCACTCGAGCATGCCGGTATCGCGAGAATTATTGACGGCGGTGTCATGGGCGACGGCCGTCCGTACATGGCGATTGAGTTTGTCGATGGCGAGGCGATCGATGTGCATGTCGATACGCACGGACCTTCGCTCACGCAGCGCTTGCAGCTCTTTCTCGAGCTCTGCAACGCTGTCGGTTACGCCCATGGACAGCTGGTCCTGCATCGCGACATTAAGCCCGCCAATGTACTCGTCGATTCCGCTGGGCGGGTCCGGCTAATCGACTTCGGTATCGCCAGTGACCTAACGGTCGATACGGCCGACGACGGGCCGCTGACACTGGCGTACGCAGCACCCGAGCAATTGGCTGGCGAGTCACTGTCGGTCGCGACGGATGTGTTTGCGCTTGGTGTGCTGTTGCATCGACTCATAACCGCTGAGTTACCGAAGCGGCTTGCCGACGGTGGAATGGCCATTAACGCTATTGATAACCCTGATCTCGCGGCGATCGTACGGCGTTGTCTCGCGGCAATACCATCGGAGCGATACAGTTCGGTTGAATTGCTTGCGGCGGATGTGCGTGCCTGGTTGCGCCATATGCCGGTCGCCGCCCGCAACGGGGGCGCAATGTACCGACTTGGGCGATTCGCTCGCCGGTACCCGATAGCGATGGGTCTAAGTGCGGCGTTGGCCGTGTCGATGGCTATCGGCCTCGTGAGTTCGGTCGTGCTAACACAAAAGGCTCAAGCGGAAGCGGCGCGGGCAACCGCGAGTCTTGCGGAAGCCGAGTACTACCTCGACCGTTCCGAGTTTTTCTTTTTAACCAACAACGCGTACGCCGACGCGTTGCAACGAATGTTCGGAAACGATGCGGACATCGAGCGCCTGACGACGCTACTGACCACGCGCTGGGAAGAAGCATTCGAAAATCGCGACGACAACCCCGACGAAGCGGCGCTGTTAAGTTTTGCCATCGGCCGGCATTTTTTGTTTCGTAACGACTACCCGACGGCTGGACGAATCTTGGGAGCATGGATCGATGCCGATATCGGCAGTGATTTAGCGCTGCATCACGGGCGCAGACTGTTGGCGATTACGTACCAACAGACGGGAAGAGCGGACGATGCAGTTGATATCTTGCGAGCCGTGGAAGCGGTCGACGCCGGAAGCTACGAGGCGGAAACGCCCGATCACATAGCAACGGCCAGCCAAATCGCGATGATAAGTCGGGCGCCGACGGACGTAGAGCGTGCCGTCACGCTGTTGAACGTGGGTATTGATACGGGCCATGGCCCACAGGTCGACGCGTTTTTTCTAGCCAGTCTCGCGTTGATGCAGCAATACCAAGGCGATTTCGAAGCGGCGTATGCATCGGTCGTTGAGGCGGTCGACGTGATCGAGCGTTCACCGGCGATGGACGTATCCGGTAATGACACCGGCCGCATAAATCTCGCCGAGTTCGCCTACTTTCTAGAGCGCGATTTGGTGCGGGCCGAGGCGTTGGCGAAAGCGGTTGTAGAGAACGGCCAGGAGGCGCGCGGTGCCAATCGGGAAACGGGTAGGGCGCTCATGCTGCAGGCAGCCTTTGCTGCCGACAGTGGTGACCTTAATCGAGCGTTGACGCTGGCCGACGAGGGCGTTGAGCTCATACAGCGATTCTCGGGGCCGACGTCAACAGCGTCGATCAACGCGCAAACACAGCTGGCCGAGTTATTAGCAACCGCTGAGCGCCACGCGGATGCGGCCGCGGTACTCGATGCTTTGGAGCTCGCGCTAAGCGAGAGTCAGCCGTCGGCTGACAACCGCTTGCGCGTCTGGTTCGCCAGACAAACCGTGGCGGCATTGGCGGACCCGAGCGTCGTCGCTCCGGAGCTAACGAGTGACCAGCAGCAGCGCGTAAGCCAGAGCATTCATCTGAGTTACCGTGATCGAAAACTACGCGAGCTTATTGCGTCTCGTTCGGTGTGATTTGTTCGGCGAGCCACAATTTCGCGGCTTGCCATTCGCGTCTAACCGTTCGCGGCGAAATATCCAGGGCACGTGCGGTTTCGTCTTCCGTCATACCGCCGAAGTAGCGCGCGTCAACGACCCGTGCCCAGCGTGCGTTGCGCTGCTCCAACTGCGTTAGCAGATCGCCGATCGTTACGACTTCTTCCGGCGTTTCCGCGGCACCGGGTAAGACGTTGTCCAACTCATTGATGTCCAAATCGACACTCGCACCGCCGCGCTTATCGGCCAATTTGTGTCGGGCGTGGCTTACGACAACGTGGCGAATCGCCAGCGCCGCGGTACGTAGGAAATGGGTGTCCGACTGCCACACCGGTGTACGCATCAGTTTCAGGTAAGCCTTGTGCAGCACGTCGTCGGTTTGCAGCGTGTCGCTCATACCGGCACGCCGGCGTCGTTTCCGCGCCATCTCCAGTAGCTCGGCATAGTGCGCGGCGACCAACTCGTCGACCAGATGGCGTTCGTCGTCAAGGTAGGCCAGAGCCTCGACAGACTCGTCATCCGGTTTGTCTAAAGACACATCCATACCGAGATCGTAGCCAATCGCTCGCGTCGATTCAGCGACGCCTTGCGCATGTGGCGTTTTTTTTGGCCGGTTTCGGCCGTGCTTCGCGTTGAGGAGGGTGTCAACGGCGTATTTGTCGCTGGTTTGACGGATCGGCGCAGCACGGGAAACAAATAATGAGCGTAAAAAACCCAGACATACCGCAACTCGACTGGGAAGTGGCTAAGCTTCGAACCGCACAATCGGTCGGTCGGCTTGGCTTGACCAGGCGGCGAGCCTTCTGGCGGCGCCTCGTACCGCTCATGCTAATGACACAGGTTTTGACCGGCTGCGAGGCCCTCTTCGACCTGTTTTTTCCGATTGTCCGTACCGGCACGCTAGACACGGCCATCGTCGAAAGTGTCGAGTTTTATCGTTCGCCACCGTTGGTAACTACCAGGCGGGGCGGCGCTTTGCCCCTAGAGTACGCTGAACCGCCAGTTCGCGCGATTGCATTGCGCCCTGGGGAATCGGTCGATCTGGACGTGGCGATCTCGCTGCGCTTCGACGGCGATGTTCCGTCGGTCCAGGTGACACTGGATTTCGATCCATCCGTCCTTGAAGCTCGCGGCGTCACCATTGAATTTTTGGAGCCTGTGCAGCGATTCGACGACAACCCGGTTGTCCGGCCAATCGATTGGCGGGCAAGGTTGCGCTTCACAGCGGCGAATGAAACGACCCTTGCCGTGGAACAATTGTTCATGCAAGCCACAGCACGTCGCTTCGGTGAACCGCAGTCGTTCGAAACACTCGGCACAGATCCGGAACCGATCGTAGCGGGGATCTTCTCTTCTCGGGCCGCAACTCTGACCGTGGCGCGGGAGAGAGAGTCGGCGCTGCCTTCTTTTGCAACGCCAGCGCGGATCAGTGCTGGCGAGAAGCATTCTCTTGCCGCCGCGTCGGACGGCAGTGTCTGGGCTTGGGGCAACAACGATTTCGGTCAGATCGATCTGGCGCTCGAGCTGCCGGCGGACAGGCCGCAGCGCGTTCCGGTGCCCGGCGTTATTCGCGAGGTTGCCGCTGGTCAGTTCCACTCGCTGGCGCTGACGGACAGCGGCCAAGTCTTCGGCTGGGGGCTTGGCCGTTTTGGCGCGCTGGGTCCCAACCGGCTGTCGCGGGCGATCGAACCGGTACCCGGTGTCGGTGACGTTATCCGAATCTACGCGGGCCCCAATACGTCCTACGCAATTACTGCCGCATCGGAACTCTTTGTATGGGGCGATAACCGTGAGGGTCTCTTGGGCCTTGCGAATCGCGAGATCATCCAAACACCTACTCGCGTGCCGATCGGCGATGTTGTGAAGCTCGCAATTGGGCGCGAACATGTTTTGGCGCTAAGCGGCAGCGGCGCTGTCTATGGGTGGGGTCAAGCGCAGTTCAGACGATTGGGCAGCGGTAGAGACGTTCCCGACCGCGAAATTCGGCTGCCGGAATTGGCCCAGTTCGACTCGTTTGTCGATATTGCTGCCGCGCGTGATTTGTCGTTCATGGTGAACGGCAACGGCCGAGTTTTCTATTACGGCCGCAACACAAACCTTATGTTTGAAGACCCATCAACACCCGTTCGGGATAGCAACGTCATTCCAGACTTGTTCGGGGTCGAGAGAATCATTGGCAGCCCGTACTCGGAGGCTGCCATTGTTGTCCGCCGCAATGCGGACGGCAGTATCGACTACCGTGTTGCTGGTAGTAACGCCGACGGCCTACTGACATTGACCGATGTCGACTACGTCAATGTCGCGGATGTCCCCAATTTCACGACGGATCCACTGGCGTTCGCTATTGGTGAGTCGCATGCGCTTTACCTGCAGCGCAACGGCACCTGCGGCGCCGTGTGGGGGTGGGGCGCCACTGCTGACGGCCGGCTCGGCCGTTCCGGTGAGGAGGCGTCGAGTCGGCCGCTGCCGCAGCCGGTTCCGGGACTAGGCGCAGAAAGCTGTGCCGTGCTGACGCTTAGCACCGACAACGGCGGCCGCATCGTTAGTACCCCGACCGGCATTGATTGTGGCGATGACTGCGAACTGGTCATCACTCCGGCGGACAACGTGGTGCTGGAAGCACCGGCGCAAGCACCGACCTTTGTCGGTTTCGGCGGCGCTTGTGCGAATGCCGATGGCAGCCTGAATACAGCGAACCCGCTGTCCATCGCGGTCAGCGATCATGCGTTTTGCACGGCCACTTTCACACCGGCGTCCGGCAACCTACCGCCGATCGCAAGGTTCAGTGCGGGGCCGGCGTCCGCACTGGTCGTCGGCGGTCAGGTGGGCTTTGACGCGAGTCAGAGTTCAGACCCCGACGGCACGGTCGTTGCGTGGGCTTGGGACTTTGACGACGACGGTACGGTCGATCGCTCGACCGAAGTGACCAGTCGAACGGTTTTTACCGCTGGTCCGTATCCGGTTCGGTTGACGGTAACCGACGACGACGGCGCGACGGCCACAACCGTACAACAGATCATGATCGCCGCGACCAACGACACACCACCTACGGCGCAATTCAGTGTCAGTCCGATGTCGCCCGTAAACGTTGGTACCCAGTTAACGCTCGATGGCAGTGCCAGTTTTGACGACGCGGGTATCACCGCCTGGGACTGGGACTTCGAAAGTGACGGAACCTTTGATGCGGCGGGCGAAATCGTCAGCTTTACGCCCCTGGTGGCCGGCTCGCAAACCATCCGGCTGCGTGTCACCGATACGGCCGGGCAAACCGATAGCGCCACGAGGCAGATCACGGTCGCCGACGTCACCACGTTCTTTGCGCTGCGGGTTGTGCTGACCGGGCCCGGAACGGTTACCGTGACGCCGCCGGGCGTTGTGTTGCCGAACACGATCGATTGCGACGGCAATGAGTGTTTCGTCTTCAATTTGCCTGCCGGCACCGTCGTTACCGCTGAAGCTAACGCACAAACGCCGGCGGTTTTCGCCGGTTGGTCGACGGCCGATTGCGACAGCATCGATACCGCCTCAAACACCTGCACGGTAACGATGACGAGCGATCGTTCGGTTAACGCGCTGTTCCAGTAGCTTTCGCGAGGAGCGTGGCGAGTTCTGTCGCGGCAAGGCCGGAATGGGCCGGCGGTGTTGGAATCAGGTGTTGCAACCCTGTCCAACCGATGCGCCGTGCGGGTTGCTCGCCACGCTGCCCGTTTGTCGAGCCGTGCTGGTAAGCTGGCGGGCCGTATTTCGATGCCGCGACCGCCATGTCTCAGGACAACAAACCGTTCCAGCTGCAATCCGATTACCAGCCGGCAGGCGATCAGCCAGCGGCAATCACAGCGCTGGTCGATGGCATTCGCGACGGTCTCGCTAAGCAGGTGCTGCTCGGCGTTACCGGGTCAGGAAAAACGTACACGATGGCGAATGTCATCCAGAAGATCCAGCGCCCTGCGATTGTGCTAGCGCCAAACAAGACGCTAGCGGCACAGCTTTACGGCGAGATGCGCGAGTTTTTTCCTGACAACTCTGTCGAGTATTTCGTGTCGTACTACGACTATTATCAGCCAGAGGCGTACGTTCCCGCGTCGGACACCTATATCGAAAAAGACGCATCGATCAACGACCACATCGAACAAATGCGGTTGTCAGCGACCAAAGCGCTCATCGAGCGCAAAGACGCCATTATTGTGGCCACCGTGTCGGCAATTTATGGTCTTGGCGACCCCGAAGCGTATTTCGCGATGGTCTTGCACCTGACCCGCGGCGAAACCATCGATCAGCGCGAGATTCTGCGCCAATTGGCGGAAATGCAGTACAAGCGTAACGAGATTGAGTTGTCGCAAGGAACCTACCGCGTGCGCGGCGACGTCATCGACATCTTCCCAGCCGAGTCCGAGCGCGATGCACTTCGTGTTGAGCTCTTCGATGATGAGGTCGAGTCACTGGCCTGGTTCGACCCACTGACAGGGGAGACCTACCCGGGCGTACGCCGCGCGACCATTTTTCCAAAAACGCATTACGTGACGCCACGCGAGCGGTTACTCGGCGCGATCGATCATATACGCGACGAGCTGAAAGACCGCCTGCATGTTTTGCGCGATGCCGGCAAGTTGCTCGAAGCACAGCGCCTCGAGCAACGGACGTTTTTCGATATCGAGATGATCCGCGAGCTCGGCTATTGCCAAGGTATCGAGAACTACTCCCGCTACCTGTCGGGGCGTGCGCCGGGCGAGCCGCCACCGTGTTTATTCGATTACCTGCCACCGGAGGCGCTACTGATTATCGATGAAAGCCACGTGACGGTGCCGCAGCTAGGCGCGATGTACAAAGGTGACCGGTCGCGTAAAGAAACACTGGTCGAATATGGGTTTCGACTACCGTCCGCGCTGGATAACCGGCCGCTGCGCTTTGATGAATTCGAATCGATGGCGCCGCAGTCAGTCTTTGTCTCGGCGACACCGGGGCCGTACGAGCGTGAACGTGCTGATCAGACGGTTGAGCAACTCGTACGTCCGACCGGGTTAATTGATCCCACCGTTATCGTCCGACCGGCATCGACGCAAGTTGACGATGCGCTTTCCGAGATCAATAAGCGTGTCGAGGCGCAGGAGCGTGTCCTTATAACGACGTTAACGAAGCGTATGGCCGAAGATCTAACGGACTACCTCGGCGAGCACGGTGTTCGTGTTCGTTACTTACACTCGGATATCGACACGGTTGAACGTACAGAGATTATTCGTGACTTACGACTGGGCGAGTTCGATGTCTTGGTCGGTATCAACTTACTCCGCGAAGGGCTCGACATGCCGGAAGTCTCGCTGGTCGCAATTATGGATGCCGACAAAGAGGGTTTCTTGCGCTCGGAGGGCTCGCTCATTCAGACCATTGGTCGTGCTGCCCGGAATCTCAATGGCACCGCCATTCTCTACGCCGACAGAGTCACCGGTTCGATGCAACGAGCTATCGATGAGACCGAACGGCGTCGCAAGATTCAGACCGACTTCAACGTCGAGCATGGCATCGAGCCACGCAGTGTTCGCAAAGAGGTTGCCGACATCATGGAAGCCGGCCAATCGCAGCGCGGTGGGAGACGGCGGCGCGGCGAGAAGGCGGCGCCCGCCTGGAAGTCGATGGGAGCGAACGAGTTGCTGCGCGAAATCGAGCGGCTCGAGAAAGCGATGCTGGCGCATGCCCGCAACCTTGAGTTTGAAGAGGCGGCGGCGCTTCGCGATCAGGTCGAGTCGATGCGCAAGCACAGCGTCGGCTTATCCGATGACGCGGCGTGATCGCTCAAAAAAAGGCGGTTGCGGATAGGGCACAGGTTCCGGTATGTTTCACGGCCGCTTGGCGGTTGCGGGCGATTAGCTCAGGGGTAGAGCGCCACGTTGACATCGTGGAGGTCGGTGGTTCGAAACCACCATCGCCCACCAGACCGCAGCCGATTTATTCCTCCCGCCCGTCGCCCGGACCATCGCTTCAGACACGCTAGTTCCGGCCAGATTCGGGTGAAATGTCGACGTCGTTTGAGCTTATCTTGACCGGTCGATGCGCCCACGTTCAGAAGCACGAAGGGCGAACGATGTCGCTCGATCCACGATGCCCTCGCAACCCCTTGATTTTACTGCGGTACCGCCCCATAACTACGCGGCTGGCGGAGGCGTTGAGCAACGGCTTGCAACGCCAAGGTTGACGACGAATTTTTTTAAGGTTTTCGCTTGTTTATGCGAAATACCGGCTATAAAATTCGCGTCCCGGCGAAAGACCGCTACTTACTGAGGAACCTGATATCGCTGCAAATAAACGCGCTCGGCGCAACGAAGAGATCGAAGCTAGCCGTGTTCGAGTTATTAACACGGACGGTGAACAAGCGGGGGTTATGGCGCTGCAAGAGGCGCTGGAGCTAGCCGCAGACCAGAAACTTGATCTGGTCGAAGTGTCACCCAATGCCGATCCACCGGTGTGTCGCGTCATGGACTTTGGGAAATTTGCGTTCGAACAGAGCAAGAAAACCCAATCATCACGGCGTAAGCAGAAGCAGGTTCAGCTGAAGGAAGTTAAATTTCGACCGGGAACTGACGTTGGTGATTACAACGTCAAACTCCGCAACCTAACTCGATTCTTGACCAATGGCGACAAAGCCAAAGTCACGCTTCGGTTCAGAGGGCGAGAGATGGCGCACCAAGACCTGGGGGCCAAGTTGCTTGAACGGATTCGTACCGATCTCGAGGAACTGGCCAACGTGGAACAGATGCCGCAGCTCGAAGGACGGCAGATGATCATGGTCTTGGCGCCTAAAAAAAAGTGAGCGAGTTCAGCACCAAACGCTGATCGTAGCCCGCCTGCTTCGGCCGTAGAGCCGATACCAGGCTCAAAAAATTGGAGTTCGAAATGTCGAAGTTGAAGACCAACCGCGGCGCTGCTAAGCGTTTCCGCAAAACAGGTAAGGGCGGATTCAAACGCGCCCAGTCACACCTCAATCACATCCTGACGAAGAAAAGCGCAAAGCGTAAACGGCACCTGCGTTCGACGCAGCAAGTGGCTGAGTGCGACGTGAAAAGCGTTCGTCAGATGCTGCCCTACAGCTAAGGAGAGACGCACATGGCAAGAGTCAAACGTGGCGTCATCGCAAAGGCGCGGCACAAGAAGATTCTCGGCAAAGCGAAGGGTTACTACGGTGCTCGCAGTAAAATCTATCGCGTTGCCAAGCAAGCGGTCATTAAGGCAGGCCAGTACGCCTACCGTGATCGTCGACAGCGCAAACGTCAATTTCGGGCGCTGTGGATCGCTCGTATCAACGCCGCTGCTCGCGAGCACGACCTTAGCTACTCGCGCTTGATCAACGGTCTGTCGAAAGCCGGTGTTGATGTCGATCGCAAGATCCTCGCCGAACTGGCCGTCAATGAGCCCGAAGCGTTCGGTGCTGTCGTCGAGCAGGCGAAAGCCGCGCTAGAAGCCGCGTAGTCGCGCCTTCGTCGCCGCGCGGTAGCTAATGCCAGCAATGGAGCTCGAGCACCTCGCCGAGCGAGCGACGGCCGATATCGCGGCGGCCGCCGACCTCGCGGAACTCGACAAAGTCCGGGTCAGCCTGCTCGGTAAGAGCGGGCTGGTCACGGCCGAGTTAAAAAACCTCGGGAAACTCGCGCCGGAAGAGCGCAAATCAGCCGGCCAGGCGATCAACGCCGTTAAAGCGAAGCTGGTTGCGGCGATTGAAGCACGTCGCAAGGAACTTGGCGAGGCGGCGCTGGCGGCTGAATTGGCTGCTGACACCGTCGATGTCACGTTGCCGGCCCGAGCCGCTGATGGGGTTGGTGCGATACATCCCGTCACACGGGTTTTGCAGCGCATCACTGACATTTTCGTCGGGAACGGCTTCCAAGTTCGTCACGGGCCGGAAATCGAGGACGATTTCCACAATTTTACGGCGCTTAATTTCCCCGCTAATCACCCGGCTCGGGCGATGCACGATACGTTCTTTTTTCCGGATGGCAGATTGCTTCGCACGCACACGTCACCGGTGCAGATAAGAGCGTTGCTTGCGGACGGCGTGCCGATTCGGGTTATCGCACCAGGAAGGGTCTATCGCTGCGATTCCGATCAAACGCATACCCCGATGTTTCACCAGGTCGAAGGACTGGTTGTGGCTGAGCGGGTCACGTTTGCGAACCTTAAAGCGGTGCTGCATCAATTCGTCGAACAATTTTTCGAGCGCGATGCGACGCTGCGCTTTCGTCCATCTTACTTCCCATTCACCGAACCGTCGGCCGAGGTCGATGTACTGTCCGCTGAAGGACGCTGGCTCGAAATTCTGGGCTGCGGGATGGTCCATCGCAACGTGCTAACGAGCGCGGGGGTCGACGCCGATCGATACACCGGTTATGCGTTCGGCATGGGTGTCGAACGGCTAGCGATGCTGCGTTACAACGTTAACGATCTACGGTTGTTCTTCGACAACGATCTCGACTTCCTGGAGCAGTTCGGGCGATGAAAATCAGCCTCAGTTGGCTCCGCGAATGGGTGCCTGATGCGCCTGACGCCCAAGAACTGGCCGAGCGCCTAACGCTCGCCGGGCTGGAAGTCGACAGCGTCACGACGATTGGCGAGGGCATGGACAGTTTCTTCGTCGCCGAGGTATTGGCCGTTGAGCCGCATCCCAACGCCGATCGTTTGCGTGTCTGCCAAGTGAGTGTCGCTGACGGGCAGCCGTTACAGATAGTCTGTGGCGCGCCCAACGCACGGGCGGGTATGCGCTCGATTTTGGCAACCACAGGTGCCGTTATGCCGAACGGCATGAAGATCCGGCGCTCGAAACTGCGCGGTGTTGAGTCGCAAGGCATGCTTTGCTCGGCCAGCGAGCTCGGTCTTGGCGACGATCACGACGGAATTGTCGACTTACCTGCGGACGCGCCGGTCGGGTCGGACGCGGCGGAGTATTTGAATCTTCCCGACGTTGTTATCGACATCGACATCACGCCGAATCGTGGCGACTGCTTTAGTGTGCTCGGTGTCGCGCGCGAAGTTGCTGCGTTCAGTGGTTATCGGTTGGCCGAACCGGCATTGGCGGAGCCCATACCCGCTAGTTCCGCCACGATGGCGGTCGAGCTCCAAGAATCCGACGCGTGTACCCGCTTTGCGAGTCGCCTCGTTGAAGGAGTCGATCCGAGCGCCGAAACGCCGCGTTGGATGGCCGAGCGTCTACAGCGAGCCGGACTACGTAGCATTAACCCGGTTGTCGATGTCACCAATTACGTGATGTTGGAGCTAGGCCAACCCTTACACGCCTACGACGCGGACAAGATTTCCGGTTCACTCGTTGTTCGACGGGCAACGCCGGGCGAGCCGCTAGTGCTCCTCGACGAGAAAGCGGTCGAATTGACCGACGACATTGTCGTTGTTGCCGATCAATCGGGCGCGCTCGGTATGGCCGGCGTGATGGGTGGGCTATCGACGATGGTCACCGACGCGACAACGCGTGTGCTTTTCGAAGCTGCTTTCTGGACCCCCGAATGGATCGCCGGTAGAGCCCGTCGATTCGGCTTGCATACGGACGCTGCAACGCGCTTTGAGCGCGGTGTCGACCCGGCTGGCCAAGCTCGCGCGGTCCAGCGGGCGACTGAGTTATTGCTGTCGATAGCGGGCGGGACAACAGGACCGCTGCAGGACGAGGTCCACGCAAGTCACACAACCAGTCGTGCACCGATTGAATTGCCGTGGCAACGCATTGAGCAGCTTCTCGGCATTGCTATCGACAACGATGTGGTCGTTGGTCTGCTCGATCGCTTAGGGCTCGACAGCGAGGCGCGAAGCGATGGCGTCCTAGTAACGCCCCCAACGTATCGCTTCGATCTCGCGATTGCGGAGGACCTCGTTGAAGAGGTCGCGCGCGTGTACGGCTATGACGAGATACCTGCAGCGACGGCGCTGCTCGAAGCGCCACTCAAAGTGGCAAGCGAGTCAGCAACACCACTCGATCGACTACGCGACTTGTTGGTTGCGCGTGGTTTTTACGAGGTCTTGACGTACAGCTTTGTGAATCCGGAGCTCGCGTTGCTCTGTGATGGCCAATCCACGGAATTGGCGTTGAGCAACCCTATCTCGGCAGATCTTGCTGTTATGCGGCGGTCGTTGTTACCGGGGCTGCTGACCGCTGCCGCGGCCAATCGGGCCCGCCAACACGAACGTTTACGCCTGTTTGAGATCGGCACGTGTTTCGAAGCTGGCACGGATAGTGCCGTCGAAACGGTGCGCGTCGGTGGTTTTATGAGTGGCCGGCGTTCGCTCGAGGGTTGGACAGAAGCGGCCGAGGTGGTCGATTTCTTTGACATAAAGTCGGTTGTAAATGCGCTGGTTGGTCGCCGCGCAGGGGAACTCGAATGGACGACTTCCGCGCACCCGGCATTTCACCCCGGCCAGTCAGCCGATGTGCAACTCGGTGGTCATTCTGTTGGACGCGTCGGTCGGCTACACCCGCGCGTTGCTAACAAACTCGACCTCGATCATGGCAGCTATTTCTTTGAACTGGCGGCGGCGCTTGTTAGCAAAGTGCCACTGCCCGAGTCGACACCGGTATCGCGTTACCCTAGCGTCCGGCGCGATATCGCCATCCTCGTTGGTGAAGATGTTGCCGCGGCTACCGTTATGGCCATCATCCGGCGCGCGATTCCGGCGCGGCTACGCCATGTTGTGCTGTTCGATGTATATCGCGGAAAAGGTGTAGAACCGGGCCTAAAAAGCCTCGCCTTTGGCTTGATTTTGCAGGAAACATCGCGCACGCTAATCGACGAAGAAGCGGACTCTGCGGTACGTGCCGCGACAGATGCTCTGAGTGATCAACTCGGTGCAACACTACGGGACAAATAGCGATGGCACTGACCAAGGCCGCTATGGCGGAATCGCTCTTTAATGAGTTAGGATTAAACAAGCGCGAAGCACGCGAATTGGTGGATCTTCTGTTTGAAGATATGCGTGCGTCTCTCGCGTCGGGGGAGCAAATCAAATTGTCTGGGTTTGGCAATTTTGATTTGCGGGATAAAAACGAAAGACCAGGCCGCAACCCTAAAACAGGGGAAGAGATTCCGATTACAGCGCGTCGCGTTGTGACGTTTCGGCCGGGTCAAAAATTAAAAGCCCGAGTAGAGGCCTATGCTGGAACCGGGAAATAACGACGAATTACCGCCCATACCCGGAAAACGTTATTTTACGATTGGCGAAGTGAGCGAACTGTGTTTCGTGAAGCCACACGTACTGCGTTACTGGGAACAGGAATTCCCGCAACTCAAGCCGGTCAAACGGCGTGGTAATCGTCGCTACTATCAGCGCCAAGACGTGCTGATCATTCGGCAGATCCGTAGTTTGCTGTATGAGCAAGGGTTTACGATCGGCGGAGCTCGCCAGCAACTCACGGGCGAAGAGGCGCGCTCTGATGTTTCGCAAAGCCAGCAAATAATCAAGCAGTTACGCGTTGAACTGGAAGAGGTTCTAAAGATACTGCGGCGCTAGACCAGCGCCTCATTCGTCCGCGGTTAGCACGTTTTTCGCGCCCCGTCTGTCGCAACGGCTCGACGGTGAACCGTGGTTCGTGAGACCGAATAAACCGATACGTTCGGGGCGTGGCGCAGCCTGGTAGCGCACCACAATGGGGTTGTGGGGGTCGGAGGTTCGAATCCTCTCGCCCCGACCAATCGGTTTTACGGTCGGCTCGTCGGACCCGGCTGTAATGAATGATTCACGAGCTCGAAGCTCGCTTGGTTTTGGAAAATCTTGCGCAGTTTGCGATCTTCGATTCCGAGCAAAATCGGTTCTGCGCGTTCGCGGTAAATGTTGACTTTAGCGTTGTAGACGCTGCGGCTTAAGCCGTGTTTGTCGGCGATGATTAATCGTCGGACATTGAAGCCTTGTTCATTTTTTTCCCCGGTCAAATAGCACTTGATCGACGAAATTCGCTCGCCGGACAATTCGAGACCTTCCAATTGAGCGAGGTTATCTTGGGCGCTATCAACGAATCCAATCGCATCTAGCCCGTCGCTGGTTGGCCGGTCGTTACGGGCCGCACCGACGTGAAAATCGCCGACGAAAATCTGTCCCGGCAAAGCCTTGTCGATCATTCGGGCGAGCTCAATGGTCACATCGCCGACGATGTAATCATGAATGGTCGGATTAAGACCTTCTGCTTGGTGAAACTCATAGCAACTGCCAACGTGGAATGCTGCTCGCAGCCGCGGCACCGAGTTGGCTGTTGCGCGTTGCATAGCGATCGCGTTGTCAGCCAGTACCAAGTGCATAAACCGATACAAATTCGCGTTCGCCGTGTCGCTTTCATCGCGATTCCAGATGTAGAAGCCATCGCCAGTTGTTGAGCGCCCAAAGCTGACCCCAATCTGGTTATCCATTAATTTGCTTTGCGCCGAATTCAACGAGTAGGACAAGCTGTTGAGTTGGGTCATTTGTTCGAACGGACTTTGCAGACTGAAGCCGACAATGTCGAACAAGGCAACGGCACGACTGGGCACGAAACTGATGCCATAGCGCTTCACCATCTGCTCGATGATCTGGAGTTCGGTACTGGTCCGGCCAACAGGTTGGCGTAATGGCAGATAGCTCGGCTCGATAGCGAGCAGGCGGGCAACCTTGCGAAGCTGTTTCTCGCTCAATAGACGACGATGACTCAGCAGGCTCTTGATGAAGTCCTCGGATAATTGCCAGCCACTCGACGCCTCACCCCCACGGCCAGCGGCATATTCGGCTACCGCGTAGTGGGGTACAACCAATATCAGGATTCCGTCCTCGTAGGGCGTCCAGCCAAGAATGCAACGCTGGCCAAGGCCCCATTCGGTATGCAGGCTCTTTTCGAGCAACACCAAGTTGCTACGCTCACGCAGTCCCATCTCGCTGGCTATGCCGACCAACGCGTCGAGGTACGGCGAATAACTGGCTATACGCTGAATCGCGGATGGTGAGATGTCATCAATGCTCATGAACACCGCATCGGTAAGCGGAACGGCAAAGGCCGTCGCGGGCGAACTAGGCTAGTCGTTCGACGACGACGGTGCAAATACGATGTCAACAAACTTATGTAATATGGCCATGATCCATCGTGTAGCGTCAAATTGAGTCCGAATAGAGTGTGCACGTTACTCACCTTGTGTTGTCATCGGATGGGGGCGTTCGCGGCGCTGCCGGCAGCGATCAACGCCGTGTGATCGTGACTTGTGGGGTGCTCACCGTGGATGGCATCGATGATGTCACGCGGTTTATCGTGGTGAACGAGCATAGAAAGGTTGAGCGCGTGATAGCACACACCGAAATACGGGCACCGTTGCGCTGATGGGTCCGCTACAAGGTATCAAAGTCGTCGAAATTCGCGGTATCGGGCCGGGTCCGTACGCCGGTATGTTGTTGGCCGATATGGGTGCTGACGTCATCGTTGTTGACCGGACCTCTGGACCGCCGACGCTGGGCATACCAGCGAGCGCAGACATCAATTGTCGCAATAAGCGTTCGATCGCCCTCAATCTAAAAGCGCCAGCCGGTCTAGACGTTCTTTTGCGTTTGGTAGGCCGGTCCGACGTCTTGTTCGAAGGGTTTAGGCCTGGCGTTGCGGAGCGGCTGGGTTTCGGCCCGGACGCGTGTCGTGCCATCAACAAGCGATTGGTTTACGGTCGGCTCACCGGCTGGGGGCAAGCCGGTCCGCTTGCACAAGCCGCCGGGCATGACATCAATTACATCTCGATCACCGGTGCGTTGGCGGCCATCGGTGCAGCGACCAAACCGACACTGCCGCTTAACCTCGTCGGTGACTATGCCGGTGGGAGTCTGTTCCTTGTCGTTGGAATCCTGGCGGCGTTGCTGAACGCCAAGCAGACCGGTGAGGGTCAGGTCGTCGATGCTGCAATAACCGATGGGTCCGCGAGTTTAATGTCCGTTTTCCACGGCTTACACAACGCGGGATTTTGGCGAACCGATCGACAGGCCAATTTGCTCGATGGCGCGGCCTACTACTATGACGTGTACGAAACGAGCGACGGTAAGTTCATCTCTGTTGGCGCACTGGAGCCGCAGTTCTACGCAGAGTTAGTCGAAAGAGCAGGGCTCGATGAGGACGTCTTCGGCCACCAAGCGGGCCCGGAAGATTGGCCGCGCCTGAAGCAAGCGTTGAGTCGTGTGTTCAAGACAAAATCACAGCAGCAATGGTGCGACTTGCTCGAGGGAAGCGATGCGTGTGTCGCGCCCGTGTTCGATTTCGTTGAGGCGCCGGCGCATCCGCATAACATCGCGCGCAACACGTACATTAATATCGCCGGGGTCAACCAGCCGGCGCCCGCACCAAGATTCAGTCGAACAGTCTGCGCTGACCCTGTGCCGCCTCACCGCGAGGGAGCCGATACCGACGCAATCCTTACAGAGCTCGGTTTTGACGAGGCCGGCATTGCCGCGATGCGCAGTTCGGGCGTTCTGACCTGAGCAGAGTGGGCTGCACAGACGGTTGTCACGCGGCTGAGCGGTGTAATTAGCGTAGCGCGGCCCCCAGCCCCTCGGGCCCAGCCGTATCTTGGTAAACTTTAACGTTCCGGTGGTGAACGTTCACGGCTGCAAGCTGCGATTGCACGATCAATGACAAATCTAATAACGGCTGATGAGATCGCGGCAGCGGCACAAGCCCTCAATGGCCGTATCCACCGCACGCCCGTTGTCGACTTGAGCCCTATGCGGCTAGGACGCCACGTTGCTGGAAAATTTGAGCACTGGCAGTTGACCGGGACGTTCAAAGTTCGGGGGGCGCTTCTCAGTGTCGATGCGCTCGACGCGCGGCAACGGCCGGCCGGCGTTACCGCTGTTAGCGCTGGCAACCATGCGATCGCCACGGCTTACGCCGCGCGCGAGGCGAGGGTATCGGCCCACGTTGTTATGACGGCGTCGGCAAATCCGCTGCGAGTCAGTCGTTGCCGTGAACTGGGTGCCGTGGTGGAAATCGCTGGCTCCGTCCATGACGCTTTCGACCGAGTTGCGGCCATTCAACGTGACGAAGGTCGCGCTTTCGTGCACCCGTTCAATTCCCGACAGATGTTGTTGGGTAGTGGCACGCTCGGTGCCGAGATTCTTGCCCAGCGCCCCGACGTCGGTCGCGTCGTCGTACCCATTGGTGGTGGCGGTTTGGCGGGCGGAATTGCAACGGCGATTAAGCTTAAGCGTCCCGATTGCGAAGTCATCGGCGTGGAACCCGACGGTGCCGCGTCAATGCAACGTAGCTTGCAGCTGGGGGAGGCCGTTACGCTTGAGGAAGTAACTACTATCGCCGATAGCCTCGGAGCACCGCACGCCGCTGCTTTATCGTTCGCCCATTGTGCGAGTGCCTTAGACCGTGTAGACACCGTTACCGATGACGAGCTTCGACGTGCGATGCGTACTTTGCATGACACGCTCGGTTTCGCGGTGGAGCCTGCTTGCGCGGCGACGACGGCATGGTACGAGCGCTATGCCGATAAAAACGACAGCACCATGACGGTCTTGCTGTTCTGCGGAAGCAACATCGATGTTGCCAGCGTTAATACGCTACTCTCAGCGTCATGAGCGACGCAGGTTTGGCGGCAATTGTAGGCAGCGCTGGCGTTGTCGCGGACGACGCGCGCGAGCCGTTTCTCACCGAATGGCGTGACCGTGTGCGAGGCGACGCACGGGCGATTGTAATGCCGCGAACAACGGCGGAAGTGGCCGCGGTCGTTCGTTATTGTCAAGACCACGATTTAGCAGTTGTTCCCCAAGGCGGCAATACAGGGTTGTGCGGCGGCGCTATCGCGACCGATGCTAAGCGTGATGTCGTTTTGTCATTAAAGCGCATGAATCGTGTGCTCGCTAGCAGCGCAAGCGACAACGCCGTAACGGTAGAGGCGGGTAGCACGCTCGCTGATGTGCAAGCCGCAGCGAGCGCGATTAATCGTTACTTCCCGTTGTCGTTGGCGTCTGAGGGTAGCGCGACGATCGGCGGCAACATCGCTACCAACGCGGGCGGTATTCATGTTCTCAAATACGGCACGGCACGTGATCTTGTGCTCGGCCTCGAGGTCGTTCTGCCAAATGGACAGGTTTGGGACGGGTTGAGAACGGTTCGGAAAAACACCGCCGGCTATGATTTGAAGCAGTTATTTATCGGCAGTGAGGGGACGCTCGGTATCGTGACGAAAGCGGCGTTGAAGTTGTTTCCGCGCCCCAGTCGCTACGTGACCGCTATGGCAGCCGTCGCCGATATGAACGCTGCCGTCGCTCTGTTGCATTCCGTCAATGCCGTGGCGCCGGGTGTGGTTGAGGCGTTCGAACTGATCTCGTCGCGCGCGCTCTCGTTCGTCACGCGACATATGGCTGGCGCGCGCTTACCGTTGGAGTCCGATAGTCCGTTTTTCGTTCTCGTCGAACTTGCTGGCGGCGATCAATTCCCGCTGAATGAGCTGGCAGAGGCCGTGTTCTCCACGGCGCTGGACGTGGGTACCGTTAGTGACGTCATTGTGGCCAGTAGCCTGACGCAACGCGACGACCTGTGGCGCCTGCGCCATGCCATTTCGGAAGCGCAGAAGCCGGAGGGAGCAAGTCTCAAGCACGATATCTCACTGCCGGTGTCTGCCTTGGCTGACTTTCACCGCGATGCCGGCACGGCTCTGGCGACACTTTGTCCTGGCATCCGACCGGTCGTGTTTGGCCATGTGGGTGATGGCAATCTGCACTACAACCTGACTCGGCCCACCGATAGCAGTGATGCCGAGTTTCTAGCTCTGGCGGACAGGCTCAGTGAGTGCGTTTATGACGCCGTTGAGCGGTACAATGGCTCGATCGCCGCCGAACACGGTATTGGCGTGTTCAAACAGTCGTTGCTTCGCGAGCGACTCTCGGAAGTTGAATACAAGCTGATGCAAACCCTAAAGCAATCCCTGGATGTCGATGGTCGACTGAATACCGGCAGGGTAGTCGAGTCGCCGTCACCGCTGAGCACCCGGGGCACAGACGGGGCGGCGGTGAAGCAGACAACGTGACCCGCGCAACGGAACAAAGCGGTGAGCACGCAACCGGTTTGCCGGAGCTTGACGAGGCGTTAGCGGCGCTATTGGACGGTAATCTACCGTTCGCGACGTTTCGCGATTTGATCGCCAATCGTGTCTATGCAGACTCCGACGACGCGGTGGTGCTGTTGCCGTGGCTAGAGCGGTTACGGAATGAAGGCAGTTTACCGAATCATCTGGTCTCGTTGTTGGAGTCCGACGTACGGCGGATTTGCAATGAAGATGTCCCCACCGAAGTGGATGTTTTCGCTGCCGCCGAGGCGACTGGCGGCGATGCCCAACAAGCGGATGAGGACTTTGCCGGCGATGCGCCCTCTGCCGAGATCTTGGCGCTGCGTGAAGCGCACCAATTGTCGATCGGTGATGTTTTGTGCGAGCGCTACGAAATTGTCAGCCGTGCGCACGGCGGCAATATGTCGGCGGTTTACAAGGGGCACGATATTCCAACCGGTAACGCGGTCGCTATCAAGCTACTGCTTCCCGAGTTGAGCGGTAGCGGTCGTGCCGTGCGTGCGCTGCAAGATGAGTTCGAGAAAGGCCGGCGTTGCCAGCACCCGAACATCGTTCGGTATTACGCATTGGAGCGTCACAATAATGTTTTCTTCATTGTCATGGAGTGGTTGGCGGGCGAGCACCTGGCCGAGCGCATCAACCGCGAGCCTGGTGTCGCACAGAGTTTCGAATGGACGTTCGGCATTGTTGAGCGTTTGGCTTCTGCGCTGGGTGTTATCCACGAGCAAGGGTTTGTCCATGCCGACGTAAAGCCCGGCAACGTCATGCTGCTGACCAACGGCGACATTAAATTATTCGATTTCGGCGTCACCCAAGCCTATGGGCAACATGCGAAGGAACGCGTTGCCTTCGATGCAAGCGTCTTAGCCGCCGCAACGCCGGCCTACTCGAGTGCCGGTGTACTGGACGGTGAGCCGTTAGCCCCGACTGACGATGTCTATTCGCTAGCGTGCCTGACGTATCGGATGTTGGCTGGCGCGCGCCCGTATGGTGAGCTGACAGCCAAAATGGCGCGTGATTCGCGCGTGAAACCGGAACGACTTGCTGCCTTACCGGCGGCAGCGTGGATGAGTTTGTCAAACGCGCTCGGCCACGAACCCGATGCGCGGCCCCAGTCGGTGCAAGCGTTTGTAGAAGGGATACGTGCAACGACGGCGCGCGACGGCGCGAAACGGCGGCGTATGTCTGGGGCGGCTATGGGCTGGTGGACGGCGACAGCCATCGTTTTGGCGGGTGCTGTAGCCGTGACGGTCAGTATGGACTGGGCCGATTCGTTGGGGCCCGCGGAGGCAGTTACAGCAACAAAGCCAGCGCCGCGAACCGGTGCAGGGCCGATCCTAGAAAGCGAGGTGTTGCCGGTAACAGGGGCAGAATCGTCCGATGTCACGGTGCCGTCACCGGTTGACGTTGACGGTACGGATCAACCCGTCACAGCCGCCGCCACAATAGATACAGACGCGGTTGCTAACGAGGCAGTAACTGGCACAGCGTCGCCGGCTGGGACGGCGGCACCCAGTGACGAGTTTGAGGTGGTAGCGGCTGATGTTGCGTTGCCGGCCGACACCGCAGACAGTAGCGATACAACGCCCCCGCTCCAGGGCGATGAGGTGCCCGTTGCGCCGGCGGACGAACTCGATAGCCTTACTGAATCGACGAACGGCTCTCCGGTCAGCACAAACGTGAGCGCTGTTTCGTTACCGCTGCTGGGCGAACTCGCCCCCTTGGTATTGGTAGAGACCGACCCGCTGATGACGTTGGCATTCGACGCAAGCGCGATAGAGCTCACCAACGTAGGCGTTTACTTAAACGCACTCACCCAGGATGCGTATCGCCAGACACTGTCGCTGTTGGACAGTGGGGTACAACCGGTTATTGACGGTGTAATCAGCATCCGCCTACAACCGCGCGCGAGTTGGATCGATGCACCGCCGCGCGCGTATCGCTTGATTATCGTCGATCCGGCTAGCGGCCGTGTTTTGGCCGAACTGCCGATCGATGTGATGGATCAGAACCGCAACATCTCGACGCGTGTCCCTGATCCACGACCGATACCTGTCAGCGACGCGGCGAACATTGATGACTTGGTTGTTACCAATCAGGAATCCGCTGAGCCAATCCGCCTCGTGCAGCCGACCGTGATTGGCTTTGACCGTCCGATACGAACAGTGTTTGAGGATCAACGCGTGATCAACGTAACGATCAACAAACGCGGTGTGGAGGCCGTCGTCGTACAGGTAGCGATCGACGGTGACACTGCCGTGGATGGGGAAGACTTTATCGCGCCGGTTCGCAATACAATCGACATAGCCGCGTCGCAGTCGACGGCCACTTTTCGGATCGCGTTGGTCGATGATGCGCAATGGGAAGGGGAAGAAGTGTTTCGCGTGCGAATTATCGCGCCGCGTGGCGAAGATGCCGTGTTCGATCAATCGCAGACGATTGTCATTCGCGACGACGATCCAGCGCCCGCAACCAACGGTGAGGAAGAGCTTTGACAGACGAAAATGATCGCCGACGCTATTCAAGCCAGATTGTCGACGGCGTCGAACAAGCGCCCAGCCGCGCGATGCTGCGCGCTGTGGGATTCGAGGACGCCGATTTCAGTCGCTCACAAGTGGGCGTCGCATCGACATTCAGCATGGTGACACCATGCAACATGCACATAAACGATCTCGCGGACCACGCGATCAATGGTGTCGATGCGGCTGGCGGGAAAGGCGTGTTGTTCAACACGATTACCGTTTCGGATGGCATATCTATGGGAACACCGGGGATGCGTTATTCACTGGTGAGTCGCGAGGTTATCGCCGATTCGATCGAGACCGTCGTTGCCGGTCAAGGCTTTGATGGTTTCGTTGCAATTGGTGGTTGCGACAAAAACATGCCTGGCTGCGCGATGGCAATTGCTCGGCTCAATCGCCCAGCCGTGTTTGTCTACGGTGGAACTATCCAACCGGGTCCTGGCCGTACCGATATCGTATCCGTGTTTGAAGCGGTTGGTGCGTACGCTGCCGGCACGATGTCCGATGACGAGTTGGCGGCGGTTGAACGGGTCGCGATTCCTGGTGCCGGGTCGTGCGGAGGAATGTACACCGCTAATACCATGGCGTCCGCGATCGAGGCGTTGGGACTCAGCTTGCCAGACAGCTCAGCTCAGGAGGCGGTGTCGGATGCGAAGCGGGTCGATTGTCGGCGTGCCGGCGAAGCGTGTGTAGAGCTGATCAAGCGTGGCATTACGCCGAGCGATATTTTGACGCCTGAGGCGTTTGAGAACGCGATCGCCGTTGTTATCGCGCTGGGTGGCTCGACGAATGCAGTGTTGCATTTATTGGCCATTGCGCACAGCGCTGGCGTTGCGCTTAGCCTTGATGACTTCACAAGAATCGGTCGCAAGACTCCCGTTCTCGCTGACGTTCGGCCCTCGGGCCGGTATCTAATGTCGGAGCTGATCGCGATCGGGGGAATACAGCCGCTGATGAAGCAGATGCTGGACGATGGCCTACTGCACGGCGATGTGTTGACGGTAACCGGACGCACACTGGGTGAGAACTTGGCGAACGTCGCACCGTACCCAGCAAAACAAGACATCGTTAAACCAATGGCAGCGCCGGTTAAGGCGGAGTCGCATTTGGTCGTGCTGTACGGCAACCTTGCGCCTGACGGCGCTGTCGCCAAGATTTCCGGCAAGGAAGGTACACGGTTCAGTGGAACCGCACGGGTTTTTAATGCCGAAGAAGACGCGCTGGCCGCTATTCTAGATGGGCGAATCGTTGCCGGTGATGTCGTCGTTATTCGTTACGAAGGTCCGCGCGGTGGTCCGGGAATGCGCGAGATGTTGAGTCCGACCAGTGCGATCATGGGCAAAGGTCTTGGTAATGACGTTGCTCTGATCACCGACGGACGCTTCTCGGGTGGCAGCCACGGCTTTGTCGTTGGCCACGTTGCACCGGAGGCCGCCGTCGGTGGCCCGCTCGGCCTTGTCGTTGACGGTGACTCGATAACGATCGATGCGGAAAATCGAGAGATTACTCTCGCCGTTGCCGAGACCGAACTGGCGCGTCGGCGCGATGCCTGGCAACCGGCGAAGGTACCTCCGAGTCGTGGCGTATTGGCGAAGTACGCAGGACGCGTGAGCTCGGCGTCGCAGGGTGCCGTAACCGACTTTTAGTTCGCTCTGACTTGACGGTGCCGTCAACGGTGCTATCGTCCACGAACCGTACGAACCCGCCGCAAGGCGGGTTTTTTTTGCCGGCCGTTGTGGACCATCAGCATGTTGGAAGAAGCACCTTTTCGTTCCGCTGTCGACCTAGGAATCGATGAAAACGTCGCCGCGTCGAGACGACTAGTCCTTAAGTTTGGCGGCACCAGTGTCGCGACTTTGGAGCGTTGGCAACGTATCGCGGCCATTCTGAAGAGCCGTTGTGCGGAGGGCTGGCAGCCGCTCGTCGTTCATTCGGCGCTGGGCGGTGTCTCAAACACGTTACAAGCACTCGTCAGTGCAACCGAACGAGGTGCCGGGGAGCACGAGCTCGATAGCGTCATTGCGCGACATCGCGACTTGGCGGTCGCTATGGGACTCGATGCCGATCAATTACTGGGCACGTACTTCGACGAGTTGTCACAGCTTAGCGCCGGAACACGGCTGGTACGTGAGGTTAGCCCACGCGTGCACGCGCGCATTCTGGGTTTGGGCGAACTCATGGCAACGCGTTTGTCGTCTGCCTGGCTAAACACCGTCGGCGTTGCGACCGAGTGGCGTGATCCACGGGAGTGGTTAAGGGCGCAGCGTCGACCGAGTGCATCGGAGCGCCAGCTCTACCTTAGCGCGACCTGTGCGGTCGAGTTCGACCCAGAGCTTGCGCAAACCGTCGATGCGGCGGAAGGCATCGTTTTGATGCCAGGTTTTCTTGCGGCAAACGCTGATCGGGAGACCGTCTTATTAGGTCGTGGGGGCTCTGACACGAGTGCCGCCTATTTCGCGGTCAAAGTAGCGGCCGCGCGTGTCGAGATGTTCTCTGATGTGCCGGGTGTATTCAGCGCCGATCCACGACTCGTGCAGGGCGCACGTCTGTTGCAGCAGTTGCACTACGATGAGGCACAAGAAATCGCGTCGACCGGCAGTACGGTGTTGCATCCACGCGCCGTGCCACCGCTACGCCGTGCCGGCATTCCACTGTACCTACGCTCGATTGATCAACCGGATATCGATGGGACGGTCATTTCGCCGGCCGTCGATGACGATACCCCGGTCGTCAAAGCGGTATCGGTCCAGTCCGGTATTACGCTGGTGTCGCTCGAAGGTATAGCGATGTGGCAAGAATCCGGCTTTTTAGCGCGCGCCTTCCAAGTGTTTGCCGATGCCGGTATCTCGATTGACTTTGTATCGACGTCGGAGAGTAACGTCACGCTATCGATCGATCCCCGCGGTGGCGAGCTTGCCGACGGGGTCATCGAGGGCGTAGAGGAGACGCTCCGATCGCTGTGTCGGGTGCGCGTTTTGAAAGACTGCGCTGCCGTCAGCCTCGTCGGTCGACGCATACGGGCAACGCTTCATCAGATCGGCTCCGCGATGGAAGTCTTCGAAGAGGAGCGTGTCTATCTCGTTAGTCAGGCAGCAAACGACTTGAATTTCAGCTTCGTAACCGACGAGGACAATGCGTACCGAGTCGTGTCGCGATTACACGGTCTGTTGTTTCCGGCATCGCTACGCGGTGCGAGCTTCGGCCCGTCCTGGGCTTCATTACAGCAACAAGATACGCCCGCTGAAGAGGCACCGTCACGCTGGTGGGAAGCGCAGGCTCCCGCTTTGCTAGAGCTGCTAGATCAGCGGCAGGCCGCGTACGTTTATAGCCTTGCAGAGGTGCGAGCCGCGGCCGAGCGGTTGCAATCGATGCAGAACGTTGCCGCCATTTTCTTTGCGATGAAATCTAACTCGCATCCGGACGTACTGCGGACCCTTGTCGATGCCGGTATTAATCTCGAGTGTGTGTCGCCCGGTGAGCTTGATCGCGTCTTCACACTGTTTCCGGAGCTTGACCCTAAACGCGTTTTGTTTACTCCAAATTTTGCGCCGCGCGACGAGTACGCACTTGGTGTGCAGCGCGGTGTTAACCTGACACTGGATAACTTATTTCCGCTGCGCGAATGGCCGGAGTTGTTCGCCGGGCAAGAGTTATTTGTTCGCCTGGACCCAGGAAAAGGCCGTGGACACCATGAGCATGTGAAAACGGCAGGCAGCCACGCAAAGTTCGGGATTCCTTTGTTCGAGCTGGACGAATTGGCAGACCTGGTTAGCGCGGCTGGTGCACGCGTCGTTGGCATTCACGCCCATAGCGGCAGTGGAATTCTTGAGCACGACAATTGGGAGCAGGTAGCGGCGACACTCGCGGCCGCAGCGGAGCGATTTCCCGACGTCCGCGTTCTCGATCTTGGCGGCGGTCTTGGGGTGCCGGAGCGAAGCGGTGACCGCGAACTCGACATCCAACGATTGGACGACAGTCTGGCCGAGTGGCGGGCTCGCGCGCCACAGTATGACTTATGGCTTGAACCTGGGCGTTATCTTGTTGCCGGGGCCGGTGTATTGCTAGCGCGCGTGACGCAAACCAAAGGCAAAGGCCGCATGAAGTACGTGGGCATTGCGACCGGCATGAATAGCCTGATTCGACCGGCGTTGTACGGTGCGTACCATGAAATTGCCAACCTATCGCGGCTCGATGAACCGGCCGGCGATCTTGTCACCGTCGTCGGGCCGATTTGTGAGTCCGCCGACAAACTCGGTACCGATCGCCTTTTGCCCACGAGCGAAGAAGGCGATGTACTTCTTATCGCTAACGCCGGCGCCTATGGAGCCGTTATGGCATCAGATTACAATTTGCGTGAACGTGTCGCCGAACTAACGCTACGCCCCGCTTGAGGGTTGTCGCGACTCATGTCGCTCACGCAGCAGCCCGGCGATGTCGGTGAGTCGAATGTCTTTCACAGCCATCAATACCAGCAGGTGAAAGACCAAGTCGGCGATTTCGTTGCGCAGGTATTTATCGCCCTCATCCGTTACGCTGGCGAGAGCGACTTCAACCGCTTCCTCTCCCACTTTTTGCGCGATTCGGGCAGTTCCCTCGGCGACCAGCTTGGCGGTGTAGCTGTAGTTGTCCGCCTCAGCAATGCGTGCGTGTACGACGCGCTCGAGTTCGTACAGGAAAGGATCCTCACGGTCCATTGGCATAGTCCTCGCTAGGTGGACGAACGGCGATACCCGCCTTCAAGAGGTATCGCTTCAGATCAGGAATTGCAATTTCGCCGCTGTGAAAAACGCTTGCAGCTAACGCGCCGCTAACGTCGGCGGTGGTAAACACCGTTGCGAAATGCTTGGGCTCACCCGCGCCGCCACTGGCGATGAGTGGCAGATTCGTTGCTGAGCGAACCTCGGCGAGTTGCTCGCAATCGTAGCCGCTTCGGACACCGTCTTGGTTCATACAGTTCAAAACGATTTCTCCGGCGCCTCGGTCGGCCACTTCACGTGCCCAGGCAATGACGGTGCGTCCGGCAGCCGATGTTTTGTCGGGATCGCCGGTATTTTGATAGGCGCGCAGTGTGCCGTCGGTATCGCGCTGCGAATCGATCCCTACGACTACGCATTGTGAGCCAAACCGCTTAGCGAGTTCGTCGACTAGGGAGGGGCGAGCGAGAGCTGGCGAGTTGACTGAGATTTTATCCGCGCCCCGGTTCAAGACCGTTTCTGCATCCGCGATCGATCGAATACCGCCGGCGACACAGAATGGAATGTTCAGTTCGGCGGCAATACGGTCTATCCATTGACGATCGACCGGACGCCCTTCAGGGCTCGCCGTGATGTCGTAAAAGACCAGCTCGTCGGCACCCTCGGAACGGTAACGTCGCGCCAGTTCGACGATGTCACCGACGATCCGATGATTACGAAAACGAACCCCTTTGACGACCTGGCCGTCGCGGACATCCAAGCACGGAATTATACGGCGGGTAAGTATGGGGTTAGTTCCTTCGGCTGGAGGTGTCCGTCCAGTAGCGCTTTGCCGACGATCGCCGCGTGCGCACCGGACTGGGCTAGGGCAGCGAGGTCATTGGCCCCGCGTACGCCGCCGGACGCCTGCAAAGCGATAGACGGATGATCGCTCGCAATGCGCTTGTACAGTTCGGTGTTGGGACCGGTCATGGCGCCGTCACGACTGACATCGGTGCAAAGGACGTGGCGCAGCCCAGCCGTGCCGTACGATGTGATGACCTCGCCAAGGCGTCGGTCGGTTTGTTGCGTCCAACCGTGTGTTGTCACCCGTGGGGTGCCGTCGTCATCGAGATTGATATCGAGCGCCAAGACGATTCGCTCTGGCCCGAACTCAATGAGCCAGTCAGCGACTACGGCAGGTTCTGTTATCGCGATACTGCCGACAACGACCCGGGTAACGCCCGCCTCGAACAGTCGGAGCGCATCATGCTGGGTTCGCACACCGCCACCGACCTGAACATCCATCTCGGTGGCATCGATAATGGCGCGGATCATTGCCATGTTGCCGGGTGTGCCCTCGGCGGCCCCGTCAAGGTCGACGACGTGCAGCAGCGGCGCGCCAAACGCTGCATACCGTTTGGCGATGGTGACGCCATCTCCGCTGTAGTCGGTGACGGCATCGAACTTGCCTTGAAACAAGCGCACAACGCGGCCAGCTTTGACGTCGATGGCTGGGATAATCAGCATGCGGAAATACTCAGGAAGTTCTTCAGAAGCTGTTGCCCAACAGCCGCCGATCGTTCGGGGTGGAATTGGGTGGCGAAGAAATTGTTTTGCTGCACGATGGCCGCGTAACGATCACCGTAATCGAATGTTGCGGCACACGGCACAGTGTCGGCAACAATCGCAAAACTGTGTACGTAATAGTAAAAGTCTGTGTCACGTGATTCACCGATCAATGGCATCGACGTTGTTGGGTGGGTTTCGTTCCAGCCCATGTGGGGCACAACGCGCCCCGCCGAATCCGGTATTCGGATGACGTCACAGTCGAGAACGCCGAGGCATGGCGTCTCGTCTTCCGCGGAATAACGAGCCAGAAGATGCATGCCTAGACAAATACCGAGAACGGGCTGCGTCAGTTCGACGATAACGCGTATCAGTCGGTGTTGGTTGAGACGGTCCATCGCATCGCCCGCTGCGCCGACACCTGGAAGAACAACATGCGACGCAGTGCGAATACGCTCAGCGTCGACGCTTACGTGAGCGTCGACGTTGAGGCGGCGAAACGCGTACGTTAGTGAAGCCAAGTTGGCTCCGCCCGTGTCGACAATCACCACGTCGTAAGTGTTTTTTTCGCCGCTCATAGTGAGCCTTTGCTGGACGGTATCGCCTCACCGTCGCGGCGTGTCGCTTGCGCCAAGGCACGCCCGAGCGCCTTAAAACAACCTTCCACCATGTGGTGTGCATTGTCGCCCGTCACGGTAACGTGGATAGCGGCTCCTAAGCTGACCGCGAGCGATGTGAAGAAGTGGCGCACCATCTCGATGCTCAGTCCACCCACCTGATCGCGGCCAAACTCACCGCTGAAGCGGCTGACCGGCCGGCCAGACAGATCGATCAGTACCTCGGCTCGGGCCTCATCCATCGGTACAGTGAAGCCGTAGCGGGCGATACCGCGCTTATCGCCGAGTGCACTTCGCAATGCTTCACCGAGGGCCAGCGCGACGTCTTCAACGCTGTGGTGATCATCAATGTGCAGGTCACCCTGGCACCGAATCGACAGTGCGTACCCTCCGTGGCGCGCAATCTGTTCGAGCATATGATCGAAAAAGCCTATGCCGGTCGCGATGGAAACCGGCGCCGTGGTGTCTAGCGAGACGTCGACCGAAATGTCGGTTTCGTTGGTGCGCCGCCGCACGCGAGCACGGCGCGGTTGCAAGCAAAGCTCATCGGCAATGGCGGGCCAATCCAACGCGTCCGCCCCGGTACCGATTCGTATTCCACGCAGCCCGACGTTTTTCGCCAAAGCCAAATCGGTATCACGGTCGCCGATAACGGCGCTGCGATTCACATCGATAGCCGTTCGTGCGAGAAACGGCGCGAGCAGTCCGGTCGCTGGCTTACGGCAATCGCAGCCCTCTTCCGGTAAGTGAGGACAGATTAGGATGTCGTCGAAATAAATACCTTGTGACTCGAATACCGCGAGCATGAATTGCTGAGGGGCATCAAAGTCCTCTTGCGGGAAGCTCGCGGTTCCTAAACCATCTTGGTTGCTAACCATCACGAGCTGGTATCCAGCGGTTTGCAAGCGCAGTAACGCGGGAACAACCCCCGGCATGAATCGAATTTTATCAATTCGATCAACCTGCTCATCAGGCGGTTCTTCGATCAACGTTCCATCGCGATCGACAAACAGGACGGCTGCCGTCATGACAGCGCTCCCAACGCGTTGAGTACGGCGTCGTTTTGTTCCGGCGTACCGATCGTAATCCGAAGACTGTTGGGATGCGCATCGATCGCCGAGAAATCGCGTATCAAGAACCCGGTACGCCGCACCGCATCGATCGCCGCCGCTGGATTCACGAACGCCGTAAGCACGAAGTTGGCGTCGCTTGGGTACACGCTGCGTACCGCCGGTAGGGCTGCGAGTCGCTGACTGACCCGCTCACGCTCTGCACGGATCGCCGCCATTCGCGCTGCGTCTTGTTCAGGCGATGAGTGTGCGATAACACCAAGAATCGCCTCGACAACCGGCGTTGCGACTGAGTAGGGCGCAAACACCTTACGAATTAGCGTGCCCACGTCCGGGTCGCCTATCAAGAGGCCGCACCGTGCTCCGGCCAGCGCGAAGGCTTTCGACAGCGTTCGAAGAACAACGACATGCGGTTCGCTCGCGTAGCGCTCGGCTGGGTCATCCGTGGTTGCAAATTCCCAGTAAGCGGCATCGACGACAACAACGGCACGGCCTCGTGTCGCGGCGACGACGCTGTCGATGGCCGCAGCACTCATCAGATTGCCAGTCGGATTATTGGGACTCGTGATGAATACCAGCTTCGTGCTGTCGTCAATCGCAGCATCAATTCCAGCGACATCGAGATCGAAGGCCGGTGCGCTGGTTAACGGTACGCGCTGGATGGCGGCGCCTTGTACATTTGCGTAGACGGCATACATACCGAAGGTTGGCGGGCAGATTAAGATGGCGTCCTTGCCTGGCCGACAAAAGGTCCGAATCAGGAGATCGATTGCCTCGCTACTGCCACGGGTGATCGTCACGCGCTCGACCGGTTGGTGGACTAGGCCGGCTAAGCGTTGCTCGAGTTCGGTGGGGCGATTGAGCGGATACCAATTGAGGCCGCGTCCTGTCGTATCGCCGGCGCGCCGGACCGGTGACTCATTGGCGTTAAGTCGCACCAATGCCTCGTCGTGCGAAGCCGATGTATAGCCTTTCATTGCGACGATTTCCGGCCGAGCCAATTGGGTGATAACGCTCATCGCTTATTCGCCGAGCCGCAATCGGACCGCGTTTGCGTGGGCGTCGAGACCCTCGATACCGGCCAACGTAATCGCGGTTGGTCCAATGTTTTCGAGCCCTTCACGGGTAAGGGCTTGCACCGTCATCTGCCGACAAAAGTCACTGCTACTCAGTCCGCTAAAACTCCGGGCGTAGCCGTAGGTCGGTAGTACATGATTGGTGCCACTGCAATAATCCCCTACCGACTCAGGAGACCAGGGGCCAAGAAATACCGAGCCTGCGTTACGGATCTGTTCGAGGATGTCCCGCGGCTCGTTCATCTGAATAATAAGGTGCTCTGGCGCGTAGGCGTTGGCGATCGCGATGACATCGGGTCGTTCACTGACAACGATTGTCGCGCTGGATGCCAGTGCCTTGGCGGCAATGTCACGGCGAGATAAGCCGAGCAATTGGTCGTCAATCGCTTCGCTAACGGCAATGGCCAACGCGGATGTCGTTGTAACGAGAATGACCTGCGAGTCGACACCGTGCTCGGCTTGCGACAGCAAGTCGGCGGCGACAAAGGCGGGGTCGGCACTGTCATCAGCAAGCACCATGACTTCGGACGGGCCCGCGGGCATATCGATCGCCGCGCCAGCGGCGTCGGCTGCGACGTGTTGTTTAGCGGCGGTAACGAACGCGTTGCCAGGACCGAAAATCTTGTTGACGGCAGGTATGCTCGCTGTGCCGTAGGCCATTGCCGCGATAGCCTGTGCGCCACCGCTTCTCACCACACGGGTAACGCCGAGTTCCGCGGCGACAGCGAGTACGTGTGGGTCCATCGAGCCATCGGCACGTGGCGGTGATGCCATAACAATGGTCGGGCAGTTCGCCAGCCGGGCAGGAACGCCCAACATGATAGCGGCGCTCGGCAACGGCGCCGTGCCGGCGGGTACGTATAGCCCAACCGCGTCTATAGGTCGCACGACGCGCTCGCAGACAACGCCGGGTTGTGTCTCGACTCGCGCTTCGGTCGGCTGCGTGACGGTATGAAACGCTCGGACATTGGCGATGGCCGCGGTGATAGCTGCATGTGCATCGTCGCTGATCGTGGCGCGCGCAGCGTCGATTTCGGCTGCGCCAACGACTACCGAGTCGATGGTCGCGGAGTCAAAGCGCTGTGCGTAGTCGATGAGCGCCTGATCGCCTCGGCGCCGCACATCGGCCGTAATCTCGGCAACCTTTGTCGCCAGATCGCCCTGTGTACGTTGTAATGGGCGCGTCAGTAACGCATCGCGTTGGTCGGTCTGAAGCGACGTCCAGCGATGGATCTTCAGAGCGCTCATGCCAGCATCTTCTCGACGGGTAGCACCAGTACCGAACTGGCACCCGCTTCTTTAAGGCTCTCGAGCGTTTCCCAAAAGACGTTCTCGTGGCAGACGGCGTGCAATGCAACCCGGTCGGGCTGCCCCTCAAGTGGTAGCACGGTGGGGGCCTCGCTACCGGGTAGCAGTTGCCGAATCGCCGCGATCGCCTCGCGCGGTGCGTGCAACATGATGTATTTGCTTTCGCGGACCTGTTGCACCCCCTCAACCCGCTGCAAGAGGCGTGCAAGTAACGCTGTCTTGTCGGCGTCGTCGAGGCCAGCGTGGCGGATAATCCACGCCTGCGAATCGAGTATCGAGACGTACTCAGCGAGGTGGTTGGCGGCCAAGGTCGAGCCGGTTGAGACCAGATCACAGATCACGTCCGCGCAGCCGAGGCGGGGGGCAATTTCTACGGCACCGGAGAAATGCACGATGTCGGCCGCAATACCCTTGTCGCGCAAGTAGCGGCCGAGCAGTCCGGGATAACTGGTGGCGATACGCTTACCGGCTAGGTCGTCGGCGCCACCGAATGACTCGTCGCTCGGGCCGGCGATCGACAGGCGACAACGGCCGAATTCCAGCGGCATGACGCGCTCGAACGGTTGAATCTCGCCGTTGCTGCCGCCGGATAGGCGTTTTTCTTCGATAACGTTAAGGCCTGCGATACCTAAGTCGCAGACGCCATCGCCAACGAGCCCTGGGATGTCATCGTCACGGACCAACAGGATGTCGACGGGCATGTTTTGCCCGTAGCAAAACAGTTGGTCCTTACTCTGGGTGAAGGTGAGCCCGGCGCGTGAAAATAGGTCCAAGCTGTACTGAGTGAGCCGCCCGGATTTTTGTAGTGCGATCCGTAAACGGTTTTGGTCTGCCTGACTCATGGCAATAGTTCCAATGCTTTGCGATAACCGCCACGACCAGTACCGAGGTAGCGCGCGACGCGACCAATGGTCGTGACACTGACGCCGGTGAGGTCGTGGATGCGTCGGTACGCATGGCCCTCATCGAGAAGACGCACAACCTGCCAGCGGTCGACCAGCGCCTGCAGCTCCGCGGGTGTGCACAAGTCATGCAAAAAGTCGCGAATATCGACGGCTTCATCGAGCGCTAACAAGGCGTTACAGAGATCGAGCTCCGCTTCACGAATGAGTCGACCCTTCGCCGGTCGGTTCGGTTTCATAGCGTATCAGTGTATTAACGTGCTAGTACATTAATGCATTATTGAGCGCGATGGAACCCCTCGGCCCGCTGCCGGGCGGGCGTTTTGTTGCACGTGACATTGACAGCGCGCGCTACCGGTGCCTAAACTTGCGAAGACTCATCGAGACCGGTCGAGGGAAAGGCCCGACGACACCGGGGCAACCTTCAGGTTTAACCGACCTGAAAAGGTGCCAACTCCTGCGACAGCGCTCCGGCGCTGTTCGAGAGATGAGTGACGGTACAACTGCTTCGCAGCCGGGTACCGCTCACGCGCTTTCGCCGCCGGTCTCGTTGATTTTCGTTCTGGTAATCAGGTAGAAATCGACGTGACCAAGCCGCACTCTCAAACCGCCGCCGTTCGCACGGGCCTCGAAACCGACTCGCAGCACGGTGCGGTTGTTCCGCCGTTGCACCTCAGTTCCAATTTTACGTTCGCGGGTTTCGGCCAGGCCCGCGAGTACGACTACACCCGCAGCGGTAACCCAACGCGGGATGTTCTGTTGCAGACGCTGTGTGAACTCGAAGAGGGACGCGGCGGTGCCATAACCGCGTCGGGGATGGCGGCAATTACGTTGGCCTGCCAGCTGTTAAAGCCCGGCGATACGCTTATCGCACCGCACGACTGTTATGGCGGCACGTACCGCTTGTTCCATACGTTGGCCAGTAAGGGGCATTTCGCGGTCCGCTTTGTCGATCAAACCGACCTCGCAGCGCTATCGGCGGTACTCGATCATACGGTCCGCCTCGTTTGGGTCGAAACGCCAAGCAATCCGCTGTTGCGGGTGGTCGATGTGGCAGCCGTAGCCGGCTTAGCCCATGCTGTCGATGCACTGGTCGGTGTCGACAACACGTTCTTATCGCCGGCACTGCAGAAGCCGCTGCGGTTGGGCGCTGATCTTGTGGTGCACTCAACGACCAAATATTTGAACGGGCATAGCGATGTCGTTGGCGGCGCCGTCGTTTGCCGCGACGACGCGTTGGCGGCCGAAGTCAAGGATTGGTCGAATAACCTGGGTCTGACCGGTGCGCCGTTTGACTCGTACCTAACCCTCCGCGGTGTGCGCTCATTGCACGCCCGTATGCGCTGCCATGAAGAGAACGCGGCGGCGGTTGCAGAATTATTGGCGACCGATGAGCGCGTCGCGACCGTGTATTATCCGGGACTTGCGGCCAACCCGTTTCACGCGTTGGCGAGTCGCCAGCAGCAAGGCTTCGGCGGTATGATCAGTTTCGACCTAAACGAGCAATCCGTCTCGGTCCAGACTTTCGCAGAGTCGCTGCGGTACTTCTCGCTCGCCGAGTCGCTTGGGGGTGTGGAATCGCTGGTTTGCCATCCGTCGTCGATGACCCATGCACCGCTCAGTGCGGCTGACAAAGCCTGCGCGGGTATTGGCGAAGGACTGATTCGCTTGTCTGTGGGCATTGAACGGACGGAAGACCTTTGCAATGACATTACGCAAGCGCTAAACCAGGCTCAGCATGCTGTGCTGCCGCTGCGCGCGACGGCGGTTTCTCGCTAGGCTCACGCTCAATTAACGGAAGTAACGATGACACTCGACACCAGCAAACTGCACTTCGATACGCTACAAGTCCACGCCGGCCAGGAACCCGCGCCCGGTACGAACTCTCGCGCCGTCCCTATTCATCAGACAACGTCGTACACGTTCGATGACGCAGACCACGGGGCTCGGCTGTTTGCACTCCAGGAGTTCGGCAACATCTACACGCGGATCATGAATCCGACTACGGATGTGTTCGAGCAGCGAGTTGCGGCGCTAGAGGGCGGTGTAGCTGCGCTGGCCACATCGAGTGGCCAAGCCGCGCAGTTCCTCGCGATTGCGACGCTGTGTGAGGCGGGTAATAACATCGTTTCTGGTAGTTCTCTCTACGGTGGCACGTACAACCAATTTAAAGTTGCGCTGCCGCGGCTTGGCATCGATGTCCGCTTCGTTGAAGAAGACAGTGTCGATGCCTACCGGTCGCAAATCGATGAAAATACGCGGGCGATTTACGTTGAAGCGATCGGCAACCCGGGTTTTTCGGTACCCGATTTTCAGCCCTTGGCCGACCTTGCGCACGAGCATAATATTCCGCTCGTCGTCGACAACACCTTGGGCTGCTGCGGTTACGTGTGCCGGCCACTGGATCACGGTGCCGATATCGTCGTCCAGTCGGCGACTAAATGGATCGGCGGGCATGGAACGTCGATTGGCGGCGTCATCGTTGATGCCGGCCGCTTCGATTGGACCAGTGGCCGCTTCGCAAACTTTACGGAGCCGTCACCCGGATACCACGGCATGAAATTCGCCGAGGTGTTCGGCAAGGATGGGCCATTCGGGAACATTGCGTTCATCATTCGCGCTCGGGTTGAAGGCCTACGAGATTTCGGCCCAGCGTTGAGTCCGTTCAATGCGTTTCAGTTGTTGCAGGGCTTGGAGACGTTATCGCTACGTGTACAGCGCCATATCGATAACGCGTTGGCTTTGGCGGAGTGGCTTAAAAGCCAGCCGTTGGTTGAGTCGGTTAGCTACAACGGGCTTGCCGATCACCCTCACCACGAACGCGCGAAACAGTATCTTGCGCACGGTTTCGGGGCGGTCCTGACGTTCGAGATAAAAGGCGGGGCCGATGCCGGCTGCCAGTTCATCGACTCGGTGGAGTTGGCTAGCCACCTCGCCAACGTCGGTGACGCGAAGACGTTGGTTATCCATCCAGCGAGTACGACCCATCAGCAGCTGACCGCGGATGAACAACGGGCTGCTGGTGTGACGCCATCTATGGTCCGGGTTTCGGTTGGTATCGAGCACATCGACGATATACGTGCCGACTTCGAACAAGCGTTCGCAAAACTATCCGGCTAACGAGCATGCTCGGTCCGAACGACGTCGCCGCTTTGATCTCGCCGGAGACCGAGTGGTTTTCGCTGCCGGGCCCGCTGACACTCGATAGCGGTGCAACCCTGAAAGAGGGTGCGCTCGCCTATCGCACGTGGGGAAACTTGGCGCCAGACGGACGCAATGCCGTTTTGGTTTGTCACGCGCTGACCGGGTCTGCTGATGCAGATGCCTGGTGGCCGGGACTCATTGGCGAGGGCTTGGCACTCGATCCTGCCGAGGACTTTATCGTCTGCAGCAACGTATTGGGGAGTTGCTATGGCAGCAGTGGCCCGCTGGCAAAACGACCAGGCGGCGAGCAAGCCTACAGCGGCGATTTTCCACGACTCACCATTCGCGATATCGTCAGAGCGCAGCGGCAGTTGATTGACGCGCTCGGAATTCGCGAGCTGCGCTTGGTGATCGGCCCGTCACTCGGCGGCATGCAGACCCTTGAATGGGCGGCTAGCTATCCGGATCTGGTGAGTGCTATTGCGCCCATTGGTGTGTCAGGGCGCCACTCGGCCTGGTGCATAGCGACTAGCGAAGCGCAGCGCCAAGCGATTTACGCCGACCCCAATTGGCAGGGCGGCCACTACACACCCGAGCAAGCGCCAGAGAATGGCCTCGCAGCCGCGCGAATGATGGCGATGGTCAGCTACCGCAGTTGGTCGAACTTTGAAACTCGGTTCGGCCGTGCATTACAAACCGACAGCGACGGGGGCGTCTTTCAAGTTCAGTCGTATCTTGCGCATCAAGGGCGGCGTATCAATGAACGCTTCGATGCGGTTAGCTACGTGCGGCTTACGGAGTCGATGGACACGCATGACATTGCGCGCGGGCGAGGAGAGTACCCGAGCGTGCTGGCAGATCTCACGATGCCGGCACTCGTTGTTTCGGTGCCGTCTGATGTCTTGTACCCACCACGCGAGCAACAGCTATTGGCCGCGCATCTTCCGAACGCCCTACTAGTGGAGCTTGACTCCGAGCATGGCCACGACGGTTTTCTGATCGCAACTGAAACGCTGTCGGAGGAGATCCGCCATTGGCGTGCGTCGCTCAGTACGCCTAGCGCTGCGACAGGCTGAGGCGCCCGATGATTGCGTCCGTCAATTCAACGGTCGTTGCGGCCGGGTCGCCGTCGGCGATATCAGCGGTACGAACGCCGCTCGATACAGCCGCTTCGATGGCGGTCTCGATCGCCTCGGCGACGGTTGGCGCCTTTAGATTGTGGCGGCACGCCATAGCAAGGCTCGCGATTGTCCCGCACGGGTTAGCGATACCCTGGCCGGCAATATCCGGCGCCGAGCCATGAATGGGCTCATACAGACCGGGTCCGTCGTCACCGAGCGAAGCGGAGGGCAGAAGCCCGAGCGAGCCAGCCAACATCGACGCTTCGTCGGTCAAGATATCGCCGAACATGTTCTCGGTGACGATGACGTCGAAGCTCGCCGGGCGTGACAACAAGTGCATGGCAGCCGCATCAACCAGAACGTGTTCCAGGGTCAGCTTAGGGAACTCGTCATGGACGACACGTTCTGTTGTTTCACGCCATAGGCGTGACGTCTCCAGTACGTTGGCTTTGTCGACCGATGTCAATTGGCCACGCCGGCTACTGGCGAGCCGAGCGGCAACGCGAACAATTCGTTCGATTTCCGCGACCGTGTATTTGCACTCATCAGACGCGCTCGTTGCTGTGCGTTCCTTGGCGCCGAAGTAGATGCCACCGGTCAGTTCCCGTACAACCAATAGGTCTGTACCTTGAAGCCGCTCAGCACGCAGGGGTGATGCGTTCGCCAACGCCGGGATCGTCCGGACCGGGCGCAAGTTTGCGTAGACACCGAGTGCGCGACGCAACGCGAGTAAGCCTTGTTCCGGCCGCACGGTACGACTGGGGTCTGACCATTTCGGGCCGCCGACCGCGCCCAGTAAAACGGCGTCGGCGTCTCGGCAAGCCGCTACCGTAGCGGGCGGCAGTGGGTCACCGCAGTCATCGATCGCGGCACCGCCAACTAACGCTTCGTCGATACGAACGTCGAGAACGCCCGCGGTGATACAGTGTTCGAGAACGCGGCGTGCGGCGGCGGTAACCTCGGGCCCTATACCGTCGCCCGGCAATAACAAAACGGTTGCGGTCAACGTCGATCTGCCTCGTAGCGGGTAATCGCCTCGTCTTGCTGCAGCAAGAAGCCGAGTTGATCGATACCCTCCATCAAACAATAGCGGGCGAAATTATCGATCGGAAAATCGACGGTACGTCCATCTGTGAAACGAATGTGGCGGGCTTCGAGATCAACCGTTAAGTCGATACCCGGATTCGCCAGTAAATCGGCGTGTGTGGCCGTATCAACGACGACCGGAAGCAAGCCATTCTTCAGCGAATTCGAGCGAAATATATCGGCGATTTCGGAACTGATGACGACCTCGAAGCCAAAGTCGAGCAGCGCCCACGGTGCATGTTCGCGAGATGAGCCGCAGCCAAAGTTGTTGCCCGCAACGAGAATACGTGATGACTTGGCGGCGGCGCTATTCAGCGGCGCATCGCTGATCTCACTACCGTCGCTGGCAAAGCGCCAGTCTGCGAAGGCATGTTGGCCGAGACCACTGCGCTCCGTTGTGGTTAAAAAACGCGCGGGAATGATCTGGTCCGTATCGATGTTGGTTTCGGTCAGTACGAACGTTGCCGATTGGACCGTCTTGATGGGTTTCATCTCGTTACGCTCCGGCCAGCAGTGGACGAGGATCGGCAATGCAACCCGCGATCGCACTAGCGGCTGCCGTTTCGGGACTTGCCAAGACAGTGCGAGCGCCGACACCTTGGCGCCCTTCGAAGTTGCGGTTACTCGTACTCACGGCGAGCTTGCCGCGCGGCACCGTATCGCCATTCATTCCAAGACACATTGAGCAGCCCGGTTCGCGCCACTCGGCGCCGGCGGCGCGGAAAACGTTGTGGAGACCCGCGGCTTCTGCGTCGGCTTTGACCTGTTCGGAGCCGGGGACCACGAGCATTCTTACGCCGTCGGCGACCCGTTGGTCGCGCAGCACAGCGGCGGCTGACTCAAGATCGCTTAATCGAGAGTTCGTGCAGCTGCCAACGAACACCACATCGATTGGCGTACCAGCAATCGGACGACCGCTTTCGAGCCCCATGTAATCGAGTGCCTTATCGAAGGCTTCATCACCATCGCCCTGTGGGACGGCCGCATCGACGTCAACGACCATGCCGGGGTTGGTTCCGAATGTGACCTTCGGTTTGAGTTGGCTGGCGTCGATATGAACTTCGCGATCGAACGCAGCGTCGGCGTCGCTTGGGAGAGCCCGCCAGCGAGTCACGGCTTCGTCCCAGTCGGTGCCCGTTGGTGCCATCGGTCGACCGGCGACATACTCGAGTGTGGTGTCATCGGGCGCGATAAGTCCAGCGCGCGCACCGCCTTCGATTGACATGTTGCAGACCGTCATGCGCTGCTCCATCGATAGGGCGGTGATGGTCGAGCCACGGTACTCGATAACGTGTCCTGTCCCGCCGGCGACCCCAATCTCGCCAATGACTGCGAGGATGATGTCTTTTGCAGTGACCCCTTGCGGTAATGAGCCGTCGACCGTTACCGACATTGTTTTGGCTTTGCGCTGCAGCAGGCATTGGGTCGCGAGAACGTGGCTCACCTCGCTGGCACCGATACCGAAAGCCAACGCACCAAACGCACCATGTGTCGACGTGTGCGAATCGCCACAAACGATCGTTTTCCCAGGTTGTGTCGCGCCAAGTTCTGGGCCAATCACGTGGACGATACCGCGGTATGGGCTACCGAAATCGTGTAACTCAATACCAAACTTTTCACAGTTCGCTTGCATCGCGCGAATTTGTGCAGCGGCCGCTGGACCGACGATATCGATATCCGCCAGTTTCCGCACCGGGGTGGTCGGAGTCGAATGATCCATCGTAGCGAGGGTTAAATCCGGGCGCCGAACGGACAGACCGCGTTCGCCGAGCAACGTAAACGCTTGCGGCGTGGTGACCTCGTGAATGAGATGTAGGTCGACGTAGAGCACGGCAGGTGTATCGGCCGTTTCCGGCGTAACCAGGTGTTGCTCCCAGATTTTTTCGTAAAGCGTTTTCGCAGTCATAGGATGTATATCGAGCGGGCTCTAAACGTTGACGAGATGATCGGCACGATCGCCGCGGGTTGCGCGGCCAGACGCAATGCGCCGGAGGATGCGGTTTATAACTTCGAGGTGCGCGCGAGTGCCCGCTTCGACAATGTCGACGCTAACGCCGTGGCCGCGGTAGGTCTCGCCCTCGTAGTCGACCGTAACGACAACCTCGCCTTGCGCATCTTCCCCCATCGAAAGACTACGTAACTCAAAGTTCTTCAACTCCAGTCTCAGGCCCGTTAACTCCGCCAATGCTTCGGTCGCCGCTTCGATGGGACCTTCGCCATTCGCCGTTAACGTGCGAGCAGTCTGGTCTTCGTCTAACAGTGTCAGCGTTGCGGAGGCGGCACGGTCGGTACCGGAGCTGATCTGGAAAGACTGCATTGTCCATGGGCCGCTGGTATTGCCATCGGCACTCAGAACGATGGCTTCGATGTCGGCATCGAACATGTCTTTTTTGCGATCAGCGAGTTTCTTGAAATCGAGGAATGCGCGGTTGAGTTCGAATTCGTCAAGGTCGAAGCCGAGCTGTTCTACGCGTTCGCGAAATGCGTGCCGGCCGCTGTGTTTGCCGAGGACCAGATTTGAGCGAGTTAAACCCACGTCCTCGGGGCGCATGATCTCATAGGTCGAAGCATGCTTCAGCATACCGTGCTGGTGTATGCCGGCTTCGTGCGCAAACGCGTTCTCACCGACGACCGCCTTATTGCGCGGAATACTCATACCGGTGACTGACGAGACCAAGCGTGCCGTCGGGTAGAGGCGGGTGGAGTCTACGCGCGTATCGATACCGAAGAAGTCCGGCCGCGTCCGCAGTGCCATAACGACCTCTTCGAGCGAGCAATTGCCGGCGCGCTCACCAATACCGTTAATGGTGCATTCCACCTGGCGTGCCCCGGCGCTAACCGCTGCCAGACTGTTGGCGACTGCCATACCTAAATCGTCATGGCAATGCACCGACAAAATCGCTTTGTCGATACCGGTCACGTTATCGATCAAATGCCGAAACAGGCGATGAAACTCACCGGGTACTGTGTAGCCAACAGTGTCAGGAACGTTAATCGTCGTCGCGCCGGCAGCGATGGCCGCGCTGACAACCTCCGCGAGAAACGGCAGTTCGGTTCGCGAGGCATCTTCGGGCGAGAACTCGACGTCGTCGCAAAACGTTCGAGCCAGTTCGATGGCGCCGACGGCGCTACGAATGATCTCTTCCTTTGCCATGTTGAGCTTGTATTCGCGGTGAATGGCGCTCGTCGCCACGAACACATGGATGCGCGGTTTGGCGGCGCTTTTGATCGCATTCCATGCCTTATCGATGTCTTCCGGGTTGCAGCGTGCCAGGCTGCAAACCGACGCCTGGCGTACCTGCTCAGCACAGGCTTGCACGGCCTCGAAATCACCGGGAGACGCAGCCGCGAAACCGGCTTCGATAATGTCGACCCCGAGTTCGTCGAGTGCTTCGGCGATACGCAACTTTTCTCGTAGCGTCATACTGCAGCCTGGCGCTTGCTCGCCGTCGCGCAGCGTCGTATCGAAAATTCGTACCCGGTCTTGGTTTTGCGTACCTGTCGTCATCGGTCGTCTCCGCGAGTGACTGCCCTTGTTTTAGCCTTCCAACCAGTCCATCTGGCCACGAAGTTTTGCCCCTACCGCTTCGATGGGGTGGTCAAGGTCCTCGTTCATCATGCGGGTGTACTCGCCGCGGCCATTGGCATTCTCATCGATCCACTGACGGGCGAAAACACCCTCTTGAATATCCGTCAGTACACCGCGCATAGACTCTTTTACGTTGGCGTCGATGACCCGCGGTCCGCGAGTGAGATCGCCGTATTGCGCGGTCTCACTGATGAACTCGTGCATTTTTTTCAAGCCACCTTCATGCAGCAAGTCCACGATAAGCTTCAGCTCGTGCATGCACTCGTAGTAAGCGACTTCCGGCTGGTAGCCCGCTTCGACCAGCACTTCGTACCCTTTCAACACGAGTTCGGTGGCTCCCCCGCAAAGGACGGCTTGCTCACCAAACAAATCTGTTTCGGTTTCTTCCTTAAACGTCGTTTCAATGACGCCGGCGCGCGCGCCACCGATTCCCGATGAATAGGCGAGGGCGCGGGATAAGGCATTACCGGTTGGGTTGGCATGGACAGCCACCAAGCACGGTACACCTTTGCCTTGTTCGTATTGGCGTCTGACCAAATCGCCCGGACCCTTCGGCGCGATCATGACAACGTCGAGATCGGCGCGCGGTTCGATCAGCCCGAAGTGAATATTGAACCCATGCGCGAACAATAAAGCGGCACCTTCCTTAAGGTGCGGTTCGATTTGCGCGTAGATGGCTTGCTGGGGAACGTCGGGCGCTAATATGGCAACGAGATCGGCCTCGGCCGCAGCCGCTTCGATCGTTTTGACCTCAAGGCCATCGGCCGTCGCCTTTTGCCAGCTTGCGCCGCCTTCACGGAGTCCGGCAATAACGCGGACGCCACTGTCGCGTAAGTTCAGTGCGTGGGCTCGACCTTGGCTGCCATAGCCGACGATCGCTACGGTGGCGTCGGCAAGCGCCGCTTTGTCGACATCGGCTTCGGTATACATCTTCATTGTCTGGGTCCTTAACCTCGAGGTAGTGCGCCGCAGTCTCCAGCGCGTGTGGAATTACCAAAAAAAAACCCCGATCCGCAGAGTTGTCGGGCCGGGGTTTTGCGACTGGTTGTCTTTTCGCTAGCTAGCCGCCACCCTCTCGCTCCGTAAGGAGTGCGAGCGGCAGTAGCAGCCAAAGGCTCGTAGCTGGTGTTGCCCGGTAACCCATAGCCCGATGATGTTGCACGAGCCGTTATGTGTCAACGCTGCATTCGGGATAGCAATGTGCAGCGCGTGCATATCGTCCCCGGCGCGCTAGCACGGCGTCTGTCGCTTGCGACTGGCGGTAGCGGTGACTGTCCAGCGGCAAACGGCGGTGCTGTCACCTCGACGAGCGTTGAGCCAGTAGGCAGTCCTCGCGGCCGCCGTTGCGCGGCTAACCGGCGTCATGCCGTGCGTCGTTTATGCCGGCCATCACTCGGCGTGAGTGGATACGAGCTGTTTACAGCCAGTCGGGTGGTGCATCGCGCTCGTTCGCTGAGCACCCTTTAATAATGTATCGGTGATCGAACGTGCTGGCGCAAACCGGTTTCAGCAGAGACAGTCTCACCGGTTTGCCGCCCGCGTATCGCTGCCGATTTAGCCGCCGAGATTTACCTTAATCATTCGCACGGAGCGTGTTGTTGCGGCGGGCAAACGCTCGATCAGCAAATGCATTTCCGGACTGGCGTCACATTATCGCTGTGTTATTCTTGCCCCACGCCGCAGGGGGCGACGTGGCTACCGGTGTGTCTCGAAGAAAGGTACAGGTGGTGGTCGGAAGCAGGATTTAGCGAACGGTGGGGGCCATCGCTATTGACCGGTCAGTGGTCAATATCTCAAGAGCCGTCACCGTCGCGACACAGGGCGCGTCGGGGGAAAGTCTGGCGCGTCTGCGAAAAATAAATTTTTTTACAAAGCAGAACCTGACTTAAGGAGCGTTCATGATTCCGCGAAACCACGGCGGCCGTATGGCCGTTATTGGAGCAGCCATTGGTATGCTGCTCGCAGCGGGCACCGCTACAGCCCAGTCTGTAGATCGAGTCCTGGAAGCCGAAAAACAGCGTGTTCGGCAGAACCAGCAGGCTCAAAAACGGATCGATAACATCGTCCAAGAGACGAATGAGATCGTTAACGATTACCGTGGCGTAACGAAAGAAATCGACGGCCTTAAAATCTACAACCGCTTGATGGAAGCTCAAACAGCGAAGCAACAGGCCAAGCTGGATGAGATCGCTGAATCGATGGAGAAGGCGAACGTAATCAACCGGCAGATTTTCCCGTTAATGACACGGATGATCGAAGGCATTGAGAAGTTCGTTGAACTCGACGTACCGTTCCTCATCGACGAACGAACGACGCGCATTGAAACGCTCAAATCATTGATGGATCGCCCCGATGTCACCGTCGCGGAAAAATTCCGCAAAGTGATGGAGGCCTACCAAATCGAGAACGAGTACGGTCGGACCATTGAGGCCTATCAAGCTGCCGTGCCCGTTGACGGTGGCGGTGAGCTGACCGTCGATTTCTTGCGTGTCGGTCGTGTTGCTCTGATGTACCAATCGTCAGATGGCAGTCGCACGGGCCGATGGGACAACGCCTCGCGCTCCTTTGTCGACGCGAGCGAGTACCGCAATGAGGTAAGCGAAGGACTGGCGGTCGCCACACAGAAAATTGCACCGGTTTTGTTGCAGGTTCCGGTAGCAGCGCCAGGTGGAGAATAAGAACATGAAATCATTGAAAATTCTATTGGCTTCATCGCTGCTATCTGTTGCCCTGATCGGCTCCCTGCCGGCGCAGGAAGCCACGAATCTGGACCAGCTGCTGCGCCAGGTCGGGGAAGGTGCGGCCAACGATCAACGTGCCGAACGGGCGCGTCAGCAAGAATTCGAGCGCAACAAAGCCGAGCAGCAACGGCTTTTGCAGCAGGCGCGCAGCGAGCGTACGGCGCTCGAGCGCCGCGGTGAGGAACTCGAAAACCTGTTTGACCAGAACAACCAACAAATTGCGGTGCAGACGCAAGAACTCAACGAACGCCTCGGGGCATTAAAAGAGCTGTTCGGCGTTCTGCAGCAAGTGTCGGGTGACACCCAGAGTGTTTTCAAAGCCTCGTTGGTGAGCACTGAGTTCCCGGATCGCGAGCAATTCCTGATCGATCTCGGCACGAAAATGTCGAGCTCGACGTCGTTGGCATCGATCGAGGACATTGAGCAGCTCTGGTACGAAATCCAACGCGAGATGACCGAGTCGGGCAAAGTCACGGCCTACACGACCGATGTCTCCGATAACCAAGGCAACACGGCGGCCGCGCCGGTTGTTCGTGTCGGTGCGTTCAACTTGGTTACCGAGGGTAAGTACCTCCAATACTCGGCGGCGACCGGCTCGGTGAGTGAACTGCCACGTCAGCCACGCGCTCGCTACACGAGCACGACCTCGGCGTTGGTCGGTGCCAGCGGCGGTGTCACCAAGTTCGGTCTTGACCCGACTCGCGGCGGTATTTTGGCGTTGGAAATCGAGCAACCCACGGTGAGCGAGCGTATCCAGCAAGGTGGGCTCGTCGGCTACATCATCATCGGTCTCGGTATCCTTGGCCTATTGATCGCTGCCGTGTGCTTCGTATCGTTAACCGCAGCCAGCAGCAAGGTATCGGCGCAGCTGAAAGACACCAGCAATCCGAAGAGCAACAACCCGCTCGGACGCGTGTTGGCCACTTACGACGCCAACCGTTCGGTAGACACAGAGACGGTCGAATTGAAGCTCAGCGAAGCGGTCTTGAAAGAAACGCCGGCCCTAACGCGTGGCCTACTGTTCCTGAAGGTCATCGCGGCGGTTGCGCCGCTAGCGGGTCTGCTTGGAACGGTTACAGGGATGATCAAGACCTTCCAGGTCATCACCCTCTACGGGGCGGGCGATCCGAAACTGATGGCTGGCGGTATCTCGCAGGCACTGATGACAACGGTATTGGGACTGTGTGTCGCAATTCCGATGATCCTGCTGCACACGTACCTCAACGGTCGTAGCCGTCGGGTGCTGTCGATTCTGCAAGAGCAGAGCGCCGGCATGATTGCGGAGCATTCTGAAAAGAGCCACGGCTAAGCGCCGGGAGCGACAACGATGATCGAGAATTTTTTTCTCGCCATCCGCGACTTTATGGAGTTGGGTGGGCCGGTATTGAATTTTATCGCGCTCACCATCTTCGT
>JBCDIL010000027.1:0-49603 GCA_038749025.1 Pseudomonadota bacterium | reverse complement strand
TTCCGAGAGGCTGTTGGGTTTGAGGCCACTCTGATCGCAAATGATACGTAACGCGCCTCATCTAGGAACGCTCATCTAGCGACCCGCACTTCGGCCTCATCGTGCTCTTGGCGCTCCAAGCGGGTCGGTTCGATTCCCGCCGCCTCCACCAAATACGGAGGCCGCATCGTACTGTTGGTACACCAGATGGCCCTGATCGGATCCGGCGCTGTTTCAGTCAACCTTTCGGGAATAACCTGGGGGATATTGCCAAAGCGCATGTAGGTTCGAGTTAGGAATCGGCTCGATCGCAATCCTTCCAGTCCCGGCAAGGTAGACGGCACCTTTAACGGTCTGATCTGTTGCAACAATCATGTGGATCGAGCTGGGTACAGATCCCACAATCTTGCCGCCTAGTGACGCAATACCCGTTGGAAACCCCAAGGAATCCTCGTCAGCAATAAGCACATTCACAACCAATTCGCCGAACTCACCAAGAGAGATTGGAAACTCATCGAGGTGAGGAAACGCCCGGACGTTGTCCCGAAGTCTATGAGAGTCGATTTGAACGACCTGGTACCAACCGACCGACCGGTCTTGTAGAAACGCATCCAAGACTCCTGGGTCCAGCAGCGCTGTATCTACGTTCGTAAACGCGATTAAGTGGGGGTCATCCGACGCGAATCTAGGGACGAGCGCACTGTTACTCGTTAAGTCGTCGGTCTTTTTAGCGTTAGGGTTGTAACCGACTGCCGGTGGTACATAAAAGAAGGCAGCACCAACTGTTAGTACGATTGCTGAAAGAAAAACCAGGCGCAGTAGCATCGTGACTCCTGATTTTCGTGTCGAACGCTTCCCGTTTTGGGTTATTCAAGCCTTCGATTCCGAGCGGAACCCGATTTGAGCCCCAAATAAGAACCTTCAGTCCGAGAAGCACGAAACGTCAATTAGCGTTCGACGATAACCTAGATGATCTCCCTTTAGTCGCTCTATCTGCTGCAATACCTTTAACGCAAGGACGAATGCAGTGCCTCGCAACTGCTGTATGCGACGCCTACGCCGCAAGAATGCTCTTAACCTGATCGACGATCGCAGCATCCTGCGCGTTCTCGAAAAAGTACTCTTCGAATTTCTCACCGGCGATCGCCGCTTTGACGAGATCTGTATCCAGAGACCGAAGAACGCTGGCCATGTCTCGGCAACTGGCCGCTTTAACATCGGCCAAAATGCCACGGTTCTTGGCCATGATCGCCGCGCGTTCTTTCGGGTAGCCAACGCCGCGTTCGACTTCGAACAGCTTGCGGTAACAGTCTTGCAGATTAAGCTCCGCGGCCCAGCCGAAGCCTTTCGCATAAGGCATCGAGATCGCGTTGCCGTCGTTGATCTGGCCGAACAAAAACGCATCGGTCGGATCGATGATCAGGCCGCAGAAAACGCCGGGCATCGAATTGCAGGCCAGCATGGAGCCCACGCCGGTACCGCAGCCGGTCACAACAAAGTCCGCCGCTTTTGCGTTCAGTAGCAGCCCGGCCAGAATACCGTTCATAACGTACGTGAGTTGAGCGTCATCATCGGGCCCGTACATGCCGTAATGGTGCACTGCCATCCCGAGCGGTTCAGCGACCGTTGTCAGTGCCGAGTACACCGCGTCGCTTTTGGCCGCTTGGCTGTTCTCAATGATTAGCGCGATCTTCATGGGAGGGGTCCTGTAACGAGGCGGAGGAATCGGCGCGAGCAATAGGGGCGAAGAAGGTAACCGGTGTCAATTATCCCCGGCCAATTTACGACCAAGCGCCTAATAATTGAAACTTCAGCCGAAAAGGTAACCGGTGTCATTAAATCACAAATACATCGCTGTGCGAACTGCGGTCGGGCCGGCAAAAAGAAGGCCCGACGCCGCTCTCATGCGACGCCGGGCCGATCCCAAACTCCCCCATTGAGTGCGTGCCGGCCTAGTTTGTCGCAACCTCGCGGGTAATTTCCGCGGCGAAGCCACTCTCTCCGCCTGAGGCGCTCACGGCTTTGGCCGAAATGAAGTATGTTCCCGGCACCAAATCGCTCACCACATAAACCGTCAGCCCTGGGTCCATTAGCTCGATGGTCTCGGTATAGCTACCGGACTGGGTTCCGTAGTAAATGCGATAGCCGGTCAGGTCCGTGAGTGCTGAACCATCCGTCCTTTCAGTGGGCGCGTCCCAGGTCAGCGTAATCGATCCGCTTGCCGACTCGACAACCGTTAGGGTAAACCCTGGCAGCGATGCGCTGTCGGTTCCATCGCTCACCGAGACGACGATCCCGGCGTAACTGCCAACGTTGGCGGTCGACGGCGTGCCGCTGACCTGCCCACTGGCTGGATCGATCGATAACCAGGCTGGGGCATTGCGGATGCTGAACGTCAACGTATCGTTGTCGGCGTCGTTCGCGCCCGGTTGGAACACATAAGCGACATCGACCATCGCCTCGGTCGGCGGTGTACCGCTGATCGTCGGTGCAGTGTTTGGCGCTGCCTCCACCGTGATCGCGAACGCAGGTAGCGTTGCCGTATCGGTGCCGTCGCTGACTGAGATTTCAATATTGCGAAACACGCCAACGTCGCCGTCACCGGGCGTGCCAGTTAAGGCTCCGGTGCTCCGATCGAAAGCTGCCCAGTTCGGTTGATTCGAGATCGAAAAACTCAAGCTGTCATTATCGGCATCTGTGGCGACGGGCCGGAATTGATACACCTCGCCGACTGTCGCCGTACGCGCTGGCGTGCCGGTGATCGTCGGGGCTTCGTTTGGCGCTGCGTCAACAGTGATCGAGAAGGCCGGCAATGCGCTTGTGTCCTTACCGTCGCTGACGCTGATCCGAATGTTGCGTGATGTACCGACATTGCTGTCGCCTGGCGTACCGGCCAGTCGACCAGTGCTTGCATTGAACGACGCCCACGATGGCCGATTCGCAATACTGAAGGTCAGTGCATCGTTATCCGCATCGGACGCGCTCGGCTGGAAGCTGTAAGCCGTGCCGACCGTGGCCGCCGTCGGGGGCGATCCGCTAATGGTTGGTGCCGCGTTTGGCCGCTCGACGGCTGTTATCGCGAACGGACCCAACGATGCCACGGCCGTCCCGTCCGAGACCTGGATAACGATATTCGCGGTGGTACCGGCCTCGGCGGCTGACGGCACACCGCTCAAGCGACCCGTGCTGGTATCGAAGCTCGCCCAACGCGGTGGATTGACAACGGAAAACCGCAAGGCATCGCCATCGGCATCGTTAGCCGACGGCTGGAAAAGATACGGTGTGCCAACCGTAACACTCGACGGCGGCGCACCGCTGATCGTCGGTGGGCTATTCGGCGGTGTTACGCCGACGACTGTTATCGTGAACCGCTCTAACCGGGCCGCGTCGGTACCGTCTGTTACGCTAATACGGATGCCTGCGAACGTGCCGGCGTGGCGATTCTCTGGCGTACCGCTCAGTCGACCCGTTGTGCTGTCAAATCGCGCCCAACTTGGCGGGTTGACGACAGAGAAACGTAACGCATCGTTGTCCGCATCGGCTGCCGACGGTGTGAACGAGTAAACACTGCCCGCATCAACGGTTCGTGGCGGCGTGCCACTAATCGTCGGCGGCGTGTTCGTCCGATTGTTGTCACCTTGGACCGTAATGTTGAACGGCCCAATTCCGCGTGAAGTCACACCATCGGTCACAAAAATCGACATGTTGCCGTAGGCGCCGACGTCGTTTGAGCTGGGCAGCCCGCTAAGAACACCGGTCTCGGCGTTGAATGAAGCCCAGTCGGGTTTATTCGTAATGCTGAACGCCAGCGTATCGTTGTCGGGGTCCGTCACGGTTGGTTGGAACAAAAATTGTTCGCCAATGGTGATGGTTTGCGGCGGTGAACCGGAAATTACCGGGGCGCGGTTGCCGGGTCCCGGTGTTGGACTTGTAGCCGCTCCGACCAAGTCGGCGGCATCATCCTCTTGCTCTTCCAAGCAGCCACCGAGAATCGTCGTCGCGAGGGCAACGACCAGTGCGGTGCGATTCCAGCGTGTGTAGCGTTGTACGGCCATCTAGCGTGTACTCCTCAGAAACGCCGCGCGCGTTAAACAACGGCGTTTCATCAAGCCCAAGGTCCGGGCCCAGAGAAGATTGCTGGCGATGGCTAACCGCGATGCGTGCGACGATAAGGCGCACATCGAGGGCAGCCCCGCTATCCCACCTTCTGTTGGGACCGGAAGCTTTGCGTCCCTGCCTCACGACAGGTTTGCCTTTCACAACCCAATGACTAGCTCGTTACAGGCTCGCGCGTTTAAGAGCCTGTAATTGACCTACACGCGCCGGCGCCGCCACGATTGCGAGTGGCAGCCGGAAAACGGCGGGTGTAGGCGCGCCCAAGCGTCTAGCACCGGGTTGGTGTTGCGCTACCAACTAAGCGAGAGCTGTGCCAGTTTTAAGAAAACGTATATTTTTTAGTGTTTTATCCGACAATGTGACCGAATAGGCAGTTTGCGGTGTGACCTACGTCGTTGGCGGCCGGCGACAGACCGGCCGGCGTTGCAGTCGAAACAAGAAAACTCAATAAAAACAATAACTAACGAATTCTTCCGCTGTCGCAAAATGTCGACTGCTTATGTCAGACCGACGCGCGGAGCTCCGTAGAAGCGATGTTTCCTTGACGTTTGCCAGCCCCAGCCGCGACCGTCGTGGCGACACTAAGCCAACTGACGTCGTCTGAATTGCGCATATTCTCTATATAAAACATGATTTTATGAAGTATTTGGTGCCGCCTTTCGTAGCACTGATGGCGGCGATAGAAGCGCGACGCAACATTCTGTAAAGCAACGGTCGCTGTTTCGCGACGACGCGCCTATCGGGGCGCGCTACGCGTGTCGCACCAAACAAACAGCCGTTGCGGTTAGACAACCGCCGGGCCATCGCGGCGGGAACGTCGGTTCCGCCTCTTCGCCGCCACGCTGAACACAAGCGGGAGGAGATCCGCCCTGGACCGAGGCAGACCGCGTCGATGCGATCCGCGGCCGGTGACGGCCCGACTCGGCTACCATCGCACCATGAGCCAACGAAGCGTTTCCCTGGTACTTGGATCGGGCGGTGCCCGCGGCCACGCGCACCTCGGCGTCATTCGAGCCATCGAGGAACGCGGGCTTGATGTACAAGCCGTAGCCGGGACATCGATGGGAGCCGTGATCGGCGGTATCTATGCGGCTGACCAGCTCGGCAAATACACCGAGTGGGCCAATGCATTGTCCGCAACAGATATCGTGCGCCTGTTGGATTTTTCGTTTTCCGGCAGCGCCTTGTTTAAGGGTGACAAAGTCTTCGACGTTCTCCGCTCATTGCTTGGCGACCGCCGCATCGAAGCATTGGACCGGACCTACACAGCCGTGGCGACCGACATCGACGCCCATCGGGAAATCTGGCTGAACGAGGGATCGTTGTTCGACGCGATGCGTGCATCAGCGGCGGTGCCCGGCGTGTTCAGTCCCGTCTCGATAAACGATCGCCATTTGGTCGATGGTGGCCTCGTTAACCCGATCCCGATTGCACCGACGCTGAACGATGCCACCGATTTGACGATTGCTGTCGACCTAAATGCGCGCACCGGTCGTCACAAGCCCGTCGTAGAGCCCGCCACTCGCGCCAATGACGATTCGGAAGCAACCCGCGGCTACCGCGAACGCATCGGGCGGTACCTTAGCGATCTGTTTGATAACGACGATAGCGGCTCGACCCCGAGTGCGGTGCGACTGCTGTCCGACTCCATCGATATCATGCAGGCGGCCGTTTCACGCCTGAAATTTGCGGCGTATTCACCGGATATCGTTATCGATATACCGCGCGATGCTTGCTCCTTTTTCGACTTTCACCGCACCCAGGAAATGGCCGACCTCGGCTATCAACGCGCGCACGAGGCCCTGCGGCGAGCAAAACTGTAAATCCACCGTCTCGCGTGTGAGCAACCGAGCCGTGGTCGCGTAACTAAACGGCTCGCGGTGGACAGCAGCGAGTGCTGTTTCGAGAGCGATTCTTAAAGATCTCGATAAGCATCTGACATCAATATACTTTCGGACGAGACACCGCGCGGTACGCGACGGTTAACAACGAATCGTTGCAACGGCGTCGCTAGCGAATTCATGCCCACGCGTAGGAGACGCGTTAGACTTTCGGGCAAGCTGCCGACGAGCGGTCATGGGGAGAGAGGGAAATGCGCTGGAGAGGCCGGCAGCAAAGTCAGAACGTAGATGACCGCCGGGGCCAGTCCGGCGGTCGGGGTCGCGGCGGTCGTGTCGCCATGGGCGGCGGCATCGGTGCGATAATCATGGCGCTGATCGCCATATTCGTGTTTGGGCAAGACCCGATGCAGGTTTTGTCGCAAACGATGAGCCAGCGACAATCGCCATCGAGTGGCCCTGTGCAATCGATTCCTCGAAGTGCCGAGGAGGATGAAGCCGCGCAATTTGTTAGCGTCGTGCTGCGCGATACCGAATCCGTCTGGTCTGACATTTTCGCGGCGAATGGCAGTCGTTATACACCGCCGACTTTGGTCTTGTTTACCGGTTCAACCGACACCGCTTGCGGTTATGGCTCGGCCGCGACTGGTCCGTTTTATTGCCCAGCGGACCAAAACGTCTATATCGACCTGAGCTTCTTCGCCCAACTGCAACGCATGGGTGGTCGCGGCGATTTTGCGGTGGCCTACGTGATCGCCCACGAGGTTGGCCACCACGTTCAAACCATCACTGGCACGTCGCGCCAAGTTCGTGCGGCGCAAGCCCGCGCCAGCAAGGCGCAACAAAATGCATTGAACGTAAGGATGGAACTGCAAGCGGACTGCTTCGCCGGCGTATGGGCGTCACTGGCTGATGAAAAATACGGCACCCTGGAGCCGGGCGATGTTGAGGAAGCGATGAGCGCGGCGGCTGCGGTAGGCGATGACACGATTCAGCGCTCGGCGGGTCGCGCTGTTCGCCCTGAAACCTGGACTCACGGGAGCTCCGAGGACCGAATGAAATGGTTCCAGCGAGGGTTTCAATCAGGGTCGATTAATCAATGCGATACGTTTGGTAGTTAAACTTAGAATGAGAAGATCGCTCCCCCGCAAGCGGCTGTGCCATTCGAATACGCACCGGAATTTAAACCGCCCGGCTAACACCAACCGCGACGCGTGACCACCGTTGAGCTGCTGGCCCTAGCTGGCACGGGTATCGTCGCCGGCTGGGTCAACGTTATGGCAGCCGGTGGTTCTATGCTCACCGTGCCAATGTTGGTTTTTCTCGGTTTGTCGGGACCGAGTGCCAATGGCACCAACCGGGTCGCAATCATCGCGCAAAACATCGCTGCCGTCGCAGCGTTCAGTCGCGGCGGCTTCGCGAACGTACGTCTGGCGCTCGTGTTGTCGCTGGCTGCCGTACCGGGTGCAATTGTTGGCGCCTCGGTCGGCGTTAAGCTCGACGGCGTCTGGTTCGATCGGCTACTGGCCGTTACGCTGGCGGTGATGTTGATTTGGATGCTGTGGCCTCACAAGGGCGGCGCCACCGCTGAGCATCAAACTGGCGCGCCGATCTCGCGCCAGCGCTGGGCCGGCGGTCTCGCGTTGATGTTCATCGCCGGCGCATGGGGCGGGTTCATCCAAATAGGAGTCGGCTTTTTGCTGATGCCGATCCTGCACCGCGTGCTTGGTTTGGATCTCGTTCGTGTTAATGCACTAAAAGTCCTCATCGTCTTGCTGTACATGGGTTTCGCGCTATTCGTGTACGCCCGCTCAACGGAAATCTACTGGCTCGGCGGCGCCGCACTAGCGGCTGGCATGGCCACCGGGGGGTGGTTGGGAGCCCACACGACTCTGCGCGGCGGCGAGGTTTGGGTGCGACGTGTGTTCGCTGGCGTTATCGTCGTCATTGCCGCTCGCCTATTGCTGTTCGGTAGCTAGTCACGGTCAACCTTAGGCACTTTCGGTCGATACATCGCGTTATAGTCCATCGATTGAGTCGTCGAGCACCCCGTGATGAAGTTGCTTTCCGCTGTCGCCTGGATCATCGCCGCTGTGGCTATCGCGGCGGTGGGTTACCTCGCGGTAACACCAGCGGCACCGAACGCCTATGCGGTTTATCAAGCTGAAACCGCACGGTTAGCGGCAGTACGTCCACCCGCTGTGGGCAGTGCGGGCGAAGCGGCTGCCATCGAGCGTTTAACTCAGTTTTTCGGCCAAATGTCGCCGGACTCGGTCCAGCAACTCACAGGCCGCGTGTATGCCGACGATGCGGTCCTCAGCGATACGCTCGCTGTCGTGCGCGGCCGGGATGCCATTGAGGCTTACTACCTTAAGACGACGCAAGATGCCGACGAGGTGACGGTCACGTTACTGAATGTCGTACGCGAAGGGGATGATTTCTTCTTGCGCTGGAAAATGCGGGTTCGTCACCCAGCCCTCGCGGATGGCGAACCACAAATCAGCTTTGGGATGACCCATGTGCGACTCAACGAGGCCGGCGAAATCGCGTTGCACTACGATTTCTGGGATTCCGCTGCCGGTTTTTTTGATCACGTTCCGGGCGTCGGTAGCGCCATGCGTCGTATCCGCGCGCGTATTCACTGACGGTTGCTACGATTCCTCAACGGTAAAGTCCGCGTGTTGTCGATACGCCAGCTTTACGTAATCGGCGCTTACCGTATGTAGCGTGGCGCTGCCGCCTAAACCATTCGGAGCGTCGAGGAACCGCAGCTCACGGTATTCACCGCCCGCCAAGTCGACATAGAGCACACGTAAACCGTTCTCGCTCACCCCAACGAGCCGCATTCGACCCGCTAACGCAAAGTCGAGTTGCTCGGCAGCGGCATCGCGAAAAATACCGCGAGCGCTACGCCGCCACGTTGTTCGAAGTGCCTCGTCGTTGGCCATCATAATCGTCGCCCAGGGCCGGGCGGCCCGTCTCTGACCCTACTGCGACAGCGATGACAATTATCCCAGCTGCGCTTGCGTGTATTAGGACCGCCGACTACAGTCGAGTGATCTGTGTGAATACAGACACGGAACCTTTGCGTTCAGTCACTTGTCATAGTCTGGTCAGGGTGGAAAATCATCACCGAGGAGCCGCGCATTTGCTAAGTCAACGTAAAACCCGATTTCGCGGTGTCTCGTTGGCTCTAGTTGCCGGTCTGTTAAGCGCCTGCGGTGCACAGAATTTAACCGTGACCGAGGCGGTGATCCCGCCCCCTCTGATGGACCCCCAACCGTACCGGATTGCTGTGCAGTACTCCGAAGGCATGTACGACTACACCCACAAGGAAGAGATGCTTGGGAACAAGCAGTGGACAATAAAACTTGGCGCCGCCAACAAACGCGTCTACGACCAAATTCTGGTCAAACTGTTTGATGACGTTAGCTTTCTCGGGCCATCGGAACCGGTACCGGAAAACCAGTACGACCTTGTGCTGCGCCCATCGATACAGGCATTTGAGTTCGCCATCCCGCAGCAAAGTCGCACCGAGGCTTACACGGTGTGGATTCGTTACCAAATCGAAGTCTTCAACCGCTTTGGCACGCGCGTCGGCGCCTGGCCGATCAACGCCTACGGAAAGTCTGGCGCCGAGCGTTTCGAAGGCGAAGCCGCCATTCAACGCGCCGCCGTACTCGCGATGCGCGACGCTGCTGCATTGTTAACGATACGAGTCGCTGCACAGGCAACGCGGGCCGCCAATGACAAACGCGGTGGGCCCGACGACCCGGCCCTTGCTGAGGGCGCGGAGCCAGCGGACCTAGCGATCATCGACGGTGACGCTAGTGTTGCCGAAACGACCGACAACGGGGGCGAAGACCCTAACCCTACCATCGAATCCGCGGAGAAATTGCGCTATGAGTAACTTGCGACGGCTGCTTGCTGCGTTAACCGCCACCGGTCTCGGTCTTGGTGGCTGTGTAACGGCCAAACTCGAAGACTCCAAACAAGCGACAACCGGAATTTCATCCGGCGAGTCGATTGTTGTTATGCCAAAGAGCTATCACCTCGGCAACGAAACCGAGCGGTCGTTCACCGAATGCATAGGCCAAAAGCTGACCAAGGGCAGCTCCGGTCTCAGCGTCATGCCCAACGAGCAGTTTGTTGATGCCCTGTTCCCGTGGTTTGAACCACGCACGGCACCAACCGATACGAAGAGCCTACCCAAACTCATGCAACGACCCGGCGTCGCCGAGCGTATCGCGGAAACCGGCGTTCGGTACATTGTCTGGTTAGATGGCACCACCGACCGCACCGGCGGTGGCGGCAGTCTGTCATGCGCCGCTGGCCCAGGCGGTGGTGGCTGTTTCGGTTTCACCTGGTGGGAAACGGATGCCGACTATGAAGCGTCTGTGTGGGACCTGAAGCGGCTCGAAAACGCCGGTTCGGTTAGCGCCGAAGTCTCGGGTACCTCGTACATGCCGGCAATTGTTATCCCGATACCGCTAATCGCCCGGACGCAGACAGCGGCCTGCACAAACCTTGCAGACTCGTTACAAGCCTTCATTACTGGCGACGAGAGCACCTAATACCGCTGCCGTAATCGCTAACTAGAACGTGTCACTCGCCATAGAGATCGCCGAGCGTCGGCTGGCGCCGGATACGCTGTTGCGCGCCAGTATGCGTAGGCTCATGCGGCGGCGTCTGCGTGATGAGCAAGAACGTGATCGCTCGGCCTGGCTCAACTCACTCAAAAGCGGCCCCATCGCCGAGCAAACCGACGCAGCCAATGAGCAACATTACGAGGTTCCCGCCGAGTTTTTCGAGCTGTGTCTTGGTCCGCACCTAAAGTACAGCTGTGGTCATTGGTCACGCCCAACGCTAAGCCTGGCTGAGTCGGAGGCCGAGATGCTGGCCCTGACAGCCGACCGGGCGGCCCTCACGGACGGTCAGCGTATTCTAGAACTCGGTTGCGGCTGGGGCTCATTGTCGCTGTGGATGGCCGAACATTTTCCGGGCGCAAGCGTAACTAGCGTTTCCAACTCGGCATCGCAAAAGGCGTTCATTGATGCACAGGCTGCGCACCGCAGGTTATCGAACCTAACGGTCATCACGGCGAACATGCGTGATTTCTCAATCGACAGTCGCTTCGACCGGGTCGTGTCGATTGAAATGTTTGAACACATGCGCAACTACCGGCTGCTGTTGGAGCGAGTCTCTAACTGGCTCGTTGACGACGGCAAAGCCTTTGTGCATATCTTCTGCCACTCTGAGTACTGCTACCCATTCGAAGATCGCGTGGGCAACGACTGGATGGCACGACATTTTTTCAGCGGCGGTATCATGCCGAGCTTCGACATTTTCAGCCATTTCACCGACCACATGATCGTCGAAGAGCAGTGGGCGGTGAACGGGCAGCATTACGAGAAAACCTCGAACGCGTGGCTTGAGCAGTTGGATCGCCACACCGAGCGCGCATTGACAGTTCTAGGCAACGCTAACCCGAACGAAGACCCGAAGCGTCTACTGCAACGGTGGCGTATGTTCTACATGGCATGTGCGGAGCTTTTTGGGCTCAATCAAGGCAAGGATTGGTTCGTCGGTCACTATCGACTGACCAAAAAACCCGGATCAGGCGGCACCTGACCCGGATCAATTTATTGCGACGGTCGGCGCGCTCAGTCGAGCGGAATACGTATTTTCTGACCCACGAAAATCTTGTCCGGATCTTCGATCACTTCCCTGTTGGCCTCGAAAATACGGGGGTATTCCATCGCGTTTCCGTAGTATTCCTTCGCGAGCTTACCCAGCGTATCGCCGCTCTGAATAACGTAATACTCGACCTTTTCTTCTGCCGGCTCGGGCGTCGCTGCCGCGTCGGCGCCAGCCGGTGCTTGCGCCGCGGTCACAGTCATCTTCGTTGCATAGACGTCGACAACACCTTGAACGTTGCCAGCCATCAGAATGCACTTCTCACGCGCGGCACTTGAACTGCACTCGCCGCCCAAGCTGACGATGCCGTCGTCAAAATCGACGCTGAGATCGCTGACGCCAGGGTTATTGTTTTCGATCAACTCTTTAATTTTCTCAGCCGCTTCCTCGTCTTGGTTAAACAGACGACGACCCATGTCTTTGGCGAAGCCAAACAAATCCATAACCAATCCCCTAGTTTTCGTTGCTTATTGTTGCTATGCGACAGCTTGTCGCCGTTCGGTTACCTATTTGTTTAGAACGAACGTAACCTTCAAGTTGACGCGATATTCGATCACTTTACCGTCCTCGCAAACAACCTTTTGATCCTGTACCCAAGCACCTTGAACATTGTCCAAAGTCTCGCTGGCGCGTTTTACACCGACGCGAACCGCATCTTCAAAACTTTTGGTCGACGAAGCGATAATCTCAGTGACACGTGCAACACTCATTGGCTAACTCCCCGTGTGATAGACACGGCAAAGTCTAGCAGCGGACCCCAAAGGTCACAATTTAGCGGGTTTGGGTAACGACTCGGGCACCGCGCAGCCAGACTGAGCGGTAATACGGGCTGTCGAGGCGAGCCAACGTGACAGACTTCCCGGATGACGGGGCGTGGACGAACTGCTCATCACCGACATACAAACCAACATGATTAGGTTTGCCGTTAATGTTGAAGAATAAGAGGTCGCCGGGTCGTAAATCGCCCCGAGACACCGGCGCGAGCTGTTGCCACAGTTGCGCGGTCGTTCGTGGCGTCGCTACACCCGCGGATCGGTACGCGAACCAAACCAGTCCGCTGCAATCGAAACCGGTTGAGGGATCGTGGCCGCCATACAGGTACGGACGACCGATTTGCGCCAGCGCCGTCGACACGGCAAGGTTTTGCGGCGCGTTACGTGTTCGCGTCGCCCGTTGGTGGGGCGCTGGCGGCGATACCACCGGCACTGACCGTTCGCCAGACGGCGGCGCTTGCGGCTCTTGCCAACTGCAAGCGCCGAGCGAGGCCGACCCAGCGACGAGAGCGACACACAATGGCAGTGACAACGACTTCATTACGGCACTATGCCATAGGGGACCTGAATGACGGCTGACCGACCACTCAAAAGTACAATCTGCGCGGGCACAGCGCTATTGTGCCTGGCCGTGGCCTGGTGCAGCGTCGGACATGGGCAAGAGAGCACGACCTATCGGGCCGCCTTTGTAATCGATATGTCGGCTGCAAGCACGCGCGCGTCGCTGACCATCGAGCAAGCAGCCGGCGAGTTGCGCGCACTGACCTGGACCGCCCAGCCCCATCGCTGGAACAACTTTGTCGCGAGCGCCGGCAAGTTAACGAAACAAGACGACCGCTGGACATGGCAGGTGCCGAACGACGGTGGTCGTCTCGCGTGGGACGTCACGGTGGACCAGCGGCGCGGTAAGTACGTCGACGCGCGGCGAACCGATACGTGGGCGTTGTTTCGGGGTGATGACGCGTTTCCGGCGATGGCATCGACAGCATTGGCGAGTGCTTCAGCCGCAGCGACACTGCGTATCATCAAGCCTAAAGACTGGTCGTTTGTGACGGCCTGGCCAGCAATGGACGACGGCCGCTATCGCGTCGATAACCCCGCCCGACGCTTCGACCGTCCGACAGGGTGGATGCTCGCCGGCCAGCGCTTGGGCGTACGTATTGACGACATCGCGGGTTCGCGTGTCGTTGTCGCCGCACCGAGCGGCCAAAATGCTCGTCGTCAGGACATCCTCGCGTTGCTGAACTGGGTCCTGCCGACATTGCGCAGCGCCCTACTCGACTTGCCCGATCGACTCGTGCTGGTGCTAGCTGACGATCCGTTCTGGCGCGGTGGTTTGTCGGGTCCCAACTCGCTGTTTCTGCACGTCGACCGCCCGCTGATCAGTGAAAACGGTACCAGTACGCTAACCCACGAGGTTTTTCATGTTGCCTTTCGGCGCCCGGGTGGCGAGCTAGACGATTGGATAATCGAGGGCCTTGCCGAGTACTACAGTACTTGGCTATTACACCGCTCCGGCACGACCAGCGAGCAACGCTTCAATCGTACGTTAGCAGCGCTTGCGAAGTGGGCCGACAGCGTGAGCGGCTTACGTGGCGATCGATCAAGTGGCCCGGTAACAGCGAAGGCAGCCCTGCTGTTCCACGCCCTCAACCTAGAAATCGAGGCGGCAACGGACGGGCGGCGCAACCTCGACCACGTCGTGCGTCGACTCATACGCGGCAAGGGCCCCGTAACACTGACCGAGCTACGCGCCGTCACCGGCGATATTCTTGGGCGCGACGCCCGAACGCTTAGCGCCGTTCCGTCTCAAGGTGCTGATTGAACCAACGCAGCACCGCCTGCAACCGTGCCAATCGATTGGATGGGCGCCCGCTACGCGATAGCCCATGCGACTCGTCACGAAACACGACAAGTTCGGCCGGTTTATTGAGCGCACGCAGCGCCGTGTAGTACTGCAACGACTGCTCAAACGGCGTTCGATAATCGCGATCACTATGCAGAATCTGCACCGGCGTTGTCACATTCTCAACGTAACTAATCGGCGAGTATTTGAGATATGTCTCCGGATCACCCCACGGCGTGTTTTCGAACCAATGCTCAATGAAAAACTGGTTGAGATCGGCTGTACCAACAAAACTCAGCCAGTTCGTTACGGAGCGATGCGCGGAGGCGGCCGCGAATCGATCCGTCTGGCCGATCAGCCAGGTTGTAAGCAGCCCGCCACCGCTACCGCCGACAACACCGATTCGCGACTCGTCGATCGTCGACGCATCCGCCAAAACAAAGTCGAGAGCCCGCAGCAAATCGTCGCCATCATCGCCGGGGAAGCGGTACTGAATGCTATTACCGAACTCCCCACCGTAGCCGGTGCTACCGCGCGGATTGACGAGCAATACGTGGTAGCCAGCCGCTGCGAGTACCTGAAACTCGTGAAAGAAATTGGTCCCGTACATCGAATGAGGGCCACCGTGAATGTAAAGCAGCAGCGGGTAACGTCGGCGCCGATCGAGCTTTGGCGGGCTAATCAGCCAGGCCTGTAAGGCCGGTGCATCGCTGCCCTCTTCGGCCGGGATACGAACCTCATCGAACCCAGCGAGCTCGATGTCGCGCAGTAAATCGCTATTGTCGTTAGTCAGCTGTCGCCATGCGCCCCGTGACCCCTTTAGGGCGTCAAACGCGACCAGATTCGCTGGTAAGTCGAAGCGCGAGAATACCGCGGCGACTTGCCCAGTTGGCGACACGTCGAATTCGCGCAATTCGCCGGCATCGATTTCCGTCACGAGTTGTGGGGCAGCGGCGTCGGGCTCGACGCGAACGATCTGCACTTGGCCGTCGATAGCCGACGTAAACAGCAACGCAGAACTGTCGTGGAGCCAGGCGATGCGCTGGCCACCCGGGACCGGCGCGTTGACGTCGCCGTTCATACCGTCACCGATCGAATACTTAAATTCGTCCGTCAGCGATCGTTCGGCCGAATCCTCAAGCAAATCGAACAAGCGGATCTCCGTTGTTTGATAACTCGCCGGTGGACTGGCGCGACGAAAACCCACAAGCGCCAGCCAACGACCATCCGGTGACGGCAGGATTTGCTCCGGGCCGTCGCCATGGGCAAACGGCTCCGCCACGCCCGAATCGACGGCAACGCGATACAGATTGGTTTCATAGAGCTCGTCGGTGCTCGCCCGAGCCCGAATAAACACGCTATCGCCGGTCTGGTCCCAAACCGGAACGCCTTCAACGGGCAGGCCATCGGCTAACCAGCGAGCATCGGCTTTGGCCGACGCGCTCGAGACGAGTCCGAGTCGCGCTGCGCGCTGGCTGACAAAGCCGCGCGCGCCATCGCGGCGAATCCGCAGGCCGGTCGTTGTAAAAGGCGCATCGGTATCGCCGCCGGCCGATGCCGCGATCAGTGCCAGTGTCTGCCCGTCGGGCGACCAGGCGAAACTGCTAACAGCCCCGTCGATCTCGGTCAGAGCGTACGCTTCACCGCCGCGGCGGTCGACTACCCATACCTGGGTAGTCTCGCGGCGGTTGGTCAAGAAGGCGATCCGTTGACCGTCAGGCGACCAACGACCGTAGAACGCGTTGCTTGCGGCTTCCGTCAGAGGCCGATTAACGCCGGCGGCGTCAATCAAGCGGAGTTGACTGCGGTAAGTATCTGTTTCGCGATCCGTGGTAACCGCCGTGTAGATAAGTAGCTCGTCGATCGGCGACCAACGCGGATCGGCCACGTAGCGCCAGTCGAGTATTGAGTCGGCCTTAAGCTGGCTGTGAACGACGGTCGGTAGTGCGGCAACAGCGAGCGCAAGAATCGACAGAAAACGGCGTGTCAAAACGAACAGCATGGGACTCGACGTACTCGGCGTGGAAGTAGGACCAGAGTTTAGCAGGCCAGAAAATCCACGCAGACGGGATGGCGGTCACGTCACGACAGCCGTTCCGACAGGTACAATCGCGGCGCTGACAGAGTTCGACTAGGCTATGGACAAGTACAAAGACCTCAAGCTTATGCTACGTGGGCGATTGCCGCTCATCGTCATTGAGAGTCATGACGAGGCGACGATCGTCCAATTGCTGAAGAACTTGGTCGTTGCGAAGCCCGCCGGTGACTACCGGCCGTTGTTTCGTTGGACCGTCACCGACGGTCTGCAGCGAATTGATATTGAGCTGGCGCCGCAAACACATAACGCCGACCCAGGCGATGTTCTCGGGCATATACGGGCAACAACGCAGGACGGCTACTACGTCCTACTGGACTTTCACCCGTACCTCGACGACCCGCTCAATGTCCGTCGCCTCAAAGACATCTGTCTCGATTTCGCTAGCAATCAACGCTACGTCATCTTGCTCGGACACAGCATTAGAATCCCGCCCGAACTCGCGAGCTTCACGGCAACGTTCGAACTTGAGCTGCCGAACGAGCGTGAACGCGCCGAGATTGTGCGCGACATTGCTGATGAGTGGTCACGGCAAAACGCAGGCCAGAAAGTACGATCGGACCAACAAGCGATCGCCATGCTAATCAGGAATCTCGCCGGTATACCGGCGGAAGATACGCGCAGACTCGCGCGCAATGCGATCTACGACGATGGCGCAATTCGCGAAGATGATCTGCCAAAAATCATGGCAGCGAAGTACGAGCTACTGAATCAGAACGGCGCGCTGAGCTTCGAATACGAGACCGCCCGCTTTAATGAAGTTGGCGGCATGACACGACTAAAGGAGTGGTTGTCACAACGCGCGAGTGTTTTTCGCGGTGACCGTGACGCACCGCCTCTCGACCCACCGCGCGGCATCTTGCTCACCGGTATTCAAGGCTGCGGGAAGTCGCTCGCCGCTAAAGCGACTGCCGGTGCCTTTGGTGTGCCGTTGCTGCGCCTCGATATCGCTTCTATCTACAACAAGTACCACGGTGAAACCGAACGCAACCTGCGAGAGTCACTGGCAACCGCTGACGCCATGGCCCCGTGCGTATTGTGGATCGATGAATTGGAAAAGGGTATCGCAGGCGGGCGTGATGAGACCGGTACATCCCGGCGGATTCTCGGCAGCTTTCTGACCTGGATGGCCGAACGCAAATCGCGTGTCTTCATCGTTGCCACAGCCAATGACATTAGCGCGCTGCCGCCCGAGTTGGTTCGTAAAGGCCGCTTCGATGAGATTTTCTTCGTAGATCTGCCCAACCCCGATGTTCGGCGGACGATTCTTGGCCTGCAATTGACCGCGCGAGAACTCGATCCGGTGCAATTCGACCTCGATAAGTTGGCTAGCGCGGCCGATGGATTTTCGGGCTCGGAGTTGGAACAACTGGTTGTTTCTGGTCTTTATCGCGCCCACGCGGCCCGTACACCGTTGACAACAGACATAATGTTGGAAGAAATCGCTGCAACACGGCCGCTGTCGGTTACCATGGCGGAGAAGATCGGCATGCTGCGGACGTGGGCGCAAGAGCGCGCTGTGTACTGCGACTAGCCGACCGGGAGGCGAGCAGTTGAGTAACAAAAAGAACAATAACTCGATCGATGACGAAGCCACACAATTCGAGTCCGGGGACGAAGAATCGACCGCCGAACTTGAGGCGCTGAACAATTCGGCTATTCGCGCGCTGAATATCGACGCGGAAGATACGGTTCAACTCGCCAGCCTGGCACGTGACTTCGAAGCGACCTACACCAACGACGATACCGATTCGGCCACAATCTTATCGTTACGCTCGGACCTTGCATCGCGGTCCGAACGCATCCAAAGCCTCGAACGCGACATTGAGCACCTGCAAGCGCGTTGGAAGATTCTTGAGGCCAAGCTCGATAAGCGCAACCAACGCAGTCGCGAATTAGAACAACAGCTTACCGAGTCTGCCGATGACATTCTGCGGTACCGGCGTGAACTCGACTTCGCCCGTAAAGACACCGCGACGCTCCGCGACTCGCTGCAAGCCAGCGAAACACTCGCCGAGAAACACGCACAAGAAGTGGCGCGGCTTTCGAGCGAAATGACGGTGTTGCGCGGGGAGCGCGACGCAGCCAGCGAGGAGCGCGATCGGTTCCGGACTGACTTCGGTGCGCTCAACGAACGATTCGATTCCTTGGGCGATGATCACAGCGGCTTGCGCAAAGAGTTACAAGCGGCACGGGCGACGATCGAACAACAAACAGAGCAGCTATCCGCGCTCGGCGATGAACTGATCGCCATGCAGAGCGCTCGCGACTCAGCTTTAGGGCGCGTTGAGAAGCTCGAACACGAAGTTAGCGCATTGTCATCAACCGGTGCCGAGCGCGATCACGAAGCGGAACAGCTGCGGGATAAACTCGCTGGCGTTACGCACGAACGTGATAGCGCTCGCAACGATGTCAACGATCTCAGGTCCCAATCGACCGCATTGACGGCCGACCTGGATCTACGCAGCCGTGAAGTCGAGGCGCTGCGTGCCCAGCTAATGGCTGAGCGCGAGCAGCGCGCCGCCTTTGAGCAGCGCTACAGCGACGAGCGTGAGGGCGCCAAACAACTGGCGGCGCAACTCGCCGACGCCGAACGCTCGGCCGCGGCATCGCTCGACGCTTTAACAAGCGAGCTGCAAACAGCGCTTAGCGACGTCGATAGTGCACGCCGCGACTTTACCGAAACCCGGCTGGAGCGCGACGCATTACAAACCAAGCAAGCCGAACTCGACGAGGCGCTGGCCGCCGCCGGCGCACACGCCACTGAATTATCGGCGCGACTCGACGCCGTCGGCGCTGACCGAGACCGTTTGGAAAAAGCACGGGCAGGTCTGGAGACTAGCGGTGACGCATTGCGCACAGAGCTTGAGGCGCTGACGCGTGCCAAAACAGAAGTTGAACAAGCGCGCGATGATTTCGAGCGACGACTCGCCAATACTTCTAGCAGTGAATCCGAACTAGCGGATAACTTGGCCACGGTTGAACGCCAGCGCACCGAGCTCACTGAGTCCTTAGCTACCACAACAACGGAACGCGACACCGCAATACAGGAAGTCGCCGACTTAAGTTCGACACTCGGCACGCTTCATCGCGACATTGCCGGTATCACGAAGACGAGTGACGAGCGCGCCAAACGAATCGAAGAGCTCGATAGCGAACTCTCACGCTTGCACACGCAGCTTGCCGCGCGTAACGAAGAGTATGACGCATTGAGTGAGGCGCGTGGCGAGGTGACGCAACAGCTCGCCGTACGCGACGATGAATTGCAGACACTGCAAACCAACTTCACGGCGATACGTGAGCAACTCGCCGCGGCCGAGAGCGCCATCGAGGAGACGACAACCGCCCGCGACCGACTGGATAGCGAACACCAGCAAGCGGCGGAGCGAATCCTTGCACTTGAAGGCGAACGCGACTCGAATCGTTCAGAGATCGAACGGCTTCAGATCGCTTTGTCCGACGAGCAAGCCACTGGCGCGGCTGCCCAACAAGAAGCGCTGACAACGAGCGAGAGAAATACGGAACTCGACAATGAAATCGAGTCACTGCGTTCGCAGTTGTCTGACAGTCAGGCAAACACTGATGAACGCGACCAACGCATCGCGGAATTGACCCGCTCGATTGAGCAACTCTCAACCAATGAAGCTGCGTTACACGACAATCAGTCCGAACTCGACGCGCGCCTCTCAGCGTTGACACACGATCTAGACGTCGAGGCGAGCGCAAGACAGGCGATCGCCGACGAACTGTTAATCGTCGCACGCGAACGAGACGATCTTCGCGGTGAGAATGAGTCCCTAGAACGGCAAGTTCGGCGGACCACAGACGGCCTCCTCGAACGCGCTGCCCGAATACGTTCGCTCGAGAGGCGCTCAGACGACGGTGCCGATGCGCTCAGCACAGCGCGTCAAGAACTCGCCTTGCTGCGACACGGCGTCGAAGAGCGTGACGAACAAATCAACAGTCACGCTAGCAAGAACGAGCAGCTGGGTCGGCAGTTGCGCGAGACGCGCGAGCGCCTACAGGAACTAGAAGATGAACTTAAACGCCGCGACGTTACCATTGCGAGTATTCGCGCGAATGTCAGTCGTCTCGATAACATCGAGGCATCGGTTCGCGATCTCGATACGCGTATGTCGCGCCAGGTCGGCGACCCCGAACTGCCCATGGGCATCCTGATCGGCAAGGTTGGCGGCAAGCTAGAACGTTTCGTCTTGAAGCAAAATCCAACCGCTATTGGACGTACCCGTCGCAATGATATCCAGATTCGCGCCGCCTACATCAGCCGCAAACATGCCGAACTACAAGTGGTCGATGGTGCGTGGGAGGTTTGTGACGCCGGCAGCAAGAACGGTATTCACGTTAACGGCGAACGTGTGATCACAGCGCGTCTCGCCGACGGCGACAAACTCACCATCGGTGAGACGGCGTTCTCGTTTATAACGAACGACGGTCGCGACAGTCACTAGTGACTGGGTAGCAGCCGCGACGCCACACACCATGGCGTTGACGTAATCGCTGCCGGTGCACGTTGCGCTGGTTTGTCGCTTTGTGACGACAAACACGGCGTCGCGGTATCAGAACGGTTATTGTCAACGATTGTCTAGGTGAGCAGTCGATAGCTATGGCGCGAGCGCAACCGATGTCCGCAACGGAGATTCTCGATACCGCACAAACGGTTATTTTGTTGCGTCGGGTTTGGTTGCCGCGCATCGTCTACGAAGCGCTGCCGTTCGTTTACCTGATCGCAGGGCTCGCTGCTTTCTTAGCGACGCTGTACGTTCCAGAGTGGTACTGGATCGTACCGTGGTATGTTCTGTTCGCTTGCGCGCTTATTCACTCCGCGATTTACCTACTGCTGCGCCGTTTGCGTTCGCGCTCTCGCGACACTTGACCTAATTCAACATATGGCACAGCATCGTCGCTCATTACCGTGAGATCGATATGCCGCGCTGGCTCAAAAAAGAACTGCTGGTCTTCGCGATCTTTCTATTGCTTGGACTGTTTGTCCTCCCGGTCGCTATTTACGCGACTGGCATGCAGGTTTTTTCGGGGTATGCCGGAGGAACAGCAGGCGACTTCCTGCAGCGGTTTTTCGGCGCTGCCGCATCGGGTTCGGCGGCGATTTGGTTCCTCATTCTCGCCCCTTACGGGGCTTGGCAATGTTTGCGATTAGCGTGGGCAGCGGTTTTTTGGCGCCGCTCTCGAACAAACACAACAGCCGGTGAGGCGCAATGATTACAACTAAAGGGTCGGAACTGCGTCACAGAAATGGCGCTACATTGAGATTTTGACGGCAATCATTACAGTATTATGTGACGTCGCGGCGATAAGTCGCTGAACGGCGACAGATAATAGCGGTCGAACGATAACAACAATAAAGTAACTCCTGACTTAACGATGTTTGAAAGTATTGTCGATAGCGTACGCGGGCTCGTTGCTCGCTTTTACGGCACAAACCGGCCGCAACACGAGTCCCTGCGCAGCAGTTCTGTGCAACGCGTGATGCGGCGCCCAGCCGCCAATGGAACCCCGACTCCCGTCGCGAACAACAATGGCGTAGACAGCGCTGCTCACGGTGCGAGCGAAACTAGCGCTTCCAGCGACGACGGACTCGGCACAGCGACGCCGCGGCGGGTCATCTCGCGCGGCAACAATAAGAATGTTTACGTAATCGCGACGCCCGATCTAGACGAGAACGAAGCGTTGCGCCGAGCTGACGAGTTAGCGATTGATACCGGGACGTTAGAAACGGTCGAGGAGAACGGCTTCGATCCATACAATTCAGGCAGTTACAGTAAGCGTAAACGCTAGGCCTGGCGCCCAGACACTCGACCGGCGCATCCGTATTCTCAATGTGTGAGCCCGGCCAGAGTCTAATAGCGTCTTCTGTGGCATCGTCGGCCTATGGGTATGGGGCTGCCGATGCGAGCCTGGCTACTGTTAGTCGCTGGGGTCATCGCGTTACCGACTGTCGCCGCCGGCGACGAACTCGCACACCAACGAGTCGCTCAAGACACCGCCCGTACGGCGGACATTATGTCCGCCTACCGCGCCTTGCCGATCGACATCGATTTGCCGCCTATGCCGATAAACCGCCCCTATGGCGTGCGAACGGACTTTCGCGCCGACCCACCGTTTCTGGATCGCGCGGCGCCGGTCAACGTGTGGCGCGAACGGCGTAGCGTCGAATTTGTCCGGTTGTGGAGCAACCGCTTTGCTCGCGTTTACTTTGGCGTCAGCCCAACCGGGTTCGCCGGTCTTTGCATCAGCCCACGTATACGACCCCGCAAACCTAAGGCTGTCGAGAGCGTTCGTGACTACAGCGAAATGATCGAGCGACTTACGACACGCGTTAGCGACTAGCGACGGCTCGCTGCGCTAGCATCGCGTGCAGCTTTGAACTCATTGCCCGGGTACCGATCAGGCCAATGGCGACCAGCCGCTAACGCGGCGCCCAGTTGCAAGTACAGCTCGATACCCTCGGCAACACCGCACAGATCCCAATTCGCATCGTGTTCGTCGTCGGCCCTGTGATACCTCCTGACAACGTCGTCCGCCTCCCAAGCGTTGCCGTAGTCGGTGCCGCGCTCGCGATGGTCGATACCGCCTTTGGCATACAAAGCCGTCACACCGCTGCTAAGTAGGCGAGCGTTCTCTCCTAGCCGAGCGAAGCCGGCGAACATCCCTGCATGCGGTCTTCGGACAATGCCGCCACATGCTCCTTAAACGTATCGACAGCTGCACTGCGATCGAACGATGTTGTGGCGAGCGGTATTGTCCCTAGCGCTGAACACGCACTCAGTCCGGCCAAGACGTGAACATAGATGACCCGAATCATGCTCATAGGAAGAACCAACTTCTGCGGATATACCAATGTGTCTAGTATAAGCGGCTAGAAACGGCGCCGAGCGAACCCTGGCGCTGTAAACATTAAGGAGAGAACGATGGACATTAATATCGGCATCGATACGCCCGAACGCGAAGCAATTGCCGAAGGTTTGTCACGACTACTGGCAGACAGTTACACGGCGTACTTGAAGACGCATAACTTCCATTGGAATGTGACTGGCCCGATGTTTTCCACGCTGCATACGTTGTTCGAGACGCAATACACCGAGCTGGCCACAGCGGTGGATGAAATCGCCGAACGAATTCGTGCTTTAGGTGTAAATGCGCCCGGTTCTTACGCCGCTTTCTCGAAGCTCTCCAGTATCGATGAAGAAGAAGGTTTTCCGTCGGCCGAAGACATGCTGAAGCAATTGGTAGCGGCCCAGGAGACGATCGTTAGGACGGCTCGGTCGGTGATGCCAATCGCGGAACGTTCCAGTGATGAGCCAACGGCCGACCTGCTAACGCAGCGAATGCAAGCCCACGAAAAGAACGCTTGGATGCTGCGCAGTTTGCTCGAATAACGTTGACCGACCGCGACTCACCGCGTACGCTTGCCGCGCGCAAGCGGCGCGGTTGAGTAGCACTGTTTATGCGGATCAGCTTCGATCTGTCTGATAACGACCTGAAGCACTTTCGCCTTATCATGCAGCAAGCCCAGACGGCTTGTCGTGACATGGGCGAGGCACAAATTATTGCGGCAGCACGCCAGACGCTCAATGACGTTCGTAGCGGCGACGTTCCCGATTTTATTCGAGCGCGAATCGAACAGCTCGAACCGTTGGTCGGGATGCTGACCGACACCGATTGGGGTTTACCCGACACCGAGCGCCAGCACGTCCTGCAAGCGCTCACCTACTTTAGCGACAAAGACGATCTGATCCCGGACGATATCCCGGGCGTGGGTTTCCTGGACGATGCCATCATGATCGAGTTGGTCGTCGCTGAGTTAGGCGAAGAGCTCGACAGTTACCGCGATTTCTGTCAGTTCCGTGACGATGCGAAGTCGCGTGGCGACGATGCCGAGCGCAGCGATTGGCTGCGCGCAAGGCGCCAAGAACTGCAGACCCGCGCCGGTAAAAAACGCCGCCGCGGCCCACTAGGCCTGTTCTAGCGACCGCCCGATGTTGGCCGACGCACTGCAAGAGCTTGAAGACCGCGTCCGTGCTGAGGTGCAGCGTCGGCTGGCCGACGCCGATGCCCATGACGTCCGGCAGCTCGAACTCGCACGCCACGCCGAGGACTACCGCACCTGGCGCCGAATGGGCGAAGCACCGGAACATGTCGTGGCTTTGTCGAAAACGGTGAGCCAATCGGTTCTCGCGACTGACAGCGACCAATTACTGACCGATCTCGTGAAGATGCTGGAGCGGATCTACACCGATTTGGCGCTAACTCGGCCAGAAAGCCCGGCCGACGACGAATACAGCGAGCCACATCGCTAGCTGATACGCCCAGCCCCAGCGCCATCGCTTTAGGCTCGCGACGAAACTCAGAGCCGCGACCGCAGTCAAAACACTAAACCAGACGATACTGCCGCCCAGATCTCCGATTTCGTCGGCAACAAACTCCGTATCGGTGCCAATGATTAGGAAGATTATTCCAACAACACTGAGCCCGAATGCAATGGAGAAGGCAGAACCGAGGACAATGCCGTTGATGACGGTTATAGGACGCATCGCGGCACCTCGCAACGTGACTTATCGCCCGGTCTTTTTGTGTGCAAGTCTGCTAGGCTCAAGGCAATTCCAGCCTTCCTGGCGGCGGCCAGAAGGCTCAAAATTCGGAACGGAACCCTTATTTTATGACATATCTCGTTCGATGCTACACCGCGCTGCTCGCGATCACGCTAACAGCCGTACCCGCCACGTTCGGCTTTGCCGACGAACTCCGGCCGGAATTGCGGCACAGCCAAGTGAGTCGCCTGGTGACCGATTTTGTCGAGAAATCGCATTATCGTAAGGCCAAAGTCGACGACGAATTGTCGTCAATGGTGTTCGATAACTACCTCGATACGCTCGATGGCAACCGCAGCTATTTCATCGAATCGGACATCCAAGCGTTCGAAAAATACCGTTTCAGACTCGATAACGCCGTCCAGGGTACGTATTCGCTGCAGCCGGTGTTTGACATGTTCTCGCAATACCGCGAGCGCGCACTTACCCAACTCGCCTACGCCCGCGACTTGTTAAAAGAAGAGCCTGACTTCTCCGCCGAAGAGGTATTCCGATTCGACCGTGAAGACGAGCCCTGGTTGCGATCGGAAACCGAGCTCAACGACTTTTGGCGGCAACGCGTTAAGAACGATGCGCTCAGCCTGCTACTGGCTGATAAGACATGGGAAGAGGCTGCAGAAACACTCGACAAGCGCTACAAGCAGAGCGCGCGACGCTTCGAGCAGTTGAACAATGATGATGTGTTCGAAACGTTCATGAATGCTTTCGCGCACACACTGGACCCACACTCAAGCTACTTCTCGCCGCGAAACGCCGAGGAATACCGCATTCAGATGGCGTTATCGTACTTCGGCATCGGCGCCTCGCTTATTACCGAGGACGACTACGTCACAATCCAGAACATTATCGCGGGCGGTCCCGCGTTCATCGACGAAACCCTCGAAAAAGGCGACCGTATTACCGCTGTTGGTCAGGGCACTGATGGCGAAATGGTTGACGTTATCGGCTGGCGATTAGATGACGTCGTCGACCTCATTCGGGGCAAAGAAGGGACGACCGTACGTTTGTCAGTCTTGCCTGAAGGCGCCCTCCCCGGCGCGCCCGAAGAGGTCCTGGCACTAACCCGCGGCAAGGTGAAACTGGAAGAGCAAGCGGCGCAGAAAAAAATCGTGACCGTACCTCGCGAAGATAGGACTTGGCGTATCGGCGTTATCGAAGTCCCGAGCTTTTACCGTGATTACGAAGCACAGCAACGCGGCGACAAAGACTTTCGGAGTACGACCAAAGACGTTCGTCGACTCATCGAAGAGTTAGAGGCGGAAGGTATCGATGGCCTTGTCGTTGACCTTCGCGACAACGGTGGCGGTCACCTGTCCGAGGCGACCGCGCTGTCGGGACTGTTCATCAACCGCGGTCCAATCGTGCAGCTGCGCGATACGCACGGCAATATCGACAAATACCGTGACCCGATTCCATTAGTCGCCTACAGCGGACCGTTGACGGTCCTCGTTAACCGTTTCAGCGCGTCAGCATCGGAAATTTTTGCGGCGGCTATTCAAGACTACGAACGCGGCGTTGTTGTTGGTCAACGCACGTTCGGCAAAGGCACGGTACAAAACCTTTACCCGCTCGATCAGTACTTCAAGCCGCCCGCCGGTGAGAGTTTCGGGCAATTGACACTCACGATCGGCAAGTACTACCGCGTCACAGGCGGTAGTACTCAAAACAAAGGGGTCGAGCCGGACATCGAACTGCCCTCGCTGATCGATGCGTCGTTAGTCGGCGAAAGCACGCGCGACTCAGCGCTGCCATGGGACGAAATTGACAAAGTGCGTTTCCGGGCCGGCAAACCGCTCGACGGGCTAATCGGCGAGTTGTCGGTCGGTTACCGCCAGCGTCTCGCGAGCGATCCGGATCTCGATTACCTGATAGACAATATCGAGGCACTGCAAGAGTCGCGGCACCGTAAAAGCGTGTCTCTGAACATCGATGAGCGCCGCGTCGAGCGCGAATCGTTCCGCGCCGAGTCACTGGCGCGTGAGAACGCTCGCCGATCTGCACTGGGACTCGAACCGTTCGAAACCGTCAAGGAAATGGAAGATATACGCGAGGACGAGGATCTCGACATTTGGCTGGATGAAGCGGCCGCGATCGCTACTGATCTGGCCATTCTGCGCCTCGAGCCGACGACCACACGCCAAGCCCGACTCTAGCCGCCTCGGGCGCCGAGCGTTTAGCCAATCGACAAAGCCCCGTTCGCTGTTGCTGCGAACGGGGCTTTTTTTGCGTCGATTGACGTTGCATACACTTGCCAATGGGTATACTGGTGTTCTACTCTACTACAACACTAACTCTCATCGTGTTGGCAAACGGATGCAGGTGCAGCGCATGGCAACCGTGAGGCATCCAATAATCCGGACTTTCGACACGAACTGCGACGGAGATCGAACATGAGCGGCAGCGACGACGTGCGGGCGACATTGCCTTGGCTAGGAATAGTACTGGCAACTGTGGCAATCGCCGGCTGTGGCGATGACATCGGCTCCGGCGAGGGGCAAGCGGCGGCCTCCGAGGAGGAACAGACCGAAATCGTGCCGGTACCGGTCGAGACGGTCGCTGCCCGCCGTGGCGAGATATATGCCGCATACGCCGGGACAGCGACACTGGAGGCTTTCGAAGAGGCAACTGTTGTCGCGAAAGTCGGCGGCGAAATCGCCGCAATTCTGGTTGAGGAAGGCGATGTTGTGAAAACCGGCCAACCCCTCGCCCGCCTCGATGGCGACCGACTACGGTTGCAACGCGATCAAGCGCGCGCAAATCTAGCCAAGGCGGAGCGTGACTATCGTCGCAACATTGAGCTACACGAGAAAGGCTTGATCGCCGCGGGTGCGTTTGAGGCAATAAAGTACGATCTCGATGCACTGCAGGCCGCCTACGACTTAGCCGAATTAGAGTACGGTTACTCGGTTATTCGTGCGCCCATTGCCGGCGTTGTCGCGAACCGCTTTATCAAGACCGGCAACACAATTGCTGTCAACACGGCTGCATTCCACATTGCCAACCTAGAACCTTTGATCGCCGAGATGTTTGTGCCCGAACGTGAGTTCGGCAAGCTCGCACCTGGCCAAGCCGTTGTCGCGTCGATCGACGCACTAAGTAACCAACAGTTCTCAGGTACGGTTGCACGTATCAGTCCACTGGTCGATGCAGCAACCGGTACATTTAAAGCCACTATCGAAATGGCGGCCGACAAAAACGTCCTAAAGCCAGGCATGTTCGCGCGACTGAACGTCGTTTACGACACGCGTGCGGATGCACTGTTGATTCCACGCAATGCCATTGTTGAGACAGAAGTCGGAGACAGTGTGTTTGTTGTTAACGGTGGCAAGGTCAAACGGCATGTCGTTCGTACCGGCTTTGTTTGGGGCGAAGACATTGAAGTCGTTGATGGACTGAATTCCGGCGACCAGATCGTAACACTCGGTTTATCCGGCCTTCGCGATGGCGCGGATGTCGACATCATCGGCGAAACGAACTCCGCCGATTTCGCGGCCGATACACCTCCGGAGGCGGCTGTGGAGGTGCCAACAACAGGCAACGGAATCGGCTAGTCCCATGGGAATCGTCGAAACTGCTACCCGACGCCCGGTTACCGTGGCGATGCTGTTCGTCGCCATTACCCTGTTCGGTACGGTGGCGCTGTCGCGTCTTAAGGTAAACCTTCTTCCTGATCTGTCCTACCCGACCCTGACGGTTCGCACCGAGCTCGTCGGCGCGGCCCCCGTAGAAATCGAGAGCCTTCTCAGCAAACCGATCGAGGAATCGCTCGGCACCATCAAGAATGTCCGCGAATTACGCTCCCACTCCCGTACGGGGCGTTCAGATGTTGTTGTGGAGTTTGCATGGGGCACGGACATGAACGTGGCTAGTGTCGACGTTCGCGAGAAGCTCGATATCTTGTTTTTGCCATTGGAAGCGGAACGGCCGGTATTACTGCGTTTTGACCCGACGACGGAACCGATCGTCCGGCTTGCCCTGGCGCGCGACAGCGCGGCCGATTCGCTAGGCAGCGCCGACCTCCGGTTCTTGCGCCGCCTTGCCGAAGACGATCTGCGCGAGTCACTCGATAGCGTCGCTGGCGTTGCAGCCGTCAAGGTCAGTGGCGGCCTGGAAGAAGAAATCCAGATCACGGTCGATCAAGAGAAACTAGCGCAGCTCAACATGGCCATCGATGAGGTGGCTGCGCGTATTCGGGCTGAAAACGTCAATCTCTCTGGCGGTCGTTTGGAACAAGGCGATCAGCGATTCCTGGTGCGGACCGTCAATGAATTTGAATCACTCGACGACATCCGCAACACAATTCTCTCGCGGGTCGGTGAGCGAGCCGTCTACGTCAAAGACATAGCCACCGTTGTACGCGGGCACAAGGACCGTGAAGCCGTCACCCGTATCGACGGTCTAGAAGCCGTTGAGCTTGCTATCTATAAAGAAGGTGACGCCAATACGGTTCAAGTCGCCGAACGTGTTCGAAACGAGGTCGAGTTCATCGGTGAATCGTTGGACCCAGACCTCACACTTAGCGTTATTCAAGATCAGTCACGCTACATAGAAAGCGCCATCGACAACGTCACGCAAGCGGCGATAATCGGTGGCTTAATCGCCGTTCTTGTTCTGTACGGCTTTCTGCGAGACCTACGGTCAACGTTAATCATCGGCCTTACCATACCCGTTGCCATCATCGGGACGTTTGCCTTAATGCACTTTAGCGAATTGTCGCTGAACATCATGTCCCTGGGGGGTATCGCGCTCGCGATTGGCTTATTGGTCGACAACTCGATTGTCGTACTCGAGAACATAGCGCGTCGCCGAGAGCTCGGCGATGATCTGCGGGAAGCCGCAAAAGCCGGTGCGAGCGAGGTTGCCGGGGCCATTGTCGCATCGACACTGACTACAATCGCCGTATTCCTACCGATGGTGTTCATTACCGGTATTGCCGGACAGCTATTTCGCGATCAAGCACTAACCGTCACCTTCGCTTTGTTGTTCTCGTTATTGCTGGCCCTACTACTCATCCCGATGATGGCATCGCGCGGCACGGACTCAAGCCGCGACAAAGCGAGGGGTAGTACGAGCGATCATCACTACACGATTGTCGATCGCTTAGTCGGACCTGCTGTGCACGGCATTCGCTTCATACTGCACTTCCTTCTGAAAGCGATACGATTCGTATTGAGCCCTTTGGTTTGGATGTTTAGTGGCTTAAACCGAGCGATAGCTCGCATCTACGCACCGACTCTTGACTGGGCGTTACGGCACCGTCTAGTCGTTATCGGGACTGCGACGCTGCTATTCGCCAGCGCGGTCGCACTGGTACCTCATCTAGGAACAGAGTTAATTCCGCAACTCGCGCAAGGCGAATTCCGCGCTGACCTTCGACTGCAGCCTGGAACACCATTGGTGGCGACCGATAAAGCCGTACTGCGTGCTTATGAATCGATCGCAACACACCCCGCTGTCGAACGGAGCTATTCAGTCGCAGGCACCGGCAACCGAATCGATGCAAATCCTGTCGATGCGGGCGAGCATACGGGCACGTTAAATGTGTTCGTACGTTCATCGAGCGAAGAAAGCGCCGCCATGGGTGCGATCCGCGATGAGATACGCAACGTACCCGGCCTTCGGTATGAGTTTAAGCGGCCAGAGTTATTGTCGCTCGCAACACCGCTAGAAATCGTTATACGCGGTTTCGACCTTAGCGATCTTCGCGTCGCGAGTCAGCGCGTCGTTGACAGCCTTCGGAGCAACGACCGCTTTGCCGACGTGCGCTCAAGCATTGAAGGCGGCAACCCGGAAATAAAAATTGCATTTGACCAAGAACGCGCGGCAGCCCTAGGTGTCGCGTCGCGTGACATTGCCGATCGTGTAGTCGCTAACGTTCGTGGCTCATTGGCAACGCGGTACTCGTGGCGCGATACGAAAATCGACGTAACAGTACGCTCTGTCGATAACCGCGACTCCTCTATCCAAGAAGTTCGTGAATTAATCGTCAATCCAAACAGTGCCCGGCCGGTGACCCTTGATGCGGTCGCTGATATCGATGTCGGACTTGGCCCCGCTGAAATTCGGCGTATCGACCAAGAACGTGTCGCTATCGTCTCGGCAACACAGGCGTTCGGAGACCTGGGTACTGCTGCTGCCGTCGCGCGCGAGCTACTGGCCAACGAACCGCTACCAGCGGGCGTCTCGGTCGACGTCGTCGGACAAAGTGCCGACATGGAAGAATCAATTCGCTCGATGCAGTTTTCAATGGTGCTTGCCATTTTCCTTGTTTACTTGGTCATGGCATCGCAGTTCGAATCGCTACGCCATCCGTTCGTTATTTTGTTGACTGTCCCAATGGCGCTGATCGGTGCTGTCGGCGCACTGGCGGCCGTCGGTATGACCATCAGCGTCGTGGCATTAATTGGCGCTATTATGCTGGTTGGCATTGTTGTCAATAACGGTATTGTCTTGATTGACCTCATCAATCAGCTCCGACACGACGGGCAAGGCCTGGAATCCGCCATACGAACGGCGGCCGCGGCGCGGCTTCGACCGATCCTAATGACGACGCTGACGACAGCGTTAGGCCTCGTTCCTATGGCCATCGGCTGGGGCGACGGCAGCGAAGTGCGCGCGCCGATGGCAGTTACCGTCATTGGTGGCTTGGTGTCATCGACACTGTTAACGCTGTTCGTTGTGCCAACCGTTTACTCGCTATTCGAGGGAAATACACAGCAGAGCAAATCTGAAAACTCTAGTATCAAGGCGATGGCATGAAGCACACGCAACTTGCCCTACGCCGGCCAATTACCGTATCGATGATTTGTGCGGCATTTGCCGTGCTCGGCGTCATGTCGGCATTTTTGATGCCGCTTGAGGAATTTCCAAACATTGAGTTACCCGGTTTTTTAGTGGTGATCCCCTACCCGGGCTCGACCCCCGAAGAAACTGAACGCTTGGTCACACGCCCAGCCGAGGAGGCATTGGCGACGCTGTCCGGCATCAAGCACATGATGTCGCGGTCATCGGCCGATCAAACCGAAATGTGGCTCGAGTATGGGTTCAATAGTAATTCGCGTGTAGAGGCGGTGGAGGCTCGAGTAAAACTCGATGCAATCCGCAACAATCTCCCCGACGAAGTCAAACGGATCCTCGTCTTTTCCGGTTCGATCAATGATGAGCCGATAATGACGCTACGTGTTTCTAGCGAGCGGGATCTTGGCAACGAATATCTGCTCCTCAATCGCGTTGTGAAGCGCCGCCTTGAGCGTCTTGATGGTGTGGCCTCAGTCGAGCTACAAGGTGTCGAGCCGCCTGAAGTTTTAATCAAACTGGACCCCGGGCGCGTGGCTGCCCACAACGTCAATCTCAATGACTTGGCCCTCCGATTAGAGCGGAGTAACTTTGCCGTTAGCGCTGGGCAGCTAACCGACGGCGATAAACGCTACACCGTTCGTCCCGACGGCGAATTTGCCGATCTAGACGAAATTCGGACCTTGGTGATTAACGATCGCGGGTTGCGACTCGGCGATATCGCGAACGTATCCACGCAACCCCGTTCGCGGAATTACGGACGTCATCTCGATGGCGAGTACGCAATCGGCTTGGCAATCAAAAAGTCTGCGGGTGCCAATATGGTCGAGGTGGCCGATCGAGTCAGCGCCGAAATCACAGAGATCGGTAAGCTGCCTGCAATGCGAGGCATCCAGATTTTTGATCTCGACAACAACGCCGCCTCTGTCCGACAGTCACTCAACGACCTCACAAAAGCCGGCATTCTCGGCGCAATTTTTGCTGTCATCGTGTTGTATTTGTTTCTACGGCAAGTGACTTCCACGCTGATTGTCACGCTCGCAGTTCCGTTTTCGCTTCTGATTACTTTGTGTGTCCTTTACTTCAACGGATTTACGCTCAACATCCTGACGCTCGTTGGGCTGATGCTCGCGATCGGTATGTTGGTTGATAACTCCGTTGTCGTGACCGAGAGCATCTACCGGGCAAGGCAGAAAGACCCCACTAACCCCGAGCAAGCCACGCTCCGCGGCGTGCGTGAAGTAGGACTGGCCGTTACCGCTAGCACATTCACATCGATTTGCGTATTCCTACCGATGGTCTTCGGCGAACAGATCGAAGTGGTTGTATTCCTGCGCCATGTTGGCGTGACGATATCGGTCGCCATCGTCTCATCGTTGATCATTGCACAGACGCTGATACCACTATTGACCAGTCGCCTACCGCCGCCGAAGCCAGAGGCAGAAGGCGCGTGGATGCGACGTCTCACGGATGCTTACCTGAGAGTCCTGCGCGGTGCGTTACGCCGTCCTATCGTGACAACGATCAGCGGCTTGCTAATCGCCGCATCAGTCGTCATACCGATCAAAGCCGAATGGCTGAAACTCGATATGTTCCCGCAAGACGTCGCCCGTCGGATTTACATGCCCTATAACCTCGATGGCCGTTACCCGGTGGCGACGGTCGAGGACTCTGTTGATCGCATCGAAGCCTATCTGTTTGAGAACCGCGAACGATTGGAGATTCGATCCGTTTATTCGTATTTCTCTGAAGATGAAGCGGCTACAACGGTACTGCTGGTTGATGAGGATCAAGCGACCATATCCGGGCGCGAAGTCATGGAGATTATAGAGCGGGAAATGCCATCGATCGCTATCGGTAAGCCTAACTTCCGCTGGGAACAACAAGGCGGTGGCGAAGGATTTTCCGTAACGCTGCGCGGTGCATCGACCGAAGTTCTCGGCGTTCTCGGACGAGAGGCACAGCGGCGTCTCGATAAGTTGGATGGGCTAGATAGTGTGAACATCGACCACAGCGCGGGCGAGCGAGAGATACGGGTGCGCGTCGATCGTGAAAGAGCCGCGGTTTATGGGTTAACGGCTGACGACGTCGCCAACTACGTCAATGCCGCGATGCGCGGCCGAGACCTTCGCGAATTTCGAACGCCAGACGGCGAAATCGGCATGCGCCTTGGTTTTCGCGACTCCGAGCGGCAAACCGTCCAACAACTCGGCGATATGAGAATCATGGCCGCCGATGGCCGGAGCATCCCGCTTAGCTCTATTGTCAATCTCCACGTCAAACGTGGTCCGGCTGAGATTAGGCGGATTGACCGTAACACCGCGGTACGCGTGTCGGCGTCGGTCAATGCGTCGACCACACTTGATGAAATTCGCCCGCAAATAAAGGTCGTCATGGACGAACTTGATCTACCGAGTGGCTACTCGTGGGGCTTTGGTAGCGGTGTTGAGCGCGCAGATCAAACCCAGCAGGTTCTCGTGCAGAACATACTGCTCGGTGTGGCGCTAATTTTCATTGTCATGGCCGCCTTGTTTGAGTCTTTGTCTTACCCGTTGACGATCATCCTGTCGTTGATTTATTCCATTGTTGGTGTCATTTGGTTTTTATCGTTGACCGGGACGACGATGACGATGATGGCGATGGTCGGAATTATGATTCTGATCGGTGTTGTTGTGAATAACGGTATTGTCCTGGTTGATCAGATAAATAACCTACGTTGGCAAGGGCATGGCCGATTGGACGCTGTTGTTAACGCTGCCAGTGAACGTTTTCGACCAATTTTGATGACCGTAGCAACAACCATATTGGGGCTTGTGCCGTTGGCCGTCGGGACCACGCAGATTGGCGGTTCGGATGGGCCTGCCTATTTCCCGATGGCCCGAGCAATCATTGGCGGCCTAGCGTTCTCAACGCTTACGTCATTGATCCTTGTGCCATTCACTTACATTGCGTTCGACAAACTAAAGAATTGGATGGCCAAAATGCGTCGCTACGGTGGACCCGTCGACCACACACCCCGCGAGGATACGCTACCCGAACTGACGTAGCGCTATAGCAGCATCGCTTGCGACACACTCCACATGTCGCGCGCTAATACGTTATTGCCGAATGCATACAAGCTGTCCGCATCGGGTACGACGGCGTCATCGCCACGGAATTTCGCTGACGTTCGGATCGCGCGGGCGAGTTTCGCAAGTTCAGTCGAAAAGCCCTCGGCTTTCTCACGCTTCTCAAATCCCTGTTGGTACTGCGCGATTTTCTTCAGCATACGCTGGCATTCGCCAGGATCACCAAACCTTGCGCTGCCAACCGATTTTTCATGAGCGACTCTGAGCCAATCGCTGAGTTCGCATTCGCGGTAGTGAGTTGCCAGTAGCTCGGCGAATGCAATTACCGTGCAGTTGATCGCTCGACGTACCTCAATATCGAGGTTTTCAAACTCGGGTACGTTACGCGCCGCCTCGACCGCCCGTGCATCTTCCAGTGCTTGTCGCTCACCGGTGAGTTCGCCATGGCGTTCGCGAGTCGAACCCAGTTCGGCCTGTAAACGACGACGACGCAGCAGTGACAGCCATCCACCGGCATCGTCGATTTGCCGACCGAGTGCATCGATTTGCTGTTCTACACTGTCGGTCTCGGCTTGCACCGCTTCGATTTGGCGGCCTATTTGCTGGACGGTCGCTTGGCGCTGCGCCAAAAATTTCGCCCGCAGCTGCTTCGTTGCATGCGCTTCGCGTTGTGCGCGTAACTCACCCGACAGAGCAACCAATCGCTGCGCACACCGTGCCCATAGTTTGCGCAGTGTGTAGAAAACAACGGCGTTATTAGCGGTATCTGGGTCAGCAAGAACGTCTTCCAAAAACTCCAGTTTCTGGCGCAGTCGCGCACTTCGGCCCTCTTCCTCCGTAAGCGCATCCAACAACTTGAAGCGTTCCTTGCGTAGGGCCGCGAATTCTTTTTTGAGCTGGGCTCGATTCCAGTACAACTCGTGCAAGCGATCATCGGCGTTACCGCCGCGTTGCTGCCCAAGCACGGGTACTGGCCGGAGCGCATCCATTAGGCGAGCCATTATGTGAAACGGACTGAACGACGGCCAATCATTCGGAAATGATAGGTGGCGAATAGCGTTGTTACGTTGCGCTATTTGGCACTTTCACGCCGAGAATGGCCGCCGCGGGCCGTGATTTAGAGCCGATGACCGCAGTCGGACAGGTATTCGAACCACTTATTCAGCATCGAGTTGCGGGCCCAGCGCGAATCCAGTTCGCGAAATTGCGCCCGTGCCGACGGGCCGAGCAGACGCTGAACGTAGCGCTCGGACAACGCCATAGACTCGGCCAGGTTTGCATCGAGGTAAACGCGGATGGTCATTCCCGGCTCGTCGATGGCCGAGCCATTATCAGCGTCGGCGAACCGATAACTCAGTGTAAAGGTGACGGTGTAGGTCGTGCGCTCTATTAATGTGGCGTAGAGGTCCGGATCGCCCGGAACGGACGACGTTCGTTCACCTTCGAAAACGAGCACGTCTTCAAACAATTCGCGTAGACGAATGTAGTTGCTTTCGTACAGCGTAATGAGACCCGCGAAACTTCGCGGCTCAATAATCGTCTGCGGAACGATGAGGCTGTCGATTACCATGGAAAAAATATAGCACAGCCGTCGCTCTGAAAACCGCGCCTGTAATCACGTTTATTGTTGCAATTTTTCGACGCTTGACAGTCTGGTTTTACAGGCGTATGCACAGATCGTTAAGGCCGAACGCGGCGCTCTACACCGGTCGTTTCAAGAATCCGGCCAGCGATCTCTTCGATCGAGAACTCACTGGTATCGACATAGGGAATCGCGTAGCGCTTAAACAGCCGTTCTGCTTCGCGTAATTCGAATCGCACCTGCTGAGCACTCGCATACCGGCCCACGGCGCGCCGTTCTTTGCGAATCTGCCGAAGTCGGTTGGGGGAGATGGTCAAACCGAACAGCTTGCCCCGGTTGGCCAGAACTTTTTCAGGCAATTTGCCGCTCTCGAACTCTTCTTCGGTGAGTGGGAAATTGGCGGCATAGACACCGTATTGCATGGCAAGATACAGGCACGTTGGCGTCTTACCCGAGCGTGAGACACCCATCAAAATCACATCGGCTTGCTCGTAGTCGCGAATCGCCCCGCCATCGTCATTCGCCAATGCGTAATTGGTCGCTTCGATGCGCTTCATATACGTGTTTACGTCACTCATACCATGCGCTTTACCGGTCACATGCGATGCCGGCTGGCCTAGCTCTTGTTCGAGTGTGACGACAAATGCATCAAAGATATCGAGGTATAACCCGCGCGCGGTCTTCACGATCTCCCGTAGCGGGTCGTGGATGAGACTCGAAAACACGATCGGTCGAACACCATCCGCATCGGCCGCTCGGTTTATCCGAATGACAGCGCCCCGTGCCTTGTCTTCAGTATCGATAAATGGCAGAGTCACTTGCCGAAAACTGCCGCTATCGAACTGCGTTAAAAGACTATGGCCCAGCGTCTCCGCTGTGACGCCGGTCTGGTCAGAAAGAAAAAAGACTGTGCGTTGGTCCATAAATTCTCAACGTGACGCTACAGGTTCGATGCCGTTTCTGACACGATTGTGCCGCTCTGGCGCAATAAAACAAGGATAACCAGCGTGGACCGGTACGTCATTCCGTTGCAGGAACTAGGTATTGGCGATGTCGAATCGGTGGGCGGCAAGAATGCGTCGCTTGGCGAGATGATTAGCCATCTTAATGACCTCGGCGTCAGTGTGCCGGGGGGATTTGCGACGACGGCGACCGCGTACCGCGACATGATGCAACACGATGGCCTTGACGCGAAAATCCGCCAGCGACTGGCCGATCTTGACGTTGACGATATCCAAGCCCTGACCAGCGCAGGTGCTGACATTCGTGGCTGGATCGAGGCGGCGCCAATGCCAGTTCGTTTGCAAGAGGAGATTTCACTCGCCTATCGAGAAATGGCCGACGGTCGAGACATCGCCGTGGCCGTTCGCTCATCAGCAACGGCCGAAGATCTCCCAGACGCCTCGTTCGCTGGTCAGCAAGAGACGTTTCTGAACGTTCGTGGGCTCGATCGAACACTCGAGGCGATTCGCCAGGTGTTCGCCTCGCTCTTTAACGACCGCGCCATTGCGTATCGCGTTCACCAAGGCTTCGATCATGCGCAGGTCGCGCTGTCGGCCGGCATCCAATTCATGGTACGCAGCGATGTTGGTTCAAGCGGCGTCATGTTTACGCTTGATACCGAGTCGGGCTTTGAAGATCTGGTCTTCATCACCGCCTCATACGGTCTCGGTGAGACTGTCGTTCAAGGGGCAGTAAATCCCGACGAGTTTTACGTTTACAAACCGTCACTGCGTCGCAACCTCGAATCGATAGTTCGCAAGAACCTGGGCGGTAAGTCGATCAAGATGGTTTACAGCGACAACCCTCGCCCAGGTCACACCGTTGAGACCGTCGACGTTGACGATGGCGACAGCCAACGCTTCTCCATCGATGACGACGATGTTCTAGAACTCGCCCGCCAAGCGCTGATCATTGAAGAACACTACGGCCGGCCCATGGATATCGAATGGGGCAAAGACGGCGAAGACGGCAAGATCTACATACTGCAGGCTCGCCCGGAAACCGTGCAAAGCCGCAGCGGTCGCACGCTGCAACGCTTTACGCTGAAAGCACGCTCACGCGTCGTTACCAGCGGGCGCTCGATCGGCCAACGCATCGGCAGTGGCACGGTGCGGGTCATACGGTCGATCGACGAAATGGCACGCGTGCAGTCTGGCGATGTGTTGGTCTCTGACATGACCGATCCAGATTGGGAGCCGGTGATGAAACGCGCCTCCGCCATCGTTACCAACCGCGGTGGTCGAACGTGTCACGCGGCAATTATTGCGCGCGAACTCGGTATTCCGGCGGTTGTCGGCTGCGGCGATGCGACCGAATCCGTTGCCGACGGCAGTGAAGTTACGGTTTCTTGTGCCGAAGGCGATCAAGGCTTCGTCTACGAAGGCAAGCTCGACTACGAGCGCCAGCAAATCGAACTCGATACGCTGCCGGATATCCCGGTAAAAATCATGATGAACGTTGGCAATCCAGACCGCGCGTTCGCCTTTTCGCGCATTCCGAATAGCGGTGTCGGGCTGGCTCGCCTGGAGTTCATTATCAACCGTATGATCGGCGTGCATCCGCGCGCCCTGCTCGAGTACGGCGAACAGAGCCGCGATGTGCGCGAAGCCATCGACGAACAAATGGCTGGCTACGATGATCCGGTCGAGTTCTACGTGCGCAAGCTAACCGAAGGGATCGGCTCGATAGCAGCGGCATTCCACCCGGAGCCCGTGATCGTTCGCCTTTCCGACTTTAAGAGTAACGAGTATGCCAACCTGATTGGCGGATCGACTTACGAGCCATCCGAAGAGAACCCGATGCTGGGTTTTCGCGGCGCGGCGCGTTACCTAGACCCTGAGTTCCAGCCGTGCTTTGAGCTCGAGTGCCGCGCGCTGAAACGGGTTCGCGAAACAATGGGCCTCGATAACGTCGAAGTCATGGTGCCGTTCGTCCGCACGGTTGATCAAGCGAAGCAGGTGACCGAGCTACTCGCTCGCCAAGGCCTCGCCCGCGGCGAGAATGGCCTGCGGCTGATCATGATGTCGGAGCTACCGACCAACGCCTTGCTGGCTGATCAGTACCTCGAGCATTTCGACGGCATGTCGATCGGCTCGAACGACATGACTCAGCTCGCACTCGGACTCGACCGCGACTCGGGCCTTATCGCCGAGTTGTTCGATGAACGCGATCCGGCTGTGAAGGCCTTGTTGGAACTCACAATCAAGGCGTGCCGCGCCCAAGACAAGTACGTTGGCATCTGCGGTCAGGGTCCATCCGACCACCCTGATCTTGCTTTGTGGTTGCATGAGCTTGGCATTAACAGCTTGTCGCTCAACCCGGATACTGTGGTTGAGACCTGGCTGTTTCTTTCACAAAACACCTAACGTCGCGATTACCCGATCAATGTGATCTGCCTCACGGCAGTTAGCGGACCTAATCGCTACGCTGCAGGTATGGATACGATCACTAGACTGCGTCCGATTGCATTGGCGCTATTCGCCCTTATCGTTGCCGGTTGCTCCGGGATGAGTGTGACCGAATGCCAAACAGCCGATTGGGAAACCATTGGCTACGAGGACGGCGTCGTTGGCCGCAGCGGCGCCGCCATCGGCAACTACCGCCGCGATTGCGCTGACGCTGGCGTCGTACCCGACCGCCTCGCTTATGAGAACGGCCGCCGCGCCGGGCTTACCGAATACTGCCGCCCCGCAAACGGTTACCGGGTTGGGCTAAGCGGCGCCGAATACCAAAGCGTTTGCGGTGACTTCGATGAGTTTGGGTTTCTTGAGGGTTACCGTGCCGGGCGAGTGATTTTTGAACTACGGCGTGAAGTTAACCGCGCTGCAGCATTGGTTGATCGCGCCCAGCGCGATATCGATGCACAACGTCTTGCAATCGCCGATATCGAAAAAGCACTGATCGCCGCTGAGACAACACCGGAGGAACGGGTGGGTTTGTTGGTTGATCTCAAAACCGCCAGCGAGCGCTTAGGTGAACTTAACGGTGAGCTCGTTAACTCGCAGCGGCTGCTCGCCGAGGCCGAAGCGGAACTTCGTGCCCAAGAGCGTGCAACGGCGCAGAATAGTCCTTGGTAGCCTGTACATCTTGGATTTGTCGCACGGGACGTATCCGAGACCTGCATACCACCACTTAGCGATGATCGCTCGTTGTGTCGCTGATGACTGACGTGTATTCGGTCGATGAAAATGCTCGAGGACGCGAGCTTACCGATCGCTTGACAGCTGACCGTCAACATACGACCCGTTCTGAAGGGTACTTACCTCGACAAAAATCGATTCGGGAATCTTGCCCTTACCATTACCGACCGATCCCTCCGCAACTCTGTATTCGATCGTCCCATTGCGTCCGTTCACGTAGAAACCGGTGATCGATAGTCCCGATTTCTGCCTCATGAACCTCGGGAAAAAGTAGTAGTCTCCAAGCAAGAAAAGAGGCTCGTTCACGAAGCCTTCGCCAGCACCAATACAGCCGCAAGTCAACAGTTCGCCTCTTGCCTGGTCGATCGACAGGTTCATCATATCCACGCGGTAGTCAAACTCAGTGGTACCGGACCAGTAAACCACTAAGTCCGCAACCTTGGATGCCGTGCATGCAACTCCGAACAGCACGGCTATCAATGCAAGGACGGAACTCGTTGAACCACTCTGCTTGCGTAAAATAAGAACTTATTCCTTGTGTAATCAATACCTACCGGCGTGTATCGTGCACTTAATGCGCTTGTGAAGTCGGACCGGTAGCGACGCATTTTTCGGGGCCGAGCGACTTCGGATTAAACCAACCTTGGTTTGGCATTGCTGCGACGACGCCATGCTAGCGATTCGCCTTATTGTGCGTGCTCGACTGGTGCCGACTAACGCCCGCAGGGCGTTTCTGTGCGTGCTTCGTATTTCGACCGCTCACCCTCGCCCGCCAGCGTTTGAATGCGCTGTTAGAAAGCTCGCGTCGCATCACTTGAATCACATCCGCCTCGGACAACCCGAAATTCGCAGCAATAGCGTCAAACGGTGTACGGTCCTCCCAGGCCATCTCAATAACCCGGCTGACTTCGGCAGGTGAGAGTATCGTCATCTGTGAAAAAAGAGTAACCGTTGTCTTTGCTAAAACCGTACCGACGTGCGAGAAGCTACAAACCGGCGTTGGCTTATCATCACGTTACTGTTCGATCACGCGCAAGAGTTCGCGAAGACCGACGGTACGTGATACGACGGTCGTTCAAAAGATACAGCACTTTGGATTCCCTTCGATCATCGCCTCCGCCATCAATAGACTTCTAGTCACGAGGCTTGGGTCCGCAGACCGCATCAGACCAGCCTGTTGCTCAACAAGCTTCTGCTGAACTAGCTCTACGCCGGATTGGTCCAACCCATCGTACAGCGCGAAATTGATAGCAGCTTCTGCTAAGCCGTACGCCAACGCGAGCTGAGCTTCGTCGCCAGACGGGCTCTCAATGGCGGAGTAATACTTATGCAACCCCGTCAATCCAGCGACATGACCTCTGACCCAAAGCTCGTCTGAAGAGGCGAGTAACTCCGACGGTTTGAACTGAGATCGATTGCGAACAACGGCTTTAAGTACGCCTACATGTCTGTTTGTCGGCGACTCCGCGGTAATGACCTGCTTTGCTAACTCTCTCAAAGGCGCCGAAAACGATGAACACTCAGCAAACTGCTTCGCAATGTTATCAGCGAATCCACGTCTATCCACATAGGCACTAGCCGGATGCTCACCGCGATCGAACTGCTCTAGTAGGTCCTCTTGCGAGGTCTGTGCTACACCTGCCCTATCGCAGGCTCTCCACGAATCTAGGAACACAGCCGCAGCGAGTGGACTGTTGGCTTCGACAGCCTCGATGAAGTGCGCTCGGCCAGTCGGATCTTTCGCTTGGCGACGTAGAGCGGCCATTTCTGGATCAAATTCACCGGCAACGAACTCGATGGATCCAATGTGCGCTTCTCGTAAACTAAAGCGCTTTCTAAATTTCGTTGATTCGAGCTGGATTTTCGCCAACCCACCGTTCCCCAGGATGACCTCTGTAGTCGCTTGCTCCGGCTTAGGAACCCGTACTTCGTCAATCGAGGTATCGATCGGCGTATCGACATAAGTGTCGGCCGATCGCAGTACGCCGTCATCTTTTCTCGCAGAATACAAAGAGAAACCGATGATCGCGATACTAGCGACAATCGCAGCTACTCCTATAACGCGTGTTGAATTCAACTAACCGCTCATATTCAGTGAGTTTCAGGGTACAAATCGTTCCAATTGCAATGATCGCATTACGATTTCGTTCGGCCTCGATCACCCTCGTAACATCATTCGACTGTAAGAACGTGAACGAAACAAACGATGCGCCCCTAGCACGCAGCTAGGTAGTCTTAACCCGCCAACGATGTATTTGAGTTAAAACTGTCGTAAATGATCTTCCAACCGTGGTCACTCTGCCTTCGAAACAGAGTTAGTGCTTTGCCGTTGGCCATAACCGCAACGGTCTCCCCGCCCTCTTTCGGTGTTACGTGTATCGAGTAGGTACAACGGGTCACTGCGATGTCACCGAAGACTGTAACTTCATCGACACTGAGTAACTTGAACTCGATTATCATCGCAGCGAAGACCGGCTGCATTGCCTCACCGATAGCTGCCACCCCTACTCTCGTTGGTGCATCCGGAGGCATTTGCCGACCGTTTTCGTCCCACAGCGCAATCCACGTCTCGAAATCTCCGTTGTTGCACGCCGATCCATACTGCCTAAGCGTCGATTCGACTGAACTCAAATCATGGTTCATAGCACCCTCGTGAAAGCCGCTTTCGTGGTCGGGCCGTTAAAACTCCGAGACTGTGAGCGGGCGTCGTCGCCCGTCCGTAAGCACTGGGAGTATACCGAATAGAGATTTGCCGTTAGGGAATTCGAGGTTTATCGAGCCAGTAACTTGTGGACCGACAACCGTTAGTCGAGAGTCGATCATGCACTCATGGCAGCCTTGCTAAAACAGAACCGGCTATTTTTTGTGCTGAATAAAGGGTCTGTGTAGTACCCGACTCTGTTCGACAATCCGCGTTGTCGGCCACGTCATTGAAGGGTTGCCGATGGGCGCTGATGCCGGAAGTATTTGAATGCCAGGATTGCGGCGACGGTAAAGCACGGAAGCCGTTTACGCGCGGTGTCTACGACAAAGTCACGCATCGCCCTCTGAGCACAGCGACTTCAACGGTCCGCAAAAGACCGCGGTTGTACTGAGGCACTACCCGCAAAAGGTACGATCAACTTCAGTGTGGGTCATTAAAAGGCACACGAAAACGAGCAAGAGTCCGAGGTCCTTAGCATCACCCATCCGCCAGAGTAAGAACGTTTTGCCTTTGCCAGCAATGGCATCACAACAGACCCTGTTCTAGATCACCGTGGCCCTAAGAAATCAGGGAGGTCAGTTCTTACTCCAGAAACAAGTGTTCTCAGTTCCCCTCGTTGCTTACGCCATACCGGGGACTGCGAGGGTAAGCCAAGCGCGGAATCACTATCGCGGCGGCAATGGGGTCGCTACCCGATACGGAGAAGTGACGCCGCAAGGAAGCATCGACTGGAATCTAGCAACAACCCTAGTTAGGGGCTGGGAAACTAGTGATCCTCGGGGCGCGATCGAATGCCATCAACCAGCAAACCGGCTACCCGTTCGGCATGGCGTTCAATGGCCTCTTCGGACTGCAAGGGTTCACCTTCAAAATGCGCGGACAGGGCCGGCGCAAAGAACGGAATAGAACCACCAAATATGATCAGGAAAAATAGTGTCCTGCCATCAGGGGATGTTATGCCTGCGCTCTCGTCCAGCTGCTCTATGGCGTGCATCCATGCCTTACCAATAGGATCAAGGTACTTTGATAACAGGTAATCAAGACGCTCGCCTCCTCGGGCGCCTTCATCCAGTAGAATTCGCACACAGCCGGGGAATCGTGCAGAGAGTCTTACTGAAACCCGGATAAACTCCCGTGCGGCTTCTGCTGGGGGTATGGGTTTCTCCTGAACCGGTGCCAAGGCAATCATTTTGTCTCGAAGTGCCCGAAAATAGACATCGACACAAGCCTCCCAGAGTTCGCGCTTAGAGCTGAAGTAGTGGTGAATAAGACCGTGGCTTACGCGCAGCTCCCGAGTGAGTGCACGAATGGACATGGCTTCATAGCTCGAAGCCGCAAACGCATTAATAGCGGCGTGAAGGATTTGATCGCGCGATACTGCCGCCTCATGGCTTTGAGGACGGCCGCGACGACGAGATACTTGCTGAGTGTTCACTGTCGGCTCTTGTTACTCGCCGCAGCGGTAAGCTGTGACCATTCTTGGCATGATCCGATTAGCGACTTAGACCTACGCCAGAAAGCCCTCCTCGCTAGTCCACATTAATGGGAATTCTTCACATTCTATAGAGTCGCCGTCACGAAGGCTCGCACTCTTCGGTGAGTCTGGTGGTGTGCCAGAGCGTTCTAGGTACCGAATGTCATCGCCAAGATAGCGTAGCGTCAGCGCACGACGGTGGCGGCTTAGGCTGATGTTACCGGTCGACCCATGCCAAGTCTTGACATTATGAACGATAATATCGCCGGGCTCTGCAGGGTAATAGACCACGTTGTACTTCTCTTCATTCCCTTCAACATCAGGAAGCGGTTTTCCCTCGGAACCGGGGAACGGAGCCTGGCTTACAAAAACGTTTGGCTTGTAAAGCTCCCCCCGATGCGAGCCTTTGGCGTATCCCATCATGCCGTTTTCTCTGTCCACTTTTTCCATTGGCATCCAAAATGTGCAGCACTGCTCGCCTTCAAGATGGAAATAAGTAGCGTCCTGATGGAACGCCGTGCGTTGTCGTGAGTTAGGCTGCTTCCAAAAAAGCTGATCGCCGTAAAAGCAGATTCGGTTGGCGCCCATCAGTTCGGCCGCTATCCGCCCGAACGGCGCCTGTTTTCCAAGCTTATCTAGAGATGGATAGTTGTAGCAGTTGAAACTGCCCGCTTTGAATTTGCCCTTGTCTTTGATGGGTGATGCGGTCTCGTCGCTCTTTTCAGTGAGGATCTTGAGACCCTGAGCTTCAAGACCTTTCGCCAGTTCCTCAAAATCCGAACTGGCGAGTCCGTTCGCTTCGGTAACCATGACTTCCATGAAGACTTGCTCCATACGGGTGACCAAATCCACATCAAGAATACCCGATAAATGTACGACCCCATGTTCGTTGTAATGGTCAATTTCTCCCGCTGTGACCGCTCGAACTTGCCCGGCCGGTAGCTGTTCAACAGACATATTTTCTACCCCCTTCGAAACAAAGCACGCCGCCATTAATTAGGCGGCCATCTAATTGAAATTAATATTAATCGGTTGTCTAATTAATTACAAGCCATATACATGTCAGCTTTTCAGGACGAATTAAGGGGTTTTTCGCCAGCGCCGATGGGTTGACAGAAATCCAATCAGAAGGGGGAGCGTCTCGTTTGGATTAAACAACGAGCGAATAGGCAAACCGAATGCCGGTCGTTCTCGGCGCTTTATGCGATCGCCTGTAGAACCTTCTTCGGCTCCGACACGCCGTAGCCTTGCGCGTAGTCGATACCCATCCCGCGGAGCATCGTGATGATCTCCTGGTTCTCGGCGAACTCGGCGATCGTGCGTTTACCGGTGAGGTGCCCAATCTCATTAATCGAACGAACCATTTCGCGATCGATCGGGTCGTGCAACATCTCTTTGACGAAGCTGCCATCGATCTTCAGGTAATCCACCGCAAAGTGCTTCAAATACGCGAATGACGCGTGCCCTGTTCCGAAGTCGTCAAGCGCGAACTTACAGCCGAGCTCTTTCAGCGACTGGATGAAACGGTTCGCTTGCGAGTAACTAGCCACCGCTGCCGTTTCGGTAATCTCGAAACAGATCTTCTGCGGATCAATACCGCTTGTCTGGAACTGATCGATAACGAACGGTAAGAATTTCTCGTCGCTGAGGCTTTGGCCCGACAAGTTAATCGAACACAGTGCCAGGCGCTCCCGCTCGTCCGCTTCTGAGACCAACCAGCGAAGTGCATTAGAGATAACCCAGCGATCGATGTTTGGCGTAATGCCGTAGCGCTCGGCGGCCGCGATAAAGAGTTCTGGCGATACCAACGATCCTTGCTCGTCACGCATACGAAGCAGTAACTCGTAATGCTCGCCAGTCTCCGATTCCTGTAATGGCAGAATCGTCTGGCGGAAAATCTCGAAGCGATTCTCTTCGAGTGCGTTATTGATACGCGCTGCCCATTGTTGCTCGCGGCGGCGGCGCATCAAGTCGATGTCGTTTTCGTGGTAGCTGTGGATGCGATTGCGGCCGGCCTCCTTAGCCGCGGCGCAGGCGCTATCCGCGGCCGATAGCAGCTCGGCAACGTCACTGTTATCTGCCTTGATCGGTACGACACCGATGCTAACGCCGAGGCGGAAGCTGCGATCGTCCCAAACAAACTTGTAGTTCCCGACGCTCTCGCGAAGTTCCTCGGCCGTACGCATCGCTTCATCGACGGTGCAGCTTTCCAGCAACACGCCGAACTCATCGCCACCGAGACGGGCGAGCGTATCGCGCCAACGGATTTTCGATTTTAGTAGTGCGCCGAGTTGCCCTAATAAGGCATCGCCGGCACTGTGACCGCACGAGTCGTTAACGATTTTAAATTGATCGAGATCCAGATAGACCAGCGCGTATTCCGTCTCGCGAGCTTTTGCGCTCTTCAGTGCCCGTTCGAGACGATTCTCAAACTCGCGGCGGTTAACGAGCCCCGTCAGAATGTCGTGACTGGCGTGGTAGCTAAGGCGACGGTTTAACTCGCGCGACTCACTAACGTCGTGGAATACCAGCACGCCACCGGTCACCTCGCCCTTGCCATCACGAATCGGTGAGGCCGTGCTCTCGATGTAAAGCTCATTACCGTCACGTCGAATCAACAAAGTCGGGCGAACCGATTTAATCGAGCGGTTACGCCGAATTGCGACGGCTAGCGGGTTCTCAAGCGGCTCGCAGGTCTCTTCGTGGAAACCACGGAAGATGTCATCAATGGTACGGCCCGATGCGTCATCCACTTTCCAACCGGTTAGTTCTTCAGCAACCGGGTTAACGTACTCGACCGTGCAATCGGCATCTGTCGTGACAACGCCATCACCGATCGACTGTAGCGTGATTTGCGCGCTCTCTTTCTCACGAAATAGCGCGTCCTCGTAGAGCTTGCGCTCGGTGATATCCATTTCGGCACCGACCAAGCGGCGCAGGCGACCTTTCCCATCTTGAACGGCTTTAGCCCGCGAAATCATCCACCGCCATTCGCCATTGCAATGGCGCATGCGGTGAACCGACTCGAACACTTCGGTTTTGCCGTCGAGATGGTCACGCATCAAGCTTTGAACACGGGCCATGTCGTCTGGGTGTACCAAGCGATACCAGTCGGGCGTAATCTCTACGCCCTCCTCGTCATAGCCGAGCATCGAACGCCAGCGGTCGGAAAAATTCACTTGCTTCGACAGCCCGTCGAAATCCCAGATCCCGTCGTTGGCGGTTAGCGTGACGAGATCACTCTTCTCTTGCAGCTCCGCCAACTCGGTACTAACGGCAATGTGGCGCATGCCCGCTTCCATCGCTGCGCCCAACAATTTGAGCAGTAGTTTTAGGTTGGCATCCCATTCTGGGCAGGCTGCGTTGTTCGCTAACGCCAAAATTCCGCACGGCCGGTCCGGTCGATACCGAAAGCCGATGGCCAGTAACGAACCGATGCCTAAACCAGCGATGCGTTGCACTTCATTGACAGCAGCGTACTTGTCGGCCTGCGAATCACGGATCTCAAGTAACCGGCCCGACATGACTGAGCGCATTAACCATTTCAGGTCGCTGTATTGGTGACCACGTAACAGGTCGATTTGCAAATTGGCGAAACCAGTGCGATGCATCAGTACGGCACCGATCGCGGCACTGTTGTCATCCGGTAACGCAACAAACGCAGCATCAACACCGGTCGCGTTAACGAGCGTCGTTACCACCTCCGCGATGCCTTGATTAACGTCAGCAGGATTTAGTGACAATAAATCGACGGCTAGCTGCGTGTACAGCGCGTCGACCCCAATACTCGTAGCGGTCGTTGAGTCCTGGCGTTGCGCCAAAACCTGACTGGCGTCCATTGACAGACTGCTTAGCGTGTCCGTCATTGGCAAATCATTCCCAAACCAAACGCCCTCATCAGCGCTACATCGTTGGCAAAGTTTGACATGATTTCGAAAGAAAACAAGCTAAGCACCTGATCCAACTACTCATTTACGTGCGCCCAATTTGAAGCGCCTGACGATTCCTACGCGCTTGTCAACGCGCCGCGTTACTACCCGTTATTCGCGAAGACATCCTAACTCACCCGGAGACTTGCAATGACCTCGCTCCCGTCGACCCTCAGCCCCACCCGCCTTGCGATGCGGCTGGGCCTCGCAGCCACTGTCGCGGCCTTGGCCGCCTGCGGTGGCGGCGGATCAACACCCATCACCGACACCACGCCACCCGTCGCAACGGTTTCTTGTGACCCTGACGATGCCACGACCGCCGATCAATGCGGTGTGTTGTACCTCGCAGTTACCGATGCCGACGGCGACTTTCTCACATACACCGTCGACGTTGTCTCTCTGTCGCTAGAACGCGCCAATGGCGACACGGTGGAGACATTGCCGAACTCTACTCGAATCGACTTTACGGATTATGTTGAATTAACTGAATTTGTTAGTGTTCGTAATCTACCTCCCGGCAATTACGTCGCCGGCACGATTACGATCGACTACTCCAACGCGGAGATTTTGGTCGAAAAAGACGGCGCCGCTGCGCCAGCGACGGTCACCGATTCGGCCGGCAGCCCACTGACCACATTCGACCTCTCCGTCACGCTAGCCGATGACGACCCGGTACGGATTACGCGAGGCACAGCCTCGTTGCTGGTCGTCGACTTTGACTTAGGCGCATCGCATAGCGTCGATGTCAGCACCGATCCCGTTAGCGTTGTCGCCGAACCGATTATCGTCGCCGACATCGAGCCGGTCGACGAGAAAGACGTTCGCGTTCGTGGCCCGCTCGTTGACGTCAACACCGCCGAGTCGACCTACGACGTGCAACTACGGCCGTTCTTCCGCCGCGACGGCGACTTTGGCGTTGTCTCTGTGAACGTCACCGA
>JBCDIL010000026.1:0-51280 GCA_038749025.1 Pseudomonadota bacterium | reverse complement strand
GCGCACGCCGAGCTCACGGCGACCGAAGAGAGTGACTACCAAGCCGCCATTGCAGGCAAGTCGGGTATCGCTTGTTTCGATGCGTGGGTGAACGAGCTGATCGCTACTGGTTATCTGCACAACCACGCGCGTATGTGGTTTGCGAGTATCTGGATTTTCACGCTGCGGCTACCTTGGCAACTTGGGGCAGAATTTTTCTTGCGTCATCTGCTGGATGGGGATGCGGCATCCAATACGCTGTCTTGGCGCTGGGTAGGTGGGCTGCAGACGCGCGGCAAGACCTACCTCGCACGAGCAGACAACATCGCTCGCTATACCGAGGGTCGATTCGGGTCCATAACCGGCTTAGCCGAAACCGCCGAGCCGTTACCGTGGATCGAGCCACCGACGCCGCGGCGGGATTTCGTCGTTGTCGCCCTGCGACCCGGTCTAACTAGCGGGTTGCTGATCACGGACGATGACTTTTCGCCGTGGCCGGCCATCGCCGGTGCGCAGATCGCGAGCGTCGCCATGCTGAACAGCGTTAACGCTCGGACCGACACGGGTGTTGCTAGCAACGTCGCCCAGTTTGTGACCGCTCTATCGAACGATAGCGCCCAGTCCATTGAGGGACGGCTGGGCTTGGTGCCGCAAACTGTCGCAGACAGCGACGCCATTATCGCGTGGGCGGAAGCCCAGCAGCTTCGTCAAGTAATCATGCCGTATACACCGGTCGGTCCATCGGCCGATCTTTTGACCGACTTGGCGAACCGATTGGGCAAACGCGACATCCGCCTAGCCAATCCGCTAAGGCGCTGGGACGAGGCGGCTTGGCCGCACGCGACCCGCGGATTTTTTCCGTTTCGGAAAATTATCCCGGACTTATTGGTACTCGCCGACGCAGACCCCAGTTAGCCTGCGCCTACCAGCCCCAGGTGCCGTCGCCCCCTTTAAACGGGCCGACGATGTTCGTCGTTATCCAACCGCCATAAAAGTCACCGCTCTGTGCCTGGACACGCTCGTCGCCGACCCAACACTGGTCCATGCGCGAGGCATAGACGGCGATATGATCGCGAAGCGATGTATATCTAGCGACCGGGCTGGGGTAACTCCATGCGGCACGCGACGCTCGGCGTTCGCCGGCGATAACATCCCAGTAAACCGCTTCACCCTTGAACTCGCAGAACGACCGGCCAGCAGCCGGTTCTAAACTGCCCGCCACGAACGCCTCGGGCGGCAGGTAATAGACGGGTGGGTGCGAAGTTTCCAGGATGCGGTAGCCGCGGTTCGTTGCGGCGATCTCCCGATCGGCGAAAACGATACGTAAGCGCTCTTTCACAGGCTCGCAGGCGGGCGGGCGCGGATAGTCCCAGACTGATTCCTGCCCCGGGCCTGGCGGTATTCGCTTGGGTCGCTGCATGGCGTTAGGTACCTAAGTCTCAAACTAGCTGGCCAGGATTACAGCAAATCGTTGATTCGCCGATAAGAACCGAATATCGGCAATGCTTCGACTAACCATGACAACGGCTGTGACATCGGACCGCTATCGACTCAGCATGCGCGACACCTGGCGTGTTCTGTGGCCGTACGTGCGGCGCAACTTCTTGGAACAATTGCAAGGCATCTGGTTCATCGTTGCCTATCTGTTGCTATTTCAAGCCTTGGTGTTGAACCTACCGATCGTCTTCGCCGCGATGATCTCCACGGGGATCTTGGTCGTCGCGATCGGTTTGATGTTCTTCATGGAGGGCCTACGCCTCGGGTTGATGCCGCTCGGCGAGACAATTGGTGGCCTATTGCCGAAGACATCTCGATTGCCGACCATACTCGCGTTCGCTTTCCTGCTCGGTGGTGGAGCCACTTTCGCAGAGCCCGCGATCGCTGTACTGAAAGCGGCGGGCAGTGGCGTCTCCGCATCCAAAGCGCCACTGTTGTACAGCTTACTCAATGAGTTTTCCGGCCAACTTGTCGCGTCGGTCGGCGTTGGCGTTGGGCTGGCCGTCATGCTGGGTGTCTTACGCTTCTTTTATGGCTGGCCGTTGAAGCTACTGGCAGTACCTAGCGTCATGGTTTTGCTGGTCATTTCGTATTTTTTCTACCAAGTACCCGTGTTGAACGACGTTCTCGGGCTCGCCTGGGATTGCGGAGCCGTGACGACCGGGCCGGTGACCGTGCCGTTGGTTTTGGCGCTGGGTATCGGCGTTTGCCGTGTTGTGTCGAGTGGCGGCGGTGGCCACACAGGCTTTGGTATCGTAACGCTCGCGTCGCTGTTTCCTATCCTCGCGGTTCAATTATTGGCGTTGTATCACTACAGTGCCGAAGACTATGTCGGTGCGAGCAACGGCCAGCCGCTACCAACTCTCGTCGCCGAAAACGAAGCAACGGTACCGCAGCCCGAGCTCGTCCCGGAGTACTTTAGCGTTCACGACTTACGTCGTTATCGCGATTCAGGTGAGCTACCGGCCAACTCAAAAATCCGTTTCGTTGGCGGTGAGCCGAAGCTTGAGAACGGCGCGCTCGTTATCAATGAGCCGCGTATTGTTGTGACGCGGCAACGTCCGCAGAACACCGCCTGGTTCGGCGATGAAAGTTGGGACACAACCAAAGAGTTTCTGCCGCAACTAAAGACAGCGCTGCTCGATGCGCTCCGGGCGATCATTCCACTCTGTCTGTTTCTGTATATCGTATTGCGTCTCGTCGTTCGGCAACGGCTGCGCCCCGATCAAGATGTTGGTATTGGAGTCGCATTCGCCTTAACAGGAATGGCCTTGTTCGGTTTGGGTATCGCACTCGGGCTAACGCCACTCGGCGCTCAACTTGGCAGTAACATTCCAGCATCCTTCGCAACGATCGTTCCGTGGCGTGGCGATAGCGCAGTCGGACCCTTATTCGACGGTCTTGCCGGCAAGCTACTCGCCGTCGGTTTCGCGTTCTTCTTGGGCTATGGGGCGACATTGGCCGAGCCGGCGTTGAACGCGCTCGGCGATACCGTCGAACGGATAACAGCCGGCGCGTTTCGCAAGAAGCTGCTAATGCAGAGCGTCGCGGTTGGCGTGGGCGTCGGCATCGCTGCTGGCGTCATCAAGATGGCGTTTCATATACCGCTGTTCGCGATGCTGCTACCGGCGTACAGCCTGGTTCTTCTTCTGACGCTGATCTCACCGCATTCGTTCGTTAATTTCGGTTGGGACAGTGCCGGTGTTACCACAGGCCCAATAACGGTGCCACTAGTACTGGCCATGGGTCTTGGCATCGGTGGCAATATTCCCGGTGTCACCGATGGATTCGGCATTCTGGCGTTGGCATCTGTCGGACCCATCATGACCGTTCTCGCCGTCGGCCTGGTTACCCGCCGCCGCGAAGCCGCGGCTACGCAGCCTGAACCGACACCCGCTTCCACTCCTGCGACGGCTTAAGCGATGTTCAAATCTAACCAACCTGCGTCAATCGTCACCGCGATGTTACCGACCGGCGTCAGTCGCCGGGTGATCGCGGAAGTTTTGCAGCCTGCTGGCTTCGGCGCCCTGATTTGGCAAGCCCGTGGGACTCTATTGAAAGATAACTGGTTGCAAAAATACTTACCGCCAATCAGTCCGGCCAAGAAAATTCTGCAGGTGTTACTGCCTGATAATGCCGTCGATTCGATGATGGATGCCGTTATCGAGTGCGCCAATTTGCACAAGCAGGCAACCGGTGCCGTCTACAGCCAGCCGTGCAACGATGTTTTTGTCGGTAAAGACTTTCTTAACTGGCAGGTCAGTGACACGTTGCCAGCCGATAACAGCCAACATCGTTTCAGCGCTGACTTGTCGTTGATCGTCTGCATTGTCGATCGGGCCCGCAGTGACCGTATCGCTAGGGCAGCGGTGGCAGCGGGCGCACACGGTCCGGTTATCCACTTGTGCGAAGGACGCGGCCTGCGCGATCGACTCGGCTGGCTGCGTATAACCAAGCAGTACGAGAAAGATGTGCTGTGGGTCATGACGCCGGCAGCAGAGTCGGATCAGATTTTCCAATCCATGACACAGGCCGGTGAGTTACACCTTCCGGGCCGCGGTTTCATGTACCAAACCGATATCCACAAAGGTCTATTCAACCTTCCCAGTTTGATGTCGAACCGCTATTACGCCGCCAACGTGCAGCAGATCATTCGGGCGATCGATCACCTTACCGGCCACGCCCATTGGCGCGACGGTGCTTTGCAAAACATCGGTTCCGGGGCGGGCAGCGCCGGACTGGCGGCGCCATCACAGTCAATCTTGACCGACCAGTACTGTTTGTCGGCAGTGGTCCGCCGTCACGAACATCCCGCGCTCGTCGATCTGTTGCTCGACAACGGTGCGAAAGGCGTTAACTTCACGTTCGGCCGGCTTGAGGAAGCGCAGGCGGCACAAACCCCGACGGTAGCTGGTGCGCAGATTGCCGATCAGTACGGCGTTATCAATAGCGTATCCGACGCCGCTACCATCGCGAGGATGGCGGCGGCGATCGAAGACTCAGCCAGCGCAGCGGGTATCGATGATGTGTTGGCCTACGTAAACCCGGTTGAGCGCGTCGCGACCTATGTGTACCAGCCAGGGCGGCGCGATTACCGCGAGCAACAAGTTGCCTAGTCGTTGACCGTCGGCCGGACATCGACCGGTGTTCGCATAATGATTTCCCGGTGGGGGAAGGGGAACTCGACCCCGTTCGCTTTGAACGAATCCCATAACGCTAGCAGGACTTTGCCGCGAATATTCGTGAGGCCTTGCTGCGGATCACGAATCCAAAAGCGTAGCTTGAAGTCGAGTGAAGAGTCGCCGAACCCGGTCATCCAGCAAACAGGTTTCTTACGGGTCGAGTCTACGCGCTCAACGGTTTGCGCTGCTTCTATCGCCAACGCGCTTACCTCATGCGGGTTCGAGTCGTAAGACACACCGAACGGGACGTCGAGCCGCACATATTCGTCGGAGAACGACCAGTTAATCACCTCGCGAGTAATAAAGTCTTCGTTCGGAATCAAAAATTCTCGACCATCGCGGGTAATTACGGATACGAAGCGAGCCCGTAGTTCGCGTATCCAACCAAACGTATCGCCTAACGAAATCGTGTCGCCCGGTTTGATCGACCGATCCAGCAGGATGATGATGCCCGAGATGAAATTCGAAACGACCTTCTGCAAGCCGAAGCCGATACCGACGCCCACCGCACCAGACAGTACTGTCAGAGCGGTCAGGTCCAGACCGACAATGTTCAATCCAAGCATGATCGTGAACACGATCAACGCGATACGAACCATCTTGCCAACCAACACACGCAACGACGGTGTCAGTTCAGTCAGTCCTTGAATCTGTCGGTCTAGAAAGTTACCGGCACTGATCGCTGCCCAGACAATAAAGCCAATTAGTGCCAGCTTCTGAAGCGCATCAAGCAGCGTAAACGGTCGGCCGTTTATCGTTACCTCTGGACTTTGCAGTAACGCGACAACGTTATCGTTAACGCCGAACACCAAGGTTGCGACATACAGCCACGCCAGAATGGAGAACGCGCGACCGACGAGACGGTTACGTATCAGGTGCGAGATGACACTTATCGTTAGCCAAGCCGCCGCCAATAGGGCGACACCTTCGATCAGGAAATTATTGGGTGGCCACCCGATAACCTGTGTTGCTGCTGACGCGCCGACCAGAAAGGCGGCATACAGTAACCACTCGAAGCGATCGAGGAAGGCCATAACAAGCCGCTTAAGGCCCGGAAATATCCGAATGCCGTCAGCACGCTTTTTTAAACCTGGTTCGATCCGCCTGGATAGCAGCAGTGCCGGGAAGAACAGGATGACGATCACAGTAAGCTGGAAGAGTACCGGTGGCGTTTGGATCGCCTCCCACGCGAGAATCGCCCACTCGAGCAGTCGCTGTTGCCAGTCTTCCAGCATGTCACCCATCGTCAGATCTCACGGCTATTCCGGCAAAGGGATCCATTCGGTTTCTCCCGGGACCGCTGCGAACTTGCCATCGCGCCAGTCCGCTTTCGCCTGCTCGATGCGCTCGCGCGATGAGGCGACGAAGTTCCACCAGATATGCCGTTTACCCAATGACTCGCCGCCGATCAGCATGAAATGACAATCCGTGACGGCATTGACGACCAGCTCGTGCTCGTCAGCGGCAACAACCATGGCGCCGGAACTAAAATGACGGGTATCGATATCGATGTCACCGCTAACTACGTAGACAGCGATTTCTTCATTGTCGGTTGGTAACACGAATTCAGCACCGGCGTTCAAGCGGCAGTCCGCGTAAAGCGTATCGGCCATAACCGGTACCGGCGATTTCATACCAAAAGCAGCGCCGGTAATCAGGGTAACGGTGGCGCCGCCGCTGGATGAGCTAGGCAAGTCGGTTGCCGGTATGTGCGTGAAGGCGGGCTCGGATTCGGCCAATTCTTCGGGCAATGCCATCCACGATTGAATACCGTGGAGGCGCGATGTTTCGTTCAGGTCGGCGCCAGCACGCTCCGAATGGACAATGCCGCGGCCCGCGTGCATCAAATTTACGGCGCCCGGTCGGATCGGCTGCTCGTAGCCAAGGCTGTCGCGATGCATGATTTCGCCTTCGAAAAGGTAGGTAATCGTGGCGAGGCCAATATGCGGATGCGGTCGAACTTGGATACCGTTCCCGGGCTCGAACGTCGCCGGACCCATGTGATCGAAGAAAATGAATGGGCCAACCATGCGCCTTTGCGGTGAGGGCAACACGCGTCGTACCGAGAATCCGCCAAGGTCTTTTTCGTTGGGCTCGATTACCAGCGATATTCCACCGGACTGCTGGCGGCACTGTGGATCGCTTGCATCATGGAAGCTCATCGCTGCCATTCTCCGTTGTTAGTCGGTTTGCGTACTAACGATACAGACCGATCTTATATTCGCAACCGCGCGGGCGGTGCCGGCTACGCGAACAGCAGTATCGTAGCGGTCCACAGAACGGCCGCCAGCGCGGCCGCTAGTGTTGCCGGAACAATTTGCGTCGTAACGTGATCCATCAGATCACAGCCAGTCGTCATCGACGATAAAATGGTGGTATCTGAAATCGGTGAACACTGATCGCCATAAACGCTGCCGTTTAGCACCGTTGCGAAGCAAACGGACATGAATAGCATTGGGTTCTCCAGCCCAGCCACGTTAGCGACTGTCCACGCAAGCGGCATCGCCAGTGGAAAAGCGATGGCGTAGGTACCCCAGCTGGTACCGGTCGAAAAAGCGATAACCATCGTAATGACCAGTAGGGCAACCGGTAACCAGTAGTACGGTATCCGTTCGCCCAGCAATTCGATTAGAAAAAGCCCCGCCCCGATTTCCTGGGTAATGCCACCGATCGTTATCGCCAGCATGAGGACGACCGAGGCGAGTACGACGCCTTTCAATCCGTCGCCAAGGCCCTCGACCATCTCGCTAAGACGCATGCCACGACCCAGTGCGATCCCAGCTGCGACCGCTAGCGCTACCCCGAATGCCCAATTGACTTGTGGAGCGCCAGTGAGTGCGAATGTAAGCACTGCAATACCGATGAGTAACACCAACGGCAAAACAAACTCAACAACGGTAGGCGTATAGCCAACAGGTACGCGACTCGTTTGTAGCTCGGGCGCTGCCATTGGCATAGCGGACGGCGCGTCGAGTTGTCCGGTTGAGCGAGCGCGAGCGATCGCCTTATTTAAACCGGGACCGGCGAATCGGTGCACGCCGACACTTAGCAGGAACGTGCCGAGTACAGCAAATATGGCATAGAAACTAAACGGCACACTGGCAAAAAAGAACGCGATACGCGCCTCTTCGCTCGCAAGAAAGGCGACACCTGGCACGAAGATCAACGCCTGCACATACGCCGGCCAGGCATTGAAGGCGATAAGCGATGCGATGGGCGATGCAGTCGAGTCGACGATGTACGCCAACTCTTCGTGGCTGATGTTCTCTTTGTCGGCGACCGGTCGAACGATTGTGCCGACCAGTACGACGCTGATGGTCCCGCCTTGGAAGAACAGAATGCCCATCAGCCAGCTGACGAATCGAGCGGAATTCGGGCCGCGCACGAAATGCGCTGTCATGAATTCGGCAAATGCTTGGGCGGCGCCGGTACGCGACCAAATACCGAGTAAGCCACCGACTAACCAGAGGTAAAGCAGCAAGATGCTTGCTGCCCCATCCGTTGCCAAACTTGGGATCAATACCGCGTCAGTGATATCGAAACGACCGAGCATAAAAGCACCGCAAACAACGCCAGCCAGCAGGGCAGTCAGTGCTTCTCGCGTCAGAAGGCATAGCATGATTGTCAGAATCGCGGGCAGCAGCGACCAGAATCCGTAGTGGTACCGCGCTTCGAGCAATGCGACTTGTTCCGAGCCGTCCGCTGCGGTCAGGTCCACCCACTGCTCACGAATAGTCGGTCCCTCCGCGCCGACTGGGTCTAACGCGCTTTGCCGTAACGGACTATCGGCATAGGGCACCGTACCGGGCAAAACACGTTCTGCACCGCGGTATCGATAAACGCTCGTACCGACATCGTTCACATAGACTTGGTAAACGGTACGTTGCTCCACCCAGGTCGGTGCGACTGCGCCCGCCGCGTACAGACTGGCCGCCAACGCAATAACCAGCGTGGCGAAAGCCGGGTGGAATAGTCGACGTAACAAGACTGCGACGCTATTTGGCGAGCAACGAAGCCGTATCGCAATGCCAGCATCCGTGTGGCATGGCATCGCTGCCAATCGGGCTGCCCGGCGGAATCTCGGCAGCTGCCACGGGCTCGGTAGCGGCCTCCAGTTCCGCTGTAATTCGGCGGGCAAGCAGCTGGCCGATCGCATTGCCACGCCGCAATCGACGCTGACGTGCGGTCAGTTCTGCGAAGACCATCGCTTTTACAGCGGGCAACGCATCAGGATGCTTGTAAACGCTCGCCAGCTGGGTCACGTACTCGTCGCGAACCGCGTTGGCCACGATGCTGTCCTCATAAGCGCCGAAAACGACGGCACTCGTTGCGTCCAAAATCTCGGTAACACTAAGGTCAACGGCCGCGTCAGCGCTATTGGCTGCTTCGACTCGGTTCAAGCGTGGCACGGATAACAGGGCCTTCAGCGTAATTCGTGCCGCGGCACCGGCCGCCTGACCCCGATCAAACAATGGCCCAAGGCGTGAACCGAACCGCTCACGGGCTTGTACCGGTTCGCTGGCATCGAGGGGCGGTGTCAGTAACTCTGTGATGCGTGCTGGAATGGTCAGCGTATCGCTGTCGAGCGTTCTTAGCAGAGCGCTTAATGCCCGGCGTTGTTCGTCAGCCTCGACCCAAGCGACCTTGCTGTCGTTTTGACCGTTCAAGCCGTAGTTGAAGAAGGCGCCACCGACGAACTTCGCGGCGGCATCCACTTGATAGCGGTGGTACAAGTACAAAGGCGCAAAGACGGTTGCCAAATCGGCGATTTCACGGTTCGGCGCCAGCGCCGGTTTACCGAACGACTCTAGCGATACGGCACGAACGGCTAATGCGGTTTCGAGTTCATCGATGGCATTGGCACCGTTATCCCAAACGCTGCCATAGGGGTGCGCATTGGCGACAGAGCGCGAATGTTGGTCGGCTACGTAATGCAGTCCGGCATCGCGGGCAGCCTTAAGTATGGCATTGAGTTGTACTGTTTCGTCGGTACCGTCGTCGAACTCGCTGTACAACCACGCGACGGTCACTTTGTCCCAGGCGCCAATGCCAACACCGTAGGCATCAGATAGGTCCGGGCGTCTGTTGGCGTCGAGCCGAATTCGCGGCGCCGGGTAGTCCATAACGGACGCACGCTCATTAACGCTGGCTGCCATATTGTGATAGAAACCGAGCGAATGACCCACTTCGTGAGCCGCGAGTTGCCGAATCCGGGCGAGTGCGACGCGGGTTGGATCATTGGCTGCTCCGGAACCATTGGCGGCCGCGCCGACCATCGATTCGAAAATCATGCGATCTTGGCGGACCCGTTGGCTACCCAGAATGACGTGACCTTTGAGCATCTCGCCGGTGCGAGGGTCGGCGACACCGCCACCGTAAGACCACCCCCGCGTTTGCCGGTGTACCCACTGAATTACGTTGTAACGGGCATCCATTGGGTGCGCGTCGTCCGGCAATACCTCGACACGGTACGCATCGATAAAACCTGCTGCCTCGAATGCTTGGGCCCACCAACCAGCCCCTTCCACAAGCGCTGAGCGAATGGGCTCGGGCGCCCCAGGGTCCACATAGAAAACAATCGGCTTGTTAACAGTGCTAGGTGCGCTGCCTGGGTTTGTTTTCTCCAGTCGGTAGCGGCGTACGACCCGAACCATCAACGGTTCCGTTAGCGGTTGTGCAAAGTCGTACCAACCTAAGTCGATGGCGGCGCTGCGTGGGTCGAAGGCGCGCACTCGGTAACCGTCATCGGGCAATCGCACGATCGAATGGTGCATCGTCACAGTGACGGCTTCCGGTTCCGGCGTTGTTGCCTGAATTTCTTCACCGGGCGCCGTCGAGACAAAGGTCAATAGCGCTTCGAGTTCCACGTTGTCGGGAAATACGAGTGCCTTCGTGGGGAAACTCCGATCGTCTGCCAGACTGAACGAGCCGTGACCGGATCGACTGAGATAGGCACCGATATACATCGCATCACGTGTTAAAAACGAGCCGAAATCGACTGTCATCCGACCGTCGCTCGCTTCGGCGATGATCTCGGCCGACCAGATGATCGAGCGCGCGAAAGACTCTCTGACAGCGCGTTCTTCGGCAATCGGTGCGCCATTCGCACGAAACTCGGTATTGTCGATTTCGGCGATTACCGAATCGCCAACCCGTCTAAAGATCAGAACTCGACCCGAATCACCGTACCCACGATCGAGACCGATCGGGTTCGAGCCAATGCCGCTTGCTAGCCGCATTGCGTACACGTAACGACCGATGAGACCGTCCTCGTCGGCGGCCGGTAGTTCAAGCAGTGTGCACCCACCGGATTGTCGATGGTGTACCGTTAGTAGCCCTTGCTGTCTGTTGAGTGCGGTGGACGGTTCGCAGACGTTCTTTGCTACGGCAATGACCGGTAGCATTGCCAGCCAAATGAAGGCAATCCAAATCCGCTGCACGCCAGGCGCTCCTTACTTGCTAGACCAGACGGCATGCTGGGACTTGCCCCCAATTTTTGCAAGTGACGACGATCAGCGCCCGTTGATGATCCGCGGTGTAACCAACATGATCAGTTCTTTGCGCACGTCGGTTGTATACGTGGAGCTGAACAGGCGTCCAATCAAAGGAATTCGCCCAAGCCACGGCACGCGCCGGCGCGTTTCTGTTTGCTGGCGTTGAATAAGACCGCCGATAACAATCGTATCGCCGTTGCGCGCCCGAATCAGCGATGAGGCCTGACTGATGTCGAGATTAGGTGCGGTCGATTGCACGTTACCGTTGTCATCCAGGACTTCACTGACGCTCGACACCCGAGTCACAACGGGCGAGATGTCCATCGTTATCCAGCCGCTCGATGAGATCTGCGGGGTGAGCGACAGCACGATGCCCTCGGTGACAACTTGCGGTACGTCGGTTGAGAACGTTTGGGTACCGGCGTTGGTAGCATCGGAAGTTTGTTCTTTCCGAAAAAACGTTCGATCGGTACCAACTTTGATAAGCGCCGATTGATTGTTCAATGCGCGTATGTGCGGCTGTGAGATAACAGCGACTTCACCTTGTTGTTGCAAGGCTTGGATGACGGCCGTAACGCGATTTAGGCCATCTTGAATATTGGCATAAGTCAGGTCGGCGCTCGGCGGTTGCGCCACAACACCACCAGCCGGACTCAATACGATCGTCGACAGCGTTCCCTGGACAAACTCGCCATCGCCGTTGCGGACGATTCGCGACCAGTCGACACCCAAGCTCTCATCATCGTTGAGCGTAACTTCGACGATTTTCACTTCGATATCGACCTGGCGATAGATCGCGGCGTTGACTTGCTCTATGTAAGCGGCGACTTCCTCGACACGCTCATGCCGATCAGTGATTTGTACGGTACCCGATAGTCGATTGACAACCAGGCGTCCGTCGTCGGAGGCCAGTTCGTCGAGCTGGCTTTCGAGCTCGTCCCAGAAATCGACCTTGTCGGTTTGCTCGATACTAATGGCGCCTGCCATCATGCCATCGCCGCCCGCACCCCCGGCTGCGATGCCGCCGGCAGCACCGGCAGCGCCGCCCGCACCGCCGGCAATGGCCGTGCTGGAGCTCACCTGGGCCTGCGAGTTACTTGAACCTGTGCGTATCAAGCGGATGTAGTCGATGTCGAACGAGCGGGTTTCCCACGACTTGATGTAAACGATATTGCCGCGACGTTGCCAGTAGTAGCCGTTCGCGCCGAGTAACGACTCCATAACCTCGGCGAACGGAAGATCCGACAAGTCAACGCTAACGGAGCCGACAACATCACGTTCGACAACGATATTGAGGTCATAGGCCTTACCGAACAATTTGCAGGCCTTCTCGATCGGTAGATCGCTGGCGACAAAGCTGTAAAGCGGCTCAACTTCGGCCTCGACAACGGTAGCTGGCTGCGCGTCGGCGCGGCTCTGTTTAACGGTTGGCGCGGGTTGTATGGACCAGACGTCGTCGCGGATCGCTTGTTCGGTACTGTAGTCGGGAACGATCGACTCAAAGCTTGCGCAGCCCGCCATGGCGGCGGCGCAAGCCAATACCGTGATTCGCAGAATTTGTCGCATCATTGCTGCACTCTTACTGTTCGCGTGCTCTGATCGAGTAGGCTCGCCAGAACAACAGCGTCGCGCTCAATGCGACGCACTTGCCACGGTCCAATCCGGTCACCGTGGCGTCTGATCTCACCGTCAATAACGGCGTATTGCAGGTCGGCCGCCTTGACGATAGCTGTTACCAATGGTGTCTTCGTCGGCCGCGTAGCAGAACTCACCGGCTCAGCGCCGATTTTGTCTTGCACAGCTGTTAAGTCGGCCGTTTCGATAACGACTTTAGGCGCAAACGGATCTCGCTCCGGTGCGTCGTTCCAACGCAGGCCAGCCGTCGAGACCGGTTTCATGTCCGCTGGGGCAATTCTGGCGCCGTCGATGGCACTGTCACCAGTGGTATCGGACTCCTCCATGAAGAACCCGTCGTCATCGTTACTGGCTATCGTTGGCGCCCCTAGCATCGGTGCGACCATACGGATATAGACGAACACAGCGGCTGCAATAGCGAGGCCTGCGACGGCCCAGCGATTGTTAAGGAGCTTCGCCATCGACCGTTACCTCGGTGTGAACCCAAACACGTAGATCGGCATTGACCGATTTGGCGCCGTCGCCGGCCCCGACCAAAGACGTTTCTATGATTTCGACGTAGTACGGCGTATTCAACAAACGCCGTAAGAATTCCAATACGTGCAAATAGGTCTGCTCGCTAGTCTCACTCCCGGCAAGTGTTAGCTTTATCGGGACTTCGTTCATGCTCTCAATACTCGATGGCGTTTCTTCGCCAAGCTTGTAGGCAAAGTCGAGCCCGAGCTGCTCGGCGAATTGACTCTTCTCTGTAATCCACGCCGCCAAGCCGCGGTAATCAGCAAACACTCGTCTTTGATCAGCATTCAACAGCCGGTCATGAATGGCCCGCAAAGCGGATTCAGGCCACTCGGCCCGCAAAGCGGTGATCTCCATCTCCAGCTCACTGAGCGTGACGGTGTCGGCAACGATCCCATCGATTTCGCTAATACGGACAGTGGCAGAAAAGAGTATGAGCGCCAGTGCGGCCAACGGTACGGCTGCGAAAACAACCTGGTATCTCCGGCTGCCGTGTATCTTGTAGACAAGCGCATTGAGCCAACGCTGCAAGCGAATGCTAAGGCCTGTTTTCGGCGGTGCCCGTCGCGAGCCTTTGCGACGTTCAAAGTCCGATTGCGCAGCGGGCTCTTCGAGCCCTTCCCAAGGAGCATCAACGTTCGGGTCTAGCTCCAATAGAAAATCGTCGGTCTTGCTAAAGACATCGGTTCGATGCACCGCGCTAGAATCGATCGGAACGTCATTGGCGTCGAAATTATCTCGTAACCGGGTCACTTGAATTGCCCTCGGATTTCGAAGCCAACGTCACCGGCTTGTGAGGCTTGCCCCTCGCGCAGCTGTGCGAGCCAAGCCTCTTCCCACGACATCGTTATGTAAGTGTTCCACGGTTCTGCCGCCAGCCGATGTTCGAATTCCGCGAGTAGCGGCGCAACTTGACCGAGTGTCACGACGGATTTGCCCTGCAGCAATATCTGCCAGCTCGAGTCGCCACGGCTTACCTCGGCGCGGGTTAGCACCAGCCCGGCCGGTACGATATCGCTTAGATGACTAACGAATATTGCCGGTAGGTTGAACGCGCTGACGTTGAGAATATCGAGCTTGCTCTTCTCGAGATTCGCCTGGTTAATTTCAGCCCGTAGCGCGTTGAGTTCGAGATTTCGTGCATCGATCGTCGCTTGCAATTCGGAACGATCAGCCGGGTATTGGTACAAAGCCCACTCTACCGTCGCTGCGAAACCGACCGCCGCTAGGACAGAAATCGCCGACATCATAATCCCGGCCCGCATCATCGTCTTACCGGTAATCGCGCGACGAGCCAGCATCGGGATGAAATTACTCGGCAATTTTTGCGGCAGTGACGCAACCTGGCGTATCCAAAACTCTGGCTCGGCCGCGGCAGGGTCATGGCCTAATTCCGTATCGATAACCGGTTCGAGCTCGAGCCGCGCGGCCTCACTGTTGGCGCCGATAAGCATGGCGCGCGATACGTAGCCGCCAATGCGCTGTTTGGCATACCCCAATGTTCTGTTGATATCGACCGTTAAGCGCTCGGTCGATGACTCGTTCCACGGGTATGAAAGCTCGCGTACGAACAGTATTTCGCCATCGGCACTCGACAACAGCATCTGCGTCCTATCGTCAAACAACGCAATCAGTAGTAGCGCTTCTTCCGGCTCTACATCGGCCTTCGTTACGTACTCCGACATGATCTCGGTCAACGGGACGAGTAGCTTCGGGACCAAGTAATAGTCATCGCAGATCCGCATGACGGCATCCAAGATGTACTTCGGCATCAGATGCAGCAATACACCGCTCTGAGCGCTACCCCGGTCGATTGCATGACCACGCCAAGCCGCTTCGCCAACGAAAGGCTTGTTCTGATCGACATGGCGCTGCAAGTAACGGTTTCGGTCACGCGTCGATAACGGCGGTGTCTCCAGAAACTCGTGGGTGTGTAGGTCGTCTTCGTACGCTATCGCGACAGAACCGCCACGGCTGATATCGATGTGGTGGCCGGCCTCGTACATCGCGTCGCTGAGGCTCGCAAGGTCGGTGACCGCCCGCGGCGACTTCCAGCTTTCAATGACGTTACCGCCTTTCAGTCGGGCGATATGGAACTCGCCGTACGCCCACTCGATGCCGTAGTCGATACTCATGGCGTCACCCAGAACCAAGCCGTACCGTTGGTCGTGTACAGATAGGATTGATTCGCCGTTACTAATCGCGACGTTGCCAACGCGCCCGATGGGTAAGGGTCGGCGAACAGCGTGACTTCTGTTCCGTCGATCACGTATCGGCTCACGACACCGTCGGTTGCGCCGCTGGCCGCGGCGACCGGTTGAGCGGCGGCCAAGTTCAACCGGTAGCCAGCTTGCGACGTGTTCTCGTTAGTCAGCAAAATACGATGAAATAGATGGCTCAAATTCAACCGGTGAATTTTTACGCGATCGGTTTCGACGATTGCGGCACCGGCGGATTGGTTCCAAATCGCATTGAACGCCGCCGAGGTCGCTGGTTGGGTCGCGACGTTACCGCCGAGGTCCGAAATAATCATTAACCGTGGTGACAGCGGAGCCGCGCCCAGCCCGGTTGTTTGCGCGTAACCCGACCACACTGAATCGGGAGTACTCAAAAACAGTGGATCGAAGTAAAAGAGCCGCTGAAAGCCACGCTCGTTGGTGGCGATTTTTTGCTCCGGTAAGCTGCTCTGCGCCGCTAGGACGGTGCTCATTGTCGCCGTCTGGCGTGTTGGTACAACACCGGTGGTTCGGATGTAGCGGATCAAGTCGTCGCCGATACGTTCGAGGTTCGAATCTTCCGCGGCGGCATAGGCATCGTCGATGGCTTGGAAGACGGCGGGTGCTAACGCTGCCGATAAAATCGCGAGCACGGCCATGACACCGATCAGTTCTAGGAGCGTAAAGCCTGTGTTATTACGTTTGGTCATCCGCTGAGTCCCGATACTAGTGAGAACATCGGCAAAAATATCGACGCCGCGATCAAACCGACAATCGCGACCAGCATCATCGTGATCATCGGCTCCAAGACCGCGAAGACGCGCTTGATTTGCCGCGGGATCTCCTCGTCGTAGCGGTCTGAGATTTGCTGCAGTGTCGTATCCAGACGGCCAGAGTCTTCGCCGACGACGATCATTCGCAGTGTTAACGAAGAGATCACGCTGTGTTCGCGCAGTGCGCTGCTGACCCGGTCACCCCGTTGGACGGCGGCCTCTGCATCGGCGATGGCGTTGTCCATCACTAAGTTGTTTGTTAAGCCTTGGCTAAGCGTCAATGCTTCGACAATCGGCACCCCGGCGCGAAGCATTAGCGCAAGATTGTGTACGAATTGCGACTGGACAAGGAGTCGCTGCAACCGCCCGAAGACCGGCACATTGAGTTTGATCCGATCAATCGTAAGAGCGACGCCAGAATCGATGTGGCGTGCATTCATGACGAAAACAATGAACGCAACCACACCCACACCTATTGCCCACCAATACTGCTGTGCGAATTCGCCGATACCGATAACAGTGCGCGTCAGCGCCGGCAACGGTGTGTCGAGTTCAGCAAAGATCTCAGCAAATTTCGGGACGACAACAATGAACATTAAGGCGATTAACCCGGCGACGGCCGCGATGATCATTAGCGGGTAAATGCTGGCCTGCTTAACATCCGCCATAACGCGATCGACCCACGCCAGGTGGTTGGAAATATCGGTAAATGTTTCGATCAGGTTGCCGCCTTGTTCTCCTGCCCGAACCAGGTTGCAAACCTGACTGGTGAAAACACCGGGGTACTTACGAAAACTCTCTGACACCTCATTGCCTGATTGCACATTGACCGAAACGTCCTCGAGTATGTGCTTCAGGCCAGTGTGTTCGGTTTCCTCCGCCATGGCAGATATCGCCTCGGCGACCGGTATGCCAGCGATCAATAGCGAGGTGATGCCATTGAAAAAATCGATCAATTCGCGTCGGGGGACCTTTTTGCGTACCCGGGCACGTTTGTTCTGGCGCACACGCGCGTCGATTAACCAGTAACCGACTTCGCGAAGCCGCCGCTCAAGGATTTTCTCGTCATCGGCGAACATCGTGCCGTCAGAGGCACGACCTTGACGATCAACAGCGTGGTAGGCGTACTCGGGCACAGCGAATGCTAGCGGACGACCCGCAGCACCTCCTCGATGGTTGTTGTTCCAGCGAGTGCTTTCTTAAGACCGTCCTCAAACATTGGAACCATCCCGGCTTCAGCGGCTAGCTCGCGAATCTCTCCGGCACTGGTGCCGTTAACGATCGGTGCGTGGAAGCGCTCATCGATGTTAAGAATTTCATAAATAACCTGACGACCGCTAAAGCCGGTGAAGTTGCACTCCTCACAGCCCTGACCGAAATACAGTGTCGGCTCCTGTTCGAAGTGTTCTGATAGACCGAGCCGCTCGATAAGTGCTGCGGAGTCGGTGCGCTCTTCGGTGCAATGCTTGCAGAGACGTCGGACGAGTCGTTGCGCCACAATCGCTGAGAGCGCTGGCGGCAACATGTAGCGGTCAACGCCCATGTCAACGAGTCGCGGAATAACACCGACCGCGTTGTTGGTGTGCAGCGTCGACAACACCAAGTGACCGGTCAGTGCCGCTCGCGCGGCGAGCTGCGCCGTTTCGATATCCCGGATTTCACCGATAAGAATAACGTCCGGGTCTTGGCGAAGTAGGGCCCGCAGACCACTCGCGAAGTCCAAACCCACTTCCGGTTTCACTTGGGTCTGGCGGATTTTTCCGAGCGAGTACTCGATCGGGTCTTCGAGTGTAAAGACACTGCGCGCTTCGGCATTCACCAGTTTCAGTGCGGTGTACAACGTTGTCGTCTTACCGCTACCGGTGGGGCCGGTAACGAGCACCATTCCGTATGGCAGTTCGACCAGCTTCTCGACGTTACGTGTGTCGGGCGCCGAGAACCCCAAATCGGTGAGCTCGAGTGCTGAGCTGGCGCCGTCGAGAATCCGCAGAACAATACTCTCACCGAAATTTATCGGTAACGTCGATACGCGCAAGTCGACGTGGTTCTGGCCGAACTCGAATCGAATCCTGCCATCCTGCGGAATACGTTTCTCCGTGATGTTCAAGTTGGCGATTAACTTGATCCGAGCGGTCAGCGCCGGTTGGATCGGTTTTGGAATCAAGATTTCTTGGCGCAGAACACCATCGATTCGCATCCGAACACGGACGATTTTCTCATCGGGTTCAATGTGGATATCCGTCGCGCCACGTTTGATGCCCAGCGAGACGATTTGGTCGACAAGACGAACGAGTGGCGAGCCGCTGGCGGCTTCATCCTCCGACGGCAACGAGCCGTCTGACATGATCTCGTCAATCGTGTCTTCGATGGAGCGCCCCCGCGCATAGTGGCGGGCTATCGCTTCAAGAATATGTCCTTCCGGCGCCGTAACGACGTTGATCGTCATTTCCGATTCGCGTTCGACATAGTCGATCGCGACGACATTGAACGCGTCAGCGAACGCAACGGTCAGCGTGTCCTGGTTGATGCTGAGCGGAAACGCCTTAAATCGTTTCGCTGTTTCAAACGAAATCTTGCTGAGCGTGTGTTCGTCCGGTTCGCTAAGACGGACGTCAACCATTTGGGCCTGTGCTTGGCGGGCCATTGTTTGCGTGATGATTTCCGCCGAAACAAACCCAAGCTCAACCAACACTTCACCGAGCAGCTTGCCCGAGCGTTTTTGCTCACGCAGCGCCAGATCGAGCTGGGCATCATTAATCAGTCCAGCGACTTTCAGGCGCGCGCCGAGAGTCTGGCGACTGCGAACGGCCTGCGTACGGTCGCTAGGTTTACCGGTACGCGTCCGGTTCAACATATCGGTCAACGATTTGGTCATCGGCCGCGCGACCTGCGTAGCGGGTTTGCGTCGCACAGCCACGCCGCGCCAAGAGGGCGGCGGTGGTCTGGCCAGTCAATCTGCGCCAAGTTGTCGATCACTATCTCTTCCTCGATGAAGCGAGCGCTGCGACTCCATCGCAGCGATTGGCGGCATCGAGATCATTCGGCCGGACACGGCCGTCCCGTACGTGGCCGCCGGGTGTCTTACTGTCTCGGCTCGTTGAGCGGATGCCTTTAGCGCTCAAGAGCGAGTTTGCTGCGACGATGGCGCTAAATTGCTGTAAAACCGTGATCTTGCTCACATCGGATTGGCGCCACCTGCGTCGGCCGCCACGATGGCCGACCGATGCGATTGAGCTCACCACGACTAGGAGTGCAAGCCATGCGCGCGTTGGCGATACTCAGCGTGATCACCGGGGTTGGTCTGGCCATCGCTGAGACACTCCTCAATTGGGGCGATTGGCAGTCCGCACCGTTTTTCATCGTGGATTTTGTCGGCGCAGCGTTGCTCGTGGCCGGCGGCGCATCGGTTCTGCAACGCTACTCGGTGGGCGTCGCCTTGATGAGCGGCGGCTGGTACTTCTGCGCCGGCATGGTCTGGATGAGCTTTTTTGGCAATCTGGCGCTTGGCTGCCCGGATCAATCGCTTACGTGTGGACCCTATCTGGCGCTCGTCGGCGGTTTCTTTGCCTATACCGTGGTAGGCAGCGCCGCCGTGACATTGGTGGCATGCCGCGGCGTTAGACCAAATAGTGACTAAGAGTAGAAATTGACACTAATTGGACAGCTGCCGGAGCAACACCGAGTCCAGGCTAGTAATTAGTTACATATGAAAGTATATTGATGGTCTGCAAACCGGTTTGCCAGGAATAACGATGGCCAACGCGACCTTTTCTTACCTGACCGGTTTCGGCAATTCACACGCCACCGAAGCCATCGCGGGCGCGCTACCGGTAGGGCGCAATTCACCGCAACAACCGCCGCTTGGGTTGTACGTCGAAAAATTCTCGTCCACGGCGTTTACGGCGCCGAAAGCCGAAAACCGCCGGACCTGGTTTCACCGGATTCGGCCGTCGGTCAGCGGCCTCGGTTTTCAGCCCGTGGAGCACCCTGGCTTCGTCACGGCACCGCTTCCTCGTGGTCACGCCGCGCCGGACCCGCTGCGCTGGGATCCGCTACCCATGCCGACCGAACCGACGGATTTCGTTGATGGCATTGTCACGATGGCCGCGTGTGGCGACGCCGGCACACAGGCGGGTGCAGGTCTGGCCATCTACCGGGCGAATCAGTCGATGTCCGATCGGTACTTTTCGTCGGCCGATGGTGAATTGCTGCTAGTTCCGGAGCAGGGTGGGCTCCAGATCCACACCGAATGCGGTGTGCTGACCGCTGAGCCCGGCCATATCGCCGTCATACCGCGTGGCATCAAATTTCGCGTCGTATTACTCGGCGAGAACGCTCGCGGCTACCTCTGCGAGAACTACGGCGCCCCATTCGATCTGCCAGAACGCGGCCCCATCGGCAGTGACGGCTTAGCGAATAGTCGCGATTTCGAGGCGCCTGTTGCGGCTTACGAAGATCGCAGCGGTGCATTCGAACACATCATGAAATTCGATGGCTGCTTGTTTCGAGCCGCACTTGACCATTCACCGCTCGATGTCGTTGCCTGGCACGGCAACAGCTACCCGTATCGCTACGACCTATTCCGGTTCAACACGATCGGCTCAATCAGTTACGACCACCCAGATCCGTCGATCTTCACCGTCCTAACATCGCCGTCGGACACGGTCGGCACCGCAAACGTCGATTTTGTTATTTTTCCGCCCCGTTGGCTGGTCATGCAAGACACGTTTCAGCCTCCTTGGTACCACCGAAATGTGATGTCCGAATACATGGGTTTGGTTAGCGGCGTTTATGACGCAAAACCCGGTGGCGGGTTTGTGCCGGGCGGAGCGAGTCTACATAACGCCATGGTGCCGCATGGGCCAGACGCGGCCGCCTTTGACGCGGGGACGCAACAAGACCTCGCGCCGCAATACCTCGATGCCACGATGGCGTTTATGTTCGAGTCCCGGTACCTCATTCGCCCGACGGACAGAGCGTTGCAGTGCCCTGAGCGGCAACGCGACTACAACGCCGCGTGGCAAGGGCTAAAGCGGCACTTCGACACCTAGCAGCCTGCGCATATATGTCGCTTGCGCACTGAAGCCGGTAGACTCGGGCGATGCCAACGCGAACTTATGATCTTGCCGCACCACAACTCGGCGATTACGTGCAGCCTTTGTCACATGGAGCGTTGGCGTTACCGTTCGAGATTCGTGACCACGACGGGCGTGCTTTGAAGCTCGACGATGACTTCCTAGCCGGGGGGCCGTTGCTGCTTGTATTCGTGGATCCGGCCAGTGCCGATGGACAACAAGGCTTGGCCACGTTAGCCGGTGCCATGCCCGCGCTCCAGCAGCAAGACGTGGCTTGTCTTGTTGTGTCCGCGAATAGCGACGCCGCCGCCAATACAACGTTCCGCCAGCAGTTCGGTCTCAACGTACCGTTCTGCGGTGACTCGACCGGTGTCGTGTTTGCGTCCTATGGCATCCACAAGGGGCACGGTCCCACCGTTCGCTGGGTATTGCTAACGGCGAATCGACAGGTTCGTGTTTGGTACGACGCCCCCTTGTCCGCCGATACCGTCATGCAAGCGGTGTTGACGTTATCGAACACGGACGCCAATCGCGAAGCCATTACCTGGCAAGTCCCGCATGCGCCGGTGCTGATCGTGCCGAACGTATTAACGCGAGAAGAGTGCGCTAGCTTGCTAGCGTCTTTCGAGACGCGTAGCCCGCTGATGATTCGGCCACCACGGCCCGGTGAGCTCGACGGCAACTACCGTATTCCCGTTTACGAGCACAATCGGCAAGACCGGGTCGATGAGATTCTGAAAGACCAAACGACCGTCAATTTTCTGGATCAACGCCTTTTCGGGCGAGTTGTGCCGATGATCAAAAAGTCGTTCGGGTTCGATGTTTCCCGACGCGAAGATCTACACATTGCACGCTACCACGGTACCCGCGAAGGTAACATCATGGGCCATCGCGATAATGTCAGTGCCGCAACGGCGTATCGACGCTTCGCTTTATCAATGAACCTGAATGACGACTACGACGGTGGCGAGGTGGTATTTCGCGAGTTCGGTGACCGGGGCTACAAGCCAGAACCCGGCAGTGCCATGATTTTCTCGTCGGCGTTGCTCCACGAGGTGCTAGAGACAACTCGCGGCACTCGTTACACATTAATCTCGCACCTATTTAACGAGCAAACCCTGCCGCGCTAGGTCGGTCATGACCTATCTGGCGTTACTACTCGTTACCAAGATTGCCGTAACCGCTGTCGCCGTTGCTGCGCCGTTATTGCTCTTCTCAGGTGAGCGAGTACAAGCCGTAACGGGTTTTCGCGAATCGGATCCCGCCGTTTTTCGACTTTACGGTGTCGCGATCGTCGCGCTGTTGGTTGGCTACGGTGGCGGGTTGTGGCAGTTAAACACCGGTGTAGTGCCCGTTGGCGTCATGCTCATGGGCCTTGTCTCGAACATCGGTGCGGCGGTGATGATGTTTGTGACCGGCATCGCCCAAAAGCGACCGCTCGGCGCAGTGTTTTTCGCTCTGATCGGTGGCGGATTTGCGGTTTTTCTTGCACGTCCGGACCTCGCGCTGCAGACGTTATAGGGGCGGTGCTCGATGATCGTTCGCTTATGGCATGGCCGGGTTCGTCACGAAGATGCTGCCGCTTACCGACAGTTTCTGAACGCGCGGGCAATACCTGACTATCAATCGGTCACGGGAAACCTGGACGTGAAAATTCTCGAGCGCCGCGAGGCGGATGCCACTCACTTCATCACGATGACGTATTGGGAGAGTCTCGACGTTATCGCAGCATTCGCTGGCGACGACATCGAGAAAGCAAAATACTACCCGGAAGATGAACACTTCCTGCTCGAGTTCGAGCCAAACGTTGTTCACTACAACATCGTCGGTTCGGCTTGAGCGATCGGCATGCTACGTGTCGGTGACGAACCGGGACGCCATAGAAAACTCGATCAGCGTGGTGATATCGCGGTCGGACAAGCCAAGAGCGTCTTGTACGGCGATGTAGTTGTCGTTGACGTAACCACCGAAATAAGCGGGATCATCTGAATTCACGGTAACGGTCAATCCGGCTTCTAGCATGTTGCGTAACGGGTGGGCGTCCAGCGAATCGACAACGCATAAACGCAAGTTGGATAGTGGGCACACCGTCAGCGGAATCCGGTCACGGCGCAGTCGCGCAACAAGCGCTTTGTCCTCAAGTGCCCGGTTACCGTGGTCGATGCGTTCGACACCGAGCTCATCGAGCGCTTGCCATACATACTCCGGTGGACCCTCTTCGCCAGCGTGTGCCACGCGACGTAGCCCAAGCTTACCGGCTTGTTCGAAAACTCGACGGAATTTGCTCGGTGGGTGACCGACCTCGCTGGAGTCGAGCCCTACGCCAATAAAGTGATCGCGAAACGGCAATGCCGCATCCAACGTCCGCAGCGCCTCGTCTTCCGACAAATGGCGGAGAAAACAGAGAATCAGCGATAACGTTAAGCCCCGTTCGCGTGCCTCTCCTGCCGCTCGTGTGAGTCCCGAAAAAACGACGTCCATCGCGATGCCGCGGTCCGTGTGAGCTTGAGGGTCGAAAAAGCACTCGGCGTGCGTTACCCCATCGGCGATCGCTCGCTCCGCGTAGTGCATCGCCAAAGCATGAAAGTCGTCGGCGCTTTGCAAAACACTGGTGCCGGCATAGTAAAGATCGAGAAAGTCCTGCAGCTGACTAAAATCGTAGGCAGCGCGAATCGCGTTTTCGTCAGCGTACGGTAATTGCACGTCATTGCGTTTCGCCAGTGCAAACATCAATTCCGGCTCCAATGCCCCCTCGAGGTGCAAGTGCAATTCCGCTTTCGGTCGCTGTGCAAGGTCGAGCATAGAATCAGGGTCCACTGGGTTTAGCGCATGGTAACCAACCATGCTCCGGACCGCGATCACAGCGAACAGCCCTAGCCAGTGGTAGATTGCTCACTGCACACGAGACGGAGGAGCGGATGGGCCGCCTGGTTGGGACACTGTTTGCGGCACCGTTTTGCGCATTCGGTCTTGGGATGTTGCTGTGGATCGGTAATGCCTGGCTCGATGCCCAGGCGATGCAGCGCTGGCTACCGTCCGAGGCCATTATTCTGGACGGTGGCTATCGGACGAATAGCTCGTCGGACGGTGGGGCCACCTACAAGGCGTGGGCGAAATACCGCTACACCATCGGCGGTGTTGACTACACGAGCGAACGGGTCGCCATCAGCGATACCGCCGACAACATCGGTGATTTCCATCGGGAGCTAGGCGGGCGTCTCAGCGACGCAGCGGCCAGCGGCGACCCGGTCACCGCCTGGGTAAATCCTGACAAGCCAGCCGAGGCGGTATTGGATCGATCGTTTCGGTGGGGTCTACAACTCTTTAAGTTGGCGTTCGGTGTTGTCTTCCTCGCGGTCGGAATCATTGCTGCCTACGCGACGTGGTCTACCCGCAAGCCCGAGTCAAAAATCGCAGCGGACCTGGGCTCCAAACCGTGGCTCGCGAACCCAGCGTGGGACGGCGCAGCGCTTAAGTCAGAAGCGAAAAAGCAGCTGAAGGCGGGCTGGTTCTTCGCGGGCTTTTGGAACCTGGTTTCAATGCCGTTACCGTTCCTGCTGATTGATGAGGTCACCAACAAAGGCAATTACCTTGCTTTGGTTGGCTTGCTTTTCCCGATTGTCGGTATCGGTTTATTGGTCTGGGCGATTCGAATGTCGCGTGAGTGGCGACGTTTTGGCGCAGCCCTCTGTGAGCTGGATCCGTTCCCCGGTGCCATAGGCGGTAACGTCGGTGGCGTCGTCCGCATAACCGGTCTGACCGATGCCGAGCAGCGCTTCGATGTCACGCTGTCGTCCGTTTACAGTCAACGCGGTTCCAAGTCACGCACAGAGCGAGTGCAGTGGCAGCATTCTCAGCGGCTCAGCGCTGTGCGCGCGTCCGACCATCACACCGTCACGTTTCGGTTCGACGTGCCCGGCGATCTGCCCGAGAGCGAGCCGAAACCGGACGGCGGTAATTATCACCTCTGGCGCTTGCACATCCATGGCGAGATGGCAGGACCCGATTTCGATCGCACCTACGAACTGCCGGTCTTCGCAACGGGTGCTACGTCTGAGCAACTGGCCGAAGGACCGTTGGCGAACGATGCGCGTGAACAAAGCGCCAATGCCGACGCGGCTGTAGAGCAACGGTTTCGGCTTCACCGTGGCGGTCTGTACCCAGAGATCGAGTTTCCCGCCGGCAGGCACGCAACAATGTCACTGTTCGGCTTGCTCTTCGGCGCCACTTTTACCGGTGTTGGCGCTGCTCTGTTTATGTTCGCCGATGCCCCGTTCATGGGGACGATCTTTGCGTTGTTCGGCATATTTATACTGGGCCACGGGCTCTACAGCCTCGGTAATTCATTGCACGTCAGTCGAGATGGCGGAACGATAACCGCACGTCGGTCATGGCTCGGTCTGCCATTGGCCAGGCGCAGCATTGACCTTATGAGTGTGCAGCATTTTCGCGTCGATCAAACGATGTCCAGTTCGAGCGGTACCCGTCATACCGTTTACTACGCCATCAAACTGGTAGGCGATGGAGATACGGTGATTGCGGTTGCCGATGGACTTCGTGGTCGGCACGAGGTCGACGCGATGGTACGCCAGCTGACCCAGCAGCTCAGGCTATCGGCGATCCCCGTTGAATACCGTAAACCCTTGCGGCTGCGGGCGCGGAAAGAGGCGTCCGGCGACTAGGGGGCGAGCGCTGCAAGCATGTGCTCGGCAAATGCTTCGGCCGATGCCGGATTCTGGGCGGTAATCAGGTTGTCGTCGCGTACGGCACACGCCTCGAACGCTGGTGCGCTCACTATGTGAGCGCCGAGAGCGCGAAGCTCATTTTCCAGCAGCAGCGGGATGTCGTCGGCGAGCCCAGCCGCGCGCTCTTCGGCCACCGTAAATGCGGCGACGTTGCGTCCAGCCACGCACGGTTGTCCATTCGCATCGCGCGCTTGCACCAATGCGGCAGGCCCGTGACAGATCGCGGCGACACATCGCCCCGTCGCCAGCAGTGTTTCGATCAGTGCCGTGACGACGGCATTACTGGGTAAATCCCACAGCGCACCATGGCCACCGGGGACTACGATGGCGTCTAACTGCGACGCCGACAATGCAGCTACGTTACCGGTCGATGCGAGCACGGCGCTGGCTGCTTTGTCACTCAACCACCGCTGCACGGTCGCCGCAGTGCCCGCTGGTGGGCGCAAGCTTTCAGGCGATATTGGCACTGCACCGCCCCGTACCGAGCTAAGCGTAACGTTGTGTCCCGCATCGACGAGCCGGTAATACGGTGTTGCTAGCTCTTCCAGCCAAACGCCGGTCGACTCACCGTTAGCACCAACCGCATCGTGCGACGTAAGGACAAATGCAACGTTCGCCATCGACTTGGCTAAAGACGCAAGCCTCCGTCCACCTCAAAGCAACGACCGCTGATGTAGTCGTTTTCGAAGATGAACTGCACGGTACTCGCGATCTCGTCCGGGTCGCCGACACGTCCCGCTGGGATTCCGGCGGTTAGTTTTTCGCGTGCCTCCGGCTTCATTGCCATGACCATGTCGGTGCCAATGAAACCCGGCGCCACCGCAGCTGCTCGCAGCCCGTAACGGGCAAACTCTTTCGCCCAGGCGACAGCCATCGCCTGCACGCCCGCCTTGGTCGCGGAATAATTGACCTGACCCATGTTGCCGGCCCGTGATATCGACGAGATGTTAATAATGCAACCGGGACTGTCGGTTTCGATCATCAGTTTGGCCGCCTCGCGGCCACACAGGAAGACACCCGTCAGATTGACGTCGATGACTAAGCGCCACTGGTCCATCGTCATTTCCGAGACCAGCTTGCCGTCTTTGTATTTGAGTGTCAGCGCGTCACGCGTTACGCCGGCATTATTAACCAAGCCATCTAATTGACTGAAGCGGTGGCGGATCGATCCAAACAACTCGACGACCGCGGCCTCTTCAGTCACGTTCGTCACATAAACGGCCGTATCCGGGGAACCCAGTTCGCGGCAGCGGGCCGCTGTCTCCTCCAGCGCGTCGGTATCGAGATCGATCAACACCAATTTTGCCCCGGCTTTGGCGAGTCGCGTCGCCATCGCCGCACCGAGACCTCGGCCTGCGCCGGTGATTGCAATGACTTTGTCCTGGAGTTCCATGCTAACCCTTGTATTGTTATGCGAGTGGTTGAGATTGTAGCAAGCGCGCCTCGTGCGGGTCTGGTTGCGAACCGGGGCAGCGGTGCTACCCTCTGCCACGACAAAGTTTCCAGAGACTGTTGTGACTGAATACCGAGTTGTTGTCCGTCGGCCGGGCGGTGTCGATCAATTTGCCGTCGAAGATCTTGAGGTCCTGACACCGGCCGCTGGCGAAGTCCTGATTCGTCACACGGCGATCGGCCTTAACTACATCGATGTCTACCATCGGAGTGGGCTCTATCCGACGCCTACCGACACTGATTTCGTTATCGGCGCCGAGGCCGCCGGCGTCATAGAAGCACTAGGCGACGGTGTCGACGATCTCGCAGTCGGCCAACGGGTCGTCTACACGGCACCGTTTAACGCCTATCAAACCCACCGCACGCTACCGGCCGACCTGGCGGTACCGCTGCCGGACAATGTTGATGACGTCACGGCTGCAGCGAGTTGCCTGAAAGGTCTAACGGTTCGCTACCTGATTTTCGACAGCTACCCGGCGCGCTCTGGTGATACCGTTTTGTTTCACGCGGCAGCGGGCGGTGTTGGCCTGATCGCTGGCCAATGGCTGCAAGCGCTCGGTGTGAACGCGATCGGTACGGCGGGCACCGAGGAGAAATGCGCACTGGCGCGCGACTTCGGCTACGAATTCGCCATCAACTACCGAGAAGTGTCTTTCGTTCACGAGATTGAACGCTTAACCGACGGCGAGGGCGTCAGTGCCGTTTACGACGGTGTCGGTAAGGACACCTACCCCGGTAGCCTAGATTGCTTGAAGCGCTTCGGCACGTTCGTTAGTTTCGGGCAATCATCGGGACCCGCCGCGAATTTCAAAATCGCTGATCTGGCCCGTGGCTCGCTGCGTCTGCAGCGACCGACATTGTTCCATTACACCGAGGATCGGCGCTGGTTGCAGGACGGTGCTGCGGAGCTTTACCGGCATATTGGCGACGGCGTTATTCGTATTCAGCCGCCCAATGAGCTTGGTTTGAAAGACGTGGCCAAGGCACACATGGCTTTGGAATCGCGCAAAACAAGCGGCAGTACTGTCCTAATCCCGTAGACCTAACGGCTCAAAAGAAAGGGCCCCGGAGGGCCCTTTCGACACGCTTTATTCCGTTCCGGACCTAGTTGGTTGTGACGATGACGCTGAAATCGGTCGGTGCGCCTGCGGGCTCGAGCGGGCCGCGGGCGATCACGTTAGCGGCGAGGCCGGCTGCCAATGTGAATCCTTCGATGTTGATCGCAGCGCTGCCATTGGCGACGACGCGGATGTCGTAGTCACCCGGTGCAACTGCGACAGCGTCGGTGACGGTGCCAAATTCGAAGTTGGGCAGCAATGGCGTGGCATTGCCGTTTTCCGCATCAGCGACCGACAACGTGCCGGCCGGCGTAACGTAGACGTCGACGGTGCCAGCGGCCGGGGCGGCGTGGACCACCTTAACGCGTGCTTCCGTGGCTACCGGACGATTGTCATCCGCGGCGACCAACAGCGTGAATGCCGGTGTTGCCGCAACACGACCCGCCGCAATAACGGTGAAGTCTTGGCCCGCACCGAGCGTCAACGAACCGGACGTGAACACCGAATCGCCAATCGTATTCGTGTTCGGCGCAACGTCGAAGACGTAATCACCCGCTGGGACAGGGACATAGCTGTCAGCAGCAGGAACAATGTCGGTGTAAGCGAAAGCATCGATCAGCTCGACCGGGTTAGCGCCAAGCGCCGTACTCGTTGCGAAGACTTCAACGGGACCGCCCGCGGCGTTGCCAGCGTCCGGCGATGCATGGACGACTTTGGCGCCGACCTGCGTTGCGGCATCCAGCAAGGTCACGGTGTCGCTGTCGGTTGCGACGAGCAGTTTGATCGGCGATGCCGCTTGTTCAGTGGCCGTCGTTGTTGCAATCGCAGCAATGAATAGACGGTTGCCGCCAAAGGGCGCGAGGTCGACGGTGCCTGTGTCGAAGACGACATTGCCGCCGGCCGTCGCGCGGATGCGTACCGGCCCTGCCGCAAGAGCGCCAGCATCGGCACTGTCGCGGAATGACAAGGTCGTTGTCGGCATCATGCCCGTGATGTCCGTGGCCGGATCGGTGACAAAAATATCGACGGTCGGTGCAGCCGGTGCAGCGTGGACAACTGCGACAGCCACTTCACCGCCGGCGGGTGTTGCGGCGGCTTCATCAACCACCAAGGCTTCGATGTTGGCCACGGTTTCAACGGCCAGAACAGTGGCGCGCTCATTACGCGGCAGCGAAAACCCATTCACGGTAATGACGTCGGCATTGCCGCCCGGAATGATACCCTCGACGACGATGTCGTAAGCGGCGGCGTCAACTGTGGCGTAGCCCGAACTCTCGCCGTAGTCGAGCTCAGAGATCGCGACGTTGCCGTCCAGCGTGACGTTGACCGCTGGCGCGTCCGGCGAGGCGTGAATGACCCGAATTTCGGCCGTCGCTGGGGGCAGAATCGGCAGCGGTGTCGAATCGTCGCTGTCGCAGGCGGTGAGGCCAACAATCGCAGCCATACCGACGAGCGGCAGTTTGCTGCGATGCATCAATGAATGGGGCATAGCAAGTTTCCTTATCGAGAGGCGACTAAACGCTGGCGACAATAGGAACGTTGCTGTGAATGCCCGGTGATTCGGTTGTGAACAGTAGGTGAAGGCGCTATCTCGCCAACACATGCGTTTCCATCAGTTTCAGAATGCGCCGGTATTCGTCCAGCCACGCTTCGGCATGAACAAAGCCGTGCGGATCGAGCGGGTAGGCCGCCAACTCAAAGTTTTCTTTGCCGAGTTCCTGCAAACGCTGGACGACCAGGACACTGTCTTGGAAAAACACGTTGTCGTCTTGCATCCCCGCCGCAATCAGCAGCGGCTTCGTCAGCCCGTCCGTGTAGTGAATCGGCGAGCTGGTTACGTACGCCTCTGGGTCGATGAGGGGAGTATTCAAGATGTTCGAGGTATAGCCGTGGTTGTAATGTTGCCAGTCGGCAACGGGGCGCAGCGCTGCACCAGCGGCGAAGAGATCCGGTTCAAGGAATAGGGCCATGAACGTCATGAAGCCGCCGTAACTGCCGCCGTAGATGCCGATGTGATCTCGATCGACGTTGTAGTTGTCAACGAGAAAGTCGATGCCATCGGTGAAGTCTTCGAGCTCTGGCCGACCCATATTCTGATAGATCGCCGTTCGCCAATCGCGGCCATAGCCACGCGACGCCCGGTAATCCATGTCGATGACGACAAAGCCGCGCTCGGTCAACAAGCTGTGGAACATGAATTCGCGAAAATAATACGGCCAGCCCGCGTGGGCGTTCTGGGTGTAACCCGCCCCGTGAACGAACACTACCGCTGGCCACTTCTTATCAGCGGAGTAGTACTTCGGCAAGTACAGTTTGCTGTAAATCGGCTCGTCGACCTGCGACGACGGGACCTTAACGATAGTCGGAATGACCCAGTCGACGGCCTTGAATTCAGCGGAAACGGTGTCGGTCAAACGCACTGGCGCCGTGCTTGTATCGAACGGTTTTGCGAATAGGTCCGGGTGCCGGTCCATTTCCGAATGCGCTATGCCGAGACGGCGCTCGTCGAGCGATAGAAAATAGCTGTTCACGCCTCCGATGTCGGTGAGCGCTTCGATGCTGCCGTCGTCGACGCTCACGCGATGAATTTCGTACACGGCCGGGTCTTTTGCGTTTGCAACGAAGACTAGATAGCGGCCATCGCGCGTTGCTGTCACGTTAGAGATCACGTAATTGCCGTCGGTCAGTGCCCGGTGGCGACGCTCATCGAGCGCTTTGGTGTAGAGCTGCGAGTAACCGGACTCTTCCGACAAAAACCACAACGAATCGGTACCGGGTATCCAGCCCATGTCGTTGTGTAGGTAGTTGATCCAAGCGGCGTCGGTCAGACGATGCTGTGTGCGAACCCGGGTGTCAGCGACGTCGACCGTGACTATCCAACGGTCTTTGTTGTCGATCGAATGGACCTGCAGCGCTACCGTATGTCCGTTCGGGTGCCAGCGAACTTGCTCGATAGCCACGGTGCGCTGGCCGGGCGCTTCCAGGAGTGCCGCGACCTCGTCGCGGTCCGCGCCATGGTCGACATGCCAGTCGAGCGCGCTCTTGCGCAGCTTAAGCAGTGGGTCACGGTCGATCCCTGGCAGTGTCGACAGATCAATTTGTGTCAACGACTGATCCGCGCCGTCGTAAAGCCAGGCGGTTTGCGGGGCCGGTATGTTGCGGCCGACGCGACTGCGCAACTGCGCTGTCTCCGTTTGACCCCCAATCGTGACGTAATTCGGCATGATACCGCTCGGACCGCCGTCGTGGTTGGCAGGCTCGGTAACTAGCACCATATGCTGACCGTTCGGCGACAACGAGCGTGCAGTCGGCTCGATGTCTTTGCCTGCGTAGACAGGTAGTGGGGCCCCATTAGGGCTGGCTTGTTGGCGGGTGCTCCTAGTCGCTGCAGCCGCCTGCTCACGACGCAAGTCCTCGACTACCATCGTGTAAAGGCGCTGTTGATTGGCCCGTAAGGTATCGAATGCCGGATCGGCACTCGGGTCGTCACTGAAACGAATGTCAGCAAAGTCGGCGAGCTTGGTGTAGCCGCGCTCCGGACTGTCTGTAACACCGGCCAAGAACGGGTCGTAAAGTCGATAACGACCGTCGGACAAAAACGCAAGCCGGCCGTCGTTTAAGAACATTACCCGCGATTCCCGGGTACTCGTCTTCGTCACTTGCACAACCGTCTCGGCGTCGATGCCACGCAAAAAGACATCGCCATTTGCCGTCCAGGCCACCATCGAACCGTTCGGGCTGATTACCCGTGACGCGTTCGACGCGCTGATCGGTGCGTCGTCGGCGATGACGCTAGCCGGTTCCGAGCCGTCGGCCAGCACAGCAAAGTGGTCGTTGAAGTTCTCGCCGCTGCGCTTCGCTTGAAAGTAGATGACGGTTCCATCGTCACCAAAGTATGGATTCTGCGGCTCGTTACCGATCCAGTCTGGGTCTGCCATGATCGTTTCGAGCGAGAATTCGTCGGCCGTAGCAACGGTCGTCAAGGCGAACACAACAAGCCAGCAAAAGCGCAACATCGGGCGATTCCTCCGGAAAATTCTGCACGGAAGCTTACCTTTTCCCTAGCGCTTCCGCTCCATCGCCTTGCCACGGTATTCTGGTGGCAACTCGTTCGGTAACCGCTGTGCTAGATAGTTTCGATCAAACCGAAGAACCGCGCCGCCGGCGTGGCAACAAACCGCTTCCAGAGCGGTACTACCTTGAGCATTTCGAAGAGATGTTGCGGTTCGTCGAGCAACACTACCGAGGCGTGCTCGACGAGTCGGCGCAACGATTTCTCAACGAGTTCTCATTGCTGTCGTTAGACGAGCGTTGTCTTTACACGCGTTTAGCGAGTCGCAAGGGTTGTGTTTACCGACAGAGCCGGCTGTCGTACCCGGAAATCAACGATTTACCGGCGGCACTCGCGGGCCTTACAGCCAAGCAATGGCTAACGGCGCCTGGGCCAGAACACCGCGACGACGTATTGGCGACGGCAACGCGCGCTGAATTGTTGCGTTGGTTGAGATTGGCTCTACCGGGCGTTGCTCGCGGACTACGCAAAGCGGACTACGTCGCGTTGGTACAGCAACACTGCGACCCCGCCGGGTTTGTGGCTGGGGTTGCTGACTCTCTCTTTACCCAGCGCCATGTACAGACTGTTAAGTACCTGACTTTTTTGTATTTCGGCGAGTACAAGGCGGGATTGTCGGCGTTCACGATGCGTGATCTAGGCTTACTGCGAACCCGTGCCGAGCAAGCGGATTACGAGCCGCGGTTCCTCGATCTTGACGAGGCGCGGAGTTGCTTCTTTTATACGCAAGCCTTAGCGGAGACGGCGCCGCCAACGAGCGAGTGGCCGACCGCCGTTGGCGGCGCAGCCTTGCGCTTACGCGACAAGCTCGCAAAGCGCTGCGGCCGCGAGGCCGAGCGAGCGGGTGAGTTGGATACGGCGCTCGCTGCCTATCAGCAAGGTGAGACTGGCGACTGCCTGACCGGTGCCGTGCGCTGCCTGGTTGCCACCGACCGACGTGCAGCGGCCGAGCAACTGTTAGAGCGCCGCATTGCGGCACCGCGCAGTAGCGAAGAGCGTCTTGTCGCGGAGGACTTGCTCGCCCGTAAGTTTCGCGGCCAGAAAATCAGCCGGCGCACTGATTTTTTGCGTGACGCCGACACCATCATGGCCGATCAAGCGTTGCTCGGTTGTCCAGAAGAGGCTGTCGTCAGTTACTTCGAACGCCGCGGTCAACGCGCGATGCGCGTAGAGAACCGACTTTGGCGGTCGTTGTTTGGTTTGTTGTTTTGGGATCTTGTTGCGACTGAACCGGCCCATTCGCCGTTCGAGTCGCTACCGGCGAGTTTGGTCGATGGCACTTTTGCGGATCGTCTCGCAGAGCCCATCGCTGCGCGCCTAGCATTGTGTGAATCAGCCGAGGTGTTGATTCGCGTATTAACAAAGACTGCCGTTAGCGCCTACGGGCAATCGAACGGCGTGTTCCGTTGGCGGCGCGATACCCTGGAGTTGGTGACGTTGCTGGTGCGCGCGGCACCTGCTGGATCGTTGGCTCCCGTGCTCAGCGCAATGACAAAGGACTTTCGTACCTACCGGCACGGTTGGCCAGATCTGATGGTGGTCACCGACACTGCCATCGAATTTGTTGAAGTGAAAGCCGAAGGGGATCAGCTGCGTCGCAGCCAGTGGCAACGCATTGAGGAATTACGTGCCGCTGGGTTCGCGGCCGTCCTCATGCGCGTACAGTGGAGCGTTGATCCAGAGCAGACTTTCGTCGTTGTCGATGTCGAAACAACGGGTGGCCGCGGTGATCATCATCGCATAACCGAATTCGCCGCCGTTAAGGTGAAGGGCGGGCAGGTCATTGATCGCTACCAATCCCTGCTGCATCCGCAACGGGCCATTCCATCATCGATCTCGCGCTTGACAGGAATCACCGAGGCGATGGTGGCGTCGGCACCAACGTTCGCCGAGAAGGCCGATGAGATCGACGAGTTTCTTAGCGGGTCCATTTTCGTCGCCCACAACGTGGCGTTCGACTACCGCTTTGTACGCGGTGAGTTCGCTCGTCTGGGACGCTCGTTCCGGGCGCCGAAGCTGTGCACATGCTCGCAGATGCGGCGTTTTTTCCCCGGCCGGCGTTCTTACTCGTTGCGGGCCCTATGCGATGAGTTCAATATTCCGCTCCGCCAGCACCATCGTGCGCTCTGCGATGCCGAAGCGGCGGCGGAGCTCCTCTTCATGATTAACGACGCCCGCCACGATATGCTAGGGACGGCCGATACGCCGCCTCTCTAGTAGACGAGCACGACCCATGCTGACCCAAGACCAACTGCGTCGTTTATGCCGCGCCCGCGCCCAACTTCGGCAAGAGCACGGGGCGAGTGATTCTATTGATGCGGCCGCCGAGACGGCTTTGATGTCGCGGTTTCATTTTATTCGCCAATTCAATTTGGTGTTCGGCGAAACGCCGGGTCGATTCAGGACGCGAGCGCGTCTCGATCGAGCCAAGCAACTACTCGCCGAAGGCGACGAATCGGTAACCGACGTTTGTATGACCGTCGGCTTTTCGAGCCTGGGTAGCTTCAGTTCGCGTTTTAGAGCCCGCTTTGGATGCTCACCAAAGCAATTCCGGCAGCGTTTAACGACATCGCAGCGCGCCCGCCAACCCGCTTGTATGGAATTGTTGGTAGCGGCATGGGAGTCACAAGCGCACAATCCGAGAAGCGTGGTGGTGTCGAAGTGAGTTAGACAGGGTTTTTCGAAATAGCCAAGAGTGATCGTTATGAAAATAAAAATGACCGCCATTCCCGTTGACGACCAGCAAAAGGCTCTCGACTTCTACACGAAAGTCCTCGGCTTCGAGAAAAAACAAGATATCCCGATGGGCGAGTTTCGCTGGCTTTCCGTTATTGCACCTGAGGGTAACGATACGGAATTGTCGCTAGAGCCAAACGTAAATCCTGCGTCGAAGGCCTTTCAGGAATCGCTCCTAGAGCAAGGTATTCCAATGACCGGATTTGAGGTCGACGATATGGACGCCGAGTTCGAAAGGCTTAAAGCACAGAACGTCGTTTTCACGACCGACCCAAAGGATGCTGGGCCAGTACGTATGGCCGTGTTTCTCGACACCTGCGGCAATTTGATTCAGATCTATCAGCACAAGACCGATTGACGATGCGGCCGCATTGATCTGTCGCGAGATGTATGACGCTGCCGCTTCGCAAAAAAATCCGTAACTGGTTTTTCTACCTATTGATGATGGTGGGATTTCCGCTACTTGCCTGGGCGGGCTATACATCGATTTCCGAGGCTTATCAGTATTCGAGTCACGGAGTCGAACGTTCCGCTTTGGTCATGAGTCTGATCGATAAAACGTCGAGTACTAGAGGTGGAACCAGTTACTACTACGAGCTGAATATTGAAGGTTCGGTTGTTGAACGGAGGTTTCGAAAAAAGTTGACTGTCGGCAATACGGTAACGTTATTGGAGGTCCGAGATCGGCCCGGTGAGTTCCAAATAGGACGTGCCGATAGCAGCTTTTTCGACATCTATTCTTACAACAACGGTAACGGTGGCCGTGCAGTGGGCGGCCTTATTCTATCGATGTTCGCTTTCATGACCGTGGTAGGTCCGTGGGTCTTCTACGTCTTCGTCACCGGGTGGCGCGCATTCGTAGAATCTGACCACGATTGATTATGGTTCAATCATCGTGGTGGTATTTGCGTCGAAGGGCTATCGAATTGTGTTATCGGAACGACGACGCGTGGTAGCTGACAGTGAGTAATTGGGCGGCGGCCCGCGAATGGACTCACCTTGCCTGCCAGCCGCTTAGCCGAGCGGCTCGCGCTAATCTACCGGCCGTTACTGATGACAGCCACTCGGCGTTGCTATGGAACGATAGACTCGAGTTGTTATGCACGGCGCCGTTGTCGCGCACTGTCACGCTTGCCATTGGTTTCAAGCCGCTACGTTACGTGGTTGTGATCAACGATGAACCGGGCGCGGAGTTCGAGTTAGTCGGCACCACGGGAACAGATGCATTGGCGTGGCTGAACGATATCCTCCGCCGGCGTGCACTGCGTCCCGCGGATGTCGCCGACATGCCGTATACACTCCCAGATACGAGGGATTGGTCATCGGCCGTTGTTTTGCAGCCTGACGTCTCGCGTCTCGGGTTAGCGATTAGTACCGCGCACGCGGCGCTAACCACGCTGGTCCGCTCGCTTCCCGCATTACACCCGGGGCCATCGCCGGTGCGTCTTTGGCCTCACCACTTTGATATAGCAACGCTTGTTCAACTGAAGGCTGGCGACCCGGAGTCGGCACCGTCGATCGGCAGCGGCTACTCCCCGGGCGATGGCAACTACGCGGAGCCGTACCTGTATTGCTCGCCGTACCCGCAGCCCACGGCCCATGACTTACCTGAGGCGCCCGATGGGTGGCACTGGCATACCGCCGGGTTCGTGTCGTTGGTTTACACCGACCCACCCATTGATGCCGGCGCGATGGGCAATGCCTTCCGGCAAGCCTTCCAGGTAGCGATGACGTTGATACCACCAACATAGCGGCGCCGCCCGATCGGCGCTGCCAGAACAGCGAGGCTCTGGTATTTTGGTTGACCAAATTCGTGGGCAGCCAATCGTTGGCCTGAGAGAGACACCGTGTACAAGCTTGTTATCGGCAACCGCAACTATTCGTCTTGGTCACTTCGTGCGTGGTTGTACCTCGCGGCCAGCGGTCTTGAGTTCAAGACTGAACGATTGAGTCTGTTTAGCGACTCGTGGTTGGAGTCGATCGGGAGTGTCTCGCCGGCGGGGCGCGTTCCAGTGTTAGTCGATGGCGACAACACCGTTTGGGACTCGTTCGCGATTACGCACTACTTACGTGAGCGCGAACCTAATGCGCTCGACTATCCAAAGGAGCCAGCTGCACGTACCCATGCGATGTCGATCGTGGCTGAGATGCACTCCGGCTTCATGAGTATCCGCGGTGAGCTACCGCAGAATTTGAAGCGGTCCGATCCTATCGACCCGAGCTCGCTGAGTGAGTCATGCCGCCTTCAGATCAAGCGTATCAACACAATGTGGCGCGACTTACGCCGCCGCTATCGGCCTGCGGGTCCTTGGCTATTCGGCGATTTCTCGATAGCGGATGTGTTCTATGCGCCGGTGGCGCTCCGTTTTCACAGCTACGGAGTTGCGCTATCACCCGACGCAAAATCCTTTGTCGATGCCGTTCGAGGACACGCGCTGATCGCCGAATGGGTGGCTGAGGCAATCCAAGAAACTGAATCCATCGATTTTATCGACGAACGGGTGCCGGTCGACAAAGCACCGCTGGTGTTGGGCTGACAATGTCGAGCCGCACGTGCACGTTTCGCTATCCCAGCCCGCTCGACGCCGTGCCGTTGGTCGACTTCGCCAGCCGCTGTTTCGTAGCGACGTACGACCACCAGAACACACCGGATAATATCGCCACCTACTTGGCCGAGCATTTTCAACCCTCTGTCTTTGAGCGCTTACTGCGCTCGCGGTCGCATCTGGTGATGACGATGTGGCTTGACGAGGCGTTGGCCGGATACGCAGTCGCGCAACGGAGCGTCGATGACGACGGTACTTACATACTGGACATAGAGAGGTTTTACGTCGCGTCTGACTACCACGGCGGCGGCTATGCCGGACCGTTCATGGAAGCGCTCGATCGAAGTGCAGCAGCACTCGATGTTGAGCGACTGCGCCTTGGGGTCTATACCGAGAACCCGCGGGCGATTGCGTTCTACCGTAAGCAGGGGTTCGAGATTATTGGTGAGCAGACGTTCACCTTCGGTTCCGAAGCGCAGCGCGATTGGGTCATGGCGCGATCCAGACGGAGCCCGGCGTTTACCGATACCGACTTCATCGCTGCGTTCTTAGACGGCGCATGGCCTGCCGCCGCTTGGACGCACGCGGCCCACGTCCGCCTCGCCTGGACATTGCTGGCTGCACACTCGTTTGAAGAGACTCTTAAGACGGTCAAAGCCGCAATAGCGCGGTACAACCGAGTCGTTCTGGCTAGCGACGCCTATCACGAAACCTTGACCCAAGCCTTCGTCACGCTCGTAGCGAGCGAGTTCCGCGCGGACGAGGCTTTCACAGCCTTCTGCCAACGCGCAAGTGCCCTGCTAAGCCGTTCGCCGTTTGTCGTTGAGCACTATTACAGCCCGGAACTGCTTGCCAGTGACGAGGCCAAACGCCGGTTTGTTGAACCGGACCGAGCGACGCTGCCACCACCGGTAGTCGGCGACAACCGCAGCCGTTTAGTGCACTCGTAGGCCGGGCAGGGTCGTTATGGCACACGCCGATAACAAAGTCCTTCCTACCGGTCGATCGGTGATGACATCTTTCAATGTTTCAACGGCAAGGTAGCTGCTGATGCGAGGCTCAATCGAACAGCCGCTGCACCTTGCTGCGTTTTGTCGTGGCAACGTGGGCGGTAATCCGGCTGGTGTCGTTTTCGCCGAGTCTTTTTTCCCTGACGCTGTGATGCAGTCCAAGGCAAAGCAACTTGGCTACTCCGAAACCGCCTTTGTCATTGCGACGGCGACCGGTTTCGCCGTTCGCTACTTTTCGCCGCTCACCGAGGTCCCGTTTTGTGGTCACGCCACCGTGGCGGCCGTTGCGGCCTTGGGCGAACGCTATGGAGAAGGGCTGTTTCCACTCGTCACGGCGGCCGGCGATATTGAGGCACGGGCGACTCGCGGCGAAGCCGATGGGCAGTGGCAAGGCGGTTTCGTCGCTCGGCCGGCCAGCGAGTCCTTACCCAGCGAAAGCCTAGTGAATGCCGTTTGTGCAGCGTTCGCGCTACACGAGTCGGATCTGGATCAAGCGCTTGCACCGATGCGCGTGTCGGCGGGCGCCGAGCACTTACAACTCGGTGTCGCCAGTCGCGAGGTGCTGGCCGCGATGGCTTACCCGCTAGAGCAGGTCGCGGCGTTAATGCGCGACCACGGGTTGGTAACCATCAATTTGTTGTGGCGCGAGGATGACTACCAGTTCCACTCGCGCAACGCGTTTGCCAGTGGTGGTGTGTACGAGGACCCGGCAACGGGCGCTGCAGCAGCGGCACTCGGCGGTTACTGTCATAAAAGGGGTTTACGTGGCGCTATACACATCAACCAAGGAGACGACATGGGTGTACCTTGCCGGATTGGCGTCGTCATCAATGACTCGGCGCCATTGCTTGAGGTCAACGGCTTTGTCCGAACAATTGCTGCGTAAAAAGGCGCGGTTGTCACGCTACGAATATTCGAAGCGACGCCGACGCATTGAAACAAAAGTGTCACATTGCGCAAATTTTGCGCAGCGCCGAAAATGACAGCGCTTACCTAGTAAAATTGTTGCGCCGCTCGTCACATGACAGCGAAACGTGCAGCGGCCACCGAATGGAATCGACGGTAAGCAATGCCGCCACCAGTACAACGGATGTCCGCTGCAAATAGCCGCATTTATAGGCACATTAACCGTAATTACTGACGCGGGCACTGTCGTGCGACGCCGCGGTGACTTCGCAACCACTGCAAATCATCGCAGTTAAATCAGGCGAGTCGTGCGTGTATTGCGACACTGTCATCGAGCGATGCTAGTTACCGCGTTTCCCTTTCGACTATGATGTTTCTTCGGCGCGCTATTGTGCAACGCGCCTTGTTGTTGTCACGCCGTCAGGCGTGACGTGAGTAAGTTTGTTCGGTAAGACACCGAACCGATAACAGGTAATTTTTGGAAATGTCAGAACACGTAGAAGGAACCGTTAAGTGGTTCAACGACGAAAAAGGCTACGGCTTCATTGAGCATGCCGGCGGCAAAGACGTCTTCGTACACCACTCGGCTATCAACATGCAGGGTCGACGCACACTGCAAGACGGTCAGAAAGTTAAAATGATCATCACGCAGGGCCAAAAAGGTCCTCAGGCTGAGGACGTCAGCCCGGTATAAACGCCGCAGCAGACGGTTCAATACGCAAGATCTTTCGGCGGCGGTAAAGGTTGCCGCCGCCGACGTTAACCGGTCGGGTAACTGTTAACCCGACAACTTCCGGCATCGGTCGATCGCCGGACGTGGATGCCCTGCGACCCAATGAAACACCGCTACCTCATCCATCGCCGGCGTGCTAGCCAATCGCTGTCGTAGGAGGTACGCGGTGTTAAAAGTCTTTGGTGATCACCGGTCAGGCAACTGTTACAAGGTCGCGTGGGTCATGAATGAGCTCGCATTGCCCTATGAATGGGTTGATGTCGATATTCTCGCCGGCGAATCTCGTAACCCTGAGTTTTTAGCGCTCAATCCAAACGGCCGCATACCGGTCGTGCAGTTTAGTGACGGTCGAACGCTAGCGGAGTCGAACGCCATTCTGCTCCATCTAGCGGAGGGGTCGCCGCTCGTTCCTGACGATGCCTACCAGCGCGCGCGTGTGTATCAGTGGTTGTTTTTCGAGCAGTACAGTCACGAACCGTATATCGCGACATCGCGATTCATTGTGCAGTACCTAGGCAACCCTGCTGATCGGCAGGCCGATCTCAACGCCAAACGCGACCCTGGCTACGCAGCTCTGACCGTAATGGAAGATGCCTTGCAATATGCGGAGTTTTTGACCGGTGATCACTTCACCGTTGCTGATATCGCGCTGTTCGCTTACACGCACGTCGCGGATGAAGGCGGTTTCGACCTGAGCGCCTACCCAGCGATCTTGGCGTGGTTTGATAGGGTGCGACTACGACCCGGCTTTTTGCCCATGCGTGCGACTTAGCGGCGACGGCCGCTATGCGTTTCGCTCGCGCTGACTCCGTCGCTCGACCTCAGCGACCAGTGAGTTCAGTTTGCCGGCACTGTCCTCCTCAGCCAAGAAAACAGGCGGCTCTCGGCGTAATTGCCCGAAGTTATTGCTGCGCACCATCGCGTCTAGGTGCGCTAGGTTGTGGTCGATCCATTCCAGATACGGGTTACGCCCATCGAATAAAACCTCGACGTAGCGGTAGGCCTTGTCGAAAACGTTATCGAGCCGTGCAAATGCTGACTGCATGACAAACTCCGGCGTCTTACGAAGCAAGTCTTCCGGAGATGTGTAATTGACTTGCCGTTTTCCATCGTCCTCGGTCACCGCAATACCGCCAACGACAAACTCGGCATAGAGCCTATCCCGGCATTTCTCGAGGTAACATCGGTCGGCCATTTGCGCCATCAGGTCGGCCGTCCCAATCAGATGGCCGAGGAAGCTGTCACGTGGATCGTCGAGCTCGATCTGGTCAAGGTCGATTTCGTAGCCCGTGAAATGGACGATCTGTCGCGTGATCGCAACTTTGTCTTTCAGGCCGATATGCGGCAGGTACTGCGACAAGAACATCGCACTTCTGGAAACGTGCCAACGGGTGAATTCGGCGCCATTGGTGAAATGACGATCGCGTTCAATATGCCGTATGTAGCCGGAGTCGTGAAACAGTGAGGTAATAATCCCGAGCTCGGCTCGCTCGGCGCCAAGTGTCAGTTCGCGATCACTGCTCTGCTCGTACCCTGAGATAAGCCGCGCCATGGCTAACGTCATATCGAGCGTGTGTTGGCGATCGTGATAGGTCGTATCGCAACCGAGGAAGCCCGGGTATCGGCCAGTGAACAGCCGCTCGAAATCATAAAACGCTAGCCACAAACGATCGAACGCATAGTCCGGATACACGTTCGCGAACAGCGCGCGCACCTCTTCGCGTACCGAACTGGTCTGACTGACATTGACCGTATCGGTTACGTCATAGTCGTTGCGACGATCTTGCATGGGGCGCAAGCCTTTATCGAAACTGCCGGGCCTGCGTTGCTCAGACATACGCTGTTGAAACCGTGATTGGGCGACGGTGTTCATTTGCAGTTAGCCACGCTGTACAGGTACCGCTGTTGTTGTTGCTGTTGTTGTGCGGCAGGAGCCCGGCCACTGGCTCCTTTTACGCGACACCATCGTACCCGTTGCCCCGCCAGTCGGGTTGCCGTGGAGCCAAGTTGTGATGTGCGTCGCAGTTTCTGGCCGAAACCCAACGTTATGCCTCTTGTTCGTTGTTTTATCGTCAAATTGGTCATGCAAGGCCGCTGATACTCAGTAACGCGTCCGGTTGCGGTTCGCGACCACGAAACTCGACGAAGGCCGACAAGATATCGCGGCTTCCGCCGACCTCGAGAATCGACTCGCGAAACCGCTTTGCCATCGCGCGGTCGATGCCGCCCGCTGTCTCAAGGGCCAGGTAGGCGTCGGCTGCCAAGACTTCGGCCCATTTGTAGCTGTAGTAGCCGGCAGCGTAACCACCCGCAAAGATGTGGCCGAAGCTGTTCGGAAACCGGTTCCAGCTCGGCACATCAACGAGCCCGACCAGACCGCGAACCTCGGCAAGAATCGTCTCCAACTGCTCCGCGCGTGCCGGATCAAATTCACGGTGCAAACGGAAGTCGAATAACGCGAACTCCAACTGGCGTAGCATCGCTAGGCCAGCATTAAATTGCCGCGAGGCCTGCAAGCGCGTGATCATGTCGTCGTCAATTGGCTGGCCTGTATCGACATGTCGCGTAATGAGTGCAAGAACCCGCGTATCCCATGCGAAGTTCTCCATGAACTGACTGGGCAGCTCAACCGCGTCCCACGGCACGCCATTGATCCCAGCGATACTCGGGTACGAGATACGCGTTAGGACGTGATGGAGCATGTGCCCGAATTCGTGGAACAACGTCACCACCTCATCGTGGGTCAACGTGCTCGGGCTATCTCCGTCGGGTTGCGTGAAGTTGCAGACCAGATAACCGACCGGTAGTGAAGGCTGTGCGCCAAATGTCTTGCGGACGACGCACTCGTCGATCCAGGCGCCGCTACGTTTCCCAGTGCGCGCGTACAGGTCGGCGTAAAAACTGCCAAGCCGCTCGCCGTGTGGGTCGATGACATCGTAAAAGACAACCGAATCGTCCCAGACCGCGATGCCTTCGCGGGCGACGATCTTCAATCCGTACAGGTCATCGACTAAGCTGAACATACCGTCCAATACGGCGTCGACCGGGAAAAATTGGCGCAGCTCTTGTTGGGAAATGTTCAGGCGCTGCTGACGGACTTTCTCGGCGTAGTAGCCAAGGTCCCAAGGCGCGAGTCGGCGCCCAGCGCGCTCTTCCAGGCGATTCAGCTCTACCCGGGCCGGCGCAAGGCTGCGATCCGCCAGGTCGTTGAGAAATCGCATGACTTCACCGGTTGACTCAGCCATTCGCCCGTCGAGCGCAAACTCAGCGTAATTCGTATAGCCAACCAGCGTGGCCGCCTCGTGGCGCAGTGCTAGGATCTCTTGGATCAACCCCCGGTTATCGAACCGGACACCGGTTGGGCCTTGATCGCTGGCGCGAGTAACCCAGGCTTCATAAAACGTGCGCCGCAGCGCTTCGTTGTCGGCGTGGGTGCTAACCTGTTGGTAGGTGGGCATATCGAGCTCAAGCCGGTACCCGGTTTGGTCATGCTGCTGGGCACGGTCCGACGCTTGATCGACAAAGCCGTCGGGCAGCCCGGCCAAATCAGCGCGACTGCTTGTATGGAAATGCCACGAGTCGGTTGCGTCTTGAACGTTTTGCGAAAACCGCGTCGTCAGCGTGGCAAGCTCCGCCATGATGGCCCGAAACCTAGCTTTGTCTTTAGTCCCGAGGGCCACGCCGGCCTTACGAAACTCCCGCAATTGCAACTCGAGTAGCCTTGCCTCAGGGCTGTTCTCATCGTCGATCTCGTTACGCAGCTGCTGAACCGCTTTGTGCAGCCCTTCATGTTGGCCTACCTCTGTGGCGTAGTCAGCCAGTGCGCCGATGGCTTCGGCGTGCGCTTCGCGCCAGGCACGACTACTCGACACCATCTGCAGGTGAGCGACGGGCGACCAACGTCGTTGCAGCGTGTGGCTCAGCTCTTCGAGCGGTTCGATCAGGTTGCCGAATGTATAGGTCGGTTGCGCGACCAACGTATCGATCGCGGCACGGTTGTGCGCCAATAGCTCATGCAAACCGGGAACGACATCGTCGGCTTGCAATTGACCGAACGGCGGCAATTCGGCCGCCGCTAAAAACGTGTTGCTCAATGGTGTCTCCGTGGCTTCCGTGCCGGTGCGGTGGTTATCGTTGTTGTTTGGACCGCGTCTGGCTCGGTGGCCCAAAGTGTAGCAGGAGCGTTAAGCGGGCGGCCACGTCTATAATTGCCGTACGGCGGTAGATTTCGGAACAAAATGTGACCCAAGAATTCGACTTAATTGCAATCGGCGGCGGTAGCGGCGGATTAGCCCACGCGCAACGCGCTGCGGAGTACGGCGCCCGAGCGGCTGTCGTGGAAAACGGTCCGCTCGGTGGCACCTGTGTCAATGTCGGGTGTGTGCCAAAGAAAGTGATGTGGTACGCGGCAACCGCCGCTGAGAATCTCGCCCTCGCTAAAGACTTCGGCTTCGATGTAAAGACTAACGGCCACGACTGGGCTGCGTTAAAAGCGGCACGGGATGCGTATATCGCGCGCCTAAACGGCATTTACGCTAACAATCTCGATCGTCGTGAGGTGACGTTGCTGCGCGGCACGGCAAGTTTCGTTGATGCCAACACGATCGCCGTCGACGGTGTGCACTACCGAGCCGAGCGCATTACGGTCGCGACCGGTGGAACGCCGACATGGCCGGCTATCCCCGGGGCTGAGCACGGTATTACTTCGGATGGCTATTTCGAGTTACCGGAACGGCCTCAGAGAGTCGCTCTTGTTGGTAGCGGCTACGTCGCCGTTGAGCTTGCCGGCGTTATGCAAGCACTCGGTTCAGAGGTTAGTCTCTTGGCACGACGCGACAGCATCGTTCGTAGTTTCGATGCGATGCTGCAAGAGGAGTTGATGGCCGCCATGCGCGCGGCAGGCGTCGCAATGCACACCGGCTTCGTTCCGAGCGAGCTTAATAACACCGATGCTGGGCTGACCCTCCGTGCCGCGGACGGCCGCGAGGTTGGCCCCTTTGATTGCGTCGTCTGGGCGGTTGGCCGCGAGCCAAACACCGCAGCACTGGCACTCGCCAATGCCGGTGTGATTACCGATGCCAATGGCTTTATCCCAGTCGATAAATGGCAAAAGACCAATGTCGATAGTGTTTTCGCGATCGGTGATGTCACCGGTGCGCCAGCGCTGACGCCGGTTGCTATCGCCGCAGGCCGCCGTTTAGCCGATCGCCTCTACGGCGGAATGACCGATCGACACCTGGAATACCACACGATCCCGACCGTTATCTTCAGTCATCCGCCGATGGGTACAGTCGGGCTAACCGAGGCCGAAGCGAATGCCGAATACGGCGAGGCCGTAAAGGTCTATCGATCGCGGTTCAACCCGATGCGCTTTGCCCTTAGCGAGCACAAGCAGCCGTGCACGATGAAACTCATTACGGCCGGACCGGAGGAACGGATAGTCGGGTGCCACGTTATCGGCGATGGGGCTGACGAGATGATGCAGGGGTTTGCTGTCGCCATTCGGATGGGCGCGACCAAGCAAAACTTCGACGATACGGTCGCGATCCACCCGACCAGTGCCGAAGAACTCGTAACGATGCGTTAGCCCGCGAAGCGGCTTAGCAGATCGGCGGTATTTGGTCGCACACCGCGCCAAATTTCGAACGCTTCGGCCGCTTGCTCTACCAACATGCCCCAGCCCGATGCGACGTGTTGCGCGCCAGCGCCGCGTGCCCACTCCAGGAATGGCTGGCTGCTCGCGCCATAGGCTAAGTCGTAGCAACGCGTTTCGGCCCCGACGATGCGCTCGGGAAACTCCGGCCGTTTGCCGTCGAGACCGGCGGAAGTGGCGTTAATTACAAGGTCGAATGGGCCTAGGTTGGCGAGGTCATCAAAGCGCTCCGATGCCACATCACCGAAGGCGCCGAAGTGCGCCGCCAGTGCAATGGCTTTGTCGAGCGTGCGGTTAGCGATCACGATTTTGCCGGCACCCTGTTCGAGCAAGGGCCGAACGATGCCACGTGTCGCTCCACCCGCACCGAGGATCAACAAGCTACGCCCGTGCAGCGACCACCCTTTATTGGCAGTGAGATCGCGCACCAGACCAACACCATCGGTATTCGTCCCGAAGAGGCGACCGTCGTCGATCCACAGTGTATTCACGGCGCCAGCGGTCGCGGCATGCTCGGTTAACTCATCGACAAGGCGAACGACTTCGCTTTTGTGCGGAACAGTAATATTGAGGCCTTTGCCGCCGCCACGGCGAAACGTAGCGATCGTCGATTCCAGTTTCTCTGGCGGCGTTTCAACGGCTTCGTAAACAATCGATTGGCGGGTCTGCTCGGCGAACAAGGCATGAATAACCGGCGAGCGACTGTGCGCGATCGGGTAGCCAAGGACGGCGTACCGGTCCGGTGTGCTCATGAGCGCTCCTCCAGCCAGCGACAGGCATCAGTGGCGTAATAGGTAAGAATCGCGCTAGCGCCGGCACGTTTGATCGACATCAAGGCCTCAAGGACGGTGCTGCGCTCGTCTAGCCAGCCGGCCGCCGAGGCGGCTTTCAGCATCGAGTATTCACCACTGACTTGGTAGGCCATTGTCGGCATCTCAAAGCGCTCGCGGACGCGGCGAATGACATCCAAGTACGGTAGCGCTGGTTTTACCATAATGAGATCGGTGCCTTCGGCCACGTCGAGTGCGACCTCATGCAAGGCTTCAGCCGTGTTGCCAGGGTCCATCTGATAGGTGCGTTTGTCGGCGCTACCGAGATTGGCCGCCGAGCCAACCGCATCGCGGAAAGGGCCGTAGTAAGCCGAGGCGTACTTGGCCGCGTACGACAGTATCAGTGTGTTGCGGTGATCGCCTGCCTCCAGCGCAGTCCGAATGGCGCCGATACGACCATCCATCATGTCCGACGGCGCGACCACGTCGGCACCGGCGTTCGCGTGCGCCAGCGCTTGGCGAACCAACATGGCCGATGTTTCGTCGTTCAAGATATAGCCATCGCTGTCGAGAATGCCGTCTTGGCCGTGCGTTGTGTACGGGTCGAGTGCGATGTCGGTGATAACGCCGAGATCGGGCAGAGCCGCCTTAACGGCGCTTACCGTTCGGGGTACCAGCCCGTCGGGGTCCGCGGCAGCGGCCCCGTCCTCACTTTTGTGTTCAGCGCCAATCACCGGGAACAAGGCGACGGCTGGGATACCTAGGTCGCGGGCCTCCGTGAGATACGGGAGCAGCCGGTCGATGCTGCGCCGGCGCACGCCGGGCATCGAATCGACCGCCTGTTCGGTATCGTCGCCGTCCAAGACGAACACCGGCAGGATAAAATCGCTGGGATCCAGCGTACTTTCCCGGACTAGGTCACGGATCCAGGCGGTGCGGCGCGTCCGGCGTAGGCGTCTCGCCGGAAACGTGCCTAGCGAGTCGGTTGTGTGGGCTGGCATTAGCGGGTCGTTTTTCCGTTCTTATTCGCCATAATTATCGCGCGGTTACGTACCGGAAAAAAGCCACTGCCTCACAACCCAGCCGACATCCTCGAAGTTATTGGTTTTCCTTACTTTTCAGGTAGGGTTACGGGCGCCGAAAGAAATTCGGTAGAACTGTAATAAAAACGCCAGAACGACGGTCTTCGATTTATGCAAGCCACTGACGACGAGCGCAGCCGCCAACGACGGTTTGAGAACCTCGTAGGCACCTACAGGGAGGACCTGTTTCGCTACGCCTATTGGTTGAGCCGAAATCGGGAGCTTGCCGAGGACGTGGTCCAGGACGCGCTGCTACGCGCCTGGCGGTCCCTGGATTCATTGCGAGAGGACGCGGCCGCAAAACCGTGGCTCTTGACGATCGTTCGGCGTGAGAACGCCCGTTTTTTTGAGAGGAAACGGTTAGAAACACTGGATATCGATGAGCTGCATCAAGCGCAGCAGGCGGAAATCGCCCATAACGAGAATTCGGATGTCGACGACCTACGCCAGGGGATGCTGGCGTTGGCCGACGAGTACCGGGAACCGTTAGCGCTGCAGGTTTTGATGGGTTTTTCGACACAGGAAATTGCCGACGTTATGGGGCTCAAATCCGGGGCGGTCTTGACCCGCTTACACCGGGCCCGGCTGCAGCTAAAAGCGCTGTTTGACAACGACTCGGTAGACGACGATTGATCATGATGAAAATGACTTACGAACAATTCTGTGAGCGTATCGATCAGGCCCCGAATGAGGACTTCGAGGGACGCGCCGAGAAAATCGCCGAGTGCGACAGGTGCCGCGCCTACGCCGAGAAGGCCATGGCCTTCGAGGCGAAGCTTCGGGCGGCGCTTGAGGTGCCGGTTCCTGAGATTCCAATGCCGGATCTTTCATCACCGCTTCAGTCGACAATCACCAATCTCGATGCCGCACGGGCAGAGCGGCGAGCGAGCAAACCGCCGTCTCGTAGACGTTACACGTTTCTGGCGTTGGCAGCCTCGGTTGTCTTAGCGGCTGTCGCCGGCTTCCGTTTCCTAGAGCAACCGACTGCAGAGTTCGATGGCCGGCCAGATCTTGTTGCCGAGTTGTTGCACCACGTGGACCACGAACGCGATGAGATGCGAGTGAAAGCCACGCCGGCTTCGACGTCAACCGTCAGCTACGTAACGACGACGGCGGGGACCAAAGTCGACGAAGACATTGGGCTTATTTCGTACGCGCGCAGCTGTGTGGTGAATGGCAATACGATTCCGCATCTAATCGTGCAAGGCAAGAACGGCCCGATTACGTTGCTGATCATGCCAGACGAGCCCATTAAACAGGCTGTTCCTTTTTCCGATGGTGAATTTCACGGGGTCATCGTGCCTGTGGGTGAAACCGGTAGTGTGGCCATCATTGGCCGCATGGGCGAGCCGCTCGACGATATTCGCGATTCAATTGCCGACAAAATCCGGTTATCGATTTAGCGTCTATTTTGGTACCGGCCGCCGCGACTGGTGCCGGTTGTAAAGAACGACGCCTGCTTGGGCGTGATAGAACCACTCGTGGAGAGAACTGATGTCAGAAAGCAAAATTAAGCCGGTGACGCTGGCCCTCGGAACGGCTCTGATTAGCACCGCTGCAATGATCGGCACGGCGCACGCCGACACCAACCCGTTTGTCGTCAACGCACTGGACGCTGGCCACTTCGTCGGCGACGAAGCCGAGGGCAGCTGTGGCGAAGGCAAATGCGGTGAGTCATCGGAAGACGGCGCTGAGGGCAGCTGTGGTGAAGGTAGCTGCGGCGAAGACGGCGCGGAAGGTAGCTGCGGCGAGGGCAAGTGCGGATCGTAACGATCTGACACCCGCACTCACTTTAAATCGCGCTTCGGTAGCTGCTACCGAGGCGCGTTTTTTTGCCCGTAACAACGACAAAGCGTAGTCGTCAGTCGTCCAGCAATGACGTAGGCTGGTTGTTATGACTTTCAACATAGATACTTCGCTGGAACGTTGCCCATGGGCGCTCGGCGTTAACGACGCCTACGTCGCTTATCACGACAACGAATGGGGTGTACCGGTCGCCGACGATCGCGTGCAGTTCGAGTTCCTGATTCTCGAAGGTGCTCAAGCAGGTCTGTCATGGTCAACGGTGCTTAACAAGCGCGACGGTTACCGCGAAGCATTCGCCGGTTTCGATGTGGTCAAGGTCGCCCGTTTTACCGATAAACGCATTCAGAAACTATTGACCTTCGACGGTATTATCCGCAATCGACTAAAGGTCAACTCGACGGTCACTAACGCGAAAGCCTTTATCAAGGTGCAGAAAGATTTTGGTAGTTTTTCGCGATACATCTGGTCGTTCGTTGGCGGCACGCCTATTCAAAATGCCTGGCAAACCCAGGCTCAGTGCCCGGCAACGTCGCCGGAGTCCGATGCGCTGAGTAAAGACCTTAAGAAGCGCGGCTTTAAATTCGTCGGTTCAACGATCATGTACGCTCATATGCAGGCTACTGGGCTCGTCAATGACCATACGGTTGGTTGCTACCGCTACAACGAAATCGCTGAGCTTGGTCGGCACTTCTCGCTGGATTAGCGGAGCAAACCAATGAACGAGATCTCGTGGAGCGATTTCGAGCAGGTCGAGCTTCGGGTCGGCCGTATCGTCCGTGCCGAAGCATTCCCTGAGGCACGTAAGCCCGCCTATATTTTGCACGTCGATTTTGGCGCCGAGGTCGGCATTCGCAAATCGAGTGCACAGATCACCGACTTATACACACCCGACTCCCTCGTCGGCCGTCTCGTCGTTGCTGTCGTTAACTTTCCGCCGAAGCAAATTGGACCCATCCGTTCGGAGTGTCTCGTTACCGGTTTTCACCGTGACGATGGTGCGGTCGTACTTTGCCAACCGGCGGATGATGTGCCGCTAGGGTCGAAGCTGAGCTAAGCCGGCAATCGAGCCAGTCGACGAGACGGTGAACACTTTTCGCGGTGTAGTCCGATTATAGTGGGTGTCTTAGGTGGTGGGTATCGAACGGTCATGTTGCGACAACTCGATGCTCAGTGTCGTCTAAGCCACGCTGAGTCGTGTTTATCCGGCAATAAAAAGCCGGCCTTGCGGCCGGCTAACTGAGGTGGGGCTCACAAGGAGTCTGTTCTTGCGAGCCCCAGGTACTTCGGTTACTCAGGGATATCGATAACCACAACACCGGCGGGATAGCCAAACGGCCGTCCTTC
>JBCDIL010000025.1:0-54416 GCA_038749025.1 Pseudomonadota bacterium | reverse complement strand
GGCGTCAGCGGTGCCGCGCTGCAAGGCCTGCTTCGCAACCCGTTGGCCGAACCGGGCGTACTGGGTGTTTCGGCAACGGCTTCAATGAGTGCAACGTTTGCGCTTTATTACGGTCTCGTTGCACTCAATGCCTGGGCGCTACCGATTGCGGCTATCGCCGGTGCCGTGCTGGCTACAGCGTTAATTGCATTGGCCGCACTGCGCACGTCATCGGTCGTCACGTTGATTTTGATTGGTGTTGGTCTGTCGAGCTTCGCCGGCGCGATGATGAGCCTATTGATGAATCTGGCGCCAAACCCGTTTTCGTTGTCCGACATGATTAACTGGATGCTCGGTTCGGTCGCAAACCGCAGCTTCAACGACCTCGCGTTCTCCGCACCGTTTCTTGTTATTGGCTGCGCGATCCTATTCGGCTCGCGTCGCGGACTGTCTGCGCTAACGCTTGGTGATGAGGCGGCCAGTGGCGTGGGTCTCAATCTGCGCCGTCAACGGGTGTTAGTCGTGCTCGGCGCCGGGCTTGCAACGGGCGCTGCCGTGGCACTAGCAGGCGCAATTGGCTTTGTCGGTATTGTTGCCCCCCATATCATCAGACCTTGGGTGGCTTACGATCCGGCACGCTCGCTGTTGCCGTCCGCCTTGCTGGCCGGCTTGATTCTGGTCGTTGCCGATATCGGCGTACGGCTTGCACCGACCGACAACGAATTAAAGCTCGGCGTTGTAGCAGCGCTTATCGGTGCTCCAGCGTTTGTCTGGATCGCGATGCAAAGGCGGTCGGTCAATGACTGAGCTCATCGCCGACTCATTGTCAGTCGTAAGGGGTACAACGACGCTGGTCGAACGAGCGAGCTTCGCTTGCCAGCCCGGCGAGCTGGTCGCCCTGTTAGGCCCGAACGGTGCTGGGAAGACAACGCTTCTAAGGGCGGCTTTGGGTTTACTGCCACCGACGAGTGGCACGGCCACGCTGGCCGGTGACGACACACAGCGGTTAGCCCCACTGGAGCGGGCGCGACGTGTCAGTTACCTTCCACAACGCCGCCCGCTCGCATGGCCGAGCCCGGTCCGAGACGTCGTCGCCCTCGGGCGGTTTTCACACGGTGCGGCATTAGGGCGCCTCGGCGATACTGACCAACAAGCGGTCGCGCGCGCGCTCGATGCTTGTGACTTAACGGCGCTGGCTGACCGGGCGACCGACACGCTATCCGGTGGTGAACTGGCGCGTGCCCATTTCGCGAGAGCGTTAGCCGCGCAAGCACCGCTACTCGTTGCAGACGAACCAGTCGCCGCCCTTGATCCGCGGCATCAGCATCGCATCATGAAAATCGTCAGAGACTTCGTCGACAACGGTGGCGGTGCGCTCATCGTCCTGCACGACATTTCACTGGCAGCGAGCTTTGCGGACCGGCTGTTGTGGATGCACGCCGGCGCAATCGTCGCCGACGGGACTCCGACGGAGACATTAACCGTTGATCGCCTAGCCGATGTCTACGGCGTTCGCGCTGCCATCGATGGCAACAGCGTTCAGATCGAGGGCGCGCTGTGACGGCACGGGCCATGATGCTGCAAGGCACCGGTTCCGATGTCGGTAAATCGATCTTAACGGCGGCGCTGGTGCGAATCGCTCGCCGGCGAGGCATCTCGGTAGCGCCATTCAAACCCCAAAACATGTCAAACAATGCCGCTGCTTGCGACGACGGCGGCGAGATTGGCCGCGCTCAAGCCTTGCAGGCGCAGGCGGCAGGGCTGGCACCGCGGGTCGACTTCAACCCGGTGCTATTGAAACCGCAAACGGACCGTACCTCCCAGGTCGTTGTGCACGGTCGTGCCGTATCCACAGAGGATGCCGCTGATTACATGCGCGGGCGCGGCGCACTGCTCGAGCCCGTGTTGGAGAGCTTTCGCCGCCTCTGTGATGAATTCGATTTGATCGTTGTCGAGGGCGCCGGTAGCCCCGCCGAGACGAATCTTCGCCGCGGTGATATCGCGAACATGGGTTTCGCGCGAGCAGTTGACGTTCCGGTTTGCCTCATCGCCGATATCGAACGCGGCGGTGTCATCGCCAGTGTTGTTGGCACCAAAGCCGTCCTCGACGCTGACGACGCCGCTATGGTTACGGGCTTTCTGATCAACAAGTTTCGCGGCGATCCGCGTCTCTTCGACGCCGGTGTCGACACCATCGTCCAGCAAACTGGATGGGCGTCGTACGGTGTCATACCGTGGCTGTCGGCAACCGCGCGACTGCCGGCCGAAGATGCGGTCAGCCTGACACCATCGAACACGGCCAGCACCAACAGTCTGCGGATCGTGGCCCCGATGCTGTCGCGGATGGCGAACTTCGATGACGCCGATCCGCTCGCACAGCAGGCCGGTGTCTCGTTTGAATGGGTAAAGCCTGGCGAACCGATACCGCGAGCCGCGGATGTGATCGTTTTATTCGGTACTAAATCAACACTCGGCGATCTCGCGTACTTGCGATCACAAGCTTGGGATCACGACATCCTCGCGCATGCGCACCGTGGTGGCCGGGTACTCGGTATCTGCGGTGGCCTGCAAATGCTTGGCCACAAGGTGCATGACCCTCACGGTACTGACGGACCAGCAGGCAGTGCGGATGGCCTTGGCCTTCTCGCTATCGAAACAACGATGGGCGTCGAGAAAACGGTGCGCCCAGTTGTGGGTACGTGCGTTAAAAGTGGCGCGACGGTTTCTGGGTATGAGATTCACGTTGGCGAAACAACAGGCCCCGATACTGAGCGGCCACTGTTTCAAATCGAAGGGCGTCACGATGGAGCGAGCAGCGAAAATGGCCGTATCGCCGGTACGTATGTTCACGGCATGTTTGCGAACGACGAATTTCGACGTTCTTGGTTGCAACGGGCCGGTGCGAACCACCTAGGACAGTTCGACTACAGTGCCTCGGTTGAATCGGCGCTCGATGAGCTCGCCGATCACATAGAAAAATCCGTCGATGTTGACGCGTTGCTCGCCGGTGCACGCGCGCCGGCCCTGCCCGTGAGTGATCGCTGATGGCGCTAACGCTGTTACTGGCGTGGGCCATCGAAGTTACCGTCGGCTGGCCTGATGCGCTGTATCGGCGAATCCGTCATCCGGTCGTATGGATTGGCTGGCTGATTACAGCGTTCGACAACGCGTTGAACAGCGAACACCTACCACGCGCCTGGCGTACGGTGGCCGGTGGACTAACAACTGCTATTGTCGTTGCCACTGCCTGGATCATTACGTCACTGATTGTCAGCTGGCTGCCTAGCGGTGCAGTGGGCACTTTGGGTCAAGCGCTGCTCGCGGCAACATTGCTGGCGTCGCGGAGTCTTTTCACCCACGTTGCCGCCGTTGCGACGGCCCTGGCGACGGAATCGATAACGGCAGCGCGACGGGCTGTCGCCGCGATCGTCGGCCGCGACCCCGACCAGCTCGACGAAGCCGGTATCGCGCGTGCATCGATTGAGAGCCTCGCTGAGAACGCATCGGATGGCGTCATTGCACCGCTGTTTTGGGGCGCCCTGTTCGGCATTCCGGGTATCGCTGCCTACAAAGCGATCAACACACTCGACTCGATGATCGGCCACCGCAACACGCGGTATGAGTATTTCGGCAAGGTCGCTGCACGGCTCGACGACGCGGCTAACTGGCTGCCGGCCCGACTGACGGGTGCGCTATTCACACTGGCCGCGTTTGATCGCAGCAACGCGTGGCAAGTGATGTGCCGCGATGCACACCAGCACCGATCTATCAACGCCGGTTGGCCGGAAGCCGCGATGGCAGGGGCACTCGGCGTGCGATTGTCGGGCCCGCGCCATTACGGCGACACCGTTAATAGCGAGCCATGGCTGAACACCGACGCGCCCGATCCGAGTACCACAACGATTGATACGGCGCTGGGCACGTATGTCCGCGCGATGTTGTACGCGGCGCTGTTACTGCTGGTGGTCGCTGTTGCCGAGCGTGTTCGATGAGCGTTGACCTTGTCCATGGCGGTGCGCTCGACCGGGTTGCCCAGCAGTTTCCGAACGCGCCACAACCGTGGATAGACCTGTCGACCGGCATTAACCCATGGCCGTGGCCGGTAGATACGGTTGATACGCACTGCCTCCATCATTTGCCAACGCGCGATGAGATGGACCGGTGCCGCGAAGCGATGGCTCAAGCGTTTAGAGCGCCGGCCAACGCACTGACCCTGGTCCCCGGCAGCGAAGTCGCCATCCGGCTGTTACCGCAAGTCATCGCTGCCAAACGCGTTGCCATCCTCGCGCCCAGTTACGGTGACCATCGCGACACGTGGCAAGCGGCGGGCGTTGAGCTTATTGCAACCGATGATCCACTGAGTTACGTCGATAGCGCCGATGTCATCGTTGTCTGTAACCCGAACAATCCCGATGGTCGAGTCTTCGCTCCGGATTTGCTGAGAGAAGTCGCCGACAAACTCGCCCGGCGCGGCGGCTGGCTCGTTGTCGATGAGGCCTATGCTGACCTCGACCCGAGTATCAGTCTTGCATCGGCTGCCGGATCGACCGGACTCATTGTTTTACGCTCGACGGGCAAGTTCTTTGGGCTCGCCGGGCTTAGGCTCGGGGCTGTACTCGCACCCGCCGACGTTAACGCCGAATTGGATCGCTTACTCGGCGTTTGGCGTGTTTCCGGAACGGCGTTGAGCATCGGTACCATGGTCTACGCCGATACCGATTGGCAGCGCTCAACACGCCTACGTCTGGCGGCTGCCCGCGATCGCCTCGATACGTTACTGACCCGACAAGGCTTCCCGGTGACGGGTGGCACGGATCTTTTTCGCTACGTGCGCACGCACGAGGCCAACGCCACGTGGCGCTCACTGTGCGAACACGGTATCTACACCCGCCGCTTCGTCTATTCCAACACGCAGTTACGGTTGGGTCTGCCGGCTTCGGCCGATGCCGAGGAACGCCTCGCTGATGCGCTGCAGACTATTTAAGGATCAGCGGCAAGCCAGCCGCCATGAACTCGACCCGGTCACTGGCAGCAGCGACGGCTTGGTTCAGCCGGCCTTGCTGATCACGGAAGTGGCGGCCAAGCGGTGTCTCCGGTACGAGCCCCAGCCCGACCTCATTGGAGACCAGCAACACATCGCCGGGCAATGCCAGCGCATCGAGCAACTGCTGCGTTTCGACAGCGATATCGCGCTTGTGATGCATCAGGTTCGAGAGCCACAGCGTCAGGCAGTCGACCAGCACGACATGGCCAGGCCGTGCGGTCTCGCGAACTGCCGCAGCAAGACTCAGCGGCGCCTCAACAGTCGCCCAGCCCTCACCGCGATCAGCTTGATGTTTAGCGATGCGGTCCACCATTTCATCGTCGAGCGGCTCGGCCGTCGCAATGAACGTTCGGTTGGGCGACACCGCCTCGGCGAGTTGCTGGGCGCGGCGACTCTTGCCCGATCGAGCACCGCCTAACAGGAAGGTAATAGCCATACGCCATGATGCTATCTCGCCACCAAAATCAAAAGCCACTAAGCCTTGAGAATTCGCGAATGACAACCGAGCTATTTCGCCGGACCGCCGCCGTCTTAACGATCGTCGCTTACCTGGTGCTGGCAACAGCTACACCCAGCGTTGCGCAACAGACTGGCCCCGTTTTGTTTGGCGTGATTTCCGAACGCAATTCGGCAACAGCCGCCGCTGCAGCGGAAAAATTCCAATCGACCTACCCGGACGCCACGATTCGCTTACGAACGCCGCAACAATTGGCGTCGCTACCGGATGCGGCGATCAATACCTACCTGCAAGAAGCGACGGCCGTGCTTGTTGCTGGTGTCTTCAGCGACGACGCCACACGGCTCGGCCGATTACTGGATGCTCTGCCGCCCGGAAAGCCGGTCGTTGTTGTCAGTTCTGCTCGGGATCTTGTATTGAATTCGCGAACGGCGGACGGCTGGCAAGCAACAACCGGTGCAGTCGAGGCGGCGATGGCGGACCCGTCCGTTAACCTGTGGGGTCGTGCGAACGCCTATTGGCAGGCACGTGGCCCCGATAACCTCAGCACGCTTTTTGGATTCATGATTGCTACCGCTAGCGAGCGGCAGCGGCTACCGACTGCCATTCCGCTGGCGCCCGTTCGTTACGGCGAACGCCAGGGCGATAACGAAGCGCCGTTTGTTCAATTGCTCGACTACGAGACTGGCGACCAAGCCGGCCGTATCGATTTGCATGACGCGCTGTGTACGGCGTTAGTGGCGGAGTCGCTAGCCTGCGAGTCGGTGTTTGCCGATTGGGGCGCCTTCACGGCCGATGCTTTGGAGGCAATGGATGCCCGGGCACCTAGCGCCATCATCATGCTGCAGGACTTCGCATTGGGCGGTGCAGAGCGCTCTCGCGCCGACGCCGCGTTGGCGAAACTCGGTGTCCCGGTCGTAAAGGGCATACGGCTGCAAGAGTTTAGCGCCGATGAATGGCGACGTAGCCAAGAGGGTTTGCCGACAGACAGCGTCTACTACCGCATTGCAATGCCCGAGCTCTCCGGCGCTAGCCAGAGCGTTGTGCTGGCCGCGTCTGCGCCGGTACGAATAGACCCGATCTCTGGTATTGCCGTAAAGGTTACGGCGCCGATCGATCAAGAGGTGACGAGCACCGCACGACGGCTCGCCGCTTGGGCACAACTGCAGCGGACCGATAACGCCGATAAGCGTATCGCTATCGTCTATTACAACCACCCGCCGGGCCGACACAACATCGGCGCCGACAACCTCGACGTTCCAGCAACACTGCTGACGCTGCTGCGACGACTGAAGGACGAGGGCTACTCGACCGGACCGCTGCCCGCCACGCAAGAGGACTTATTGGCCGACCTGCAACGCCGCGCCGTCAACCTACCCGAGAACAACGCGGCGCTGCGTGCTATGGCAGCTACGGCCAATTCGTTACCGCTGGCCGACTACAACGATTTTTTCGCTGCTTTACCGATGGCCGTTCAGCGCGAGATGACCGACGGCCCGCTCGCCGCGCTGAAGACCGATGTGGATAGCGCCCTTAACCGCCAGCAGCCAGGGTCTGCGCGGGAGCGGTTGGAAAGTGCCGTCAAAGACCTCGCCTTTGTGATAGAAGGCGCGCCGGCTGAACGGCACGAACGGGCCGAATCGCTTCTCGAGGACCTGCATAACGCCTACGACCAACACATTGCAGGCAATGATCAATCGGAGCGTATCGCCGCTCTCGGTGAGGCACTGCGTCGGCATGGTATTGAGGGTTTGCGTGGCTGGGGACCGGCGCCCGGGCAAGTGATGACCGTCGATGGTCAGTTTGTGTTTCCGGGCATCCGATTCGGCAATGTTTTCATTGGCCCACAACCACCGCGTGGTTGGGAAGTGAATGAGGAGGTGCTGCACGCGAATATGAGCATCGCGCCACCGCATCACTATCTCGCCTTCTACGAGTGGTTGCGTCGCGATCTCGATCCGCACGCGATCATTCATCTTGGACGCCACTCTACGTATGAGTTTCTGCCTGGCCCGCGCACGGGACTCGCACGGTTTGACTACTCGCGAATAATTGCCGGTGATACGCCCGGCCTTTACCCGTACATCGTCGATGGCGTCGGCGAGGGCCTTCAGGCCAAGCGCCGTGGGCTGGCGGTCGTCATCGACCACCTAACGCCGCCGCTACAAGCAACGCCGTTTTACGACGAACTGTTAGGTCTGCGGCAATTGGTTGAGAGTTTCGAGGCGGCCGATCCATCGCAGGCGGGAGAAGCCACGCGGCTGCAAGCGTTCGGTCGCATCAAAGACCGGGTTGTCGCACTCGGTATCAAAGACGGGCTAATCGCGGAGCTTGAGGCCGAGCATGGCGGTGGCGAGACGATCGTCTTCGAGGAGATTGATCCGGACTTACTGGTCCATGAAGTCGGGCATTTTCTAACAGAGATGCAAGAAGACTTCATGCCGCTCGGCTTGCATGTGTTTGGCCAGGCATGGTCCGACGAGGCCGTCGACACGATGTTGACATCGATGGAAACGCCGGATGCCGCGGCCGCGCTGGTCGCGTCTCCCTACGCCGAGATGGCCGCATTACTCGCTGGACTAGACGGACGGTTTGTTGAGCCCGGTAAAGGTAACGACCCCCTGCGCTCTCCCGATGCACTGCCAACCGGTCGTAACTTCTACGGCCTCGATGCGAGCCTGATACCAAATGCCATCGCTTATGACATCGGCGCCAAACTCGCTGCCGATACACCACCAACCGACGGTAACCAGGCTGTTGTGCTGTGGGCATCCGATACGGTGCGCGATGGCGGCGTGATGATTTCGTTCGGCATGCATTTGATGGGTATTCGCCCGGTCTGGAACGGGCGCGGCATTATTAGCGGACTCGAACGGCTGCCCATCGAGTCCAACGGGCAACGCGAGGACGTAACGTTCGTTGCATCGGGGCTCTTCCGGGACTTGTACGGCGAGCAAATGAAGTGGCTCGACAAAGCGGTGTTGCTGGCACTGGACGGTGCATCGGATACCATAACCACCGATTATCCAGAGCTGTCCGACGCGCTAGATAGCGCTCTGGAACCGCTGGCAGAGCTACGCAAACCCGGCGCGGATGCATTGACCGAAAACGCAATCGCTGCGAGCTGGGTTGCCGAGATGTTGGCGCAGCCAGGGCTCGGTACCGATACCGCGCGATCGGCGACCTTGCGTGTGTTCGCGCCCGCGGTCGGGCAATACGGTGCAGGGATCAACCGTCTGGCTGAACGTTCCGGCGCCTGGTCCGACCGTAAGCAAATCGCTACTACCTACTTGGCGCGGATGGGTCATGCGTACGGGGTCGACGTCGACGGCGCATCGCAGCAAGCGGCGTTCGAGCAGCGGCTCGCAACCACCAGTCAAAGCTACCTTGGGCGCGCCAGCAATCTGTATGGCCTTGTCGATAACAACGATGCCTTCGATTACTTGGGCGGGTTGAACCTAGCTATCGAAACCGCTGGTGGCGATGCACCCACCGGGTTTGTTGTCGACGTTAGCGATCCGGCGAAGCCGCGAATGCCGACGCTAAAGAGCGCAATTGTCAGTGAACTTCGTGGTCGACAACTCAATCCCGCTTGGATCCAGTCGTTGATCCCCCACGGCTACGCCGGCGCGCGCACAATGAACGTCGCGTTTTTCGAAAACTTGTGGGGTTGGGAAGTAACTGACCCGGAGCTCTTTCCAGACACTATCTGGGACGACACCAAATCGATATACATCGATGACCGCTACGAAATCGGTGTGGCCGAGTTTTTGGAGCAGGACGCCAATGCACCGGTCAAAGCGAACATGCTGGCGATCATGTTGGTCGCCGCGCACAAAGGCTTCTGGCAAGCGGATCCGGCAATGGTCGCCGAGCTCGGTGAGCAATTCGCAAGTGCCGTCGCGACAGCCGGACTACCCGGGAGCGGTCATACGCGGCCCGACCATCCGATGCTCGATTGGGTTTCGGAGCGCGTTTCACCGAGTGCTCGCGATGCCATCGACAACGCCCGCCGCAGTGCTCGCGGCGATAGCAACCCTTCTGAGACCTTGGCGGCGCCGAGTGCAAGTCAGTCAGCTCTGTTGGAACCGCGCAAAACATGGAATCTACTGACATGGGTTTTGGTCGCTGCGGCATTAATAGCTGTACTCATTCTCGTCAGGGACATGTTTCGCGGTCGGCTGAGACCGTGACGGCTCGAGCGGCGAAACGAGAACAGCTACAACGACGCTGCGCTCGATGCTGCCTCCTGTCGTAGGCCTCGGCCACGAGCGACGACAGGATGCTCAGAGCCCAATGCGTATTCCAGGTGCGGCAACGCAAGCTCTACATCGGCGATAGCATCGTCGAATTGCTCGGCGGCTAGACGAACCGTAGCGCGCAGCAATAGCGCGTTACCGAGGTGGAGGTTTCCCGGTGAATCTGCGCTGGTCTTTTCAGCTAGGCGATCGATCAGGAACGTGGCGAGCTCCGCCGCTTTGCCCGTATCACCCGCATCAAGGTGAATCTCAGCGCCAACGGCGAGTGCCATGTTTAACCCGCCGCCGCGGGCAGCGTCGGGGTAGCCCATCTCGGCCAGCAACGCCTCAATGGTTTGCAGCGCTGCGTCTATGTTGCCGACCAAGCGGCTAAGTTTTGCCCGTTGCGTGCGCACACCGTGATCGAGCGGTCGCGGCTGGCCATCATGAACCTCGGCCGCCGCGACGGCGAGCTCCTCGCGCGCGCGGTCGTAACGGCCGGTCGCAAGGTACACCTTGGCCAAGCCGACGTGCATCGAAGCAGCGATTCGAACCGCACCAATATCATCAGCAATGGCCAGCGCCTCGTCATAGATGTTTGATGCATCGTCATAACGTTCCACATCGACCAGCATGGCGGCGTATTGGGCCAGTTGTACGGCCGTACCGCGATCTCGGAAGCCGCTCGTTTCCATACGCGCCCGCAATGTGGCGAACGTCGCTAGTGCCTCAGGCGCTCTGCCCATCACCTGCAGTGCAACGGCTTTGTTGGCCGCGAATCGTTGGTATAGCAACGTTGCGCCACGTCCCGATGCGTCGTAAAGCTCAAGAGTCTGATCGAGATAGTCGATCGCTTTACCCGGCTGGCCATCGTAGAAATAGGCAAAAGCGATTTGCCCCAAGATAAGCCCACGTAAGCGAACGCCAGGTGCCGGGTGACGATCCAACGCATCAATAGCTTCGTACAGAGGTTGCAGCGCCGCCTCAAACTCGCCCGCACGCACGGCCGCGTTAGACTCGGCGCGAAAGCACTCGACACTCGTGTAAATCGTCGGCGCTGGTAACTGGTCGTGCAGCGCCATGCCCTCAGCCAGTTGTTCGGCGGCGAGCTCTGGCGACGCCATTTGATTGTTGCGTGCTGAGCCACATAGTACCGACGCTAACGCATTCACATCGTTTTGCCCTCTAGCGATTTTCTCCGCGGCAGCCAACAACGCTCTTTCCTCGTCTGCCTCGCCGAGATTCGCGTACCGCTTAGACACATCGAAAAGAACCGCAGCCATAAACGGCTGCTCCGACCCAAACTGCGCTTCCAGTAGCGACTTGCCTCGATCAAGCAGATCAACCGACGTGAAACTACCGCTGCCCATCTCTTCGAGGAGCAAACTATAAAACTCATTGGTCGCCTGAACGCGTTGCTGCTGATACACGGCCACATCACGCTGGCGCTTCGCTTCGACGGTTTGCAGCGTGGTTACTATGGTCGCCGATACCAATGCAAGAATCGTCAGCATACCGGTAAGCACACCGCCCCAGTTACGCCGCACAAACTTGCGTAGCCGATAACCAGAACGCTGACCGGCGGCGCGAACAGGGTGCCCCGTCACATACGCGAGTAAGTCATCGCGCAAGTAGTTCGCACTTTGGTAGCGCTCGGCCGGCTCAGCGCGTAGACACTGCTCGATGATCAGGACTATTTCGTCGGGTAACGAGTCACGTAGTGCCGCGGGAAGTGAAAGTAAGCGGCCTTCGGCCGAGCGTTGAATTGCATCCGTCAACGTCTCACCATCGGTCGGTAAACTCCCGCCAAGCACTTTCGTGATGAGCAGACCAAGCTGGTAGACATCGGAGGCAATACCGATGGGCTGCCCTAGGAGCTGCTCGGGACTCGCGTATTGAGGGGTCATGGCCAGTGTACGGGTCGCCTCATCGGGCCCGTCCTCGAGCAACTTGGCGATACCGAAATCGAGCAGCTTTAGTTTGCCATCAGCGTCGACCAATACGTTTGACGGCTTGATGTCGCGATGGATCACCAACCGGGCGTGAGCGAATTGCACCGCGGCGGCAACATCCATCAGGAGCTTGAGTCGATCACGAACCGGTAATTTCTTATCGGCACAGTATTCATCGATGGGCTGACCATCGACGTACTCCATGGCGAGATACGGCCAGCCCTCCTCCGTTTCGCCCGCATCGTAGAGCTGGGCGATCGATGGATGATTGAGTTTCGCCAGTATTTGCACTTCACGGCGAAAATGGCGCACCAATTCCGAGGTCCCAAGCGGAGCAACAACCACTTTGATGGCTGCCTCGCGCTCGAAGTCGCCCTCGGCGCGTGTGGCGTGCAGGACATGTCCCATGCCACCGACGCCAATTACCTCTCCGACTTTGTAGCCGCTGAGTATGCGGTCGCGAAGCTGATTCGTTTGCTCGTCGTCGGTGTTTGACAACGCGCTGAACGCACCGCCTGTTTTGAAAATATCGTCAGTTGGTCCTGCCATTACTCTGATCCCGGCGAAACCCTAAGTCGCAGATCAAAGTGTCGGCATGATCACGGTTCGATCTCGCCAAACGCTGTGTGCAACTGCGTCATGATTATAGTCACGGCCCAGGCACGGTTGATGCGAAGGCAACGATAATCGAGAATTGTTTATGGTCGGCGCAGCCGAGAGAGCTCTCTGGACGGCATCGACCTCAGACATTGGGCGGTTTCGCTTACTCCACTAAAGCCTCGCGCGGCAAGGCCGCTAGTCGTTGTCGCCAGTCAGTCCGATCTGGATAGTACTGTACGACTGCTCGGCGTAGTTCAGTCACCGACCGAGCAACATGGGCGTCGTCGCCGCCAGCCGCCGCCACTTCGAGTGCGATCAACTCGTACTCTAGCTTGTACGCATCGCTGCTTCGAAGGTCGACAGCCGTTGCCTTACTAAGGTCGAGCCAATGGGCCGCAGCCGAGACGTCATTGGCTGCAAGCTCTGCGTTGGCGCGCGGCAACGTCACCGACACAACCCCGACGTTTGCGTCGCCGTACTCTTCGACCCGCAGTCGATAGGCTTCATCGAGCGCAGCGCGCGCCCGATCGATATCACCTAACGCGCTGGCGTGTAAACCATCCATCAGGTGCCAGTACGCCATCTTGGTATGACCGGCTCCGTACGCTGCGATATACACCGCGTTGGCGTCGGCGATGAGTTCCGCGACTTCGTCGATAGTCCCTTTTTGCAGTAACGCACGCACGAGTACCAGCTTTGACCGCGCCGTCGATATATTGTCGGCGCCGAACAACGACGTTTTGACCTGTATTGCTTCACGGGTTTTTGCAATGCCCTCATCCAGGCGACCGATTGCCGCGAGGAGATCGCCGTAATTGTTCAGCAAGCCTGCATGAACTCGCGTACCGGGCGTTTTGGACGCAGCGATTTGCACGGCCTTGTCAAAGATGTCGAGTGCGAGCGCGACCTGTCCATCATCGCGATAGGCGTTGCCGAGGTTCGAATAGACGTTTAGCAGCTCACGGCTGTCGTCACCCATGGTAGTAAGAACAATCGACTCAGCCCGGATCAAACTGTCTATGGCGAGATCGATCTTGCCAAGCCGTCGGTAAGCGATAGCGACATTGTTTAGACCCGTTGCCGTCTTGATGTGCTGTTCACCGTAGTTGGCGATATCAACGTCGAGTTCTTTTTGGAAGTACTGCAATGCCTTGTCGTAGTTACCTTCCAATATGTAACTGTAAGCAACACCACTGTAGGCACGACCTAAGCCGCGGTATTTCGGCCCTTCGATAGCCAGGAACAAATCAACGGCTTTCTGGTGCCACAGACGGGTCATGTCGCGATTTGAAAGACGCGCGTAGGTTGTGCCTGTTTCGATGTAAGCGCGGCCCAGTACCGCTGGCGGCTCGCCCGGTTGCGACTCAAGCAAATCGACGGCGCGTTTCGAGTAGGACAACGCCGTTTCGTGGTCACCGCGTAACGTAACGAGATTCGCCGCTGTCGATAAGATCTCAGCGGCGAGCACCGGCTCGATATCGGCGTTCTCTAGAGCAGCCAACGTTGCCTCAACCAACGGCCCTCCCGCATCAAGGTCTTTCCGCATCAGGGCCAACTTGGCGCGCTCCTGTAGCGCGGCAACTTCGCCCCGCTCATTCTCGGCGCTCGCGAGTAAATCCTGAGCGGCGCGAAGCTGGCGATCTGCTACATCGACGTTGCCAAGCTCTCGATTAATACGTCCCTGCAACAGCAGTAATTCGCCCCGAATCTCGCTGTCGTCGGTAGCCATGGCAGCGATTAAGCCGTCCGTTCGCTCTAGTACGAGGCGCAGCGGCTCACTGGCGACTGAGTTGGCATCGGTACCGGTCGTGTCGCGGCCACCGATAAGCTCAGAGTAGGTCTCGGTAATCATTGTGGACATCGTGTTCAGCGCCTGAATCGATGTCATCGCCCGTCGCTCTGCTAAATCGCGGGCACTGGCAAGGCTCTGGGTGTAGTACGTTGCTGTCCCGATCAACAGTATCGCCGCGACGCCGGCTGTCATAGTCGCCGGTAAGTTGCGCTCAATAAACTTGCGAGCCCAGTAGGCGGCGGTTCCTTGACGAGCGAGTACAGGGAAGCCCTGCTGATACCGGATAAGGTCACTGAGTAGCGCGTTCGTATCGGGGTAGCGATCGTCCGGGTCGTGGTGAATGCAACGGCGAATAATCGCCAAGACATCGGCAGGCAATTGTCGCGCGGCGGCGGCCGGTATGTCGGTATCGTCGCCAGCGGCAGCCGCTCGAATCGCACTCTGCAGAGTCGAACTCTTCTCCGGCGTTAGTCCAGTCAAGACCGACAGAAACAGAACACCAAGCTGAAAAACATCCGAACCGATTGTGATGTTCGAGCCTAGCAACTGTTCCGGACTTGCGTACTGCGGTGTCATCGGGTGGTGCGCGACCGTGTGCTGTGGCGTTCCGGGCTCGAGCAGTTTGGCGATACCAAAGTCGAGCAAGCGAACCCGCCCGTTACCATCGACCAGAACATTGGACGGCTTAATGTCACGATGGACGATCAACCGTGCATGGGCGAAACGGACAGCACGAACGACATCGACCAACAACTCAACACGTCGGTCGAGTGAGAGCGACTGATTCGCGCAATACTCGTCGATGGGTTGGCCATCGACATAGTCCATCACGAGGTACGACCAACCTTCGTCGGTCACCCCGGCATCGAGCAAATGCGCAATCGACGGATGCGCCAACTGCGCAAGGATCTGAACCTCGGTCTTGAAGCGCTGCGCGACCTCCGAGGTGTCGAGATTGCCGGCCACCACTTTGATCGCAACTTCACGTTCAAAGTCACCTTCGGCACGCGTGCCTAGCAGCACCGTCCCCATACCGCCACGCCCAAGCACGCGACCGACTCGGTAGCCGCTCAAGGTCCGTCCGGCCAACGTCGCGGCTAAATTGCCCGGCTCATCGCTAAGCACCGCAAACGCGCCTCCGGTCTTGAAACGGTCATCCGTCACAGGCTTCTCGCATCACGTTGTCGCGGACCATCGTGGCAACCCTATAATGGCGGGGGGAATCGAGGCCTTGCAGGATGGAAGTAACGACACTAATACAAGCCGCGAACGACGGCGACCAAGAGTCGCTCGACCGACTGGCCGAAATCTTGTACCCAGAGCTAAAAGCGATGGCCCGCAATCGCACCCGTGCCAGTAGCGGTATGGGCGCTACAACCTTGGTCGGCGAGACGTTTGTCCAGCTCCTGTCTGGCGGCCGACTAAAGTCGCAAGACCGGCAGCAGTTTTTCGGTTTAGCTGCCACGATCATGCGTCGGGTAATTGTTGACGAAGTCCGATACTTAACGGCTGAGAAGCGCGCCGGCGACGACGTAACGCTAGTTAACACCATCATTGGCGGCGATGCGCATGAAAACGCCGAATTTGTGCTGCAGGTCGATGAGTTGTTGTCCATTCTGAACGGGGAGAATCCTCGCTGGGCCAAAGTCTTCGAGTGCCGTTACTTCGCCGGTTTAACAACAGCCGAAACCGCCGAATGCCTTGGACTCTCGGAGCGCTCAGTAGAGCGCGCGTGGTCGGACGCACGGGCCCGCATGGCCGAACTACTGGAAGTCGCCGAGTCTTGATCGGTGCGTGGATACTCCAGTTGAGTACGAAGCCGTCGCAGCGCGGTGGCCGCACCACCCGGCACCAATCGTTGTTCAATGGGTCGACTCGCCATTTGCGCTAAAAGGCGTGGCTAAGACGCACGGTGATCCGGTCGCGATCAGCGAACTGACCAAACAGGCCGGCGCGGTTTCCCTGGAACCGGTTGATACCAAATGACAACCGGGTGGCATCCGAGAGCGCGTACTCCATCGTAATCGCACCCATTTGGTCACCGAGTTTGTGTGAGTAATACCAGCGTGCGGTTATGCCAAACGTCTCGTAGGCAAATTGGCGGCGAACGAAAACGGTCGTTATACGATCGGTGGCCGGGCGAACCAGATCAGCCGGCGCCTGCTGCACGCGATCCTGCATATGCTGAATGTTGATGAAGGTGCCCAACGGGCCATCAATGTCGACACCGGCTCCGATGACGACTTGGTCCAGTTCAGTCGCTGCTAACCCCGCTGCGCTACGAGTATTGAACGTTCGGTTAGGTTGCCGACTAAGCTCGACACGGTACGCGATCGATCCTGTCGCTCCCTCGATACTGAGGCCGTAAACGTCACGGCGCTCATAGAACTGCTCAAGAATCGGCGCCGTGGGGGTCGGCACGAGCCGGCCGAGTGGCTCGTGGTCGAGGCCGGTGTAAGCAAGCGCCGCCACGTCGAACGATTTGACCCGGCGGCTGAGTCGAACACCGCTCGCGACACCGTTGGTTCGCTGCGTTTCGATCCGTGGCAACGGCCCCGTTGACTCGGCACCAAATCGAAACCGCGGTGCTGCCAAGTTGAACCACGAGTCGGCGACCGGAATCGCATGGCCAGTCGCATCCGGTATCACAGCGAGTTCGGCACGCCAGTTGCCGATGGTGGTATCGATATACGCCGACCACAGACTGATTCGCGAATCCGCGAAGTCGTCCAGAACGAACTCGCGAAAGTCCATCGGGTTAACGACGTCGAGGACCTTCAATCCATCGAGCCGCCCCCAGACAATTTGCTGTTTGCCGAGTCGGAAAAGTCCGCGTTTCCAGCGATGCTCGAGGTAAGCATCGCGTACTTCAACGGTACCTAATTCACCGAGAACCGCCGACTGCGAGCCGGTGCCGTACGTTGCAATCGGCGCCTTACCTGACTCAACCCGATTGGCCGGATCTAACCGAACCCGCAGCGAAACAACCGCGTCACTGTCCGGGCTGAGCTCAGCGGTGACCATCGGAACCAGTTCGAACGCTTGTTGGACGCTTTCATTAAGCGTATCGCCGTAACCAACGGTGAGCTCCGTCGCAAGGGAAGCTTCAAGGTCCGCGTAGGCAGACGCCGTGCCTAGCGACAACGCAATGACTACGGCTCCGTAGCGCACTAGTTGCGCTCCTCGCGAAAGGCTGCCTCGATTCCGCGATCAAGTAATGCAGCATCGAATAATTCGGTCGGTAAAGAATCGAGGTGACTTATCTCCGTGCTCTCGAAATCGGTCCGATGACCCGTTTGGTGGTTCTCTGCGACGATATGGGTTGCGGTCCAGTAGCCGTCGATATTGTCGGTGGCGCTGACGGTGACGGTTTTTAGCGCACGTAGCCGGCGGTCGAAAAATTCAATTTGCCGCGGCATCCAGGTAGTGGCGTCGACTACCGCCTCGAACCGCCCATAGCCGAGTTCTCGCGCGACAGCATCCGTTTGCGGCTCACCGACAATACGGTAGTGTTGCGCGCCATCGTAAAAAACGGTTTGCAAATCCGAGAATCGGTAGTCGCTAAGGTCGAACTTCAATTCGGATTGAATATCTTCGTAAGTGAAATCGGTACCGAGAAAGTAGTCGCCGCGATCCGATGCCGGTATTCGCCGTACTCGCCGAGCCGCGGGCACGTACAACCAGCGACTGTCTGTCGCTTCCTTATCGACGAGGTCGTGGCTCAAGAACGCCGTATCACGAATCGCCTTCGGCTCGGTGTAGGTTATCCGCGTGTAGTCGGTTGACGCATCGTCTAAGGCGATAATGACGGCCTCGCGACTACGGCTACGACCGCGCTTATTGGTAAGCGTAATAGCAACGCGGCGGTTGGTTGCGGCCGGCTCCGGTCGATTGGCGATGCGTAACGCGATCTCCTCGGCATTGAGCACCTCGATCGGTACGTCGTCCGCACGGGCATCGCGGAGCATCATCGACATCACCACACCGAGCGTCACCAACACGATCAGCGGCGTCGACCAGCGCGGCACCCGTGCAGCCAGGTAACTCGTCAATGCCGCCCGGGTTGCCACCAGGGCCGGCACCAAAATCAGCGCAGCAACGTAGCTTGCAACCGCCGCAACAGTAACGAGCGCGCCAAAGCGCTGCAGGGTTGGCAAATGGCTCAGCATCAAGACAGCAAACCCAAGGCCAAGTGCGGCGGAATTGAAAAAACAAGCCCGTGCCGTGGGCGCCAACGTGGCTTGCAGATGGTCGGCAAGTTGCTGGCCGTTCGCGCTGTCCTTTTGGATGACGCGATCGACCAGATGAACGCCGAAATCAACACCAACACCGATGGCGATTGCTGCGAACATCGATGTAGCGGGTTCTAGATAGACGCCGGCAAAACCCATGACGGCATACAAAACGAGAACAGCGAATGTTACCGGTACGACCGCAATAGCTCCGAGCGCAACCGACCGGAAGACGACGATCGATGTCAGTAACACCAGCGCGAGCGACAGACCGACACTGACAAAATGGCTGCGCTCAAGCTGACTCATCCAGTGGTAGCTGACCGTTACGTCGCCGGCCAATGTGGCCGTCAATGAGCTGTCGTTAAACTCGCTGTCGATATAGGTTTGTAGTGCTTCGATGGTTGGCGCTGTATGGCTGTAATAGTGGGTATTCATAACGCCACGAACCAGCGCCTTCTCGTACGCGTAGTCGATTTCTTCATCGAAGTCTCCCGGATCCCCAGATACTTCGTACAGCAATAAGTACTGCGCCAAGCTCTCTGATGCGGTAGGCAACTGCCGGGAGTTCGCTGCCGTGACCGGTGTGCCCTCGATTGCGTGATGGATCAGCCCCAAATAGTCGGTGATCGCGACGGACGTCTGGACGTGTGGCAATGACTCCAAGTAGTGCTGCAGATCAACGATGCGCTGCATATGGTTAGTGCTGAGTAGGCTAGTTGGCGCCTCGATAACGATGTCCACGAACGCCGTACCGGCGAACAACTCGTTGATTGTCTCGTCGGCGACCCGGATCGCCTCATCGGGCGCAAAGTTGTCCACTTGGGATCGGTCGATTTGCAGGCGGGAGGCGCCACTGGCAGCGATACCGGCAAGTACCAAGAACCCCAGCAGGGTCAGTCGGTGATGGCGCGCTGCAACAGCACCGGCACGAGCGAGTGCAAGACCCAACGCACTTGGCTGGTTGTCCGTGAAGCTCACAAATGACGGACTCGCTTTCGGTTGTAGCAACACCAGCACATTGGGCAACGCCGTCATCGTGAAAGCCCAGGCCAGTGCGGCGCCGACCGCTGCATAGATACCGAAGGCGGTAACAGGCGGCATGATCGATGCTACGGCGATACCGACGAACCCGGCGATGGTGGTGATCGTTGTCAATGAGATCGGGCGCGCCATTGTCGCCATCGCGGCGACGACAAGCTCGCGCGCCGAGGCATCGGGCCGACTGGCACGCAATTGAAAATAGACCGACAAAACATGGATCGCGTCGGCGACCGAGATCGCGACGATAATGACCGGTAGGGCATTCGTAATGGCAAAGTACGGCGTGCCGTTCCATGCCATAAGACCGAGCGCACCACCGGCGGCGCCGATGACGACGACCAACGCTCCCGGCAACACCGACAAGCGCCGGAACGCGAAGTAGATAAAGCCTAGTACCGTTAGAAAGACGAGCGGTTGCAGTTTGCGAGCGTCTTCGTCGATGTAGCGGCTGAGGTAACCACTAACCGCGCCCGGACCAGCCACCATTACGTCGAGCGAGCCGTACTCGACCCCATCGATCGCCGCGACAATAGCGAGATAAGTCTCGTCGGCGATGGTTGAATCTTCGACTGGGGCAAGAATGATCGTGGCGTGCTCATCGGCGCTGACCAACGTGCCGATATGCGGTGGCATCTCACGCCAACGCCGAGCGGCATCCGCCGCATCTGTTGGTGTGATCTCGAAGGCCGGAACGTAGGGGCTAACGTCGATCGCACCGTCGCTACCGGCGATCGATGATTCGGTGGCTAGGCTAAACAGGCGTTCCGTACGTACGTTCGGCAATGCTGCAATCGCATCGGTCAGCTCTACGACGACTCGCAGCGTGTCGGGAGCAAACACCGAGCCATGTCGATCGACGACGGCGATCGCAATCGCGTCCGCGACACCAAAAACCTCGGCCACTTTGTCGTCGGCAATCAACGCGGGATGATCCGGCGGTATGAAGGCTTTTACCGACGTGTCTTTAACCAATGCCGCTAAACCGCTGGCCAACACGGCGATTGTTGCGAGCGAGGCAAGCAGCATCAGCCACGGCTGCGCCGTGACTCGTTCGAATAGCACGGTGAGCGAAGTCGATGCGCCGGCCATCACGCGGCTTCCTGCGCCGGCCCGGACGGCGGCGTTGCTTGCGTGCGGTCCTGCGGACGCTGGCAGACGGCATCTTCAATCGCCAACCACTCGGACACATAAGTAGGCAACTCAGGCGACTGTGCATCGGGCGAAACACTGTTCGCAACCTGGCTCGCCGGCACCCACCGACCAGCGGAGCGAAGACCCGCACGGCTAACGCCAACGGCCACCGTTCGACCCGCGTCGTCGAAAAAACGGTGCTCGAGAAAAAACCATTGGCCTTGCCAACCAAGGAGGTGAGTACGGACGGTGTAGCTTTGCAAAAAGCGTAGCGAGTGCCGGTAACGCACGAGCCCGCCGCCGAGAACCGGCGACCATCGATGTTGGCGAATAGCCGCAAGAACGCCAGTCGCTAACATCCACTTCATCCGGGCAACATCCATGATCTGCAGGTAGCGACCGTTGTTCATATGGCCGAAAGCATCGAGGTCGTGCGGCATGACCCGAAAGCGGCTGTCGACGGTGCTCGTGTAGTGCTGCCGCGGCTGCATCCAGCCACCCAGCAACACTCGCAAGAGCCTTAGATATAGGTTCATTGTTCACTCCCGGCCTGTCGGTACCGCCGCCGTGTTATTCGTCTCATATGAGGTAAATCGCAAAGAGGCCGAAGAACCCGCCAACGGATTCGAAGTTTTTTGTGGAGTTGCCAGACACACCATCGGCGGACCGACGATGTAGCGCGCAAACAAGGCCTACAGCAAAGGCGCGGCAATCCATTGCAAAATCAGCTAGTAACAACCGACATCGTTGTCAGCGTCCATCTCTTAGTGCCTCCTTGCGCCGAGACATCCCGCGCCCACGCCGTTTTCTCGCCCGCAACCTACCGAACGATTGGTGCCTTACGTGAAACGGCTGGGGTTAAAGAAATGGTTTAGTGAGTCGGCGTCGAGGCTCGTAAAGATCGATAGCGAGTCTCAAGCACCGAGTTTTTCGTAACGCCAGATAAGAAACGATCGCCGTGCTAGCGGCGATCGTTAGGCGCGGACAGCCTGAAGACTTTTCGTTACCGGTCGTGCGGTTACGGTGACTTAGCCAGCTCGATACAACTAGCAGGTGAGATGCGAGCGCACTTAGAAGAGTAGCGCAGTTCGTATCGCCTCAATCTCAGCGTCGGTGACATCCAGATCGTCTTGAATAAAACTCATGACAGAACCGTGTTTATCGGCGAGCGCAGTGAGTGCCGATTCAATGTACTGCTCATCCGAGCGCATCAACGGTTCGACGAGTTCTGGTGGCATGGCCATTAGAAACGCATACGGACTGTCTCTTTCAGCCGCCTTCGCGCGTGCGTCGTCACTCATGAACGCGGCCATGTAGTCGACGATATCGTCAGAGAGCGCGTAGTCGGAAACAATCGTCGAATGTGGAACGCCGAGGACGGTAAGCAACAGGGCGGCGGCGATACCCGTGCGATCTTTACCGGCCGAACAGTTAAACGTGAGCGGTATTTCACCGCCTGCGAGACGATCAAACATCTCGCGGTAGGCCGGTGCGTGTTGATAGGCGATCCCAACGTAACCGGCTGCCATCCCTTGCGCCACCTCTTCAGGTGTTACGCCTTCTTTACGTAACGCATCGAGTAGGCCAGAGCCCTCCTCTTCCTCGGGCGGATCGGGAAAGGTTAGGTAATCGATCGTGCCCGCGCGCCAATCAGTCGGTTCCGATTTGCGCTCATCGGCCGCTCGGAAGTCGCAGATAGTACGAATACCCAGCGACGATAAGTAGTCGTAGTCAGCATCGGTCAGCCCGTCCATGACACCAGAGCGAAAGACGTGACCCCATTTGACCCGCTTGCCATCGGCGGTGTGATACCCGCCGAGATCGCGAAAATTACGACCCCCCTCTAATGGCAGAACACGCGAAGCCGCCATCACCGGTTCGCCGGCCATCGGCGTCAGCGAAAAATAGTGCCGCTTATCGCTGTCGATCGAATGCCATTGATACCGACCGTCGACTGCGTTCTCAGCTATCTTGCGAGCTCCGCTGCCATCGGCGGATTCAGTCACCGCTATCGTTACGGGCGCGCCAGCAGGCTCCGTCGTCCAGACGATGGAATAGGTGCTGCGATCATCCGCAACACTGACCGTCACGTCCGTTACCCGTGGTGCGGCGTGCAGCGTATGCACAGCGGCGGCTGCAAAAAAGAGGGCCCAAAATACGCGAGACAGGTTTGTTGTCATGGTTATCACTCGCTCATTAGTAATCGAATCGAACGCTGAAGGCCCACCGCCGACCGAACCCTTCGATCTGGTTCGGCGTCGCTGGCGAATCGATGAAACGCACATCACGCTCGTTGCTCAAGTTGTTGCCGTTCAGTGCGAACGTTAACGTCCCGCCCGCGATCTCAGTCGGCCAGATGTAGCGAATCGATGCGTCCAGGCGCGTCGTTTCATCCCAGAACTCGTTAAGGCTGTCGTTCTCGGTCGTCGACAACCACGCGTCGCGGTACTGATAATTCACGCGAACGGAGAGGCCGAACTTTTCGTAGAACACCGAGGCGTTGTAAATGAAGTCGGACGTGCCGGGCAGATCGAAAGAGCGACCACCGAGCGTTGGCGCGCTAAACGAGCTGTCGACGAACGTCACATTACCGCTAAACCCAAACCCATCGAACGGCGCCGGCAACCATTGACTCGCATCCGCTATTACGTTGAGCTCGACACCGGTTAGCTCGCCGTCCTCGCCATTGAAAAACGAGTTCAGTAACGTTGGCGTTCCCGCCGGAATAAGGCCTGGCGCGTACAACGAACCGTCGACCGTCGTAGACCCGGGATAGATCACGTCCTCGATCTGGCGGTGGTAGACACCCAACGCGACCAAGCTGGCTTCCTGAAAGTAATACTCAAGCGCGGCATCGACGCCGTAGGACAGTTCGGGATCGAGGAACGGGTTACCACCGCCGACCTCGAGCGTAACGGGATCCACAGTTTGTGACGCCGTGACTTCCGAGTAGCGCGGCCGTGATATTCCCGAAGATGCCGACAGACGCAGTTTGACGTCGTCGTTGAGGTCAATGTTGGCGTGGATGGATGGCAACACATTGGTGTAGTCATCGTCGGTAGTTATCGGCGATAGGCTGCCGTCGTCATTAACAAGCGTACCGCTTGTTGAGAATTCGGTGAGCTCAACGCGCGCACCGTACACAAGGTTACCCCAAGAGAAATCGGTGGTTGCCATCGTGTACAGCGAGACCACATCTTCTTCGATTCCGATCAAGCTGTCCGGATCGAAATCGGATTGCAGGCCGCCGACGGCTTGCGACCAGGCGCTGATCAGGCCGGTGTTGTCGATGTCGCGCCCAGCGATACTGTTGTTGAAGTCCGACGACCAGAGCTGGCTGGTAACGAAGCTGTTGATGTCGACCGTATCGGGGAAACCACCGAAGCCTAGTGTGTCGCCGCCATCGGCCTCGCGAGTATCGAATTGTACACCGAGCTTCAACGTCGTTTCGCGACCGCCTACCTCGATGGGGCGTGAGGCGTCGAACTTGAGCTTGGTGGCCTCGGTATCCAGACCGAAATTGACAATCAACCCAAGGTTAGCGGCGTAGTCCAGCGTGTTAACGTCGATGGTCGTACCTGGTTGCCCGGCTGCGGTTAGCCCGAGCACGGGTTCGTAGATATTGGTGACATCAATGTCGGCGCCGACAGCGGCACCTGCACTCAGCGGAATCGGTAGATCGGTGTCATTTTCGGTCTCAGTAAAGTTAACGCTGGTTTCAATCTCCCAGCCAGCCACCTCTGTATCCAAGCCGAGCGTGTTGGTGAACGTTGAGTTGTTGTAGTCACCGTTTTCGGCAAGCCGACTTACTATAAGGGTCGGTCGGTAGTCGGCGGTACCAAGTGCGATCGGATCAAAGTCGAAGTCAAACTGGTTGCGCTCTTCGCGGTCGATGAACTCTGAGAACAACGATGAGAAGTAAACGCTGGTCGTGTCGGTTGGACGAAACTCCAAGCGACCACCGAAAGCGTTGTCTTCTCGTTCACCGCGATATGAACGAAAGTCTAGGTTGACGACGCTATCGTTAACGCCGTCGCCGGTCGTATCGGCGTATTCGAACTCACGGTTGTCAGTAATGCGGCCGCGCAGGTTGTGTGACCCAAACACGAGAAAACCGAATTTCTCATTCGAAAACGATAGGCGACCGTTGTATTTATCGATGTCGACATCGCCCAATTCCTGATTGCCACGACCGACTTCGCCCGAGACGTGAAGGCCCTCGCGATCAAACGGACTAAAGGTTCGAATGTTGACGAACCCAACCGTCGATTCACCGGGCATATCCGGCGTAATCGCTTTGTTGATATCGATTCGCGAGGTGATGACAGCAGGGAACGCGTCGAATCTAGGAATACGGCCGTCCTCGGCGCCAAGCACATCGATTCCGTCGAACGCGATTTTGGTGTACCGAAACGGCGCACCGCGGAAATTGATAAACCGGGCCTGCCCTTGATCTCGCTCGATGGCTAAGCCAGGGACGCGGCCGAGGCTGTCCGCCAGGTTCTGGTCGGGAAACCGACCGATGGTATCGGCCGCAACAATTTCAACGACGTTGTCGGCGTTACGTTTTGCCTCAATCGCGGCAACTTGGCTATCGCGAATCGGCGTTGCAGTAACGGTAACGGTATCGATCGCGGAGTTTTCTGTTTCGTTGCTTTGCGCGAAAGCACTGGACGTTGCGACCGATAGCGTAGACGCGATGAAGATCGGTAGACGGGTAATCTGAGACATGACGGACGTCTTTTATTGTTGGTATCGACGACGGATGGTATGCCTGCATATATGTCACTCTGCTTACGCTTGTGTAACGGTCTGCTAACGAACAGATGATGTTTTTATGTAATTCACCGAGAGTCGTTGCAACGAAAGAGATAACACGACACCGTTGGTGAAAAGACTATTTTCAAGCGTCGAACTGCTGTTGACGTTCACAAAAAACGCTGTAAGCAATGAAAACATCAAAATGGTTGCGGGGCCTCGCGAGGCTAGCTGTGGCGTTGGCACTCACTGTCGGCGCCGCCGTAGCGCTGCTGCAGATCCCGGCCGTCGAAGATGAGTTTAGGTGCTTTGTCACCGAGACTTTCTATCCACCTTATGCACCCAGTGCTGCGCCAGATGACCTAGTCGTCGTATCGGCTCTGGCGGAAACAGAACCCGTTGCCAACAAGTGCGATGCGGCAGACGATCCCGCGATTTGGATCAACCGCGAGGAACCGACGAAGAGCCTTGTACTCGGCACCAACAAGCGGCAGGCCATTAACGTATACAACTTGGATGGCGAGCTTCTTAGTCAGCGCAAACTCGGCGCACCTAACAACGTCGATATTCGCGAGATTGATATAAACGGTGAAACGACTGTAGTTGTTGGTACGAGCGACAAAGATCCAGGCGAGTTAGCACTGTTTGCGCTTGATCCACTGTCGGCAACGCTTGTCGATATCTTGGAAACACCGATCAAAGCCCGGACAGAGGTCGAGACGTACGGGTTTTGCTTCTACAAGAGCCCGCTGACGAACCATCTTTACGCGATCGCTACGGACAAATCGGGGCAAATCGAGCAATGGTTGATCGAGCCAACGGAGAGCGGTGGTCTACAAGCCGAACTGTCACGCGTGTTGCGTGTACCGAGCCAAGCGGAAGGCTGCGTGGCCGATGACACTAATGCTCGGTTGTTCGTTGGCGAAGAGGACGTCGGTATCTGGAGCTTTGGCGCGGAGCCTGATGTCGCGTCGCAAGGTCAGCTAATCGCGGGCGCTGCCGATTCGATCGCTACTGGCGTGCATCTGGCGGCCGATGTTGAAGGGCTCGCCGTCTATGCCGAACCCGGCTCTGATTCGGCGGGTTACCTTGTCGTCTCCAGTCAAGGTAACGATACCTACGTACTTTTCGATCGCATCGCCCCGCATGCGTACCGCGGCACGTTCCAGGTTGAGATCGATGGTGTTAAGACGGGCGATACCGATGGATTGGACGTCACGTCGCTGCCCGCTGGGCCGGACTACGCCGAAGGGCTCGTCGTTGTGCAAGACGGCGCACGCGCGTGGCTTGGCCAGGGCAACCAGAACTTCAAGCTCGTACCATGGCACTCGGTGGCGCAGGCGCTTGAACTCGATAATCGATAGTTCGCGGGGTAGCAACGACCGACCCGCCTAACTGTGGAAATTTGTGGGACACTACAACGACCTAACAGTTGCGGAGTAGACCATGAAGAACCTCTGGCCCCTACCGATTACGCTGGTTGTTAGTTCGCTGCTTGCTTGCAGCGCCGTTAGTCCAACGGCCGTTGCGGCCTCACCCAAGCTCAGTCATTCGTTCAACGATACGACTTTCGAGCTCAATCACTGCGAGATCACGGAAGACCGTACGGCGCGGTGCAAGGTGACGGTACGTAACCTCTATACCGACAAAGGTATCGAGGTTGGAAAGAACGGCATTACGATCCAGGACAATTTCGGTAACGACTACATCGTGACAGCCGGCGGCTTCGGCGACCCGTCGCAGAAATCTCGGTGGACGCAAATTGCGGTTGCCGATAGCGACTACACGCTGTGGGTGATGGCGACCAATTTGAGCTCTCGCGCAACGAGCATACGCGCTGTGGTATTTCCACGCCTGCTCTTACGTAACATGCAACGCCAAGCGCTCGGGTACCGGGACAAAGTCGTGTTCTTCGGTCCACCGATGCTCAGTGCCGTCGTCGAGCCAACGCCGAAGGCACCGGTGAAACCGACGCAAGCACCGGCGCCGGCCGTGCCTGTCGTCGACACGGATGACTCAATGCCGATCGCAACCGATCAATGGCAAGTGGTCGGCTTATGGAACTACGACGCTGACGATGGCAAACACGTGCCGGCGCATGGACTCGTTATGCACACGCAACCGGGCGGCGGACTCGGCCAAGCGTGGCTTGCGCATCTGTCGCTGCGCAATCACGAGCTACTGCCGGCCAGGGATCGCGTCCTATTCCCCGTCATGATCCATGTCGAGCAACGCAAAGTCTGCGCCGACTATCCGGGGTACCCCACGTATCCGGCGTTTATCGACCTGCCCGGCGGCGAACATGACGCCGTCTATACAGTGGCTCAATGCAAGGCGGAATAGGTTAATACACCGTTTGCTTTCGCAATGGCGATGCAGACGCCGCTTAGTTGCGGCGCTTCGCCTCCAATGCAAAGCAGTGTCGTCCTTTGGGATGCGTCCAAAAATCGTCATCGCTGTAGGCGTCACGCGCAGTCGCGAATTCGGCGCAGAGTCGGTATCGCCCAGCATCGACGATTTCATACTCGTAGGGAATACCGGTGACCGGATCCGACGGCAGGCGCCTCAAGGTTCGCCCGTCGACAAGCTCGGGTAGCACTGCAGGTAGTGCGTTGTTACCCGTCCAATTCTCGTCGATAGCGTAAACGACTCGCCGCAGGTCGGAAACACGCTGCTTATCCAACCGCTTCAGCCGCTGATCGTACGGCGATCCCGCGAGAAACAGTCCGATGATGACGCACGTTCCTACGACAACGAGTGAACCGATTCCGGCTAGTCGGTCGATGCTCATTGAGATAGGGCCTCATCATCCAGCCGTATCGAACGTAAGTAGTAACTGAAAATCGCGCTAGACACGCCAAGCACAATCACCGTCTTTAATACGAAACGTACCGTCAACTCGCCAGACAAGAAGTTGTAGACGACCAAAATTAGGTCGGTGACGATAATCAGAGCAGCGATCGCGAGTGTTAGATAGGTAAGCCAACGGCGGACCGGGGACACACGTCTAGCAGGATCGGCGGCGATCTCTTTCGCGATACGGTAACTTAAGAACAAATAGACCGGGAACGAGATGATCAAGACAGATGTCGCCCAACGAATCTCGTCGTACACATAGTCGGTGCGGCGCCAGGTAACGTCGTCAGGAAACGCCAAATTGACGAACTGGAACAACAAGTTGCCAAAGAAAAAGCCGCTGAGGTACAGCATCCCGAAGACAAGCACGTACCGAAACGCATCTCGGGCCGACACCTGAACGCGTGGCTTCGGTACCGGCACAACGAACTCGACCGGCGCAAAGCTTGCTAATGACTCTCTGATTTGATCGGGAGACCATTGCGCCTCTTTTAACGCTGCCTCGATATCACTTCTCGTTGCACCGGCACGTAGCGCGTTTTCGACAAAGTCCTCGAGCTGTTTCTCAGCCACCGTTTATCCGTTGTTACCGCTCACGGGCGTAAGCATAGCAATGACAAACCCGCTTCAGTACTGATTGTTGCAGCCAGGTTCAGTCCGACCGAGCGAGAGCTAAAAAAAAGCTAAAGTGGACAGGCACAAATCCAGGCTCTTTGCCGTCGTTTGTCGGCAGCACGATCGTCACCTGTGAGTCACAGTACAACTATGCCCCGACCACGAAAGCTATTGGTAGATTTAGGTACGACACCGTACTACCACGTCGTGTCTCGGTGCGTACGACGTGCCTTCTTGTGCGGCACCGATCGTGTCTCCGGCAATAGCTATGAGCACCGCCGAGCGTGGTTGCAAGATCGCGTACGCGTGCTTTCTACACTGTTCAGTGTGGAGATCTGTGCATTCGCCATTATGAGCAATCACTACCACTTGGTGGTCAAGCTCAATCCAGAAGAATCGGAGCACTGGACGGATGATGACGTACTGAATCGCTGGACGGCCCTTTTCAAGGGAACGACACTCATCCAGCGCTATCAGCAAGATGAGCCGGTGACTGCCGCTGAGGCGGAAACGCTTAAGGCAACGATCAATGTCTACCGACAACGGTTGACCAGCCTAAGCTGGTTCATGAAGTGCCTTAACGAGCCGATAGCTCGCAGAGCCAACCAAGAGGACAAGTGCACCGGTCATTTCTGGGAATCAAGGTTCTTGTCGCAGGCGTTGTGCTCAGACCGCGCCCTGTTGTCGGCCATGGTGTACGTGGACCTCAACCCGATTCGAGCCGGTATAGCGAAAACCCCGGAACACTCTGAGTTCACCAGCGTTCGCGCTCGCATCAACAAAGACGAGGAAGGGAAGCAGCTGCGACAGGCTGTTGCTGAATTATTGAAAAGCGGTGAACTCAACCATCTAACTTTGGCTATTCGGCCTTTAGCAGCTTTCGCGAACGAAAAGAGCGCGACGCTGGGTGGTGGCCCTAGACAAACGACCATCCCGATAACATGGCCGGACTATCTGCAGCTGGTCGACTCGACGGGGCGTATCGGCGTACACGGTAAGCGCGGGCGCATCCCGGACAGCTTGAGCCCTGTCCTAGAGCGTATCGGATTATCGAACAATGAGTGGCTAGATGTATCGACACGGTTCGAGCGTGTGTATCGAAACGGAGACGTTCGCTTAGCTAAAGCCAGTTAACGAGTCCTTCATCCAGCACCATCGAGCTCTGGGCTTGAGACTTCGTGCTGCGCTATACAAACCTACGCGGGACGTTACAGTCTTCCGCGTATACCGATCTGGCGCAGACGCTTCCTTGCGATTGATTGATCTACTTTCTGTGCCTGTCTAGGTTTACTTATTCGCTCCATGAGGCGACTTGCAGTGCCTGTCCAAGTTCATCGGCAACTGACTGTGCCTGTCCAGGTTCACGCAGGAAGGCTTCCCAACTTACTGTGCCTGTCCCGGTCTTATTGCTCACCCCAACTTACTGTGCCTGTCCAGGTTTACTATCTCTACGTGATTTGGCGCAGAGGCTTCCTCGCGATCGATTGATCTAATTGCCGTGCCTATCCAGGTTCACGTTTGCTTGGTCCAGGCTTACTAATAACCCTACACCCTTAGTCAAGTATCTCCCGATAGCTTCTTGAAATTCGATACCTCTCACTTTTCATTAATTCAAAAAATGTGCGGAATCTTTGCGCCCCGCCGTGGAAAGAAAAGTACCAGGCTTCTAACTCACCATCCGCAGAACGGACGGCCCCATTTAGAAAATAAAAACTGGTTGGTGAATCAGTCGTTATTACAACTAAATCCCTAGCGTACTCCGTACGAAACACTTCGGGATCTTGTTCGGCACCATATTGAAAGTACCGCTTGTCCGAAATTCCTTCTCGCGGATTTGACTCGAACTCGGAATACTGCGCGGGATACTTCCTCCAAAAATAGTCGATCTCCTCGGCCGGCAATACTTTCGCAGCGTGCTTACCGATACCCGGCAATATCCACTCAGCAGTAAAATTGAAAAAGGACGTGATACTTGGCGAAAGGGAATAGCCAAGCCTAGCCTCGAGCTCGCCGATGGCATCGCAGGGTCCTGGGGTGTTGCCAAGTCGCTGCTTACGAATTGCTTCGAGCTCTAGTGCCTCGAATTCTATGAGATCTAGTCTCTCAATTTGGTTTAGCAATTCGATCAACTCGATCTCCCACGATCGAAGTAGTGTCGACCAATCGAACTCACTCATCTCGCATAGCCGCAGTTGTTAGTAATGGTAGACGATAATCCATGCGATGGAACTACGCCAAACCTAGATTTAGGCGATTTTCTCGCGGGGGTGCCGAGAATGCCGCAGTTGAAGTAAAACGATCCAAGTCTGTTTCCAGCAGTCGAGTTTTTGGCTTCATCGAGTGGCTTAAGCGAAACGCCAAGCCCGCCTCGATAGTTCGGCCTACCTCCCTCGTGGGTAGAGTTAAACGGATACTCATCGCATTCCAATCCGGACCCCTTCGCTGTTTTCCCTTTGCAAGGGCTTCTTGACCGTACCCAGTCTTGATTGTTTTTAGGTCTCTTTCGATGCAACACGGGAGAAATACCCTTCCCTATGACCGCCTCCGCAATATGTTGAGTAACAGGCTCAACGTCTGTCCCATAGATAATTACAGGAAGCTTCTTGGTTCTGCACCTGGGGCTTCCCTGTAACGCGCAGTTTCTGGCTATGGCAGTGTCTTGTGCTAACTCAGCGCTGGTAACAATCGAGTGGTAAGTGGCCAGCGCGACCGTTGCACCTGCAAGATTTAACACCGCGCTTGCATTTTGCGCAGCAGTAAACGACGCAACCTGAAACAACCCACTCGGATCAATCATGTTCCCCGGGTTGCTATGCACATACACATACTTATGCAACGTAGCCGGCTCAAACATCAGCCCCTGGAAAGTATCCATCGTCGGAAACCGACCAACACTAGGATCGTAGTACCGCGCCCTCAGGTAATAGAACCCAACATTCGGGTCATACTGCTCACCGGTAAACAGATACCGGTTCTCCGTTGACCCGTTCTGCACGTCGATATCACCGAACGCTTCGTACAGGTACGTATCGGTAATCGCCGCCGCTTCGCTCGACAAACTCCGCACACTGCCAAGCCCGTCGTACAAGTACACGTCGACAAACTCATCAGCCGCCGTCGGTCCGGTGATCCGCGTCTGATTAATGAGGTCATCACCGAACGTGTATAGCCGCTCGAGACCCGCGACCGAATCGCCCTCTTCAATCACCTGCGCATAGTCACGGTTCGGATCAACGAGGTAGGTACGGGCAATACCGCCCGTCGTCTCACTCTGACGAACACCTTGTACGTCATAGGCGTAGAACGTCACCGTCGTGTTGCCGGCATTGGTTATCGTGCCGCGGGTCATTCGGTCTTCGGAGTCGTAGCCGTAGCTCGCGACTTCGACGCCACCGGTCGTCTTCGTCAGTGTGTTGCCGTTGTCGTCGTACGTATACGCCGTCACAACGCCGCCGGTCGTTTCGCTGGTGAGGCGGTCGTTGATGTCGTAGACGTAGGTCGTCGTGCCGGCATTAGCGCCAGTGCGGACCTCGCTTTGGCGATTACCGACGGCATCGTATGTCCACGTCGCCGAGCGGTTGCCGTTGGTCGTGTCAGTAACCGTCTCGGTTAACAGGCGATACAACGCATCGTAGGTGTACGCCGTCGTTCGCGACACCGTACTCGCATCGGGCTGCGTGAGCGTCTCGATGAGCGACAGACGATTGCCGGCATCGCCGAGCGTGTACGTGTGGGTGCTCACCGTTGCGCGTGTCGGCGCGGGACCTTGGTTACGAAGCTCCGTTAGCCGGTTCAGCGTGTCGTAGCTGTACTCGACGCGAGTGCCATTCGCGTGATCGACCGAAGCGCGGTTGCCGACGGCGTCGTAACCGTAGGTCGTCGTGCCCGAACCGTCCACCACCGTGGCGGGACGATTCAGCACATCGTACGTCGTCGTCACCAACTGGTTCGCCGTCGTTAGCGACGTCCGGTTACTCGCCGCGTCATAGCCGTAGTCGATGCTACGCCCGTCCGGTTGGACGAGGCGCGTGAGGCGGTCGCGCTCGTCGTATGTGTACGTCGTCGTACCACGCGCATCGACCGCCGTCGCGAGCTGGCCCGTACCGGTGTACGTCATCGTGTACACGCGGCCGTCACCGTGGTCGGTGCGCGTTAGCCGGTCGACGTTGTTGTACGTGTACGTCGTCGTCACGTTATTGAAGTCGGTCATCGACGTACGGTTACCGACATCGTCGTACCCGTAGCTCGTGGACTGGCCGAGCGGTAGCGTGCGGCCGGTAACGCGTCCGATATCGTCGAACGACCACGTCGTCGTCCGAAGCTCAGCGTCCGTTTGGCTGATCTTGTTGTTCTGCTCGTCGTAGCCGTAGGCCGTGCGCTGGTTCAGCGCGTCGATCACCGCCGTTAAGTTACCGACTTCGTCGTACTCGAACGTGGTGACCTCACCCGCCGGGTCGGTCTCAGTGAGCTTGCGGCCGAGTGCATCGTAGGACATCGATGTCCGCAAGGTTTGACCACCGGCGTCCGTCACGCCGTCCGGCATGATGGTCTCGACCAAGCGGCCGAGATCGTCGTAAACGAACGTTGTGCGTCGGCCTAGGTCATCGATCGTCGCTGTACGCAGACCCCGTGCGTCGTACTCGTGCGTGGTGATCTGATTGAGGGCGTTACGGATCAATGTCTGCCGACTTGCCGCATCGTACTCGTACTCGGTGCGGTTACCGCGCTCGTCGATCACCGCGGTCAAACGGCCCGCCGCATCGTACTCGTTCGTCGTCCGCGGATTGTCGGTTAGATCGCCCGGCGTTGCGTCCGGGTAGATCGTCTCGATGAGACGGTCAGCGGCATCGTAGGTCATCCGCGTGGTCCGGCTATCGCGATCGGTTTGTACAACGAGGTTACCGTTCTCGTCGTAGTCCATGATCTCGCTGGTGTTATCCGGGTAGCGCGTCTGAACCAGATTGCCCCGAGCGTCGTAATCCATCTCGGTACGCCGGTTCAGCGCATCGACGGTCGCCGACACTTTATCGATGCCGTTGTACTCGGTCATCGTCACGTTGCCTTCGGCATCGGTCGTTTGCGTCAGCCGGCCTTTGTCGTCGTAGACAAACGTCGTCGTCAGCGTCTGCAACACACCGTTTTCATCGGTGCGCGTAGTCACCTCTGTTAAACGGCGGCCTTGGGTGTCGTACGTGAACGTCGTTCGCGTACCACGCTCGTCTTCCTCCCACGCCGGCAACTCTCCGAGGGGCCCAGCACAAATCGGCTGCACCACCGTCTCGTCCAGTAGCGCGTTGATCACACCGCGCGAGGCACCGGTCGAGCAACCCGCACCGATACCGCTATCCCACTTGAATTGCGTCACCTGACCGAGGGCGTCGGTCGTCGTCAGCAAGTTCGTGTTGCGCGTGTCGTAGGTGTTGGTCGCGACAACATTGCCGATCGGGTCGGTCATCGTCAGCAGCAAGTTGCGGCTGTCGTACGTGCTTGTCGTGGTATTCCCGAGCGGATCCGCTTCCGTCAGAACGTTGCCACGCAAGTCATACGTGAACGTCGTCGTGTTGTTCAGCGGATCGGTTTCGGTCAACACATTGCGGTCGAGGTCGTACGTGCGCAGCGTCGTCTCGCCGAGCGCATTCGTTTCCGACAGTACATTGCCGTCATCATCGTAGATGTACGTGGTCGAATTACCGCGCCGGTCACGAATCGTCTCGGTACGGCCCACCACGTTGTGCGTGTACTCAATGCGGTTGCCATCGGCATCAATCGTTGCCTCCAGGCGCCCTTCCGTGTCGTAGAGGTTGCGCGCAACGCGAATACCGCGCGGATCCAAAATATCCTCAAGGTAATGCTCAATGCCGGCGCGGTACGTGAACGTCGTAACCTGATTCTCTTGGTCAGTGAACGAGATCAAGTCGCCGTTCGCGTCGTAGTCGTACTGCAGCACCGTGCCGTCCGGCACCTGGATTTCCTCGATGCGCCCTTGGCCGTCGCGAACAAACGTCAACGCGTAGCCATCCGAGTGCACGATGCCGGTGTCGCTGTACGTCAACGTGTTCGGCTGACCGTCTTTGTCGTTCGTATCGATAATCCGGCGAATACCAAAGCTCTGGTCGAGCTCGTAGATAACGCCCTCATCGGTCGTTAGCTCGTACGTCGTCGGGTCGACCGGCGTGCCCGGTGCGCCGGGATCAACCAGGTTGTTATTGATAATGCGCAGCAGGCCGAACGTCGTTTGCCGGAGGCTCGTGCTCGTGAAATCGACCGGGTCGAACACGATGTTCACGAACGGTTGCGCCGTGAATGAGCACTCGGGCTCAGCGCGCGCCTGGAAGGTTTCAACCTCGCCATCCGGCAGCGTCACGGTAACCGTTGGGTTGCCGTTCGGCCGTACACAGGTCTGGCCAAAGAGACCGAAGCGCTCTTGCGTAATCACCCAGCTAAAGCCGATATCGCGAGACTCTTGAACGCGCACGTTCTGGTAGTCGATGGTCCAGCCGAAGCCAAAGTCCTGGCTCTTGTTGCGTTGTCGCGAGTCGTAGGTACGCGTTACCGAGATCGGGATGCCCGCCACCGGTACCGACAAGTCCTCGAACGAGATCGAGAAGTTGCCGACCTTCATGTCGCCGGTGACCCGAATCGCACGGGTAATCGCCGAGACATTGCCCGAGAGGTCTTCCGCTTGCAGCGTGATCTGGTAGAGCCCGTTTAACAGCAGCGTGGGATCTACCTGACCAATGACAGCGTCGTTAAACGTATTGGTACCGGTCGCCAGAACGATCGCTTCGCTGGTCGGGCGATTCGCCTCCAGCAAGAACACGGTCCAATCCGCCAGGTTGTCGTCGGTTACCGTGCCGATGATGTCGGTCGGCGCCGTAATCTCTTGCTCGTTGCCTGGCATGACCAGTTCGACAACCGGGGCGTCGGTCGCATTGGCCGGGTCGGTCACGGTAAACGTGCCGATCCGTGTAACGGTGCCCGTACTGTCGGTGACCGACGCGCTAACGTCGATGAGACCCACGGCGGTCGTCACGAATGATGCTGACCCGTCTGGTGCCATCGGCACCGTTACGCCATCGACCGTCAAATCGAACGTCAGCTCACCGGAGGCGTTCGCCACAAGCAGCGTGAACGACACGGTGTCGCCGAGCTCGACCGACGTGGGTGAGATGTACAGCGTTGCATCGAGCGGCAAGGCACCGTCGGTGACGGTGATGGTCCACCCTCGCTCAATGAAGGCTTGCCCATCGCTGGCACGAACCACAACCGTCGCACTGCCAATCGTCGCTGGCGTCCACGTGATTAAGCCGTTGCTGTCGACTGCCATGCCGACCGGCGCATCTGTAAGCGAGTACGTCAGTGGGTCGCCATCTGCGTCGGTGGCCACCACTTGGTAGCTGTACAACAAGCCGGTCTTGGCTGAGAACGCCGGTGTGCTGGTGATAGCCGGCGTTTCGTTCGTTGGCGCCGGCACGTTGAGGATGAAGGCTTGGTTGGCGCTGCCACCGAAACCATCATCAACCAGGATGTCGACAGGGTTGTCACCGATATCGGCTTGCGTTGGTGTCCACGTTACGACTCCGGTCGACGAATCGATTGCCATACCGACCGGCGCCGTTGCGAGCGAATACGTCAGCGTATCGCCGTCGCCATCGGTCGCGATGACGTTGTAGGTAAACAACGTGTCTGCATCGACGGTGAGTGTCGGCGGCGACGACGTGATTTGGGGGTCGACGTTCGGGCGCGGTACCACGGTGAGCGTGAACGCGTCTTGGCGCGTGCGATTTTGCAGCGAGCGTGCGTTCACGGTGAACGTGTGCGTCCCGATGGCCGCCTGAGTCGGCTGCCAAGCGATCGCACCGGTGGCGGGGTCGATAACCGGCATCGGTACATCGATGGGTAACGTCGATGGGCGCGACAACGAATAGAAAATGGCCTCGCCCACGTTGGTTACCGTTGCGGTGGTCTGGGCGCTGAAGACCTGGCCAACCGTCACGCTGGTATCGGCGACGGTCTGCGAGAACAACGGCGTAGTGGCGAACTCGATCGACCGGACCATCAGGCTATCGGTCGCCGTGCGGTAGTCGGTCGTTAAGTCGAAGATATCGAACTCGAAGTACACGCCTTCAACGCTGTCGTTGCCCGTCTCGCACTGTGTTGTTGCGGGATCAACTTCGATAGCTGCGCTCATGACGTCGGTAACGTCACTGCGAGCCACCGTGATTGTTACAGTTCGCGACTCGGCAATGCCGAGCGGTGGGATCGAGGCGGCACCGAGATCGGTTCCAACACCAACGGCTCCGCGGTAGAAACGAACGGTGGAGCTGGTGGTGACCGGCGCTGTACCGCGGTTGCGCACCGTCACGGTTAGTGCCGATTGCGTGTCATTGATAATCGATGTTTCGAGCTCACCGATCCACAAATCGGCACGCTTGTCCGCGGAGAGCGCCGCCGCCGGCACGTCAACGCCGAATAGCGGGTTACTCGAATCGGTAAATTGACGGAAATCGCGTGCGGTGCCTACCCAGCCTTGGTCAGCCGATGCGTAGACCTGCACGGCCAAGAAGCCGGAGACGATAATGTCGAGCGAGCCGTCGTGGTCGACGTCGGCGAACGCGACGCCGCGTTGCAACTCTTCGTCATTGACGCCAATCGCGATCGGTCGTTCCGAAACCCAGACGCCCTCATCAAACAAGCCCAAGACGCTAAACGGCTGATTGCGTCGGAAGAAGAGACGCTCGTACGTACCGTCACCGTTTAAGTCGATAATCGGCAGACGGTGAAACACATCGCGGTTGTTCAGACCACCGCCAGAGCGGTACTCGACGACACCGGTCGCCGAGATCATCTGCTGGTCATCGACCAGGTAGACCTCGACGTCACCGTCCGCATCGACATCCGCCACAACCGGGACGCTAAAGCCGCGCGCCGGCACAGGGCCCCACAAGAGCGTGCCGTCGCCGTTCCAGGCGAAGACTTTGTACGAGTAGTCGTCGGATACGTCGGTGCCATCACTAACGACACCAACAACATCGACATTGCCGTCACCGTTTAAGTCGCCCAGACCAAACTGCGCGTGCGGGTCGGTAAAGCCGGTCGTTGCATCTAGCGTCCAGTACAGCGTGCCATCGGCCCGCCGGACTTCGTTGCTAAACAGCACTTCTTTCTGACCGTCGCCTTCAAGGTCGACGATAACGGGTATGGCAAACGCATCGTCCACATTAACGCCGCCGGTGGTGGCCGTCGGGAATTGCCACAGCAAGCTTCCGCCGTTGGCAAGTACATAGCCGCCCGCGATGATCTCGGGCGAGCCGTCGCCGTTAAGGTCGTCGACAAGCAACGGCCGTTCGTGCTCGGCTTGCGGCGATGCAAACGTATTGACCGGGCTCACCCAGAGCACCGCGCCGTCCGTGTCGAGCGCGACCGGTGAGATTGGGTCAGCCGCACTTAAGCGACCCGGAATCACAAATTCCATCTCGGGGTCGCTATCGAGGTTGGCGATCGCCGCTGCGCTAAACCCACTAACGGAGGTTACCGGCACCGACCACGTTTGCTGGCCGGTGGTTAAGTTGTCGAGTGTGGCGGATGTATCGCCGATCGACAGCGCGTAGATATCGTCGGCGTTGTCGATACTGCCGTCGTTATTGGTGTCAACAACCGGGCCGACAGCCGAGCCGTAGCGAGCCGACGTCGACAGCGCACGAATTCGCTGTACTTGGTAGCTGGCCTGACTAGCGCCTTGAGCCAAACAAACCCGGTTGAAGCCCGCGTAGGTCTCTGGCGTATTCACGTCGAAGGCATTCACAGTAAACGCCCAATTTCCCACCTCGGTAACACCGAATGATTGCCAGAAGATCTGTGAGCCGGCCGCGGGGCCGTCGGCCACGCGTGCGTCGAGCAACGCAAAATCGCCACCGATCGAGCCGACGGTTCCATTAAGTTGTGCTGTCGCCGTTGTCGGCGCCGAGACGCTCGTGATCAGTGGCGGATAGTGCACCACCAATTGCCAGTCTTGGCTGGTCGACTGGCCGTTCGAATCGGTTGCCGTCAATCGAACACTGTGCAGCGTCGACTCGCGATCCAGCGGAATAATCGGCGTCCAAACAACTTGGCCTGCAATCGCATCGTATTGCATGCCGGTCGGTGCGTTCTCAAGCGTAATTGTCACCGTATCGCCGTTCGGGTCGACGACGGTAACCGGGTAGACATAAGTAGGGTCGTACAGGGTTAACAACGGCGATGATGTAAACACCGGCGGCAAGCTGTTGCCCGCCGTTGGTGCAAGCCAGTCGACAAGGTTGGTCTCGCTATCCGCATCGACCGCAAGCGTTACCGAGTCTTGGCCCGGTAAAGATTGGCGGTAACAGAACTGTCCCGCACCCGTGTCATCGGCAAAACCCACGCGTGCGGTCGGGAAGCCACCAGCAATCGTCGCGGTGTAGCGGGCCCGCGGTTCGCGCTCGCCGCTGGCGTTAATGACGACAAAGTCGAAACACGCCTCGCCACCGACCTCGAGTGCGCTCACTTGTGGGACGACATCAATCGACAAGCCGGTCGCACTGCTGGGAAACGCCAGGCCGGTGTAGTAGCCGTAGCTTTCCTCCGGCCCGAAGCCGTACGAAACAACCCCGAACAGACCGTTGGCGGCGAGTTGATAGGTACCGGGCACCACATCGATCGTGCCGGCAACAAAACCGGTGTCGCCGACCGGGGAGAAACCGCTGGTATCGACCGGCTGGCCGTTCAGCACCAGCGAGCCCGCATCGGCGGCCTCGATCGTCACGTTTACGTAGTGGCTGGTGATCGCAATCGGAAACTCGGGCGGCCGGTTCGGGTAGGCCGGTCCGTCGATTACGGTGAACGTGTAGTCGCTTAAGTACGCATCAACGGGTGCCAGCTGCAGCATGAACGGATCGGCCAGCACGCCGTTCGGGCCATCGGGCCTGTCGTTGTTGTCGTAGGTATTGCTCGGCGCAAACTGCAACGCCAAGAGCGGCTTATCGGCAACGATATGCACGGGACCGGTCAAGAAACGGTCGATACGCTCACCGTTATCGATTTGGCCAACGATCGTACCGTTGATCTCTACCGTCGTCGCATCGTCAGTCGCGATAAGGCGGTAAAGCGAGCCATTGACGCGGGTGGCCAGCGGCGCGGCGATGTATTCGCTCGCGAGCCCTGGCTGTGGCGTGATTTGCTCGACGAGATGATCGCATGCGGTCGTCTCCGCCGGCACGACGGCACACCGAGAACCGGCGTACACGACAATCGGTTTGTCCGCTTCAATCTGTACGCCGGAGTGGAAATTCGATTGGCGTGTATCGACCTCACCCGCGACGTTAAGCGTGAACGACACCGGATTGTCGAAGCTTGAGCTTTCGCGAACAATCCGGCCCGCTTCAGGCGTGATTGTTATCACGGTATCGCCGGGCTCAACCGCTACGACCGTGTACTGGATCTCAACACCTCTACCGACGGCCTCGTAGCCGCCGATTTGGTACGACGTACCGAGCGCTGGGGTCGGGATCGCTAACCACGCATCAGTGGTTGTATTGGCCCAGTTAAAACCGGCGACTGCGATCGGTCGGTCAGATGTAACGTGGGTCGCGATCGATACGTCTTCACGGGTCACCGCCAACGCGTCGTCGGGGAGCTCGATAATGACCGTCTCGCCCGGTTGCAAGTCGAACGTCTGCGAGAACGGTACACCCGGCTGGTAACTTATGCTGTCGATCTCAACGAGACCAGTCGCTCCCTCGGGCGCTGCGATGGCGATTTGCAACAAGCGTTCATCGGAGACACGTGGAATGCTGCCGAGGCCCGAATAACTGAAGTTCCCGGTATGGGCGAGCCAGAAATCGGTGCCGAGCGTGGAGCGGTTTGTTTCGTTCGCTGCAATTGTCAGCGTTACGGTGGCTTCGGTGACCGCACCATTGATGTCGGTTGCGCGCAGCGTCAGCGTCTCGGTTGCACCTACTGCGCCGGCAGCCAACCAGACGATATCGAATCGGTTCGCGGCCGTCGGTGTAAGCGTCGCACCGGTGGGCCCGGCAACCAACTCGACCATGACGAGATCGCCGTCGGCGTCGAACACCTCGCCGGACGAGCGGTACAACGCGTTTTGCGCGGCACGCTCTAGCGGTAGCTGGATAAACTGCGGTGCGGTATTCGCAGACACGTTAACGGAAAACGTCTGCGTATCGAATTCGCCGGACGGATCGGTCGCGGTGACGCTAACCCCAAAGGTACCGCCCACCGTCGGCAGCCAGTCGATGCGGCCGGTCTGCGTATCGATCGTCATGCCGGCCGGTGCAGCGAGTAACGCATACGTTAGCGTATCGCCATCCGGATCGCTGGCCGCCGCGTCGTAGGCAAACGCAACGCCCGCCGTCGCCGTGGTTGGCGGCGTGCTCGTGAACATCGGCGCCATGTTGACGTCGGTGACAACGATATCGACAGTCGCCGCAGCCGAATCGGCCGTGCCGTCGTTGGCCACGAACGTAAAGGCATCGCTGCCGCTAAAGCCGCTCGTCGGTGTGTAGGTCAGGTTTGGCGCCGTACCGCTGAGCGAACCGTTACTCGGACCAGACGTCACGGTGAACGTTAACGCATCGCCATCGATATCGCTGCCCGTTAGCGTCAGCGTGCGTGGCGTGCCTTCCGGTGTGGTTAGCATTTGCGCGTCAGCGAACGGTGCGTCGTTTACAGCCGAGATGCTAATCGAGACCGTTGCCGCGGCGGACGTAACAACCCCATCGGACGCGACGAACGCAAAGCTGTCGCTCCCGAAGAAATCGGCCGCCGGTGTGTACGTGAGATTCGGGGCAGTTCCCGTTAGGGCGCCGTTCATCGGCGGTGAAGCAATGCTGAAGCTCAACGCATCGCCATCGACATCGGTTCCGGCCAATACGATCGCCAGCGAATCATCCTCGGCAACGGTAACAGCTTGCGCGGTGGCGATCGGCGCGTCGTTAGCAGGGCTGACGGTAATCGACACGGTCGCCGGGTTCGACGTTAGCGTGCCGTCACTCGCCGTAAACGCAAACGAATCGACGCCACTGAAATCGGCATTCGGCACGTAGGTGACGTTCGGCGGCAAACCGGTGAGCACGCCGTTGGCCGGTGATGTTGTTACGGCAAACGACAGCGTATCGCCGTCTGGGTCCGCGCCCATCAGCGTCACCATGACACTGCCGTCTTCAACAACACTGACCGCTTGAGCCGACGCGGTGGGTGCATCGGCAACCGGCGCGACGGTAACCGTTACCGTCGCGGCATCGGAGGTGAATGTACCGTCGCTTGCGGTGAACGAGAAGCTGTCGTCACCGAAGAAATCGGGTGCCGGCGTGTAGGTGATGTTCGGCGCTGCACCAGAAACCGACCCGTTGATCGGTTGCGTGTCGAGCGCGAACGTTAATGCGTCGCCGTCCGGGTCGGTACCGGCCAGCGTAATGGCGAGACTCGCATCCTCGTTGACGGTGACGCTCTGCGCGGTAGCGACCGGCGGCATCGACACATCGGTAATCGTAATACTGACAGTAACGGCAGCGGAGTCGACAGTGCCGTCGTTGGCAACGAACGTGAAGCTGTCGCTACCGGCGAAATTCGCATTCGGCGTGTAGGTCAGCGTTGGCGCCGCACCCGACAGCACACCGTTAAGCGGCTGCGAATCGGTACGGAAGGTTAGCGTATCGCCATCTACATCAGTCGCGGCCAAAGTAATGGTCGCCGTTTCGTTCTCCGCGATCGTGATGGCTTGGCCAGCGGCGATGGGTGCGTCATTAACCGGCGCGACCGTTATCGCGACGGTGGCGGGGCCCGATGCGCTCTGACCGTCGGCGGTCAGGAACGTGAAACTGTCGGTGCCGTTAAAGTCGGGGTTTGGCGTGTAAGTCAGGTTCGGTGGAACGCCCGTCAGCGAACCGTTGCTTGGGTCCAGTTGAGGGTCGAACGTGACTGTGTCGCCGTCGGCATCGGTACCGGTTAGCGTGATGGCGATGCTGCCGTCCTCAACGACAGTTACTGATTGGCCGATCGCCCGTGGCGCATCATTAACGGCAGTAACGGAAACGCTCACTGTGGCTGGAGCCGAGGTGGTGGTGCCGTCAGATACAACAAACGTAAACGAGTCGGCGCCGTTGAAGTCTGCCGCTGGGGCGTAGGTCAAATTCGGCGCAGTCCCTGTCACGGCGCCATTGCTCGGACTTTGTTGGACACTAAAGGTCAGCGTATCGCCGTCCACATCGCTGCCTGTTAGCACGATAGACAGCGACCCGTCTTCGGCTACCGAAATCGCCGCGGGATCGGCGACGGGGGCATCATTGATAGCGGTAACGGTTACCGGCACGACGAACGGCACCGAGTCGGCCGCGCCATCATTTGCAACAACGACAAACGAGTCCGAACCGTTAAAGTTGCTGTTGGGCGTATACGTGACACTCGGCAGAGCGCCGGACAGCGCACCGTTCATCGGCGGCGTCGTAACACTAAAGTTCACCGCATCGCCGTCGGCGTCGGTCGCCGTTAGCGTTAGGTTGGCCGTACCATCTTCCGCGACAGTGATCGCGGTCGCGTCGACTACCGGCGGCGTGTTGCCGCCGCCATTGCCTGGGCACAACGGATCGTCGATAACAGTGTCGTAATTGAAGTCTTGGTTACCAGCCGCTTTGGTATCGACCAACGTCGTGTTTAAGAATAGACGGTGTGTGGCCGAGCCTTGCGCTACGGGGCTGGTTACGAACGCTTCGGTTCGACCAGCGACGGTAATCGTCGCTTCGTACGGATTATTGTAGGCGTCGAGCCGAACCGTTGCCGGCGCCGTGTTGGTATTGCGGATGCGCCAAACGGTCGCCATCGACGCACCAGCGTTGTCGAATAGACGGCCCATCGATGTAAGTCGCAGCCCAGTGCCCGCTTTACCGGTGTCGGTGCCCGAGTAGGGAATGTCGGCACGACCGTCGCGCCGGACTAAGTCGTCGACGGCAATCGTGCCATTGCTACTGGCGCATAAGTCATCTGAGCCGACCGAGAATGCGACGGTAGCTGGAGAGGAAGTAGCGGCGCCGTCGCTGACCGTAAATGTCAGCGAATCGACACCGACAAAGCCGGCATCGGGTGTGTAGGTAAGACTCGGCGCGGATCCGCTGATGGCGCCACTCGTTGGTAGTGTGACAACAGTAAACGTAAGCGTATCGCCGTCTGGGTCACTGCCTGTCAATGTGAAGGTAGCAGCGGAATCAGCCGGGAGCGATACTGTTTGCTCGTTCGCGAGCGGCGGATCATTGGCGGCCTGGACGCTGACGGTAATAACGGCCGGTGCAGACGTCGAACTGGCATCGCTGGCTGTGACGGTAAACGAATCGGTACCGCTAAACGCGACGTTCGGTGTGTACGTAACGTTAGGTAGGCTACCGGACAGCGTACCGTTAGACGGCGCAACCGTAATCGCGTACGTCACCGCGTCGCCATCGGCGTCGGTGGCCAACAAATCGATTGCAATGCTCGAGTCTGCTGCCGTACTGAGCGACTGGTCGATCAGTACCGGGGCGTCGTTAACTGCTGTGACGGTAACGGTGACGGTAGCAGGTAAGCTAATAGCGCCCTCGTTATCGCTAACAACGTATAAAAAGGTCTCCGCGCCGAAGAAGTCAGCACCCGGTGTGTATTGAATATTACCGGTGATTGGATCGACGACCGCGGTCCCCACATCGGGGGCATCAACGATCGCAACGCTTGTGATGTCTAAACTACCATCGCTATCGCTGTCGTTCCCGAGTACGTCGATATCGACGGCAACGTCTTCATTCGTTGACGCGGTATCAGCTGTACCGATGGGAGCTTGATTGCCGGCGCTAACATCGACATTAACCGTTGCCGGTTGGGAGCGGTCGCCGTCATCATCGGCGACGCTGTACGTGAACGTATCGACACCAACGTACCCGGCGACTGACGTGTAGGTAATAACACCGCTGACGGGATCGATTGACGTCGTGCCGTGTTGCGCAATGGCTTCGATTTGGACGCTCGCGGTGTTTAGCGTACCGTCAATATCGGTGTCGTTGGCGAGCACGTCGATGGCAACAGCGACGCTAGTAACGGCTACCGCGGCGTCGTCATTCGCGGCCGGCGGTGTGTTGGACGCGAGGCCACAGTCCTCCCCGGTAATCGTGTGCTTCGATCCGGTAATTTTGACCTTATCGCCGAAAATGCCGCACTGCAGAGTATGGCGAGACCCCGCAATCTGTACTAGCCCGTCGGGCGCGAACAGAAAACCGTGAATCGTCGACTTCGACGCGTCAACGTGAATCGACTTGTTAACGGTTGCGGTCGTGAACGCGACAACGCCGTCTACGTAGGATTCAATGTAACTGTTTTTCTTGGTATTGAGATGGACTTTGTCGGTCGAGACGATGGTCACTTGACCGTTCGCATTCTGTGCCTCGAACTTTATGGCGCAGGGTGCCCAGATTAGCTGTGTGGGGATCGGCTCATTTTTGTATTTTATAACCAGTGTCTGACCAGACACACAGCTATTGGAGAGATCGGTGTAGTGCGTACCCGCCGCGAGCGCTTTCGACCCACCCGGAGCATAGTCCGCAATAGCGAGAGACAACGGCGCCGCCGAGCTCGGTGCTTGAGCGGGCGGCAGCAAGAAGACGCCAGCCGGCGTATCGAGCACGCTGTCGTAGGTCGATTGCCCAGAGACCGAGTTGCCCGTTGCCTTTTTGACGCGTATCCCACCGCTGGAAACAACGCGGCCATTAATAGTTGTATCGGCACCGGTCCAATTAAAAGACCTATCGAGAGCAGAACCCGTCCAGATCGCGATGGGTTCGTTCGCGCCCGCTATCGATGCCGTGGCGGCCAGCGTCGCAAACGACAGACCGGATAAGGCGAGGATGGCCGATTTTTTTCGGCCGGAGAATACAAGGAAGAGTCGCCGTCTTATCGACGACAGCATGCCATTGAAATGCGAATCAATACGGATGACATCCCGGAAATGCCGAGAGAATCCTTTAGCGTCCATGCATGGCCCTTTTAGTATTCGAGTTTTTGCCAGCGTAATAGAGACTAGCGCTCGCCAAAATATTGACAGAAACCTAGCGGAAGAAAAAGACAATTTCATTACAGCCCGTTTGAACCAGGAAATTGGAGTTACATCGCGGCCTTAACGGTGCGTGATAAGTAATCGGCTCGACTAGAACTTGATCTTCGCGCACGATCAAGAAATGAGCATTGCTAGTTATGCGGATCTTTGCTAGCGAATCGTAGTCGCCGTACTTCGCCGAAAAAGACTGGGTATTTTTTGGTCGTAACAAGTTGACTGGGACGCAGTAGAATGGCAACCGGCACTAACCCGGTTGTTGCAGCAACAGAAACTGGCTATGCGAAAAACCGATGTACTCGACTATCTCAAAGCAAACCAAGACGCTCGCGGTATAAAGCATTGGGAAAAATACCGCGAAGAGTCCGGCGGATTGCGAAGCTACGGCGTTGGTCTCACCAACCTGCGGAAGTACGCGAAGACCGTCGGCAAAGACCCAGCCTTAGCGGCGCAACTCTGGCGGTCGAGCGTTTACGAGATGAAGATCATCTCGTTACTGATCGATGACCCGAAAGCGATCACCATTGAGCAGGCGGAACGGCAAGTGGAGGAGCTCAATGGCGGCAATTTGGCACACGTGTTTTCCTCCTGCGATGCCACACTGGCAAAAGCCCCATTCGTTGTTGAACTCGCCGATCGGTGGGTAACAAGTAAAGATCCGGTTCGCCGCCGCTGCGGTTACGGTCTTGTCTATGAAATCTCCAAGAGCAAGAAAAAAAGTGCACCGGACGAAGATTACTTTCTCCAGCACATAGCTCGCATCGACAAAGAGTTTTCAAAGCAGCCAATCTGGACATTGATGGCGATGGGCTCGGCGTTGATGGGCATGGGCAAGCGAACGAAAAAACTGCATGTCGCCGCGCTAAAAGTCGCCCGCAAGATCGGTCCGATTGACTTTGATCCGGAGGGCAACTGCGATCCCACCGATATTGAAAAGCATTTGATGAGCGACCACGTGCGCGCGAAACTCGGGGTATAAGGGGTGACGTTGAGACTAGGGCGTAAACGACACACGCATACCGAGACGGACAAACCACGCGTCATCTACATCACCGACAACCGGTACGGCATTAGCACCTTCGAACCGGTGTTCGCGGTTGAATTCATAGCCACCGCCGATATCCACACTGAGCCGCTTCCAGATCTGCTGGCTTAGCCGCAGCTGCGCACGCCACGCCTGCATCTCGTAGTTGAACTCACCGGTGAAATCGTCGGTTCGCACATGCCACAACTGACCGGCCGGAAATACCGTTAGATCTAGTCGCCGGTCATCGTTCGCTACATACGTGAACCGGCTAACCGGGTAGGCGAGCCGCACGCTAGTCGATGCCGTTGGCTCTATAGCCACACCGAGCACCGGATACAGCTCGTCGTCGCCAAAGATTCGGTCGTACGCGGCGCCAACGATCCAGTGAACCGATGACGAGTCGCTTGTGAATTCGAACCCGCCGTTAACGTACCAATCCTCGCCGGACCCGCGGCGAATGAAATCCTTAACAACGTTCGACGATGTTGCAATTCCGGGCGCGACATAGGCGTCGAGCCGATGGCCCGCCGCCTTAGTGGTTAGGCGAACCGGCCAGTGCGCGCGGTGCAGATCGCGGTTGCGGCTCGGCACGTTGCGGTACTCGTAGCGCGTGTACTCGTAGTCGAAACCAAAGTCGATTTGCGTATCGCCAGAACGGTGCTGGTACACATCGAGACGTACGCCACGCCTCGCGGCCGACAGTTCAGCACCGTTGAGCGCGGCGAAGTCGCCGTTTGCTGTTTCGTCGGTAAACATGAGCAGGCCGGTGGGGTCGTCGGCTAAGCGCGGTTCAGCCAGCGCCGTGGCCGTTAGTAAGGCTGCGCAGGTTAAGAAGCGTACGCTGTGTTGTTGAGCCAGCATAGCCCGAGTTTACTCTTGTTGTGTGCCGAGCAGCGTCGTGCTCAATGGTTTCGGCAGACTGGATTTAAGCAACAATTTTCTGCGGCATTGCTGTACGGTCTTATAAGATCGCAAAAGCAGTGTTGACGAAACGGTAGCGAAGGCATGAAACGTTTTCTAAAGATCCTGGCGACAGCCCTACTCATCGTTCCTATTCTGTTCGCCGGTTTCGTTTGGTACACGCTACAGCCGAAAGAGCAGGATCTAGTGTTACCGCCGACCTTGGTGTCGGTCGAGAGTCCAGAGGGAACCGCGCTTCTCGAGTCGTCCAATTACACCGCAGACTTCGACGCTCTCGATCGGTCATTCGTAACGCAGAACTACATCAGCTTTTGTGGTGTGGCGAGCTCGGTCACTGTTCTTAATGCACTCGGCAAAGAAAGCAGTCAGGCCGATTTCTTTACCGATGCGGCGAGTGACGTTCGCAGTCGATTCCAAGTAACGTTTGGCGGTATGACACTGGAACAGCTTGATGGGCTATTGCAGGCACACGGCGTGGAAACAACAGCGTTGCACGGTGATGAGTTAAGCCTGGCGGAGTTTCGCACGATCGTTGAACAAAACTTATCGACAGACGGCGACTTTCTGCTCGTGAATTACCAACGCAAAGACCTCGACCAGGTCGGGTCGGGACACATTTCCCCCATTGCGGCGTATAACGCGGCTAGCGATCAAGTTCTGGTGTTGGATACCGCAAGCTTCAAGTATCCGTACACCTGGGTACCGCTGGAGCGCTTGTACGAGGCGCTGCATGATGTGGATTCGGCCTCGGGTAAGCCGCGCGGTATTTTGGAGGCTACGCTGTAGTTGGATCAATCGCCCGTAAGACAGTGACGATCACCGGCTCGGGCGACATTGAAACCACGTGCAAGTACCGCTCGGGTTTGCTCCGAGTCTGCAAAGCGAATCGGGTTCGTGTGGTTATAGTGGATGAAGTTCACACGCGACTTTTCGCGTGCAGTAAGGCGTGCTAGTAGGTCCATTGTCGCCGCAACGCGTGGATGAGGAATCTTTGACATATCGCGGCCGGGCAGCTCATCGTCGGAATAGAAGGTTGCGTCGATGAAAACAAGGTCTACGCTTTCCACCATGTCCTGAATACGGATTCCAAATTCGCTTTCCCACTGCGTCCAACTGTCAATGTCGGGGAGGTAAAGCGCATGCGCGTTCTCCACCTCAATGACGAAACCCACCGTTTCTGAATATTCATCTCGGTGTGGCACGCGGTACGGCGTTACCGCGACGCGGTCGCTTAGCTCAACGGTCTCCTTATCACTGAGGTCTTCGAGAACGATATTGTCGAACTGAACAAGTTGTTCCCAGGGTCCATTGGTTGACAGGAACTCACGCATCCGTGGCATGGCATAGACAGGCACCTTAGAAGTACCAGCGGCCTCGTGTCCGAGAAACATGAGTCCTGCGTAGTGACCAATGTGCGCGTGGGTGATGAAAACGCCGGAGAGACCGAGGTTCTTTTCCGATAAGTTCGCGGTGGCGTTGAGTAACTGCAACTGCTCGGCGAGATGCGGTGCGGCATCGAAAAGAAAAGTCGCTGGTGATGTTCTATCAACCAGTGCTATTGATGTGGCCGTTTGCCGAAGCGAACGGTCGCTCCAAGCCGGGTCATTGTTGTAACCAATCTGCGGCGCGCCGGCGTCTTGGCCCGTACCTAAGACAACGATCTCGATATCGCACTGCGAAGTGGTAATGCTAGCGGGTTCTCTAGCTAACAACGTCTTGGACCGGCCCTCTGCCGTGCAGCCGGCTATTAGCAAGCCACATAGCGCGAAAGCGATCGCTCGAATGGATGCACATAGAGCACGATTCACAACTGCATTCCCCCGCCGGCCCCCACTAGAGTAACTTGCAACGCTACATACGGTCGGACCGGTAGCGTGCGAGAGAGCTTCCCCACGGTTGAGACTCTACCAGCGATCCGCAAAGCGAGTGCTAGACTATGAGCGGTCGATTATGAACCGTAGTCTTTGCGAACAGCCGACATACCACGGCTCTCCACTGACTGCGGGCCCGGGGGGACTACCTGATGACCGACAAGACCACGCGCCGCGATTTTCTGAATGGAACGCGCATTGCCATTGGCGCATCGCTAATCGGTCCGTGGACTGAAGCTTTCGGCCGGGACGAAAAGAATTTTCAGTTGCCGTCGGGCTATTACCCACCATTGGAGACGGGTCTGCGCGGTAGTCATGAAGGCGCCTGGCAGGCAATGCACGCCCGTGTTGCAGGCGCGCGCTGGGAAACATCCAGTATCGACGACGATGTCGACCTTGTTGTCGTCGGTGGCGGTATCAGCGGTTTGGCTGCCGCGAACTTTTACCGGCGCAAACACCCGGATGCACGCATTTTAGTACTCGACAACCACGACGACTTCGGCGGCCACGCCAAGCGGAACGAATTCGACGTGAATGGCAGACGGCAGATTGCCTATGGCGGCACCGAGGCTATCGATACGCCGTCGAGCTACGCGTCGGTATCGAGTGAGCTACTGAAAGACATCGGCGTTAACGTCGAGCGCTTTTACGACTACTACGACCAAGATCTCTACGACGATATGAGTCTATCGTACGGCATTGCGTTCGATGCGAAGACCTACGGTCAGCGCAAACTGGTGACCGGCTATGGGACTCGGCCGTGGGCTGAGTTTGTTGCCGACACACCGCTGACCGATAAGGCGAAAGCGGATCTTCTGCGGGCCTTCACGGACGAACGCGACTATCTGCCGAACATGAGTCGCGACGAGAAGATCGCGCTGCTTCGCCGCGTCAGCTACCGCGAGTACCTGGCTGACTACGTGAAAGTCGACGAGCAGGTACTCGAGATCTACCAACGCTGGGGCATGAGCTATTGGTGCGTCGGCATGGACGAGATCCCGGCCATCGATATTTTGAAGTACGGCGATGGCGGCTACCTACCTGGGTTCGAGTACACGATCCAACAAACGGAAGGCCGTGGTGCCGAGCCGTACATCTTCCACTTCCCGGATGGCAACGCGACGATCGCGCGTTTACTCGTTCGCCAGCTTATCCCGACAGCACTGCCCGGCAAGACAATGGAAGATAGCGTGCTGGCCAAGCTGGATTACACCCAACTGGATCGGCCGGACGCGACGGTGCGCATCCGCCTCAACAGCACTGTCGTTAACGCAGCCCACAGCACTGATGAACAATCGGTACGCGTTACCTACGTGCACGGCAATGACACCCATGCCATTCGCGCCAAGCATTGCGTAATGGCTTGCTACAACAGTGCAATTCCGTATCTGTGCCCAGAACTGCCCGAAGCACAAAAGAACGGCCTGAGCTACAACGTTAAGATTCCGCTCGTTTACACGAAGGTCATCGTGCCGAATTGGCGAGCGTTTGCTGAGCAAGATCTTCGTTATGTGTTCTACACGAACGACTTCTACAAGCAGGTTGAGCTCGACTACCCGGTCAGCCTTGGCGGCTACGAGTTTGGCGCCGACCCTGACCAACCCATGTCGCTGCACATGTGCCACGTGCCGTACTTCGCCGACATCCAAGGTCCCACCCAATGGCGCGCTGGCCGGCAGCAGCTGCTTGAGACGCCTTTCTCTACCTATGAATTCCACGTTCGCGATCAGCTGCATCAGGCACTGGGTAACGCGGGCTTCGATGCCGAGAACGATATTGAGGCTATTACTGTCAACCGTTGGGCACACGGATACTCGTACAGTCCTGACTTACTCTGGGAGCCGGAGTATGCGAATGATGCGGATAAACCTTGGGTGATTGGTCGGCAGCCGTTTGGCCGTATCGCGATTGCGAACTCGGACGCGGGTGCATCAGCCGATACGAACACCGCGATCAGTCAGGCATATCGGGCGGTGGCGGAGCTAGTTGGCGGCTAGACCAGGCGCTTGTCGATGAGGTACCGGCGATTAATCAACCAGAGTCGTCACCAACACGAACCAGACGAATACCGCGATTCGCACCGATAAACAAGCTCCGAAGTGCATCCGGCAGTGTTTCGATGCCATCGCTAACGTCTTCGATCTGCGCTGGTAGTTCGCCGCCCAGGTACCAAGCGCGAAGTTGCTCGAAGTACTCACCGAAACGGTCGGTATGATCCCAGATGACGAACCCTTCCATACTCGCCCGTTTTCGTAGCAGGTATTTGTAGTTGCTCGGGCCGGGTAACTCGTCTGCTGAGTAGTCAGTAGAGATGTAGCCGCAAATGACGACGCGAGCGCCGATCGCCAAGTTCGGTAGAACGCTATTAAGGATCGTGCCGCCGACGTTGTCGAAGAACACATCGACACCTTCCGGGCACAGTTCAAGCAACGGCTCCGTTAGCTCGCCGGCCTTGTAGTCGATGCAAGCATCAGCACCGAGCACATCGGTAACCCATCGGCATTTTTCGGGTCCGCCAGCAACACCGACAACACGAGCCCTGGCAAGCTTGGCAACCCGACAGGCGACGCTGCCAACGCCACCAGCAGCCGCCGATACCACAACCGTATTCCCTGCTTTTAGCTCACCAACGGCATGTAAGCCGTGCACAGCCGTGAACGCAGCGCTACCCAGTAACCCTAGGTGTAGCGTGGACGGTCGCAACGAGTTATCGACCTTCTGTACGGACAGCACGTTCATGTTCTGCACGTTCGGGCGATCGATGCTTTGCACCGACCATTGCTGCCAACCGGTCGATGCGTTCACCCAATCGCCGGGCGAGAAGTCTGGGTGCCGAGATTCATGAACGACCGCGATGGACCGACCGCGCATCACATCGCCGATCGGTACCTGATCTGCTTTACGTCCGTCGATGTAGCCACGCTGTGCCGGTGATGTACCGAAGGCCAAAGTCCGAACCAAAAACTCACCGTCTGCGATGCTAGGGATATCGCCGTCGTGTAACGTGAAATGCTCGGCGCCTAGAGTTTCACCCGGGTCGACATAGCGGGCGACTCGCCACTGCAAATTTCCGCTCATACGCAAACTTCTCCTGGTCGTGCAATACACAAGTGCGAATTGCTACGTGTACCCGCCTATGATGGAATCATCGCATGAGCGCCGACACCTACCCTAACCGCCGAGCCGGGTGGCGCCTTGTTTCGTTGTTGTTGATCGCGTATGTCTTCTCGTACACCGATCGCGTGTTGCTCAGCATTTTAGTCGAACCGATTAAACGCGATCTTGTTTTGACAGACGCGCAAATCGGCTTGCTCCTGGGGCCTGCATTTGCGTTGCTGTACGCGACAACTGGCGTATTTTTCGGTGCGCTGGTCGACAGACGCCGCCGCACCTGGATCGTTGGCGCGGGCATCGTGTTTTGGTCGCTGGCAACCGCCGCATTCGGATTAGCGCGGCAGTTCTGGCAATTGTTTTTCGCGCGTATGTGCGTTGGGGTTGGCGAGGCGTCGCTCGGTCCCGCGGCGATGTCATTGATCGCAGATAGCTTCCCCAAGGAGTCGCGAGGCAAACCGATTGCCGTCTATTCGCTCGGGATTGTTATCGGCGGTAGTGTCGGTTTCCTACTGGGTGCGTTCGTACTCGACTGGACGAAGACCGCGACGATACCGCCGCTACCCATCGTCGGTGACCTTGCGCCGTGGCAGTTGGTGTTCGTGATCTTTGGCTTAGCCGGGCTACTGCCTGCATTGATCTTTTTTGTCATTCGCGAACCGGTCCGGCGATTAAGCGCACAAAGTGAAGCGCAAGAACGCTCCTTCATCACCGTATTACGTTTTCTGCGCGCGCACTGGAAACCGTACGCACTCTTTATGACGATCATGTGCCTGATGGTCACGCTCGCCTATGCCGGCTTTTGGAACCCGGCGATGTTCGAGCGTACGTTCGGTTGGTCGGGTGAAAAATTCGCGCTGATCAACGGCCTCATCAGCTTACCCATCGGGCTGACCGTGTATCTGGGTACCGGTGTGATTAGCGACAGGCTTGTTAAGGCCGGCCAACTTGATGGCCCGCTGCGGCTGATGATTATCGGCACGCTGATCATGGTGCCGCTGTATGTGGCGGCACCGTTGATGCCGAATGGGGTTGTCGCGTTCACCGTTCTAACAGCAGGCGGTATTGGCATGATGGTTATTTCTGCCGTGTCGGTAACCGCTCTGCTCAACATCGTACCGTCGCACATCCGTGGTCAGATCGTGGCGCTGTACTACATGGTGATGAGTTTGTTTGGGTTATTTGTTGGACCGCCTGCCGTTGGCCTGTTGTCGCAGCATGTATACGGCGAAGCGAATTTGAACTATGCATTGGCGACGGTGCCGATTTTGCTTGGCGTTGTAACGATAGCGCTGTTGCCGTTCACGTTGCGTTACTATCGTCAGCAGCTATCGCTCATACAACAACAACCTGCGTAGGCGTGCTGGTTTCATTGCCGCCTAAACTGTAAGTCTTACAGATAGGGCTTTAGTACTAGTGTGTAAGTCGATGCCAATGGCGAAGCAATCGCCTTTTTTTGTCGCATTCGCTGTGACTGTTGGCCTCATAGCGGGCTGCACGGCGGCGCCACCCATACCGACCTCAGCAGTCATCGCCTGGATCACGCACGGTGAGTTTTGCGAACCAGAAACCGTACTGCCGTTACCGGACGACACATTGCTGGTATCGAACGTCTGCGATTTTGGTACGGCCGGTAATGGCTACCTAACGCTACTTGATGGTGATGGCGACAGCATAAATTGGC
>JBCDIL010000024.1:0-54738 GCA_038749025.1 Pseudomonadota bacterium | reverse complement strand
TGGACCGGTACGTCGTTGAGATTGGCGAGCAAGTGCAAGCAGGCGCGTTAGTCGCCGTTTTGCTGCAGGGGCCGCAGCCGAAGGCGCGTATCTACGTGCCGGCAGAATACCGACCGTCGCTCGCGCCCGGTGATCACGTCGAGGTATCGGTAGACGGGTATACCGACAGCTTCGCAGGTCGTGTCGATTGGGTAGACGCCGATGCGGCGTTCACACCGTACTTCGCGTTGAACGAACGCGACCGCAGCCGGCTCAGCTTTCTAGCCGAAATTACGCTCGAGTACGACGGTGCGCGACTCGCTGACGGGTTGCCTGTGACGGTGCAATGGCCGACGAAGTAGCGACTGCACCGGTCATCCGCGCCCGTGGTCTGTCCAAACAATTTGCGACAACGCTCGCCGTCGACGAGCTCGACCTCGACATTCCAACCGGACGAATAACCGGGTTTCTCGGCCCGAATGGCAGTGGCAAATCGACGACGATCCGGATGCTCTGCGGCCTGTTATTGCCGACCTCCGGCGATGTCGAAGTGTTGGGCTATCGCGTACCGGTCGATGCAGCCGCGATAAAACCGATGATCGGCTACATGACGCAAAAGTTCTCGCTGTACACGGACCTTACCGTCGCTGAGAACTTGCAGTTTGTTGCCCGCGTGTACGCGTTGGTCCGTTCTCGCGAACGAATCGGCGCGGTTATGGAGCGCTACTGGCTTGGCGATCTTGCAAACCAACGGGTCGGTACCTTGAGTGGCGGTCAGCGCCAACGGGTTGCGTTAGCGGCGGCGGTCATTCACGAACCGCGCTTGCTCCTGCTTGACGAACCGACTAGCGCCGTCGACCCAAGCAGTCGTCGCGACTTCTGGGAATCGCTGTTCGATCTTGCCGCCGCAGGCACGACGATTCTTGTCTCCACGCACTACATGGATGAAGCCGAGCGTTGTCATCGACTCGCCATACTGGACCGCGGTCGTAAAGTTGCTGACGGGACGCCGAACGCATTGGCCAACGACTTACCGTGCCAAGTGGTTGACGTGTTGGCGGATGACCCCGAGTCGACTCGCGCGCGACTGGCTGCCGATAATCGCGTCCTTAGCGTAACGCAACTAGGGCAACGACTCCGCGTATTGGTTCGTGACGATGTAGCGAATGCCGCTGCCGCGTTGCAGCAGTTTCTCAGCGACACCGGCGCGACGACCGCGTCGACAAGACCGTCCTTAGAAGATGTCTTTGTCGCGGCAACGGAACTGCGTGAGCAACTGCGCACGCCATGAAGCGTTGGACGCGAATCGGCGGTATTTTGACGAAAGAGCTGAAACAGCTCGGTCGGGATCGGCTTAGTTTTGCATTAATCGCCAGTATGCCAATCATGCAGTTGTTGCTGTTCGGCTATGCTATTAACACCGACGTTCGTTACCTGAAAACGATGGTAGTCGATGCAGCTGGATCGCATACGTCGCAAGCGCTTATTCAAGCCGTTGCCGAGACCCAAGTTGTTGAGATCATCGGTTTTGTTGCGACACCACAAGAGCTAGAAGCAGCATTGCGGCGCGGTGAGATCGCGATGGGAATCGCGATTCCTCACGATGTCGATAGGCGCTTGGAGCGCGGCGATCGCCCTGCGGCACAGGTCATGGTCGATGCTGCGGACCCAACGCTGTTGGGCGTCGCGCGGCAGTTATCGGGTATGCCCAATACGTTTGCCGCGACTACCGCTGCTAGACAGGCCGATATTTTCGAGACTCGCGCGTATTACAACCCTGAAGGTCGATCAGCCGTCAATATCGTGCCGGGCTTGTTGGGGGTGATTCTGACGATGACCATGGTCATGTTTACAGCCGTTGCCATCGTTAAGGAAACCGAGCGCGGTAACCTTGAGTTCTTGATCAACACACCGGTCTCGAACGGCGAACTGATGCTCGGTAAGGTCTTACCCTATGTTGGCGTCGGACTTCTACAGGTGTCGTTGCTGATCGGTATTGGACGCTGGTTATTCGATGTACCGGTTCGCGGTTCAATGGGTGACCTTTACTTAGCGTCGTTACTCTTTATCGCCGCCAATTTATCACTTGGGTTGTTGATCTCGACACTGGTCAGTACGCAGTTCCAAGCGATGCAGGCAACGTTTTTTCTGTTGCTGCCATCGATTTTGTTGTCAGGTTTTATGTTTCCGTTTGACGGTATGCCGGTGTTTGCACAATGGCTGGCAGAAACGTTGCCGATGACGCATTACCTACGTCTCGTTCGCGGCATCATGTTGCGGGAAGCGGGGCTCGTTGAATTGTTGCCGTCCGCCATGGCGTTGGGCGCTTGTTTATTGGTTGGAATGGTGCTCGCAACATTACGCTTCAAGAAACGCTTGGATTGAATGATCGCGGCGAGACGCCGCTCCCACATCAATAGAACTCACACACCGGATTTGAGCACGGCAACAAACGAGGCTGCGGGAGGGCCGTCTCGGCCCGATATTGGCGGTTAGCGGTCACCCCCGGTCAGATCGATAATCTTCTTCATCGAGTAGTCGGTGTGGCCGGGCGGTGAATCTTCGAGGATTGCGAACACCTCGTAACCCTGCTTCTGATAGAACTCGCGAGCCTGAAAACTCGCTGTCGACAAACGAAATCGGTACACGCCACGCGATAAAGCCAAACGCTCGATCTGCGCCAATAAACGCGAACCAATGCCTTCGTCGCGCAAGCCCTCGTCGACCCACAATAGCTCCACATGGAGCCAATCCCACGCGATCTGGCCGGTCGCTCCACCGCGAATACGACCCGCATCATCGCGAACAAATACACCGACCGGAATACGATCTTTCGACGTTAGGAACTGGTCGTTGTACGTTCTTAGGCCTCGCAACACCTTCTCGACCATCTCGTCGGGCGGGTGCTCTAGCGCTTCGAAATGCAGCGCGCGGCTGCGCTTGCCGCTTAGCCAATCGGACAAGCGACGACGCAGCGTTAACTTCTCACTGGCACTACTTGAGGCAGCCACCGGCGTACGCCATGTCGACATCGGCCAATTCCATTAGGCACGCATTGTCGTAGGTGTTGCCGTCAAGGCCACAGACGGGGTTGTAAACGCGCGGGCAATTGCGCCCTTCGCATAATCCAGGTTTCGCGATTCGTGCACTTGCTCGCTCCGCTTCACAGGCGTTGGCATAGGTCACGCCATCACGACCACAAACCGGTACGAACATGCCCGGGCACGGTCGCGCGTTGCAGGCGCCGAGCGTATCGATCTCAATATTCTCAGCATCGGCTAGGCAGGCGTTTGCGTAGGTTTCGCCATTTACGCCGCAAACCGGCGCGTAGACATCCGGGCAGTTAAGCGTATCGCAGACACCGTCGCGTTGTACGGTAACGCGGGCTTTATCCGCTTCGCAGCGATTACGGTAACTGCGACCGTTCATTCCGCAAACCGGCTCGCGTACTTGCGGACACGCAAACTCACCGCAAGCACCGCGGTTGGCGATTTCGATATTGGCCGTGCGGGCATAACAAGCATTGCTGTAGGTGTTGCCATCGACACCGCACACCGGGTCGAATTGTTCCGTACATTCCTGTTGCGATGCGCAGACACCTTCCTCGGCAACGGTGGTCCCCGCGGTCGTTGCAAGACAGGGGTTGCCGTAGGTTTTTCCGTCAGCGCCGCAGACCGGGTCATAGACCTCCGGGCAGAAATTCTCGCTCTGCTCGAGGGTATCGCTGGCGTCTTGCGACAATGCTGGGCTGCACGGCAAAAGGGCTAAGGTGGTGATGAGAACTAGCGGTCGAATCATTAGAACAGGATAGCAAAACCCGTCGTGCTATCGAGGATGCAGTCTCGGCATTATGACCAGTGAGTGTCGAGGTGTAACCGTGTCTTAGGTTTGCGACGACGGCGAGAGGTTCGCTGGGGGCTGGCAGGTCTAACACGAATGGCGGCTTTGTCGAGCTTGGCGAGGCGCGGAATTCATCGCGGCGAGACGCCGCTCCCACATCGCGGTTGGGCGTCGTCGGTGTACGAAGCTGTGGGAGGGCCTTCTCGGCCCGATGTCCGCAGCGACAATGCCATCCGCGGAGTTCATCGCGGCGAGACGCCGCTCCCACATCGGGGTTGGGCATCGTCGGTGAACGAAGCTGTCGGAGGGCCGTCTCGGCCCGATGTCCGCAGCGACAATGGCATCCGCAGAGTTCAACGCGGCGAGACGCCGCTCCCATATCGGGGTTTGGCGTCGTCGGTGAACGAAGCTGTGGGAGGGCCGTCTCGGCCCGATGATCACCGCGTCAACGCTAGGCGCGTCGTGGACTCTGCCGATCGTCTCTCAGCGCAGCCGGTTCCCGGTCGCGTTCTCGCCGATGGGCTTTGTCGAGGTACATGGCTTTATCGGCTGCGTTCATCAATGCAGTCGGATCATTACCGTCCTTCGGGAAACTGGCGAGCCCAATGCTGACGGATATGCGTACCATCTTCGGGCCCGCTTTCAGTGTGGTAGCGAAAATGGAATTGCGAATTCGGCGGATGGCGCCTTCGGCCTCTTCCTTCGACGAGTGCGGCAACAAGACAATAAATTCATCGCCACCGTAGCGGGCGGCGATATCGGATCCGCGTGTGCAACGTTGGATGGCGCGGGCAACCAACGTAATCGCACGGTTACCCGCTTCATGCCCGAACTCGTCATTGATCGGTTTCAATGCGTCGACATCGATCATGACGATGCCGTACGGCTCCTCGTGGCGCGTTGCCAGCGCATGAACCTCGTCCAATCGGTCCACGAAGGCACGCATGTTGTACAACTCGGTTAAATCGTCGCGTTCCGATAAGGCGGTAATCTGCCGTCGCGTTGAGCGAAAATTCATCGCAAGCAGCATGGTCAAGTAAGTAATCAGCAGCATCGGGGCGAACTGCAACAACAACGCCGCGGCACTCGCGCTACTGGGCATCGTCGGCCGTCCGTCTTGCCACGTACCGATCGCCCCAAAGGCGACGAAAACTAGCACCAACATCCACAGCGTCGCGACCTGACCCAGTACGATGCCCGCCACCACCAACGGCAACAAATACAGCGCAACGAGCGGACTGCTGACCCCGCCCGTAATCGTCGCCAACACCGTAACGAACAAAACCATAATGACCGCTTCGATCGCGAGGCGTGTGCGCAGCCGGCGGGTCGCAAAGAAAGGCCCGTAGCGCACCGCAAGGGCGACAACCGCATAGACAACGACAAGCCCGACAAAAAGATCACGGCGCTCCGTCGGTACATCGCCGAACAGTAAGTAGAAAATCAGCAACACGCACATCAACACGCTAACTTGCCCAACGCTGGCGGCAAAACCGCGTAAGTCGGCGACGTCCGGATCGATGCGGCGTTGGATACGAGTGCGCTGCGCGATCTTACTCACTGGCCAACTCCTGCGGCAGGCCGTAACGCTCAACGAGATCGCTGACCGCGACCAGGCGAACGTCACCGTCTTGCAGCCTCGGAATCGACTCGGCCAAGACCGCCAATGTGGTTGGGTACGGATGTCCGATCGCTATGGCGTAGCCATCGCGGCGAGCCCGCGCTAAGGCACGGTCGAACTCATGCCGAATCGCGGCGGGGTCGCGCTTAGCATCGAGAAAGACATGGCGGCGTAGCGCCGGCACGTTGTATTCGGCGGCCACTTGCAGAGCGACGCTTCGTTCCGTCGTGTAGCTATCAATAAAATACAGCTTCGGATGCCGCTTGAGCGCCTTCATCAGCCACATCATGTGACCGGGATGGCGAGTCAACAGTGAACCTTGGTGGCTGTTAATACCGCTGACGTGAGGGACACTGGCGAGCGCCGACTCGATCCGGCGAACGAGCGCCGTTTCGGTCGTGTCGAGGGTCAGGGTCCCGGCGGTTGGCGTCGTATCAACCGCTTGCAGTGGTAGGTGCAGTAACACTTCTTTACCGGCAGCAAATGCGATGGTGGCAGCGCGGGCGGCACGCGGCGCATCCGGTAGGACCGCAACAGCGAGTGGCCCAGGCAGCGCAGCCACCGAGCGAGCCTGCGCGACGCCATAGCCGAGATCATCAATGATGATGGCTAGCTCAGCCGCACGCAGATGACTGACCGCTAGCATAAGCCCAAGTAGCGGCAGCGAGAGTCTTAGCGGACTATTCACCGAGCGCGGCTGTGCAACAAATACGGTTGTTCAAGAAAACGAACGGCGCGGGCGAGCTGCGGATCGTCGGCCGCCGACACGGAACCGCCCGACATCTGTAGCGCTGGCTGAAGCCGATCGGGATCGATCGGTACTTCAAAGTCGGGCGTAATGCCAACGTCGTGGATCGAATCGCCGGATGGTGTGAAGTAGCGCGAGGTGGTTAGCTTAATGGCATTACCGCCAGCCAGGGGCATAACGGTCTGCACCGAACCCTTACCGTACGACGTTGTTCCCACCAACAACGCGCGGCCGTGATCGCGCAGTGCACCGGCGACGATTTCGCTCGCGGACGCGGAACCCTCATTGACCAATACGACCATCGTTGCACCCTCCAACTGATCGCCAGGATTCGCGGAGTGCATAAATACCTCGTTCTCATCACGGCCGCGGGCGCTGACAATCAAGCCTTTGTCGAGGAACAAGTCGGCGACGTGTACCGCCGCTTCGAGAACACCGCCAGGATTGTTGCGAAGATCGAGCACGAGCCCATCGAGACCGCCGGTTTCGCGTGCGAGCCGACGCAAGGCACGACGGACGTCAATCGCTGTCGACTCGTTGAACTGACTGATTCGGATATACCCGAAGTTATCGCTTAGCTGTTGGTCGCGGACGCTAACAACCTTCACGTACGTTCGCGTCATCGAGAAGTACAACTCGCGGGACTCGCCTTCGCGGATGACGTGTAGCTCCACGCGACTTCCCGGTTTGCCGCGCAGTCGCTTCACGGCATCGTTAATACCGTCGACGTCGACCGGTACGTTATTGATCTGCGAAATAATATCGCCCGGCAAGATACCGGCGCGGGCCGCGGGCGTGTCGTCGAAGGGAGCGACGACCTGAATGGCGCCGTCATTGATCGACACTTCGATGCCAATGCCCGAATAGTTGCCACTGCTGGACACACGAAGATCTGAGTAAGCGTCGGGATCCAGAAACTCCGAATGCGGGTCCAGTGCGGCCACCATGCCGCGAATGGCTGCCTGCATCAGTTCGTCATCGGGCACGTCATCGACGTAGTCGCTACGCACCCGCGCCATGACCTCGGCCATCAGTTCCGCATCAATAACCGACGGGTCGGGCGGTGGTTCGAGCCGGTACTGAAGCCATTGCGCGCTCAACGGCAAGCCGAGACCCAGAACGAGTCCGATCGTTACGACCAGAATAGCTCTTATTTTCAGTGACATAGATCGTCCGCGCCGTCTCAGGATGACGATAACACACTCTCTGACCACGGCGAGCGGGATTCGCTCATAGTTTCGGTACGTTTAGCGCCCGCGGGGGCGACGACTGATCCAGCGGTTCGGGTTAAGCGGTTGCTTGCCTTTGCGCAGCTCCAGATAAAGCGCCGGTCGCGATTGCCCGCCGCTATCGCCAACGGCGCCGATGACATCGCCGGCGCCCACCCAGTCACCGACCCGCCGATACAACGTGTCGTTGTGGCCGTACAGCGATAAATACCCATCGCCGTGGTCGATAACCAGCAGCAATCCGAGACGTGGCAACCATTCAGCGTACGCGACTCGACCGTGGTAAATCGCTCGGACTTCGCTGCCGCGCTCCGCCTCGAGCAGAACGCCGTTCCAACGCAGCTCGCTGCCATCGCGCGGTTGACCGTAATCGTTCAGGAGACGACCAGCGACAGGCCATGTCAGTTGACCCCGCAGCTGCGCAAACGGCTTCTCGGCCGAAATCGGATAGTCCTCCAAAATGCCGTTGAGTTCCTGCACGAGGCGATCAAGATCGCGCTCGCGAGCCTTCAGGTCCTCAACGGCGCCACCCTGCGAGGCGATTTCCGAATCGAGCCGAGCCAGTAACTGAGCGCGCTCGGCGAGAGTGGCCTCCTGTTCAGCGAGCTGACGGCGGCGACGTTCGCGAACTTCAGCCAATTGTTGGCGCGATGCCTCGGTCTTGGCGCGAAGCACGGCCAGTTCAGCCAGCTTGTCGCGAACGGTATCGATATTCGCCTGCCGGAATCGATTCAGGTAGCCGTAGTACGTTGTACGACGGCCGACTTCTGCTGGGTCCTGCTGGTTTAGGATCAGGCGTAACCGCTCGCTGCGACCGCTGACATACGCCGCGCGCATCTGCCCGGCCAGAAACTTACGCTCCTGACTGAGTTCCTGTCGACGTTGCGCTTCGTTGGCTTCGACCTCAGCGAGGCGTTGCCGCGCAGCCACGATTTCTTGGTCGGTTTCCGCCAGCCTCTCTCGAGCGCTGGCCAATGCGCTTTCGGCACGACCGAGTTCGTCGTGAAGCTTGGTCCGAGCCCGGGTTTTTTTCTCAAGTTCAACGGTCAGAGCCCGAATCTCGGCGCGAACTTTGACGAGCTCCTGCTCTTTGAGCGCGGACTGGGCACCGGCTATAGCCGGCGAAATCGCGAGAATAAGGAGCCAGACAGCGCGGATCATCGGGGCATTGTAGCGTCGTTGGGGAACGCTATGTTCAGAGGGCCCCACCGGGCAGCACACCCGGATATAATACCGGGCTGGATTTTCGATAGCTGTCCCTATGCCTTCTTTTTCCCAATTCGCCGAGTTCGCCACCAACCACCCGATACTAGCCAGCGGGCTGTTTGGCAGCTTGTTGATCCTGGTGTTTTCCGAGATCACCCGCAAAGCGCGGGCTCTCGTGGATTTGTCGTCGGCGGACGTCGTGCGCCTTATGAACGGCGATGGCTTGGTGGTGGATGCCCGCTCGGAAGAAGCTTACGCAAAAGGCCACCTGGCCGGTGCGCGGCATATACCGGCGGCTGATATTGCGCCCGACAACAAAAAATTTAAGCGACTGACCGACAAGCCCGTCATTATTGTTTGCGACAGCGGCATGGCGAGCGGCAAACTGGCTAATACGCTTCGCAAACAAGGTTTGACCGATGTCTTCAGCTTGCGTGGCGGCCTTGAAGCTTGGCAGCGCGACAGCCTACCGTTGGTTGCCGAGCGCAAAGAAAAGAAAAACAAAAACAAGAAAAAGAACCGGTAGAACAACGTGAACGATAAAAACCATTCTGTACTGGTGTACCTCAAACCGTGGTGTCCTTACTGCTCAGCGGCGCAATCGCTGCTGGACCAGAAGGGCGTCAGTTACGAGACCATCGACCTGACTCGCGAGCCCGATCGGCGCGCTGAGATGGAGTCGCGCAGTGGCCGGGCGACGGTTCCGCAGATCTTTATCGACGAACGCCACATCGGTGGTTTCGACGATCTGAACGCGCTCGAGCGTAAAGGCGAACTCGACGCGCTGTTAGCTTGAATTCAAGGCGCGTACGCGTCTGATCAGACAACACGAGAAGCAATAATGGACGAAAACAACGCGGCCGCGGGTGCCGGTCGGCAGCTGAGTGTCAGCAAGCTCTACATCAAGGATCTATCGTTCGAATCGCCGAGCTCGCCGCAGGTTTTTTTGGAGCAGTTCCAACCCGAAACAGAGATCAATTTACAGACCTCTCATCGCGACTTGGGCAACAACAATGTTGAAGTGGTGCTGTCCATTACCGTCACCGCAAAACACGACGATACGGTATTGTTTCTCGTCGAACTGCAACAGGCCGGCATCTTTATTCTGATGAATATCGATGACGCTGAGGAACGAGGCCGCGTGTTGGGTAGCTTCTGCCCGGGCGTACTGTTCCCGTATGCCCGCGAAGCGATTTCATCGATTGTCAATCGAGGCGGCTTCCCCGACCTCATCTTGCAACCCATCGACTTCGATGCGTTGTACATGCAAAGCCGCGCCGATAAAGACGCGGCCACGAACTAGGGTGTTTGCGACTTGAGTAACGAGCGAATCGTTGTGCTCGGCGCCGGCTCCTGGGGCACGGCGTTGGCTATTCAATTCGCTCGTGCTGGGCGCCCTACCGAGCTGTGGGGTCGCGATTCGGCGGCGTTAGCTGCCATGGCCAAGGCGCGGGAAAACACCGGGTACCTGCCCGGCGCTGCGTTTCCCGACAACCTCGGCATTGCTACGGACCTTCAAGGCGCCATCGCAACGACGAACGACATTCTGGTGTCTGTTCCAAGCCACGCGTTTCGGGCGATGCTGACAACGATACGCCCCGGCCTTACCGAATCGTCGCGGGTATCGTGGGCCACGAAAGGGTTCGAGCTCGATACCGGGTCGCTACCGCATGAAGTGGCGCGTGATGTCGTCGGCGACAACTTGCCGTTGGCGGTGCTATCGGGACCGACATTTGCCGCGGAAGTAGGCCGTGGTTTACCGACGGCTATGACGGTTGCGTCGGCGGACCCTATGTTCGGACGTGACTTGGTCACGAGCATCTCAGACGAATCGTTCCGGGCGTATTTGTCGAACGACATCGCCGGTGTCGAAGTCGGTGGTGCGGTTAAGAATGTCCTCGCGATCGGTGCCGGCTTGTCCGACGGTCTCGGCTTTGGCGCGAATACCCGGATCGCATTGATCAACCGCGGGTTGGTGGAAATGACCCGACTCGGCATGGCGCTCGGTGCCGAACAGAGCACCTTTCTCGGATTGGCCGGAATGGGTGACTTAGTTCTAACCTGTACCGATAACTTATCGCGAAACCGGCGGATGGGTCTGGCGCTAGCGGCCGGAAAAACGGTCGCCGAAGCGGAAGAAGAAATCCAGCAAGTTGTCGAAGGCGTCGTTGCTGCGAAAGCCGTTCATCAGAAGGCGCAAGCGCTAGGGATCGAAATGCCCATCGTCGAACAGATTCACGCGATCTTGTACGAGGGTGTTGCGCCGGTTGACGCCGTACGGGCACTGATGCGCAGAGCACTAACAACCGAGTCAGGCGACCCTATTTAGGTCTGGGAGTCGCGGTGCTCGCCGTTGCTGTGAACGAAGATTATGGGAAGGCCGTCTCGGCCCGATGACAAACTCATCATTGCCATCCGCGGCTCAATCGCGGCGGGGTGAAACCCGGGAACGCCGAAGCACTGCTTCGGCCGGGTTGAACGCGGCGAGCCTACCGGCGAGTCGCCTTGGGCCGCTCCCACATCAGTAGAGGCCGCGTCGGGAAACAAACGGCAGCGTCGAACGAAGATGTAGGAGGGCCGTCTCGGCCCGATGACAAACTCGTCATTGCTATCCGCGGCTCAATCGCGGCGGGGTGAAACCCGGGAACGCCGAAGCACTGCTTCGGCCGGGTTGAACGCGGCGAGCCTACCGGCGAGTCGCCTTGGGCCGCTCCCACACTAGTAGTGGCCACATCGGGAAACCTCCGCCGCGGCGAGCGCAGATGTAGGAGGGCCATCTGCGGCTGATTGCAGCATCAAATTCTTCCGCCCTGAAAACTATTCTGTCGCCAAGCCTCATACACAGCGACCGCAACAGAGTTCGATAGATTCAGACTCCTCGATTCAGGCTGCATCGGTAAACGAAGCAGACGTTCTGGCGCTTCAGCGTCGCGGATGGCGGCCGGTAAGCCGGCCGTCTCGGAGCCGAACACCAGCGCATCGCCTGGCTGATAGGCGGCATCTGCAAATGAGCGGTTCGCTTTGGTGGTAAACAGCCACCGCGGCCCGGTCAGTTGCTCCCAGCAGGCGTCCCAGTTGCGGTGCACTTCGACATCGGCGAACTCTCGGTAGTCGAGACCGGCCCGCCGTAAACGGCGCTCATCGAGGTCGAATCCGAGGGGTTCGATCAAGTGCAAGGTCGTGCCGGTGTTTGCGCAAAGGCGTATGATATTGCCGGTATTCGGCGGAATTTCCGGCTGATGCAAAACGACGTGAAACACCAACGACGCCTCTTCGTATAAACGTGAACGCAACCACGCCATTACCAACAACGAATCCACCGCCTGAAAGAGTGGCGACCTCGCTATGCGGACTGTCGCTCGCTTCGCCAACGGTGTTGCTATCAGGCTGCGTGGGCTTCGGTGAAGAATACACCCGCATCGAAGGGTTCTCGAATACGGACGCCGGCGCGATCGTATTGAAAGGCACCACGCACGAACCGCGGCTCGGCAATTCGCCGCATCGTGTTTACGAAACACCGCAGGGCATGCTGAACGCCATTGGGTTGATGAACCCCGGCGTCGACGCGGTAATCAATGACATTCTGCCGACGCTCGATTTTTCGGAGACGCGGTTTATCGCCAACGTTTGTGGATCAACCATCGATGATTACGCTGAGGTAACGCGGCGGTTCGACGATTCGCCGATTGATGCAATCGAGATCAATATCTCGTGCCCGAACATCAAGGAAGGCGGCGTACAGTTCGGCAACTTTCCGGAAATGTCGGCGAAAGTTGTGGCTGCTTGCCGTGCCCAAACTAGCAAACCGATCATTACCAAGCTGTCGCCCAACCAGACCGATATTCAGGAAAACGCTCGCCGCTGTATTGAAGCCGGGTCGGATGCGTTGGCCGTGATTAATACCGTCATGGGGATGGCCATTGACGCGGAAAGCCGCCGTCCCGTTATCGGCAACGTGCAGGCGGGGCTATCGGGACCTGCGATCAAACCGATTGCATTGCTGAAGGTGCATAAGGTCTATGAGGTTGCCAAAGCGCACAATGTGCCAATTATTGGGCAAGGCGGCGTGTACTCAGCGACGGATGCGCTGGAGTTCATTATCGCGGGCGCCACAGCGGTCGGCATAGGCACCGGGTTGTTCTATGACCCGTTGTTGCTCGCCAAGATCAACAATGACATCGCTGCGTACTTAGAGCGGCATGGATTCGCGAGCGTTGGAGATCTTGTCGGAACGCTCGAAGCGTAGGCATTGCCGGCGGGTGCGGGTATCGCGGATTGATTACGGCGAGATGGCGCTCCCGCATCGGGACCAGCCACGTCGGGAAACAAACGGCGTCGTCGAACGAAGATGTAGAAGGGCCGTCTCGGCCCGATGGCAGCAGCGACGAGGCAAGCCGCGGAGTTCATCGCGGCGAGACGCCGCTCCCACACTGAATAAATCCCACAGCGGGAAAAAAACCGCAGCGGCGAACGACCATGTGGGAGGGCCGTCTCGGCCCGATTAGCGCAGTGACGACGCTAGCCGCGGAACTCATCGCGGCGAGACGCCGCTCCCACACCGGCAACGTGCTGTGCTAGCTAGCCGCTTACGCCGGCAGCGGCCAACAGCTCTGCGGGGTCGATGCGTTCTTTGTAATCGGGATTCGCGTGTACGAAATCGATATTGCCATCGGCGCCGATGAGGAACACGGCCGGTACCGGCAATTGGTGGTGATCGAATCCGGAGGTTTCCTCAAGATCGATGCCATAGCCTTTGTACTTCTCAACCGTTTCATCATCGAGACGAAAAGCGATGCCAAAACGGCGGCCCACTTCGAGGCTGGCGTCCGACAGCAATTCGTAGTCGACCTTCTCTTTGAGGCTATCTACCAGCAATTCTGGCTTGTCTGCCGACAAAAAATAGACGTCGACACCGGCCTTATTCAGTGCTGGCACGGCGTCGCGAAGCTCCGCCAGGTGCGTGTTGCAGAACGGGCACCACCCACCGCGGTAGAAAATCAGCATGGCCGGCTGCTTTAAGGCATCCGCCCGAAATTCGAACGTCTCGCCTTCCGGCGTCACGGCATCGAAGCTCGGTGCAGCCGCCCCAACCGTTAGCGGTTTCACGTCCTCGGCGGAATCGGGTACATGCTGCCCGGCGAAAGCGATTGATAACAACAGGGCGAGGGCCAGCCCAGTGAACGAGCGAGGAATAAGTTGGCTCATGACAAAATTCTGCGCAATAAATGAAAGGTTCGGCGTCTAAGACCCGACCAACAGCGATTTTGTTTCACCACGATGGCAATTAAATGCCTAGCGACTGAATTTTTCGAGTTAGCGTATTGCGGCCCCAGCCGAGAAGCCGGGCGGCCTCCTGGCGATGGCCGCCGGCCGCTGCTAGCGCGGCGCGGATCAGAATGCGCTCACAGTCGGGAATAACGACGCCGGTCAGACCTTCAGGCGGCGGCGCCTTAGCCGCCCCCGACGCCCAAGCGGCAAGCGCAGTCTGCCATTGCCCGACCGTTTCGGGGGTTGTCTCGCGAAGCTCGGTTGGTAGGTCGTCCAGCCCGATGTTGTTGCCGGGTGCCGTTACGGTCAGTCGCCGGCAAAAATTCACCAGTTGGCGGACATTGCCCGGCCAATCGAACTCGATGAGCTTCTGCATCGCCGCGGGATCGAGCCGTTTGCGCTCGGTTTCCAGCTCGGTGGCCGCGCTACTCAGGTAGTGGTCGATCAACCGAGGGATATCCTCGCGGCGTTCGCGAAGCGGTGGCGATTCGATCCGAATCACGTTCAGTCGATGATAAAGGTCCTCGCGAAACTCACCGGCCGCGACAGACTTTTCGAGGGTCTTGTTGGTCGCGGCAATAACCCGGACATCGACTTTAACGGCGCTCTGGCCGCCGACGCGATAAAACTCGCCTTCGGCGAGCACGCGAAGGAGTCGTGTTTGCAAATCGAGCGACATGTCGCCGATTTCATCCAAAAATAAGGTCCCGCCGTCCGCTTGCTCGAAGCGACCAATACGCCGTGTTTCGGCACCGGTAAATGCCCCGCGTTCGTGACCGAATAACTCCGACTCGAGTAACTCCGCCGGTATTGCAGACATGTTGAGGGCGACGAATGGTTCGTTATGGCGAGGACTGTTTTCGTGTAACGCCCTAGCGATCAACTCTTTTCCGGTACCGGATTCACCGGTGATCATCACGGTCAGACTGGTTTTTGCCAAGCGACCGATCGCGCGAAAAACGTCCTGCATCGCCGGTGCTTGGCCGACCAGGCGCGGTGCAATCGACGGATCGAAGTCATCGTTAACGGCAACGGTGGCTTCGCGCGCAGCACGGGCGACCAATTGCACGGCGTCGTCAACGTCGAACGGTTTGGGTAGATACTCAAACGCCCCACCGCGGTACGCTTTCACGGCCGTGTCTAAATCAGAATGAGCGGTCATCACGATAACCGGTAGTGCCGAATGCGTATTGGCAAGCTCGTCGAGCAACTGCAAACCATCTTTGCCGGGCATACGAACGTCGGTCATCAGAACATCGGGCGTCTCGCTGCTGAGCGCATCCAAGACACTATCAGCGGTTTCGAAACTGCGCGTGTCGATACCGCTCTGGCCGAGTGCCTGCTCAAGCACCCAACGGAGTGAATGGTCGTCATCGACAACCCAAGCTTTGATACGTGCGTTCATGCAATCGGTAAACGAATATAGAAAACGGTACGTTGTGGGCGAGTTGAAAACTCGATCAAGCCGTCATGGCGGTTGACGAGTTCTTGTGCCAATGGCAAACCGATACCGGTGCCATCCGGTCGGCCGGTAACAAGCGGGAAGAAAATCGAATCGCGGATGTCCTCCGAGATACCTGGGCCGTTGTCTTCAATCTCGATACTGGCAATAACCCGGTGGAACGTTGGCCCAATGTTGTAATTGGCGACCGCGCGGGTGCGTAGAATGATGGTCCCGTCATCAGGCAGCGCCGCCACGGCGTTGTTAACGATATTCAGCACCGCTTGGATGATCTGGTCACGGTCGAGGGTGAGCGGCGGCAGGCTCGTATCGTAAGCACGAATCACCCGAACATTGTGGCTGTCGGTCGACTCGACCAAGCGCGCGACGTGCTCGAGGATCTCGTGAACATCAAGCGGGCGTTTCTCGGTCTTCTGGCCGGGACCTAGCAGCGTATCGACGAGCCCCGCAAGGCGATCGACTTCGGTCACGATCACTTCGGTGTAGCGCTGCAGCTGCTCAATATCGACTTGCCGAGCAAGCAATTGGGCTGCACCGCGAATACCACCGAGAGGATTTTTGATCTCGTGGGCGAGCAGTCGAATCATCCGCCGACTAGCACCGTGTTGCTGTAACAACATGTTTTCGCGGTGCACCCGGATGCGCCGTGTAATATCGGCAAACTCGGCAATAACGGTCGATTGCGACCGCGACTCATGCGGCGTTATCCGACAATCAACAACCCGGTCTTCCGGAAAGCGTGGGTTAGCGGCGAGGGTTAAGTCTTGGGCGAAACTATGATGCTGATTGATTGCCGAGGTAATCATTGCACCGAGTTCATCGGCAATGCTCGGTAGGTGGCGAACCAACGGCGTCCCGAGCGCCTGCTTGCGACTGGTACCGAGTAACATCTCAGCGGCCGGGTTCATGTCGACGATACTCTGGTCGGCGTTCATCACGACGACCGCCGTGCTCAATTGATCGAGCGAGTCTTCCGATATGGGAACGGCGCTCACGAGCGGTACCCGAGTAGCACCGAGTCAGCGGCTAGCGGCGAATAGTGGCCTGTTGAACGTAAAAACGTCGCGTCGAGCTTTGCTGCAACACGTTGCCGTCCGGATCCTCGACCTGCGCGCTCAACGTGTGTTCGCCGCGATAAACCTCGTCGAGCGTTATGTCGAGTTGATTGGTGGGTAACCCGGTCAGGCGAATGCCATCGTATATGAGGTAGATACGATGGTTCGGATCGAGATTCGGTGACAAACGCAATGCCACGGTCGTCGTAGCACCTATGTTCCACAGCGTCTCGCCCTGTAGAGGCCGGACAATTTCAAGCCGTTCGTACTCCGTCGTCGCAGTGGGCGTCGGCGTTGCTGGGCTGGCGGTCGCTGCGGCCGCCTCGGAAGGCGCCGCCGCGTCCGGTTCGGCCGCCGCATCGGGGACCAACGACGTGAAACCTGTGTCGCGAACCTCGATCTCGACCTGCTCGGCTCCTTCCGTCGGCCGGTCGGAGTAGTGCACGACGCCGTTTTCGTCGACCCAGCGATACGCTTGGGCAGAAACGGCGGTTGCTGCGAGCAGCCAGCAAATGGCAAAAACGGTCCTCATACCGACAGGATACCGCCGCGCCAAGCGCCTCACCAGTATCAACCGGTCGGCCCCACCAATTTGGGACCGACCGGTACATTTTGTTAAAGGCTGTAGTAGGCCTCGAATTCAACCGGGTGGGTCGTCATCCGCAGCCGAGTCACTTCCTCCGTTTTCAGTTCGATGTACGCGTCGATTAAGTCATCAGAGAAAACGTCTCCGGCGGTCAGGAAGGCGCGATCCGCATCGAGTGCCTCGAGCGCCTCGTCCAACGAAAACGCCACCAAGTCGAGCTTCGCTTCTTCCTCAGGCGGCAGGTCATACAGATCTTTATCGGCCGGATCGCCCGGGTGGATCTTGTTCTGAATACCGTCCAATCCGGCCATTAACAACGCGGCGAATGCGAAGTATGGGTTCGCCATGGAATCTGGGAAGCGAACTTCGACACGACGCGCTTTCGGGTTAGCCACATACGGAATGCGAATGGATGCCGAGCGGTTGCGCGCCGAGTAGGCCCGGATCGTCGGCGCTTCGAACCCTGGAACGAGACGCTTGTAGCTGTTCGTCGATGGGTTGGCGAAGGCGTTGATCGCTTTCGCGTGTTTCAGAATACCGCCGATGTAGTACAACGCGGTTTCAGACAAGCCACCGTAGCCGTCGCCGGAAAAGAGGTTTTTGCCGTCCTTCGATAACGACTGGTGAACGTGCATACCGTTGCCGTTGTCGCCAACCAATGGCTTCGGCATGAACGTGGCGGTTTTACCGTAGGCATGGGCAACATTATGGACGGCGTACTTATAGATAAGGACTTCGTCTGCCTTTCGAACTAACGAATTGAATTCAGCGCCAATTTCGCATTGTCCAGCGGTGGCGACCTCGTGGTGATGAACCTCGGTTTTGACACCGAGCTCTTCCATTGCGAGACACATGGCGGAACGAATGTCGTGGAGTGAGTCAACCGGAGGAACCGGGAAGTAGCCGCCTTTGACGCCGGGGCGGTGGGCGTAGTTACCGTCTGGGTATTCTTTATCCGAAGACCATTTCGCCTCGACCGAATCGATCGCGTAAAACGCGCCTTTCATGTCGGCGTCGAACCGAACGCTGTCGAAGACAAAAAATTCGTTCTCGGGCCCAAAGAACGCGGTGTCGGCGATTCCGGTTGACTTCAAATACGCTTCAGCGCGGTGGCCAAGTGAGCGCGGGCAGCGGTTATAGCCTTGCATGGTCGCTGGCTCAATAACGTCGCATCGCAAATTCAGCGTAGTTTCATCGGTAAAGATGTCGATGACTGCGGAGTCGGGGTCCGGCATCAAAATCATGTCCGACTCATTGATGCCTTTCCAGCCAGCAATCGACGAGCCGTCGAACATTTTGCCTTCTTCAAACGCATCCTCGTCGAGGGTATGAGCAGGGACGGTGACGTGCTGCTCCTTGCCTTTGGTGTCGACAAACCGAAAGTCGACGAATTTCACTTCTTTTTCTTCGATTAGGCTGAGAACGTCAGCGGGGGTCATCTTGCTCTCCTGTTCTGGTAAAGCGCTGTGTCAATGCACTGTAAGGGCGGTTAATGCAGGGTCTGTGCCATTTTGGGGCAGCGGTATGCACCAATAGAATCAGTCGCTTACAGGCTCCGAACGGGCGAGCCCAAGCACTGTTTTGGTGCGTTTTTACGAGTCTGCACCATAACGGTGCCTAACCGAATCAGCAAGTCGGCCCTCGGCGTGCAAACGAGCGCGGACTTTGGGGTCCGGTTCGCTATACTGCGGCGCACCAAAAACGCGATAAACCGGCGCTAGCCGGGGACCAGCATGACATCTTCGGTAGCGACTCCGCCCGCCACTTTTCAGGGCCTCATCCTCCGCCTGCAACAGTATTGGGCAGACCGGGGCTGCGTTATTCAGCAGCCGTACGACATGCCGATGGGCGCCGGTACATTTCACCCAGCGACATTTTTGCGTGCGGTGGGTCCCGAGCCGTGGAGTGCGGCGTACGTTCAGCCTTGTCGGCGACCGAGCGACGGCCGTTACGGCGACAACCCATTCCGGTTGCAGCATTACTACCAATACCAAGTGGTCATCAAGCCATCGCCGTTGGCCATCCAGGAGATGTACCTCGATTCGTTGCGAGAGCTCGGTATCGATCCACAGATCCACGACATTCGGTTTGTTGAGGACAATTGGGAATCCCCGACGCTCGGCGCGTGGGGTCTCGGGTGGGAAGTGTGGTTAAACGGTATGGAAGTCACCCAATTTACATACTTCCAGCAAGTCGGTGGACTGGAGTGCAAGCCGGTGACCGGCGAAATTACGTACGGTCTCGAACGTATCGCCATGTACTTACAGAACGTAGAGAGCATCTTCGATCTGATCTGGACCGATGGGCCGCTGGGTCGGGTCAGTTACGGCGATGTCTTTTTGCAGAACGAACGCGAGCAATCGGCGTTTAATTTTGAGAAAGCTGACATCCAACAACTGTTCGCGAACTTCGATATCGCCGAACAAGAATGCCAGCGTCTGATTGCCGACGGATTGGCATTACCCGCCTACGAACAGATGTTGACAGCATCGCACACATTCAACTTGTTGGATGCTCGCTCGGCGATTTCGGTCACGGAACGGGCCGCTTACATCTTGCGCGTCCGTGGCATGGCACGCTCGGTTGCCGAGGCTTATTACGCGAGTCGGGAAGCTCTCGGCTTTCCGATGGTCGCATCGGTGGCAAACGGTGCAGCGGCATGACGAACAAGGGAACGCTGCTCGTTGAAATAGGCACAGAAGAGCTACCGCCGCTTAGCCTTGAACCGTTGTCGGTTGCCTTCACCGATGCACTAGCGGCGGAGTTGCGAGCGCTGGACTTTGATCCGGGTACCGTCACTCGCTACGCCGCACCGCGACGTTTGGCGGTCGTGGTCAACGACACGTCAGTTCGCCAACCGGACCGGCGTGAGACGCTGAAGGGGCCGCCGGTTCGAATCGCGATAGATGACACCGGCAAGCCAACAGCGGCTGGTGAGAAATTCGCCGAACGGTGTGGCGTTCCGTTCGAGTCGTTAGGCCGCACCGCTGACAAAAAGGGCGAATACCTATCGCTCGCGCGGGATGTCGTCGGCCAAGCACTAGGAGAAATGTTGCAAGGTGCCGTCGATACGGCGTTAAGAGCGTTACCGGTCGCTCGGGCGATGCGTTGGGGAGATGGTGAGTTTGAGTTTGTACGACCGGTCCATTGGCTGGTCGCAATGCTCGACAACGACGTCTTGCCGTTGTCGGTGTTCGGCCAACGCGCTGACCGTTTCACGCACGGTCACCGCTTTCATACGTCAGCGCCTATTACACTAGAGAGTGCCGCTGATTACGAGCAGACCTTGCTCGACGTTGGCTTTGTTGTTGCGGCGCCGGCGATGCGGCGCGAACGGGTAGCAACCGCCGTCAGTGAGGCATTGGTTAGCGCCGGCGGCAGCGCGACAGTCGATGAAGCGCTATTGGACGAAGTGAACGCGTTGGTCGAGTGGCCGATCGCTGTGGTTGGCGAGTTTCCTGGTACGTACCTACGTCTACCTCGCGAAGTATTGGAGTCGACACTGAAGAAACACCAGCGATACTTCCCGGTGCTCGGTACCGATAACCGTCTGCTCGCGAAGTTTGTGACGGTAAGTAACCTCGATAGCCCGCAACCGGCAGAAATCGCTAGGGGCAATGAGCGAGTTGTTACGCCGCGGTTAGCTGATGCCGCGTTCTTCTACGACAGCGATACCAAGATCCCTCTCGGGGACCGAGTGCGAGCGCTCGACGGCATCGTCTTTGAGAAACAACTCGGCACACTCGGTGACAAGACGCGGCGTGTTGTGCAATTGAGTTCGGCGCTCTGCGCGCTGTTGTCGGTTGATGGTGAGGACGCTGAGCGTGCGGCGACCTTGTCGCGGGCAGATTTGGTCACCGATATGGTCGGTGAGTTTCCCGATTTGCAGGGGGTAATGGGGGGTTACTACGCGACAGCGGGGGGCGAATCACCGACGGTGGCCGCAGCGATTAGCCAGTTTTATCGACCGGCGTTTGCCGGCGACACGATTCCGGATAGCAGAACGGCCCAGGTGATTGGTATAGCGGATCGTATTGACACATTGGCTGGGGTCTTCGCAGCGGGTAAGCGGCCGAAAGGCAACCGAGATCCATTCGGTCTGCGACGTGCGGCGCTCGGCCTCGCTCGTATCACGATCGAAGCGGGCTTGTCATTTTCGCTCCCAGACTTGGTGACAAAGTCGATTGCCGCACAGCCGATTGCTGGCGATGAGACGCTATCGACAACGCTGTACGACTTCGTTATCGATCGACTGCGGGCGCATACGGTGGCGACTCGCACCGACATAACGGCGGAGGTGTTTGATGCGGTGGCTGCAAACCGGCCCGCGAGTTTGGTCGATTTTATAGCGCGGTTGGATGCGGTCGTAAGCTTCGCCGGCCTCGATGAGGCCGAGGCGTTGGCGGCAGCGAATAAGCGTATCGCCAATCTTCTGAAAAAGCTTCCTGACGCGGCGGCTGGTGCAACCGATCAGGCTTTGTTCGAAGCCGAGGCGGAGCAGGCTTTGCATGCGGCCGATCAAACGGCAGCGGATGCGGTTGAACCGTTACTGGCGAACCATCAGTACGCGGAAGCACTGCGGCATTTGGCTGGACTTCGTGAGCCGATCGACCGGTTCTTCGATGAGGTTATGGTGATGGCTGACGATACGTCAGTGCGTGATAACCGCTTGGCTCTGTTGGCAGGTATACGCCGCCGGTTCTTAGAAATCGCTGATATTTCGGTACTCAGTCGGGCGCGTTGATGAAGCGGCCGTCGCTCGTGATTCTCGATCGCGACGGCGTTATTAACGCCGATTCGGCGGATTATATTCGCTCGCCGTCGGAGTGGATTCCGTTGCCCGGATCGGCCGACGCGATCGCGCGGTTACATCAGGCGGGTGTCACCGTCGTAATTGCGACGAATCAGTCGGGGATTGCTCGGGGTTATTTCTCGCGGCGAACCCTGTATCGCATACATGCGAAGTTGCGGCGAGTTGTTCGTGCAGCCGGTGGCGAGATCGCAGCCATCGCGTTCTGCCCGGATGGTCCTGGTGTTAACAGCGAATGCCGCAAGCCTCGTCCGGGGATGGTTTTACGCTTATTGAAGCAGTTCCAGGTGTCCGCCGATGCCGCTGTCCTCATAGGGGATTCGTCGCGCGATTTGGCGGCCGCTAAAGCGGCCGGTGTGAGGCCGTGGTTGGTGATGACTGGCAATGGCCGAACGGCAATTAACGGCGAGCCACAACCCGATCGCGTTTTTGACGACCTTGGCGCGGCGGTCGACACACTGCTTTCGCTGCCGGTGTAGCCATGCTGCTCGCCCGCTCACTTCTGTTCACAACGTTCATGATTTTGTCGGTCGGCGTATACGCCTTAGTTTTGCTGTGTCTGGCGCCATTGCCACATCGCTATCGCTACCAAGTGGCGGTGGCGTGGGTGCGATTGAACCTGCGGATGCTGCGCCTATTGTGCGGGTTGAAGTACGAAGCGATCGGTACGGAGAACATCCCGACTGACGCCTGTGTGGTGATGTTGAAGCACTCGTCAGCCATGGAGACGCTGGTTGAGTTGGAATTGTTTCCAGTACAAACATGGGCCTTGAAGCGTGAACTGATGTGGCTGCCATTGTTCGGCTGGGCGATGCATCTGTTGAAGCCTATTGCCGTGCATCGTGGTGCAGGGCGCAGCGCCGTTAACCAGTTAGTACAAAATGGCGCGCAGCGGCTCCGTGAAGGCGTCTTCGTCATGATTTTCCCCGAGGGTACGCGGGTAGCGCCGGGCGAGACGGGCCGTTACGGGGTCGGCGGCGCTGCGTTAGCGGTTCGCTCACGGGTTCCGGTTATTCCGGTGGCTCACAATGCAGGTGACTACTGGCCGCGGCGGAGCTGGCGGAAGTATCCGGGTACTGTGCGATTTGTGATTGGTCCACCGATTGCGACCGCTGACCGAGAACCACGCGAAGTGACCGCGGACGTTAAGGCATGGATTGAAGCGAACACCGATGAGATTCGTCGTCGTGATCAACGGCGTGGGTATGGCTTGGGGTTGGCAGGCGACTAGGGAGCCTATGCTACCGGGGTTGCCGGATTAGCCATGTTGGGCCGATTAATTCAACAACTTCGCTGATCGCGGCGTAATCGCGGCGAGACGCCGCTCCCACACGGGTAGCACCCACATCGAGAGCTGACCGCCAACGGCAAACGGCAAACGGCAAACAAAGATGTGGGAAGGCTGTCTCGGCTCGATGGTGTCATCGACAATGCCAGACGCGGCGTAATCGCGGCGAGACGCCGCTCCCACACGAGTAGCGCCCGCATCGTGAGCTGACCGCCAACCGCAGACGGCGAACGAAGATGTGGGAGGGCCGTTTCGGCCCGATGGTGTCAGCGACGATGCCAAACGCGGCGTAATTGCGGCGAGACGCCGCTCCCACACGAGTAGTACCCGCATCGAAAACTGACCGCCAACGGCAAACGGCAAACGAAGATGTGGGAGGGCCGTCTCGGCCCGATGGTGTCGGCATTATTGCCAGCCGTGGCGAACCGAACGACTCGGCCGCTTTAACGCTACAACTCGGGTTCTGTCCATAAAAAGATTGCGCTTGGCAATACGAGGGTTGCGAAAAACGCGATGAACATCAGTTCGAACCATTGCTCCCCAGTCAGCGGGCCGACCGATGGCCAGACCTTGCCAAGCAAAGTCAGCCCGATTTCCAACGCGATAACGAAGCTGAAGATCGTCACGGCACCGATGTATGCATACCGGTAAACAACCCCACGCACAGCGCGCATCCGTTCATCAACGAGCTCGTCGGGAATGTCGGGGATAGTCCGACTTGCGATACGCATCATCCAGGCGAGACCCATAAAACCAATCAGTGCGAACAGTGCCAGGAACGGCTGATCGGAGAAATTAGCGACGCTGTAGACCAACAGCATGGCATAGGTCGCAACCACCAGTCGTTTTCGGTTGATTGGCGTACGTAACCGATCCCAGCGCTGGTCATGCAACGCTCGGCTAGCGTGTGATTCAGCGAGGTTTAGAAACACTTCGCGTTTCTCGCGAATGTGTTCGTCGCGATTGTTCATGAGGAAGACTCCAAAGGAGGGGTATATAACTGCACGCTAAGCGGTTGCATGGGCTCCAATGAAAACACCGCTTCAACGGGCAATTTGAAGAGCCGCGCGACTCTGAGTGCCAGTACCAACGACGGTTTGTACTCGCCACGCTCTAGGTAACCGATCGTTTGGTAGTGGACACCAACCGCTTTTGCGAGATCTTGACGCGACAGACCATGCTCAGCGCGCAAGACGGTGAGGCGATTGTAGACCGGCAAATCGTCGTCTTTGGACGTCCTAGGCATGGGGTAGAATATAGTATTAATGCTATATTCTGGTCAATGCCTAGTATAGGCGATTGGTTTTATTGGTATTCCTGGTTCGTACCGAGTGCGGCGACTTCGGGTGCTGCTAGATATCGAGGTTCGACACCGCTAACGCGTTGCGTTCAATGAATTCACGCCGCGGCTCGACATGATCGCCCATCAACGTCGTGAAAATCTCATCGGCCCGAATGGCGTCTTCGATCTTCACTTGCATCAAACGCCGCGTCTGCGGGTTAACGGTCGTCTCCCACAATTGATCCGCGTTCATCTCACCGAGGCCTTTGTAGCGTTGAATCGTCTGACCGCGACGCGCTTCGCTCATCAACCAATCAATCGCCTCGGCAAACGTCTCGATGGATCGCTCTTTATCGCCCCGCGAGACGCTCGCGTCATCGCCGATTAAGCCCTTCAGCTCTGCAGCCAAATCCATGATGCGCCGATAGTCGGTCGACGCAAAGAAGCTGGCAGTCAGCCGTCGTGTTTGCCGTACGCCATGATGTTGGCGTGCGATTTCGATAACGGCCTCGTCACCTTCACCAATAAGCTCCGCCGAAAACGAACCGGCGTGACGCGTAAGGTCCGTCACCTGGTCGGTGGCCTTTGGTAACGCCGCATCGAGCTCTGCTACCCAGCTCTGCAAATTGCCGGCATCGGCGAACGCTGACGCAGACAAGGCCGGTAAACCGGGCAGTGCTTTTAACACCTGTTCGAAATAGCGTTGCGACAAATGCCCGATCATCGATTGCACGGCCAAGTAATCGCTAGCGAGTTTCTCTAACGCTTCGCCGCTTAGCGGTGGCGCACCGTCGCTAACAACCAACGACGCGCCATCGATAGCGGCGCTAAGAAGATGATCGGCGAGTTCTTGGTCGTCTTTGACGTAGACCTCTTGCTTGCCACGTTTAATCTTGTAAAGCGGCGGCTGTGCGATGTAGATGTGGCCACGCTCGATTAACTCCGGCATTTGCCGGTAAAAAAACGTTAGCAACAGCGTCCGAATGTGCGAGCCGTCAACATCCGCATCGGTCATGATGATGATGCGGTGATAGCGCAACTTGTCGGGATCGAAATCATCGCGGCCGATGCCACAGCCCAGGGCCGTGATCAGTGTCCCGACTTCAGCCGAGGACAGCATTTTATCGAAGCGCGCTTTCTCGACGTTGAGGATTTTGCCCTTCAACGGCAAAATCGCTTGAGTTCGCCGATCGCGGCCTTGCTTAGCCGAACCGCCGGCAGAGTCACCCTCGACCAGAAACAATTCAGACAGCGCCGGATCTTTCTCTTGGCAATCGGCCAACTTCCCGGGCAAGCCGGCAATGTCGAGCGCGCCTTTGCGGCGAGTCATCTCGCGAGCTTTTCTGGCGGCTTCACGCGCTCGAGCAGCTTCTTGAATTTTCGCGACTATTGCTTTGGCATCGCCAGGCGATTCCAGCAAATACGCTTCGAGCGCTTCGTTCATCGCGGACTCGACAATACCTTTCACCTCCGACGACACGAGCTTGTCTTTGGTCTGTGATGAAAATTTCGGGTCCGGGACTTTGACCGACAACACAGCCGTCATCCCTTCGCGGGCATCGTCGCCGGTTGGCGTAAGCTTTTCCTTCTTGCCGGCGAACTCTTTCTCGATGTAGTTATTCAGCGTGCGTGTTAACGCGGACCGAAAACCGGCCATGTGTGTTCCACCGTCACGCTGCGGGATGTTGTTTGTGTACGGGAACATGTTTTCTTGGTAGCCATCGTTCCATTGGACGGCGGCCTCGACGACGACATCGTCGCGTTCCGTTTGGAAATAGAAAACGTTGTCGTGAATCGGGGTTTTGTTGCGGTTTAGGTGCTCGACAAACGACCGAATTCCGCCCTCGTATTCGAAGATCTCGTGTTGTTCGGTTCGCTCATCACGCAGCTCAATCCGGATGCCGGAATTGAGGAAGGACAGCTCGCGCAGTCGTTTCGCCAAGATATCGAAGCTAAATTCGGTATCAGAGAAGATTTCGTCGCTTGGCCAGAAGCGAACTTGGGTTCCGGTCTCGTCGGTGGCCTCGCCTTGTTCCAGTGGCGCGACCGGTTCGCCAAGGCGGTATTCCTGTCGGTGGACATATCCGTCCCGGCGAATTGTGAGGGTTAGGTCCTTGGACAGTGCATTGACAACCGAAACACCGACGCCATGTAAACCGCCAGAGACCTTGTACGAATTATCGTCAAACTTACCGCCGGCATGCAGCACGGTCATGATGACCTCGGCAGCACTACGCTGCTCTTCGGGGTGAATGCCCACCGGGATACCGCGACCATCGTCGATAACGCCAACGGACCCGTCCTCGTAAATCGTGACGGTAATTCCGCTGCAGTGGCCCGCTAGCGCCTCGTCGATCGAGTTGTCGACGACTTCAAAAACCATGTGATGCAAACCGGTGCCATCATCGGTATCACCGATGTACATGCCCGGCCGTTTCCGCACGGCTTCAAGTCCTTTTAGGACCTTGATATTACTGCTGTCGTAGTCGTCACTCATGCGAAGCACGCTCTGCTAGGTAGCCCGCTATTTTAGCATGCTTAGGGCTTCAGACGGTCGCGGTAAATGGCCTGGATACGCCCAGTTATCAGCGCGTTTGCGCCGTCCGCTGATGTCATCGCGGCGAGAGTGAGATTTGGGATCGCCGCAGCACCGCTTCGGCCGGGTTGATCGCGACGAGCCTATCGGTGACTCGCTTTGCCGCTCCCACATCAATAGAACCCTCATCGGCTAACAGCCGGCACCGACGAACTAAGATGTGGGAGGGCCGTCCCGGCCCGATGTCAGCAGCGACGATGCCGTCCGCGGACTTCATCTCAGCGGAACGCCGCTACAGCACCAGTAGAACCGACATAGGTAAACAAACGACAACAACGAACGAACACGTGAGAAGGCCAAAGCCGCTCGCCGATAGGCTCGTCGCGTTTGACCCGAATCAGCTACCGGATTTGACCGTGTTCCACGTGAAACACGGGGGCATCGGTTGGTAATTGAAGACGCGTCGCATCGAGCGCTGTAACAATACGTTGGCAGGGGATATCGAAGACCAACCCCAATAACCGATCGAGATTTTTCGTATCAAGCTCCGCAGCTGGATCATCCAACATGACCACCGATTGCTGCCCAGTCTGCGCCTGAATCGCTGCCACCTGGGCCAACACCAGCGCGGAAGCCAACAATTTCTGTTGCCCTCTCGACACCTGATGCCGGGCCACTCGCGACCGGAAATCGATCCGGAGATCGGCGCGATGGGCACCATCACCGGTTAGCCCCGAATCGCGATCCCGGGCACGGTGCTGCCGTAGTAAATCCAATAGCGAAACGTCTTCTCGCCAACCTCGCTTAAATGTTAGCGCCACCTCCGTATCGGGAAGCACCAGCTCCATCAACGAGGGCCAGTGTTGATCTAACAGCGCAAGACCTGTTTGCCGCTGTTCGGTCAGCGTCTCTGCCAAACTAGCCACGGACGCATCCCAGGTATCCAACTCGGCGTCCGCGCTCATCGCGCGCAATGCCGAATTTCGCTGACTCACCGCCCGGCGGTATTGGGACCACGTTTCCATGAAACGACGTTCCACGTGAAACACACCGAAATCGATAAACTGCCGACGCCGATCTGGTCCCCCTTCAATCAATGTATGGACCGTCGGATCGATGAGCTGCACCGGCAACAATTGGGTGACTTCCCCGATACTGGGGCGATCTTCGCCATTTATTCGGATTCGACGTTCTGATCGACCAATCTCAAGCCCAACCCGATGCGTTAGGTGTTCCGACTCAATCAGCCCAAATATCGTTGCAGCTTGCGTACCGTGACGGACGACCGCATCGCGCCGACTGGAGCGAAATGACCGCCCCCGGCTAAGTGTAAAAACCGCCTCCAGCAAGGACGTTTTGCCCGCGCCGTTCTCGCCCGTAACGACCGAGCAATTAGTGGCAAGCTCAAGCGACACTGCCTCAAGGCAGCGGAAGTTTTGAATCTGCAGCGTCCGAAGCAACGACGGTGCTCCGGGGACCGTGATCAGAGCCGCATCGGCATAACGACGTACTGCACGTCGTCACGCGTGGTGTCGTTCAACAAGCAACTGCTGTTCGCATCGATCAATGACAATTTGACCTCGCCCGACTCAATGGCCGCCAAAGCGTCCAACAAGTAATTGACGTTGAACCCGATCTCTATATCGTCGCCGCTATACTCGACTTCTAACTCTTCTTCGGCCTCTTCCTGATCAGGGTTGTGCGCCTCGATTGTCACGCCACTGTCTTTAACCTCAAGTCGAATACCGCGATATTTCTCATTCGACAGAATTGCCGCCCGACTCATGGCCTGCCGCAGCCCCTCGCGGTTGGCCATCATGACGTTGCGGGCATTGTCGGGGATCACACGTTCGTAGTCTGGGAACCGACCATCGATCAGCTTAGATGTAAACCGAATATCACCGACCTGCACGCGAATATGGTTATCGCCCAATTCTAGCGTTAACTCACCTTCACCTTTGAGCAAGCGCTGCAGCTCAATCACGCCTTTGCGCGGCACAATCACTTGTTTGCCGGCAGCTTCACTGCCGACAACGTCGATATCAGCCAGCGCCAATCGGTGACCATCGGTCGCAACTGCACGCACACCTTTCTCGGCTGTTTCTATCAGAAGGCCATTCAAGTAATAGCGAACATCCTGCTGCGCCATCGCAAACTGCGTTTTCTCCAGCAACCAAACCATCTTCGCCTCATCAACAGTGACGGAGGCTGTCGATTGAATGTCATCAACGGTTGGGAATTCCGCGGCTGCCAGCGAAGCCAACGTGAATCGACTGCGCCCCGCCTGCAAATGGACTCGGTCACCTTTTAGCGCGACCGATACTTTGACCCCGCTATCGAGCGCTTTACAAATATCGAGCAGCTTGCGACCGGGTACCGTCACCTCGCCCTCCTGATCGATATCCACATCGACTGCTGCAACCAACTCGACCTCTAGATCGGTTGCCGTCACCGACAGGCGATTCTTCTTGGCCACCAATAACACGTTAGCGAGTATTGGCATTGTTTGACGCCGCTCAACGACCCCAATAACCGCCTGTAACGGGTTCAGCAAAACCTCGCGAGTAGCGCTGAGTTTCATTCAATCACCTGTTGATAAAACGTGGATGGACTGCAATTTGTTATTGCTATTAGCCCGGCCCCAGTCTGTGGATAACAAAAATTCTCTTTATATTTTAATAACTTACTTGTCGAAATCGCAAGACAAAGCTGTGGTTATCTAGACTTCTAAGCTGTGAGTGAAATGTGGATATCTTTTTCACTTTTTTATCCACAGCTTATTCACAGGCTATGTCAGCGTTCTCAACAGGTTAGTGTAGTCCTCTTCCACACGTGCCGTCTCGCTTCGTAGCTCGGCAACTTTCCGGCAAGCGTGCAGCACCGTCGCGTGATCACGGCCGCCGAACGCATCGCCGATTTCAGGCAGGCTGTGGTTTGTTAGTTCTTTGGTTAGTGTCATAGCAATCTGCCGCGGTCGTGTAATCGACCGACTCCGACCCTTCGACAGCAAATCGGCCACGCGGATTTTGTAGTACTCAGCGACCGTCTTTTGGATATTTTCGATTGTCACCTGGCGATCTTGAACGGCCAACAAGTCGCGGAGCGCTTCTTTAGCAAAATCCAACGTGATTGATTGGCCCGTGAGTCGCGCGGTTGCAATGATTCGCCGGAGCGCCCCTTCGAGATCGCGAACATTTGACCGGATCCGCTTGGCAACGAAAAATGCCACTTCACTCGGCAGGATCCAGCCGTCGTTTTCCGCTTTCTGGATTAAGATTGCGACCGAATGCTCGAGCTCCGGCGGTTCAACTGCAACCGTTAAGCCCCAGCCAAAGCGTGACTGCAGTCGTTCCTCAAGGCCATCAACCTCTTTCGGGTAGCGGTCGCAGGTGAGAATGATCTGGCGCTGTCCTTCGAGCAGTGCGTTGAAGGTGTGAAAGAACTCTTCCTGGCTGTGGTCTTTACCGGCAAAAAACTGAATGTCATCGATCAACAGCGCATCGAGCGAACGGTACAGCTCCTTAAACTCGTTGATCTTGTTGCGCTGGAGACCGGTAACCATGTCTTGGACGAATCGTTCGGAATGCACGTAACAAACCCGGGCACTCGGCTCGCGCTGGCGAATAGCATTACCGACCGCGTGCATCAAGTGAGTTTTACCAAGGCCGGTGCCGCCATAAATGAACAGCGGGTTATAGGCCTGCCCAGGGTTCTCGGCGACCTGTGACGCCGCTGCCCGTGCAAGCTGGTTACTCTTACCTTCGACGAACCGGTCGAACGTAAACTCTGGATTGAGTCGGCTTACAACGGGCGGTAGCTGATGGCGGCCCACTGAGCTAGTCGCTGCGATCGCCGGCTGCACATCTGACTCACCGACTTCGACGAAAACCCCGTATTGGGGGTCGGCACTGCACCGCCGGGCCAGCTCCAACAAGCGTTCAAGAAAATTCTCGCGGACCCAATCGACAACAAAGTGGTTGGGTGCCAGCAACCGCAGGCTGCGTTTCTCCTCACTAGGCTGCAACGGACGAATCCACGTGTTGAACTGCTGCTCAGTGACGTCGTCCTGTAAATGCCGGGAACAGTAGTCCCACACCGTGCTCTGCTGCGGCACGATTGCCTCCGTCGTTCTACGAGGGGAAAGGTTCCAGAGACTAACTGAAATTCCTTTCGCCTGACCAGTCGAAAAGTTGCCGCCAACCGGTCGTTGTCGGTTGACACCAGGGGGGTCCGACCGTACCATTTCGGGCCTTTTTTCAAGCCTACCGGGACCTTATAGAGCCCGGCGGAAATCAACATGAAACGCACTTTTCAGCCAAGCAATCTGAAACGCAAACGGACGCACGGTTTTCGTGCACGGATGGCCACGAAAGCCGGTCGGCTGGTACTGAAGCGCCGCCGCGCCAAAGGGCGTGCTCGCCTGACGCCGTAACGCCACGTTCCGAACGCTGGCGCCGACCTCAATCGAGTGGCCGACGAGCGATTCTTACGCAGCCAGCGCCTGCTGATCCCCAGCGAGTTTCAGCACGTCTTCGATAAACCCGTACGCAGCCGAGACCTTTTTTTTACGGTGCTCGGTCGGCCATCCGGACAGCCAACCGCCAGACTCGGCCTCGCCGTCTCGCGAAAAACCGACAAAAGAGCGGTCATGCGAAATCGACTAAAACGACTGATCCGGGAATCTTTTCGCCGCCAACACTTGCCAGCACTGGACATCGTTGTCATCACCAAGCCAGCGGCTGCCGGCGCGTCGCGCACCGACCTTACTAAAAGCCTAGAGCAGCATTGGCAGCAGCTGATTAACCCACGCCGCCATCGTTCGTCGAATCGACGTCGCTCAGCGGGGAACACAACAGATGGATAATCAGCGGCTCTTCACGTGGGGCCTGTTCGGCCTCTTGCTCGTTATGTGCTGGAACGCGTGGCAGGTCGACTACGGCCCGAAGCCGGCGCCGAGCGAGCAAACACCAGCGGACGGGGTAGGTTCCGCAGACCGTGCACTGTCCGATCAACTGCCGACCATCGCGGCGCCTGACAACGCGAGCGAGCCCGCTAGCGATGTTCCAGTACTCGCCTCACCGATCAGCACAGACCCATCACGAATCGTTCGCGTAAACACCGACGTGCTCAACGTCGAGATAGACCTTGACGGCGGTAACATCGTCGGCGCCGTCCTCACAGGTTACCCCGTCGCCAAGAACCGACCCGATGAGTTGGTCACGCTGCTATCGAGCGACGGCGATCCTTATGGCGTTGTGCAAACCGGGGTGTTGTTCGCCGGCGCGAACACGCAAAGTCCGAGCCACCTCGCGACCTTTGAGTCGATGTCCCGCGAGTACACCTTGGCCGACGGAGAAGAATCGGTTGACGTCGCGCTGACATGGACGCGTGATGACGGCGTGAGCGCTCGCAAAGTGTTCCGGTTCTTCCGCGACAGCTACCAAATCGACGTTCTGTACACGCTACGCAACCCAACCGATACGCCGATTAACGCCGGACCGTACGGTCGCATTGAACGTGAAGCCAAAGTTCCGGAACGCTCGATGTTCGACGTCCAAAGCTACTCGTTCACCGGCCCAGTGATGTCGGATGGCAGCACCTACGACAAGTACGATATCGACGATTTGCAAGACGGCGAGACCGAGAAATTTTCGACCGCCGGTGGTTGGATCGCCGCGATCCAATATCACTTTGCCATCGCACTGGTTCCGCCTCCTGAGGAAGAGTGGAACTACGACGTGTCGGCCACGGCCAATGCATTCAATGTTAGCGCGCTCGCATCGAAAGCCCGCATTACTGTCGCCTCGGGCGGCTCCGCTGAAACGTCGCTGACGTTGTTCATCGGCCCTAAGTTACAGAAGCAGCTCGGCGCGATTTCACCGAAGCTGCCGCTGACGGTCGACTACGGCATCCTAACGTTGTTGTCATCGCCACTTTTCACCGTCCTGCAATGGGTGCATAACGTTGTCGGCAACTGGGGGTGGGCGATCATCATCGTCACGATCCTGATCAAACTCGTCTTCTATCCGTTAACGGCGGCGAGCGGTCGATCGATGGCGAAAATGCGCGAGCTGGCGCCGCGACTTAAGAACTTGCAAGAGCGCTACAAGGACGACCGTCCAGAGCTGTCTCGACAGATGATGGAGCTCTACAAGCGCGAGAAGATCAACCCAGCGGCCGGTTGCTTACCGCTGCTAATCCAAATGCCGTTCTTCCTAGCGTTTTACTGGGTGCTTCTCGAGAGCGTCGAAATGCGCCAAGCACCGTTTATGCTGTGGATCCAGGACCTGTCCTCACGCGATCCCATATTTGTACTGCCGCTGTTGATGGGTGCGGCGATGCTCGTGCAGCAAAAACTCAACCCGGCGCCGCCCGACCCGGTCCAGGCGAAAGTGATGAGCATCTTGCCGGTCGTCTTCACCGTGTTCTTTGCCTTTTTCCCAGCGGGTCTGGTTCTGTACTGGCTCTCGAATACGCTGCTGACGATTGTGCAGCAATGGCGAATCAATAGCGTTGTCGCGCGCGAACAAGCTGCCCGTAGCTGACCGGATTAGCCGAACGCACGACCACCGCTACGCTCGGCCAGCCGAATCAGCCGACTGTCCGCTACCGCCAGCTGGCGGTGGTGAACAATCGCACGGTAACGGGCGTCCGTCACCATCGCTAGGAACGCATTAGCCGCTGGGTACTTGGCGATAAACGCGATATCCCATGCCTCGTCGAGCGGGCCGATCAAGACGTTTTGCGGGGAACCACTGAAAAGGATCTCACCACCCACCTCGGTGAAGATCGGCGCGCTTGCCTCGCCATAGCGTCGGTACGCTTCGGTACCGCTCGTGCGCTCGCCATCGGGGTAAACAACGTCTTCGTTCAGCCGAACCAGATTCAGCATGCATACCGGCTGGTCGCGATCGAGGTTCTTAAACGCTTCAAACTGACTGCGCTGCGGGTCGATGTGCATCGTTGCTCAGGCTCCGTTCCGGACGTTGTTAGCGGCGAGTGTTGAGACGATATCAATCTCGCCTTCCAACGTCTTGTGCACCGGGCATTTATCGGCGATTTGTAGCAAACGTGCCGCTTGTTCGTCCGATAGATCGCCAACGTAGCTGATCGAGCGCTCGAAACGGTCGATTCGGCCATCGGTCGATTCGCAGTGTTCGCAATCCTCCGCGTGGATTTTCGAGTGTTTCACGTCGACGCTAACCGACTCGAGCGGTAGCTTTTTGTGCGACGCGTACATCTTTAACGTCATCGATGTGCAACTGGCGAGAGCAGCCGACAGCAACTCGTACGGCGATGGCCCAAGATCGGTACCGCCGGGGACGCTGGTCGGCTCATCGGCGACGAGTTCGTGGCGGTCGGAAGTCACGGCCGTCTTGAAACCAGCAATAGGTGTTTGTGCGCGGATCACGCCCGCCGGCGGCGCGTCTGCACGCGTCCCGTTCGGGGCATCGAGGTAGCGTTCCGCCCAACCGGCTAAGACGCTGCCCACGTATTGCGAATCGGCGGCGTTGCTCAATAAGTGGTCGGCTTTATCGAGCGTGACAAAACTCTTCGGATGCCGGGCATGTTGGTAGAGCTCTGCGGCGTTATCGATCGAGACGATTGTGTCCTGCGGCGAATGAAACAGCAGTAATGCCTTGCCGAGATCGCGAACGGAGCCCGGTAACGCTTGTTTCTCAAGATCATCGACAAATGCCTGGCGAATACGAAAGGGCCGCCCACCGATCTCGACCTCGGCTTCACCGTTCGCCGCGAGCTCCGCTTCGCCACCGCGCAACAGGTGCCGAACATGCGCCGGTGCCGCCGGCGACCCGATGGTCGCGACGGCGCGTGCTGACGCGATCGACGGCGCGGCTTGTAGAACGGCCGTACCACCCAGCGAGTGACCGACTAGCAACTGCGGCGCTTGATAGTCGCGTTCCAGGAACTCGGCGGCCGCCATCAGATCGGCGACATTCGACGAAAACGTTGTCGCGGCGAACTCGCCGTCGCTTTGTCCCAGGCCGGTGAAGTCGAATCGCAACGTACCAAAGCCGGCCTCGTTCAACGCCTTCGAGATATTGCTTGCCGCTTTCAGGTTCTTGGTACAAGTGAAACAATGCGCAAACAGCGCGAACGCACGAGTTGGGCCCGACGGTAAGTCGATCAGGCCCGCCAGCGTTTCGCCCGCCGCGTTGGCAAAATTAACCGGTATGCTCGCCACAGTATTCTCCTGGCATGTTCTATTACTCAGTCTAGACCGGTCATGGCCGCATTATCTGACACGATCGTTGCATTAAGTTCGGCCGCCGGGCGAGCCGGAGTTGCTGTCGTTCGTCTGAGTGGGCCCGAGGCCCTCTGCGTGGCAGAAGCGTTGGTCGGTTCGCTGCCGCCGATGCGCTCGGCCCATCTACGTCGTGCCCGTGATGCGGGTGGCAACGTCATCGATGTTGGACTCGTCCTGCCGTTCGCGGCACCGAATTCCTACACCGGCGAAGATGTCGCGGAGTTCCAGGGCCACGGCGGTCAGCCGTTGGCCGAGTTGGTGATTGCGCGCTGCGTTGAACTCGGCGCACGGCGTGCCGAGCCGGGTGAGTTCACGCAACGGGCATTTTTGAACGGCCGCCTCGATTTAGCGCAGGCTGAAGCGGTCGCCGACGCGATTAATGCCGGTTCGAACGCGGCGGCGTTGGCGGCAATGCGCTCGTTGGATGGCGCCTTTTCCGACGCTGTTAACGCACTGACCCGCGAGCTGATCGAGCTGCGGGTGTACGTCGAAGCCGCCATCGATTTTCCCGACGAAGAACTCGATTTGTTATCGGACACCGGGCTTACGAAGCGCGTTAGTGGCTTGGAGGCGAGTTTCGACACGCTGGCCGAACGGCTTCGAGTTGGCCGCGCGCTCACCGATGGTTTGACGGTCGCGTTGCTCGGCCGACCGAACGCTGGTAAATCCAGTCTGATGAATCGGCTCGCCGGACACGACAGTGCCATCGTTACCGACATCCCCGGCACGACCCGCGATCTGCTTCGTGAAATCGTCGAGGTTGACGGTCTGCCGGTAACCGTTGTCGATACCGCCGGTCTTCGCGCCGCCACCGACGATCCGATCGAACAAGCCGGTATCGAGCGAGCGCGATCAGCCGCCGCGACGGTCGATCATCGCTTGGTTGTTATCGATGCGGCCGCGCACGACGGCGATCGCTCCGCCATGTCTAATGAAGTGGCTGCATTGCTAGCCGACATCGGCGGCGACTCGGAATACTCCGTTATCATCAACAAAACAGATCTCGCGAAACCGGCCAGCCAGCCGGCCGATTGGTTAACGGTGTCGGCGAAAACCGGTACTGGCATCCAGGAACTCACCGAACGTTTGCACGCCATTGCCGGTTACGGTGCCAATCAAGAGGGTACGTTCAGCGCGCGGCAACGCCATATCGACGCTCTGGCAGAGGCCCGCACCGCATTTGATCGGGGCAAGACAGAGTTATTCGAGTCGGCCGCGGGCGAACTGCTGGCCGAGGAGTTGCGCTTGGCGCAGCAAGCGCTCGGCCGAATCACCGGCGAGTTCAGCAGTGATGATTTGCTCGGCGAGATTTTCGGTGCGTTTTGTATTGGGAAGTGACGGTGCGTCAGAAGCACAGGCCTAACGCAACCGCAGATACTATCGGGCTATTGGTGACGCTGCTGTTGTTACCGACCGACGGACTGGCGCAGCACTGGGATCTCCAACCGTCACCCATTCAAAAAATTGAAGCAGCGGGATTCACACCTAGCGTTGAGACGGTTATAGCCGTGCTCAATGATCGCAACAATCCTGAATTGCGGCCGATAGCCGCTCGCGCGCTTGCGCAGCTCCACGACACCCAGCCTACTGACGCTGACGAGGCGAGTTTCGCCGCATTGGTGGCGGCGATAAGCGATGACGATCTGGCGGTCCGTGTTTATGCGATTCAAGCTCTTGGATTCTTTCGCCGGCCTGAATCAATACAAGTCCTGACTGAGGCATTCGATCACGAGTCAGACGCTCACCTTCAGTACGTTATCGTTGGGGGCCTCTATAAGCTTCGAATGCCCGAGAATGTCAGCAAGTTTCAAGAAATTGCACTCAATAAGGCAATTGGCTCAAAAACTCGGAGGATGGCTTTGGCCGGGACCGAGGATGTCGGCGCGCAAGGGGATTTCGCTGCACTCGGTCCTGTGCTCGATGACCGCGATCCAGAGGTTCGTTCGCTAGCCGCTTTGATCATGGCGCGCAAAAAAGCGATTGAAATCGACCGACTGGTCGAGATCGCAATGGACGACGATGTGGCGGCCTTAGGAGGAGTCGGATTGATCGAACAAATCGAGTCGATCGTTGGCGAGCAGATTACCGATTCATCAAGCTTTGCGACCCACGAAAATCGGGTGCGTCAATTGCGCGTATGGTGGGAGAAAAGAACGGCTGCCAGCCAATAAACACCTGGCTGAATCCGCGAACGCTAAACCAACAACGCCTCGCGCTTATAGAGCTGTACCGCGATAACGCACAACAAGATACCCACAGCTAGTGTCGAACCGGCCGACAGTGCAATCCACAACGGTTCGATCGGCTCCGCTTTGATCAGCTCGGTAACGAGCAAATGCTGGCTGAGACTCGGGACCAGCATCAATTCTTGCGTCGGGCGTAGCGTCAAGACGGCGGCGACAACAATCGGGATTGTCGGCAATAACAACACGCCGGTCATGTAGGTTTGCGCTTCTTTGTAACTCTTCGTGAACGACGCGACGACCGTCATCAACGACGCGCCGACCAGGGCGAACGGCGCCATGATTAAGAGCGCTTTGATGACGACATCTAGTCCGAAGTTGGCTGTCATGCCGATTTGCTCGAGCGGCAGGAAGTCGATGGCCAACATGAAAGCGGTCAACGACAACGCTAGTGCCATCAGCATGTAAACGACTGCGGCGCCGATTTTGCCGAGGATCAATTCACTGCGCTGTACCGGCAGCGCCAGCAACGGCTCTAGCGAGCCGCGTTCGCGCTCACCGGCCGTCGAGTCGATCGCGAGCGACATGCCGCCCATTAACATCGCGAATAAAATGAAATAAGTCAGCATGCCGAGAATGAGCGCCGATCGCCCCGTCGGTGTCGATGTGTCGATCTCATCAACCAGCACAGGGCGCAAGATCGACGGGTCGACGCCGCGCGCGAGCATGCGAAGTGCTGCCACCTGTTGACCCCACGAGGCCACCAAATCGCCGGCTCTGTCGGCCCGCGGTCCTGCCTGCGAGTTAGATTGATCCGCGACGATCTCGATGCGGACCGGCTCGGTTGAGCGCAGCTGGTCACCGAAATCAGCCGGGACGATCAGCGCTAGGTCCAGTTCGCCTGACCGCACCGCATCTATTACCGCGTCGCGATCGGTCCCAGCATCGGTCATCTCAACATTTTGCTGTTCAAGAAACGCCGTCAGCCCGGGCGCCGCATCGGCATTCATAACCGGCAGCTCGAGCGGTTTGTCGGTTGCATCGATGGCGCGCGACAACGTCAGTGTCATGATGCCGACAAACATAATCGGTCCGAACAATGGCCCAACCAATACCGACATTAACGTGCGGCGGTCGCGGAAATTCTCGACCAGCTCTTTGGTAAAGACGGTGCGCCAAGCGGGCGTCATTGCGCTGGCTCCGCAACACTGCTGATGGCGGCGACAAAGACCTCTTCAAGGTCGCTGTTACCGAATCGCTCACGAAGCTCATCCGGTGTGCCCCGCGCGGCGACTTGGCCTTGCGCGATAATGACGATGTCGTCGCAAACCGCCGCCACCTCTTGCATGACGTGGCTGGAGAACAGCACGCATTTGCCGGACGCTTTTAGCTGAATAATCAACTCGCGGAGCGCCCGCGTTGCCATGACGTCGAGCCCATTAGTCGGCTCGTCAAGGATGATGTTGTCTGGTTCATGCACCAGCGCTCGGGCGAGCCCCACTTTGGTCTTCTGCCCTTGCGAGAAGCCCTTCGTTTTCCTATCCGCAAAGCCACGCATGTCGAGCTGGTCAAGCAGGTGCTCGGTTCGTTGCTCTAGCAACTCGCCTTTAAGCCCATGCAGGCGCCCGAAGTAACGGACGTTTTCGCGCCCCGTGAGGTGCGGGTACAGTCCCGAGCCGTGCGGCAGAGCGCCGAGTCGGCCGCGGGCCGCCAAGGGGTCGGTGACAACATCAAGTTCATCGATCTTGGCCGACCCGGAATCCGGCTTTAGTACGGTGTACAACATTCGCAGCGTTGTCGACTTACCGGCGCCATTCGGCCCGAGCAAACCGGTGATCTTGCCGTTGACGGCCTCGAAGCTGACGTCGCGAACGGCTGTAACCGGGCCAAAGCTTTTGGCCAGCCCACTGACGGTAATCATCGGGCCGGTCCTGCGTAGTCGATGAAAAAAGGCATCACGGCGAGTTTGTCGACGCAACTTGCTTCGACCGGCAACGGCTCCTCATCATCAAGGAAAGCTGCCATCAGGGTCGGTACGCAACCGTGGCCAGCGAGCCCGTGTCCATAGTCGGGACCGACGATGTGCTGCGATTGCCGCAATTGCTGTGCGGCGACGTCGGCGTAAGTCGGCGGTGTCACCGGATCGTTCTCGCCAGACAGCAACAGCGTCGGAATATCGCTGGTGAGCGGTTCGCGAAAATCATCGTCAATGAAACCAGCAGGCCATACGTCACAGATCGCTTGCAGACTGTCGATATTCAGCCGGCCCAAGTACGACTTGGCGATGGCCGCGTCTTCGGTCGCATCAGGCTCATAGAACGGCATATCCTCGGTGCAGACGACGGCATTGTGCATGCCGAGGTTCAACATGCCGGATAGGTCGCGTTCAACCATCGCGACCTGTGCCGCCAGTGGTTGGTAGTTGCCGTTTGCCGCCTCGTCGATCAACAACGGTAGCAATGCGCTCGTCAGTGGCGAATACGACAACAAGCGCATTGCGGCACCGAGCTCATCGTCACCAAGCACAAATTCGCGTTGTTCACCGGTTACCGGGTCGGCCAGACTGAGCGCCACCGGCGCCGCCTGCAGCGTTTCCAACAGGCTGGCAAAGCGATTCGTTAAGTCGCCATAGCGTTCGGCGCAGGCCGAGTCGGCGCTGCAACGTGCAAACAGATTGCTTAAGGCGCGCTGTGCATCGATTGCGATACCGGGGCCGAGTACCAGTTCTGGGTGCACGACACCATCGAGAATGACCCGCCGGGTCGAGTCCGGGAAACGGCGCATAAAGTGTTGCGCGACTCGCGTGCCGTACGAGACCCCGTAAACATTAACGGCCTGAACGCCGAGTGCAGTGCGCACCGCATCGAGGTCGCGGACGGCGACGCTGGTCGTAAAGTAGCGAGGATCAGCGTTAAGGCCATCGAGACAGACGCTTGCAGCGGCGGCGACTTCGTCGATCGTCTCGGGCGTCATCATCTCGTCGTTACCCGTGTCACAGACTAGCGGGTTCGAGCGCCCCGTCCCGCGTTGATCGACCAAAATGATCTCGCGCTCCAGCCTGACGGCCGCGAACGCATTTTGCGACGCGAGGTAAAACTCGATGGTTGACTGGCCGGGTCCACCGGCGATTAAAACTAACGGGTCGGCTGCCGGGTTGATATTGAGCGCCGGGATAACCGCCACTTCTAACGTCAACGTCGCACCGGACGGTTCGTCGGGGTTCAGCGGTACGTCAAGTTGGCCACATTGGGCACTGACGCTCGGCACAAACGCGCTCTGGTTGAGCCGGCAGGGCTCAAGCCAGTCACGTGGGGTGGGGGCAGCTTGGGCGGCGTTCGGATACGCAGCGGCGAGTAGGGCGGCGCCGAGCGTTACGCAAAGACAACGAATCACGCGCAAAAGTCTGACCGGTGTAGCAAAACCTGTCAAAGCGTTTTGGCGTCTCACGCGACAGCAACGTAAAATCGCGCGATGAGCCGTGCAGCGCGACAATTTGACGTGATCGTTATTGGCGGTGGCCACGCGGGTACCGAGGCTGCGCTGGCGGCTGCGCGCGCGGGCGCCGAGACGCTGCTCGTTACCGATAACATCGAGACGATCGGCCAGATGAGCTGCAACCCGGCCATCGGCGGCATCGGCAAAGGCCATCTGACCCGCGAGATCGATGCGCTCGGTGGCGCCATGGCGCTCGCGATCGATAAGGCCGGTATCCAGTTTCGAACATTAAACGCGAGCAAAGGGCCAGCCGTTCGGGCAACGCGCGCTCAGGCCGATCGGGCGCTGTACCGGCAAGCGATCCGTCATCGCGTCGAGAACCAGCCGAACCTCCGGATTTTCCAAAGCGCCGTCGACGACCTACTTATTGAGTCGGACGAGATCCGCGGCGTGCTGACGCGCTCAGGGTTGGAGTTCTTCGCGCCGTCCGTCGTCCTAACGACGGGCACATTTCTCGGCGGTCGCATCCATGTCGGTCTTACGCAGTCGTCCGGTGGCCGCGCTGGCGACCCGGCGTCGAATCGGCTGGCGGAGCGTCTGCGGGCGTTGCCATTCCGCGTAGGTCGCCTGAAGACCGGCACACCGCCGCGTCTCGATGGCCGCTCGCTCGACTTCAGCAAACTCAAAGAACAGCCCGGTGATACGCCGACACCGCTGTTCTCGTTCCTCGGCCGGGCCAGTGATCATCCGCAGCAAATCTCCTGCTACATCACGTACACGAACGCTAAGACCCACGATCTGATTCGCGGGGCGGCCGAGTCGTCACCGATGTTCACCGGCAAGATCGAAGGCGTTGGGCCACGCTATTGCCCATCGGTCGAAGACAAGGTCGTGCGCTTCGCCGATCGCGATGCGCACCAAATTTTCGTTGAACCGGAAGGTCTTGGGACGCACGAGGTTTACCCAAATGGCATCTCGACGTCTTTGCCGTACGAGGTCCAAGAGGCTTTTGTCCGCAGCATTGCCGGGTTCGAAAACGCCCATTTGACCCGCGCCGGGTACGCGATTGAGTACGACTACTTCGATCCGCGTGATTTGACCCCGAGCCTCGAAACCCAGGCCGTTGCCGGACTGTACTTCGCTGGCCAGATTAACGGCACGACCGGTTACGAAGAGGCGGCCGCGCAGGGGCTGGTGGCGGGGCTGAATGCGGCGCGCCGGACGGCTGGCCAAGAGCCATGGACGCCGGGGCGCCACGAAGCCTACATCGGTGTGTTGATCGACGACCTGATAACCCGCGGTGTCTCGGAGCCGTACCGCATGTTTACGTCGCGGGCCGAACATCGTTTGTTGCTGCGCGAGGACAACGCCGATCTCCGCTTGACGCCCCACGGGCGAGAACTCGGCCTCGTCGACGATCACCGCTGGCAGGATTTCATCGCGCGGCGCGAGGCGGTAGAACGCGAACAACAGCGGCTTGCCACGACGCTGGTTCGTCCTGGCGCGCTCGATGCCGACGACATCGCTCGCCTCGGCACACCGGTTGCGCGAGAAACCAAAGCGTTGACGCTGCTGCGCCGGCCCGAGGTCGACTACGGTGCGCTGACGGAGGTGGCCGCGGTTGGCCCCGATCCGGACGGTACGGAGCTCTCGGCTGAGCAGCGCCAACTGGTCGCGCAACAGATCGATGTACAGGCTAAGTATCACGGTTACATCGAACGGGCTGAGCGCGAGATCGCCCGGCATCGCAAGAGCGAAACGCTGCGCTTGCCCACCGACATCGATTACGCGAGCGTTCATGGGCTCTCGACAGAAGCTCGGCAGAAGCTCGAACGCCACCGGCCCATCACACTCGGTGAGGCAGGACGCATCGATGGCGTGACACCGGCAGCGATTTCGCTGCTCCTGGTGCACCTCAAAAAGCAGAGCCTGGCGCGCTCGGCCTAGGCCGCGATCGGCGTTTCCAACCATGCCTATCTTTTGTTGCGATCGTTCGGCGATGCTGCAATGGCTGCCTCGTAAGCCCCTGATTATTGGCGATAGTTTACGGCCAATGTTGCGCAGCAATGCTGCACCATTGCTGCGCCTACGGACGTGCTGCACTACACACTAAGCCGGTTGGCGAGCGCCGTACCGACGCTTTTCGTCGTTATTGCAATGGCGTTTTTCTTGACGCGGGCGGCACCCGGTGGCCCGTTCGATGAAGAACGGCGGCTGCCCGCCGAGATCGAAGCGCGGCTCGAGGCGGCGTATCACCTCGACGAGCCGGTCTGGCAGCAGTTCGGCCGCTACCTCGGTGGTATCGCTCGCGGCGATTTCGGACCGTCGTTCCGTTACCAAGACATCGATGTCTCGGAACTGATCGCGCAGGGCCTACCGGTCTCGTTGACACTAGGGTCGCTGGCGCTGCTGACCGCGCTGCTGCTCGGCGGCTTGACCGGCACGTTTGCTGCGATCTACCGCAATGGATGGTTGGATCGTGCGCTGATGGGCCTCGCGCTGGTTGGCTTATCGATTCCAAATTTCGTCGTCGCACCGGTACTGGTCCTGCTATTTGCTGTCACGCTGCGCTGGCTGCCGGCCGGTGACCTCGCCGGGCCGGCGTCATGGGTTTTGCCGGTTATCGCGCTAGCGTTACCACAAGTTGCGTACATTGCCCGGCTGATTCGCGCGGAGTTACTGGATGTACTCGCGTCGCCTTACGTGCGGGCGGCACGGGCGCAAGGACTGACGACCCGCACGATTGTTTTGCGCCACGCCGTGTGGCCGGCCGCGCTACCGCTCGTGTCTTATTTAGGGCCCGCCGCCGCGGCGCTCTTAACCGGTGCTGTCGTTGTCGAGCAGATCTTTGGACTGCCTGGCCTCGGCCGCTTCTTCGTGCAAGGTGCGATCAACCGTGACTATACGGTCGTGTTGGGCATCGTCATTCTGTACAGCACGTTGGTCATTGCGCTGAACCTTCTGGTCGACCTGTTATACGGCTGGCTCGATCCACGGGTACGTTACCGGTGAAAGGCCTCGCAACCATGGCCGTAGGGCGTGCGACCAACCGCTGGGCGTTGCGCGTGCCGCTTGTCCTGATCGCGCTCCTGACCATTGCCGTTATCGTCGGACCGTGGCTTAGCCCGCACGACCACGAAACGCTAGACACTGCCAATGCCTTGCAACCACCGAGTTTGGCGACCGGTCATTGGTTCGGTACCGACGACCTCGGCCGCGACTTGTTTACCCGTGTGATGATTGGCGGCCGAATTTCATTAACCGTCGGGGTCATCGCAACGCTTGTCAGCATCGTCATTGGCGTGATCTGGGGCGCGACGGCCGGTTATCTCGGCGGGCGCGTCGACCATTTAATGATGCGTGTCGTCGATGTTCTGTACGCCATCCCGTTCATGTTTTTTGTCATCTTGCTGATGGTCGTCTTCGGGCGGCACTTCTTGCTGATTTTCGTTGCGATCGGGGCAATCAATTGGCTCGACATGGCGCGGATTGTCCGCGGCCAAACCATCAGTATTCGACAACGTGAATTCGTTGCGGCAGCGGAGCTCACCGGCGTTGCTGCGGCAACGATTATTCGTCGCCATATCGTCCCGAATCTCGCGGGGGTTGTGGTCGTCTACGCAACGCTGACGATGCCACAAGTTATTTTGATCGAGTCTTTTCTAAGTTTCCTCGGTCTTGGTGTGCAGGAGCCGCTGACGTCTTGGGGCACGCTCGTCCATCAGGGCGCGCAAGTGATGGAGTTAGCGCCATGGGTGTTGCTGCTGCCCGCTGGCTTTTTGGCGCTCGCACTGTATGCGTTCAATTTCCTCGGCGACGGTTTGCGTGACGCGCTCGAGCAACGGTACGCGCGATGAGTCAACTGTCCGTCCAGAACCTCGACGTCACCTTCGCAACGCCGGAGGGGCCACTCGCTGTCGTTCGCGATTTGCACTTCACAGTCGGTCCACGCGAAACGCTGGGTATCGTTGGTGAGTCGGGTAGCGGTAAATCGCAAGCGTGTCTCGCTATGCTGGGCTTACTCGCCGATAACGGGGCGGCGACGGGCAGCGTACGGCTCGACGATCAAGAGCTATTGAATCAGCCGGCCGACGTTCTCGCGACGATTCGCGGTCGGCGGATCGGCACGGTTTTCCAAGACCCGATGCAGTCGTTGAACCCGTATCTGCCGGTCGGTCGTCAGCTCGATCTGGTGCTCAAACGCCACCGCAGTCTGCCAACAACGCAGCGGCGGCAAGAAATCGTCGCCATGCTTGATGCCGTTCGAATCCCGCAACCGGAGCGCCGGCTTGGTGCCTACCCGCACGAGTTCTCTGGGGGCATGCGCCAGCGTTTACTGATCGCGATGGCGCTTCTCAGTCGACCGGAAATTCTGATCGCCGATGAGCCCACCACGGCCCTCGACGTGACCGTGCAAGCGGGGATCCTGACGTTACTGAACGACTTACGCGACGCCTTTGGCATGGGTCTTGTGTTGATCACCCACGACCTCGGCGTCGTCGCCGGTTCCTGCGATTCGGTGTTGGTGATGGACAACGGCTCGGTCGTAGAAACCGGTGCAACCGTGAATGTGTTCGCGAACCCCCAGCACGGCTGCACGCAGCGTTTGTTGGCCGCGGTGCCGCGCATCGATGGGCCGGGCGCGGCGCCGGTGTCGAGCGCTGCCAGCGCGGCACTGCTCGAAGTGGCCGGCCTGTGGGTCAGCTACCCGCTACCGCGACGCCGAACGCTGCGTCGTGACTGGTTTAGCGCCGTTTGTGGGGTATCGCTCACCCTCGCGGTGGGCGAGACGCTCGGCATCGTCGGTGAGTCCGGCTGCGGCAAATCGTCATTGGTTCGTGCCATCGTCGGCGTGGCCGAGCGGCGTCGTGGCGCCATTCGTCTGGTCGACGCAGAGGGTGCTGTTCTGCTACCGGGCCGTGATATCCAGATGGTCTTTCAAGACCCGTCAGCGTCTCTAAACCCGAAGCTGACCATAGAAACGATTGTTGCCGAGCCGCTGCTGGTGCACGAGCCGACCCTTAGCGGCGCGGATCGGCGGCAAAAAGTTATCGCCATTCTCGAGCGCGTCGGTCTGGATGCTTCGATGCTGAGCCGTTTTCCGCATGAGTTCTCCGGCGGGCAGTGCCAGCGCATTGGCATCGCGCGGGCGCTGATCACCGCACCGCGCTTGTTGATCTGTGACGAGGCGTTAAGTTCGCTGGATGTCTCGGTACAAGCTGACATCGTCGAGTTGTTGGTCGGATTGCAGCGCGACTTTGGTCTCGCCATGTTGTTCATCGCGCACGATTTGGCCGTTGTTCGCCGTGTCAGTCATCGGGTCATGGTGATGTATCTCGGTCGCGTCGTCGAAAGCGGCCCAGCCGACACCGTCTTCAACGCACCACAGCATCCGTACACGCGCGCATTGTTGGCGGCCGCGCCAGTGCCAGACCCATCCGTCGAGAGAGCTCGACCACGGAGTAACGCGGCAATCGACATACCGGCGCCATGGGACCCGCCCTCGGGTTGCCCGTATCGAACGCGCTGCGAGTTTGCGACCGAGGTATGTGCAACGCCGTTGCCGGACGCGCTTACCGTGACACCATCAGGCGGCGTCGCCTGCCATCGGCACGCGCAATTGCCGCCGGTCGTTTAGTTCGCACCGGCAAGCGGGAAGACGGCCCCATTGAGGGACAGTGTGCCAGCAGCGAGTTCGGCGTCGAGGACGTAGCGCTCGCCATCGCGCTTTAAGTAACTGAGCCATGGCAATCGTAGACCGCTCTGAGCCAGTTGCCGGACCAAGCCCGCATCGAGCGTGAGTCGTGCTTGTCCCGTCGCCCCGGCCAATATCGCCAGCGCTTCCCCGTTGACCGGTTGTAGCGCGATATCCCCCACTAGCGCGTAACGTTGCTGCTCAAACTCACCGTCGACGTCGACGGTTAATTGCCCAGACGCCGCTGCCAATTCCCGGAGCCAACGCTGCCCGTCAATCGGCTGGCCGGCGGTGAGTTCCACCAACCACGTCTCGAGAAGCGTTGCGGATAAGCCGTCGACCGTTACAGCGGCCGTGACGGCTGCTGCGCGCGGTGCCGTCAACGTGCCAGCAACGTCGATGCGCAGTTGGTTTGCGCCAACGCCTATCGCGACGATTAGGTCGCGCGACTCGATCTGGCTAGCGCTGTCGTCCAAAGACAGCTCTGTCGCGGTGGCACGTAACGCATAGTAGTCGTCACCATTCGCATCGACAGCGGTCTCGAGTCCCGAGATCCGGGCCTCCCTAGTGTCGACAGCTAGAGCTAATCGGTCGCCCTTTAAATGCGCTTCGCGCAGTTTTCCATTCGCACTTGTTGTGGCCAACGCTTCCACATTTGCGCCACTCAATCGGCCTTCCCGAATGGCGGCCCCGGTGTCAAACGCGGGGGAGCGGACATGCACTGTCGGTGTCCCAGTTAGCGACACCGACGTATCGATGGTGAGCGGCAATTGCCAGTCGCCAGCCGCGTTTGCGTAGCGAACCTTTGAGCGTGTACGAGCTATGGCAGGCCACAGTGCACGCCATGTGTAACTAAGTGCGCCGAACGCGATCGGGCCGTGGTGGACGGTCGTGTCTAGTTCGGCAACCGGCCGCCCGGCGAGAATTGGCTGCGTTGCCAAGTCACCGAGCATCGCCCGCAAGGCATCGGGCTCAGCGCTAAGCCGGTGCTGATAGTGGCTGTTGAACCACGCGGACGTCGCTCGCTCGGTGCTGACACTAAAGCCCGGCGGCGGCTGGTCGATAGAAAGAGCGTCGGAGCTTGCCAGTTGCGCGATGCCACGACCGACCAAAACCGGCAGCGTCAGGACGCCGAGCAGCGCAACGATCCCAACGAGCAACAGGAACCGGCGAAATAGACGCATCGAAACGGGCCGTGAGGCTATCAAACGGGCCGCGATGCTAGCACAGAGGGTTTTGGCCGTGAGTCCATGGGCTGAACAGCCCGAGATGCGATATAGGTCGCTGGTATTCGCCCCAGTAGGCCCCTAATATACGCACCGGACTCGCGCCGCCATCGGCGGGTCGACAGTAATTTGACGGGGATTCACGTGAAAAACGCTTGGCGTCATGCCCTACCGGGCACACTTTTTGTTCTAGCCATGCTGCTGACACCAGCGCCTCAAGCGCTCGCTGAGGGCGATACGGAACGCGGCAAAGTTCTGGCGTACACCTGCTTGGGTTGCCATGGCATTCCCGGCTACCGAAATGCTTACCCGTCTTACCGTGTACCGATGCTTGGCGGGCAGTCGCCGACCTACTTAGACATTGCGCTGCGCGCCTACCGGAGCGGCGAACGCACGCACTCGACCATGCAAGCACAAGCTGCGTCGTTGAGCGATACTGACATCGCCGATCTAGCGGCGTATTTCGGTTCTAAAGGCGAAGCCACCGTTGGTGAAGCCGGCAAGCCGGTTCCGGAAAAAGCGGCGCTGTGTTCGAGCTGCCACGGCGAAAATGGCGTTGGCCTAGACCCAAGCTGGCCGACACTTTCGGGCCAGCACGAGGACTATCTCGTCAACGCGTTGAAGCAATACCAAGGCAATACCGTCAACAAGCGTAACAACGCCGTTATGGGTGGCCTGGTAACGACGATTGACGAAAAAGATATCCGCGAGCTAGCGGCTTATTACGCGTCGTTCTCCGGCCTGTTTACGACCCGAGAGGAGTGAGCAACCGTCCTGACGAACACGGCATCGTTGCGATCGATGTCGACTACGTTCGCCCCGGACTGGCTGCTAGTCACTTAATCATCGAAGACGGGCGCGCAGCGTTCGTCGACACTGGCACGACGCACAGTGTCCCAGCTTTGCTGCAAGCGGTTGCCGATGCGGGTCTCGCACCGAGCGATGTCGAGTACGTTTTCCTAACGCATATTCACCTCGATCACGCGGGCGGCGCCGGTGAGTTGATGGCGACCCTGCCAAAAGCGACGTGTATTGTGCATCCGCGTGGCGCTCGCCACCTCGCCGATCCAAGCCGCCTTATTGAAGGCTCTATCGCCGTTTATGGTGAAGCGGCGTTCAATCAACTCTATGGCGAGATTGTTCCGATCGATGCCACGAGGATCGTCAGCACCAACGACGGCCACCGGCTTTCACTCGGTGATCGTGCGTTTGAGTTTTTCCATACCGAAGGGCACGCAAGGCACCACCACTGCATCGCCGACTCACGGTCGGGCGGGATCTTCACCGGCGATAGTTTTGGCCTGTCATACCGCGAGCTCGATAGCGAGCGCGGACCGTTTTTGTTTCCGACATCGACACCGGTGCACTTTGACCCGGATGCAGCTCACGCGAGCGTTGACGCGATCGCCGGGCGCCAACCGCGCATGCTTTACCTAACGCATTACAGTGCGATCGACTTTGAGGATCGGTTCGTCACCGAGATGCACAGCTCGCTCGATGCTTATGTGGCGCTGACCGGTGAGCACGGCGACGCTGCCGATGCTGTCGAGCGGTTAACAGCGGCGTTGCTGGCCTATCTCGACGAGCGCATGATCGCCCATGGCGTTACGCTGACTGCGACCGAACGCGCCGCTGTGGTGCAGATGGACTGTGCGCTCAATGCCCAAGGATTGGTGCATTGGTGGCACCAAAAGGCCCACTAGGCCAAAATTGTCAGTGACTTTCGGTGGTCTTCGGTTGTCTACGCCGGAACCACCGCGTAACACATTGAATTGACATTGAATGCGCTGTGGCGAGAATACCGCGCAACGGCTTACGCCGCTGCCGTACTATGACCACACCGGCCAACCGCTCTGGATCGCCGGTTATTGCCGCACCTAAACGGGCGGCGAACGGAGGAGGAGCAACATGATTAAGAACACCGTTACCGCGTTGGCACTGGCTTCGTTAGCCATTGGGGCAAGCGCGGTTCATGCGCAGGAAGTCGGTCAGTGGTATGCCGCACCGGCGATTGTCCATTTCGACGACGATGAAGACCGGCTGGCCGATGATGGCTTGGCCGGTGCGCAGATCGCGATCGGTAAAGCGTTGACGCAATACCTAAATATTGAGGCATTTGCGCAGCTAACCGACAGCGATGGAATCATCGAACAAGACACCACCGAGTTCGGTATTAACCTGATGGGTGTGGCCGCTCGGGATGCGGCGTTTTCGCCGTTTATCATGGGCGGTTTTAGCGTCGTGCGTGACAGCTTCGACTCCACGTTCCAGAGCCAGACCGGTACCGCAGCGTCAGTCGGCGCCGGATTCCTTTGGAAGCTTGGAGACGGACCGTTCTCGCTGCGCGCAGATTATCGGTTGCGTAACGGCTTTGAAGGTGAAGAGTTTCGCGATCGTCTAGCGACGCTCGGCTTCCAAGTGGGCCTGGGTGATCCCGCACCGCGTTTCGTTGATAGCGACGGCGATGGCGTCTCCGATGATCTCGACGCGTGCCCGAACACGCCGCTCGGCGCTGCCGTTGACGCGCGCGGTTGCGAGCTCGATGACGACGGCGACGGTGTCGTTAACTCGAAAGACGCGTGCCCGAATACACCCGCCGGCACCCGCGTTGATGCACGCGGCTGTGCGATCCCGGTCGATACGGACGGCGATGGCGTTACTGACGACAAAGACCAATGCCCGAACACGCCAGCCGGTGCTCGCGTTGACGCCAATGGTTGCGAACTCGACGACGACGGCGACGGTGTCGTTAACTCGAAAGACCGCTGCCCGAACACGGCGGCTGGTGTCCGCGTTGACGTCTACGGTTGCGAAATCAAAGAAGTGATCGAGCTACCCGGCGTGAACTTCGCGTCTAACTCGGATCGTCTGCTGCCAGGTTCGGAGCAAGTGCTGAACGATGCGGCAGCAACGCTGCGTCGTTACCCCGAGTTGGTGGTGGTTGTTGCCGGTCACACCGATAGCGACGGTGCGGCGGACTACAACGTTGGCTTGTCGGAGCGGCGCGCTAAGACCGTACTCAACTACCTGGTTGAGCGCGGTGCAAACGCGGCTAATTTGACGGCTCGTGGTTACGGCGAAGCCGAGCCGATTGCCGACAACTCGACGGCAACCGGCAAAGCGGCTAACCGTCGCGTCGAACTGCGCATCCAGCAGTAAGACGCGCTACGGCGATTCAAGGCCCCGGCGGAAGTACGCTTTCCGCCGGGGCTTTTTTGTCTGCTAATGAATAGCTCAGATTTACGCGAGCGCCTATGCCGCGGTATCGACACCTTGCAACTTGACGTTGCCGAGGCACAAGTCGATACGTTGCTTAAGTTGGCCGACCGGCTGGTGCATTGGTCTGAGCGGATAAACCTGACGGCCATTCGCGAACCGGTCGCCGTGATCGATCGGCACTTGCTCGATAGTCTGGCAATCACGCCATGGCTCGCTGGCGAGCGCGTTCTCGACGTTGGCACCGGCGCCGGGTTTCCGGGCTTGCCGCTCGCTGTCGTTTCGCCAGAGCGTCAATTCGCGCTGCTCGATTCGGTCGGTAAGAAGATTCGCTTTGTGGTCCAGATGGCTGCCGAATTGGGGCTCAGGAATGTGTTGGGCCTGAACGAGCGCCTGCCCGGTTTCCGCACCGAGCCGCCTTTTATGACAATTACGGCCCGTGCCTATGCTCGTCTCGATGCCATTATTAGCGATTGTGAGCATATACTGGCTGACGGTGGCAGAATTCTCGCCATGAAAGGCCAGTCGCCGGAAGACGAGTTGGCCGCCATAAGTGAGCACTGGCAAGCGGAGGTTGTGCCTCTTGCAATACCGGGGCTCGATGAAAAGCGTCACCTGGCAATACTCGAACGAAGACGCTGAAAGGCCATGACTAACGAAACAACCGAAAGCCCGCCTGCCGGGCGCGTCATTGCCGTCGCCAATCAGAAAGGTGGCGTTGGCAAGACGACAACGTGCGTCAACCTCGCCGCCTCGCTCGCGGCGACCCATCGCCGCGTGCTATTGGTCGACATAGACCCGCAGGGCAACGCGACCATGGGTTGTGGGGTCGATAAACGCGCGCTGGAGACCAGTGCCTGCGATGTGCTGCTCGGCGACGCGACGGCGGCCGACACGATTGTCAGTGTGGCTGACGGTAAATTCGCGTTACTGCCGGGGAACGACGACCTCACGCTCGCCGAAGTGAAACTGATGCAGGAAATCGGCCGCGAGCTGAAACTAAAGAAAGCGTTGCAACCGGTCCGGGGACTGTACGATTTTATTCTTATCGACTGCCCACCCTCTATTAATCTGCTGAGCGTTAATGCGCTGACGGCCGCCGACGGCGTGTTGATCCCAATGCAATGCGAGTACTACGCACTCGAAGGCTTAAGCGCATTGGTTAGCACGATCGAGCAGGTTCGCGAATCGGTGAACCCCGATCTCGATATTTACGGGTTGCTGCGCACAATGTTTGATCCGCGCAACAATTTGGCCAACGAAGTCTCGCAGCAGCTGATTGAGCACTTCGAAGGCAAGGTTTATCGGACGATCATTCCGCGCAATGTTCGGCTTGCTGAGGCGCCAAGCTTTGGTGTCCCGGTGCTGTATCATGACCGCCATTCGCGCGGGGCCTTGGCATACCTCGCCTTAGCCGGTGAGGTGCTGCGTCGCGAGGGGCACGAGCCGAGCTTGCAGCGAGCAACCAGCGCGTAGTCAACGCATCGCGACCGTCGAGTCGCCTGAGTTTTTGGTTATGGCAACGAAAAGAAAAGGTTTGGGCCGCGGCCTTGAGGCGCTACTAAGCTCATCACAACCGGCCGAGCCCAGCGCTCCGCAAACGCCGAGCGCTACTGACACCGCCGAGCTGCCGATCGAGGCGATGAAGCGCGGCCGCTACCAGCCGCGTGATGACATGCGCCAAGACTCGCTTGATGAGTTGGCTGAGTCGATCCGCGCACAGGGACTGATTCAACCGATAGTCGTGCGGCCACTGGCCAACGTGGCAACTGGCGAGCCGACCCACGAGATCATTGCTGGCGAGCGGCGGTGGCGTGCTGCGCAACGGGCTGGGCTGGCCGACGTACCGGTCGTTGTGCGCGATGTCGACGATGAAGCGGCCATGGCGATGGCCCTTATCGAGAACATCCAGCGCGAAGACCTGAATCCGTTAGAGGAGGCGCTCGCCCTTAAGCGGCTGATCGCTGAATTCGACCTGACACACGAGGAAGCTGCGCGAGCCGTGGGTCGCTCCCGCGCTGCGGTAACGAACCTGACACGATTGACTGAGCTCACGCCTGATGTTCAAGCCTTGTTGCGCGAGCGGCAGATCGATATGGGTCACGCCCGGGCGTTGCTTGGATTAGACGACCCCGCCGAGCAAATCGCCATCGCGCGCCGCGTCGCTCGCGAGAAATTGTCGGTCCGCGCTGTCGAGGCGTTGATTAAGAGCGCCAAGACCGGCAAAGCGAAGGCCACGCAGCAGCAGGCGACGAAAAGCGCGGATGTGCGACGGCTAGAGCAAACGCTGAGCGAACGGCTCGGCGCGCCAGTCGATATCGACGCGGGCGCCAAAGGTCAGGGCAAAGTGACGATCCGCTTTCATAGCCTGGATGAACTCGACGGCATCGTCGAGCACATCACTCAGTAGGCGTTACATCAAATACGCGAGTGTCGCATCGGGCACTGCCTCGTTTTGAGCGGCGCCGTTGGCGTATTGGTGCTGGATAATTTCCGGCATAACCGCCTCGCTGACGAGGTAGCCCTGCAGTTTGTCGCAATGGATGTTAGCAATCAGGTCGAAGACCTCGGTGTTCTCGACCCCTTGCGCGCAAATTTCGATACCCAATTTTTTCGCCATACGAGTGATATTGGCGAGCGATGCGGCCAGGGTTTCATTGTGCGACGAATCGATCAGCAACGACGCGTGAATCTTTAGCTCATCGAACTGCACAGAGCCGAAGATCTGGGCGCTGTCCGGAACGCTACCAAAACCCTCCAACGCGATCCGAAAACCCAAATCGCGCAAGTTATCGATAGCGGCTTGGCAAGCGGCTGACAAGACATCGGTTGCCGGAACTTCGAACGTAATCCGTTCAGGTTGCATCTCGAATTCTTTGACGATCGCTTGCATGCGTGCCGGCATCGCCGTGTCCGTTTCAAGCAATTTGGCCGATACATTCACCGAGCCGTCGAGCGGTAGGCCATTGCTCTCCCAGGTCGTCAACTGATTGAGGGTGGCCCGCAAGACAAGATCGGTAATGTCACCCATTAGCCCAAATTCTTCGGCCTCCGGCAAGAAGTGTCGCGGACCGATTAGGCCATACGCCGGGTGGCGCCAGCGGATCAGCGCTTCGACCTCCGCTGTTTGCCAACGACTCTCATCGGCTACCCAACGAACTTTCGGTTGGTACTGGATCAGAAACTCATTCGCTTCTACCGCGTGGATGAGCTCCTCGCGTTGGATCATCAGCATCGCATTGCGCAGGTCGCGAATGCGATCCGCCAGCACGTTCATGTCGGTATTGGCCGGCAGCCATTGGATGCGCTTCTTAAGATCGCTACACATCCGCTGCGTGTATTGCTGCGGCGCCTGGTGACGACATAACACCAAGATTCGGAGGTGCGGCTCCGAGGCATGCTGTTCCAGCGTCTCGATCAGACCGATGTCGAGTTCGTCCTCGTCGAACAGAACAACGTTACGCCGGCTTGACGACAGCGCCATCGCTAGGGCGGCGCGGTTTGCAGCCACAGCGAGTTTTAGTTGGGCATGCCAGGCGATTTTGGTGATGTTGGGTAAGCGGCCGGTTTCATTACCGATAATTAGCAGCATGGTGCGGAGGGTCCGTATGATGGTTGGCGCGAGGCATATTCCCTGCCGGGTTATCGGCCGGATCGACCGCCAGCTTTAGCCCCGTCAACGACCTCCGGTGTTGTTGCATAGCAACACAGCGGCCCTTATAATGCCGCGGCTTTTATGAGGGCCTAGCCGCTGGTTTAGCCCTGGATGCCACCAGCCTTGGGCCCGATTCCAGGGAGCGTGGC
>JBCDIL010000023.1:0-55893 GCA_038749025.1 Pseudomonadota bacterium | reverse complement strand
TTCGAATCCCACCCTCTCCGCCACTTTTTATTGACTCGCTAGCGAACCGCCTCCCCAAGGCCTGCAGCTCGGATAGAACCCACGAAACATAAACAATCGGGTTCGAGCCGCAGCGAGCAACGCGAGCGCAGACCGCCGAGCCGCGTCAGCGGCGATGGCAATCCCACCCTCTCCGCCACTTTTTATTGACTCGCTAGCGAACCGCCTCCCCAAGGCCTGCAGCTCGGATAGAACCCACGAAACATAAACAATCGGGTTCGAGCCGCAGCGAGCAGCGCGAGCGCAGACCGCCGAGCCGCGTCAGCGGCGATGGCAATCCCACCCTCTCCGCCAGTCTTCACCGCGACGCGTCTACCGATGTGGGAGCGGCGTCTCGCCGCGATCTGCGCGAGCCAATCAGCGGTGGCTATTCGACTCGGATGCGCCGCACGCTAATCGTTGTAACAAACCGTTTGGGAAGTAAGGCGGCTAGGCAAGCCGGCAAAAAAAGGGAGAACACACCACGAAGCACGACCGTGATATCGAGAAGATCTATACGCCGTCAGCATTCATCGCCAAGCTTCGGCGGCTCGCCGATTGCATTGAGAATGACGAGGCGTCCGACATCCAAATCGCCGGCGAGCGGATCTATGCACCGGTGCGAGCCGTTTTCAATGTCGAGTATGAACGCTGCGATGGCGAAGAAGAAATCGAATTCCAAAGCAAATGGCGGTCCGACCACTAGCTGGCAGCACCAGCACCTTGCCGCATCGCGCGCTGGAACCGCTCGAAATCGATATTCCGCCCGCACAACACGGCAACGACTCGTTTGCCGAGCAGTTCCTCGCGCCGCGCAAGCAACGGGGCAACGGCCAGCGCCGCCGATCCCTCGACGATCATGTGCTCATGAATCGCCAGCCAACGCATCGCCGCGGCGATCTCGTCCTCATCAACTAACCACTGCCGGTCAAGCAACGTCGCCAATAGAGCAAAGGTGACCGCCCCAGCTTCAACACCGCCCGCCGTACCGTCCGACCACGTCGGCTGCTCCGCGACATCGATAATGCGACCGGCTTCAAGACAGCGATGCATCGAGCAGGCAACCGTCGGCCAAACGCCGATCAGCTCGGCGCTAGAACCGCCGCCGCGCAGCGCGCTGCCGATACCGCTTAATAGGCCACCGCCGCCGACGGCGGCGATTACAGTATCTACCTCGGGGCATTGGTTCAGCAGCTCGGCGCCGATCGTGCTTTGCCCAGCAACGACGTCGAGGTCATTGTACGGCGACACGAACACAGCACCGTGTTCGTCGGCGACTCGTCGCGCGGTCAGCTCCGCTTGCAACGAATCGCCATCGACCGTCTTCAGTGTAGCGCCCGCCGCTCGAATCGCTTGTTGTTTCGCCGGATCGGCAGATGCCGGAACGTAAACAGTCGCTGCCAGACCGCAGACCTTGGCGGCCGTCGCCACCGCCAGACCGTGGTTGCCGCTCGAAGCCGCAATAATCGAAGCGCCTTGTCCGGTCTCGACGAGCAGCCGGAGCTTATTTAGCGCGCCTCGGTACTTGAAAGAACCGGTACGTTGGCAATGTTCGTACTTCAAGTAGACGTCGGCGCCACTGAGTGCACTGAGCGACGGACTGGGTATACACGGTGTTGCGACAACCGCGTTGGGACCGCGCCGACAGCGTGCTAACGCCTTTGCCATAAGCTCGCTTGACAGCATTGTGGTACCGCATTCGTCTGCTCGAGGGCATGCTATCATCGAAAGAAAGATAGCGGACGCTGCTTTGATCACCGCAAGAACCTTCCTGACCACGCTGTTGGTCGCTGCCGTGTGTAGCTTGTCTGCACAGGCTGAACCATCCCTGACACCAGCCAGCGTCGCCCTCACCGACATCCCCACTGAGCTCGTCGCCACCGACCTGACGCCCGGCGACACGGCCACCTTGGTCGTGGCCGACAACGCGGTCACTCGGCAAACCTACACAGCCGTTGTCGACGCAGCGGGGAGCGCCAAGTTTGCGGACGTTGTCTTCGACAGCGCGGGCAAAAACACCGTCACACTGCGCGATATGCAAGGCGGGCTTGTCGAAACAAGTCAACGCGTCATTCCCGGATGGGTCTCGGTCTTACCGCCGTTCATTGCGATCGTGCTTGCCCTCGCCGTCCGCAGCGTCCTCCCGGCCTTGATCGCGGGCATCTGGTTTGGTGCGATGGCCATCAATGGCTTCTCGCCGTACGGTGCCTTACGCGGCTTGCTAGACGGGTTTCAGGTCTATGTCACCGGCTCGCTGGCAGACGTCGACCACATCACGATTATTCTTTTTTCGATGATGATCGGCGGGATGGTAGGCGTTATCACCCGTGTTGGCGGCATGAGCGCGATCGTACGAATGATCGTGTCACGCGCCCGTACCGCCGTGTCCGGGCAGGTCGCCATTTGGGCAATGGGGCTGGTAATTTTCTTCGACGACTATGGCAACACGCTCGTCGTCGGTAACACGGCACGGCCACTCAGCGATCGGTTACGAATTTCGCGCGAAAAACTCGCCTACATCGTCGACTCGACGGCATCACCGGTCGCCTGTGTGGCGGTCGCGACAACGTGGATTGGCTACCAAGTCGGGCTAGTAGACGATTCATTACAAACCATCGATGGGTTTACACAGTCGGGCTACACCGTCTTCCTAAACTCGCTGCTCTATAGTTTCTACCCGTTTCTAGCCATTTTGTTCGTCTTTTTGATCGCGATAAGCGGGCGCGATTTCGGCCCGATGCTAACGGCCGAACGACGCTCTCGCGGCGCGAGTGCCGCGATCGAGAATCCCGACGTCGAGGCACCTGCAGGCCATGACGACAACTTGGAGGTAAAACCGGGCGTCCAAGAACGCGCAATTAATGCCTTGGTGCCCATTGTCGTTTTGGTCGCGAGCCTGTTCGCTGGTTTGTACATCACTGGTACGGCGACTCTCGACGAACCCGCCAGCCTCGCGACGATTCTTGGCGAAGCAGACCCTTACAAGTCGCTAATGTGGGCATCGCTACTCGGCGCCGCGTCGGCCATCTTCCTGGCCGTTGCGCAGCGCCTGATGACCCTCAACGAATGCATCGATGCCTGGTATGCCGGCGTTCGTATCATGTTGTTTACGATGATTGTCCTGACGCTGGCATGGGCGCTTGCCGATGTCAGCAACGACTTGTCGACGGCGGATTACCTGGTCTCGATTCTAGGTGACAAACTGCCGCTTGCGATTCTACCCGCCGCCGTTTTTATCCTCTCGGCTGTCACGTCGTTCTCAACCGGCACCGCGTGGGGAACGATGGGGATTTTGATCCCCTTGCTCGTGCCGCTGACCTGGTCGCTAATGGTTGCGACCGGCGAACCAATGGCCTATGCGCACGTGTTGTACTCGGCTATCGCCTGCAATCTCGCCGGCGCGGTATTCGGCGACCACTGCTCACCGATCTCCGACACGACCGTGTTGTCGTCTATCGCGAGCGGCTGCGACCACATCGAGCACGTTCGCACGCAGCTGCCGTACGCGCTCACCGTCGGTGTTGTAGCGACGGTGCTCGGTACGTTGCCGGCCGGATTCGGTATCCCTTGGTGGGTTGGCGCCATAGCGGGCGTTGTGACACTGATCGCCATCGTCAGGCTAATCGGTCAACCCGCGGAACGGCGCCAGGCTGATCCGAGCGCCCCTAGTCAGCTGGTGGCCGAATGAGCTCGGTACCGCCGAGGTAGCCGCGCAAAGCATCGGGGATAACGACACTACCATCCGCCTGTTGGAAGTTCTCTAACAGCGCAACGAGCGTGCGCCCCGCCGCCAGTCCCGATCCATTAAGCGTATGCACCAGTTCGGGTTTGGCGTTGCCGCGCCGGTAACGAGCCTGCATTCGCCGGGCCTGAAAGTCGGCAAAATTCGAACACGACGAGATCTCGCGAAACGCCTGCTGCCCAGGCAACCAGACTTCTAGGTCGTAGGTTTGCGCGGCCGAAAAACTAACATCTCCCGCCGCCAACGCGACCACACGATACGGCAGTTCCAAACGCTGTAGCACCGCCTCGGCGTGGCCGGTGAGCGCCTCCAGTGCATCGGCAGAATGCTCCGGCGCAACGACTTGTACCAACTCAACCTTTTCAAACTGATGCTGCCTAATTAGCCCGCGCGTATCGCGACCGTACGAGCCTGCCTCTGAACGAAAACACGGCGTATGGGCGACGAAGCGCAACGGTAACTCGTTGCCGGCCAGGATCGATTCGCGCACGAGGTTGGTTACCGGCACCTCCGCCGTTGGGATCAGGTACAACTCGCGTTCAGTGTCGGTGCGAAAGAGATCGGCGGCAAATTTCGGCAATTGGCCGGTCCCAAAAAGCGCGTGGGGCTCGACCAAGAGCGGTACGTAGACTTCCTCGTAGCCATGTTCGCGCGTGTGCAGGTCAAGCATGAACTGCACTAGCGCGCGCTGCAAACGAGCCACTTCACCACGTAGAACCGCGAACCGGGCGCCCGACATCTTCGCCGCCGCATCAAACTTCAGTCCATTTAAACGCTCGCCAACATCGACATGATCGGCGACGGCGAACTCGAACTGTCGCGGCTCGCCCCAGCGCCGAATTTCGACGTTGGCCGACTCATCCGGGCCATCCGGTACATCGGCCACGAGCAAATTCGGCAGCCCGGTCAGGATATCGTCCAGCTCCGTTTGGATGGCCTCAAGACGCTCGTTCGCCGTGTCGAGCGACTCGCCGAGATCTTTGACAGCGGCGAGCAGAGGCTCAGCATCGGCGCCACGCGACTTGGCGATACCGATTTGTTTAGCGCTGTCATTGCGCTGCTTACGCAGCGCCTCGACCTCGACCTGCAGCGATTTTCGCTCACCATCGAGCGTACGAAACGCATCGGCATCAAAGGTGAAGCCGCGGCGCGCCAGATTCATAGCGACAGCGTCGGGATCGGCGCGAAGTGCTTTGGGGTCAAGCATGAGAGAAGTCCTAGTGCGGCAGATGCCACCGCCATTCAACGGACGCGGATGATAAACCGGTTGCGGCCACCGTGCACCGCTCGGGCCGGCTTACCGGTTGACGAACCAAGCCAACGCCGCCTCGGCCCAAGACACCCAATAGGACAGACCTAGCATGGCACCGGCGTAGCCCGCCGTGATGCCAATGACATCAGCAACGATATCCAATACGTCGGGGTGCCGGCTCGGTATAAATGATTGGGCGACTTCAATCGCGATGCCGAGCACAATCATACCTATCACTAAGCGACCCATGTGTCGCCGGGCAACCAGCGCGCTAAACCACACCGTCAAGACGAAAAACGCTACCGCATGGCTGGCTTTGTCCCATAGGGTCGTCGGTACAAACAGCGTAATCGGCGTCAAAGCGGCATAGATGATATAGGTGCAAAGGAGCGCGCCGCCGCCAAACCACAGTAGCGGCCAGCGCAAGGAACGCTCGTGGGTCATTGCGATGCGGCAGCAGCGGCAGCCGTGGTGTTGTCGACGATATCAACGTACGTTGGAATCTCTAGCGAAAATTCGCCATCGTCAATGGACTCATTGAGCGTGACAGCGGAAAAGCGAATCAGGGTTCGCTGCCCCAGGCGATCGTCCAGAACCATTGCTCGCAACGTCGCGTCGTCGAAACCGATGCGTACCGTTGCGAAGTCTACGTCATCATTACGCGGTGTTAGCTCGAACCAATCGATATCGTCGACCGAGTAGGTCGCGGCGCGCTCAAAAGCGTTGAGTGCGTCACTCGATCCCGCCAACAGGGCTGCCGGAGAACCGCCGAGGGTATCCGCCTGATCGCTGATCGTTACTTGATCTACTTCGCGATCGAATAACCACAATCGCTGACCGTCCGCGAGAACCGTCTGGTCTGGCTCCTCATAATCCCAACGCAGCCGACCCGGGCGCTCAATAAGCAGACGGCCGCGCGACGATTCGACTAACCGACCCTCCGAGTCGGTCAGCTCCTGCTCGAAGTTCGCAACGACGCTTGTTGTTTCGTCAAGAAAGCTCGCCAACGGGTCGTCGCTAGCGCAAGCGACCGACGCACCAGAGACTGCAATAAACGCGATCAGGCCGCTGACTACGCTGCGTCGTATCATCGGTTTATCCATCCTCGGCCGGTGGCGGCACCAAAATCTCGCGGGATCCATTGGATTGCGGCGGTCCTACCAAACCCGCCGCCTCCATCGCCTCAACCATGCGTGCAGCGCGGTTGTAGCCAATTTTTAGACGCCGTTGAACGCCTGATACCGATGCTCGCCGCGTCTCGAGTACCACCTGTACCGCTTGGTCGTACAACTCGTCTTGTTCGCTATCCTCGACGCCAGCTGACCAATCGCCCGCCGCGCCATCACCCGGCGTTAGACCCGTTGGACCGCCGAGAATTTCGTCGATATAGCTTGGTTGCGCCGATTTTTTCAGGTTAGCGACGACGTTGTGGACTTCTGCGTCGGCCACAAACGCACCGTGAACGCGCTCGGGCAGTGACGTGCCGGGCGGCAGGTACAACATATCGCCATGGCCCAGCAAGTTCTCAGCGCCTTGCTGATCGAGGATTGTTCGCGAGTCGACCTTTGCGGAGACCTGAAACGCGATACGCGCCGGCACGTTCGCTTTGATTAGGCCGGTAATAACGTCGACCGAGGGTCGCTGCGTGGCAAGGATCATATGAATACCTGACGCCCGCGCTTTCTGCGCTAACCGGGCGATCAGCTCTTCGACCTTCTTGCCGACGATCATCATCATGTCGGCAAGCTCATCGATGATGACCACGATGAAGGGCAACGCTTCGAGTTCTGGCGCCGAGACCGGATTGTCCTCATCGACAAGGTCAGGCGCCTGCCAGGTCGGATCGACCAACGGCATGTCGGCATCGGCCGCCTCGCGAACTTTACGGTTGTAACCACCGATGTTGCGCACGCCGAGTGCCGCCATCAGCTGGTAACGCCGTTCCATTTCCGCAACGCACCAGCGCAGTGCGTTGGCGGCCTCTTTCATGTCAGTAACGACCGGTGCCAACAGATGCGGAATGCCCTCGTACACCGACAATTCGAGCATCTTCGGGTCGATCATGATCAAACGCACTTGCTCGGGCGTGGCTTTGTACAAAAGGCTCAGCACCATGGCGTTGATGCCGACGGACTTACCCGAGCCCGTCGTCCCGGCGATCATCAGGTGCGGCATACGCGCCAAGTCGGCAACAACACTCTGTCCGCTGATGTCCTTCCCAAGGGCTAGCGTGAGCGGCGACTGATGCTCATCGTAGGCGCGTGAGCGGAGTATCTCACCAAGCGTAACCAACTCGCGGTGCTCGTTCGGGATTTCCAAGCCGATGTAACTCTTGCCAGGAATTACCTCCACAACGCGCACACTGATGACCGACAGTGAACGCGCGAGATCTTTCGCTAGGTTCGATATCTGTGCTGACTTAACGCCGGCGGCTGGGTCGAGCTCAAAACGTGTAATTACCGGCCCGGGGTGCACCGAGACGACATCGACGTCAATACCGAAATCCTTCAGCTTCAGCTCGACGAGGCGTGACATGGCCGCTAACGACTCCTCGGAGTAACCCGCTTTGCGCTCGGGCGGGTCGTTCAGCAACGACAGCGGCGGCATTTGCCCAGCGCTTTGCGTATCGAACAACGGTACCTGGCGCTCTTTTTCGGCACGGACGCTCGGCTCGACTGCGGTGATTACTGGCTCAATACGAGGCTTCGACTTCAGTCGAGCACGCGACTGAGCTTCTTTGACGCTCTCTTGGCGCTCAGCTAATGCGCGTCGACCCGCTGCCCGGTCGCGCATCGAATCAACGAGGCGTGCAGCAGCCGTACCGAGGCCTAGCGTCCAAGCACCGACTTTGTCCATGACGGCCAACCACGAGACGCCAGAGAACAGTGAGACCGATGCCAACCACAAAGCGAACAACGTCAGTGTAGCGCCGAGCAAACTCATTGCATCGGCCAACGTTGTACCAACGAGCTGGCCGGCGATGCCGCCGGCCGTTTCCGGTAGGCCGCGCGCGCTGAAGTGCAAGGTCGCTAACCCACAGGACGTCGCCAGCGTCGCCAGAAAGCCGATACCGCGCAGCGTCAAATCGCGCTTGTCCACCGCCAGCGGCGTATTACGATCCCGATAGATCAGCCAACCCGCGAGTAACGCCATTATCGGGAACAAAAACGCGGGGCGGCCGAAAAACATGTACGCGAAACCGGCAAAATGCGCACCGACAAGTCCGATCTGATTGTGAATTTCACCGCTCGGACCGGCTTGACTCGGCCCTACGTCGCCTTGGTGGTAGGTCAGTAGCGCCACCAGCATCAGCAAAGCGAGTGCGCCGAATACCCACAGGGCGCTCTCGCGCAAGGTTCGCGTGACCGGAGAAACAGGTGGATTGCTTAGCGCTTTAGCCATATCGGACGTGTAAATCGTACCCCAACGGAATGAACACACTCTAAATCGGTTGATGTGCCCGCCGCCGCCCAGCCGTTTTGGTGGAATATCGACAGCGGCGGTACAGTTTACGCCACACAACACGGTCGTGCGTAAAACCGTCTACACTCAAACGCAGTCGCGAGGTACGGCGTTGCTATCGGTATGACCAGCCGACTCCATATTCAGTTTCACGATCGACTTGCGGACATCGATGCGACGCAGTGGGATGCGCTGGCGGGCCCGACCGCACCGCCGTTCACACGCCACGCGTTTCTTACCGGCTTGGAGGCCAGCGGCTCCGTGTCCGCCGAGCAGGGCTGGGAGCCATTGCACCTGTCGGCAACGGACGACAATGGCGCGCTGGTGGCCGCACTGCCGCTTTACCTCAAGCACCACTCGTGGGGCGAGTTCGTCTTTGATTGGGCGTGGGCCGATGCGTACCAACGTGCGGGACTCGCCTATTACCCTAAACTCGTTAGCGCTTCACCGTTCACACCCGCCACGGCCGAACGATTGATGCTCGCCGACGATTGCGATGCGCCCGCCGTCGCCGGCGCAGTACTGCAAGCGGTCGAAAACGTTGCGAGCAGTAACGATTTGTCGTCGATCCATTTGCAGTTTCTCGATGCGAGCGGCGCCGCACACTGCCGCGCGCGTGATTACGTACTGCGCAAAGACTGCCAGTTTCATTGGTGCAACCAGGGCTACCGCGACTTTGATGAGTTTCTGGCCACGTTTTCGAGTGCGAAGCGCAAGAAAGTCCGCCGCGAAAGGCGGCGCCTGACGGAGGCCGGGATACACTTTGAGCACATTGCCGGACCTGAACTCACGGCGGCCGATATCGACACGGCCTTTCACCTGACGCGCCAGACATTCGTTATTCGCGGGCGCGAGCCTTATTTGAACCGCGACTTTTTCGTCGAACTGGTCGCGACACTACCGAATGCCCTGCACGTGGTCTTCGCGAACCACGGCGAGAAGCGCATCGCTGCCGCCATCTTCTACAAATCAAGTAACACGCTATACGGGCGGTATTGGGGCAGCGACGCCGACTACCACAGCCTGCATTTCGAAACCTGCTATTACCAAGGTATCGATCTCGCCATTCGTGAAGGTCTCGACGTCTTCGAACCGGGGACGCAAGGCGAGCACAAAATCAGCCGCGGTTTTCTGCCGGTAGAGACGTGGTCGGCGCACTGGCTTAGTCACCCGACGTTCGCGTCAGCGATCGGCGACCACGTCGAACGCGAGCGCGCCCATATCGACAGTTACATGGCCGCGGTCAACGGTCACAGTCCCTACCGAAGCGACACGGGTAGTGACTGAGCTCGCATGGCTTGAGCGCGACGCGCCTGTCGACAGCTTCCCCGCTGCACACCTGGCACTGCGTGAACCGGACGGCTTACTCGCCGCGGGCGGCGACCTGTCCTCCGACCGCCTGGTTCACGCCTACCAACACGGCATTTTTCCCTGGTTTGAACAAGGCCAGCCCGTGTTGTGGTGGACACCCAATCCACGTTGTGTTCTGCACTGCAACGAGTTTCATCGCTCCCGCTCGCTGCGTCGTACGCTGCGGCGACAACACTGGACCGTGAGCTTCGACCGCGCCTTTGGTGACGTCGTCGACGGTTGCGCCGAGGCCCGCGAAGGGCGTCGCAGGACGTGGATTACACCGACAATGCGCTCGGCCTACCTCACGCTGAACGACCAAGGCTTTGGACGCAGCGTCGAGGTCTGGGACGACCAAGCGTTGATAGGCGGCGTATACGGTGTCGGAATCGGCCGAATGTTCTTTGGCGAATCAATGTTCTCGCGGCGAACGGACGCCTCGAAAGTTGCCCTGTTCGCGTTGTGTCAGCAGCTGCAGGCGCGCGATATGCCGATGCTCGACTGCCAAGTCCGCTCGCCGCACCTGACCTCGCTCGGCGCCAAGCTGATTCCCCGCGATGCCTTCCTTAAAGCGATCGCCGAGTTATGTCCGGCCAAAGAGCCGGCCGCCGCCTTCGATACCGATCGAATCCCCGTCTTGAATTACGCAAAATCGTCGGCATATCGCTAATGCACGACGAAAGTCGAGCATGTTCGCCGTGTGTTCATTGAAATAGCGGCCCAGTTTGTTCAGAATCGCGCCCCGTACTTAAGGGCCAAGGAGCCGCTATCCGATATGGCTAAAGAAGAAGCCATTCAAATGGAAGGCGTTGTCGTCGAGACACTGCCTAACACAACGTTCCGAGTTGAACTCGAGAACGGACACGTTGTAAACGCGCATATCTCCGGCAAGATGCGCAAAAACTACATCCGTATCCTGACCGGCGATAAAGTAACCGTTGAACTGACGCCGTACGATCTGTCCAAAGGCCGCATCGTCTACCGCGGCCGTTAATCTAGTCGGCTTCCCCACCCTCGGAGACAGGCGCTAACTCTTTACTCGCCGGCTCGGCGATCAGCGCCAGCTCGTCGTTCGAATCTACAGAGATACGCACATGGCCACCCTGCTCGAGGGTTCCAAAAAGAACTTGCTCGGCTAGCGGCTTTTTGATCGTCTTCTGAATGATCCGGGCCATCGGTCGCGCGCCCATTTTCGGGTCGTAACCGCGTCGCGCGATCCACCGTCGAGCCTCGTCTGTTAACTCCAGCGTGACTTGTTTTTCAACCAAGCGACCCTCTAACTCGACGACCAGTTTGTCGACAACGCGAAGGATCGAACGCTCATCCAGCTCACCGAATTGGATGATCGCATCCAAGCGATTGCGAAACTCCGGCGTGAAACTACGGCGAATGATTTCCATCCCGTCGCTTGAGTGATCCTGTTCCGCGAACCCAACGCTGGCGCGACTCATTTGTTCGGCACCGGCGTTGGTTGTCATGACTAGGATAACGTTGCGGAAGTCGGCTTGCCGCCCGTTATTGTCGGTCAACGTGCCGTGGTCCATGACCTGCAGCAACAGGTTGAACACCTCCGGATGGGCTTTCTCGACCTCATCGAGCAAGACAACGGCATGCGGGTTCTTGTTGACTGCTTCGGTCAGTAAACCACCTTGATCAAAACCGACGTATCCGGGCGGTGCACCGATCAGACGCGACACGGTATGGCGTTCCATGTACTCGGACATGTCGAAGCGAATGAGCTCGATACCGAGCGATAACGCCAACTGGCGGGTCACTTCGGTCTTACCGACACCGGTCGGGCCAGCGAACAGGAACGAGCCGACCGGTTTGTCCTCATCGTTCAGGCCTGAGCGGGCCATTTTGATCGCACCGGCCAAGGTCTGAATCGCCTCGTCTTGACCGAAAATAACCAGCTTGAGATCACGCTCGAGATTTTTCAGGACGCTGCGGTCGGTCGCTGAAACGGTTTTCTCAGGAATCCGGGCCATCTTCGCAACGATGTGCTGCACCGTCTCGACGGTCACTTCGTCAGGGCGGTCATCCTCGGGTTTAAGACGCAAATTGGCGCCGGCCTCGTCGATGACGTCAATCGCCTTGTCCGGTAACTGCCGATCGTTGATGTGTTTGGCGGCAAGCTCAGCCGCCGCCGTGAGGGAGGCGTCCGTGTACTGGATACCGTGGTGTTCTTCGAACCGGCTTTTCAAGCCAGCGAGAATCTCAATGGTCTCCGCCACGGTTGGCTCAATGACATCTATTTTCTGGAAACGCCGTGCAAGTGCATGATCTTTTTCAAAAATACCTCGATACTCTTGGTATGTCGTTGAACCGATGCAACGCAGCTCGCCGTTCGCCAGCACCGGTTTGATCAGGTTCGATGCATCCATCACGCCGCCCGATGCCGCGCCCGCCCCGATGATCGTGTGGATCTCGTCGATAAACAGGATCGCGCCCGGCTGCTCGCGAACCTCGCTGAGTACGCCTTTCAGACGTTTTTCAAAATCACCGCGGTACTTCGTACCGGCAACCAATGCGCCAAGGTCGAGCGCGTAAATCGTCGCATCAAGGAGCACCTCGGGGACTTGCTCCTCAACGATTAAACGTGCGAGGCCCTCGGCAATCGCCGTTTTGCCGACCCCAGCATCACCGACGTACAGCGGATTGTTTTTGCGCCGCCGGCAGAGAATTTCGACGGTTCGCTCAACCTCTACGGTCCGCCCGATCAGCGGATCGATACGCCCCGCGCTCGCTTTCTCATTGAGATTGGTCGCATAGCGAACCAGTGCCCCACCATCGGCTTCCGCGTCGCTGCTGCCCTCGGCATGCGTGTTGTCACCGCTAGCGTCGGCCTCTTCGCGACCGCGTGTAAGACCGTGCGAGATGTAATTGACGACATCGAGTCGGTCGATGTCCATCATGTTCAGTAGGTAAACCGCCTGCGACTGTTTTTCGCTGAAAATCGCCACCAACACATTCGCGCCGTTCACCTCGCTCTTGCCGGTTTGCTGAACGTGGTAAACAGCGCGCTGCAGCACGCGCTGGAAACCGAGCGTTGGCTGGGCGTCCTGGTCCGCGTCCTCTTCCAGTCGCGGCGTTGAGTCATCGATGAATGCCTTCAGATCCTTGCGCAGCCTTGCGACATCGGCATCGCAGCCACGTAAGACGTCATAGACAAGCGGTATGTCGAGTAACGCCAGCAACAAGTGCTCGACCGTCATGAATTCGTGGCGTTGCTCACGGGCGCTTTGAAACGCCGTGTTCAAACAATATTCGAGTTCGGAATTGAGCATGGGCGGATTTAAGCCTCCTCCATCGTGCACAGCAGTGGGTGCTGATTCTGCTGCGCGTAGGTACTTACCTGGGCGACCTTGGTCTCGGCAATCTCGTGTGTGTAGACGCCACAGGTCCCTTTTCCTTTGGTGTGCACTTCGAGCATGATCCGCGTCGCTTGCGGCCGATCCATGCCGAAAATACTCTCAAGCACATTGACCACGAATTCCATCGGCGTGTAATCGTCGTTAATCAACACGACGCGGTATAGCGGCGGCTTCTTGAGCTTGGGTTTCGCCTCGTCGACGGCCAGCTCGTAGCTGCCGATCGCGTCTTTTTCGTCGCTTCCGGGTTCACTCATGGGCTTTCTTGCATGTACGGCGGGCACGAACGGCGTACCCACCCAATCGGGGTTGGTTCGAGGTCAGAAATGTGTCCATCGCGACTCACTTCAAGGGCCAAAATACCCGGGTTCGGCAGTGAAGTACACGGACTCGGCCAACGCCACTTTGTCGCCTCGAAGCGACATAATCCAACCGCGAAACCCGCTAACGCGTTGTTCCAACAGCGCTTGTCTCTGGCGCGCTGCCGGGAGCCGTGACGTGGTGCACGAAAATCACGAAAAGTACTGATTTTGCGCAAAGTTTACGCTTGTTCGCCTCGATGCTGACCCTTATCATCGGCAGCCTGCGTTGAAGCTGTAAGAAACCCCTTACAAACCTTCGCTGACAAATCGATACGCATATGGCTGCTTCCCTGAAAATCGACCGCTTTTCCGCCATCGCACCGGCCGATCTCGCCGGCCGCGCATCGGCAGTATTGCCGAAGTGGATCACACTCGCGCTCGTCGTGTTGATCGGTTGGCAAATCGCCAACATTCTGTTCGCCTTCTTCGACTCATCGTCACCGGCTGACGAGGCCTTGGCACCGCGCAGTTCAGCCGCCACGGTCGAACGCGCCGACGCACCGGCGTACAACACAGCGGCCATTCGAAGCGGCCTGTTATTCGGTGATTTGGACCCGGCAAAAGTCGACCCGCAGCCGGTAAGAACAGAGGTCGTTGACAAGACGACGCTCAACCTCGAGCTAAAAGGCACCATCGCGGCCGACGACCCCGACTTCGCTCGAGCCATCATCGCCGATGCGCAGCGCAAGGAAAAAGTCTACGCCGTCAAGGACACGATCGCACAAGGGGTCACGCTGCACGCCGTTGAACGGCTGCGCGTCATATTGAACCAGTCTGGGCGCTTAACGTCTCTAGACTTGCCGCAAGAGTTCAAAGGCAAAGCGAGCACAACACGCCGAGTTAGCCGACCGACGCGGGTCAGCAACTCGCGCTCACGGTCTACCCAAAGCGTGCAACAAGCGCTGACCGAAAATGTCGCAAGCCTTACCGACATCATCCGGCCGCAGCCGTACTTTAGCGGCGGCCAACAAAAAGGTTACCGGGTCTACCCGGGCAAAGATCGCAAACAGTTCGCTGCGTTGGGTTTGCGCCCCGGCGATCTCGTTACTGAAATTAACGGCACGCCAATGACCGACCCACGGCAAGGCATGCAAGTTTTCCGATCGCTGGGCGACGCCACGTCGGTCTCGGTCACCATTGAACGCAACGGTCAGCCGCAGCAGCTAACGCTGAGTACCAGTCAGCTTGACCCAAATAACCAATAACGAAGGCCCGACCACTTCGATGAACACGCCCGTTCGACACGTACTCCGCCGACCCTTCATCCGCTTGTCAACACTGTGTGTGCTGTTATTCGCAACCCAGTCGGCGTTAGCACAGGATCAGGACGGCGGCATTACGCCTAACTACAAACAAGCCGATATTCGCCAAGTCGTCGAGGCGGTCAGCGCCGTCACCGGCAAGAGCTTCATCGTCGACCCGCGGGTCAACGCCGAAGTCACCATGTTGTCTAGCCAACCAATGACGCCGGACGCCTTCTACGAGACATTTCTGTCGATTCTTGAAGTGTACGGCTACGTTGCGGTCGAGAACGCCGGTATCGTGAAGATTCTGCCGAACGCCAATGTCCGGCAAATGCCTGGCGGGCCGTCGTCGTTAGGCGATGCCGCGCCCGATGACGTCGTCACTCGCGTTATCGAAGTTCAAAACGTGGGTGCAGCGCAGTTAGTACCCATCTTGCGGCCGTTAGTGCCGCAGTACGGTCATCTGGCGGCACACGCGCCGTCGAATATGCTGATCATTTCGGACCGCGCCGCCAACGTGCAGCGGATGCTCAGAATCATCCGTCGGATCGACCAAGCGGGTGACGAGGAGATTGAAGTGGTGCCATTGCTGCACGCGTCGGCGACGGAACTCGTGCGCGTGTTGCAGTCACTCGCTGGTCAGCCGAGGCCCGACCAGTCCTCGGCCACGAACCTTGTCGCCGACGAACGAACCAATAGCATTCTGATCGGCGGCGAACGCAGCTCGCGTTTGCGGCTACGGGCATTGATCGCTCATCTTGATACACCGCTTGAAGACGGCGGCAACATGCAGGTTCGCTATTTACGCTACGCGAATGCCACGGAGCTCGCCGACAAACTGCAATCACAGTTCCAAGAGGCAGCCGAGGGCGGTGCTAACGGTGCGGCTGGCGCGCAAACGAATGCGCCTTTCAGTATTTGGGCGGACGAACAAACCAACGCGTTGATCGTCACGGCACCGCCCAAGATCATGCGCTCGCTGATGGGCGTCGTCGACAAGCTCGATATTCGCCGCGCGCAAGTTCTGGTTGAAGCGATCATCGTTGAAGTATCGCTCGACAATAATCTCGATCTTGGCGTGACCTGGGCCGCCTACGATACCGAGGGCAACACACCGTTTGCATCAACTGACTTTCCGGGCTCTGATCGACGCACGATCTCGAGCGCACTCGCCACGGCAGGTACCGCGGGAGACGGCAATGACCTGGCGCAAGCCGCCGGCTTGATCGGCACGGGCGCGACCTTCGGCCTCGGTAGAATTACCGACAACGGCATTAGTTTCGGCGCCATCATCTCGGCACTGGCTGGCGACGGCAACACCAATATCATCTCGACCCCAACGATCGTCACAATGGATAACGAAGAAGCCCGTATCGAAGTCGGCCAGGAAGTGCCGTTTGTTACCGGTTCGTTTTCCAACACCGGCGGCGGCGTGAACAACGGTGTAAACCCGTTCCAGACAATTAACCGCGAACGCGTTGGGACGCTGCTTGAGATCACGCCACAAATCAATGAGGGCAATGCGATCCTATTGAACATCCGCCAGGAGACGTCGAGCATTAGTACGTCGGCCGTTACCGCCTCCGATCTGATCACCAACGAGCGCGTTATCGAGACCTCCGTTATTGTCGACGATGGTGGCATCCTGGTACTCGGCGGACTGATCGATGATGAGTACCGCGAGAGCGAGCAACGAGTCCCCCTGCTTGGCCGTATTCCGATTCTCGGTAACTTGTTCAAGGCCACTAATCGATCGAAGGAGAAAACCAATCTGATGGTATTCATTCGACCGAAGATTCTTCGCGATGGCACGCAAACCGCGATCGAGACGAACGCCAAGTACAACTACATTCGCGACATCCAACTTGAGGGCGTACGCGCAACGCAAGGCCAACCGTTGTTACCACCGGTCGAGTCGTACCGACCGTCGGAAGCCGAACCGGTTGACCTGCGCGACGTTGGCGAGGAGACCCCGTGAGCACAGACGTCTCGATCACACTGGCCGGTGATGAGGCAACCGTAGAAACTCCGGCGCTCGATCCTGATGCCGCGCCTGTCACCGAGGGCGGCCGTACACTGCCGTTTTCGTTCGCGAAACGCCATGGCGTTTTGATTCGTGGTTACGAAAACGGTTTTGCCGAGACCGTCTACCGAACCGGAACGTCACCGCTATCGCTGGCGGAAGTACACCGAATCGCGACCGCTCCACTGAAGCTAACCCGCGTATCGCCGGATGCGTTCGATGCGATGCTGCAGCAAGCATACGAAAGCGGTACGAGCCAAGCCATGCAAATGGCCGAAGGCCTCGATGACGACACCAACTTGCTACAGGTTGCACAGGAGCTGCCCGAGCCGTCTGATCTCCTCGAGAGCGACGACGATGCACCCATCATTCGGCTTATCAATGCGGTATTGACCGAGGCGGTCAAAGAGAACGCATCCGATATTCACATCGAGCCGTATGAGAACCGACTGATGGTTCGCTTCCGGGTAGATGGTGTTCTGCGCGAAGTCTTACAAACACGCCGCGCCGTCGCGCCACTGGTCGTCTCGCGCATCAAAGTGATGTCGAAACTCGACATCGCCGAGAAGCGCTTACCGCAAGACGGCCGTATTTCGTTGAAAATTGCCGGCCGTGCCGTCGACGTTCGTGTCTCGACGATGCCGTCGGGCCACGGCGAACGGGTTGTCCTGCGCTTACTGGACAAACAAGCGGGTCGGCTGGATCTCGCCCAACTCGGGATGGCGAAACAAACGCTGGGAACGATGGATGAGCTGATCCACAAACCACACGGCATTATTTTGGTTACCGGTCCAACCGGTTCCGGCAAAACGACCACGTTGTACGCGGCTCTCGAGACGATTAACGACAATAGCCGCAACATCATGACGGTCGAAGACCCGATCGAGTACTACATCGATGGTATCGGTCAGACCCAGGTCAATACCAAGGTCGAGATGACCTTCGCCCGTGGCCTTCGGGCCATCCTCCGCCAAGACCCTGATGTGGTCATGGTCGGTGAGATCCGCGATCTAGAGACGGCCGAGATCGCCGTCCAAGCGAGTTTGACCGGGCACCTCGTGTTATCGACGCTGCACACCAATTCGGCGGTCGGTGCCGTGACGCGTTTACGCGACATGGGGGTCGAGCCGTTTCTGTTGTCCTCGAGCTTGATCGGCGTTTTGGCGCAGCGACTGGTACGCGTGCTTGACGACGACACCAAAGAAGCCTACGACGCCCGCGATTACGAAGCTCGTGCGCTGAATCTATCCGATGGCGAAGCAGCCACCTTGTATCGACCCGGTGAAGATGCGGGCAGCGGTACCGGGTTCAAAGGGCGTACCGGCATCTATGAACTCGTTCCGATCGACGACACGCTCCGCACAATGATTCATGATGGCGCTGGCGAGCACGATCTAGAACGTCACGCCCGAACGCTCAGTCCGAGCATCCGTGACGATGGCCGTGAAAAAGCGTTGCAAGGCGTAACCACACTCGAAGAAGTCCTGCGGGTAACCCGCGAGGACTGACACAACGCGCACGCGCGTGCACTGACAACCGAGCGGCTTTTTACTGATGGGTGCATTTGAATACGTCGCGCTGGATGGCGCCGGTAAAGAAAAACGCGGCATTCTCGAAGGCGATACGCCGCGGCATGTCCGCCAAATCTTGCGCGAGCGCGCACTACTGCCGCTGAAGGTCACTGAGTCCGCGGAAAAAGAATCGCGACGGCAAGGCTCGTTAGGGCTACGACGTGGAATCAGTGCGAGCGATCTCGCCCTATTGACCCGCCAGCTGGCGACGCTGGTCCAAGCCGGCTTGCCCTTGGAAGAGGCGTTACTGGCGGTCGGTCAGCAAAGCGAAAAACAACGGGTCCAGAGCATTGTCCTCGGCGTGCGTAGCAAGGTCATGGAGGGGCACTCGCTGGCTGACGGCCTTGGCGACTTTCCGCAAGCATTTCCAAGCCTCTACCGCGCTACCGCCGCCGCCGGTGAGCAATCCGGTCATTTAGACACCGTCCTCGAGCGCTTAGCGGACTACACGGAGTCGCAGCAAGCGATCCGCCAGCAAATGCGTAATGCGCTTATCTACCCGATCGTTATGTTGTTGTTCGTCGTGCTGATCGTTATTTTGATGCTGGCGTACGTCGTGCCCAAGGTCGTCCAAGTGTTTACCCAAAGCGGCGGCGAGTTGCCGGCCCTTACTGTGGCGGTGATCGGCGCCAGCGATTTCATCCGCGATTGGTGGTGGGCATTGATCATCGGTGTGATCGCCGTCGTCGCTGGACTGCGTTGGCTGCTTGCGCAAGACGGACCCAAGCGCGGCTGGCACCGCATAAAACTCCGCTTACCGGTATTCGGCAAAATCTCCCGCGGCTTTAACACCGCGCAGTTTACGCGCACCCTCGGCATACTCGCCGGGAGTGGCGTACCGGTGCTTGAGGCGCTGCGCATTAGTGGTGAGGTTATCGATAATCTGCCGATGCGCGAGGCGGTCGCTGAGGCGACATCGCGTATCCGCGAAGGGGCCGGTATCGCCCGCTCACTGGGCGCGAGCAAACTGTTCCCACCGATGACGATTCACTTGTTAGCCAGCGGTGAGGCGAGCGGCGAGCTCGAAGCGATGCTCGATAAAGCATCGGGCAATCAGGAGCGGGAGATTCAGGGCCTGATTGCGGCAATGCTCGGCTTGTTGCAGCCGCTCATCGTCGTTGTTATGGGAATCATGGTTCTATTGATCGTGCTGGCCATCTTGCTGCCGATCTTTGAGCTCAATACCTTGGTCCAATAGACACAGGAACTGGTTCACACCCCGACAAACCGTTATTGCGCGACTTAACAAAACGGGCTATACATGCGGCCATCGCAGTCCTACCCACCTACTTTTAGGGATCCGTAGCGATGGTTGAAAAAAACGACATCGATAATAACGTGGTCGACGAAGATGAAGTCGATGAAGAAGGTTTGACCGATACGCAAATCTTAACGAGCAGTAACCTATCGGATGACTCGGTTGAGATTAACGTTGAGCAACTGGTTAGCGATATCGAAACCGTCCAGTCGGGCGGCAATGACGCGGCTGGCGCGCGGCAGCGACTCGAATCGCTGATGGAAGAGAAACGCTTGCTACAAGCGATGCGCGATCTCGACGATTTCGATTTCGACGATTAGCCACTCCGCGTAGCGCGGTACTGCACGACCACGTCATGCAGCTCCGGCCGTAACGCCAACATTTCCTCGGGTGGCAATGCGTCCAACTCGTGTGGAAACACCAGCCACGCGCTCGTTTCATAGACGAAAAAATCGGGCGTTAAATCGGTCTGATTGCGGGTTGGTTTGAACCACGGTACCGCGACTCGCATCTCCTGCGGCGTATTGCCCCGGGCTTGTGCTCGAATTTCATCGAGAACAGCGGCAATGGTATGACCCGTATCAAATACATCATCGACGATAAGCACCCGATCATCTGGCGTAATTTTGTTGATAATGTAATCGAGCCCCATGACCCGTACTTTACTGCGACGCTGATCGACACCTGTGTATGACGATGTGCGTATGGCAATGTGATCGGTATCGATTCCGCAATAGCGCACAAACTCCTGCACCGCCATACCTACGGGCGCACCGCCGCGCCAGATCGCGATAATCATCGTCGGCTCAAAACCGGCCATCAGAACCTTGCCAGCCAATCGGTACGAGTCATCGAGCAGCTGTTGCGCGCTCAACACGATTTTTTCCATCGCAGAACAGTCCGGGTGGGCGTTATACTTCGTCGCCTTGCATGCTACACCGCACCGCTTGCCCGCGCACCGTTACAAATGCAGAAAACATTTATCGACGCCGATACGCTGCTACTCGATTCCTTTCGACTGGCCGCCAAGATCCATGAAGACGGTTTTCAGCCGGATTTCTTGATCGGCATTTGGCGAGGCGGCAGCGCGGTTGGGATCGCCGTGCAAGAGGGCCTTGAGTATTTCGGTGTCGATATGGATCACTTCGCGATTCGTACGTCCTACGAGGGGCCGGGCTCGTACAGCGACCGTCTCGAAGGCAAACGCCGTACGCGTGTTCATGGCTTGGACTACGTCCTGCGCATGGTCGAACAACAACACTCGATGCTGATCGTCGACGATGTTTACAGCACCGGTCGAAGTGTGGATGCCGTGCGCAAGAAACTTGCTCGCAAAGCACGTTGTAACTGCCCCCACGATATCCGTGTCGCAACACTGTGGTACCGCCCCAGTCCCAAAACTAAGCGTACGCCAGATTACTTTTTGCACGAGACCAGGGATTGGCTCGTACTACCGTACGAACTAGACGGTTTATCGGACGAAGAACTCCGACAATACAAGCCAGTCGCGGCTGACGTCATCGACGACTGCCGTGCCCAGATGGCGCGCACTCGCGCATCGAAGTCGTAACGCCCCCTCACCAACCCACCAATCAGAGACAGCTATGACCTTTTCCCATCGCTTGCTGGGGATCAGCAATGCCATCGTTGATATCCTGGCGCATGTCGAACCCGAATTTATTGACGCGCTGGGCGCGCCAGCAGGATCGATGACACTGATCGAGGCCGATGAAGCCCGTGCGTTGTATGCCAAGCTCGGGCCGACGATCGAAATGTCGGGGGGGTCCGTCGGCAACAGCGTCGCTTTGTTTGCACAGCTCGGCGGGACGGCGGCCTACATAGGCCGCGTAGCCGATGACCAGTTTGGTGAAGTGTTTACACACGATATGCGCTCGATCGGCGTCGATACACGTTTGCCGCCCGAGACACGACACGCGCCAACAGCACGCTCACACGTTTTGATCACGCCCGACGGCCAGCGAACGATGCAGACCTATCTCGGCGCCTGCACCGAACTTGAGCCTGACGATATCGATAGCCAAACGGTCGGATCGCCTGAAGTCGTCCTTGTCGAAGGCTATCTATTCGATACCCCGCATGGACCGGCTGCTATCGACAAATTGATTCGAGAATTGCCGACGGAGAGTCGAGTCGCATTGTCGCTGTCTGATTCCTTCTGCGTGGAACGTCATCTGCAGACCTTCCAACGCTTGATCGGTAGCAGCATCACGATAGCGATCGGCAACGAGACAGAGTTTCATGCTTTGTTTGGCACCGACTCGGTCGACGCCGCTTTGGCGAGCGCTGCGGATGTCGGTGCATTGTGTGTCATTACGCGCTCGGGCGAGGGCGCCAGTGTCGTCGATGGCGAGCTGTCCATATCGGCTCCGGCCGAATCGGTCGAGACGGTCATCGATACAACCGGTGCCGGTGATGCGTTCGCAGGCGGCTTTCTTTATGAATGGACACGTTCTCACGACAACGAGGCGGCACTTCGGTTCGCTATGCGCTGCGGCGCAGTCGCCATACAACAAGTTGGCGCGCGTCTACCGAAAAACCGCTTACCGACGCCTTAACGGCTGATTGGATGCCAAGTGGTCTTGATCTCTTGCGTCTCGCGAATCAGGTAAGGGTCCGCTGACGTACGCCAATCGATGTCGGTGCGGTCGATCAGACGTTTGATGTTATCGGCTGTACCCACGGCTGGACCATCAGGGGGCAGCACATCGACATCGCAACAGACCAGTGCGTTGACATCCATGTGCGATGCAAAGTGTTCAGCAAGCTCCGTCCGATAGCCCGTCAAGAGATTGACAACCCCGTCGGGCACATCGCTGGATTGCAGTACCTCCGCAAAGCTAATCGCCGATAGCGGCCGTGCCTCGGACGCCAAGGCGACAACGGTGTTACCCCCAACAATGGCGGTCGCGACATTCGTTACCAACCCGAGTAGAGCGCTGCGCTCCGGCGCAAGCACCGCAATCACTCCCATCGGCTCTAGCATTGAGAAACAAAAATGTGAGCTTGCGACGGGGTTAACGCTCGAAAAAACCTGCTGGTATTTGTCCGCCCAACCGGCGAAATAGACCAATCGATCGATACTGGTTTGCACCTCGGCTCGCGCTCGCGCTTGAGAACGGCCTTGCTCGCGAAGCTCAGTGATGAACTGCGACGCCCGATCCTCGAGCATCTCGGCAATTCGGTAAACGATTTGTCCGCGCAGATACGCAGAACTCGCTGCCCAAGACGGCTGTGCCGCTCGCGCCGCGACAACAGCCTCGCGAAAGTCCTTGCGACTCGCTCGGCTCACGTTGGCTGTCAGCTTACCGCCGCTACTGGCGAGGGCGAAATACCGACCCGATTCACTGCGCGGAAAGCCCCCACCGATGAACAGCTTGTAGGTTTTGGCAACGCGCAGCCGCGGTGACTCTTTATCGCGACTCATCGGCGCGCTCCACGGCGTCCCAGTTCGACGTAAGCATCAAGACCATGCAAACCACCCTCACGACCGACGCCAGACTCTTTGTAACCACCGAACGGTGCCGTTGGATCGAACTTATTAAACGTATTTGCCCAAATGACCCCAGCGCGAATCTGGCTCGACATCTGAAAGATCTTCGATCCTTTGTCTGTCCACACACCACCGGATAGCCCATACGGCGTGTTGTTCGCTTTGGACAGCCCTTCATCGAATGTTCGAAACGTCTGCACCGTTAGCACCGGACCGAAGATCTCTTCCTGTACAACCCGATGGGACTGACTGACGTTAGTAAAAAGACTGGGTGCGCAATAGTAGCCGCGCGTCGGCAATACCGCTGTGGTTTGGTATAGCGAGGCGCCTTCATCAACACCAAGCGCTAGGTAATGTCGAATCCGCTGCAACTGCTCTGACGAATTAATCGCCCCGATGTCGGTGTTCTTATCCAACGGGTCACCGACAAGCAATGACTCCATCCGGGCGCGTAACTTGTCGAGCAACTCGTCGGCGACAGATTCCTGCACAAGCAATCGCGAGCCCGCACAACAGACATGGCCCTGGTTGAAGAAAATGGCGTTAACGATTCCCTCGACCGCTTCATCGAGTGCGGCATCGGCGAAAACGATATTGGCCGCTTTGCCACCGAGTTCCAGTGTGTAACGCGTCGATGAACCGGCTAACTGGCGCTGAATCTCGCGGCCAACGGCGGTCGAGCCCGTAAATGCCAGTTTGTTGATACCGGCATGTCCTACCAGAGCGGCCCCCGCCGTGCCGTCGCCCGTCACGATGTTGACAACACCATCGGGCAAACCGGCTTCTTGAATCAGCTCGGCCAGCTTCATGGCTGTCAGCGGTGTCGTTTCCGCCGGCTTCAAAACAACGGTATTGCCAGTTGCCAAAGCCGGCGCGATTTTCCACGCAGCCATCAACAGCGGGAAATTCCACGGGATTATTTGACCAGCGACGCCGAGTGGCCGCGGCTCACCACCGGGGAATGCGTACGCCAGTTTGTCTGCCCAACCGGCGTAGTAGAAGAAGTGTGCAGCGGCCAACGGTACATCGATATCGCGTGACTCGCGGATCGGCTTGCCACCGTCCATCGATTCGATAACCGCGAATTCACGAGCACGCTCCTGGATCATCCGCGCAATGCGAAACAAATATTTGCCACGCTCCACCGGCTTCATCTTTCCCCATACGGACCGTTGGGCTTTTCGCGCGGCGCTTACGGCGGCATCGATATCGGCACTGTCGCCAGCAGCCCACTGCGCCAGCGAGTCTTCCGTTGCCGGGTTAATCGTCTCGCGATAGTCGTTGCTCTTCGGCGCAACGAAACGTCCGCCAATAAAAAGCTCATAGCGCTCGTCCAACAGAATATGGTCGGTCGCCTCCGGCGCACTGGCGTACTGCCAAGGACCTGCCGTTGGGTTGTTGTCACTCATCGCTAGTCCTTCGAGAAGTAGTCCGCCGATTGATACGAACCGGTCGTTTGTTTTCGCAACTGCATCAGTACATCGTTCGCTAATGAACTGGCCCCGAAACGAAAGCGTTCCGGTGTTAGCCATGAGTCCCCCAGTGTCTCTTTGACCATCACCAAGTAACGAATCGCCAGCTTGGACGTCGAAATACCGCCGGCAGGCTTCATACCAACGACCCGCCCGGTCTGCTTTTCGTAGTCACGAATCGCCTGCAGCATGACCAGTGTTACCGGAAGTGTAGCCGCTGGCTGAATTTTCCCCGTTGAGGTCTTGATGAAATCGGCCCCGGCGTACATTGCCAACATGCTCGCCGTGCGAACGACCTCGAGCGTTCCAAGCTCTCCGGTTTCCAAAATAACTTTTAGGTGTGCGCCACCGGCAGCGTCTTTCACCGCTTGAATCTCGTCAAATACGGTGTCGTACCTGCCCGCCAGCAACGCGCCTCGGGATATCACCATGTCGATTTCGTCGGCACCCAGCTCCACCGCTGCACGCGTATCGGCAAGCTTTACGTCGAGTGGTGCCATGCCCGATGGAAACGCCGTTGCCACAGCGGCGACCTTAATGCCGCTGCCTTGCAAGGCCCCCTTGGCAACGTCGACCAGCGTTGGATAGACGCACACGGCAGCTACGGACGGCAATTCCGGCATGCTGGCGTCGAGACAGCGCGCTTTTTGGCAAAGTTGACGCACCTTGCCGGGCGTGTCCTGCCCTTCCAACGTCGTCAAATCCAGCATCGATAAAACCTGCAACAACGCCAACCGCTTCGCTTCTTTCTTAACGCTGCGTGCGCCCAGGCGGGCAACGCGATCCTCAACACCGACCGTATCGACCGGTACATGCAGAATGGACGGAGGGATCGCGCTAGCCTTAGCAACGATAGCGGCCGTCTCAGGCATGTCGGTACACCGTTTCAAGCGCCACTTTAATCATGTCGTCGAATGTCGAGCGACGCTCATCTGCAGACAGTGCTGCACCGGTACGAATATTGTCAGAGACGGTGCAAATCGCCAGCGCATCGACATTATGCTCAGCCGCAAGTGCGTAAAGCCCTGCGGCTTCCATTTCGAGACCCAAGACGTTGTAACGTTCCATCGTGTCGAACATCGCGGTATCGGGCGTATAAAACAAATCGGCGGAAAATATGTTGCCAACTTGGTAGCGAACCGCCTGTTCCTCGGCGACATCCACGGCCGTGCGTAACAAACTAAAACTCGCGATTGGGGCATAGTCGTAACCCCCGAATCGCATCCGGTTGACGCCGGAGTCGGTACACGCGCCCATGGCGATAATGACGTCGCGAAGTCGCGTGGCCGCATTAACCGTTCCGCAACTACCGACTCGCACGCAACGGCGTACACCGTACTCGCTCATCAATTCGCTGGCGTAGATAGAGATCGACGGAATGCCCATGCCGTGCGCCATAACCGAGACCGGCATCGACCGATACGTACCCGTGAATCCCAGCATATTTCGCACGTCCGTGACCTGGCGTGCATCGTCAAGGTACGTCTCGGCAATGTACTTCGCCCGTAGCGGATCGCCGGGCATCAAAACCGTTTCGGCGAAATCGCCTGGACCGGCGTTCATGTGTTTCGTTGGCATGGTGGTTATCCGAACTGCAAGCGACGTATAGTTTGCCACAGGGTCCCCACGGCGACGCTGATCGAGTGACTACGGCACGAGAAAACTCTGACCGTAGTCCATCGGTTCCAGACCAAAGTATTCTGCCAGCGATTGGCCAACGTCCGCGAAGCTCGAGCGCCTGCCCAAGGGCCCCGCAGAAACGGCATTGCCAGCGGCGATGACCGGTATGTATTCGCGCGTATGATCCGACCCAGGCCATTCCGGGTCACAGCCGTGATCGGCACAGAGCACCAGTAGGTCATCCGGTCTGAGTTGCCGGCGCAATTCGCCGAGCTGTTGATCGAATCGCTCTAGCGCCGCCGCATAGCCCGCCGTATCGCGCCGGTGACCGTACAACATGTCGAAATCGACCAAATTGGTGAATACCAAGGTGCGGTCGTCAGCGCTCGCCAGCGCCTCCGATGTGGCCGCCATCAACGCATCGTTGCCGACCGCCTTCACGGTCTGGCTGATGCCTTGATGGGCGAAAATGTCGGCGATCTTGCCCACGCTAATGACCGTCCCACCGGCCGCAACCAATTTATCCAATACCGTTTCGCTGGGCGGCGGTACGGTGAGATCGCGACGATTGCCGGTGCGCACAAAACCGGTCGACGGCGTACCAACAAACGGGCGTGCGATAACTCGGCCAACGTTGTAGTCGTCAACAAGTTCTCGTGCCAATTCGCAAAGCTGATAGAGCCGCTGCAAACCAAAACTCTCTTCGTGGCAGGCGATTTGCAGCACGCTATCGGCCGATGTGTAAACAATCGGCTTGCCGCTGCGCCGATGCTCCTCTCCCAACTCGGCGATGATCGTTGTACCGGAGGCGTGACAATTGCCGAGTATTCCGGGCAGCTCACCGCGCTCGATCAGCGTCGCCAACAGCGTCTCGGGAAACGAATTCTCACGGTCGCTGAAGTAGCCCCAATCGAACAACACCGGCACACCCGCCAGCTCCCAATGCCCGCTCGGTGTGTCCTTACCGCTTGAAAGCTCTGCCGCGTAACCCCACGCACCGTCGACCGATGTCGGTGGCGGCGGGCCAACACGCGGATCGGCCGCCGCAGCGGCATGTTGCAAGCCAAGCCGCGTCAGTTCCGGAATAAGGAGCGCGTGCCCGCTTTCGCGACGTGACTCGCTGACACTGCGGTACGTGTTCGCGCCAACATCACCAAACCGCTCGGCATCATCGCTCGCACCGACCCCGAACGAATCCAACACAATCACAATCGCTCGCTTCAAGGTAGCCACCCCTGTTGTTGCCCTTTCTGTCGGGCAAGCGTTGCGCCCTGGCAATACCGTTCCCAAATCGTATCGAGCCACGTCTCGTGTTCAGGCTTCATCAACACCGAACGCAAGCAGGTAATTTCAGGCGCGTCCATTTCAATCGACGGCCAGCGCCGCGCCGCCGTTTCAGCGGAGACCCGCAACGTTGCCAGGTGCAAACCCAGTGCTGCAGTTTCCTCGAATATCGCTTGACTGAGCCGAGACACCGCCGTCGCGGTGGCGGCGAGCGGTGCCCAGACGACGATATCCAAGGCAGGCTCCAACAACGGCGAACTATGTGCATCGCGGCTCAGCCGATCGTGCAGTAAACGCGCTGCGTTAATGCTCGCTCGTAAACCATCCGCGAATGACCCATCGCGACGCATCGGCAACAACTGTTGCGTGGCCCAAAGCGCAACTGCACTCGCCCCGGCACGCGAGCACTCCAAACTGATCTCGCCGAGGTGTAAGTCATCGGAAGAGAAATACGTGTAGGGCGATCCGTGTGCGTAATACTGGGCGACCGATGCATCACGGAACAGAACCGACCCGCAACCATAGGGCTGCAACCCATGCTTATGCGGATCGATGACAATCGAATCGACCTCGGCAAGATACGCGTAGGCATTTTGTGCCACGCCCGTGAGCGCATCTGCCGCCAACGTAAAGTAGCCGCCGTAGGCAGCGTCGACATGAACCCGAAAATCATACCGGGCGCGCAGGGCCAACACGGCATCCAACGGATCAATCGCTCCGAGGCCGGTGGTACCCAGTGTCACGACAACGGTACCGACGTCCCCGCCAGCCAACTCCCGTTCCAGAGCTGTTATGTCCATCGCCCCGTTTTCGTTGGTGCTGATAGCCGCGAATGGCAGCTTTAAGACACCGCAGAGCCGTTCGTGCGTGTAATGCGATTCGGTCGACGCGACAATACGCTTACCAGGCACTAGCTGCCCCGCGACGTACAGCGCTTCGAGGTTAGCGACGGTGCCGCCACTCGTCAGGTGGCCAAGAAAACCGTCCTGCCAACCGACCATCGCGGCTAACGCAGCAACCGCCTCCTTCTCTAACGCCGAGCTCGCCCGTCCCCCATCCAGCGCATGATTGTTTGGGTTAATCCATAACGCCAGGGTGTAGGCCAAACGCGCCACCGGATGCGGCGGTTTGAGCATCTGGCCCGCGTACAGCGGATGCGGATAGGGGAAATTGTCACGGAGGCGCTCGGCAACGGTCTCAAGCACGGCCATAAGCGCCGCGTCGGGCGCTGAGTCTGGCAATTGAGGCAGCGGCTCGCCCGTCTGCCCCATGCGTTTGAGCAGAGCCGGAATTGCGTCCAAGTAATTTCGGTCGAGTGTCAACACGGTAAAACCTCCGCTCACCATTATGCCGTAGCGTCCTAACAAAGCGCATTGCAATCGACCGTCAATACGCGATACTGGGCGGCTTTAACGAGCGGAGACTCACTGTGCGGGTAATCGCCTGGGCTGCGGCACTGGCCAGCCTGGTGGGCTGCGCCGCCGATACCGAGCCACGTCCTTTGAATAGCGAACGCATCCGAGCCCGCTACGGCGATTACGCCGTCGATGTTCGATATCAGTCTGAGTCACTGCGAATTAGCGAGCTATACAGTAGGGCGACAGGCGAGCGACACACCCGGACGATCGCGATCGTCGAATTTGCGGCGGTTCCCGTTCCTGAACTGGCCGCTGTCGACGCCACCATCCGCGCGGGTGCATCGCTTGGAGCCACCCTCCGAAACGCCGGGTGGGAAATCGCGAAGGAGTCTCTCTGGATTGGCACCGTTGATCCTGCGCAGACAGCCCATCGGCGTCTACGTACCGCCATGTGCAGTTCAGAGAATTTACCGATCGCTGCGTATCGTTACCGCTTACGGATTACGAAGAGCGGTGACCAGGCCTACACCTACGCGACAGTCACCGAGTTCTACGACCCGGACTACCTCGACGAACAGGCGGTGAGACGAACTTCCACCGCACCTACTGAACCGGAGAACAGAAGTGTCGTTACAACACCGCTTAACCTACTCGCCAACGTAACCCTGCATCGCGATTCCGTAGCGACACCATGCGACTAAGGGATTGCCGTAACACAACCGATTTTCGCGAATTGGCGCGACGCCGCTTACCGGCACCGCTGTTTCACTACATCGACGGCGGTGCGGACGACGAATCGACCCTGCAAAGAAACACGAGTGCTTACGACACGGTCGATCTGGTCCCAAACGTTCTAACGGGTGTCACCGGCGTTGATATGTCGACCCAGGTCCTTGGCTGCGACCTCGACGTACCGCTGTTTTTCTCGCCAACGGCCATGCAACGCCTGTTTCACTCAGACGGCGAATGGGCGGTGGCCGATGCCGCTGCTGAGTTCGGATCGTTGTACGGTATTTCCACCATCGGGACGCGCAGTATTGAAGAGATGGGCCAGTACAACGACGCTCAGCGACTGTTTCAAATCTATGTCCACAAAGATGCCGGACTTACCAACGCGCTTATCGACCGCTGCCGCGCGGCCAAGTTCAGCGCCCTCGCCTTGACGGTCGATACGATCGTCGCCGGCAATCGTGAACGCGACTTTCGTACCGGCATGACAACGCCCCCGAAACTAACGCTCGCGAGTCTCGCGAGTTTTGTAACACACCCGCGCTGGACACTCGATTACCTACTCAATCCGGCGTTCGAGACACCAAACGTTGCCGCCGTCGTCGATGTCGAACGCCAAGCGGCGAGTTCGGTAGCCCAGTACATCAATGAGCAAATGGAAACCTGCATACGGTGGGACGACGCGGCCGCGATGATTGACCGCTGGCAAGGTCCATTTGCGATCAAAGGGGTTATGAGTGCTGCGGATGCGAAACAAGCCGTCGCTATCGGTGCCACCGCGATAATGATTTCGAACCACGGCGGCCGGCAGCTGGATGGCTCACGGGCACCGTTCGACCAGGTGGCCGAAATTGCCGACGCGGTTGGGGGACAGATCGAAATCATCGTTGATGGCGGTATCCGCCGCGGTACCCATGTCCTTAAAGCCTTGGCTCGAGGGGCTACCGCCTGCTCCGGTGGGCGCTTTTATTTGTACGCTTTAGCCGCCGCTGGGCGTGCCGGCGTAAGCCGTGCCATGCAATTGATGGTCGAAGAGATTGAACGCGACATGCAGTTAATGGGCATTAGCTCACTCAGCGAATTGGATGGCAGTCGCCTCAGGGCACGTTAGCCACGGCGCAGGTTTAAAGGCTCCACAATGTCGGCAACGCGCTCGTTGACAACCAACTCCGCCAGTTCATCGGCCAGACGACGACTCTCAGCGGTCACGTGCCGCCACGCGCGGATCCGATCGTCGGTGGACAGATCACGAAAATCGTTGCGGTCAGGAATCTTGCTCCGCGGAAGCCGGCTAACAAACTGAGGGCTCGGGCACAGCAATAACACGCGGCGAAAGTTGCCTGGCGTTGCATGCCGCGACGACAAGCGTTTATCGAACCAACCTGGCGTAATCGTCGGATAGAAATGCGGAAACAGCGTTATGCCGTTGTGCGACGACAACGGTAAATCGAGGTGGTAGTCGATAACGCCACCATCGCGATAAATTCCAGACGGAGCGCCTACCGGATCACAAACGCCTGCCAATACCAATGGAATCGAACCGCTGGCCACGACGGCATCGACTAGGTTGTCTCGACTGAGCGCCGTCACACTTGTTTTGAAGCCATCTTCCGCTAGCCACGCGGGTTGGCTGCGCGAGTCTTGAAACACGGCCCTCGAGAAAAACGTCGTCAGCCACTCGCGACGGCCGGCATTTGCCGCGGCGGCCAACAGCAACGCTGCAGCCAGTCGCGCTCGCGACTCCGTCGCTGTCAGACCACGCGAACGAACGGTGATAATCGACTGGCGCAGTGTCGGGTGCCCCAACACGTCATCGATACCGGAATCACCGAGCATCATCGCCAAGATCTGCTGGCTGGTGGCGGTAACCTCGGTAGGGGTTGGCGACGTTTCGTAGGCCTGCTCGATGTAGGCCCTTTCAAACCGTGCTAACGCAGCGGACGGCTCTCGCTGCGCGAGGCAGATATGGCGCCAAGAACCGATCGAACTGCCCACCAGGTCGACGCCGGGTCGCAGCGCCGGCAGTACCTCCGAGGCAAGAAACTGATCGAGCCCTGCTAAGACTAGCCATTTCGGCCCGCCGGATGCACCGGCAATGACACGTACCGCATCGAAACGCAGTCCGTCGCGATTGATGGATTTGAGAGCGTCCGGCCCGGCGAGCAACCGTAGCGATCGATCAGGCATAGCGAGCTAACGCACACCGCTCGGCCGGGTTGACAACCAGCCGGCCGATTTGTCGATAGTCACGCTTCGAATGGGTGACGCAAAACGATCGTCTCGCGCCGATCCGGCCCGGTCGACACGATGTCGATTGGGGCGTTGACGAGCTCGGCCAACCGGTCAAGATAACGCTTCGCCGTGGGCGGCAGTTGATTGTAGTTGGTGAGTCCTGCGGTTGACGCGTGCCAGCCGGGCAGTGCTTCATAGACAGGCGTTATGCCGGCAAGGGCTTCGACAGTCGCCGGCATTACCGTCGTCTCAGAACCATCTGGCAACCGATAAGCGGTGCAGACGTGCAACTCGTCGTGGCCATCTAATACGTCTAATTTCGTCACACATAAACCGTCAACCGACGACTGACGCAATGAACTGCGGACCGCGACGGCATCGAACCAACCGCAACGCCGTGGGCGACCGGTCGTTGCGCCGAATTCCGCCCCAACCTCTGCCAAACGGGCACCAATCGCGTCGTGCAACTCGGTAGGGAACGGGCCGGCCCCAACCCGCGTCGTGTACGCTTTAACGATCCCGAGCACATAACCGAGGTGACCAGGCCCGACGCCACTGCCAACACTCGCGTAACCAGCGACCGTATTCGATGACGTTACGAACGGATACGTTCCGTGGTCGACGTCCAGCATTACGCCTTGAGCACCTTCGAATAAAATACGCGCATCATTGTCGAGCAATATGCCTAATTCACTCGACACATCAACGACCAACGGTTGCAAACGCTCCGCCTGCGCGGCCAGGTTGTCGCGCACTTCAGTAAACTCGACGGTCGGCGCGTCATAGTAATTCGCAAGCAGGAAATTGTGATAATCCATTAACTCCGCTAAGCGCTCATCGGCCTTGCTCGCAATGTATAGGTCACCAACACGCAGAGCTCGACGCGCCACTTTATCCTCATAGGCCGGCCCGATGCCGCGACCCGTTGTGCCGAGCGCCGATTTGCCGCGTTTGAGTTCTCGCGCCTGGTCGAGCGCCACATGGGTCGGCAATATCAGTGGGCAACCCAAGCTAACCCGCAACCGTTGCTCAACCGGCACGCCTCGCGCCATCAGTGTGTCGCACTCGTTAAAAAGCGCATCGAGAGATAGAACGACGCCGTTACCGATAAAACACTGTACGCGGTCGCGGAGAATGCCCGCCGGTATTAGGTGCAAAACCGTTTTTTCCGCACCGATGACCAGCGTATGACCTGCATTGTGGCCACCTTGGAATCGAACAACGGCGTGAACTTCTTCGGTCAGCAGATCGACAACTTTGCCCTTGCCTTCGTCGCCCCACTGGGTCCCGATGACGACAACGCCGCGACTCATTGACCGGCCCTCGCGATGAACAGCAACGCGACACCGATCGCCATACTGATCAATCCAGCTCGGCGCAGAAAGCCATCGGATTGCTGCGCCAGCATTGCCGCCGCTTCACGCCAAGCAGTGGGATTTGCAAAGGGCAACAAGCCTTCAATAATGAGGTAAATGGCAAATGCCGCCCACAGGTCTGACCATTGCATAAGCGCACGTCCGGCGAAACCAAGATAGACCCGTTACCGCTTGGGTAACGGGTATGTTTAGGGCTGAGTACCCTCAGCGTTATTCAGGTAACGCAGAAAATCGCTATCCGGTTCGATAACCAACAGATCGCCAGACTTGCCGAGCGAGCGTCGATAGGCCTCAATACTGCGATAAAACGCGTAAAACTCCGCATCCTTAGAGTAGGCATTAGCGTAAATTTCCGCTGCTCTTGCGTCGCCCTCACCTTTGATTTTCTGGGCATCGCGATACGCTTCAGCTTCGATAACGATGCGCTGTCGATCGGCGATGGCACGGGCTTCTTCGGCAGTCTCCTTACCCTTAGAACGAAGGTCGGTCGCAATACGGACACGCTCCTGGCGCATCCGGTCAAAAACGCTGCCTTGAACGTCTTCGTTAAATTCAACCCGCTTCACGCGTAAGTCCACCAACTCGACGCCGAGCTCGTTGGCGGTCTCCTCGCCAGCGGTCAACATGTCGTCCATCAGACCGCTACGCTGAACCGAAATCACCTCTTGTACGGTCCGCTTGGCGAATTCAGACCGCAGTGAGCCTTTGATAATTTCTGTTAAGCGATTTCTGGCGTTGTCCTCAATGGCACCGCCGGTAGACACGTAGTACCGCACAGGATCGGTAATCCGCCATTTCAAAAAGAAATCAACTAGCACCGTTTTTTTCTCGGCCGTGATGACCTCTTCCGGTGTGTTGTCGATAGTCAAAATCCGCTTCGGCAGCTTGATGATGTTGTTGACGATCGGGATCTTAAAATGCAGTCCCGGCTCGTAGTCGGAACGAACTATTTGGCCGAACTTAAACTTCAGTGCGTGCTCGCGAACATCGACCGTGAACGCACACAGTCCGAAGCCGACCAGTGTGAGGCCGACGATCAATAGCAATCCAATTCGTGATGCAGCCATTAGCGTACCCTCCGAGTGCGCCGATCCGGCGCATTGTCCGCAGCGGTGTTGCGAATATCAGACAGATTGCTTGAGTCCGAACCGCTACTCTGTCGAATAGCAGCTGCTGCTGCGTTACGCTGCTCAAGCAGCTTGTCGATGGGCAGTATCGACATGTTGTTTGAGCTCCCGGCATCCAATAGGACCTTGCTGGAGTTACTGAAAACCTCTTCCACCGCTTCTATGTATAAGCGCTCTCGCGTGACACGAGGCGCCTTGCTGTATTCAACAAGTAGCGCGTCGAAACGGGCCGCCTCGCCCTCTGCGTCGGCAATAACTTGCGCCCGGTAGGCTTCCGCCTCTTGAATCGTCCTTTGGGCTGCCCCACGCGCGATCGGCAAAATCTGATTGCTGTAGGTTTCCGCTGCCAATATTGACGTCCGCTGATCCTCACGGGCCTTCACAGCATCTTGCACGGCTTCCTGAATCTGTCGCGGAAATTCGACGCCCTGCAGGTTAACGGAGACCACTTCAATGCCTGAGTCATAGGAATCGAGCGTCTCTTGCGCCAAGCCCTCGATGTTCAGTGCAATGACCGCTTGGTTCTCGCGCAAAATATCGTCCAGTCGAGTCTTACCGACGACTTCGCGAATCGCCGACTCACTGACTTGCTGCAAACTGTCTTCGGGAGAGCGCAGCTCAAACAAATATTTGACCGGATCGTTGCGCCGGTACTGGATCGCGACATTAAGTACGACGAACGCCTCGTCTGCCGTCAGCATCATGCTGCTCTTGGCGAACGTGCTCACCTCGCCAACATCGACTTTCTCATGGGATTCGATCGGGAACGGCAGGTGCCAGTGTAGACCGGGTGTTTCCGTTTTCAGGTATTCACCGAAGCGCAGAACAATCGCCCGCTCCGCTTCGTCGACTCGATACAAACCGGTCCAAGCCCAAACCGCTAGTGCGGCGATAATCAAAATGACGGTCCCGCCCGCCGAACCGCCACCGGTGCGGCTCGGACCGCGATTGCCACCAAACATCGAACCTAACTTGCGCTGCCAATCGCGAGCGATCTTATCGAGATCGTTCGGCCCTTGGCCCGCTGGGCGTCGTCCATTTCCGGACTCATTCCAAGACATGTGTGCCTTCCGTCAATTTAATCTGGCCGTATCAAGCGCATCGAGCGGCAAGTCTTCCTGCCTACAAAACCGTTCAAAGCGCCGCTTTGGCATATCCAGTGTTAAGCGCCAACTGCCGTCAACCGCCGTGGTCTCGGCGCTAACAGCCCCCATCTGAAAGAGCTTTGCGCGCAACCGACCGGCGCTCGGCGGAAGCTGTAACACGCCCGCGACCCGCTGTTCACCAAGCCGTTCGCGCAGCGTGGTCGTCAGTCCCTCCAAACCGTCGCCGGTGCGGGCAGAAACCCACACAGCAGCGGTCTCACCGAGATCTGCCGAACCACCGGCCGCCGGGTCGGTGAGTAAATCCGCCTTATTGTAGACCGTAACAGTAGGGATATGGTCGGCTTCGAGCTCTTTCAAGACCTGGTCAACATCGCCACGCCGTGCTCGCCGGTGCGGGTCACTCGCATCAACCACATGCAAAATCAGGCTGGCCTCGCGAGTTTCGGCCAACGTCGATCGAAATGCAGCCACCAACTCGTGCGGCAAGTCGCGCACAAAGCCGACCGTATCGGCCAGCACGACAGTCGTGCCGTCGCCGAGTTCGAGCTTGCGCAGCGTCGGATCGAGCGTCGCGAACAGCTGGTTAGCCGCATACGACTCCGCCTTGGTTAACGCGTTGAACAGGGTAGACTTGCCCGCGTTGGTATACCCCACCAGCGCGATAACGGGCACGTTTTGACGCGTCCGCTGACGCCGCCCGAGCTCGCGCTGGCCATCGACTTTCACCAAACGTTTGTTCAGATGCGCAATCCGCTGCCCAATCAAGCGGCGGTCGGTTTCCAACTGGCTTTCGCCCGGCCCACGTAAACCAATGCCGCCCTTCTGGCGCTCCAAATGCGTCCACCCCCGAACAAGGCGTGTCGACATGTGCTTGAGCTGTGCCATTTCCACCTGCAGCTTGCCCTCAAAACTTTGAGCTCGTTGCGCGAAAATATCGAGTATTAAGCCGTTTCGATCTAACACCCGGCATTTTAGTGCGCGTTCAAGATTGCGCTCCTGGGACGGACTGAGCGGTCTAGAGATAAGCAGCAGTTCAACGTCGTGGGCTTTTTTTAAGGTGGCGATCTCGTCCAGTTTACCGCGACCAACTAGGTACCTAGGCCGAGCGGTCGCTAGGGTCGCCGTCACTTCTGCGACTATCTCAGCACCCGCAGACTCCGCCAGCAGCGCGAACTCGTCGCGCTCGTCGTTTGCCGCTGCGCGTCCAAATGCGACATGAACTAGCAGCGTTCGCTCACCGCCGGACGGTCGTTCAAACAACTGGAATTCTCGCGAGGCCGCGACCGGTCACACCCATCGCGTTGCGCTTAGCCATCGCAAACTGCGAAGAGTCTCAGTCTTCAGCGTCCGTATCGCTAAGTGGCAACCGGACGTTACGCGATGGAACGACCGTTGAGATAGCGTGCTTGTAAACCATCTGATTGACACTGTTCTTAAGCAACACCACGAACTGATCGAACGAATCAATCTGCCCTTGCAGCTTGATGCCATTCACAAGGTAAATCGATACAGGAACTTTCTCTTTCCGAAGCAGGTTAAGAAACGGGTCCTGGAGCGTCTGGCCTTTGGCCATCGGGTGTCTCCTTATTGTTTTAGTTGTTGTTGACGAGCAAAACCGTGGAAACTAGCGGCTGCCACGCCGCCCAAAGCGAATGATTATTTTAACACAGGCAATGGCTAGGGTCTCACGCGGTCAATTCATTGACCAGCTTAGCAATGGGGTCATAGACGGCTTTCGACAAGGGGTCGACGCAGCGGTAGAGCGAATCATGACGTAACCACGTCAATTGGCGCTTGGCAAGTTGACGGGTCGCGGCCTTGGCGGCAGCTATCGCGTCGCTGCGAGACGACCGCCCGGCAATGCAGTGTAGTAATTGCCGGTAGCCAACGGCACGCATCGACGGGTGGTCGCTACCTACCCCGTAGGTCGCGATAAGGCCACGGACCTCGTCCTCGAAGCCGGCGGCTAGCATCTCATCGAAGCGCTGTTCAATTCGGCTGTGTAACACCGAGCGTTCGCTCGGTACCAAACCGAACGCGTGGGTCTGCCAGTTCGGCGCCGGCCCATCGGCTGCAGCGTGCAGGGCTGAGAGCGCTTTCCCAGTCAGTTGATAGACCTCGAGAGCACGCTGAATCCGCTGGCCGTCGTTGGGCGCAATGCGTGCCGCACTCGATGCGTCGACGCGGGCTAAATCGGCGTGCAAGGCTGGCCAGCCGCGAGTCGCCGCCTGCCTATCGAGATCGCGCCGAACGTCGGCATCAGCGGCTGGCAACGGCGCGAGACCACCGTGCAACGCACGAACGTACAACAAGGTTCCGCCGACGAGTACCGGCAACCGCTCTGCCGCCCACGAGTTTTCGACGCAGCGCAAGGCGTCGCGCTGAAACTCACCCGCCGAATAAGTTTCGTCAGGATCACGAATGTCGATGAGCCGGTGCGGAATATCGCGCAGTGTGGCGGGATCCGGTTTCGCCGTGCCGATATCCATTCCACGGTAGACCATGGCCGAATCAACGCTGATCAAGTCACACGGAAATTCTCGGGCAAGTTGCAAGCCGAGATCGGTTTTGCCGACCGCAGTTGGTCCAGCAATTACGATGAGGTGACGATTCGCGCTATCCACACATCGGGTCTGCGGACTTAGCGACCGCGGCGAAACTCACGATCGAGCGCATCGAGCGGCATGGCAAACCAGGTCGGTCTACCGTGGTTGCATTGGTCGGCGCGTTCCGTTTGCTCCATCGCTCGCAATAAGGCGTTCATTTCGTCGACAGACAAACGGCGATTAGCACGAACCGAATGATGGCAAGCGAATGTCGACAGCCACTCATTGACGGCCGCTGCTAGCCGATCGGTTTGGCCCGCTTCCACCAAGTCGGCGGCCAGATCACGTACCAACCCGCCAAGGTCGGCGCTGCCTAGCAGAGCCGGCGCTGATTCGATGCGGACGCTGTCAGGACCGGTCCGCCTCAGGCCGAGCCCCAGTTGCTTGAGCGTGTCGACCGCTGCCTCCAATGCGTCCGCTTCAGCGGGGGCAATGGCGACGGATTCAGCGACCAACAGCGGTTGCGTGACGACACCACCGGTCGCGTATTCGTTCTTCAGACGCTCATAGGTGACCCGCTCGTGGGCCGCGTGCATATCGACGACGATCAATCCGTGATCGTTCTCGGCCACGATATAGGCCCCGTGCAACTGACCTAACGCAAACCCCAATGGAAACTCGCCCGGCGTCGGTCGCTGTTCGTTGGCTGCCAGCGCGGCCGAATTAGTTGCCGTGTCGGCCAAAGACCGCGGCTCACGAACCTCAAGATGGGTCGCGAGACCAGCGCCAGCCGCTATCGGTTCGACGGCCGCCCCAGCGAGCAGTTGCAGCGTTTCGCGGCCAGACGGTCGGGCGATCGCAGCCGACAGTTCGCGAGCGTGTGTCGATCGAGACTGACCATCGGCCAATACCGCCTCGACGGTATGGCTGACGAACTGATGGACGCTACGCCCATCGCGAAACCGAACCTCAAGCTTTTGCGGATGCGCGTTGGCATCAACACGCGCAGGGTCCATGGCGAGATACAGGGCATACGCCGGGTGCCGACGGTGGAATAGAACATCCCGAAAGGCATGACGGGTCGCGTGAAGTAGTGTTTTTTCGCGAACGTACCGACCGTTGACGAAGGTGTATTGCATATCGGCATTGGCACGCGAAAATTCGGGGGCAGCGACCCAACCCTTGATCGCCGGACCGGCGGCCTCGGCATCGACAACCAGTGCATGGTCGCGAAAATCGCTGCCCAGTAATTCGCCAAGCCGCCGACGCTCGTCCGCCTCGCCGGCCGCTGCCGAGACCTGCCAGCTAACGCGGCCGTTATGCTGCAATCGAAACCCAACGTCGAAGCGAGACAAAGCCAATACACGTAACCAACGGTCGATGTGACGAAACTCGGTCGCCGGGGCCTTCAGGAATTTGCGCCGCGCCGGCGTGTTGAAAAAGAGGTCGGCGACATCGACGGTTGTTCCGATCGCCCGAGCCACAGCAATCGGCTCGCTCGCCCCGTCCCGACTAACGCTAACGGTGTAAGCTGTCTGGTTATCAAAGCGTCGCGACGTCAACGAAAAACGGGCGATCGATGCGATACTAGGGAGCGCTTCGCCCCGAAAACCAAGGGACGCGATGGCGTCTAGATCGTCAAGAGTTTCAATCTTGCTGGTAGCGTGCCGCGCCAGGGCCAACGGCAACTCCTCGGCCGAGATACCGCGACCGTCGTCGCTTACCTGAATCAATCGCAGGCCGCCCTCTTCGATCCTAACTTCGATCGTCTTTGCACCGGCATCGAGCGCGTTTTCCACCAACTCCTTGACGACCGATGCCGGCCGTTCGACGACCTCACCGGCGGCGATCTGGTTAACGAGATGGTCGGGGAGCTGGCGAATTGGCATCGCGCCAGTGTACCGGATGGTTGGACGCGATTTCGCCTGTTACGGGCTGGGGATTGTCAAGACTTGGCCGATCCGCACGGTATCGTTGCGCAGCGCATTGGCCTGGCGCAATGCGGCGAGTCGAACGTTGTAGCGCACCGCCACGTCGCTCAGCGTGTCGCCCCGAACCACAACATGCTGCACCGGTTTTTGGTCATCGCCGCGCGACAACTCCGCGAAATAGGTACCCGGCGGCGGATTGGCGGTGAAGTAATTCTGAACACCTCGCAAGATCGCTGCGGCGAGTTTTTGCTGGTGGCCACGGTCGCGCAGCTTGCGCTCCTCGCCGGGGTTAGAGATGAATGCGGTCTCAACCAAAATCGACGGTACATCAGGAGAGCGGAGCACAATAAAGTTCGCTTGCTGGACGCGCGGTTTATGCACTTTGCCGATCGTTGCCAACTCGCGCAAAACCGCCTGGCCCGCTTTAACACTCGCCGAGATAGTTGCGTTTTGCGACAGCGTCATCAGCAACCACTGCAAATCCTCTTCCTTGTCGGATAACGTAACACCGCCAACGAGCGGACCACTGTTATGCGCATCGGCGAGGCGCCGCGCCGCCTCACTGGTCGCCCCGGTCAACGACAGTGCGTAAACGGACGAACCTCTCGCTCGCAGGTCGTGGAAACCGTCGGCGTGTATTGACACGAACAGATCGGCGCCGTGGGCGCGAGCGCGCTCCATCCGCTCGGTGTGATCGATCAACGTATCGTCATTGCGAATCAGTAATGCGCGCATGCCTTTTGCGGCGTCGACACGCTTGGCGAGCTCGCGGCCAATCGCCAAGACAACGGTTTTTTCCAAGGTCTTTGACGGACCGACCGCACCCGGATCGCGGCCACCGTGCCCCGGATCGATGGCGATAACGACGTCGCGGTTACGTGGACCTTGTGCAGCCGCGACGGTCTCGACGCCCCCGCTAAGGTCGATGACCAAGCGTTCGCCCCGGCCATCTACTGGCCCTGCGAATAGGGTTCTGGGGCGTGCCGCCGCCACCAAATCCAAGACGACGCGGACATCATTGCCGTCGCGGCGAGCGACGCGAATCGCTCGAACGACACCGGCGGCCAGCCCGAGATCGCCGGGTTCGACCGCCAAGTCAACATCGGGGAAATCGATAACCAATCGGTCAGGATCGCGCAGCGGGAACAGCCGGTAGTCGGTTCGACCGGCGAGATCAACAACGACCCGGGTGTTGCCGCCTTCCGACCAGATACGGACGCCCTCAACCGCCGAGGCGGCACCCACCGACGGCAAAGCCAGCAATAGAGTGAACACAAAAAAACGACGCAAACTGCTTGATTGCATACGGTTTTACGAGCGCCCCAACGATTACTGGATTATACGTAATACGGCCGCGGCAACAAGATTTTCCTAATGTTTCCAGCGATATGAGCTTATTTACTCAGAGTTAACCTGAGCGATTGCTGAATTCGCCAAAATCCGCTCGCCAAGCGCCGACAAAGCGCGCACGGTAGCGCAGCGTGAGTCGCGTCCCGTTACGGCCAGTCGCACCTCTAGGTCGGCTTTGCTGCCGAGCTCAGGAACCCGCTCCGGCCACTCGATGAGCGCGATTGCATCATCCCAGTCGCTAACCCCGAGTTGATCCAGTTGGTCGGCACCACCCAGGCGATACAAGTCGACATGCACAGCAGCGCGCGCACCGCGCAACGTGTAGGGCTCGACCAGCGTATAGGTCGGACTGGGTATCGGCGTCGTTATGCCGGCTGCCTGCAAAAACGCGCGTGCCAGCGTTGATTTCCCCGCACCGAGCTCGCCTTGAAGCAATAGCCAGCAACGCATCGGTTGCGCGAGCGCCGCGCTCGCTAACGCGCCGCCCAGCGCTTCGGTCGTCATTGCGCTGGCTAGCGGCAACGTCAATTCACGCATGCTATCAAGGCCTCAATAACATCCGACGGCAGTAAGCCACGCTCACCGGCGCGGGCGGCACGATCCGCCGCCAGCGCATGAGTCACCGCACCGCGCGACGCGGCATCAAAGGCGTCATAGTCCGCGCGTAGCGCCGTGATAATGCCAGCCAGAACATCGCCGCTGCCGCCGGTAGCCAGTCCGGGGTTACCGAAGGGTACGCAGCGTGGCACCGCGTCGGGTGCACCGACTAAGGTTCTGAATCCCTTAAGGACCACTGTTGCGTCGTAACGGCGAACGAGTTCGGCGAGTGCTGCCGGACGGTCGTTTTCGACGGTCGCTGCGTTAACACCCAGCAACGCGCCCGCCTCGCCGGGGTGCGGGGTCAGGATGTGCCCCGTCATCCGCCGGGGGGCAGCGGCCAGAAGGCGTAATCCATCGGCATCAACGACTAATGCTGTGTTCGATTCGCACAGCGTATCGAATGTGGTTCTTGCCAACACGCTATCGCCGAGACCAGGGCCAATCGCGATTGCCGTCGTAGCCTCTAGCCGGGTAAGCAACGCATCGGCGGACTGAAAACTGACCTCCATCAATTCGTCCATCGGGCGGCGCGACCCGCCATGCCCTTCGACTTCAGGGCGCGCGACAGTTACGAGACCGGCACCGCTTGCGAGCGCTGCCTTAGCGGCGAGCGATGCAGCTCCTTGCATACCAACGCTACCGCCAACGATCATGACCCGGCCATGCTCGCCCTTGTGAGATCGACGTCGGCGTAATGACCACTGTGGGTGTGCCAGTAAGTGCAACGCCGCCGCACCGGCAGCGATGACACGCCGTGGTAGATCGAGTGTGGCCAAATGGACGCGGCCGGTGTGCAACGGGCCGTCACCGATCGCCAGCCCGCACTTGGGCGCGATGAAGGTCACGGTGTGATGAGCGCGCACCGCGGTCCCCAAACACGCCCCGGTATCAGCATTGATGCCAGAAGGAATATCCAGTGCAACGCACGGCGCCGCAGCACCGTTAATGGCAGCAATCAGCGTTGCTGCCGCTCCCGTGACGGTACGACTCAAGCCGGTACCGAAGAGGGCATCAACGATCACGTCATGCCGGTGGACATTGCCCAGTTCGAGCCGATCAATCGCCCCGCCGTCACGACGATACGCGTGCCAGGCCAAACCCGCTGCGCCGCGACTGGCGGACAAGTCGACCGTACTGACAACAGCAGCGCTCATGCCCGCCGCACGCGCTTGCCGGGCGAGCTCGACCCCGTCACCACCGTTGTTGCCGGGGCCACAAACGACGTGCAAATGCGCTGCCCGGGGGTAATGGCGGCGACACTGATAGAGTGCCGCTGCCGCCGCCCGCTGCATCATGCAATACGGACTGAGGCCGAACTCGGCTTCAGCTAATTCCTCAAGACGACGAACCTCAGCAGCATGCAATAGCGGCGTTGCTTTCATGCGGGCCAGTATACTGTCGCTCTGCGAATCGTTGCGCGATCCGGAATCGCTGGTGGGCACTATTAGCGCTATCGACAAGACGACTATCCGCCGCTGGGCGAAAGAGGCTGGCTTCAGCAGCGCAGGGTTTGCCGATATCGATCTGCAAGCAGCAGAACAGCGGTTAGTGCGTTGGCTCGCAGACGGACTGCATGGCTCCATGGCGTATTTCGATACCCACGGTACAAAACGCGCGCGCCCCAGCGAGCTCGTACCCGGTACGCTCAGTGTTGTCTCGGTAACCTGCGACTACCTACCTGAGCCGAACGACGCACTCCCCGAGCGTCTTGATCACCCATCGCGGGCCTACATTTCTCGCTACGCATTAGGCCGGGATTACCACAAGCGCGTTCGTCGACGCTTACAGAGACTTGCGGAACGTGTCCAGAACGCAATCGGTCCATTTGGCTACCGTGCGTTCTGTGATTCGGCACCGGTATTGGAAAAACCGCTCGCCGCCAAAGCGGGGCTAGGCTGGATTGGTAAGCACACCAACTTGATCACGAAACACAAAGGGTCGTGGTTTTTCATCGGTGAGCTCTACACCGATCTACCGCTAGCCAGTGATCCGCCCGCGGCGGACCATTGTGGTAGCTGCACACGCTGTATCGACGTCTGCCCGACAGATGCCATCATCGCACCGTACGTCCTCGACGCTCGCCGTTGCATCGCGTATTTGACCATCGAAAATCGCAACGCAATTCCGGTCGAGTTTCGAAAAGCGCTAGGCAATCGCGTATTCGGTTGTGATGATTGTCAGATTTTTTGCCCGTGGAATAAATTCGCGGCACCGACCGACGATAAGGATTTCCAACCGCGGCATGGTCTCGATGAAGCGGATCTGGTTTCGCTATTTAACTGGACCGAAGATGAGTTCGACGTGCGTACGCAAGGCAGTCCAATTCGCCGCATCGGTTACGTAGGCTGGCTTCGCAACCTCGCCGTGGGACTCGGCAACGCCGCCTATTGCGCGAGCGTCGTTGACGCACTGCAGCGACGGCAACACCACCCGAACGAACTGGTTCACGAACATGTGAATTGGGCGCTCGAACAACAACAGGAGAAGAAAAACCGTGTTTGACGCCAAGGTTGACAAGTATCGAGTGCCATACGACGGCTCGTTTCGCATTGACGACACAAGGACTGACGTCCGCGACAGGCATCCCGATGATCTGCGCAAACGACTAAAGGAAGAGGTACGACGAATCGCCGACATACAAAAACGCATCTACGCCGACAACCGTTACGCCATCTTGCTGGTTTTTCAAGCGATGGATGCTGCCGGTAAAGACAGTACGATCCGTGCAGCGTTGAGCGGGCTGGACCCGGCGTGGAGCCAATTGACGGCGTTTAAGAAGCCGAGTGCCAAAGAACTCGAGCACGATTTTTTGTGGCGAACAAGCTGTGCACTGCCGGAACGGGGGCGAATCGGGATCTTCAATCGCTCTCACTACGAGGAAGTGCTCGTTGTTCGGGTCAACCCGGGCTTATTGCGCTATCAACGATTACCGGACGATGAGCCGCACCAAGCGTTCTGGGACGAGCGACTCGCGTCGATTGCCGCGCATGAACGCCATCTCGCCGTTAACGGCACGGTGATCCTGAAATTCTTCCTGAATGTGTCTCGCAAGGAACAGACGCAGCGCTTCCTCGACCGCTTGGAAACGCCATCCAAACAATGGAAGTTCTCGACTGGCGATCTGGACGAAGCTGAACACTGGCCGAAGTACATGCACGCCTACGAGGAAGCGTTACGAGCGACGTCACGGCCGTGGGCGCCGTGGTACGCGATACCAGCCGACGACAAACCCTACATGCGTTATCGGGTCGCTCGAACGATCGCAATAACGCTCGAGTCACTCGATACGCGCTATCCGCCGCCCGATCCCAACGAAATCGCCGACCACCCCGCACACCGTGAACGCTTGCAGCGGTGGTTGGATGATGGGTAGAACGAGGGGTTCCCAGTTGTGCGCTATTCCCGGTCCAGCTTGTGACGGTGTTCGCAGTCCGACGGCCAAAACCGCCGGCCAAGTCACTGTTTCTTGGCGGTCGCCCGCGTATCGTCCCGACTGGGACGTAGTCAGCAGACAATTCAGGGTATCGCTTTGGGCGTTGGATCCGCCAATCAAGCTGCGGGATCAGACCGGTCGGCCGCATCGCGCGAACTGCTCGCCCAACTTAAGCTATTTCGTGGCGTAAGTCGCGACACACTCGATAGCCTGTTGGACGCCAGCGAGCGTTATGATGCACCGTCGGGTGGCGTTGTGCTGACGCCTGACGAACCGAACGGTTCGTTATACGTCGTTCTGTCCGGTGAACTCGAAGTGCGCGTCGGTGCCGTTGACGCGGTCGCTATATCGACGTTAACGACCGGTCACTGTGCCGGAGAGATGTCAATCATCGAAGAACGCGCGCCGTCGGCTTATGTTGTCGCCATCGAAGCGGCACACCTACTTGTCGTCCCGCGCCTTGAGGTCTGGAAGGCGGTCGACAGCTCGCATGCGCTCGCAAAGAACCTTCTGGTGATGTTGTCCGAGCGCGTACGCCAACACAACGATGTCATCGCAGAGCGAACCAACAAACTCAGAAAAGTTCAATCGGACGCGATGACAGATGCGTTGACGTCCTTGGGCAATCGCAGTTGGATGCAAGACATGTTTCCGCGCGAGCTCGAACGCTGCCACATCAATCACGAACCCGCCGCGATGATTATGGTCGACGTTGACGACTTCAAACGTTACAACGATCGCTTCGGGCATGTCGCCGGTGACCGAGTACTCGCGCTGGTGGCACGCGCACTGCGTGATCAATTTCGCCCCCGTGATTTGATCGCCCGATTTGGCGGTGACGAATTTGCCGTATTGCTCCCGGGCATCGGCACTGAGCAAGCGGCGGCCATCGGCGAAAGAGCACGCCGCGCGATCAGTGGCACGTCCTCTGATGCCGATGACTCACTGGTTCGCTTTCCCGTAAACGTTTCGATCGGCGTCGCCGAAAAATCAGCAGGCGATAGCTTAGACACATTGCTCCGCAAAGCAGACGCCGCGTTGTACCGGGCTAAGCACGCGGGGCGTAACTGTGTCAGCGCCTAGCTAACGCACTGTTGCGGGATTTGCAACGACGATATTGTCAATCAGTCGCGCACTGCCAAGCCACGCCGCCGCTAAAACGACCAAGGACTCACAATCCGCGTGAGGCGCCGACAGTGTTGCCGCGTCACGAATCGCAACGTAATCCGGCTCGAAACCGGCAGCGGCCAACGTGGCAACCGCCGATTGCTCAAGGTCCGGAGTAGCATCGAGATCGGCGCTTAACTGTTGGGCAGTCGACTGCAGCACCGCGTAAAGTTGCGGCGCGATCTGTCGCTCCGCCTCGCCTAAATACTGATTGCGCGAACTCATCGCCAAACCATCGGACTCGCGCACAGTTTCCACCGACTCGATACGGGTCGGTACCGACAAGTCCAAAACCAGCCGGCGCAGCAACAACAGTTGTTGATAGTCTTTGCTTCCAAACACGGCGACGTCGGGCTGCACCATAAATAACAGTCGACAAACGACCGTTGCGACCCCGTCGAAGTGACCGGGCCGATGCCGACCGCACAAGTCGTCACCCACCTCCGGGACGTGAATGCGGGTCGCCCCCGATTGGCCGAAGGGGTACACCTCACTGACGTGCGGCGCGAAAACGCAATCCACACCGCTTCGCCGCAGCAGTAGGGCGTCTTTGTCGAGCGTCCGTGGGTAGGTCTTGAAGTCCTCCCCCTCACCGAACTGGGTCGGGTTCACAAAGACCGACACAACGGTGCGATCGGCGATCTCGACTGCTCGCTCGGCCAAAGTCACATGGCCGCGATGCAAGTTTCCCATGGTTGGTACAAACGCGATGCGCTCGTCGTTTTCACGCCAATCGGCCAACTGCTCACGCAACGAATCGATCGACTCGATTATGCTCGGGGCTGTCGGCATACGACTTACGAAAAGCAGTGTTCGGGGGCTGGGTAACTACCGTCTTTTACCGCCCGAACAAACGCCTGTACCGCGTCGAGGTTGGACGATTGCCCGTCAAGAAAGTTACGCACAAAGCGCGGTAGACGCCCTTGCGTGACGCCAAGCGCATCGTAGAGGACCAGAATCTGCCCATCGACCGCAGGTCCAGCGCCAATCCCAATGACGGGAACCGCCAGCCGCGCCGTTATACGTTCGCCAACTTCATTCGGTACACACTCAACCAAGACAATGTCGGCACCAAGATCTTGTAGGCGTTCGGCGGCATCGACCATGTTGTCGGCGGCTTGCGAATCGCGCCCTTGCACCTTAAACCCACCGATCTTATGAACTGACTGCGGCTTTAGACCAATATGGGCGCAGACCGGAATATCGTGTTTAGCGAGGTAGTTGACGATATCGAACTGGCCCTCGCCACCTTCCAGCTTGACCATCATCGCCCCACCCTCTTGCATAAGCCGTACAGCGTTATCGAGCGCGAGCGCTGGGTCGGTGTAGCTCATGAACGGCATGTCGGCCATTAGGAAAGCGCGATGCAGACCGCGAGCGACCGTCCTTGTGTGGTAAACCATGTCATCCACGGTAACAGGGACGGTGGTGTCATGGCCTTGGACGACCATACCGAGCGAGTCGCCGACGAGCACAAGGTCGGTACCGCCAAGATCAACCAACTGCGCAAAGCTCGCATCGTAGGCGGTTAGACAAGCGATTTTCTCGCCATCGTGCTTCATCCGTAGCAACGTCGATACGTTGACCGGTGGCTGCGCCATCGACCGCTGCTCAAGTTGTGTGTACATAACCGGTTTGCTCCACCGCCAACGTCACGCGAATACGCGCGCTACGGGGTTGAAAAAGTGCCGACCGCTTTGGGTAGCCTCAATCTGTGCAACCAGATCGGCAAAGTCCTCTGGATTGTGCACCGGATCAATACTGCTCGCATTAACGATTAACAGAGGAGACTCGTCGTATTCGTAGAAAAACCGGGCATACGCCTCCGATAAACGTTCTAGGTAGGCTCGATCAATCAACGCTTCATAGTCGATACCGCGCCTCGCAATGCGCGCCATCAATACATCGACTGGCGCCTGCAGATAAACGACAAGATCAACAGCGGGTTGGTCAATGGCCAGCTTCTCGTGAATTTTCTCGTAGAGCGCAAACTCTTCACTGTCGAGAGTGATCGAGGCAAACAATCGATCCTTATCGATCATAAAATCGGCAATGCGCATTGAACGGAACAGATCCGTTTGTTTCAACGTCTCAAGCTGCGCTGCCCGTTGAAACAAAAAGAACAATTGTGTCGGTAAGGCCGCGGCATGACCGCTGCGGTAAAAGCGCTCCAAGAACGGATTATCGGCAGGCTCTTCAAGCAATGGCATGCAGTCAAAGTGCGTCGCCAGGCGCCTTACCAGCTCTGTTTTACCGACACCGATCGGCCCCTCCACGACGATGAAACGATCGGAGTCGGGGCGCTTAGTCATACTCGACAGATGTCCGTCAGTGCGCGACCGATTCACCATTCGAAGCCCTTAAACCATTGCATACCGTCGCTACTACAACGCCGCGCCAGTTGTCGAACGCGGCCAACACCGGGAACGACAAGGTCCGGCGCCAGCTCAGCTAGCGGCAACAATACAAAATTTCGCTCGGCGATGCGCGGATGCGGCAACGTCAACGAATCATCGGCGCGTTGTTGTGTACCGTAAACCAGCAGATCCAAATCGAGCGTTCGCGGCCCCCAACGCGACTCTTCGTGTCGACGCCGTCCGGTATCCGACTCGATCCGCTGCAGTTGCACTAGGAGCCTGTCAGGCGCCAGGCGGGTTAGCGTGGCGGCGACGGCATTTAAGTAATCGTCTTGCGGGATATCGCTGACCGGCTTAGTACGAAAGACGCGAGATCTACGCCAGGGCTGCGTCTCGGGCAACGCGTTCAGCGCGTTACTGGCGAATCGAAAGTTCTGAGCGCAGTCACCAACGTTGCAACCCAGAGCCACGTAACAGGGCCACCACCGGGTCATTGCGGGCGCCGTCGCCTTCGGCGCCGACCGCGGCGGCGACCCGAGGTGTTGCGCTCAGCGCCGTCGCTCTCGAACTCTTGTTGCCGTTGATCGGCCGGCAACGATTGAACGCCGGTCCAAAACTCGGCCGTGTCCTTTTGTGCCTGCGCATCCCCGGCACCCGCCCGCAGCACATAGAAATCATAGGCAGCCCGAAACCGCCGATGCTCGAGAAAACTGGCAGCGCGTCTGCCTTGGCGGCGCTCGAAGCGGGGCTGCAGCGCAAACATTTCGCGCATAGGTGCCGAAAACCGCCGCGGAATTGCAATGCGTTGTGTTTGACGCAACACCGTTTGTGCAGCCGCCGCCGACAACGCTTGTGCAGGCGACAAGCCCTCGGTCTTCGCCAGCTCAACGGCAAGTCGACGGGAGGGCTCCCACAGAAACACACCGAGCAAAAACATCGGTGTTACCGATTGGCCAGCGGCGATGCGCTGGTCGGTATTAGTTAAAGCGGCCGCAACGAATCGGCGGAAGCTGCCGTCGGGATCGTCCTCAAGCATCGCCCAGGTGTCCGGAAACAACACGGCAAACAATCCCGATTGTTCCAGCGCTGCGAAGCTCGCGACGGCTGCACCGCCTTGGAACAATTTCACAAACTCATCGAATAGGCGTGCTGCCGGGACGTTGGCGAGCAGTGCCGCCAACGCTGGAATGACATCGGCTACCGACGGATCGATAGCGAAATCGAGCTTCGCCGCAAACCGAACAGCGCGTAGCATGCGAACCGGGTCTTCGCGCAAGCGTTGTTCGGTATCGCCGATCAAGCGTAGGCGACGTGCCTCGATATCTCGAATTCCACCGACGTAATCCCAAATCGAGAAATCGGCGATATTGTAGTAGAGCGCGTTCGCCGTGAAGTCGCGTCGCCAGACGTCCTCATCAATCTGGCCATAAACGTTATCTCGTAGGATGCGACCGTCACCGTCGAGCAAAGCCGCTTGATCAGACTCGTTGTCAGTAGCCTTCCCGCGGAACGTGGCGACCTCGATAACCTCGCGGCCAAAGCGCACGTGCGCTAAGCGAAAGCGGCGGCCGATGAGACGGCTGTTTCGAAACAATGCATCGACGTCGTCTGGATGAGCGTCCGTCGCGACGTCGAAGTCTTTAGGGGTTTTGCCGAGTAACAAATCGCGGACGGCACCACCCACCAAGAAGGCTTGAAATCCCGCCTCATGCAAGCGGTATAGAACCTTCAGCGCATTGGGTGAAATGGACGACCGACTGATCGAGTGTTCCGGTCGTGGTACGACGAGAAGAGGCGGTTCGTTGGTCGAGGGCGCAGAGTGCGTCAAGGGCAACCGGTAATAAGAGAATACGCGGCGGATAATACACGCTGGTTGAGGTTACGCCGAATAATAGGTTATTCCGCTGGCCATGAAGGGTAGGTATCGTGCGCACATGAGTTCAGAAGCGACAAAGCGACGGTCTTGGTTAGGGCGACGACTGGGCGCTCTGCTTTACGATTGGCTGCTTATCGTGGCGTTGTGGTTTGTCTGTAGCGGCGTCGTACTGGCACTACGTGGCGGTGAGCTGCCACCCACCAACACATCGTGGTTTACCGGCCTCTTGCTGCTGGTGCCGGTCGTGTTTTACACCGGATTCTGGACGCACGGTGGTCAGACACTCGGCATGCGCGCTTGGAACCTAAAACTGACGGGCCCTGATGCCGGCCCTGTGTCGATTGTCGCTGCCGGTCGGCGCCTTGCAGCCGCCTTTCCGTCACTGACACTGGCAGGATTGGGCCTGCTTTGGACGCTGATCGGGCCGCAGCACCGCAGCTGGCATGGTTATCTGTCAGGAACGACGCTGGTTTTCGCCGATCGTAAGCAAGAAAACGTTAACGGACGCGCGACACGGCAATAGCAGTAATCAAGGCGAGCGCAATACTCGGGATCCAGGCGGTAAGCACAATATTGAGATCGAACACCTGACCGCTGTTCGATAACAGTCGCGTCGCTAGGTACCAGCCTAAACCGATCATAATCCCCACCAGAGTTCGAGCTCCGTTGCCAGCATCGCGCAACGATCCAAAGACAAAACCGATCGCCAAGACCGGCATCAGGACGATGGCAACGAGCGTCGCTAGACGACTCCAATACTCTGACAAATAGGCATCCGCACTCAGTCCGTTGGTCGATAAATAACGAACGTAGGCACGTAACGAGCGGAGCGACAAACTGGTCGGTCGAATCAAAGCAACGCCGAGCAATTCGGCATTGATACTGACGTCTTGCACCGATCGGGCGTAGGCCTCGACATGCGTACCGTCACCATCGAAATACGTCGCAACAAAATTATCCAAGACCCATTGATCGTCGGTGCTAAGTCCGCCGTTGAGTGCGTAGCCAATCGCTTCAAGGTGCTGGCTGTCATCGAACTCGAACCGGTAAACGCGACCGAGATCAAGTTCTCCGCTCAACCGCTCGATGTTATAAATCGTAGTTCCGTCGCGAACCCAGACGTTACCGACCGCCGCGGTCGCGTCGTTGCCGCGCTTCAGCGACGCTCGATAGGTCCGCGCGAACTGATCGAGTGGTGGCGCGAGAAACTCGCCAACGACAAACGTCACAAACGTCAGAACGAGCCCTGAAATCGCGATCGTTGATGCGAGGCGCAGTTTCGATACACCCGCCGCACGCATTACCGTTAACTCGCTGTGCGAGGCCAGCTGGCCTAGTCCCAATAACGCACCGATCAAGGCGGCCACCGGCACCATTTGCGCTGCCAATAGTGGCAGGCGCAACAGCGCGTACAACAGCGCACTGCGAACGCTAAAGTCACCCTCTCCTACCGTATCGAGCTGCGCAATAAACTCGACAAAGCCTGCGATTGCTAGCAACACCATCAGCACCAACACCGTCATGCTGAGCACGGCGCTCATCAGATAGCGGACCAGAATATTCACGTACTCCGCCCCCAAACTCTCAGGCGCGCCAACCAGCCATTGTGAGTCGCCAACAAGGCTAGGCCGATCGCTATTACGCCGAGGTGCACCCACCACAAGCCAACAATGGGTGGAACACGCCCTTGTTCCACCCAAACGCGGGCCGCCGCCAGCAAATTAAAGTAAATGACGTAGATCAAAATACCGAGCGCCATTTTCCCGTACCTGCCCTGGCGCGGCTGTGAGCGAGCCAACGGGACGGCGAGAAACGTCAGCACCAATACCGAAATCGGGATAGAAACGCGCCACTGCAGCTCGGCGAGTGCCTCGGCATCGGTGCGTTGCAATAACGCCGCCGTCGTTTGCGCCTCGGTATCGAGGTCCAGGGACTCAACCTGCGGCAGCGTGTAAGGCAACCCGTGTTCGGCAAACTCGATCAGTCGGAAATCATTCGTCCCAGGAACACCTTCGTAACGCTGCCCGTCCTCGAGAACGATAAACCGAGTGGATTCATCATCACTGAGTTGTTGCGTTCCTCTTCGCGCCGTGACGAGTTCAATGCCGCCATTGGGAAGTCGCCGCTGCACGAAAACTCGCGACAGCGCACCGTCTTCACCGACGCGTTCGGCGTAAACGACGGCGCCGTTGTTGCCGGTTTCGATAAAGCGGCCCGGCTCAATGGCCGCCAAATCGACTTGGCGACGCGCTTCAGCACCGATTCGTTCAACCTCCTGCGTTGCCGTCGGCCCGACAACCAGGGCGAGATACCCCACCAAAATCGCCAGCGGTAACGTCAGCCAACCGAGCGGTCTGTACAACGACGTCGGACTGACGCCGCACGCCATCATGGCCGGCATCTCACTGTCTCGGTACAAGCGAGCCTGGGACAACATGATGGCCAGGAAAACGGCGAATGGGACCAAAATGGTCAGATACTGCAGTGCCGTCAAGCCAATGACGCCGAAGACGGCGTCTTTTGGGATTTTGTCTTTAGCCGCATCGCCGAGTACCCGAGCAAACTGATTGCTCAGCAGAATGAATAGCAAGACGCCAGTGACCCCAAGCCAGGTCTGCGCAGCTTCGGCGAACACATGCCGATTAAGGATCCGAATCATCGTAGATTTAGGCTTGGCGCCGAATTCCGCTAGACTAGCGCGCTGTAAAAACACTAAAGAGCCCTGATTAACAGGGCGTCGGCCGCGCGTTACGCCGGATGATCCGGGTCCGTAGCGCACCGAGTCAAGCCTCGTCTCAGCCGACACCTTGCCGGAGATTGCAACGTATGGATTACGCCTCATCGAGCGCCGCACCGACTAGCCTAAGCGTCGGCTGTGCTGTCATTGGTATTTACAGCAACAAAAAGTTCACTGCCGCGGGTGTGGCGTTGGACAAGAAAATGAACGGCCGACTGACCGCCTGGGTTAAATCGGGCGATATTCGCACCGACGTCGGCAAGGTGTCGGTACTGCTCAACAGTTTAAAATCGGGCCCAGATCGCATTATGGTCGTCGCGCTTGGCGATCATCGGACAGTCGACGGCCTGCGGTTTCGCCGGTCCATTCAGGCGGCTGCAACTGCGCTAATGGCGACTCGGGTCAGCGATGCCGCGTTTTTGCTGACCGACGCCGCGCCCGGCGAATTCACACCTTACTACGTCGGGCGAACGATCGGCGAGGCGCTCGGCAATGCCGCTTACCGTTTCACCGCGTACAAAAGTGGCAAGCGCCCGCCGGCACGCAAGTTGCGCCGGATTACCATCGGTGTCAGCACCGCCAGCGATGAAACGAGCGCCGTGGCAGGCGCACGCCATGCCGTCGGCATCGTGAAAGGCATGGATCTCGCGCGTGACCTCGGCAATACCCCGCCGAACGTTTGTACGCCGACCTATTTAGCGGATTGTGCGAGGAATCTAGCGAAGCGCTATACAAAGCTCGATGTCGACATACTCGACGAAGCCGACATGAAGAAGCTGGGCATGAATACCTTGTTATCGGTCGGTCATGGCTCTGAGCAGCCGTCGAAACTGATCGTTTTGCACTACCGCGGCGGAAACGGCGCCGATGCACCCGTCGCGCTGGTCGGCAAAGGCATCACGTTCGACACTGGCGGCATCTCGCTGAAGCCGGGTCCGGGCATGGACGAAATGAAGTACGACATGTGCGGCGCAGCTGGCGTTCTCGGTACCGTTGCGGCTGTCTGCGCACTAAAACTGCCGATCAACTTGCTGGTCGTCGTACCGTCCGCCGAAAACATGCCCAGTGGCCGCGCTACCCGGCCGGGCGACATCGTCACATCGATGTCGGGCAAGACGGTCGAAATTTTGAATACCGACGCTGAGGGGCGGCTGATTCTGAGCGATGCAATTACCTACGTACGCCAGTTCGGACCGAGTGTTATTATCGATACCGCGACCTTGACGGGCGCCTGCCTCATTGCGCTCGGCCGCCACCACGCCGGCATGATGGCGAACAATGACAGCCTGGCCGACGCCTTGTTCGACGCTGGCCAGCGCAGTGGCGACAAGGCCTGGCGCCTACCTCTCGGTGAAGAGTACCTCGAACAGTTACGCAGTAACTTCGCCGATCTCGCCAACATCGGTGGCCGCGAAGCCGGCACGATAACGGCCGGCTGCTTTCTCGAGCAATTCGCCGACGGTACGCCGTGGGCGCACCTCGATATCGCCGGTACGGCATGGCTATCCGGGGCGAAGAAAGGGGCTACCGGCCGGCCCGTGCCCATGCTGACTGACTACCTGTTGCAAGTGGCTGACGCGCACTCTTGAAGCGCGTCGACTTCTACGTACTCGCCGCTGACGGGCCTGATGTCGACCTGCGCTTCGCCTGTCGGCTAACCCAGCAGGTCTACGCCCGTGGCCAGCGCGTGCATTTACACGTCGACGATATCGATCAAGCACAACGGCTCGATCAATTATTGTGGACGTTTCAGGACGGCAGCTTCGTGCCGCACGAAGTGCTCGGCTTGTCGGATGACGCGGCGCCGGTCACGATCGGCGCCGCTGTTAATCTGCCCGACGAGGCCGACGTTTTGGTCAACCTGGCATCGGAGCTGCCGGGTGCCGCTGACCGCTTCGCACGAATCGCCGAAGTAGTGACCGCCAATCCGGTCCAACGCAACCGCTCCCGAGAGCGCTACCGGCAATACAAGGCGCGCGGCTACACTATCGAGACGCATACGCTAGACTCTTGATTCCCTGTAGCACTAAGACCAACCCGGTGGACGACAACGACGATATCCCGCTGCTAACGGAAGTAATCCGACGGGAGCGGCGCAGTACCGACCGTTTAACCGAAGCACAAGTGCGGCGGATTTCCGCGGCCAGTGCTGGCCTGATCGTGCGCGTCGTCAAGTCGGCGCTTACCGATATCGAACGCCAACTGGCCGTCAAACTATCGCGGGAACTCAATGAACAGCTGCCCGCCATCGTCCTAGAAGCCTTGCGCGACGACGCCGAGGACAACGACGCGACCGACGCCGAATCCGACGACGAAACCCGCTAGAATTCCGCCATTGATTTCAAGGACACCGCCCGTTTGCGGTGATCGCTATGCACGACAAATACACACCGCGCGACATCGAACAAAAGCACTACGATCGTTGGCG
>JBCDIL010000022.1:0-55912 GCA_038749025.1 Pseudomonadota bacterium | reverse complement strand
TTGATGCTCGTTCAGACAACTTGGAGTTAAAAACGCGCTGGGCTGAGCTGTTCGCCTCTACTCACCAAGATGCTGACGCGATCGCACTTTTTGACGAAGTCTTAGCCGACGATCCCAATAACGCGTTCGCCATCGTCGGGGCTGCGACGCTACAAGCCGGACGGTTTGACGCCGAGGCAGAAACGAAAATCACGGCCTTGCTGTCGGATGACGAGACGCCCGCCGGGGCGCGCTTAAGAGCAGCCCTGCTGTCCGCAAAGTTCGCACTGGAACGTGGTGACCGCGAAGCCACTCGCGAGCTGCTGACTGAAGCGAACGATCTCGCCAGCCAACACGATTGGCCGGAACTCGACATTCTGGCCTTGCGGGTGGCGATTGATGCACTCGACGAGGTGAGCGACAGCGAACACCTAACGAAAGGCTTGGCGATCAACCCTGGCTATGGGCCACTGTTTGTCGAAGCCGCTTACTTTCTAACGATTACGCGTCACTACCGCCAAGCCATCGAATGGCTGCAGCGCGCGATTGTTGTCGACCCCGATCTCGCCGCTGCTCACGAGCAACTCGGCGTCAACTTGCTACGCGACAACCGCATTGGCGAGGCGCGTACCCACCTCGAGAGAGCGTACGAGCTCGACCCATTCAGCCCGGTCGCCGTCAACACGCTGCGCTTGCTCGACTCGTTCGATCGTTTTCGAGTAATTCGCGACGACCCACCGACAAGCGGCCCCTATCAGTCACAACCACCGATCGAGTTGCGCCTCAGACGGGATGAAGCCGACATATTGGCCGGGCTCATCATCTCGTTAACGCGCGAGGCGATCGCTGTCTTTACCGAGCGTTACGGTTTTCGCTTGCGCGAACCGGTCGTAATCGAGCTCTACCCCGACCACGAAGACTTCGCCGTACGCACCGCCGGTATGCCGGGACTCGGAATTCTCGGGGCGACGTTTGGTTACGTGGTGGCCATGGACTCACCGTCCGGGCGGAACGTCGATGAGTTTCAATGGGGCACTGTGCTGTGGCACGAACTCGCTCACGTGTTCACGCTGGAGGCAACCAACCATCGCGTACCGCGCTGGTACTCCGAGGGCCTCTCCGTCTACGAAGAATGGGTCAGCGGACCGAATGCCGGCATCAAAATCGGGCCGCAGGTCTTTGCCGCCGTTAATCGCGGCGCGTTTCTGCCCGTCGCAGAACTGGATAGCGGCTTCGTTCGCCCGACCTTCCCCAACCAAGTGTTTGTGTCGTACATGCAGGCTGGGCTGATTTGCACGTTCATCGCAGAGCGCTACGGCGACCACCGCTTGGCGCGCTTGCTCAGTCTTTATGCCGATGGCTTCGATACCCCGGCGGCCATACAACGCGGCCTCGATATGACCGCCGTCCAGTTCGATGAAACCTTCAACGCCTGGCTACAGGGCCGGTTCGGCGATCTGTACGGTGATCTCGGCGGCTGGGGTAAATTGCTGCAGGAAGCCGCTGGAGCACTGCAGTCCGGCGATACCGAGACGGCCATCGAGACAGCCACGGCAGCCATCGAGCTTTACCCCGGGTACATCGGTGCGGATAGTGCCTGGATGATCCGCGCCGAGGCTGCCGAGCAAGCCGGCAACGATGGGTTGGTCGAGGCCACCTACGACGGCTGGCTTGCCGCTGGCGGCGTTGCCCCCGCTGGCATCCGCTATTACGCCGATTGGTTGCAGGCGGCCGGCAAGCCCAGTAAAGCCGCCGACGTCTTGGCTCGGCTCGCGTTAATCGATCCACTGAACGCGGATGCGACGCTGCAGCTCGCCGATTGGCAAATCGCATTGGGCGATGCCGATCAGGCGGTCGCCACCATCAACCGTCTGCTGGCAATGGACCCACATGACCGTGCGGGTGTTTTGTATCGCAAGGCGCAGGCACAAAGACTCGCCGGTAGTAACGCCGCGGCCCAACAGACCCTGCTGGAAACGTTAGAGCTGGCTCCCGGTTACCGCGATGCCCAGCGACTGCTGCTGGAGATCGTTCGCGATACTTCCTGACTACTGCCCTTAACCCGACCGACTGAATCGAAGGAACCTAGATGAACCAAGCCGAACTTGAGAGCGCTACGTCGTTTACCGACGACGAGACCCGCGAGCTGGTCGACAATTTTCGCGGCTCGATGGATCGCTTGCGACAGGAAATTCGCGAAGTCATCGTCGGCCAGGCGCCCGTCGTAGATGCACTGCTCGTCGCATTGCTCGCCGGCGGACACTGCTTGATCACCGGGATGCCGGGCACAGCGAAGACGTTATTGGTTCGCACATTGGCCAGCGCGCTTGGCCTGAAGTTTAGCCGCATACAATTCACGCCCGATCTGATGCCAAGCGATATCACCGGTACCGAAATTATTGACGAAGATGCCGCCACCGGACAGCGCTCCTGGCACTTTGTCGAAGGGCCGTTGTTTACCAATGTACTGTTGGCCGACGAAATCAACCGAACACCACCGAAAACACAATCGGCATTGCTCGAGGCCATGCAAGAGCGCTCGGTCACGGTGCGTGGCAATATCCGCACGCTCGAGCCGCCGTTCTTCGTGCTGGCGACCCAAAATCCGATCGAACTGGAAGGCACCTACCCGTTGCCCGAAGCGCAACTCGATCGGTTTGTGTTCAACCTGTTGCTCGATCACCTCGATGCCGACGGTGAGTACACGGTGGTCGAGCGCTTTACTAAGCGGGTAGACCTGCCGCCAGTCAGCGCCGTGTCGGACCCCGCGACTATCGTCAAATTCCAATGGCTGACTCGCCAGGTACCGGTCGCCGAGTCGGTCGGCCGCCTTGCCGTCAATATCGTGCGCGGCACACGCCCAGAACTGGCAACATCGAGCGACCCGGTACGCCGCTACGTGAGCTACGGCGCCAGCGTCCGGGCAACGTTGTTTATCGTCTTGGCGGCAAAGGCCGAGGCATTGCTAGCGGGCCGTTACCACGTTGCGCCGGAGGACGTGCGCAAGGTCGCACCGGCCGTGCTCCGTCACCGCGTGCTAACCAACTATCACGCCGAGGCCGACAACGTCAGCGTTGACGATGTCATCGGCGGCATACTCGACCACGTACGCGGTTGAACGCGGCAGCCAACAATGCCGGGCTGTTAAAGCCCGACGATCTTGCTGGGCTCGGCAATCTAGAGCTGATCGCGCGGGCGATAGTCGACGGCTTTATGAACGGCCTGCACAAGTCGCGCGACTTTGGCTTTAGCCAAGAATTCGCCGAATACAAAGCCTATAACGAAGGTGACGACACCCGCTTTATCGATTGGGGTGTCTATGGCCGTAGCGACCGGTTGTTCATCAAGCGGTTCGACGGTGAGACCAATACCCGCGTGACCTTGTTGCTCGATGCCAGTGCATCGATGGACTACGGCAGCGGTTCGTTAACGAAACTCGATTACGCCAAGATGTTGGTCGCGGCCCTTGCGTGGCTGGCCGCACGGCAACACGACACAGTCGGACTGACCGTATTCGACGATTCAGTGCGCCAAGAAATCCCGCCAGGTTTCGGCATGAAGAAAGTTCGCCGATTGTTAACCCAACTGGCCAGCGTCGAGGCCGAGGCCGGCACGGAACTGACCGAACCACTGCAAGCGTTCGCTGGTCGCAGGCCCCGACGTGGCTTGGTCTTTGTCGTATCGGATTTTTACTGCGACCCCGCCGCGTTGCTGTCGAGCCTGCAACCACTCGCGTGGACCGGCCAAGATATAACGTTATTGCATGTACTGGACCCGACCGAAACGGCGCCCAAACCGCAAGACAATGTGCTCTATGAGGATGTCGAAACCGGCGAGACGGTCGAAGTCAGTCGCGACTTCTTATCACGCGAATACCCAGCGCGGATCGCCGCCCACATCGATGCACTGGATCGCGCCGCTCGCGCGGTCGGCGCGACGCACCAGCTGATGCCGAGCAATGAATCGCCAGGGGCCGCCTTGCGTGCCTATTGGCAGCGGCGCCAGGCACGGGGCGGTTAATGGGTCTTGTTGCACCACTGGCGCTCGCGGCACTCGCTGCCGTTCTGTTGCCACTGTGGCTTCACCGGCGTGAAGTCCCAAGCAATGACCGGCAGCGCTTTCCGTCAGCACAATTCCTCGATGCCAGTCCGCGTCCGAGCCAAGTGGTCAAAGAGTGGCAATACCTCGCCTTGTTGGCGCTTCGAACCTTGTTACTGGCAGCCATCGCGTTCGCGTTTGCCAAGCCGTATCTCGAGCGCGACGCTAGCGCAGAGCCGTTTGCGGCCGATGCCGTGCACGTTTTGTTCATCGATACGTCGTTGTCGATGCAGCGCGGCGGTACGATGGCAGCGGCGCGCCGAGCGAGCGAGCGCATCGTCGCCGCTATTCCGTCTAGCGATGCCGTGTTTGCCGCACGACTGACTAATCGCGGCGTCGAGATTGACGCCGCGCCGTTAACGGGCACTGAACAGCGTGAGTTTATCGACTCACAAACCGCGGGCGTGTTGCGGCTCGACTACGCGGATCTGGCCCGCGCCCTACAGCAGTTTGCCGAACGTTACTCGGCGACGCCGGTAACCGCTTACGTCGTCAGTGATCTGCAGCAATCTGGCATACCGGCACGCTTCGCCGATATGGTACCAGCGGCGCCGTTAAGCCTCGTGATCGAACGCGTAGAGTCAGCAGCGGACAATGCGCGGGTGGCCGCTTTGCGGGACACCGGTTCTGAGCTTGTTGTCGAGCTCGCCGTCGATACGAATGCGGCATTGGCGGGCCGGTCATTGAGCGTGCAAGTTAATGACGCGCCGCCGCTGACAGTGCCGATCGACAGTACGGCAACGGCGATCCCAATGGCGAACCTTGGTTTGGATAATGCAGAGAACAGTGTCGCTGTTACCGTCACCGGCGATGACGCGATCGCCGGTGATAACACCCGCTATGCGATTGTCGACCGGTCCCCGCCGAGCGATGTCTTCCTGGTCAGTGCCGACACCGATGGGGCCAGTGAGTTGTATTTATCGGCCGCTTTCGCCGCCGGGGCCGACTTCCGCCTAGTCGCTGCGACGCCGAACGCATTCGACCGCCGTGAACTGGGTCGGCAAACATGGCTTATTGTCGATGATCCGGCCGCACTACCGACAGACCTCGTTGCTGCAATAGGCGATTTCGTTAGCGCCGGTGGCAGCGCACTAGTGATTGGCGGCGAGGCAACACTCGCGAGCGGCGACTGGGTCTTACCGGCCCGGCGCGCGGTCGGCGCAGGCAGCAGTGAGCGGTTATTTGCGAGCGTTGGCAACATCGCAACCGAGCACCCGGCGCTCGGCGATGCCGCGCCTTGGGGTGCCGTGCGCGTCGCCCGCTACATCCCGGTTGAACTTAATTCAGCCGATCAAGCGTTGGTTAGCCTCGATACCGGCGATCCGTTGGTTTTCGAGAGTACGATCGATGACGGCCGCGTTATCGTGATAACGACACCGTTGGAACGCGATTGGAGCGATCTAGCGCAACGGGCGGTTTTCGTTGGCTTTGTGCTCGATACGGCGCGTGCGCTGGCAGGTGGCAGCGATCTGGAACGCCAGTTTGCCGTCGCCGACGTGTTACCGCTCAACTTTGCGGCGGCGGGCAGTGGCGAAGTCATTGCGCCGGATGGCAGTGAACGTGTCAGAACGGGCACGCTGACTAGCGGTGGTCGCGTTTTGCTGGATATTCCCGGGTTCTATGAGGTCTATACTGAATCGAGACGTTGGCGCATTGCCGCTAACCCAGATGCTAGAGAATCGGACCCGACGACGATGACAACAGCGCTCGAGGAACGTTGGAAAAACGCCGTGGTGGCGACGACGAACGCCGAGTCACCAGGTGCCGCCGTTGCCGCCGACAACGACCCTGATGCCGAACCGCTGTGGCCTTGGTTGCTCGCCGTCGTCGCTGGCTTGTTGCTAGCCGAGCAACTGCTCTCGAATTGGTTCATTGGTCGCCAACCCGACGGTAGCCGGCATGCGTGACGCAGACGCTCTAAATGCGTACATCGCCCGGTTCCGGCGTCGCCTGATCAACCGCCAATGGACGGTCGGGATTGCCGCCGCCGCCGTTGCCGGCGTCGCCGTGCTGGCGCTGGGTGCATTTATCGCCGTGCGGCTCGGGTTTGCTGATAGCGTCGTTAACAGCGGTCGCTTGGCGTTGGTGTTAACGCTTATCGCGGCGTTTGTCGCCGTCGGGTGGTGGCCGGTCCGTCGATTGCGGCGCCGGGCAATCGAACGCATCGAAGCCAGAACGCCCGCGCTTAATGGCCGAATTGAAACGTTTACTGCCATGGCCACGGACGAACCGCTGCGCCCGTTGTTAGCGAGTGAGACGTTGGACGTGGCACAGCGCTTTCCGCCGGAACGGCAAGTGCACAGCCGTGAATTCACACTGCCTTGGCTCACGACGTTGGCCGCCGTTGTTTTGCTTGGCTTAACAATCGCTATCGGGCCTGGGAATTTCGGCCATGCGGTTAGACACCTGCTGGCCGGCTGGGCTATCGACGGACTCACACCACCACAAACCTTGGTTGTGACACCCGGCGATGAGACCGTGCGGCGCGGGGCAAGCCTGCGCATCGTGGCAGCTGCCGAGGGCTTCGATCCGGATAGCGCCCGACTCTTTGTCGCAACCGGCGATGAACCGTGGCGCGAAGTCACGATGCGCAGTGGCCAACAGGGCTTCGAACGAACACTGTTTTCGGTGCGCGCCGCAACCCGCTACTACGTCCGTGCCGGTGCGGTTCGCAGTGAGACGTTTGCGATTGACGTCGTCGATTTACCGGACATCGATGCATTGCGGCTGACGTATACGTTCCCAGAGTGGACCGGTCGCGAACCGTTGGTAGTAGAACCCGGTGGTGATATTCGGGCGGTTGACGGAACGACTGTCACGATCGAGATGCTGACGGACGAACCGCTGCCCGGTGCCGAGCTAGTCATCGACGGAACGGCAACGCGAGCCGATACAAGTACCGTGCCCGCTCGAGTCGAGACCGTTGTCACGACCGATGCCGAGTACCACATCGCGGCGCGCGTCGGCGACGAGGCGGTCCGACTCACCGACAATTACTTCATTACCGTCGAGCAGGATGCGGCGCCCGATGTTCGCTTCGCACGCCCCGGTCGTGACTGGAAAGCGAGCGGTATCGAAGAGGTTACGACACGGCTCGAAGTCGATGACGACTTCCGGATCGATGCAGTCGCGTTGCACTTTTCGGTCAACGGTGGCGACTGGACCCAAATTGACTACACCCCGGATGGCGCCTCGTTCGAGTCCGATCACACGTTCTTCTCGGAATCGCTAGGCGATGGCGAGCAACCGCTCGCGCCAGGCGATCTGGTCAGTTATTACGCTGAAGCGAAAGACCGTGATCGCACGGCGCGCACCGACATTTACTTCATCGACGTACAACCGTTCGATCAACGCTACTCGCAGTCGCAACAAGCGGGCGGCGGCGGCGGTGGTGAAATCGGCGACGAAATCTCGGAACGGCAGCGCGAGATCATCGTTTCCACCTACAACTTGATACGCGAGCAGGAAGCCGCTCGGCGCGACGATACCTTCATCGACGATAACGCACGGCTGTTGTCGGAGCTGCAAGAAACCTTGCGTAACCAGGCTTTGTCGTTGGCGGAACGAAGTCGTGCCCGCCAACTCGCCGACGACGCGGAAATCGAGCGCTTTATCGAACATTTGGAAGACGCTGCCGAATCGATGCAGCCTGCCAGCGAACGGCTTGCCGCTGTTGATTTTCGCGATGCGCTCGCCCCAGAGCAGCAAGCACTGCAGCAGCTGTTGCGGGCTGAGGCCGTGTTCCGAGATATTTCTGTCTCGATGCGCAATGACGGCAATCCAGCTGGCGGCCAAGCCGGGCGCGATCTGAGCGAGATGTTCGAGCTCGAAATGGATCTCGAAAAGAACCAATACGAAACCGGCAGTCAGGCGACGGCGGCGCAGGAAGACCAAGAACTCGATGAGATCGCCGAGAAATTGGCAGAGCTCGCCGAACGGCAACAACAACTGGCCGATCGCTTGGCCCGCGATGGTCAAGCCACACCGGCGGAGCGCTGGCGACAGGAGCAACTGCGACGCGAAGCCGAACAGTTACAGCGAGAATTGGAACAACTGTCACGGTCCTCGAACTCGTCGTCCGATCCAAATGCAAGCCAAAACGCGAGCAGTGGGCAATCGGCTGACGGCGAACCACAGCCGGAACAGCCCGAGTCAAGCGAGGAGCAGCAAGCCAGTAACGAGCGCAGCAACAGCGAGCGACGCCAGGAGCAATTGGAGCGCCGGGTCGACAACGCCTTGGAAGCGATGCGCGCGTCCGACGAGGCCTTGGCCGATCGCTCAGGCGATACCGACGCGGCTGCCGATGCCGCCGCGGAAGCCGGTCGTGCGCTCGACGGCGCAACACAAGCGGCCAGCGAAGCAGCCCAAGAGGCGCTCAATGAGCGCTTGGCCGAGTTTGAGGCACAAGCGCGGGAACTGCTAGCGACTCAACGCGACAGCGAGGCAACACTGGCCGAAGCGTTGACACGCGCCGACGGTTTCTTCGATGGCTTGTCGGAAGCCGAACGCGCTGAGCTTATTGAACAGAAACGCTTGATGCAGGCAGATCTTGCGGAGCTTGCCCAAGCGATGAAGGCAACGGCACGCAACCTGCGCTCGGACGATCCCGCCCGGGCAGGAGAACTCGAACAGGGCTTGGAGCGACTCGCTGACGATGCCATTGACGAACGGCTGGCACTAGCAGCGCTCTATATCGAGCAAGGTGATGCCCAGTACGTGGCGGGCAGCGAAAGTTTGGTGACAGCGGCGCTCGAGGAGTTAACACGCCGTACCGACCGTGCGGCGGCGCGGCGCAGCAATGAGACGCAACCTGGCAATCCGGCGCGCGAAGCACTCGCATCAACGCGTGAGCTACGCGCCGAATTGGAAGCGCTCGAACGGGGTGAAGCGAGCGGCGAAATAACGGCGGAGACGGGTTCATTAGGAGGGCGAGATCGCGCCTTGCGTGGCGAGGTTCGCGCTAACGATGTACTGCTGCCCTCTGGCATGGATATCGCCGACGATCTTGAGCGCGCGGCCGCCGAAATCCGACAAACGGCAACCGGCGCAGCCAATGCGTTGGAACTCACTGCCGAAGAGGCGCAGGCGCTGCGAGCGTTCGCGCGTGAACTGAATGCAGCAGCGGCAACAGCGCGCAACGAGCAAATCGTCGAGTCAGAGTTTCGGCGGGTGGTCGAATTGCTTGACCAAGTCGAGCTGACCCTAGCGCCAGCACTGGCGGAAGGGACCGACGGCGTACGGGTATTAACGCCCGAAGTCATTGAGGCACGGCATCGGGATGCAGTCGCGGAATACTATCGCCGCCTGGCCGATGGCGCCGCCACCGACAGCGAGCGCTGATCGAAAACCGGCGTTTCATGCGACACTGAACGGGTTCCGTTCAATGGCACGTAAGATTTATTGTGAAGCGCTGCTTCTTGCTCTGTTACTTGTTTTGTGTACTCGCGTGCAGCGCCGCCGTTGCCGATAACGTTCGGGTCGGCATCGCGAGTAATTTTTTGCGCCCAGCCACCGAGGTCGCTGCAGCGTTCGAAGCCGCAACCGGCCACACGGTCCTGTTGTCTGCCGGTTCGACCGGTAAGCTCTATGGCCAAATAACCGTCGGCGCACCGTACGATGTTTTTCTGGCAGCCGACGAAGCACGGCCGCGCGCGTTACTTGAAAAAGGGCTGGCGGTCGCAGGTAGTCAACGGACGTACGCAATTGGCGTACTGGCACTGTGGTCTAACAGCCGTAACCAAGCGGCGCCACTAAAGCACCTGCAGAGCGCTCGTTACCGGCGCCTCGCGATCGCGACGCCAGCGCTTGCGCCTTACGGGCTTGCTGCGGAACAAACCTTGCAGGCCTTAGCACTCGACTACACGGTGACCGATCGATTGGTATTCGGCGAAAGCGTCGCCCAGGCAATGAGCTTTGTTGCCACCGGGAATGCCGAGTTGGGTTTTATCGCGCTGGCGCAGATTAAAGCGCTACCGAAAGAACGGCGCGGCCGATACTGGGTTGTTCCGGCTGAGCTCCATACACCGATCAAGCAAGATGCCGTTCTATTGAACGCCAGCAATACGGCCGCCGCCGAGTTTCTCGATTTCTTGAGCACGCCGGCAGCGACTGAAATTTTGACATCGTTCGGTTATCGCTTGCCATGAGTGGTCCTGACGTGTCGGCGTTACTGTTAACGGGCTGGCTTGCGCTCGTGACAACCGCACTACTGCTGCTAATCGGAACCCCGCTGGCCTGGTGGCTCGCACAGACACGCAGCCGCTGGCGACCTGCGATTGAAGCGATCGTTGCCCTGCCGCTGGTGTTACCACCGACCGTGCTCGGTTTCTATCTGTTGTTACTGTTCAATCCGTCCGCACCGCTTGGCGCAGCCTGGCTATCGGTAACCGGCGATACCCTGACGTTTTCGTTTGCCGGACTGGTTGTCGCGTCGTGTATCTACTCGCTACCGTTTATGGTCCAGCCATTAACGAGTGCGTTTATGGCGCTGTCGCGAGGTCCGGTGGAGGCCGCGGCAAGCCTGCGCGCATCGCCCATCGACACGTTTTTTAGTGTCGTTGTACCGCTGTCAAAGCGCGGGTTCTTAACGGCCGCCGTGCTGAGCTTTGCGCATACACTCGGTGAATTCGGGGTTGTATTGATGGTCGGTGGAAACCTACCGGAGCGAACCCGAGTCGTATCGATTGCCATCTATGAGCATGTAGAAACCCTGGCGTATGGCCAAGCGCATACTCTGTCTCTGATTCTCGTATTGATCTCGTTCGTTGTACTGACGATCGTGTACGCCACCAATCGGATGCAGGCCGTTCGTGTCGGTTGATAAGCTCCAGTTCGATGTCGCGTTAGCCCGTCGCGACTTTGCGTTAAACGTCGCCGCGACTTGGCCGCTTGACGGCTGTACCGCGGTGTTTGGCCCAAGCGGCAGTGGCAAAACAACGCTATTGCGCCTGCTCGCAGGATTCGAACGACCCGATACAGGCCATATTCAATGTGCAAGCACAACTTGGTGCGATACGGCCAACGGCGTTTGGCTAGCACCACATCGTCGCGGTGTTGGGCTCGTGTTTCAGGATATCGCTCTGTTCGAGCACTTGACTGTTGCCGATAATCTCACCTTTGCCATCGATCGCGCACCGAGTAACGGACGCCAGTATGGTCTCGATGAGGTCGTCGTCGCATGTGAGATCGGTGGGTTGCTGGCGCGTCGCCCCAGCACGTTGTCCGGCGGTGAGCGCCAACGCGTCGCCGTCGCGCGAACATTGCTGTCGTACCCGCGCTTGGTGCTGTTGGACGAGCCGCTAACAGCGCTCGACCAGACGCGGCGGCGGCGCTTGGCAACGCTTTTGCAACGCTTGCCGCGCGATTTCGGTGTGCCTACCGTCCTCGTCAGTCACGGTATCGACGAAGTCGCCGAGCTTGCTGATTACACATTGCTGCTCAAGGACGGCGAGGTAGCGGGTTTTGGACCGACTACAGAGGTGCTGAACGCACGCGGTCATGATGTTGGATTCACGCTGATTGACGCCACGGTGGAGCGAATCGATCACGAGCTGTCGGTCGCGATAGTGACGGCGTTTGGCATAGCCTTCACGCTGCCGATTGATCGTGAGGCACCGCCGATCGGTAAGCATCGACTACGCATCCATGATCGCGACGTTGCTATTGCAAGGCGGGCACCCGAAGCGCTCAGTATTCGCAATAAAGTCAATTGCGATTTAGTCGCGATTTCGCCGGGTAGCTCAGCCGCGTTGGTCCGATTGGAGTTGGCCGCCGACGGTCAGCGATTTGGCGCCAGTATCACCCGAGCGGCGGTTAAAGAGCTGCAGTTGGCCGCCGGACAGACGGTGGTTGCACTAATAAAAAGCGCCAGTATCGAGCCATAAGGCGACGGCGCAGTGCGAACACTGCGCCGTCAATTAACGTGCAAGAGTGGAGACAGGCCTCGCACGTTAGAGGGGGATTACTCGGACTGCTGGCGTTTGCCGCGTCGGCCGCGCCGCTCAGCCATTTTGGTCGCGATGTCCGCTTTCACGTCGACCCACTTAGCTTTTTGTTCATCGGTCAGCAGCGCTTGAAACTCGGTACGCCACTGCGCCGACAGCTCGACGGCACCCGCGGCGAGTGATGCAGCCGCTTGGCTGGCCGATGCCGCCTTGGTCGCGAAGGCTGGATCATCCGGTGTGGTCTCGAGGTAGAAATCGCATAGCGTCGGCTTGTACTGATCGGCGAGTATTCGCATGCTCTCTCGGTGGGCATCTCGCATAGCCGCCAGCGTATCGCGTTGCTCAGGCGTTAGATCGAGACGCTTGGCCACCATCTTCGAGAATCGTGGGCCAGCCAGCGGCGCGCCAGCCTGTGCACCAGCGATACCGGTCTTACAATCGGGTGCGGCAGCGGCGGGGATCGCCAAAACGGCTGATAAAGTCAGGGCAATAATCCATTTCATGGGGGTTCTCCATACGACTCAAAACACAGTCCTTACGTTACCGACCTCGGCGCCCGTCAAGGTCAAGTTCGTTGAGGCTGGCGTTAAGAATTGTCAACGGCGCACCGAGCTACTTGCTGTCGGTGTGTCTGTTGTTGACGATAGACCTGAAAGCGACTTGAGTGATAACTATGCAGCCGGTTCTTTTGGCCGACGATGACGTCGAGCTCACCGAGATGCTCAGCGAATACTTCGCCGACGCGGGCATCGCGACAGACTCGGTTCATCGCGGTGATGACGCATTGCAGAAGGCGCGTGATGGCGATTGTGCATTGATGATTTTGGACGTCATGTTACCCGGAATGACCGGCTTTGACGTACTGAAACAATTGCGTGAGACATCGTTACTACCGGTCATCATGCTGACCGCAAAAGGTGAATCGAGCGACCGAATTATCGGCTTGGAAATGGGGGCGGATGATTATTTGCCAAAGCCTTTTGACCCGCGCGAGTTGCTGGCGCGAGTTCGCGCGATCCTTCGCCGCGCTGACGATGTCAGTGGCGCAAACGAAGCAACGACCATTCGTCGCGGCTCACTACGGCTCGATAAAAACCGACTGACAGCAACCGTCGCTGATCAACCCTTTGTGATCACCGGCACAGAGTTTCGGCTCCTCGAACTGCTGGCGACATCAACCAATGCCACCGTCAGTCGCGACGAACTTTGTCAATACGCGCTAGGGCGAGAGTACCAACCACTAGACCGCGCCGTTGATACTCATCTCAGCAATATCCGCCGCAAACTCGCTGACGTCCCCGCCGCTGGACTCGAAATTAAGAGCATTCGCGGCCGCGGCTATTTGCTGAGCGTTACGCCGGAGCCGGGTGGCGAGACGTGAGTCTATTCCTGCGAATCTTTTTGGGATTCTGGCTGACGATGTCAGTCATCGCGTTGGTTGCCGTGTTCGTCAGTTTTAACGTGGCCGACCGTGCGGCCGACGCCGTATTTCCGGGCCCGCGCGCGATGATAGGCAATGCAAAGCGGGTACTTCGCCGCGAAGGCCGAGAGGGATTGCGCGACTGGTTACAGGAACTATCCGAACGCGACCCCGATGGCGTCCGGCTACTGATTGTTGACGAAACCGGCAACGAGCTGCTCGGTCGACCCGTCAGTCGAGTGAGCCAGCGTTGGCTCGAGAGAGAACGGCGCGGTAACCGAACCGAGTTTGCATTGCGTGGTACCGACGGCGCGCTGTATCGCGCGGTACTCGCGCCACCAGCGCTCGTCATCGGCCCCCTAAGACTTGAGTCGCTTCGAACCGTAATTATCGTTGTCGCACTGCTCGTTAGCGCGGGCGTCTGCTATTTGTTGTCGCGAATGATCGTGGCACCCATTCGTGCAATAGACGCGGCAGCCCTACGCTTGAGTCAAGGCGACTTGCGGGCCCGAACCGCTGCATTAACCAGCGGCGGCACAGAACTCGCGTCGCTCAGTCGGCAGTTCAATACAATGGCGGAGCAAGTGGAATCGCTGTTGACAGCGCAACGCGAATTGCTTCGCAACGTATCTCACGAATTGCGCTCACCGTTGGCGCGCTTGCGAGTTGCATTGGAGCTCGCACGCAACCGTGATGGTCGTCGCGATGACGCCTTGACGCGTATCGAGCGGGAAACGGTACGACTGGATCGCTTGATCGGCCAGATCTTGAATTTATCGCGGGTCACCGACAGCTCCGCGGAGATTCCCAAAGAACCGGTGGAGCTCGGCGGGCTTATCAACGAAATTGTGGCGGATGCGACCTACGAAGGTCGGGCGAGGAACCTAAAAATTCGCACCGATGTCATGGCTGCGACGATTCTCGCAGAACCAACTTTATTGCAAAGCGCCATTGAAAACGTGATTCGGAACGCCCTTCGCTTTAGTCCCGACGGTGGCGTTATCGATGTATCGGTGAGGCAGGACGCGGGCGCGTCGCGGATTACGATCGCCGATGCCGGGCCAGGCGTTAGCAATGCCCATTTGCGAGCAATATTCGAACCGTTTTTTCGCGCCGATCATGCGCGAACGCGTGCGGAAGACGGCGCGGGTGACGGCGTCGGACTTGCCATCACTCGCGCCGTTATCGAGCAGCTCGGCGGTTCGGTGAGCGCCACGAACCGCGCGCCAAGTGGGCTCGAAGTCACGCTAATCGTCCCATCGGAACCGGGCACACCTCTGGAATAAATACGCAACAAAGGCTCGACACTCGCCACTTATAACCCCAGAAATCAGCAACTTGGCAATGTCTCGGGCGAAGTTAAGTTCGACAACGTGACATGGCTGCTGGTCGCTAGCGTCAAGATAGCGCTATGATCGACGCATGCCGATCGGGAAAACAACATCCCGCGACATAGCAGAACGGGCGGGGGTATCACAGGCGACAGTATCGCGAGCGTTACGCGATAGCCCTCTCGTGCGTCCCGAAACCCGGCAACGGATTCGAGAAATCGCGGCGGAATTGAACTATCGCGTTGATCGCAGCGCGGCGGGTTTGCGCAGTCGACAGAGTCGCACGCTGGCCTTGCTGATCTTCGAAGATCCGACCACGGATGACTCGCAGATCAACCCGTTTTTCCTCGCAATGATCGGCAGTATCACTCGGGCCGCCGCCGCCAAGAACTATGACTTGCTGGTATCGTTTCAACAAATGAGCGAGCACTGGCACTTACGCTACGAAGCCAGCAATCGCGCCGATGGCATTATATTGCTCGGCTACGGCGATTACGTCAGTTACGGCGAGCGCCTACATGCGCTCGAGGATGCGGGTGCGCATTTTGTTATCTGGGGCCCGACCGTCGCTGACCAACCCGGTTCATCGGTCGGCTGTAACAACGAGTTAGGTGGTCGATTGGCCACGCAACATCTATTGACCGCGGGTCGCCAGCGTATTGCGTTTGTTGGCGAGGCTTCTATCCATTGTCCTGAATTCGCTGCCCGTTATCGCGGCTACGAGTCGGCGCTCACTGATAACGCGCTGTCCGCCGACCCAACTTTGTGCGTGGATGCCGATAACCGTGAAGCGGCTGGTGCGGCTGCCGTTGAGACATTGCTAGCAAGCGGCGCTGACTTTGACGGCATCGTCGCAGCCAGTGACTTGATGGCGATCGGCGCCATTAAGGCACTGCAAAAAGCCGGCCGGTCCGTGCCGGCCGATGTAGCGGTCGTCGGCTTCGATGACATACCGGCAGCCTCGTATGTCACACCGGCGCTTACGACCGTTCACCAAGATACGATTCGTGCCGGCGAGTCATTGGTTAGCAGTGTATTGAATTCCATTCACGGTGAGCCGGTGCAACCGATGTTGCTACCACCAACACTGGTTGTCCGAGAGTCGTGCGGCACCTCGGTAGCGACTAACGGGTCAATATCCGGTATTGCCACGGAGCCATCGGTAGCGACGACTCAGCCGTTAGTTCGAGCTGTTCGCCAGTAAGCGCATCCTGGTAGCTGCCGAACGCGAGATCTGATAGCAACGATACGGTCGTTGGCTCTGCGCTCAAATTCATTACGGCCAAGACGAAAGATTGATCCTTTTGCCTTACAAAACTGAGCACCGATTCTGCCGCCGTGTTTTCGACCGGTACCATTCGCCCACCCCATGCACCGTTCCACAGCGCAGCCTCAGCGCGCTTTAACGTGAAGAGCCAACGGTATAACTCGCCAACCGGGTGATCCCGCCATTCGATGGGATCACGTTCAAAGAACGCGAGTCGTTTTTCGTTGCCAGCTTCTTGGCCGCTGTAGATGAGCGGCATACCCTCACCAACAACTGATAAAACAATGGCTACTTCGAGCGCATCGCCAAACTGCTCCGGCGCGCTACCTTCCCAGCTATTTTTGTCGTGATTGCTAACGTGGGTCATGCGAAGTGCATCGGCTGGGAACGCACTCTCATTCGCGGAGTAATACCCGAACAGCGCACCCGTATTGGCCTCGCCTTTGGCGACGGCATGCATCGCGTCATACCAACTCCAGGCATACGTGGCGTCGAACGCCCGTGCGTGCAGGTCGCGTGACTCCCATTCGGCCAACATAAACACCGGTTTGATCCGATCGAGCGCGACTCGCACATCCTCCCAGAAATCGAGTGGCACATAGCCCGCCACATCACAGCGATAGCCGTCGATATCGAACTCACGGACCCAGTAACTCATCGCATCGATCATGTAGCGACGCAGTTCAACCTGCGAGTAGTCGAGATCGATGATGTCGGACCAGTCCCACCACGGTGTGGGCATAAACTCGCCCGACCCATTTTTCTCATACCATTCCGGGTGATCGGTAACGAGTGGATTATCCCAGGCCGTGTGATTGGCCACCCAATCCAGAATTACGTACAGCCCAAGTTCGTGCGCGCTCGCAACAAACTCCCGAAACTCCTCGTCGGTACCAAACTCGGGATTGACGCTGTAGTAATCGCGTACCGCATATGGACTGCCTAATGATCCTTTCCGATTTTTCTCACCAATCTCATGAATCGGCATCAGCCAGAGTATTCGTACGCCCAGTGAAGCGAGTCGCGGCAACTCAGACTGCGCGGCAGCGAACGTACCCGCTGGCGTGAATTGACGAACGTTTAACTCATAAATTGCAGCATCGCGTGTCCATGCTGGATGCTCAACCTGGATGTAAGGCTGCGGCACCAACGAGTCATCCGACGGTGCCGTCGCGCAAGCGGCGAGGCAGCAGCCGATAATCACCCAACCCAAATGACCAAACTTACGCATTGCGATGATCCTTGTGCGGTTTCGTATTGAGAGCCGAGCGCTACCCGTACGCCGCCATTACCGCGGTATGCGACTCGAAGTTCAGGGCGCAACCACGCTGGTAGCGTTCGATATCACGCTCGACGTACAAGTCCCCACGCCCCGGTTGATCATCTGCTAGTGCAGGAAACACACCGTAACCGGCTAGCAGACAATGCCAGGAGCGTGTGTCGAAATGAGACACCAATTGCTGTCGCTCAATCTCTGCCGATAGATCGTCGCAGCGATACCAAACATCGAGCAGATGACGAAGCGAATCGGACAGAACATCGTTGTTACGATTCGCTCGCCAGTAGTCGCTATCGTTACGCGTATTGAGTTTGTAGTGCGCAACAATGTAGTCACGAACACCGTCGAAGTGGGCAACGATTTGCTTGTTGAACGACTCGGTGGGGTGAGAGGCGAAGCCCGTCGATGACCAAGCATCCATGAATTTCTCGACGGTAACTTGAACGAGCAGCAGCGCTGTCGCCTCTAAGGGCTCAATAAAACCTTGTGCGAGGCCAACAGCCAAGCAGTTGCCGCACCAATGACGGCGTAACTGCCCCACGCGCATTTTTAAATGCCGCGCCTCATAGGCACCGTCTAGATCGCCGACGTGACGCCGCAACTCGACCTCGGCGTCTTCGGCAGTCAAGAACCGACTGCTGTAGACATAGCCATTCCCGATTCGACTCGTTAGTGGAATGTGCCAACACCAGCCCGCCGACAACGCTGTAGATACCGTCTCACAGGGCAATGGCGAGAGCGCAGCGGACGGCAGTGCGACCGCCGCATCGTTGTACAGATTTGTCGCAAAATCGATGAACGGCTCGCCGAGTGCCTGCTGCAGTAACAGTCCTGCGAAACCGGTGCAGTCGATAAAAAAGTCGCCGCTTACCGATCCAGCTTCGTCGGTCTCTATACGATCGATTAACCCATCATCGGCGACAACGACTTGACTGACCTTGGCTTCAATGTGAGTAACACCACGACTGACGCCCACTTGGGTCAAATAGCGCCCGAGTAGCAGCGCGTCAAAGTGATAACCGTAGTCGATATCGAATGGAAAGTTCTCAGTCGCCAACGGTGCCAGATGGTCACCGGCAAGCGCTCCGTTCAAGAAGAACTTATCCGGTGCCGTTGTGACATCGAGACCGAGCCGCCGAGTACGGCAATTAACAAGAAAAGACGGTGTGACAAACGTATCGGGCTGCGAAAAGAATGGATGCCGATAGCTCCGCGGACCTCCCTCTGGGCTCCACCCATCGAAGCGGATCCCAACTTTGTAGGTCGCGTTGCAGGCTGGCATCCAGTCGGAATCTGCAACATCGATCAACTGAAAAAACCGTCGGAGTGTTGGGGTTGAGCCCTCGCCAACACCGACCGTCCCAATTTGCGGCGACTCCACTAGCGTGACCGCCACTTCTTCGCGTGACCAACGGCTAACCAACAGGTTGGCCGCCATCCACCCGGCCGTGCCGCCACCGACGATGACAACGCGACGCGGTTTACTCATGCGGAGCGCATGAACATCGTCAGAAACTCATCATGGCTAGGCATTTGCGGCAATGGCTCTCGTTTGAGAGAGGCCATTTTTTTGAGCTTGTCGGTCAACTCGTTGCCGGAGATTGCATTCGCCAACGGATGGTAGTCGCTAGGTACGATACCTTGCCCGACCATAACCTGTAGCCATGACGGCTCTAAGAAGATGTCGTATTGATCTTGAGTCAGTCGCCCATCCGCCGAGAAGACATCGATCTTGCGCTGCAGACGTTCCGGGATCGGCATCGCCCTTAGATCGCGCCAGAACTGCGTATCCGTTCGTTCGTTTCGGTGATAGTGCAGGATGATGAAGTCGCGGATCAGCTCCCATTCGATCTGCGACTGGCGGTTGTACTCGGCCATCAGCTCGTCGGTGACACCGGCATGCGGGAATAGGTGTAGCAGTCGCACGATCGCGGACTGAATCAAGTAGATACTGGTCGACTCAAGCGGCTCCAAGAAACCACTCGATAGACCGACAGCCACAACGTTTCGGTTCCATTGTCTGCGTACACGCCCGGTCCGGAAAGGGATAATGCGTGGCTCATCGACGGCCGGTGAATCTAGGTTTCCTAGCAGCAGCGACGCCGCTTCATCGTCAGACAAGAATCGGTCGCAATAAACGAGCCCGTTGCCGTTGCGATGCTGCAACGGAATGCGCCACTGCCAACCGGCTCCATGTGCGATCGAGCGTGTAAACGGCAGTGTCGACTCGAACCGCTCGGACGGCACAGCCATGGCGCGATTGCAAGGCAACCAGTGACCCCAATCCTCGAAACCCGTTCCGAGCGTTTTCGAGATCAGTAGCCCGCGGCCACCGGAACAATCGATAAAAAAATCGCCAGCGACTTCGCCGCCACCACGCAGTTGTAGCGCCTGAACCGCACCGCTGTCAGGGTTGACGACAACGTCATCGATCAGTCCTTCAGTACGAACGACGCCGCGTTGCTCGCTATAGCGACGTAGGTACTGACCGTACAACGACGAATCGAAATGGTAGGCGTAGACGAGCTCCCAGGTCGGATCTTTCACGTCCATTTTGGCGAACTTGTTCGCCTCGCAAGCGTGGTAGCTGAAGTCGTAGTCCCACAGGTTGGTGTCGTGACCGGCGAGGCGCGCGCGATTCCAATAGTGGTGAAAGTGACAGAAGGCTTGGCTTCGACCGGGTGCGCCGAATGTGTGGTAATACGCCTCGCCCGGGACTCGCCAATTCTCGAACCGAATTGCAAGCTTGATCGTGGCTTTGGTTTCGCGAAGGAACTCCGCTTCGTCAATACCGAGGACGTCGTTAACGGTTTGAATGGGCGGTATCGTTGCTTCGCCGACACCGATGATGCCGATTTGCTCCGACTCCACCAATTCAATCGCGATTTGCGGGCCGAGCACGCGGCGCAGCAACGCGGCACTCATCCAGCCAGCGGTGCCGCCACCAACGATTACGATTTTACGGACTGGCTCTTTCATGGCGTCACCTGCATCGTGACGAATATCAACCTGCGCAACAAGCAGCGATCACAGACAAAGATACGTCCCAAGTGCATAAGAACCCCGCCCGCTTGCAGCGGGCGGGGTATCCCGGGGGACTTCCGAGAATTATCGGAACCGATAGATCGCTGTGATCAAGTAGTTCGCACCAAACGACTGGAACTGCGTAACCTCGCGAGAATTGCCGGGATTAGCCTGGACCGTGTCTTCGTCGGTGAGGTTCTGACCCTGTAGCGCGATGAACAAGCCGTCAAGCGCGTCAAATCCACCGAGACCAAAGTCGTAGCTGATCTGTGCATCGATGAGCTCCGCACCTTGGTCGACGGTCGGCTGCAATGACAGACTCAAGCCGCGGGTTTCGGTCGCGAATTTGGAACGCTTCGTTCCGGAGACGCGAGCGGCGAAACCACCGCGCTCATAGAACAACGTGGCTTGATACACCTCGTCCGACAGACCCGGTACATCCGGGCTATTCGGGTCATCGAGGCTGCCATCGTTGAACGACGCTGACACAACCGCCCCAAGACCTTCCAAGCTCTCTGAGAGTGCACCGAAGGGCAGTGTCGCTTGCAATTCGTAACCACGAACCGAACCTGTCAGACCATCCTCACGGAAGGTGACCACACCGGTGAAGAGCTGCGGCGTAAATGTCGTGCCGCCATCAACGACCTGGTGGTAACCAGGGACGTAGAATTCCGTGAAGTCAGCGACAAACGCACCGTCGCGATGCCAGTTAACGAGATCCTTGTAGAAGTACGCCACTGAGATAAAGCCATCATCAGCGAAATACCACTCGTAACTGAGATCAAGGTTATCCGACTCACGCGGCTTCAGTGACGGGTTGCCAGCGCTCCCTTTCCAGGCGCTGTTACCGGGGTTGGTGGTCTCGTTGACGTTGGCGAGGTTGAACTGGAATGACACTTGGTTGTTAGGCCGCATGTCATCAATGCGCGCCCGACTGATTGTCGAAGAGGCGGCGAAACGCAGTAGATGATCTTCAGCCAGCTCGTAGTTGAGGTTCAAGCTTGGCAAAACGTCGGTAAACGAATCGCCGCCGGTCGTTGGTTGCGCAGTAACGAACCCGGTTGGACCCGTGAACGTACTTGAGCCAATAGCGCTCTGATCGGTATCGATTACCTGCAAACCAACGTTGCCATAGAGCGCCCGACCACCCACTTCGGTATCGAATTCGAGTTTGCCGTAGAGCGTCGTTACCTCTTCAGAGACCGCGTAGGTATCGCCGAGACGCCCGGTTTCGATCAGCGCAGCGTCGGTCACCGTGTAAAAACCGGAGTCATACATCGCCAGACCGTCGTAGGCGACTACGCCGGGGATACCGATAAAGTCGAGTGTCGCTTCACCAAGTCGGAACTGCTCCGGAATCGGCGCATCGCCTGGCCACGTCGGTGCTGTTAAGAATGCGCCGCCGTTCACTTTGGTCTTTTCGCGATCCGAGTAGTTAACGCCGAATTCCACGCCGGTAAAGATACCGACGTCCAAAGAGCGCTCCGCATCCAAACGAACGGTTAGGAGTTGTTCGTCAAACAGCGGTTCGTTGACGAATCCGTCCTGCGCTTGCGACGGCCCGATGCCTGGCGCCCCCGTCGTCTCTTGAAAATCACTGACTGGGCCTAGCGCACCGCCCCACGATTGTGGCCCGGCCAACCGAACAGCATTGAAGTCGGTCAGATCGGTCGGCGCTGCGGTCGGGTGGTCCATAAACATAACGCCCGATCCGGTCATCTGGAACGAACGAATCGTCGGTCCGCCTTGGGTTGCGGTTCCGGCACGACCAACACCTGAGTAGCTCTCAATGTTGGTGATGCGCTTCCTGACATCCGAGTACGCCGTGTCGAATCCGAGGGTCCAATCTTCATTGGCTAGGAACTCGACGTTAAAGCCAACCGTCGTCAACTCGCCAACCTTGCGCTCGGCATCGTTACGAATAACCGATGTAAAGCCGCCGTCGAGATCGGCTGCCGTTACGAAGCCGTTGTCGACATCGGTAACTGTGTAGCTACCTGTGCCCCAAACGGCGCCGCCTTCCTCGACGCCGCGGAAGACTTTGTCTTCTTGGAAATCGACGTACAACGCATCGAGTGTCAAGCTAACCCGATCGTTTGGCTCGTATTGCAGGACACCGCTAATGGTGTCGCGCTCAAGTAGCGCCGAGCGCACGAACGAGTCATGGCCACCTAGCACGGTCTCCGAACCGTCCAACGTTACGCCGGCCCCAGCGTTAGCAGGATCGATCGTCGGATAACCCCAGCCCCGGAACTGCTGCTCCTGGCTAGGCGATTCGGTCGACGCAATCGCCAATGCAACGCCGATCGTGTCGTTGGCGAACTTGTCGGAGAAGTTAACGGCGAGACGGTGACCGTTGTCGTCAAAATCGGGGTTGCCCGAGCTCAGGTCGTTTTGCTCGATAACGCCATTGAATGCCAATGTCGGATTTGCATCGAGCGGACGGACGGTGCGCAGGTCGACACCGCCGCCGATTCCTTGGAACGGTAGCGAGGCATCGGCCGATTTATAGATAACGATGCCGCTGACGATTTCGGACGGGTACAAGTCGTACTCAACGCCGCGGTTGTCACCGATACCGAGAAGCTCGCGGCCGTTCAGTGTTGAACCAATAAAGTCTTCTTTGAACCCTCGAACGGAGATACCGCTGGTGCGGCCGTTAACGCGGGCGCCAGCTAGACCGGGGATTCGGGCGATCGACTCCGCAATACTCGAGTCAGGCAATTTGCCGATGTCTTCGGCCGAGAGCGCCTCGACGATTGTCGACGACTCGCGTTTGGTGCCGATGGCGGTGACAAGACTTTGGCGGTATTGGCCATAAGTCACCACTTCCTCAATGGGTTCGTCCTGTGCCAGTGCCACGCTGGGCAAGACGACGGCCCCTGCTAATGCAGTAACGACTGCGGTTGATACAGCAGTTCGTGTGGCTACGAACGGTGATGTCGCGCTGGCTGAACGCGTGCGGTTGGCGCGGTTACGCTTAGAACCCATTGATACCCCCCCCGGAGTGGTATGTAGCAAATCAGTAACACTAGGCTACGGCTTGTGGCGGTATGGCCACAATGCGATGCAAACGTATTCATGTTCTGAATACGTATTCATTGCACAAACGAATTGTCGGACTTTGGCATCGTCCAGCCGCCTTATTGCCGGTTGCGTTGCGCAGCGCCAACACCGAATTGCAATCGGTTTAGCCGCCGCCGCAGTGTCGGATCCGTAATGGGGCCTTCGTGGATTAGTACCCGAACACCATGAGCGGGCACGGTTAGTCCCGCCGATGCAGCGCTGGTCGACAAATCGATGGCACCGCCAGCGGTTATGTCGCGCCAAACGCCACTCGCGACGCGTTTTGGGACTGGCACGTCGGTCGGTGTATCACTCTTGTTCAAGACGACCAGAGCCACCTGCGTGACGTCGCCGTCGTCGAGAACGCGCAAGAAACTTGCCTGGTCACCCGCGAATCGAAGATTGAGTTGCAGACCACGCTGCAATGCCGGCGTCGTAGCGCGAACATGGGCAATCTTCGCCAAGCTACGGTGGATTGCGTGGCTTGGTGCCCCGTCGACATTGGCTTGACCGAAGTAATCGCGGTTGCCGCCGTGCTCGCCGCGGCCTGCACGAAAGCCGATTTCGGAGCCATAGTAGATAACGGGTGTACCGCGCGATGTGAATAGCCAGTTGTGCGCATCGATGAAGCCGCTCTCATCGGCAGCCATGCGAGGCATGTCATGATTGTCGTAAAACGTCATCAGGTCGTACGGATTCTCGTAGACGCCGTCCGCCAAGTGCAGGTAATCAGCAAGATCGGCGAAATCGCTGCCCGGATTCGCAAACGTCTCGGTAATGGCGCGTTGCCCCGGAAAATCGAGCACACTGATGCCGCCATTCTCGAGATACGTATGCTCAGCGATCACCTCAGCGTCATAGTTGAAGGACTCGCCGAACATGAAAAAACCCGGATGTTCAGCACGAATTCTGTCGCTAAAGGCCTTCCAAAAGCCGTGCGGCATGTGCCGAATCGTATCGATACGAAACGCGCTCGCACCGGCGTCGATCCACTGCAGGTAGGCAGCCACAAAGTAGTCGAGTACAACGGGGTTAGACTCATTGTTATTTGATAACTCAGCCAGATCCGGCTCGCGGTGAAAGAATTGATGGAGCGGATTGGCCGGATCAAGATCCGCTGGTGCCAGGTTCTGGTGGTCCGCGATCAGTATCCCTTCGCCATCGTAGAGCTCGCCGTACAGCGGTTGATCGACCGGCATCGAATAGGACGGCGAGCCATGGTTACAAACGATGTCCAGCACGGTGGTTAAGCCGAAGTCAGTGTTTAGCGCCGCCGTTAATGCGGCGAAATCGAGCCCGGGGGACGGCAGGTGCTCATCCAGCTCAAAGAAATTCACCCCCCAGTAGCCGTGGTAGCCGGTCTTGCCGTTGTCGGCAAAGAACCCCTCGCCCAAACGGTGACCGCCGGAAAACGCCTCATCGGGGTTGTTCACGATGGGGGTCAACCAGATCGCGCCGAATCCCATGTCGCGAATGTAATCGGCGTTGTTCAACAAGCCGCGAAAATCGCCGCCGAGGTAACCGATATTGCCGGTTTGCCCGTCGGCGTTCGTTAGCGGTCGGTCGAAGGTCTTCAGCTCTGGCGGACCTTGATCGATTTGATTGTTGGTCGGGTCGCCGTCGACGAAGCGGTCGGTAACAACGAAGTAAATGGATCGTGCTGCATGCGGCGACTGGGTGCCGACATAGTGAGTTGCCTCAGGCACAGCGGCGCAACCGACAAGAGCGGCGATAGCGATGATCGACAGAAGCTGTTTCATGCGCTTGGCTCCGCATCGCGGTCGACCATCAGCACAGCAGCACCCGCGACCAGCATCGACGCGCCACCGGCCACTAAGCAAAGAATGCTGCGTCCATCGAACAGATCACGCAAAAACAAGCCCAGCACGGTACCGGCAACGAGCTGCGGTATCACGATGAAGAAATTGAAAATACCCATGTAAATGCCCATCTTGTGTGCTGGCAAATTGTTAGATAGCAAAACGTACGGCAGCGACAGAATGGATGCCCAAGCGATACCGACTCCAACCATCGGCAGCAGTAACCAAACCGGCTGTGCGATAAAGTAGAACGCGATTAAGCCCACGCCACCCAAGGCCAGATTGACGGCGTGGCACGGTCGGCAACCCAAGCGCCCGGCGGCGAACGGAATGAACATCGCGGCCAAGGCTGCGAAGCCGTTGTAGGTCGCGAACAAGACCCCGGCCCAATTCGCGCCCTCGTTGTAGGCGGCCGATGTCACATCGGTCGTGCCGTAATGGAAGCTGGTGACAGCGGCGTTGCCATAGATCCACATGGCGAACAACGCGAACCATGAGAAGAATTGAACCACCGCTAGCTGCAACATCACGCGCGGCATCCGGTGAAAATCGCGGACAATCTCGTACAAGCCATTACTGCGCCAGCCGACATGGCGCTGCCACTCGGCGACGAATTGCAGCAAACCGAACACGATGGCCGAGCCGGCAAGAATCAGTAGCTGTTTGTCCGCACCGGTAACGACAACCCAGGCGAGCAGCGCGCCACCCGCGAGGGTCAGTGCAGAGCCAAGCCGAACGAACTTGGCAGGCGGGTACGTCGTGTCATCCGTCTCAGCGGCGCTGCTCGCAGCCCGCTCGAACGCCGCGAGTTGCTCGGGGGTGTACTCACGCGTTCGCAGCACGGTCCAGCCGACCGCGAAAAAGAACGCCGCAGCACCAAGGTAGAAAGACCACTTCACAGAATCCGGTATAACGCCGCTTGGGGCTTCGTTAGCGACGTCAAAGACGTTCGTTAACAACCACGGCAGCGCTGACGCGACCACGGCACCGACGCCGATGAAAAACGTCTGCATGGAGAACCCTGTGGCCCGTTGCTCCTCCGGCAGCATGTCACCGACGAAGGCGCGAAACGGCTCCATCGACACGTTGATGCTGGCATCGAGAATCCAAAGCATGCCGGCTGCAACCCACAAGGTCGGTGAGTTAGGCATAACGAGTAACGATATCGAGGCTAGGATCGCCCCGACTAAAAAGTAAGGTCGCCGCCGACCCAGGCGACCCCAGGTACGGTCGCTCATGTAGCCGATGATCGGTTGGACGATCAACCCGGTCAGCGGTGCCGCGAGCCAAAGCAGCGGCAAGGTTTCCATGTCGGCACCCAAGGTTTGAAAAATTCGGCTGACATTGGCGTTTTGCAACGCGAAACCGAACTGAATCCCGAGGAAGCCGAAACACATGTTCCAGATTTGCCAAAACGACAGTGGTGGCTTGCGCGTGGCGTTCATTGATCGTCTCCACCGGCGTGCAAGGACACGGCCGCCCCGCCACCAGGCGCAAGATCAAAATCAAGAACATCGCGCGCTGTGACAGTACGTGTCTCGACGACATACGCGTAGGGCGCATGACGCCAATGTGCTGAGTCACCATCGCGGTAGATGCGGGCTGTGTAGGTACGAGCTGGATCCAAGAAGTCGAGATCGACACTAACCGAGCGAGCCGACTCGTTGGTCAAGGCGCCGATGAACCAATCGGCTGACCCGCGTTGCTGCCGCGCCATGACGATATACTCGCCGACCTCGCCAGCCAGCGCCCGACTCTGTTCCCAATCGACGGGCACGTCACGAATAAACTGAAAGGCATCTGGACGCGCCGCGTAGTTGTCGATCAAGTCAGCGGCCATCTGGACCGGGCTATAGATCACAACGTACAGCGCTAGTTGCTTGGCCAGCGTTGTCGGCACGCGCTGATCGGAGTCTTCACCCGCGAACGTTACATCGAACACGCCTGGCGTAAAGTCCATCGGACCGGCCAGCAACCGCGTGTACGGCAAAATAGCGGTGTGGCGAGGGTCGTTCGGTGGATCACCCCACGCGTTAAACTCTTGCCCGCGGGCACCCTCCCGCGAAATCCAGTTGGGATAGGTCCGGCGCAAGCCAGTGTCTTTGATCGGTTCGTGCGTGTTGATGCTTATTCGCCGCTTGGCCGCTTCCGTTACTGAGCGCAGGTACTCGCGCACCATGAATTGGCCGTCGTGCCATTCGTAGCGGGCGATTCCATTATCGTCGTGGCGCTTAATATCACCGGCGTCGGCAACATAGCCGGTCTTGATCTGTTCGACGCCGACCTTCGCGTACAGATCGTACGCCGCCTGCATTTGGGCGTTGTAGTTACTAATGTTGCCTGACGTTTCATGGTGGCCGATCAAGTGCACACCGCGCTCGCGCGCGTAGCCGGCCAACGAGCGTAAATCGAAGTCCGGGTAAGGCGTGAGGAAGTCCATAACATCGCCATTGTGGAACCAGTCGCCATCCCAACCGACGTTCCAACCCTCAACCAAAACACCGGCGAATCCGTTGTCGGCAGCGAAATCAATGTATCGTCGGGTCTCCTTGTCGGTTGCGCCGTGCTTGTCACCGCTCGCCCACGTGTGGGTGCGTATATGCATACCCCACCAGATACCGACGTACTTACCCGGCCGTACCCAACTCACGTCGCCCAACGCGTTCGGTTCATTTAGGTTAAGGATCAATCGCGAATCGACTAAACCGGCAGCGGTGGCGGCTATCTGCACGGTTCGCCATGGCGTTTCAAAGGGCGCCTCGGTATAGACGCGGACGCCATCAGACCATGGCGTTAGGTTTGTCGAGAACGCTCGTGGCCGACGCTGATCCAGGACATAGGCCGCATAGTCGGTCAGCGCGGCTTCATGCAACGCTACGTGAACACCGCTGGCCAGTCGGATCGTCATTGGTGTATGAGCGGTCTCGACAGTTTCGAGCGGACCGCTGTGATGCAAATACTCGTAACGGTTAAACCGCCGCCCGGGAATCCACCAGGCGGTGGCGTTCTCAGCAAACTGAAATTCCGTTAGCTCATCGACGATGCGTAGCGATGAGAACGCTTCCTGCTCGGGCACCTCATAGCGAAACCCCACACCGTCATCAAAGACGCGGATACGAACGATAAGCCGCCGTTCAACAGGTTCGCGGACCACCAACTCTACCGCGAGCTCGTTGTAATGCTCGCGAATCTGCCGAGCCTCACCCCAAGGCTGTTGCCACACGCGGTCGACTTGTCGGCGTGACGTCGACTCGATGATGAGACCTCGGTCAAAACCGTGGTGATCGGCGAAGTGCATACCGAGCATTGACTCGGTAAGCACGGCTTCATCGTTGTAGCTAATCGAGTAAACCGCTCGCTGCAGCGAATCGATGGCTAGCGTGAACTCAATAGCACCAGATGGTGATCGGACCGATTGCGCGGCGCTGGAGACACTGCTTACCAGCATCAACACAGTGGCACAGAGAACATGAAAACGGTGGTAGCGCAGTGGCTGTTTCGGAGTCGTCATGGCTCCCCCCGGGCGGTGGCGACGGCGCCGATGGTAGCAAGATCGTCCAGGCCGGAACGGACGAGTGCCCCTGAATACGTATTCATCGGGCGCATCGCCATCACTCGCCTACCCTGTTCGCTCAGCGTTATGCGGAGGTAACGGCAATGACCAAACGGGCGATAGCACTACTGATGGCTTTGACGGCGGTTCACTGCCGTATCGGTCTTGCCGAGCCGTTGCCTGTCGAGCGGATTGAACCGCCGCACTGGTACCGCGGCTATACCGAGACCGAAACCCAGGTCTTGTTCTATGGCACCGGTATCGGATCCGCGAGCGTCACTGTGAGCGGTAAAGGTGTCGCGCTGCTGCGAACCGTGTCCGTTCCGAACCCCAACTACCTGTTCGTCTATATCGATGTTGCCGCTGACGGTGATAATTCCGTGCAATTCACATTGACCCGCAATGGCGACAGCGAAACGTTTCCGTACGAGCTGATGCAGCGCCGCAGCGAGCCACGGCTTGGGTTCAATTCGACCGATGCGATCTACTTGGTCATGCCCGATCGATTCGCCAACGGCGACCCGAGCAACGATCGCGTGCCCGGCTACCCGGAGGGCGTCGATCGAACCAACCCCGATGGCCGGCATGGCGGTGATATCCAAGGCGTCATCGATAAACTCGACTACATCGCTGATCTCGGCTTTACGCAGCTGTGGTTGAACCCAGTACTCGAAAATCGCATGTCACAGGGTTCATACCATGGGTATGCAACCACCGACTTCTACCGTGTCGACCCCCGTTTCGGTAGCAACACGCTCTACCAGCAACTCAGCCGCGACGCGGCTGCGCACGGCATCGGACTCATTAAAGACGTCATCGTCAACCATATCGGCACCGAACATTGGTGGATGGACGACCTGCCCACGCCCGACTGGATTAACAGCACCGATCGCTACACCGAGACAACGCATGCACGAACGGCCTTGCAAGATCCTTACGCTGCACCCGCCGATATTGCGGCGATGGCTGACGGCTGGTTCGTACCGACGATGGCGGATCTTAATCAACGCCAACCGTTACTCGGTGATTACCTCGTGCAGAACGCACTGTGGTGGATCGAATTCGCCAACTTGAGTGGCATTCGCGTCGATACCTATCCCTATCCCGACAAGCATTACATGGCAACATGGACACGTCGGCTGATGAGCGAGTACCCACGCTTCAGTATCGTTGGTGAGGAATGGAGCCTTAATCCGGTCGTCGTTTCTTATTGGCAACGCGGCAAGCAAAACTTCGACGGTTACGTCTCTGACCTAACTAGCGTCATGGATTTTCCGCTACAGGATGCGTTGATCAGCGCATTGACAATGCCAGAGCCCGAGTACGGCAGCGTCTGGACACCGCTCTACGAAATGCTCGCCAATGATCACCTGTACGCGAAGCCGATGGACCTCGTCATTTTTGGCGACAACCACGATATGGATCGGCTCCTCACACAACTGGGCGCCGATCCTCGTCGCTTGCAGATGGCGCTCGCCATCCTGGCATCGATGCGCGGTATTCCGCAGGTTTTCTACGGCACTGAGGTGCTGGCAACTAACCCCGGCACTCATTCACACGGCGTGCTGCGCAGCGACTTCCCGGGCGGCTGGCCGGACGACGACAAGAACTGGTTCAAGACCGAAGGGCCGGATGATGTCAAAGCAATTCGGAAGACTTTACGGCGCCTGCTGCAATGGCGAAAAAACGCGACGGTCATCCATAACGGTGCCTTGCAGCATTACACGCCAGAACCTACCACGTACGCCTACGTCCGCTTCGACACCGATCGAGCCGTGCTCATCGTTGCTAATCGCAGCGAAGCGTCCGTTGCTGTCGCGCTGGACAGATTTCGCGACCGTATCGGAGCAGCGACGCAGGGCTACGATGTTCTTGCCGATCGCACAATCGAGCTAACGGATCATCTTGAGGTTGCTGCGATGGCCGTGCGAGTAATCGACATCGACCGATCGCCTTAGCCGCGAGCGCTGGACGGCATGCATACGTATTCATTGCGATGCATACGTATACATGCTTCGGGCCAGCGCCGAGAGAGTCGTACACTGGCAACGCAGTACGGGGGAAGACCATGTCAGAGGCCGTTGCCACAAACGCGCCGTCAGTAAGTGCACGTCAGCAAGCGGGTAAGTCCGCCAGGCTTGGACAACGCTCGCCGTGGTGGCGCGGCGCTGTCATTTACCAAATTTATCCACGCAGTTTCTTTGATGCCAATGACGATGGCATCGGTGACCTGCGAGGCATCGTAGAGAAGCTCGACTACGTAGCCAGTCTCGGCATCGATGCCGTTTGGGTATCGCCGTTCTTTCGCTCGCCGATGAAAGACTTCGGCTACGACGTTAGTGACTATCGCAGCGTCGATCCCATTTTCGGTAACTTGGCCGATTTCGACGCACTGATCGATGCCGCGCATCAACGTGGGCTAAAAGTCATTATCGATCAGGTGCTGAGCCACAGCTCGGATGAACACGCTTGGTTTAAGGCGAGCCGTCGCGATTGTGATAACGCTTACGCCAACTGGTATGTCTGGGCCGATCCGAAACCGGACGGCACACCCCCGAACAATTGGCTGTCGATTTTCGGTGGTTCAGCGTGGCAATGGGAGTCGCGGCGCGAGCAGTATTACCTGCATAACTTTTTAACGTCGCAACCCGATCTCAATTATCACGAGCCAGAGGTGGTGGAACGCATGCTGGGGGAATTGCGCTTTTGGCTTGAGCGCGGTGTCGATGGATTCAGATTGGACGCCATCAATTTCTGCTATCACGACCGGGAGCTTCGCGATAACCCAGCGAAACCTGAGGCCGCTCGCCGCGGTCGCGGTTTTCGAACCGATAACCCTTACGCCTGGCAGCGACATATTTTCGATAACACGCGCCCCGAGAATATTAAGTTCTTGGAGCGGATCCGCGACCTGTGCAATGAATATGGCGAAATCGCAACATTGGGCGAAGTGACATCAGAGGACCCGGTCGCGACGATGCTCGACTACACCCGCGGCGATTCTCGGCTGCACATGGCTTACAACTTTGAATTACTGGTGGACGAGTTCTCGCTCGACCACATACGCGATGCCGTTGAGGACCAGGAGCGTAACGGCGCCGAATGTTGGCCGTGTCGTGCAATCGGTAATCATGACGTGACCCGCGTCGCGACGCGTTGGGCGAACGGCGAGACTTCGCCCGACCGCGCTAAGCTACTCAACGCGCTACTGTTGACCCTGCGCGGAACGGTCTGTACCTACCAAGGCGAGGAGCTCGGCTTGACGGAGGCAACGATTAGCCGCGAGCAAGTGCGAGATCCTTACGGCATCGCGTTCTGGCCAAATTTCAAAGGCCGCGACGGTTGCCGTACACCGTTACCATGGAGTCGCGATGACGCAGCGGCAGGCTTTAGCACCGCGGAGCCGTGGTTGCCGACGCCGCCAGAGCACCGCGAGCACGCCATTACTGAACAGGAAGAAGACGACGATTCCGTTCTGAACGCTTATCGCGTATTCGTACAATGGCGCCGCGAGCACGCAGCACTGCGTTGGGGCAGTATTGAGTTCTTGGACGCACCGGAACATACGCTACTGTTGCGGCGCTCGATTGACGGTGAAGCCTTGCTCTGCGCGTTCAACTTTCAACGGGTCGACGCCGTTATCGAACTCGACCCGGCCATGCAACTCACCTCACTGCGTGGCTTCGGTCTGTCGGAAGGTACGCTTAATAACAGCGCTCTAACGCTACCCGGCTACGGCGCAGCATTTTTGCGCGTCGCTGACGCGTAACGCTCGATGTCGGCGCTGAGCATTATCGACTGGATTGTCGTCGCCGCCTATTTCACCGTGTTGGTTGCAATCGTCGCGCGTGCATCACGCGGCCAAACGACGTCGCAAGATTATTTTCTCGCCAGCAGGAACGCTGGTTTCTTCGCGATCGGTGCATCGATATTCGCATCGAATATCGGCTCCGAGCATATTGTTGGCCTAGCCGGTCAAGGGGCATCGACCGGTCTTGCAATGGCGCACTACGAGCTGCATGCGTGGATTGCGGTTTTGCTCGCCTGGGTGTTTGTGCCGTTCTACTACCAGTCACGTGTTTTCACGATGCCGGAGTTTTTAGAACGGCGCTTTAGTGCCGGGACCCGCTGGTTACTGTCGTTGGTCTCGCTAGCTACTTACGTCCTGACCAAGGTCTCGGTCACTGTATACGCCGGTGCTTTGGTCTTTATGACCCTATTGCCAGATGTCTTTGGCGGTCCGCAGAACGCCTTTTGGGTTGGCGCCGTAAGCACCGTTGTCCTGACGGGCATATACACGGTGACTGGCGGCATGCGCGCCGTTCTATACACCGACTCAGCGCAAGCGATTATTTTGATCATCGGTTCGTCAGCCATCGCCTGGCTGGGCTTAGAGCGGCTCGGTGGTTGGGGCGAGCTAGTCACATTTGCGAGTAACGATGTCGCGCGTTATGCGCTGTGGCGGCCGCTTTCCGATCCGGACTTCCCATGGCTCGGCGTCATGATTGCGTCGCCCATCGTCGGTATTTGGTACTGGTGTACCGACCAGTACATCGTCCAGCGCACATTGGCAGCGAAAAACCTGACGAGCGCACGGCGTGGCGCCTTGTTCGGAGCATTACTAAAAACAACTCCGGTTCTCATTTTCCTGATCCCCGGGCTAATCGGCGCGGCCTTGCAGGCGAAGGGATTACTGACGATTCCGCTCGGCGCGAACGGCGAGCCGTCCGGCGATCACGTCTTCCCGTCGATGGTCGCGCAGCTCTTGCCATCCGGACTTCGCGGCCTCGTGGTTGCGGGCATGCTAGCCGCGCTAATGAGCTCGTTGTCATCGCTCTTCAACTCAACGGCGACGCTGTTCACGATCGACATCTACCAGAAACTAAAGCCGGCGGCAGCGCAAGCGGAGCTGGTCCGAGTCGGTCGAGCGACGACCGTCGTCGTCGTCATACTCGGCCTTGCCTGGATACCGATCATGCCATTGATCTCAGGCGGTGGCCTTTATCAATACTTACAAAGCGTCCAAGGCTACTTGGCGCCACCTATCACGGCCGTGTTTTTGCTGGGTCTCAGTTGGGGGCGTATTAACGCGCGCGGCGCGATATGGGGTTTAGGCGCGGGCTTCGTCCTCGGTATGACGAAGCTGGCGATCCAAGCGTTCTTCGGCGCCGAGAAAAACGATTCGGTCGGTTGGCTGGCCACCATTGGGGATTTCAATTTCTTGTACTTCTCCGGCGTGCTGTTCGCTATCAGTACCCTCATTATCGTCCTAGCATCGCTAACCGCTCCGCGGCCAGAGAGTGAACAACTCACTGGCCTAACGTTCGCAACGCAGGACCGCGCCGCTGTTCGCGCCAGCCGAAGCTCGACCGATCTCGCGTTGACGGTTTTGGTACTCGGCATCGTCGCCGCCATCTACCTGTACTTCTCGTTCTGGCTCAGCCCTTGACGGCGTCGGTTGCGCTCGTCACGCTGCGCCGATGAGTAAAGACTATTCCGACCTTGCGTTCCGTCGCGACGACCTGAAAGGTACGATCGCAGAGCCTACGTATGCTGGCGCGTTGAGTTTTATGCGACGCCGGTATAGCCGCGATACAGCGGCCGCCGACGTTGCGGTCGTTGGTGTGCCGTTCGATCTTGGAACGACGAATCGTCCGGGCGCACGCTTAGGCCCTCGCGCGATCCGCGCTGCATCGTCAACCATGGGCTGGGACCGGACGTGGGGCTGGGCATTTGATCCATTTGATGAATTAGCCGTGGTCGACTACGGCGATTGCCTATTTGACCACGGTGCACCGACGGCAATACCCGCCCAACTCGCAGACGAAATCGGTCGAATCCTGGCGAAGGATTGTGCGACGCTGGTACTCGGCGGTGACCACTTCGTGTCGTATCCCTCGCTACAAGCGCACGCGAAAAAACACGGTCCTTTATCGCTGATTCACTTCGACGCACATTCCGATACCTGGCGCCGAGAATCGGACCGCTTAGATCACGGCTCGATGTTTTGGTATGCGGCCAACGAAGGTCTTGTCGTACCCGAGCGATCGGCACAGATTGGAATCAGGACGCATAACGACGAGACCCACGGTTTCAATATTTTCTCGGCAGACGATGTTGAAGAGCGCGGTACGGATGCGATCGTTCGTGCGGTTCACGATATCGTCGGGCCCCACCCTTGCTATGTGACGTTCGATATTGATTGCCTTGACCCAGCATTCGCGCCAGGCACAGGGACACCCGTCGTCGGCGGTTTATCGTCAGCGACTGCGCGGCGCTTGTTGCGCGGTTTGGCCGGCATCGACGTACGCGGCATGGATGTCGTCGAAGTCGCACCGGCCTACGACCATGCCGAAATTACTGCGTTGGCCGGCGCTGCTATTGCGATGGATCTGCTCGCGCTGTTCGCTGTGAGTCAGCGACGGTAAAAATAGCAGCCTTGCAAAATCCGCGGTGTCTTGTTGCAGGAATGCAGGGCTCGGGGCACGCATGATTCCGTATGCTGGGGTAATGGACTTACTGAGCAATTGACCATGTCCGTTCCCATTGCAGAGCAGCGCGTACATCGACGCGTATACACAAGCGAGCGCGTTACAACGACCGAGCCGTCGAGCGTCGAAGACACGACCATTCAGGCGACCGACCGCTACCCGCTAGCAGCGACGGTATATCGTCCCGCCGCCTCGAATGAAACGGTTGCTGTGATCAACAGCGCAACAGCAGTACCCCGGCAGTTCTATCGGTCCTACGCGCTCGCCTTAGCCGCACGTGGTTTTACCGTACTGACCTACGATTACCGTGGGATCGGTGGTTCCAAGCCAACCGATCTGCGCGGTTTCGACGCGACTATGAGCGACTGGGTCTTCAGCGACATGGGCGGTGCACTTCGCTGGGCTAATGACCAATGGTTACCGCGCACGGTTGTCATCGGCCACAGCTTCGGCGGCCAAACGCCGGGATTGCTCGAAAACGGTCAATCGATCGACGCGATGCTGACGTTGTCGGCACAAAGCGGTCATTGGCGTGTCCAAGGCGGCTCGCAGCGCTTACCGGTGTGGCTGCACACCCATGCGACATTGCCAGTGCTCTCGCACTTGGTGGGCTACATGCCGTGGAGTTGGCTGGGCTCTGCCGAGGACCTACCGAAAGGTGTGGCCTTGCAGTGGTCGGCCTGGTGCCGAAATCGCTACTACCTGCTGGACGATCCAAGCTTGCCGACGGAACGTTACCACGCCTTTCGTGCGCCGATCCGCGCCTACAGCATCGCCGACGATAACTGGGGCAGCGAAGCATCGGTCGATGAAATGATGGCCGCTTACCCTAACGTCGAGCGACGCCATATTGAGCTGCCGACCAATGGCGTGGAGAAACTTGGCCACTTTGGATACTTCCGCGCTGCCGCAGCGCCGTTGTGGGAAGCCGACTTCGACTGGCTGCGGAGCGCTTAATTCGCCCACAAAAAAGCCGGTGTCCGTGCAACGCACCGACACCGGCTAGAGTCCTGTTGAGCTACCTGACTATTCGCGTAATAACGATGGGTAGTCGTTCACCATGTTAACGCCTCCAAGCGGCTTGTTAACGCCTTGGTGGCAAGTCGCGCAGTTGGCCTTCGGCACATCACCGTTCGGGCCGAGCCGGTAGTCTGGAAACGCCGTCGTCAATGGCAACATGTACTCGTTGTTGATGTTGTTAACCATCCGCAGTCCATGCCATGCCGTGGCCCGCTGTGGCGTTGACTCCTCCCAGCGAGAGAATGCGCGTGAGTTGTGGCAGAACGTGCAGTTGACGTCGAGCGACTCGCTCAGGTGGAACATCAGTGAATACGTGTGCTCGGTCGCCTGCAGGGTCTCCTGACCTTTCGTTGGTTGCCAACCGTCCGTGTTCACTCCAATTTTATCGAGGTTGTCACCCACTAAGAAATAGCTGAACGGATCGGCCAACATGGAGTGATAACCGACGTTTTCAGCGACCGTGTTCTGACCGTTCCGATTACCGAGATAAGCCAATTCGTTCGCGGCTGCATCGTTCTCAAACCAAATGTACTCGGGAACGTTTTGGCCGCGATGGCAGGTATAGCAAGTAACACCAACTTCTTGAACATGCGCGTTCCAATTAACATTGATGTCCTTGGTCATTTGGATCATACGGCGCGAAACAACTTTCGTGTAGATGTCGTCCGATGCGAGGTTGGCCGCGTTATGGCAGTAATTACACCCCTGCTCCGGCGAGACCCAAGCGGTCATCGCCTGCATAAAGCGAGTGAACTCACCGACACTTAAGTCACCTAGTACCTGAACGTTTTGGTAGATATCGCCTGCCTTAGGCCCAGCGGCCGGCGCGGCGGGAAGCGGATCAGGAACAATCGTCTCCGGCCATTTATCTTCGCGCGGGTTTTCGACTGTGACCATCGCGGTGCCACGAAAGCCGACTTGTTCGGTAGCGATCGGTGGTCGCTCGCAGGCGCTTAGCACGATCGCCGTACTGGCCAGTAACAGTGTTCCGCGGAATGTTCGTAGTAAGTGCATGATCCGTCCCCTACATTCCTGGGTTGGCCGGCGCTTCGTACGGCTGCGGATAGCCCGGTACGAGACCGTGCTCCATACCCCACAGGTACCAATTGTCGACCACGGTGCCGGTTAGCAAGATGCCGATACCGCCGGTGAGCGGGCACAGCACAGCAAACCACCAGGCCCAGCGATGGATGGACTCCATGCTGGCGTTAAAACCCATTGTCCAGCGCCAGAATAACGCGCCACGCTCGGATGCGGTTCCACGGTCAACGATCTGTTCAATTTCCCGATGAGCACCGAAGCGATCGGTCGCAAGGATCGTCGCGCCGTGCATCGCGAACAGTAGCGTTGACCCGTACAAGAAGGCGATCGACAGCATATGGAACGGGTTGTAGAAAAGATTGCCGTAGCGAATTGAAAACGCCGCCGTCCAATCGAGATGCGGAAATATGCCGAACGGTACCGCTTCTGCCCAGCTACCGAGTGCAATTGGGCGGAATAAACCGAGTACCAGATACAACCAAATGGCTGCGGCGAACGCCCACGGAATGTGTGTTCCCATGCCGAGAGCGCGGGCACGCCGATACATCCTTAGCCACCACAAGATCATGGCGGTCGTCAAAAAGAAACCGGCCATCAACCACCAACCACCGTCGTTGAGTGGCGGGATCGATAATCCATATTTAGCTGGGGGTGGCTCAAGCGCAAGCCAGAACAGTTGGCGGACGAATTGAATCGGGTCCCAACCCACCGATGCCCACATATTGAGGCCGATTATCTCGAAGGCAATGAGGCCGCAGATTATCGACATGACCCCGAGGCGACCAAGATAAAACGGGCCTACTTGGGCATCGCCAAACATACCGAGCCAGCGATTGATGAAGACGCCTTTTTCGCGGGCCCAGTTGTCGGACGGAAGATCGACGCTCGGCTCGCCGCCAGCATTGACTTGCACGCGCGTGAAAATGTTTTGGTATTCAGCCATGGTGTCGCCCCCTTAACTCCAGATTGGCAGCGCTAGCCACCAGTTCCACCACTCGGGCCAACCACGAGTCCAGAAGGGGCCGCTGATCACGATACAGACGGCGCTCCAGAATCCAGCGGACAATGCCAGGAATAGCCCGAGCCGATGGATACCGAGCGAGCCGACCGAGTAGCCGATCGCGTCGCGGAAATAGGTGTTTTCGTGCTCGGTTGTCGACACCGGTTTACCTTTCGGTGGGTTTGCCCCGGACAAGATCGCCCCACCGTGCAACGACAACGCAAAGGTTGTTGTGAAGAAGAACGTTACAGCCAGCATGTGCGCTGGGTTGTAATGAAAGTGCAGGTACTGGTAACCGGTATTCGAAACCCAGTCGAGGTGACTCATGATCCCGTACGGGAAGCCGTGGCCCCAAGCGCCCATCAACAACGGTCGTATAACCACGAGTGTGACGTACGCGAATATCGCCGTCGCGAAAGCAACGGGAACGTGATAACCCATGCCGAGCTTGCGACAGATCTCGACTTCTCGCAGCGCCCATGAACCGAACGAGCCGATCGCGCAAATCGTCACGATTTGCCAGATCCCTCCCTCCCTGAGGGGCGCGAACCCTAAACCGTAACTAAGGTCAGGTGGCGCGATGTTTATTTGCCAGATGTTCCAGGTTGGCCCCAACGCTGCGCCAAGGAAAATCATTGCCGTTCCGAGCAGCGTGAAAAACGCCCCAGTTACACCGAAAAAACCGATGTAGAAAGGCCCTATCCAAAAATCGAACAGGTCACCACCGAGGAGCGTACCGCCTTTAACTCGGTACTTTTTCTCAAAATTGAGCATCGCCATCGTCGTTACTCCGCGTCACCCATGGACGCGTTTTCTCTACGCGAGTTGTTCGTTAATAACGCGATGCGCGACCCAGATGGGCCGCGCATCGCGACACCAGGTCAAACGATGAATTGCCGAATCACGGGCGCCTCTTGAGCAACCAGTTGACTCGTGCTTTCTGCGTTTACCTGAGCACCACGCACACCCTCAATCCAATTAAATCTGTCAGTACTGAGCAGAACGAAATGGATAAAGATCGCGAGCACAAACAAGAAGACAGCCATTGCAACTAACGCACGGCGCGGATCAAACAGTAGCCAGATTCGCCACATGATGTGATGCCTCCTAAGTTAAACGTGCTAGCACGTGGTGGGCGACGGCTTGTACACCGTCAGTCAGTGCCGCATATCCTTCCACTGATGGGAACCAGGGACGCCATTTCCAAACGAGGAAATGAGCAACGATAGCGATCACCGTGAAGACAACGAAACCCACAATAAACAAGCGGTGGAATTCCTTTGCCTCGTTTGCGGACAGGCCACTGTCCGGTCCGATTTCAGCCATAGTTAAGTTTCCTTATGACCAAGCCTCGCGGCTGTTACCGTGCAAGCCCCGCACGGCAAGGGGACACGGTGCTAGCACCGCGAAACCTGTGTGTTAAACCGAGAAAACGGTCGTCGTGATCATGCCGGCAGCCAGTCGTGCTTCACGCAGCACGTTCTGATAGCCGTTGGCACTCGGCGGCCAGGGCTTCCAACGCCAGCCAGATGCTTTGGCGACGATGGCGACGGGCAGTGCCGCCGCGAAACTCAGCCCATAAACCGCCGACTCTGCGAAACCTGCGCCGCGGGCGGCGGTGGTGACGTTCTGATTACTCATTGCTCGTTCCCCTGTTGATAGTCAGGCGGCGGCTGCGCTGGTGCGTGCCGCTTCTTCAACACACTGTTCGTCAACGGCCTCACAGCCACGACGTCTTGCTACATCCTCAGCGGCATCGCGAAGACGTTTTGCCGCAGAAATTCGTACGAGAACTGGGCGACGATCGACAATCGCATCCAGGCGCTGCCGAGCCGCGTCTTGCCACGGCAGATCGTCGGAGACGTGCGTCGGCGTCTGATCAGCGGCATCAAGGTCTGTTCCCAAAGGCAGAATATGGAACAACGCATCGAAGAGCGCGTTACACACTTCCTGCACGAGGTAGGTTGCGCCGGAATAGCCCATAAACGGCGTACCGGTATGCCGGCGGATGACCGAGCCTGGGAATGACGCCGGGATATACATGGAGCGATTGCCGGCTTCGGCCAAATACATCCGTTCGTTGTAACTGCCGAACAAAACGAGTGGCGCTTTGGTTTGGACCAAACCGCGAATGGTCTCGTTATCCGTTTTCTCACCCGGTTTCCGAGCGACGGCGAACGTGCACGGCATCCCGAGGTCTGTCTGAAGGAAATTTCGTATTCCGCGCGTATAGGTTTCGTTGGCAACGATGGCGAAGCTAGCTGTCGCAAAAAAGTCTTGGGTCACCGACCGCCACAAATCCCACAACGGCTTGATCGTCGTGTGCTTTTCGGTCTCGATAAACGGCTCGGGATCGATATCGAGCAAGCGGCCTAGCTCACGTAAGAACAAGGTGGTGCTTTCAAGTCCGATTGGGGCCTGCAAGTACGGCTTATCGAGCTCTTCACACAGCGCCCGTCCGAACTCGCGGTACATACAGATGTTTACGTCGGCCTCGCCGAGCTTCTTAATGTCGCTGATGTGGCAACCCAGCGGGAATACCTGGTTGATGCGTACCCCTAGGCCTTCTAACAGCCGCTTAATCTCAGCAAGGTCCGACGGCATATTGAAGTGACCGTAAGCCGGACCGATGATGTTGACACTGGGTGTCGCGGCCTTCTTGTTGGTTTTACGCTGGCGTTTTGGACCGTACTCCGACCACAACCACGCTAACGCGCGGTCGGCGCTCTGCCACTGATCCTCATCGATCGTGCGCGGCAGAAAGCGTTTTATACCGGTACCCTCTGGCGTGACACCGCCGCCGATCATCTCGGCGATCGAGCCGGTTACCACAACACTGGGCTGGTCCGGATCTAGCGATCCGTGAGCACGTTTCATCGCTCCTTCGGTGCCGTGCTGTCCCAATTCCTCCTCGCCGAGACCGGTGACGACAATCGGCAGCTCATGCGGCGGCAATCCGTCGGTGTAATGCAGCACGGAGGTGACCGGCAAGTTCTCGCAGCCTACCGGTCCGTCAATAATCACTTGGAGACCCTTCACGGCGGTGAAAACGTACACCGCCCCCCAGTAGCCACCCGCGCGATCGTGATCGAGTACCAACATCAGACTATCGACTCCGGTACGTCTTTCTTCTTCGGGGGCGGCGGTTTGCGGCGTACCGGTGGCGGCGCCGGTTGCTTATCCCAAACACCGGCTGTATCGCCGGAGCCGACGCCGGAGAAAAACTCGCGCATCGTGTCGAAGCGCTGTTTTTGGCCGAGCGCCGCGTTGACGACAGCGCTCAGTGAACCTGCGCCAGCGGCCCCCATCAGAGGACGTGCGGAAATGAGGTTCGTAAAGTAAAGCCCGGGTACGCCATGTTCCTTAGCGTGTTGCACGACGGGGGTAGTGCCAATCGCCAGGTCTGGATCAAATTCCTGCATCGCAGCAATGTCTTGCTCAAGCGATGCCCGGTAGTTGACGTGTACACCGTGTGATTCGAGCCAGTCACAGTCAGACTGCGACCACGACGTACGCGGGCAAGCGGTACCGACATAGCGAACGTCTGCCCCACTCTCTATGAGTGAACGGGCGACGATTAACTCGGAGCCTTCGTAACCGGATAGCGTGATGCGACCTTTGATCGGTGCGGCTGCTAGGGTTTTGCGAATAGCGCCAAGGCTTTTCTGTTTCGCTTTGTCGAGAAGGGGTTTGGAGATATTGAGCGCGCTGGCAATCGCCTCGAGCCACGCGGCTGTGCCGTCGACGCCGACCGGTGCCGACCCAACGATAGGCCGTCCGGCACGCTCAAACTCCCGAATACTGGCCGTATAAAATGGATGAATAGCCGCCACCGCCGCACCATCGAGTGCGGCGTACAGCTCGCGCCATTCGCGCGTCGGAACGACCGGACCAACGCCTAAACCTAATGGCTCTACCAAGGCGGCCAAACCCACAGGATCCGCCGGGAACATCTCGCCGAGGAGTGTCACCCGAGGCCGTGTGTCACCGGGCGCATTTGGCATCGCCGTAACCGGACCGGCTTCGATCTCGCTGCGTGCGTAGGCGAGCATCGCACCGGCGAGAATATCCTTCGCCTCAGCGTGTGTCGGGACGCCAAAACCGGGCACATCAATCCCGACGATGCGCACGCCGTTAATCGCCTTAGGTAGCATTTGCAGAGGTACGCCCGATGCCGTCGGCACGCACAGATTCGTGACGACGATCGCGTCGTAACGAGCCGGATCAGCCATCTCGTGGACGGCATCACGAATATCCTCGTACAACTTGCCAGTTACGAGTGTTTCAGAGTTGAACGGGACGTAGCCAACCGTTCGTTTGGCGCCGTAAAAATGCGACGTGAACGTTAACCCGTAAACGCAACATGCCGATCCGGACAGAATCGTTGCCGTTCGCTTCATCCGCAGACCCACGCGAAGTGAGCCAAACGCCGGGCACATACTTTGCGGTTGATCGTGCGGCCCGACTGGGTAGTCTTTTGCGTAGCGATCAAGCGTTTCACCGGCACCCGCTTTGCGAGCAGCCGCACGCAATTCGTCTTTAGCGTGACAACCGCCTTTGACCTCAGGTTCCACTGGCATGCTCCCGTCGCTACTCATTGCTTAGACCGTGTCGTAGATCACTTCGAGGGACGCTTTGGGCTCGATGTTGGCGCCGCGCATATCAGCCATCGTCGCTGGCTCCAACGTAAAGCCGTTGCCTTCGTCGCGATTGGCGAATAGGTTCAATAAACCGTCTTGATCGAGCGGCGCTGGTTGCCGTGGTGGTGCTGTCGCCACGTTGCTAGCGAGCTCCTCAAAGAGCGGTGCCCATTCGCCGCCTGGCTTACCAACAATTTCGTAATTCGCACTCTTGCGGCGAATATCCTCATCGGCAGGGATGGCCGAGAGAATGGGAATATCGACGGCGTCAGCGAACGCCTGGGCTTCGCCGGTACCGTCGTCTTTGTTAACGACCATGCCAGCGACACCGACGTTACCGCCGAGCTTTCTAAAGTACTGCACGGCCGAACACACGTTGTTCGCAACATACAGCGACTGAAGGTCGTTCGAACCAACGACAATAACCTTTTGGCACATGTCACGAGCGATCGGTAGACCGAAGCCACCGCAAACGACATCGCCCAGAAAATCGAGCAGAACGTAGTCGAAGTCCCACTCATGGAACCCGAGCTTCTCCATTAACTCGAAGCCGTGGATGATGCCGCGACCACCGCAGCCACGACCCACTTCCGGCCCGCCGAGCTCCATCGCGAAGACACCGTCGCGCTTAAAGCAAACGTCACCGATTTCGACCGGCTCGCCAGCGTTCTTTTTGGCCGCCGAGGTTTCGATGATGGTCGGGCAACTACGACCGCCGAAAAGCAGTGACGTTGTATCGCTTTTGGGATCGCAACCGATCAACAGAACTTTTTTGCCCTGCTGCGCCATCATGTAAGACAGGTTGGACAAGGTAAAACTCTTGCCGATGCCACCCTTGCCGTAGATCGCGATGATTTGTGTTTCTTTGGTAATCGGCCCGGTCGCCACCGGATCCGGCGGAATCGCCGCTTCTTCACGCAACCGATCGCGGCGTTGTATGTCTGCGCTTACGTTGGCCGTTGTCCCATCAGCACTCATTGGCCGTCCCTCCAGTCAAGCACCATCTTTAAGCAATCGGGTCTATCGAATGCTGTCGGGTACGCATCAACGGCGGTACTCGCCGGCGCGCGGTGCGTTATTAATCCATCTAAGCTGAGTGCGCCGTTCGCGATCAGTCGATTGGCCAAGACCAAATCGCGCGGTTGCCACTCGGCGGAAATTCGTGTTCTGAGCTCTCGCATAAACGCCGGTGCAAAGCGGTACGCCATATCGCCGGTGTAAAAGCCAGCCAATACCAACTCGGCACCACGACCGAGCTTGGGAACAACAACGTCAACGATGCGGTCGGCACCGCTGACGTCGACAACGCGTTTGTAGTCACTACAAGCGTCCGATTCAGGATCGATGACCGGGTACTCGTTACCCGATTCGCGACGGGCAGCATTGGTTTCCCAAACAACGGGAGGCTCGCCCCCTAGCGCGATCGCCGCGCGCGCTATGAGCCGCCCGAGTACGCCGTGACCAATCACAAGGTCCGGTGCGGCGAACTCGTCGCGGTCGTGTAACGCATGAACGGCCGTCGCGGTAAGCGCTAACAGCGTGCCGCGTTCAGCCAACTGCTCATCCAACATTAGGGTTTTGGATTCGGGGACGACGACGCGGGATGCAGCGCCGCCAAACAGCCCCCGTACGTTCTCGAAACAACTGGCGCCTGCGACGAAAACGCGGCTACCAACGGGGGTTGTGCATTGCGCACCGGCTTGGCGGACGCGGCCAACCGACTCGTACCCGGGAACGAGCGGGTACCCCATTCCCGGGAAGGTGGGCATGGTGCCGTTCCACAGCAGCCGTTCGGTCCCGGTACTAATGCCGCTCCATTCGATGTCGACGATCAGATCGTCCGGGCCAGGCTCCGCCAGGCGCACCTCTAACAAATTGAGGCTGCCGGGCTCGTTCAGAACCACTGCAATGGCGCTCAAAGCCGGACGCCGCCTAGCGTCAGGCCGATTTTGTGACGGAGTTAGCATTTCGAGTGTCAGTCTACTCTGACTACTAAAGTTGTCAACGTAGATTTACGTTTCGTCTCATTTACTTGCAATCAATACCTGCGCAACCATCGGAACGGCTGTCCGCCGCCATTCGACGCTGCGAAAGCCAGCATTCGTCAGCATTTCGACAATCTCGTCGGGTCGCCGCGGTCGACCCGAGCCCATCGCCAATAGGTAAAAACTGAAGTAAACCCCCCCAAACATCGGTGCACTGGGTGTGGCGAGCATCGGTTCGGCGATCAATAGCCGGCCACCGTCCGGCAATGCCGCCAGAATTCGGGCAAAAAGCCCCCGGATAGCGTCATCGCCGTGGTCGTGCACGATGCGCACGAGGGTGATCAAATCGGCGCCGCGGGGCAGTTCGTCGGCCAAAAAATCGGCAGGGCACAGACGTACAGAACGGCCCAAGCCAGCCTCATCGAAAGCGCGGCGGGCGAGTGAGCAAACCGGCGGTAGGTCGACAAGACTTAAATCCAGGCGAGGGTGTTGCGCCTGCACTGCGCGCAGAAACGCACCGTTACCGCCACCGACGTCCATGACGTGTGACACACCGTCAAAGCGAAAGCTGCGCAAAATCTCTTCGCTTACCATCGGTTGCGTCGCCGCCATCAAGGCGGTGTAGTCGCTCGCTGCATTGACGTCGAAATCATTGGGCTTGTCGGCGGCCGCATACGCCCAAAACTCACCGAGTTCAGTCGCTCGCTCTGGCTGGCGCAACAAGCCGACTGGATCAGCCAGATCACGATAGAAAACAGCGTGATGACGAATCAGCTCCGGCAGCGATGGATTGCCGACCAGCATGGCGCCCAGTTCGCCGAGCGAGACGTTGCCGTCGCTGTCGCTATCGAACAGACCGATGACGATCGCGGCATCCACCAAGACTCGGAAGCGCTCTGGCGGTATCGCGCATTCGCGCGCTAAAACATCCGCGCTAGCCGTGCCGCGTTGCAGGCGCGCCAATAGCTTGAGCTCGAGTACGGCGGCGAGCACCTGTGATGCGACGAAGCCGCCAATGAGATCGAACAAGCGTCGCGCACTGCGACGTGCCACCCATCGCGTAGGCCAAAACGCAGCAGCCGCTCGCTGAAAACGAGGGCTCGCCAACAAACGGTGCTTAAACGCGCGGAACCGCGTCGATGCGGCCATAACTGGCGAGACGGGCAGGACGTCGTTAAGCGGCGGCGCTACGGTGCAACGCTAGCTCCACAAAGTGGCGCGCCTCGCCGGCGATCAGCGTTTTCAATGCAGCCTGACCAAGACAGTCGGGAATGGCGTCGACCGCTTCAGCTACGCGTTCCCGCAACAGTTTCTCCGAGGCTTGCATACCACGGCGCAAGACCGAGTTCGGGCGCGCGAGTGAACCGTCGACCCCGACCGGTTTGCCGATCTCCTCCGGATCGGCCGACACATCCAGTATGTCGTCAGCCACTTGATAGGCCTCACCGAGCCGCTCACCGACGCGGGCCCACGGTTCGGGATCAGCGCCGGCGACCGCCGCGCCCAGCGTCGCAGCTGCAACAAATAGGGCACCGGTTTTTTGCCGTTGATAGCGTGTCAACGGAACGTTGTCTTCGCATTCCCATGCCTGTCCTGCGGCGATGCCGCGCGGCACGCTGGCCGCGGCTGCCAAGAGTTGCACCATGACGGGCAGGCGCTGCGGATTGAGGGCGGCCGCTCGCGACAGTGCCTCGAATGCCAAAACGATCAACGCGTCGCCGGCGAGCACGGCCAATCGCTGACCGAACGCGACATGCACCGACGGTTTACCGCGGCGCGTCGGTGCCGCATCGAAGCACGGCAAGTCATCGTGGACAAGCGACGCACAATGCAGTAGCTCGACGGCGGCCGCTGTCGTGTCAACCGCTTGCGCATCCTCGGCACCGCAGGCGGTGGCGATACTCAGGGTCAGCTTCGGGCGAACACGCGCTCCACCGGGGAACAGGGCATAGGTCAGAGCCTCGCGCAATCGGGGCGGACAATCGTCGTCGTCCGCCAAGGCGACCGCGGCTTGCAGTGCTTTTTCAAGTCGATCGGGCGAGTCCATCCGGCCTCCCGGCGCAATCTGCGCTTGAATGTTATTTTTGATTGACAGTATAACTGTCAGTCAGAATAGACATTCCATGCGAACGCGTCAATTGACGGCAAACACCGTTGGCATGGCCTGACATAAGGACGACAGCATCGACTCGTTTCCATGGCCGGGGTTTGCAGAGCCCGTCAAACCGCGTGGCTACCGTTGGTGGTACGTCGACGGCTCGTCCGCCGATCAGGCACACCACGTCGTCATAATCGCCTTTGTTGGTAGCGTGTTCTCGCCGTTCTATGCACGCGCCGTTGGCCGTGGCCCTGCCGATCCAGGCGTGTACTGCGCGTTCAACGTCGGCTTGTATGGGCCGCGCTCACGGCACAGTTGGGTGTTCAGCGAGTACCGGCCAGCGGATGTCACTCGAGCGGCAACCGAGTTCCGCCTCGGTGCGAACCGACTCCATTGGGACGGCCAGCGCCTCACGATCGACATCGATGACCGCGGCGCACCGCTGCAGCAACGCATTGTCGGCTCAATCACAGCAACACCGCTGGCGACAACATCCGCACCGATAGCGTTCGGTTCGGCCGGGGCCCATCGCTGGTGGCCGGTCGCCCCGGCCGTCGACCTCAGCGTCGATATCGATTCGCCATCGCTGGCTTGGCAAGGGCGCGGCTATACCGACATGAACGACGGCGCTGAACCGCTCCACGAAGGCTTCGATGAATGGCACTGGTGTCGTTGGCACGATAGAGACATCAGCCGGGTGCAGTACCGGGCGTTACATGCCGATGGCGAAACGACGACACTGGATTTGTCGATCACCGCCGACGGTGGCGTACAGAGACAGACGCTGCCGAACCCACAACGACTCCGACGCAGCGGCTGGGGAATCGAGCGCGAGTGGTACGGTAAGACGACACCGAGCGCGATTGCGACAATCGACGATACACCGTTCTATGCCCGGTCTCTGCTCCTGCGCGGCGACGCACCGCCGGTAATGCACGAGAGTCTATCGCTCGCACGGTTTCGACGCCCTTGGGTACGGCGATTACTCCCCTTCCGAATGCGCTTCCCAGTGCAACGTTTGTTCGTATAGATAGCCGCGGCCTAGGGAGCGCCGTTTGGTAGAATCGAGGAACGCACGGCGGGAATATAGCGATAGTCATGAATTTCGAATACAGCACGAAAGTCCAGGGCCTCATTAACGAGGTAGAGGCGTTCATGGAGGCGCACGTCTACCCGGTAGAAAACGACTACCGCGAGTACCTGAGAACGACAGACACACCGTTTAAGACTCCGCCCATACTCGGTGAACTGCGAGAAAAAGCGCAGCAGGCCGGCCTCTGGAATCTGTTTTTCCCACGCGGTCATGGCATCGACGATGCGCTAACGAACCTTGAATATGCGCCGCTCGCCGAGATCATGGGCCGCATTCCTTGGTCGTCGGAGGCGTTCAATTGCAACGCACCGGACACCGGCAACATGGAAACCTTGGCCATGTACGGCACCGACGAGCAGAAACAACGCTGGCTCGACCCGTTACTAAAGGGCGAGATCCATTCGGCATTCGCGATGACCGAGCCCGACGTCGCAAGCTCCGATGCGACCAACATTGCCTGCTCGATTACGCGTGATGGTGACGACTACGTCATCAACGGGCGCAAGTGGTACACGACCGGCGCAATGCGCGACAACTGCGACCTATTAATTCTGATGGGCAAGACCGATCCAGATAATCCCAGCCGGCATCAACAGCAATCGATGATTTTGGTGCCAAAGGCAGCGGCAGGGGTCGACATCGTTCGTCATCTGACCACCTTCGGGTATGACGATGCGCCTTACGGCGAAGCTGAGATTCAATTCAACAACGTCCGTGTGCCCGCGAGTAACTTACTCCTCGGCGAAGGGCGCGGCTTCGAAATCGCCCAAGGGCGTCTCGGACCGGGTCGAATCCACCACTGCATGCGTCTCATCGGTTGTGCGCAACGCGCACTCGAATTGGCTTGTCAGCGCTCGGAAGCACGCACCACGTTTGGCCGGACGTTAAGCCGGCATCAATCGGTTCGCGAAGACATCGCCACGATGTACTGCGATATTGAACAGGCGCGCTTGCTGACTCTCAAATGCGCGGCGCGTATGGATGCGGTTGGCAACAAGGTCGCTCGCGACTTGATCGCCGCGATCAAAATCACGGCGCCGACCATGGCATGCAACGTCATCGATAAAGCTATTCAGATCCATGGTGGGGCTGGCCTCATGCAAGACTACTTTCTCGCCGAAGCCTATAACTATGCCCGCCAATGCCGTTTAGCGGACGGCCCCGACCAAGTCCATATGATGGCGCTCGGCAAGCAGGTTATCGGTCAATACGTCTAGCCAGCAGCAATTAACCGGCGCGCCCTTCCAATAACTCGACGGCCGCGTTCGCGAGCGGCGCCACCATGGCGCCGTAGTCGGCCGCATTGGTACTTGATGCATTGCCATCGAGCGAGCGCTTGTAAACGCCTTGGATAATGCCGGCGAGGCGGAAGAAGCAAAACGCGAGATAAAACGGCCAATCGTCGATCGCATCGATACCGGCACGCTCGCAGAACAATTCGACGTACGCTGCCTCCGTCGGAATCCCGAGCGCGGCGCGATCGAGCCCCCCTAAACCCCGCATTCGGGTATTGCCAGGCATACGCAGCTGCATGCACTGGTTGGCGAGATCGGCTAGCGGGTGGCCGAGTGTCGACAGTTCCCAATCGAGCACGGCCAGCGCCTGACCGTCCGCCGCGAAAACCATGTTGTCGAGACGGTAGTCGCCGTGGACGAGACTGACACCGAGGTCGTCAGCCGGCACGTTAGCCGGTAACCAATCGATGAGCGTCTCCATCGAGGGGATCGGTGCCGTCTCGCTGGCGCGGTACTGCCTGGTCCAACGCCCGATCTGGCGCTCGTAATAGTTGCCGGGCTTGCCGTAATCGGCCAGCCCAACAGCGTCGATGTCGATAGCCGCCAATGCCGCCAAAATGCGGTTCATCTCATCGAAGATTTTACTTCGCCCCTCGGCATCGTGATCGGGAAGCGCTGGGTCCCAATGGATCGAGCCGTCGACGAACGCCATGATGAAGAACATTGCCCCGATGACGGTGTCATCTTCGCAAAGATGCAACGTCTGCGGCACCGGAACCGCCGACCCGGCCAGCGCTCGCATGACACGAAATTCGCGGTCAACAGCGTGCGCCGATTTCAACAATTCGCCGAACGGCTTGCGTCGCAGCACATAGCTGCCCGATTTCGCGTTAAGGCGGTAGGTGGGGTTCGATTGACCGCCACTGAATTTCTGGATCGACTGCAGCCCACGAAAGCCAGCGACGTGTGCGCTTAAATACGGATCTAATGTCTCGACAGATAAATCTACAGCGGACTCAGCCACGGTCGCCTCGGTAATCGGTAACTCGGAACAGCGAGTGTAGTACGTCGACGTAGCGCTACGCGATTAAGGCCCGCCGACGGCGTTGACTAGAAACGCTGTCTCGGCGAGTGGTGGCGACCGATCGCGGCTGCGGGGTCGAAACGCCGACAAAACCGAACGCGCCAGCAATAGCCGTTTGCGCTCGGCCGAAACGTACGCGCGCTGACTGACAGAATCGTAACCGTTGGCCGCGATCACTCGGCCAATTTCGGCGTAGATGCGCCGCGCAGCAAATATTCCTGGCCGACACCGCAGCGGCAATTGTGCAATCCCGATATGCGCTCGCGAGTACAATTGCTCAGCGCGCTCAAGCAAACCGGCCACGACGCGGCCGATCGCCGGCGTGAATTGTGGATCGGCGAGCCAGGCATCAACGTCCACACCTTGGTCCCTTAATGCATCGAGCGGCAGATACACACGGCCTGCGGCTGCATCTTCACCAACGTCGCGCGCGATATTAGTCAGCTGCATCGCGACACCCAAGTCGCAGGCCCGCGCCAGCGTATCGGGCGCGCGGATCCCCATGATCATGGCCATCATGATGCCAACCGTACCGGCAACACGCGCCGCGTAATCATTCAATGCCGAGGCATCGTCGTAACGGCGGCCTTCCGTGTCCCAAACGAACCCCTCGATCAGCGCGGTCGGTACCGTTCGTGGAATGCCGTAACTCTCGACGACGATTGTCATACCACGATCAGCGGGTCGACCACGCGGTCGACCGGTGTATATGCGCTCGAGACGCTCGAGCAAATCGTCGACCGCATCGTCGGGACGATCGGCCGTATCGATCGCGTCATCAGCCTCGCGGCAAAACGCATACAACGCGCAAGCCGGCTCACGAATATCGCGCGGTAACAGGTGCGACGCGGCATAAAACGAGTGAGAACCTTGCCGGAGAATCTCACGGCAGTCAGCCATGTCGTTAATGTAATTGACCGGGCGTTCCATCGATTGTGCTGATCTAACCACGAGCTAGCTCTCCGGATAATTATTGTAGTGAGGTCGGCCGGCCATAAGAAACCTGCGCTGTCTTACACCCGCGCGGATCGATGTCGGCAACAATAACGTCGGCGATCCTTCTGGGTGCTTCTTCGTGCATGAGGTGGCCGACATCGTCGATTTCTGTCTTGAACGCCACCGGACACTCTTTGATGACGCGGTCGGACTGCCACGGCGTAACGGCCGCATCGCGCTTGCCGACAATAAGGTGCAATGGCGTTGTCAGTTGCTTGAGCGCGCGAAACAGCGGCTCGATGCGCCACTTCGCCATCATCGTCAATGTGGCGGCGACGCGTTTTGGTGATGACAAGGTCTGTTGATAGGCGCGCAGTCCGGCGGCATCGAGTCGTGAGCCGGTGCTGCGAATCATCCGATCGACACGGTCGGCATCGGCTGCGCGACTAGCGACGAATTGCGTCACCCAGCGGCTACCGGCCAAAACCCCAGCCAGCGGTGCAAACAAGCCTTGTGCCGGGCCCCCGTACGGCAGAAATGCTCCGTTTAACGCAACCAAGCGCTCCGCTGTAATCCCATGGCTAAGCGCCAATTGCGCAGCCACCGCTGCGCCGGCCGAGTGGCCGATAACGCCGTACGGTTCGACCGCCAGTGCATCGAGAAAATCGGCAATAGCCGCTGCCATCCCGGTAAGTGTCAGCGCATCTGGCCGACGGACGGTGCTATCGCCATGGCCAGGCAGGTCAATTGCGATGACGCGAAATTGCTTGGCGAGTAATGGGCCAAGACCACGCCAGGTATGAATGGCCGAACCGGTCCCATGCAGGAGTAGCAGCGGCTGGCCCTCGCCGGCGACCGCGTACGACCAATCCACCGCGGGGCGTGCACAATGTTCAAGGGCTACAGGCCCTTGCCAAAAGGCGTCGCTTGCCGAGCCCGATGCTGTGCCCATTCGGTCACGCGTTGCCATTGCCGCACCGGTCACCATCTAAGCGGCTCGTGCCCGATCCATGCGCCGGACGGCGCCTGCAACACCACCCGCATCGACGTACGGTAATGGCAAATACTCAGCGCCGGCTGCGTCGGCAAACTCGCGACACGCGGGGCGTGGTCGTCGCCCGGTATCGATAACTAAGGCCGCACAACCCAGTGCCGCGAAGTCTTTCGCGGCGGCTAAGCCATGCGCGCCAGCCTCGCCATGACCGGGGGTGCCGTCACGACCGATGTTGCCGCGGCCATCTGTAAGAAACACGACCAGTACGCGGCGGCCATCTCGGATTAACGACCCAGTAAGCTGTGCCGCCATGTCGACGGCACCCGCCAACGGTGTTCCGCCACCGCCGGGTAGCGCCATGAGTTCTCGCTTGGCACGCGCCAACGATCGCGTCGGCGATAAGATACATTCAGGCTCGGTGCCGCGAAACGCGATTAGCGCGACCTCGTCGCGGCGTACATAGCATTCGGCAAGCAGCAACTCGATCGCGCCTTTGACCTCGGCGAGGCGGGCAGCAGCGGTGGAACCCGAGGCGTCGACGACAAACAGCGTCGTTGCGCGCGTAGGCGCCAGCCGCCGCGTTGCGCGTAAGTCATCGCTGCGGATCGCCAACCGATCGGTGGCGCCACGCAGGCGCTGCCACGGAGCGGCGGCCCGCAGCGTGGCCAATACGTTGAGACGATGATCACGGCCTCGCCGGTACGCGCGAATGCCGGCCGGTCGGCCGCGCTCACCCGCTTGGCCGCTATCGTTGCCGCGCCCGTGCGGGCCATGGTTACGCGCGTTCACAGATCGTTCAAGTCGGGCCAACAACGCTTCCGGTACAGCAGCCGCAACCGCCGCCAGTATTTCGTCGTCGAGCGCCAGCTCTTCTTGGCGTTGCTCGCTTGGGTTGTCGGTTTGCTCGGTGTCGGTTTGGTGTTCGGGTGGCGGCGCGGACTGCTCCTGACCGTCGCTTGGCAACTGGCGGATACGGTGCGCGAACACAGCCTGCGCAGCAATGCGTACATCGAAGTCGTCGGTGTGTGGCCGGCCGGCCATGGCGGCATGAACCCGCGCCGCCGCGCTCGCTTGGAGTAACGCTCGCGTTGAGCCAATACCAAATGCCAACGCCAGCCCGCAGAGCGTGCGCCGATCTTCCTCAGTAAGCGTCACGGTTTGCTGCCACGTTCGAGCAGCGGCAAGCGATTTGGCACTGGGCCAGTGTCTAGCTAGCCGATCGGGGTACAACGCTGCGGCATCGATTCTGAGTGCTAGCCGATCAACCAAACTCGGCGTCAACGACTCGTCATCCCCCAACGACTCATCGAACGCCACGATAGAAAACCGACTGGGATATTGCTCGGCGATTCCATCGCGCTGCACGGTAACCTCGCCGCAGTCGATGGCCGCATTGAGCGTTGCCACGATGTCGTCGGCTAACCGCTCGGCCATCGGGATGACAACGACGCCGTCGTTGGCGCGGGCCAAAAGACCAGGCTGCGCGACCGGACTACCCGTCGCGAGCGTCGCGACCAAATCGAGACCACCGAGCATCGCGTCAATATCTGTACCGGGTGGCAAGCGGACGATGTTATCGCCCGTACCGCCGAGTTCTTTCGTTAGCCGCGCGACGAGCCAGTCGCGGCCAGGCCCACCGAGACCGGCCAACGCCACACCCCCCAGCGCGTAGGGCGCCGCACAGAGCAACGTGGCCGCCAGGGCAGCGCCCGCATGCGGGTCGGCTGCGTCGGATTCGATCACTGCGCAAACACCGAGTCAATCGCTCGCTCGACGCGGACGCCGGCTGACGAATCGTCGAGTGGATCACGACGCAATCGATGACCAAGCGCTGCCGGCGCGACCGTACGAAGGTGATCGTCCGTCACCGCTTTGGTGCTCTCGAGCGCTGCCAGTGCGCGCGCGGCGCGAACCAGTGTCAATTCGCCGCGCAAACCATCGGTACCGGCGGCAACGCAGAGTTCGGCGGACCGGCGGACCATCGAATCCGGTACACGGATGTCGTCAATCGATTCTCGGGCGGCTAATATCTGGCGCCGCACCTTGCTTTCACGGCTCGACCAGCGGCGCCGAAATTGTGCGCGATTGCGCTCGAAGTCGTCGCGGCGGCGAACGATCTCGACCCGTTGATCGATATCGGTCGGTGTTGTGACACTGACCGACAACCCGAAGCGATCGAGCAACTGCGGCCGCAACTCGCCTTCCTCTGGGTTACCGCTGCCGATCAAAACAAATCGGGCGGGATGGCGAACGCTTAGGCCCTCACGCTCGACTAGGTTCTCGCCGGATTGCGCCACATCCAACAACAGATCGATAATGTGATCTTCAAGCAGGTTGACCTCGTCGACGTATAAAAAACCTCGATTGGCACGGGCGAGTAGTCCAGGTTCGAAAGACTTCTCGCCATGGGCGAGCGCTTTTTCGATATCGAGTGCGCCGACAACACGATCCTCGGTGACACCGAGCGGTAGATCGACAACCGGAATGGGAATCTGCCGGGTCTTTTCCTTCGAGGCTTTCGATCCGCGCGCATCGGCCGGATCGGTGTTGTACGGACTGCCTTCGACAACGGTGATTTTCGGTAGCAAGCCTGCCAACGCGCGTACCGCGGTCGATTTACCCGTCCCGCGATCGCCGAAGACGAGAACACCGCCAACACTTGGGTCAACAGCGCTGATGAGCAGCGCCTGACGCATGTCGTCTTGGCCGACGATAGCCGTAAATGGAAAGCCCCCGCTCATCGCCGTAACGCCGTATCAGTCAGTCGGCAGACGCAGAACAGGACGCCATAACCAATCGTCCGGCACTTTCATCATCAGGAACAAATGCTCGATCACCGCCAATACGAGCAGCGTGGTAACCAGCGTACCGCCGACGCTGGCATACGATCCAGGACCGCGCCCCGACCAAACGTCGACAACCCACCAAATTGCGGCAGCCGCGGCGATCAGCGACAACGGAAACAACGCATTCATCCGTCGCTGGCGCGTGTAGGTCTCGAGGTACTTAAGGTGATGCGGCCAGAACTCGGTGTGCAAATTGCGAACACCGAGAAAGATATTCAGCTTGGTACTCCAGCGCATCAGCCACAAAGCTGAGAACGTCCAAGCGGCGACAGGATTGGCCGCACCAACGAGCATGACGACTAACATCGCCGCCGTTACGACGATAGCGATCTCGTGATACAGGCAGGCGTTAACGCCGCGACGGAAGCGTTCACCGTCGCTGGCCCCTGGCGGACAGGCCGCCGGTTCTGGACCGGAGACGTAACCGATCAGATAGGCAATCTCGTGCCAGCTCCAAACACCGACCGCACCGATGAACGCTGCAACCGCACCGATCACAGTGGCATTATCGGCACTACCTACAATCAACCAGACGCTGACGATTGCGACCAGCGTACTGGCAGCGAATGTCGCCGGAAACGTTTCTGGCGACTGGCGTAAGCGGTACATCGCGACCGCCGTTGCCAGCCACCATACGGCGACCGCTGCCAGGACTGCGAGGACAATCGT
>JBCDIL010000021.1:0-58186 GCA_038749025.1 Pseudomonadota bacterium | reverse complement strand
GGCTCCGCTGTTTTGGCGTCCCGTCCCCGTGTATTGATTTGGGCTTTCACGGGGGGTTTTTTTCTGTTTCACCTACCTTGGGGGGGGGGGGGGGCGCTGCCGCCCGCCGCGCCATCATTACTCTTCGCAGCCGACCCGGTAACGTTGCGCTTTCGCCATGTGGGTCGCGAAGACGGTCTGTCGCAGGCGTACGTCAATGACATTGTGCAAGACCGACAGGGTTTTCTGTGGTTCGCAACACAAGAGGGACTGAATCGATTTGATGGTTACCGGTTTCGGGTCTACACGCACGGTGCAGACGATGCCGGTACGCTAGGCGCCGACCTTATTCGTAGCCTAGCGGTTGACGCGACCGGGACTGTCTGGGTGGGCACAGATGGCGGCGGCATCGCTCAGTACGATTCAGTAAGCGATCGTTTTGTCAGCTACCGTCATCGGCCTGGTGAGATTACGTCGCTGTCTGACGATCGCGTGCGTGTCCTTGAAGTGGCGCCCGATGCCGCGATCTGGGCCGGCACCGATCAGAATGGGCTGAACCGACTCGACCCGACCACTGGCGTTGTCACACGCTTTGCCCTCGGCGATTCAGTCGGTGTGTACGCCGTGGAGTTCACGCCCGACGGACGTGTTTGGGTCGGCAGTACAAACGGTCTGTTTTTGGTTGACCCAAACAAGCCGACAGCGCCCGAGTCATTTGATGTACTGCCCAAATCGGCAGCGCCAACGATACGCGCGTTGTGGCTCGATAGTGACGGAACACTGTGGATTGGGACGGCGGAAAACGGCCTGGTACGCCGCACGGTCGATGGATCAATCGACCAGGTTAGCGCTGCCGGTGATGTTGATCGTCGTCTGAGTGATGCCACCGTTAACGCTATCCGTCGACTATCGGACGGTGCCCTTTGGGTAGGAACCGAAAACGGTCTCGATCTCGTCGACAGCGAGACGTTGCAGGTGACGTCTTACGGCAAAACGGTCGGGCAGGTGTACGGCTTGCGCGACAACAATATTCAAAGCATCTTCGAGGACGAGGCCGGTCTTTTGTGGGTGGGGACGTTCCGTGGAGCGAGTTACTGGGACACGTTAACGGCAGCCATGGAGAGGCACACGGCAAAACCGGCTGTGCCGCTGGCGCTGCCAACGAATAACATTAATAGTTTCGCTGAGGATAGTTTCGGTCGAATTTGGGTTGCGACACGCGACCGCGGTGTGATCGTGTTCGACGAGCAAGCCCAAACGTTTTCATCATTAGAAACTGTGGTCGCCAGTGAGGCGCTTGCCGGCGAGTTCGCGACCACGATACGCGCCGATCAACGCGGTGAGATATGGGTCGGCACCCGTCGTTCTGGCTTGTTTCGAGTGCAGCTTCGAGACAACACCGTCAGAGCCTATCAGCATAGCGAGTCGGCCGACTCGCTGAGTGGCAATGCGATCTCGGCCGTTCATGAAACCGATGATGGTCGTTTGTGGGTAGCAGCCTTCGACAGTGGACTCAATCGCTTCGATGTCGAATCGGCGAGTTTCGAACGGTTCGTTCATGCGAGCGATGACGCCAATTCGCTCAGCAGCAATCGGATACTGGTCATTGCTCCTGGCAGTGACAACAAACTGTGGTTGGGTCATTGGCGGTTCGGTGTCGATCACCTCGACACCGAGACCGGCGATGTCGATCGGATAACCGAGGGTACGGAGCTCGCGAATTCCCTTGTGCAGTTCTTGCATGAAGACAGCCGCGGTGACTTGTGGATCGGTACCGCGTCCGACGGTTTGTTCCGCTGGTCGGCCGAAATGCGAACGGCAGGTATGCGGCAGTTCGAGCAATTCACCGAACGCAGTGGTTTGCCGAGCGCAACGATTTACAGTGGCGTGGCCGACCGAAACGGCAATTTCTGGCTCGGTACCGGTAACGGACTAACGCGCTTCGACCCCAAGGCAATGACCTTCGAGAATTACGATACATCGCACGGCTTACTGAGTAATGAGTTCACGTTTGGAGCAGCGTTTCGCTCCCGTGAGGGCAAGCTGTATTTCGGCGGCAACGCAGGCTTTAACACCTTTTTTCCGGAACAGATCCGCGGCAATGCGCATCCACCAAAACTGGCGATTACGGCGATTCGGAAACAGAACCAGCCATTACCGCTAGCGCCGCTGCTCGCGGCGACTGAGCCCCTCTTGTTAACCCACCGCGATTACCTGTTGGAGTTTGAGGTGGCCGGTCTCGATTTCGCCGCGCCCGAGCGTAATCGATACCGATTCCGACTGGATGGTCTCGATGACGATTGGATCGACGTCGGGGATAAGCGATCGATTACCTACACCAATTTGGAGCCGGGTCCTTACACCTTCCGTGCGCAAGCGGCGAACAACTATGGTGTATGGAGCCGCGTCGAGGCGACGCTACCGTTCGTGGTTCAGCCGGCGCCCTGGGCAACGTGGTGGGCTTACTGTATCTATGCAATGGCGATACTCGGTATTGCGAGCATCGTCTACCGTGCGCAATCGGCCAAACTACGCGAGCAGGCCGCTGCGCGGCACGCGGCCGATTTAGCTGGTATGAACCGCGAACTCACCCACGAAGTCGGTGTCCGCCGCCAAAAGGAGCGTGCTCTCGAACAAGAAAAACGCCGCGCCGAGACCTATTTCAATGTGGCAGAGGTTGTGCTGCTTACACTCGACACGTCGCTACAAATTGTCCGCGTCAACGACAAGGGCCGTGAAATTCTTGGCGTGCCAGAGGATCAATTAGCCGGTCGGTATTGGTTGGATTTTGTCCCGGCAGAGCGACGCGAAGCCGTCAGCGAAACGCTACGGGCTCGATTACTGCAGAGCTCGGCCGCGCCGCTTTCTGATGTTGAGTTACCGATGGTCGGTGAAGACGGGCAAGAACGCCTGTTTGTTTGGAATACGGCGGTACTCAACTTTCAGGGCGAGCAGCCAGCACTGTTTCTTTCTGGGATGGATGTCACCCGGATGCGTGCACTCGAGAAGCAGGTTCGGTTGCGCGAAAAAATGAATGCGATCGGTACCTTGGCCGGTGGAATCGCGCATGATTTCAATAATATCTTACAAGCGATCTATGGCTTTACCACACTCGCGCTCGACAATTTGCCAGAAGACGATCAGAAAGCGACGTACTTAAAGCAGGTTGTCAAAGGGGCGGATCGCGCGCGCAACCTCGTCAAGCGCATACTAACGTTTAGCAACCAGAAGGAGTACGACCTCCAAGCCGTCGACATCGGCCCGGTGGTCAAAGAAGCATGCGCGTTGCTGCGTGGCAGTTTGCCGGCGACTGTCGAGATCGACGTTAACGTCGACGACTCGAGTCAGGCCGTACGCGCCGATCCGACGCGTATTCACCAAATCGTTATGAATCTAGGCACAAACGGTGCCCAGGCGATGGGTGAGCAGGGCGGCCGCCTGGCCGTGTCGATGACCGATGAGTTGGTCACCGATACGCGCGAGCGCGGTCTCGCTAAACTTCGGCCCGGCGAGTATGTTGTTATTCGTGTGCGCGATACCGGTGTCGGTATGACGCCACGAACCTTAGAACACATTTTCGATCCATTTTTCACGACGAAAGATACGACAGAAAGCACCGGTCTCGGACTTACCGTGGTTCACGGTATCGTGCAAAGCCACGGCGGTGAGGTGTTCGTGCAAAGTGAGCCGGGAGGTGGAACCGAGTTTTCCGTTTACTTGCCGGGCACACGGCTAGGCACGGTCGATACCCGTGTCGCGGATATGGCGCTGTGGCGAGGAACGGAGTCGATTGCACTAGTCGACGACGAAGTGTGGGTGCTGACTGTTACGCGCAAGATACTTGAGGCGCAAGGTTATCGGGTTGTTAGTTTTTCGAGCGGCGCTGACGCCCTGGTACATATCGAAAAACACGCGGCGCGCTTCGATATTTTGATAACGGACGAGACCATGCCGAAGATGACCGGCTCGCAGTTGATCAAGCATGTTCACGAGACAAGACAGGATTTGCCGGCGATCATCATCAGCGGCAAGTTGGCACCAGCGGCGGTTAATGACCCCAATACCTGGTTTTTGCAAAAGCCGTTTACCGCACCGGAGATTAACGAGAAGGTACGGTTTGTTCTCGATGAGATTCGGCGGGAAAAGCGCTCCGCCTAGCGCTAACGCGGTCGGCGTTTTTCGATCAGTTGTTGCGTGATCACGAACAGCCGTCGGTAGCTTGAGTAGCGGCGTTCAGAAATGGCGCCGTCGTCGAGGGCTTCACGCACGGCGCAGTGCGGTTCGGAACGGTGGGTGCAGTCGGCAAACCGACAATTAGCACTAGCTGTGAGGATCTCCGGAAACGCCACTTGGACCCGAGCGATCGATTCAATGTGCGGGGCGAAGTCGCGAACGCCTGGCGCATCGATAATGCGTCCGCTGCCTGGCAAGTGAATTTGCCGCGCGGCCACGGTCGTATGCCGCCCTTCGTCGGTTGAATCATTGATCGCGCCCGTGGCTTCGCTCGCATTTGGCACAAGCGCGTTTAGCAGCGACGATTTACCGACACCGGATTGACCAAGCAGGGCGGCCAGCTCGCCATTGAGTCGGCTGGTTAACGCATCGAGACCATCGCCAGTCAGCGCATTCGTCGTAAACAGCTCAATCGGTATGTTGGCGTAGTCGGCGAGCTCGGCGTAGTCCCGATCAATCAAGTCGCTCTTATTGAAAACCAAAATCGGCTGCAGGCCCAACAGAAACCCTGTGCCGAGCATTCGGTCGATCATGTACCAGTCCGGTTTCGGTCGGGGCGCTGCGACAACGATCAATGTTGTTAAATTGGCGATTAGTACCTCACGTCGACCGCGACTGTCGGTCCGGGCGAGTTCGGTGTCGCGGGGGATAATCGAATCAATGATCCAGTCGTCGTCGCTGCTCGGCGGTTCGGCCATTACTCGGTCGCCGCAGAAGACCCGCAACCGGCGATGGCGGGTCCGGGCAGGCACGTTGTCACCGTTGCTCAGTTCAAGTTCCATCCGCCGGCCATAGGCGGCGCTGACCGTTGCCGGAACGGTACTGTCTTCGCTGTTCTTAGCCATCTGCGCTAGTATGCGGCGCAGGGTGTGCTCGCCGCTACAACGATTGCTCGATGTCTGATAAAGCTACGCGACTGATCTGGGTTGATCTCGAAATGACTGGGCTTGATCCGATCACCGATCGCATCATCGAAATCGCAACGATCATTACCGATGCACAATTGAACGAGCTTGCCGTTGGTCCCGTGCTGGCGCTCCGGCAGTCAAACGACACCATGGCGCAAATGGACCAGTGGAACACCGAGACGCACGGTGGCTCGGGGTTGACCAAACGCGTTCTAGACAGCGCGACAAGCGTCCGCCAAGGCGAACAGACCACCCTCACGTTTCTACGTGAATGGGTCAGTGCTGGGGCTTCGCCGATGTGCGGCAATAGCATCGGCCAAGATCGACGATTTTTAGTGCGCTACATGCCAGAGTTGGAGGGCTTTTTTCATTACCGCAATTTGGATGTCAGTAGCCTCAAAATACTGATGCAACTCTGGCGGCCGCAACAAGCGGCCGGATTTCGAAAGCAGGGCCGTCACCAGGCCTTAGACGACATACGCGAGTCGATCGAGGAACTGAAGTTCTACCGCTCGTGTTTATTCGAGTCGACCTGAGCGCGAGTCGACGGTCGACGTATTGGTGATGGAGGCGGACTTTCATCCGAGTGTGGTTCGCAACCATCGGCCGTTAGGGATGGTTCTCACGCGGTTTCTTGACGTATCGAGTACCGTGTTTGAAATCGGTGCTGGAGATGGTGGTCATATCGCGCTACTGCATCGAATCTTGCCATTCGCTAGCTGGCAGACAAGCGAACTGGCCGAACGATTGCCCGCACTGTCGCGGCGGATCGCTAGTTTGGGCGACAGCCGACTCCCGGAACCTTACGAGTTTGCGGCCGGCACCGGCCAGACAGATGTCGGCGAATTTGACCTTGTCTTGACCGTCAACACATTCCATATCATGACTGACGATGCCGTTGCGGCGCTGATCGCCGCTGTTCCAGCGCTACTGAAGCCCGGCGCCCGCTTCGTCGTCTACGGACCATTCGCCATCGCCGCTGAGCAAATCAGTGTCGGCAATGCCGAATTCGACCGTGCGCTTCGCCGCGGCGGTGCTGGGCAGGGTATCCGCGATCTTGACCTTGTAGCGAGCCGCGCGGCCGCGGCTGGTTTGTCACTGGATTGGCGCATCGTAATGCCGGCGAACAACCTTGTATTGGTGTTCGGCTCGGTATGACCAGTAGCGGTCCGTAACTAGCGAAAACTGGCACGTCGGGCGCAGAAACGTATACTGTCGGCCGACTTTTTCGATGGAACGGTTGATGGTTGGGTCTCGATACGTGCTCGCGATGGCGAGTCTGTGGATCTTGGTTGCCGCGAGCGACGCGTTTGCACAAACCCGGTATGTCACCGACGACTTTGAGGTGATGATGCGCCGCGGACCGACACTGCAAAACGCGATTACCCGCGTATTGACGTCCGGGACGGCCGTTGAGGAGTTAGAGCGTGACGAAGAGACCGGCTACAGCCACGTGCGCACGAGCGGCGGTACGGAAGGCTACGTGCTGACCCGCTTTCTGATGAACGAACCGGCGGCGCGTGAGCAACTCGCAGCGCTTACCGCCCGAGTCGAGGCGCTGCGCGGCCAGAGCGGCGACCAGGGTCGCGAGCTCGATGACCTCAAGCAACAAGAGGCGGCCAATCGTCAGCAGATTCGGCGCTTGGAAACTGAGAATGCCGACCTTAAACGGGAGCTGGCGGAAATTCGGCGCGTGTCAGCCGAGACGCTGCGTATCAACGCGGAAAACACGCGGTTGCGTGAAAGTTTGTCCGAGGCGGACATCTCGCTGGCGACGCTCGAGCAGGAAAACGATCGCCTGGCACGTCGCCGCGAACAAAACTGGTTCTTGATCGGTGCAGCGGTACTCGCTCTTGGCATTATTCTGGGCATTATCGCCCCGCGCCTTGGCGCTTCCCGTCGGAACCGTTACGGCAGCAGTCTGTGATGAGGATCAAACGAATCGGAAGCGCATGGAATAGTCGGTCGCCCGAACGTGCTTGGTGAGTGCGCCGACAGAAATATAGTCAACCCCGGTGGCCGCAACGTCGGCTAGGTCGGCCTCCGTCATATTGCCTGACGCCTCGAGTTTAGCAGCAGCGGGACCAAACCCGCGGTTAAGCGCGACGGCTTCCGCGAGTAAGTTGAGAGAAAAGTTGTCGAGCAGAATTCGCTCAACGCCCACGGATAACGCCGCCTTGAGTTGCTCCAGCGTCTCAACCTCGACTTCGATTGGCAGCGAGGGGTTTTGCAGCCGCGATGCATTGATGGCGGCGGCCACATCACCGGCGGAGGTGATGTGATTTTCCTTGATGAGAACCGCATCGAATAAGCCCATGCGGTGGTTCGTTCCGCCGCCCGTGGCCACGGCGTATTTTTGCGCGGTGCGCAGTCCCGGCAGCGTTTTGCGGGTATCGAGGACCCGGCACGAGGTACCGGCAACAAGCGTGGCGTAATGGGCGGTAACCGTTGCCGTGCCCGAGAGCGTTTGTAAAAAATTAAGCGCCGTACGCTCTGCGGTCAGAAGGCCCTGGGCTGGGCCGCGAATGCTCACTACTCGCTGATTCTCAGTCAGTTCGTCGCCGTCATTGGCAATCCATTGCAGCTCAGCCTTTGGCACAATCTGCCGAAAGACCTCGTCGAACCAAGGCCGGCCGCAGAGAATCGCGCGTTCGCGGGCGATAACAAACGCCTCCGCGGCGGTGGATTCACCAACGAGGGCGGCTGTTACATCGCCGCTGCCGACATCCTCGGCAAGCGCTGTTTCGACACAAGTTTGCAGATCGGCGGGAAGTGGGTTCGTCATCGCTGGGGGGCGGGGTCACCGCGGGCTGTCGTGTACAATAGCCGCCCGGAATGGTTCTTGGCGGTACTGCTGGTGAGCGAATTGCTGTCGCCATGTGTGCGCATATGCACGCTGGATGATAACAACATCTGTTTGGGCTGCGGTCGTACCGTCGACGAGATTACCTCGTGGGCACGGCTCAGCGTGGCCGAGCGGCAACGCATTATGGACCGACTCGCGGCCGAGGGCAGGCGTTGGCCGGTCGAGCCGAAGCGTGCGTCACCGTGATGCCTCGCCGTCTTGAAAAACCCATTCTCGCCACCATCGTCCTGGTATGGGTGCTGGGCTTGGCCGGTTGTACGGCCATGCTACTCGGTGACGGTGCTCGTTCATCATCGCCACCAGGCTCAGCGGCAACCAATGACATACAGTTAGCACGCGAGGTTTGGCAGGCGTTCGCGGCAGCGCGGCTGCCAGAGCGCAGTGAGTTGCAAGTAACGGCGCGCAGTGGTGTCGTGACATTGTCGGGGCGCGCTTCATCGCCGACGGTGCGGGCGCAAGCGGAGCGGCTCGCGTTCGGCGTTCCGGGGGTTCGCCGCGTTGTAAACAATATTCAGTAATGTTGAGCGGTATCGTACCGCCGAATGGATTGAGCGATGGATGTAAACGATCGAATCAAACAACAGCTTGATGAAAACTCTGTGCTGCTATACATGAAGGGTACGCCGGATTTTCCGCAGTGCGGTTTTTCGTCGCAGGCGGTGGCGGCCCTCAAAGCGTGCGGTAAGGCGTTTTCCTACGTGAATATATTCGAAGACCCGGAAATTCGTGAAGGTCTGAAGGCGTATTCGAATTGGCCAACGTTCCCGCAGCTTTATGTTAACGGCGAACTGATCGGCGGTGCCGACATCACGATCGACATGTATCAAAGTGGCGAGCTGAAAACGCTACTCGACGGCGTTCCCGATTGACGCCAGGCTTGCGCGATAAATCGGCTCGACTCGGTTGAGCATGTCGCAAAAAAGATCCGCCGTTTTCTCAGCATCGTACGCGGCGCTGTGGGCGCTGCTTTCGTCCCACGTCTGACCACTGGCAGCGGCCGCACGTGCCAAAACCGTCTGGCCGAAAAAGACGCCGCCGAGTGTCGCGGTGTCAAAACAGGTGAATGGATGAAACGGGTTGCGCTTAATATCGGTGCGCGCAACTGCTGCGTTTAAGAAACCGAGATCGAACGATGCGTTATGGCCGACCAACACGGCCCGTGTGCAGCCGTGTGCCTTGACCGCACGGCGTACTTCGCGAAACAGCCTTTGGAGCGCATCTTTTTCATCGATCGCCGGGCGCAGTGGGTGATTGGGGTCAATGCCATTAACCGCCAACGATGCCGGATCCATGCGAGCGCCTTCGAATGGCAGCACGTGAAAGCGCGTTGTTTCGCCGCGACCGTAGCGACCGTCTTCTAACACGGTAATCGGCACAGCGGCGATCTCTAACAATGCGTCGGTCGCTGCGTTGAAGCCGCCGGTTTCAACATCGACGATGACCGGTAGGAAGCCGCGGAAACGCCGCCCTAGATCGACCTCAACCATTGGCGGCTGCCGCTAGCAGACGCGGTAACTCACGCGCTAGCTCGACGCCGAGTCGGGCACCAACCCCCGTGATTTCTGAACCGACAAGACCGAGACCGCCCTTGTGTTGTGCCGCGCTCAAATCGATATGCACCCATGGGGTTCCTTCCGGAACAAACTCCTTTAAGAACATCGCGGCATAGATGTGGTCGCCGTTGCCATCAACTCGACATTGCACCAGGTCGGCCACCTCGCTACGAATATCGTCGGCGAATACGGCGTCCATCGGGAACGGCCAAAGCGGCTCCGCACAACGCAGACCGAGCTCTTTTAGCATTGGGTACAGTTGCGGTGCATTCGAAAACACGCCGCTATAGCGGGTTGTTACCGCGTTTACACAACTGCCCGTCAAGGTCGCAAAATCGATCATCAAGTCAGGCTTGCGACGACCGGCGAGTGTCAGCGTATCGGCGAGCGCCATCCGGCCCTCGGCGTCGGTATGAATAGTCTGAATCGTCTTGCCGTTGAGGGCGGTAATGATGTCTTGGCTCTTGTACGCGTCCGGGCCAATGCGGTTTTCGGTGATCGCTAGCCAACAATCCACCGAGTGCGGATAATTGAGCTGCGCCAGCGCTTTCGTTGCTGCCAGGGCGACCGCGCTGCCTTGCATGTCGAGGTGCATATCTAGCATTGCGCGAAACGGCTTTAAGTTATTGCCGCCGGTATCGAAGATGACCCCTTTGCCAAGTAAGGCGATGCGCTTCAACTTCGTTTTGGACTTCGGTGTATAGCTGATTCTCAAGATGCCAGCATCGTCAACGGCATTTCCCTGAGCGACCGCACAAAAGGCCCCCGCACCCATTTTCTTCAGCTGCTTAACGGAGTAGAACCGACTCGTGAGTCCGTGGTCTCTAGCCACTTGTTGCGCCGCTTTTCGCAAGGCGGTCGCATCGAGGTAATTCGGTGGCATCGCGCCGAGCCATCTCGCGAGGTTATTGGCATTGGCGCGGCTGACTGCCAGTAATCGGTCGTTGCCGTTTACAGCGGCGAAAAGCCGCAAGCGCCGCAACCGAGGTGCTTGCGGCAACGCGGAGGCGAAGTTTGGCAGGCGGAAATCGTTGATGAGAAACGCTTCGAGTGTCCACGCGGACAATTGCGCCCCGGTCTCGCCAGCGCAACCAACAACGAGAATTCCGACCGACTCCGGCCTGCTGTCGAGGCAGGCGACGGCCAAGCGTCGGGCCGCATCAGCGGCACTGGTCGGAGCAAGTAGGTCGGCCACTTGAACGGCGAAAACGCGTGTACCGCGCCGATTATCGAGACTGGTGGCGGCGACGCGGGTGGCGCTTACACCCGCGTTTTTACGGCTAAGCCAGCGCGAGGCGGCGGGCAAAGCGCTTGGCAACCGCGGCAATTCGCCGGGCGGTAGCACCAGTGCTAGGCAGTCGAGTTCGGCACATTGACGTTCGTCAAGTGGACGGCGCGAAACGCTGACACGGGCCGGCGAGTGGTTGGGGAGCGCGTCTATCATGACCGCCTACTCAGCCAGCATTCGCTGGCGACCCGTATAGGTAAATCGGTCATGTGGCGTGCCTTTTCCGCTTGGTTGTCCGGTAGCAAAATCGAGTATCATCCGTAAGTTGTCTACCGGACGTGTCCCGCGACGCCACCGAATTATCGTAACGTAAGGGTACGCCTAATTCATCCGGCGCGCTGCGTCCTCGCCAAGAATGACTGCCTCATGAAACCATTTAGTCGCTTCGACGATATCGATTCCGCAGAAACTCACGAATGGCTTGAAGCAATCGATTCCGTATTGAAATCGGATGGGCCAGAACGCGCCCATTTTCTGCTCAACCGGATGATCGATTTCGCCCGACGTTCGGGCGCGTACTTGCCGTACAGCCCGAATACGGCTTACGTCAATACGATTTCACCGGGACAGCAACCCGACTATCCCGGTGATCGGACACTCGAGAAACGGATCGAGGCGTATATTCGCTGGAATGCCATGGCCATGGTCGTGCAAGCGAACCGTGAGAACTCGGAGTACGGGGGTCACATATCAAGCTACGCGTCGTCGGCGACGCTCTACGAAGTGGGGTTCAACCATTTTTGGCGGGCTGCGACCGATGAGCGCGGTGGCGACCTGGTCTTCATTCAAGGCCATTCGTCGCCTGGCATTTACGCACGTGCTTACCTTGAGGGACGCTTAACCGAGCAGGATCTCACCCGCTTTCGACGCGAGGTTGGGGGTAACGGCCTGTCGTCCTACCCGCACCCTTGGTTGATGCCAGATTTCTGGCAATTCCCGACGGTATCGATGGGCTTGGGGCCGATGATGGCCCTCTATCAAGCCCGCTTTATGCGCTACCTAGAGAACCGTGGCCTGATGCCACCGAGCGATCGCAAGGTATGGTGTTTCCTCGGCGATGGCGAAATGGACGAGCCCGAGTCGCTCGGCGCCATCACGATGGCGGTTCGCGAGAGACTCGATAACCTCGTTTTCGTTGTCAATTGCAATCTTCAACGGCTCGATGGCCCGGTACGTGGTAACGGCAAGATCATACAAGAGCTAGAGGCAGCCTTTGGCGGCGCCGGTTGGAGCGTTATCAAGCTGATCTGGGGTTCGCGGTGGGACCCGTTGCTAGCGCGCGATCGCGACGGCTTGCTTCGACGTATCATGGAAGAGACCGTCGACGGCGAGTACCAAAACTACAAGGCGAAAGGCGGCGCTTACACACGCGAGAATTTCTTCGGCAAGGAACCCGCTCTGAAGGCATTGGTCGCCAACATGTCCGACGAGGATGTTTGGCGCCTTAACCGCGGGGGCCACGATGCTATTAAGGTCTATGCGGCCTACGCGAAAGCGGTCGCAACGACGGACCGGCCAACGGTCATTCTCGCCAAAACGGTCAAAGGGTTTGGACTCGGTGCTGTCGCCGAGGGCGCCAACACGTCGCACCAACAAAAGAAACTCGACGACGATGATCTGCGAGCGTTTCGCGATCGCTTCAATATCCCGGTCTCGGATAAAGAGTTGTCCAAAGTACCGTTTTACCGCCCACCGGAAGATAGCGATGAACTGGCCTACATGCTGGAGCGACGGCGCCAACTTGACGGCTATTTGCCGGCTCGTCGACGGACCAGTGCATCACTGACCGCGCCGGCTCTCGAGGCGTTTCAAACGCAGTTGGACGGTACTGGCGAGCGCGAAGCCTCGACGACGATGGCGTTCGTGCGGATTTTGTCGACGCTCTTGAAAGACAAGACGCTCGGTAAGTATGTGGTCCCGATTGTCCCTGATGAAGCGCGAACGTTCGGGATGGAAGGACTGTTCCGGCAAGTCGGTATTTATTCGTCAGTCGGTCAGCTGTATACGCCGCAAGATGCGGATCAGTTGATGTTCTACAAAGAAGACCGTAAGGGCCAGATTCTCGAAGAGGGCATCAACGAAGCGGGCGCGTTTTGCTCATGGGCGGCCGCCGGCACGTCGTACAGCAACCACAATATTCCGATGATTCCGTTTTACATCTACTACTCGATGTTCGGCTTTCAACGTATCGGAGACTTTATTTGGGCGGGCGGTGACATGCAGTCGCGCGGTTTTTTGGTCGGTGGTACCGCCGGTCGGACAACGCTCGCTGGCGAGGGTTTGCAGCACCAAGACGGTCACAGCCATTTGCTCGCTTCAACCGTACCGAACTGTGTTTGCTACGACCCGGCTTACGCGTACGAGTTAGCGGTCATCGTCCAAGACGGTTTGCGGCGCATGATGGAAGAGCAGGAAAACGTCTTCTATTACATCACCTGCATGAATGAAAACTACGTTCATCCACCGATTCCGAAAGGCGCCGAGGATGGCATCCTTAAAGGCCTGTATCTCGCTCAACTCGGAGGCCGCGGACGGGTCCGTGTCCAGTTGATCGGTTCGGGCACAATTTTGCGCGAAGTGGTCGCCGCTGCCGAGATGCTCAGTAAGGACTACAAGATTCCAGCAGACATTTGGAGCGCGACGAGCTTTAACGAATTGCGCCGCGAATGCCTTGAAGTAGAGCGTTGGAATGCCCTGCATCCGGAGGAAGCGCCGCGACGCAGCTACTTGGAGCGGGTGTTGGAAGGGCGTCAAGGCCCCTTCATCGCTGCCACTGACTACATGAAGATTGTTCCGGAGCAGATCGAGCGCTGGGTACCCGGTCGCTATGTGACGCTCGGGACCGACGGCTACGGCCGCAGTGACGCCCGGGCGGCACTGCGCGATCACTTCGAGGTTGATCGCCGCTACATCGTCGTCGCTGCACTCAAGGCCTTGGCTGACGACGGTGCGTTAGATCAAAAAACGGTTGTCGAGGCGATCGCGCGTTACAACATCGATCCGGACAAGCCAGATCCGGTTACGCTGTAGGCGAGGTGGTAGGTAGCTGACGTGAGTAAGCAAAACAACGTATCGATACCCGATCTTGGCGACTTTAGCGACGTCGAGGTTATCGAGGTTTTAGTGTCCGTTGGGGATTCGGTCAATGCTGAAGACGGCATCATCACGCTTGAGACCGACAAGGCGACGATGGACGTGCCGGCCCCCGCGGACGGAACCATTGCAAGCCTGTCAGTTGCGGTTGGCGATACGGTCAATAGCGGCGACGTTATAGCCGTGCTCGAAACGAGCGCTGGCGAGTTACCCTCTGCGCCCGACGACGCGCCGGCCGATGTGCCTACCGGTGGAGAAGATGGCGATACCGTGATTCGGCAGGTCGATTCGGATGCGCTCGTTCAAACGCCACTGACCGTTCCCGATCTCGGTGATTTCTCGGATGTGGAAGTTATCGACGTACTGATCAGTGTGGGGGATACCGTGTCTGTCGACGACGGACTAGTTACACTGGAGACCGACAAGGCGACCATGGATGTACCGACCACGACCGCCGGTACAATAACTGAGGTTAACGTCAGTGTTGGCGATCGCGTTAATATCGGCGACACGCTCGCGATACTGACAAGCGCACCGATAACTGACGTCGTCGCAAGCGACACCGCTGCGCCGGCCCGTGCGCCCGAGCCGGCCGCCGTCAGCAAGGCTGTCCCGGAATCGCCACCGCCGCCGACACCGGCACCCGCTCGCAACGTTCGACCAACGATCGACGAAGCCGGATTCTCAAAAGCACACGCTAGCCCATCGGTCCGCCGTCTTGCACGCGAACTGGGCGTCGACCTCGTGAGTGTGACCGGCACAGGCCGCAAAGGCCGTATTAGCGCGGATGATGTCAAGGCATGGGTGAAACAAGCACTGGTCGGACCTGGTGCTGCGGGCTCGGTAGCCGGTGGTTTACCGGCAACACCGGTCGTCGATTTCTCGGCCTTCGGCCCGGTTCGGGAAGAAAAACTGAGCCGCATTCAGAAAATCAGCGGTCCACGCTTGCAGGCGAGCTGGATTAACCTGCCGCATGTTACGCAGCACGATTTGGCTGACATCACCGACCTGGAAGCGCGTCGCCAAGCGCTCAAAGGGCCCGCTAAAGAGAAAGGCATATCGCTGACGCCGTTGGCTTTTGTTGTCCGGGCCGTTGTTAAGGCGCTGGCAGAGTTTCCGATCTTTTCGAGTTCACTATCGAGCGATGGATCGGTGTTGGTTATAAAGGACTACTGCCATATTGGCTTCGCCGCTGATACCCCGAACGGTTTGGTCGTTCCGGTTATCCGCGATGCGGACAAACTCGATGTCTACGAGGTCGCTGCTGAGTTAGGAACGCTATCGAAAGCCGCTCGTGACGGCAAATTGAAACTCGACCAGATGCAAGGCGCGGTGTTTACGATCTCCAGTCTTGGAGGTATTGGCGGGACGGCATTTACGCCGATCGTTAATGCACCGGAGGTTGCGATCCTCGGTGTGTCGCGCTCTAGCATGCAACCCGTGTGGAACGGTGAGAGCTTTGATCCACGCTTAATGTTGCCGTTGTCATTGTCGTACGACCATCGGGTCATCGATGGCGCGGCGGCGGTCCGGTTCACAACCCGCCTTGGCGTGTTGCTAGCCGATGTCGCCGGCTTACTGGAGGCGCAACCCTGATCACCGGCTAGCGGTGAGAGGCCAATAATGAAGATCGTAATACCGGATCTCGGTGATTTTGCCGATGTCGATGTCATCGAAGTGTTGGTTAACGTAGGCGACGACGTCGAGATTGAGCAGGCGTTGCTCACACTCGAAACCGATAAGGCGACGATGGATATTCCATCGCCCGCCGCGGGTAAAGTCGACTCACTCACTGTCGCAGTCGGCGATAAAGTCTCGTCCGGAACCGTCATTGGCGAATTGACAGGCGCTGACGACAATGCAGCGTCGGCGCAGCCCGATCCGTCAGCGGCTACAGACTCAACACCCGCTACAGCAAGCATTCCCACCGAGGTCGGGTCCGCCGCCGAGCATGATTACGACGTTGTTGTTCTCGGGTCAGGGCCGGGTGGCTACTCGGCGGCGTTTCGCGCCGCAGATCTTGGTTTGAAAACCGCCTTGGTCGAGCGCCACGAGCGTCTCGGTGGTGTTTGCTTGAATGTTGGTTGTATTCCGTCGAAAGCGCTGCTGCACGCGGCCAAAGTGATCGAAGACGCCGCGGCGATGGCAGATCACGGCATCCGTTTTGGAACCCCCGATATCGATGCTCCGCAACTGCGCAATTGGAAGCAGAGCGTGGTCAATCGCTTGACCGGCGGGCTCGCCGGTATGGCGAAACAACGCAAGGTCGACGTCATTCATGGCACCGGTGCGTTTCGCGATGCGTACACGTTGGACGTGGCGCTTAGCGGTGGTGGGTCGCAGGCGGTCTCGTTCGCTCATTGCATCGTGGCCGCCGGTTCCGAGAGTGTACGCTTGCCGGGAGCGCCTGACGATCCGCGGATCGTCTCGTCCACAGGCGCGTTAGAGCTAGCGCCGCTGCCAGAGTCGCTACTGGTTGTTGGCGGCGGCATCATTGGCTTGGAAATGGCCTGTGTCTACGATGCTCTTGGCGTTCCGGTCACGATCGTCGAGTTGAGCAAGGCGCTAATGCCGGGCGCCGATCCGGATCTTGTGAGGCCATTGGCGAAGCGTCTGGGGAAACGCTACAAAGCGATCCATTTAGGCGTACGTGTAACGGCGATGGCGTCTGCCGACGACGGCGTAAGGGTTACGTTCGACGGTGACAAAGCGCCCGATCCGACAGTTTTCGGGCGCGTTCTCGTGGCCGTTGGTCGCAGTCCGAATGGCAATCGTATCAATGCGGACGCCGCCGGTTTGCATGTTGATGAACGTGGCTTTATCCCCGTTGATAACCGGATGCGGACCAACGTCGCGCATATTTTCGCGATCGGCGACATCGTCGGTCAGCCGATGTTAGCCCACAAAGCGACCCACGAAGGACACGTTGCAGCGGAAGTGATCGCCGGGCACAAAAGCGTTTTTGACGCACGGGTCATACCGTCGGTTGCGTATACCGACCCAGAGGTAGCCTGGGTGGGCGTAACCGAAGCACAAGCCAAAGAACAAGGGCTCGATATCGACGTCGGCAAGTTTCCGTGGGCGGCGAGTGGTCGGTCATTGGCTAATGGGCGTGACGAGGGAGTCACCAAATTAATTTTCGATCGTCAATCGCACCGTTTGCTCGGTGCCGGCATCGTCGGTACAAGTGCCGGTGATCTGATCTCGGAGCTTGCGCTTGCGATCGAAATGGGCGCAGACGCACGCGACATCGCACTGACGATTCACCCGCATCCGACCTTGGGTGAGACGGTTGGGCTTGCGGCTGAGGTGTATGAGGGAACGGTGACCGATCTCTACGTGCCGCGTAAGCGCGCGTCATAGATCCGTTGTTTATTGCGGTCTGACGATCAGCGCCTGGTTGGCCGGAATATCGCCGGCGACGAGGCGATCCCATAGCGCCGGAACCGCCTCTAGAGCGTCGGTAATCCTTGGCTCGAGCCAACTTGCCGCCTGCTGGGCGAAAGCCAGCCACGCCGCCCCAAACGCTTGTTCAAACGCTTGGCTACCGATTGCCGCGACCCGCTCGTCGTAAACCGCTGGCGCGAAAAACAACTGCGGGGCTGGGCCTGCGCTGGGCGCGGACGCGGGGATGGCGCCGTGCGATGCGCCAACAGCGAGGCTCGCCAACAAATTGTTCGCAAATCGGTCGTGGACCGCGTTGCGCGTGCCGGCATGACCGGCGATGTCGACAAACGCGGTCGGTTCTGCGTTCAGCGAATCGATCGCGTCATAGGCGACGACACGGTCGTAAATACCTAGCGATTCGACGAACGATTGATTGCCCGCCGAGGTGAGTCCAACGCAGCGGCGATTACCGCGACGGCGGATGTCCGCGGCAACAGCGATAGCGGTTTTGCTCGACGCGCTGGAGACGATAGCGCTGGCGCCGGCTACTTGGTTGTCAAGTGTCTCGGCGATCAAGTAGCCGGTAAGAAACAGTGGCCGAAACACCATGTTGATGACGTCATTGTCGGCATCAAACCCGTTAGCGCTTGTGGCTGCACGGTACCGGTTATAAGCGGCAGGGAGATCGCGCCGATGACCGTCGGCTGCCATAAACGCATCGTCGCTCACGTGCTTGGGTCGTACGGTGAGCTGCGTTGCGATGGGTAAGAACCCGTACCAGCGACTCCCAACTCGGATCTGCGGATGCTGGCTAACCGAAACGGTCGCGAATCCCCAGGCCGGAACGCGCCCTTTGGCTGGGTCCGATCCGGGAAAGAAGCGCCAATAACCGATTTGGTCGCCGAATATTGCGTAGGTAACGTTGTTAGCCGTAAGCGCGACGGATTCGATTGACAGCAATATGTCACCGTCGTTGACGGTCGACGTTGCCGTTGATTCGATTCGACCGGTGACAAACGTCTCTCGACTAACTTCAAAAACTCGTGTCATTGTGACCCTTGCTACGCACTTTGTCGCCAAGACAGTGAGCCACTCACCTCCGGATACAATTGGCTCATCGGGATAGAGCGGCCGTCTTCTTGAACAATCCGACAGTGTTCGCGGCGTAGCAGCCTTGGGTGACTGACGCCGCATGAGTGAGCGATGATACCGACTTCTTTCTTGATTTGTTCAGCGTAACGGCGCACACGTTCGGCTTTGTGAGTCGGGTCTAGACCTCTCTGCAGTCGCTTGTCGTGCGTTGTGATTCCGGTCGGGCAGGTGTTCTTATTGCACTGTAAGGCTTGGATGCAGCCCAGCGAGAACATAAAGCCGCGAGCCGAATTGGCAAAGTCGGCGCCCATCGATAACGCCCAAGCAACCTCGGCCGGCGTTATCAATTTGCCCGACGCAATAACTCGTATGCGGTCGCGTAGGCCATAACTGTGTAACAAGTCGACCACGGTCGGCAGGCTTTCACGAAGCGGCAGGCCCATGTAGTCGATGAGACTAAGCGGCGCTGCGCCGGTGCCGCCAGCGGCGCCATCGACAGTAATGAAGTCGGGTGCGGCCGCCGCGCCACGCAGCCGAATCAACTCAAAGAGCTCGACTAGCCAGTCCGTTGAGCCGATCACTGCCTTGATGCCGACTGGTTTGCCGGACAATGTTCTCAAGCGGTCGATCAAATCGAGCAAGTCTGCCGCTGAGCTGACATCGGGGTGTCGGTTCGGTGACAGCGCATCTTGCCCCGTTCGGATACCACGGATTTCGGCAATCTCGGCCGTAACTTTTTCGCCTGGGAGTATGCCCCCTTTGCCGGGTTTCGCACCCTGGCTGAGCTTTATCTCAATCATCTTAACGCTCGTGTGCGCCGCTTGCCGACGAAAGCGATCGTCGTCCAGATCACCGTCTTCGTCACAGGCGCCGAACTTGGCGGTCCCCAATTGCCAGACCAGATCACCGCCGCCGTGGAGGTGATACGGCGACACCCCCCCTTCGCCGGTGTTCAACCAGATGCCAGCCATACGCGCGCCATTCGACAAAGCCTCAACCGCAGGGCGGGAGATGGCGCCGTAGCTCATCGCGGATACGTTAATGATCGAATCGGTTGTGTATGGGTGCGGTAAGTCTGGCCCAAAAGTGACGGCCGGCGCAGCTTGCGCCTCGTGCTCGAGTGGCGGATAAGCGCCGTTGACAAAGAGAAGTGTCCCTACCGTATCGAGGCGGCGCGTTGAGCCGAAGGCGACCGTATTGTCGACACCCTTTGAGGCGCGATACACCCACGATCGCTCGGCCCGGTTAAACGGCATCTCTTCGCGATCGAGGGCGAAAAAATACTGCCGAAAAAACTCACCGAGGTGTTCAAACAAGTATCGAAACCGACCTACAACAGGGAAATTTCGACGGATCGCATGGCGCGACTGAGTCACGTCGACGATGTACATGACAATTACGGCTGCCAGTAGGCAACCCAAGGCGAAAACGAAGAAGAGAGCGAGAACTTCAACGGCTTCGCGGGCGTAACGCAGACCTTCTGTCATCGGTGGTCGCCTTTGCGTACAAACATGGGTAGGTTATCGGCGAATGGCCTGCGCAATCCAGTCATCTAGGCTAACAAATCGCCCACCGCCGAGAAAAAATAGCGCCAGGCCCATGACAACGTAGGTTGATGCCCACTCGATACCAGTGTTTGAGATTAAGACGCTACCCGTATCGGTCAGTCAGCCAGTCGAAGTTACCGTGTTCGCGCAACAAATCACGCGCTTTACCGAGACGCTGTGCCGCGCCTGCCGCCGCTTCGTTCGCCCAGGGACCGTGTAAGTCGTGCAGCGCTTGCCAACCGTTTTTCCCATGCTGCGAGAACGCGGCGACCCGCATCGTTGTCATCGACGGTATCGAGATCCCGTGGAAGGCCAGCCAATGGCCAACAAGATCGCGCCGCCGATTTCGGCACCGGTAGCGAGCGTTGCCATCAATTCGGCAAGGGGTAGCCCAAGGCCGGGGTCGAACCACTGTACCGTGCTGTCGAAATGCATCAGCTTCTTGATGCCGGCAAACCAAAACCGGTACGAGATACGCCCGCAGTACTCACGGAGCTAGGAAATCCACCTGGCTGCACCGCGCGAGTCCGTTCTCGAACCGGCTGAGCGTCGCAATCATCAGCGTGGTTCTCCGTTAGCGCTGTCGTTATTAATCGCAACGCGTGACATAAACGATCCCGCGCTCGCGAAGATCGGCCAGCGTTTTTAGACCCGCATCGATAAGGGTTGGCGATTTGGCTTGGCCAAGTTCTGCGGCAACTTGACCACAGGCCTTAACGCCGCTGAGCGGAGCTAGTGCCGAGCGGATCACCTCAAGCAAGCGGGCGCTCGTTGGGTTCAGTTCTAAATGCTGGACGCGATCGTCGGCGTTGCGGTGCAGCAGCAAAAAATGCGGTTCCGGTGATGGCGAGTCTGGTTGCTGGGTCGGACTTAGCCGGTGGACAGGAAAACGGTAGCCAAGCACCAGCGCCAGCGCCGATAGAGCGAGCGGCTGTGTGGCTATGTCACCGTCAGGGTTAATGCGGTCCGGTATGTCCTCGGCCTCCGAGATGCTCAACGCTAACTGCTGCCACTCGTAGTGGGCGAGTTCCAATAACCACGGGGCGTTGTCTCTCTCGGTGGTGTGCTGACTCGCTAAGTACTCAACGAATTCACCCGGGATCTTCAAAAAAAGCGGCGTATGCGACCGATAATCACGCAAAAACCCGCGAATGAGTGCGTGCCAATACTCGTCGTCAAGTAACCGACGGGTAACCGGAAACGTCTTGGTCAATAAACTCGATAGACTATTGAAAAACAGCCGTCGATAAATACCCATTCGCCGCGCCTCAACACCATCCGGTGCTGAGACGTTTTCTGGGTCGCGAATGTGGTCGGTAAACGAGCGTTGCAAGGCTTGAAAGTTATTGCGGCTAGCCATGGCTCACCTCGCTGCCGGTGACCGTACGCTGGGCATAGCGAACTCGATCCACTTCGCTCAGCAACTCTTCCAACGGTGGGAAATCGAAGTCGCGCTCTAGCAGCGTCGGGACCGGGCCGAAGCGCTCGTACGCCCGATCGAGCAACGCCCATGCTTCCTCACCGACCGCAGCGCCGTGTGTGTCGATTCGTAAATCTGGCGCTTCGATGTCGTGCCCAGCGATGTGGAAATAGTGGACGCGTTCGACTGGCATCGCCTCGATAAATGCGGTCGCGTCATAGCCATGATTAATGCTGTTAACGACTACGTTGTTGATGTCCAGCAACAAATCGCAATCCGCTTTGCTCAAGACGGCATTGATGAACTCGGCTTCCGACATCTCGGCGCCGATGCTTGCGTAGTACGACACGTTCTCAACGGCAATGCGTTCGCCGAGAATGTCTTGGGTCCGCGCGATTCTCGCAGCGACATAGTCGATGGCTTCTTCGGTGAACGGTATCGGCAACAAGTCATACAGATGCGCATCGTCGCCGCAATAGCTCAGGTGTTCGGTGTAATAGCGAATGCCATGGCTCGATTTGAATTTGGCAATCGCTTGAACGAAGGCAACGTCTAGCTCGGCGGGTGCGCCGAGTGAGAGCGATAAGCCGTGGAACAGGATCGGGTAGCGCTCGTTGTATTCGTCGAAGGCGCGCTTGAGTCGGCCACCCACCTCGAGCCAGTTCTCGGGGGCAACCTCTAGGAAGTCAATTCGGCCGGGCTCGGCGTCGCGAAGAGGCTTCATCAAGCCGCGCCGCAGGCCGAGACCAACACCGGGTACTGGTTTGTTCATGCCTCGTCTCGTTGCTTGCTCCGCCAGTGGATAGACCGGCGGGGTTCGGGGTTTATTTCAACGCCTCGCCGCCGGCTTTTGTAGTCGGCGGATTCCGTCGAGATACGATTGTTCATCGGGCGCCGTGCCCGCTTGCTGGGCGTCCCACATAATGCGTGCCAGTACATCGGCACATTGATGCTCGGCGCCGTGTGGATCGCCACTTTGGTGGGCAAGCGCTGTGAATGCGTCTCGTAGCCCCGCCGGTCGATCGGTGGCGACTTGCTCGCGAATCGCCAGATGCAGGCCGAGATGCAAAAAGGCATTCGCGACGTCGGCGCTATCTGGTGCTATGCCGGTGCCCTGGGCGGCGACGATCGCTTGGTACTCCGGGTGCTCGCCGACCACAGTGGCGATCTGCTGCTCCAGCGCGTTTAACGGTTGCTGCGCTTGCGCTTTGGCCCACGCGCTGGCGTAGCTGCGCCGCAGCTCGTCACGATCTTGGCCGAAAATCACGGGCAGGCTCTCAGCGGCGAGTCCGGCAATCTCACGAGGGTTTCTCGGCGGCCGCACGGTGTTGGTGTTGCGCGCTGAGCCAACGGGTCGCGACAATGACCGCAGCAAGCGCAAGAAATGCGCCGGGTGGTAATAGAGCGAGTCGCAAGCCGTTGCCTACCGATGCCGGCTCGCCAACGTCACCGACGAGTATCGATAAATCCGCGAATAACGTTAGCGACCCCACCGCTTCACGAAGCATACCGACAGCAACGATCGCCAACAAAAAGCCAATGCCGGTAGCGATGCCATCGATGGCCGCCGCAACGACTGTGTGGTGCCGGGCGAATGCCTCGGCGCGAGCAACGATAAGGCAGTTGGTCACGATGAGGGCAACGAAGATGCCGAGTCCAGCGTACAGTGAGGGAAAAAATGCCGCCATGATCGTCTCGATCGATGTGACGAGGGATGCGATGATCAAGACATAGGCCGGGATACGTATTGGCGCTGACAAAAGCCGTCGCAGACTAGCGACCGCGATATTGGATAGCGTTACGACCAGCAACGTCGCGATGCCTAAACCGATTGCGTACGTGGTCTTGGTCGTGACCGCCAACAGGGGGCAAAGTCCCAACAGTTGGACAGTGGCGGCGTTTTCGGTCCAGATACCGCGCACCCACGGGTTTTTTTCTGCCATTGTTAAGGGTCCTCGGTCAGCGGCTTAGGCCGCTGCTCCGTTTCTGCGATGAGGTGCAATGCGTCGCGAATCCCGCGAACGACGGCGCGTGCCGTTACCGTCGCTCCGCTGACTGCAGCAAACTGACCACCATCGCTGGTCAGGCGCCACGCTTCGGGTGCCGGGTTACCCAGCGCGAACCGATCGAACTGGTCGATCCAATCACTGCGGCGGGCCTCGATGAAGTCACCGATACCCGGTGTTTCGCGATGGCGCAGTACCCTGACGCCCAGCACTCGTAGCTGCGGGTCAACGGCAATCACGAGATCGATCGGGCCAGCGTAGCCGGTCGTTGTCGTTTCAATCAGCATGGCAGTCAGCGTCTCGGCAGTAAACACACCGTAGACGCGCGTAGCGGCGTCCGTTGCAACCGATGGCGCATCGTCGCCAAGCGCCAGCGGTTTTGCCGAGACCGTATCGTACGGCGTATCGGCGAGGACGGCCACGTAACGCGCCAGCCGCTGCTGTTCGAGATTCTCGGCAAGACGCGGTGCAGCGAGAGAGTAGACGGTGGCGACCAAGCCTGCACAGACGGCCGCGAGAAGCGTCAACGTTAGCGCCGATCGCCATGTTGACGTCCGATCACTCATGGCCTAGGACTCGTGGTCGGCACGCGCGATCGATCAGCGGTACTGCCATGTTCATCAGCAAGACAGCGAATGCGACGCCGTCCGGGTAAGCGCCCCAGGTACGAATAACCCAAATAACCAGTCCAATGCCAACGCCATACAGCAGTCGCCCGCGCGGCGTTGTTGCAGCGGATACAGGATCGGTAGCGATGAAAAAAGCGCACAACATCAACGATCCCGCGAATAAATGAAAGCCCGGACCCGCAAAATTGTCGGGGCTCGCAAGGCTCGCAACAGTCGCCGGCACGAGGACACCGGCGAGAACCGTAACTGGAATATGCCAACGGATAATCCGCCGGAACAAGAGCCAAATACCGCCGAGCGCGATGAAGTTATTGATCCATTCCCAACCGCGACCCGCGAAGTCGCCGAACCAAGGCGCCGCGGTGCTCTCCGACATCGTTCGCGACTCCGCCAGTGCGACTCGGACGCTGTCGAGCGGCGTCGCTCGCGTCAGCGCATCGAGCGCAACGCCGGCATCGCCGGTTAGCGTGTAACGCAGTGTCTGCAGCAACGATGGGTGGGTGTAATCAAGATCGCCCATGCGTGGCGGGAGCCAGGCGCTGAGCTCCGCCGGGAAAGACACCAATACCGCCGCGTAGCCGACCATTGCCGGGTTAAACGGGTTTTTCCCGAGGCCACCGTACAAGTGTTTTGCGACAGCGATAGCAATAACACTCGCCGTCGCCGTGATCCACCAAGGGGTTAGGGGCGGCAAGGCAAAGGCGATCAACACGGCGGTGACGACGGCTGTGTAGTCGCTGAGTGACGTTGCCGGTGCCAACCCTTTGCTGCGCACGATCACGGCTTCCGTTACGACGGCGAAGACGGAAGCGATCACGATATTGAGTGCCAAGCCTAATCCGAAGTACCAGCAATGCGCCAAGGCCGCGGGAATTAATGCGTAAAGCACCTGGCGCATAACGGCGCCAACGCCGGTGGAAGGCCGGAGGTACGGCGTGATGGCGGGTTCAAATTTCATCGCTGTCGTCGGGTTTTGGGCGTCGGCGTTTGACGATCGCCGCTATCGCGTCGGCACTCGCCGCGCGCTTTTTCTGTTCCCGGGCGTCAGCGACCGCCGCATCGCGGCCTTCGGCACGAGCGACATGCGCACGATAGCGATCTTCGGCGCGCACGGCGCGTTGTTTGGCGTTGCTGTATACAGCGCCACTGTGCTTCGCGTCGCGAAAGATCTGTGTTAGAGGAATATGACTTGGGCAAACAAGGTCACAGCAGCCGCATTCGATACAGTCTTTCAGACCAAGCCCGTCCAGCACAGCATGATTATTTCGTGACGAGTAGTGATACAGCGACTGCGGTAACAGCTGCACCGGGCAATGCGCCGCGCACTCGCCGCAACGTATGCACTCCCTTCGGGGTTCATCAGACAAATGAACGGCGGGTCCGGTGATCAGCAAGCAATTGCACGACTTAGTGACCGGTAAAGCATCATCGGTTAGGGCGAAGCCGGTCATTGGGCCGCCAACCAACAAACGATGGGCGTTCCGGTTGTAGCCGCCGGCGGCGGCCACGACGTCGGCGATCGGTGTGCCAAAGCGAACGCGATAATTGCCGGGCTGTTCGATGCCCTCGCCGGTGACGGTCACAACACGTGACGTTAGGGATTTGCCCGATTCCATCAGTTCGCTCAGAGCGGCGCCGGTTCCAACGTTCTGTACCAAAATGCCGAGGTCGCCGGGTAAGCCGCCGCTCGGTACTTCCTGGCCACACACGAGATAAATCAGCTGGTCTTCGGCGCCGCTCGGGTAAACGGCGGGAATTTGGACGAACTCTATCCGCGGATCGATATTGCCGACGTCACGCAACGCTTGCCACGCTTCCGGCTTGTCGCTTTCGACAGCAACGATGCCGCGCCTTGCGTCCGTCAGTTCAAGGAGGATTTCAAGGCCGCGAATAACGTCGGCGGGCTGCTCGCGCATCAAGCGATCGTCGCACGTGATGTATGACTCGCATTCGACCCCGTTGAGCATCACGGTGTCGATACCGGACAACAGCCCTTGCGTGATTTTTTGCGCTGCCGGATAAACGGCCCCGCCTAACCCGACGATACCGGCTTCGTGTATAGCCGCCAGTAATGCGGTTCGATCGTTGGACGGCGCTGTGCATTCAATGCTTTGATCCAGTCCATCGGCGGCAATGATCACACACAGCCCGAGGGGCTCACCGCGTTTCGGTAGAGGGCGTTGTTCGATAGCGGCGACGCGACCTGAAGAGGGCGCGTGGACGTATGTGCCCACGGCGCCTTCCGGTTCGCCAATGATACTGCCGTGAAGTACCCGGTCGCCGACGGCGACCGTTACCAAACTGGTTTCGCCGGAGTGTTGCTGTAGCGGGACGACCAAGCGTTTTGGAACTGGGACATCGATGATCTCTGAGCCGTTCGACAAGCGCTTGTTAGCCGGGAGCCGCAAACCGCCAGGCAGACTGCGTAAGTTCTCGGTAGGGGCGCTCATGCGCTTGGCTCTTGCATCGTGATGCAATCGACGGGACACGGTGCGATGCACAGTTCACAGCCGGTGCATTCGTCGACAAGTACCGTGTGCATGAACCCGTCGGCGCCAACAATCGCATCGACTGGGCAAGCGGGTAGACAAAGGGCGCAACCGATGCAGCGCGCTTCATCGATCATGGCGAGCATTGCAGTCGGGGCAGGTTCGACAGATTCTGCCGAAACGGCAATATCACCGGTCAGTTCCGCTAACCGCACTCGTGTCGCTTCACCACCAGGTGGGCATAAGTCGATCGATGCAGCGCCTTTAGCGACGGCTTGCGCGTAAGGGAGACAGCCGGGGAACCCGCACTGTGCACACTGCGTCTGTGGCAAAGCGGCATTGACCGCCTCGACCAACGGTTCGTCGTTGGCTGGCAAACGCTTTGCGAGTAAGACAAGTCCGATGCCGATAGCCGCTGCCAGCAGCCCCAGCACGATAACGCTGCTCATGCACCAAACCCGCGATCGAGGCCCGCTAGGCCTAAGAAGCCCAACGCCATCAACCCAGCTGTAACTAACGCGATTGGGGCGCCGCGCCACAACCTCGGGATAGCGAGCTCATCGAGGTACTCGCGCATCGCGGCAAACAAGCACAGTACCAAGCCGAAGCCAACGGCGGTGCCGAATCCGTAAATCAGCGCCTCCAGCAAGGTCTGCGTCGTTCTTGCCGTGAGTAGCGCAACGCCGAGAACGGCGCAATTGGTTGTGATCAACGGTAGGTAGAGCCCGAGCGCGTTGTAGATTAACGGACTGGTGCGGGCCATGACGATCTCAATCGCTTGCACAGTGGATGCGATAATCAGAATAAACGCCAACGTGCGTAGCTGCGTAAGACCGAACGGAATGAGCAAAGTGTGCTCGATAATGAAACTCAGCACGGCAGCAACGACGAGGACAACGCCAGTTGCGAGACTCATCCCCCAAGCGGCCGATAATTGCCTAGACACCCCTAGGTAAGGACACAGTCCGAGGAACTGCACCAGGATGACGTTGTTGATCAACGCTGTCGCGAGTAACAGCAGCAAGGCGTTCGACATTGGCCTATTGTAGCCAATGCGCCGTACCGGCGTTGCATTTGACTAGCTAACTGCGGTTCCCGGCGTGGCGCCGCTGTCTGGCGATAACAGAAAGACACCGTCGTCGTCGCTGGCCGCAAGTACCATGCCTTCGGATACACCGAAGCGCATCTTTCGCGGTGCGAGGTTGGCAACGCAAACGGTCAATTTGCCCACCAGTTGCTCGGGCGCGTAGTGCTGGCGGATACCCGCGAAAACTTGCCGCTCTCCAAGTGGGCCAAGGTCCAGTGTCAGTCGAAGCAGCTTGTCGGCGCCATCGACAAACGCCGCGCTAGCGATTCTTGCAACCCGCATGTCAACTTGGCGGAACGTGTCGATACCGATCGTGGCTGTATCCATAGGATTCTCGGGTGCATTAGTCGGCGCTGGCGCTGCCGAGGGCAATGACTCGGCCGACGCGGCGACAACCTCGTCGACGACCTTGTTATCGAGACGCGTTAGCAGTGGCTCGAACGCATTGATTTGCGTGCTGAGCAAAGGCGTGGCGCCACTGGTCCATGTCCACGAATTCTCAGCGAACAGTGCCCGCGCTTTGTCAGCGACGTCAGGGAGTACCGGGCTTAAGAAAATGGCGAGTGCGCGAAACATATTCAGTGCCTGTGTCGCGATCAGTTGTACGTCAGCTTTGCGGTCGGCGTCTTTCAGCAGCGTCCACGGCTTGTGCGTATCGACATACTGGTTGGCTTCGTCGGCAAGCGCCATTATGCGTCGCTGCGCTTTCGCAAACTCTCGGTTCTCATAGAGCTCTGCGAGCGGCTCGATTGCATCGACAAACCGTTGGTATAGCGGTGCATCGTGTAGCTCGCCCGCCAGTTCGCTGTCGAAGTGCTTGGTCAGGAAGCCGGCGCTACGGCTCGCGATGTTGACAAATTTGCCGACCAAATCTGAATTAACGCGACTGACAAAATCATCGAGGTTTAAGTCGATATCATCGATGCCGGCACTGAGCTTGGTCGCGTAGTAGTAGCGCAGATAGGTTGGATCAAGCCGGTCCCGGTAAGTCGCACCGTTTATGAACGTGCCGCGCGTTTTCGACATTTTCTCGCCGTTAACGGTCAAGAAGCCATGCGCGAACACCGCGGTCGGCGGTCGGTAACCCGCGCCGTGCAAGACGGCCGGCCAAAACAGAGCGTGGAAATAGACGATGTCTTTGCCGATAAAATGGTAAAGCTCGCATCCGCTTTCAGCATCGAGAAAATGCCCAACATCCAAGCCGGTTCGTGCTGCGTATTGGGCGAAACTGCCGAAGTAACCGACCGGCGCGTCAAGCCAGACGTAGAAGTATTTGTCGGTCGTTTCCGGGATCTTGAAGCCGAAGTACGGGGCATCGCGACTGATGTCCCAGTCGGCAAGGCCTTTTGCAAACCATTCCTGCAATTTGTTACGGACACTCTCATCTAACGGTGCCGTGGCAATCCAATCTCGCAGGAACGCCTCAAACTCGCCGAGTCGGAAGAAAAAATGCTCACTGTCTTTGTAGACAGGCGTGCTCCCCGACAGGACCGATACGGGTTCGAGCAGATCCTTCGGCGTGTTGACGCGTCCGCAATTCTCGCAGGCATCTCCCGGTTGATCGGTGGCCCCACAATGAGGACACGTACCGCGGACAAAGCGATCCGGTAAGAACATGTTCTCGACCGAGTCGTACGCTTGATTGACGGCTCGGCACTCGATATGGCCGCGTTCGGACAACTTGCGGTAGATATCGTGAACGTAGTGTTCCGTTTCCGGACTGTGTGTTGAGTAAAAATTGTCGAAGTCGACACCGAAGCTTCTTAGGTCGCGCTCATGCTCGCGGCGGACCTTTTCGACCAATTCTTCCGGCGTGATTCCCAGTTCGCGTGCGCGCAGCATCGTTGGTGTGCCGTGCGCGTCGGTGGCACAAACGTAGTGAACTTCATGACCACGGCTCCGCTGGAAGCGAACCCAAATGTCGGTCTGAATGTATTCAACCAAATGGCCGAGATGGATCGAGCCATTGGCATAGGGTAGGGCGCTCGTAACGAGCATGCGACGGGAACGGGTCATTGGTTTCTCGCGCGGTAATTAGCGCGCTAACGTTCTTCGTGCTTCATTTTCTCGAAGCGCTGTTTATTGTTCGCGTTGAGGTACGCATTTTGACCGTTGATCATACGACGGTCGTAAAGCTCCTGCAGCGCGACGTCCATCGTTTTCATGCCAAGGCTGCCCCCCGATTGCATCGCATTCTCTAAGCTGTCGAGTTTGCCTTGCCGCAACAGGTTACTGATCGCTGGCGTGTTAATCATAATTTCGAGTGCAGCGACGCGCCCCGGTTTGCCCTTTGTCCGGATCAGCTGTTGCGAAATCACTCCGCGTAACGACGTCGACAGCATCGTACGGATTTGACTCTGTTTGTCTGCCGGGAACGAATTGATGATGCGATCGACGGTTTGGGCGGCGCCATTGGTGTGCAGTGTGCCCATAACAAGAATACCCATTTCGGCTGCGGTAACCGCAATACTCATTGTCTCGTAGTCACGCAATTCGCCAACCAGCACGACGTCCGGATCTTCCCGCAGCGCCGAGTGCAATGCCGACGCGAAGCTCGGGCTATGGACGCCGATTTCGCGTTGGCTAATCAGGCAACCTTTGCGCGGGTGTACAAATTCGATCGGGTCTTCGATGGTGACGATATGCCCTTTTAGACGTAGATTGATCGCATCTATCATGGCCGCCAGCGTCGTCGATTTACCGGAGCCGGTCTTGCCTGTAACGAGAATAAGCCCCTGGTTTTGCCGGCATAAATTCTTAACGACATCTGGCATTTTCAGGTCGTCGAGGGTTTTCGCATCGCTAGGGATAGCGCGAAAGACGCCGCCAAGCCCATTTAGATGCCTGAGCACATTGACCCTAAACCGAGCCAGGCCCTCAATCGAATAAGCGAAATCGCAAGAGTTGTTTGCGGCGAAGTGTTGCTGATCGATGCCCGACATGATCTGGTACAGCGCTTCCTCGGTCTCCTCACGCGACAAACGCCGGTCGCGCATGTTGGTCAGTTCACCATGGACACGCACGCGTGGCGGATCGCCCGCCATGAAGTGCAAGTCTGAACCTTCCCGCGCCATCATTTCGCGCAGGTACTCGTCGATGGCACGAACAGCGGTGGTTTCAGTCGTCATCGCTACGCTCAACCACTGGCAATATCGAGTTTGGGCAGAAGGTCGGTATTCGATACGTAGCGTTGGAACTGCTTCTTGTCGTTGCAGAAACGGAACGCATCGTCCGGGTCGATTTTCTTGGCCTGGATACTGTCCAACAGCGCTTGATCCATCAGTTGCATGCCGCGATCGGAACCGGTTTGCAGCTGCGCCGGTATCTGATGTGTTTGATCGGACATGATCAAGTTCGCAATAGCTTTCGTGTTGACCAGAATTTCAAGGATCGCTTTGCGACCGCGACCGTCTGGTGTCTTGACCAACACTTGCGTGACGACGGCATTCAGTGATTGGGCGAGAAAACTCTTTGTTTGCTCGCGAAGCTCACCGGGCAAAGCGTCAATGATACGGTCGATCGTCTTAACGGCGCCGGTCGTGTGCAGAGTGCCGAGAACCAGGTGCCCGGTTTCAGCGGCTGTCATGGCCATCGATATCGTTTCGGCGTCGCGCAGCTCGCCGACCAGGATGACGTCCGGGTCCTCACGCATCGCTGCTCGGACGCCACCGGCGAAGCTCGGCACGTGGGTTTCGAGCTCACGCTGAATGACCTGGCTGTTTTTGCTGGGATGGACAAACTCAATCGGATCTTCAAGGCTGATGATGTTCATCTTCCGATGCCGGTTGATATGGTCGATCATCGCGGCGAGTGTCGTTGATTTGCCAGTCCCAGTTGAGCCCGTTACCAACACCATGCCTTGGTGGTAATCACAGAACTTCTCGATGACCGGCGGCAGCTCCAGTGAGTCAAGCGTCGGTATCTCTGCCGGAATGTAGCGAAACACGGCCCCGACACCGGTCTCTTTACGAAACACGTTAACGCGAAATCGACCGCCTTCCTCGCTGACATACGAGAAATCGAGGTCGTTGCCGGTAGCGAAGCGCTCACGTTGATGATCGAGGAGAATCTCGTCGATGTAAGCGTCCAGTTCGGTGTCTGACAAGTTGCGAAACTTGATGGGCATCAGATCGCCGTGCATTCGAAGCATCGGCGGCACGCCGACGGCCAAATGTACATCGGAACACCCTTGCGCAAGGCCGAGCTTTAGGAACGAATCAATACGAGCCATACAGGTTAAGTCCGCTGATGGGCGATCACCAATCGTAGGGCCAATTAGCGGCCGTGGCTACTGCCTCGGCCGCTGGATACGCCTACGCCGCCAGTTCTGCACGAACGCTTTCGAGTGCATGGCGCAGTTCGACCATCGTCTCGTAACGCTCGTTCTTGTCGACCGCCATCGTCTTCGTGACGATGGCCGCGAGGTTGTCTGGAATGTCGGGATTAACATCCTGACAGCCGCGCGCTTTACCTTGTACGTGCTGATACATCACCGACATGTGATCGCCACGGGTATACGGCGGCGTCCCGGTCAGCATCTCATAGAGAATCACACCGAGGCTGTAGATATCGGCTTTTTCGTCGACCCGCTTTCCGAGGATTTGCTCCGGAGCCATGTATTTCGGCGACCCGATAACGTAACCGGTTTTGGTGAGCTGCGTGTCGCCGCTACTCGCTGCCGCGGCAACCCCAAAGTCGACGATCTTCAGGACTTTTTCATCGTCGATGAGCAGGTTTGCCGGTTTGAGGTCTCGGTGCACGACGCCGGCTTCATGAGCGACCGCCATCCCAGTAGCGATATCGATGCCATACTTCAGTGCCATATCGGGCGGCATCGGGTTGTACTCGGCAATCTCGGCGCCGAGCGTGTGCGATGGGAAATACTCCATCGAGATCGCGTACAGGCCTTGCACGCTCAAAAAGTCGTAAATGCGGATAACGTTCGGGTGCGTGATGCGACGAGAGAAGCGTAGCTCATGCACAAAGCGTTTCATCATCTCCTCGTCGGAGGAGACATTGGCATTCAAGAACTTGAGAATGAGCCGCTCGTCGACCACTTTGTCCTGCATCAGTAAAACCGTGCCGAAGGCACCTTTACCGATACGCTCGATGAACTGGTAGCGACCGTCGATAATGTCGCCAGGCTGGAGTGTACTGATGTCGAGCGTCGCCGAAGAACTGGCCTCGGCGATCATGTCATCGACAGCCGGCGTATCGATTAGCATCGTCCGAGCTGTTCCGTCGCCGGCGGCCGCCTGGGTGAATTTCTCAGCTTTGATGTCCTGGTCTTTGACGGCTGACGAGAAGCGCGACTCAAGCTCTTTGATGGCCGTATCGGCGGCGTTGATGATTTGGGTGTCGTTGATACCCTTCATCTTTTCAAGATAACCGCGGATTTTCTCGGCATTACGCTCGTCGGTAAGACGAGCCAGGGCTTTCATCGTCTCAACCCGAATCGCACGATTGTTCTTGTTGAGCATCGGCAGTACTTTCGCCAGGACAGCCGTACCTCGCTTCGGATCGGTTAGCTTCGTCAGTGCACGCAGTATCGCTGGGTCGGTTTTCTCATCACTGCCGAGCTGTTGCGCCAGCGACGGTACGACCTTGGTGTCGCCGATTGACGCGAGCGCGTCGACCGCGCGTTCCTTAACCCACCAGTCACCGTCGCGCGCCGCCTCGAGCAGTTTATCGACTGCACGCGCGTCTTTGGTCTCATTTAAAATCTCAATTGCGACACGCCGGATTTCTTCGTCTTCGTCATTGATTAACTGTAGCGCCGCATCGACAACTTTCGGTCCGCCGATCGAAGCGAGGGCATCAGCGGCCCGTGACCGTACCCACCAGTCTTCGTCTTGAATGGCTTGTAGCAGGTCTTTGATCGCGTCGGGACTGCCGACCTCATTCAGTACCTCGACGGCCGCTCGGCGTGAGTATTCGCTCTCATCGCGCAACGCCGGTATCAAGAATTTAATCGTCTCGGGGTCATTGAGCTTTATGAGTAGCTCGGCGGCTAGGTTCTGCACGTCGAGATCGCCGTCCAGCAGCAGCTCGGCAATCCGCTTTGTGTTCTGTGTACCGCCCAGTCTGGCCAGTGCTTTTAGTGCATGCTGGCGGACGTGCTTGTTCGGGTCGCCGATTTGCTGTTCGACTTTGGTAATGACTTTTTCTTGCGGGTATCGCGACAAGATCGACAAGATATTGATTTTGACCGTTGAGTCTTTGCCGTCGACGCGGGCGACTAGGTCATCGACCATATCGTCGCTAACCACCGAATCGATAATCTTAAACAGGGCGGTCTTGTCACGGTCATCGAGGTCGTAGGCGCGATTCAGCATTTCTCGCACGCTTATATGGTTCTTGTGAGCGTCTAGAATCGTCAATACGGCAGGTTTAGAGACCTCTTCGTCATCGAGTAACTTTAGAATTTCGGAAGGGTTTAGCGTCGTCGATGTCGACAGCGCGGTGGCTGTACCCTTAACGACCCGCTGGTTACCGTCGGATAGACCTTCGATGTAGTGCTTCAGCGTCTTCGGCCCGGCGAGGTCCGCGAGTGTTTCTACAATAACGGTTGTTGTGCCTTTGTCCGAGGAGGCGAGGGCATCGATCAGACGCGGCACGGCAGGTGCACCGATCTTGCGCAACTTCTCAAGTGCCTTCGTCACCGGTTCGGCGTGCGGATCGGAGGCGGTCATGACCTCCGATACAAGGCGATCGGCTTTAAGTCCGCTAAACAACATCGTGACTGACTACTGCATCCTTGTCGTGCCGGTTGTGCGCCTACATGCGCGGCAACCGATGCCCATGAGCGGGTTGGGCCGCCGACCGCTCGCCACCCCGCGTTACGTTTAATCCGAATTATGCCACATAGCCTGGGGGCCAATCGGCGGCACGACGTCACGTTTTCGGTGCTTCCGGTACAATCTCGCGCCTCTAAATGATGGTTTTTGCAGAAAAACGCCCTTCTTGGAGAGTTACGTTGAACGATCCGCTTATTGCTGAGCGACTGGCCGCGACGGTCTTGTCGGAGCTCGGTGGTCCGCTCCGTGATTATGGAAAACTGTTGGTGGATACCGAATCACGCCGCGTTGAGTATCGAAGCCGCTTTCTGCTCGGTGCACTCGAGCCGAAATTGCTGGCCGTACTGGACGCCGCGATCGGGGCAGAGTCATCGCTGTCGGGGTACGAAGCCGCCGCGGTCGTCGACATCGTGCCGGTCGCCGTACAACGCGGGCTCAAACCGCTTGCCGGCGTCAAGAATATCATCGCGGTCGCATCGGCGAAGGGCGGGGTCGGTAAGTCGACGACCGCGGTTAATCTAGCCTTGGCCCTGCGCAAACTCGGCGGGCGTGTCGGCTTGCTGGATGCCGATATTTACGGCCCAAGCCAGCCACGTATGCTTGGCTTGGTTGACGAACAGCCGGTCAGTCACGACGGCAAGACCCTCGAGCCGCTCGAAGCCTACGGGTTAAGTGTGATGTCGGCCGGTTTTCTCGTCGATGAGAAGCAACCCATGGTGTGGCGTGGGCCGATGGTTACCCAGGCCCTGAATCAAATTTTGACGCAAACGGCGTGGCCGAATGTGGATTACTTAGTCGTTGATATGCCGCCGGGTACCGGGGACATTCAACTGACGATGAGCCAGCGGGTACCGGTCGCCGGTGCCGTTATTGTAACGACGCCGCAAGACATTGCGTTAATCGATGCACGTAAAGGGCTCGCCATGTTCCGTAAAGTCGGTATCGATGTGCTCGGTGTCGTTGAGAACATGAGTACGCACATATGCAGCTCTTGCGGCCATGAGGAGGCTATTTTCGGCAGTGGCGGTGCCGATCGGTTGGCGGCAGAAGAGGGTGTTCCCGTGCTCGCAAAGCTGCCGCTTGATGCCGCGATTCAGCGCTCGGCGGACGGCGGCCAGCCGAGTGTTGTCGCGGATCCCGATAGTGCCGTGTCCGCGCGTTATATCGGTATCGCCGAGCAAGTGAGTATTGCTCTTGCGAAGCGCAACGTAGAGCATGCACACAAATTCCCCAACATCGTGGTCGAGAACGATTAATGAGCATTAAATCGGACCGGTGGATCCGGCGCATGGTCGAACAACAAGGCATGATCGAGCCGTTTGAACCGGGGCAGGTGCGTCACGTCGACGGCGAGCGTGTCGTCTCATTCGGGACTTCAAGTTACGGCTATGACGTGCGCTGCTCGCGCGAATTCAAGATTTTCACGAACATCAATTCAGCGGTTGTCGACCCGAAAGCGTTCGATGCCGGCAGTTTCGTCGATGTGGAAGGGGATGTTTGTATCATCCCGCCGAACTCGTTCGCCTTGGCACGCACGGTCGAGTATTTTCGCATTCCACGGACCGTTCTAACGGTTTGTCTCGGCAAGTCGACGTACGCACGTTGCGGCATCATTGTTAATGTCACGCCGCTTGAGCCCGAGTGGGAGGGTCACGTGACGCTTGAATTCTCTAACACGACGCCGCTGCCGGCCAAGATTTACGCGAACGAAGGGGTAGCGCAAATGCTGTTTTTTGAGTCGGATGAGCCGTGCGAGCAGTCGTATGCCGATCGTGCCGGCAAGTATCAAGGGCAGACGGGCGTGACACTACCGCGCGCTTGATCGACCCACGAGAAGCGCTTCAGCGAGGCGGTGCCTTGCACTTTGCCATCTTTAAGCCGCTGCAAGCGCACGGGTTGGTAAGCGAGCTCAGGGGCAAGCCATACGCGCGTCGTACGGCTCGAATTACCGCGCCGGCGATCTACCACTAGCGTCTCGTACTCACCGACCGCAACGGCAATTGTCTCCGTTGCCGTTACTCGGTACGCCACGTTGTGGATTTCGTTGCGTTCAATGACACGCAACGTGAACTCGGTTTCACCGGCTGCCAGTCTCGCCGCGGCAACAAACTCTTCGCTGATCTTATCGACGGCACCGGCCGACACATCGAGCGTAACGGCGGCATCGCGGTAGCTGCTCGCAGCGCTGCGTCCGTCAGCAGAAAACGTCACGGTTGTTGATTTACCACGCCCTGGTTTTCCGTCGACATACGAGTAGACAGATGGCTTTGGGCGGCTGTCGGCAAGCGTGTAGCGACCACACTCGATGACGCCGTCGCGACGAATTAGGCGCGCCAAACCGCGTGGCTCGCTATGTTTGTAGACGGTGATGTCATTACCGACGACGCGTCGTGCGATATCGATTTCGATTTTCGCGCCGGAGAAACGCCCACCGTACTGCGCATCGAAGGCGCGCAGCGATTCGTCGGCTGTAGCGCTAAGCGTTAGCGCCAGGGCGATTACAAGCGTGGCAAATTGTCGGGCCATTCGGTCAACCCTCCGGTTCCGTCGAAAACCGCTCTAAATGGGTGCGTCAGCGCCTTGCCATCGACAACGATGGTGGCGTCGTTTAGCTGGGCACGACCAGCGGCCAGCAGTTCGACTGCTGCAGGATAAATCTTATGTTCGGTGCGCTGAACCCGAGCTGAAAGTGATTCCGGTGTGTCGCCAGCAGTCACCGGGACAACGCTTTGGACGAGCACGGGGCCGGCGTCCAAGTCGGCCGTAACGACGTGCACGCTCGCACCGCTCCTCGACTCGTTCGCCGCGAGAATGCGCTCATGAACATCGAGACCGCGGTAAGCGGGCAGTAAGGACGGGTGAATATTGACCAAGCGACCGGCATAGTGCTCGACGAAAGCAGGCGACAAAATTCGCATAAAGCCTGCCAGGACAATGAAGTCTGGCGCGAACGGATCGATAGCGGCCCGAAGTCGGTCGTCGTAGCGCTCGCGCGCTTCGCCCCGTGATGGCGCGATAACCGTGGCGGGCCGGCCGCGGCTGTGGGCATAGTCGAGCCCCGCAGCTTGCCGATTGCTGAATACCGCATCAATACGAAAGGAGCTCGCTGCTTCGGCCAAAAACAGCGCCTCTAGATTCGAGCCACGGCCCGATATCAGCACTACGACCGAGGCCGTCATATCAGGCGATTTGCGTGCCGCGTTCGCCGGCTTCAATACGGCCGACTTGCCATGCGTCGACGTCGTTCTGCCTAAGAACTTGCAACGCTTGTTCGGCTGAGCCGCGCGGCACAACCAATACCATGCCGAGGCCGCAGTTGAAGGTGCGCAGCATCTCTTCATCGCTGACATTGCCGGTGGCCTGCAGCCACTCGAAAACCGGTGGACACGGCCAACGGTCCTGGAACAAGCGGGCGACGCAACCCTCGGGTAGCATCCGTGGGACGTTCTCGGGGAGTCCGCCGCCGGTGATATGCGCAATACCGCGTACCTCTAGCGCAGCGCTCAACGCGAGAATCGCTGCGGCGTAAATTCGCGTCGGTTCGAGGAGCGCGTCGGTTAGACGAATCCCATGACCGAGCTCGATAGCGGCCGGATTATCGGCGCGTTCTAGGATCCGCCGTACCAAGGAAAATCCGTTGGCGTGCGGGCCGCTGGCACCCAGGCCGATCAGCGTATCGCCAACCGCGATACGGCTGCCGTCAATAATCGCGGCGCGATCCACCGCACCCACACAAAACCCGGCGAGGTCGTAGTCACCGCGGGCATACATGCCCGGCATTTCCGCCGTTTCACCACCAATGAGTGCGCAGCCCGCGATACGGCAGCCTTGCGCAATGCCCGTTACCACCGACGCTGCCTGGTCGACGTCGAGGGCGCCGCAGGCAAAGTAGTCGAGAAAGAACAACGGCTCAGCGCCTTGCGCAATAACGTCGTTTACGCACATGGCCACCAAATCAATACCGATGCGCTCATCCGCACCATACTCGCGCGCCAGCAACAGTTTGGTGCCAACGCCATCAGTTCCGGCAACAAGAACCGGCTCTTGGTAACGCGCTGTATCTAACGCAAATAGCGAGCCAAAGCCGCCGAGTCCCGCGAGAACTTCGGGGCGCTGTGTGGCCGCGACGGCCGGTCCAATGCGTTCGACAAGACGGCTACCAGCGTCGATATCGACGCCTGCGTCTTTGTAAGTGAGGCGAGATTTGTCCATGGGTTGGTGCGTTATTGTGCCGCCATAAGCGCGGTCGATGCGAAGCCCGCTATACTATCGCGCTGTGCAGCAAAGTTTCCGTCAATTCGTGATCTGGCTCGAAAAGTGTAACGCGGCATTCGCTCGTGGGTGGCAGCTGGCGCTGCTCGGCGTTTGCTGTGCCGCTAGCAATGCAGGTGCCATTGAGGTCAGCGGTTTGTATACCGTCGATGTCGATTATCCAGCGAACACGGCCACGGCGCGCCGCGATGCGTTTCGCGACGCCTTGCGGCAAGTTATCGGGCGGGTCACAGACCGATCGGCGGCCGATCCGGCGTCGGTCGCCACCGTTGTCGAGCAGGCCGAGCGGCTCGTCACCGGTTACCGCGATGGCGGTAATAACCGACTGTGGGTTTCGTTCAATGGCCGAGCATTAACCGACGCGCTGCGCGCCAGTGGTATCCCCGTTTGGGGTAGTGACCGGCCGTTGACGATCGTTTGGCTGGCCGTGGACCGGGGCGGCGGCGAGCGTGCGATTCTGAGTTCGTCGGATCGGTACGCGGATGGTGCCCGTGCCCGTCGAGCCGATCCGGCCGATTACCTGCGTGAGCGATTGGAAAAAGCAGCGGCGGAGCGCGGTCTGCCGGTCGTTTTGCCGCTGATGGATGCAGAGGATCAGCAGCGCATCGCGTTCGCCGACGTCTGGGGTGGCTTTGCTGATGTCATGAGCGGCGCAAGCGAGCGCTACGGTGCCGTTAGCCGGCTGAGCGGTCGTGTGCGCTCCGACGAGGCGGATACCATTCGCTGGACGTGGCGCTTTTCCGGAAACGAGGTTCGCTTTACTGGGAATGTCGAGACCGCTATGGCGCGACTGGGTCGCGACATGGCGGCTGCGTTATCGGTTGCCGATCCGAACGACGTCCGTCGCATGGCGTTGGCTATCAGTGACGTTCGAGACGTTGCGACGTTCGGTCAGTTGTTGCGGTTCCTCGAACGCCAGCCACTGGTCCGACAGGTCGACGTTCTGGCAATGGATAACGCGATGGCTTCGTTGGAGCTCGCTTACATCGGTGGCGAGGCGCAAATCGTCCAGTTGCTGGACAGTTTCGCCGCGCTGGAACCCGTCGCTAACCCAGGATTCATGGTAGGCGGTACCAATCCGCTCGACGAGGGGCTAACCCCGCCGCGCGGCTATCGTCTGCGCCGTTAAGGGTGGCTTGGTCGGATGGCGTGGATCCCTAATGCGCTGACCGTGTTGCGCTTGTGTCTCACGCCGGTCATCTACTTAACGATAGCGAAACACGAGTTTGGATTGGCGCTGGCCCTGGTAGTCTTCGCCGGTTTCTCTGATTGGTTGGACGGCGTGCTCGCGCGGCGTTTCAACTGGCACAGCCGCTTAGGCTCTTTACTTGACCCGATCGCCGACAAGCTGCTGTTTCTCGCGGTGTTCGTTGGCTTAACGCTGGCCGAATTGATGCCGCTGTGGCTTGCGGTCCTTGCGATCGCTCGTGACGTTGTCATTGTCGTGGGTGCGACCGCCTACAATTTCGCCGTTGAACGCTTAACCGGCTCGGCAACGCTTCTCAGCAAATTCAATACGCTCGTTCAAGGCGTCTACGCTTGCGTGTTGCTCGCGTTGGCGGCCACTGGGCGCGATGCTGTTTGGCTAGTTCGATTGCTCAGCGTCGCGCTTTTAGTAACGATTATTGCGAGCGGTGTGCACTACGTCATTGCGTGGTCAGCGAAAGCACGCGAGGGTGCGCAACATGAATGAACAACTTGAACGACGGGCGGTGTTCGCGGTTGCCATCATCGCGTTTGGCTGGCTCATCCACCTACTGTCACCGGTTCTGACGCCGTTCATAGCAGCGGCGTTGCTGGCCTACATTGGTGACCCGCTGGCGGATGCCCTGCAACGGATGAAACTACCGCGATCGGCCGCGGTTTTGATCGTGTTTCTGGTTACCTTTGTTGCACTGGGTGCGCTAGTTATTCTGATCATCCCGCTGGTTCGGGCGCAAGCCGGTGCGCTATTTGAAGCATTACCTCGCTACATTGAGTTTGTTGAAACCAATTGGTTACCTTATGTGTCGGAAGCGGCCGGCGGGGCCGACAACGAGCTTGGATTGCGCGCATTCGTCGAGCAATACGGCGCAGTGGCTGGCGAGTGGGCCAGTACAGTCCTGACGTCTGTCGGTCGTTCCGGCGGTGCGCTGCTCGCGGCTGCGGTTAGTCTGTTCCTAATTCCGGTGCTGACCTTCTATTTGCTGCGCGACTGGGACGACATACTGGAGCGAGTCGCCCGGTTGATTCCGCCGACGCAACGACCGACTGTGTTGCATCTCGCTGGCGAGTCAGATGCTGTACTCGGCGCTTTCCTGCGCGGTCAGGTGCTCGTGATGTTCGGGCTCGCGTTGATTTATACGGTTGGCCTTAGCCTGGTCGGCTTGCCGTACGCCATTGCTATTGGGGTCGTTGCTGGCCTGGTCAGCTTTGTGCCGTACCTCGGCCTCGTCTTCGGCATCGCCCTTGCCGGCGTAACGGCGTTAAATGAACCAAACGGATTGTTGATGCTCGCCTTGGTGATCGGTGTATTTGTGATCGGGCAATTGCTCGAAGGTACGGTACTGACACCGAAACTCGTCGGTGACCGTATCGGTCTGCACCCGGTGGTCGTGATCTTTGCGGTAATGGCATTCGGGCAGCTATTCGGCTTTTTCGGTATTTTACTTGCGCTACCGGCCGCCGCCGTAATCAGCGTGATCGTGCGCTATTTCTATGCGCGCTACGCCCCTGAAGAGCCGCCTGACTCGGCTGAGGAAGAGCCACCGCAATGAGCCAGATTCCGCTCGGTCTGACGCTCGACACCGGCGCGTCACTCGACACATTCATTGCTGACGGTAATGAACTCGCGGTCGCCGCTGTCCGTGACTTGCGGACTCCAGGCGCTATGCTCGACGGCCCGGCCGGCAGCGGTCGGAGTCATTTGTTGCAGGCATTCGCCACGGCCAGGCCGGCGGCCTATGCCGCGCTGGCTGAAGTGGGTGCGCCGGCCGCATTAGCAGGGTTTGAGCGCCAGCCGGCGGTTGTGCTTGATGACATCGATGTCGTTCTTGGTTCGCTCGCGTGGGAGCGGGCTTTGTTCGCGATTGTCGAGCGAGTCGTCGCGGCCAACGGTGTGGTGGTCGTCGCGGCTACACGTGGTGCGCGCCATCTGGACTTTGCGTTACCGGATCTCGGCAGTCGATTGGCAGCGTTAACGGCGTTTCGGCTACAGCCGCTAGACGATGAAGGTAAGCTCGCGGCGCTCGGCCTACGTATCCGGGCACGCGGACTAACCGCAGACCGACAAGCCTTACGCTACCTGATTCAGAGGACCCATCGCGACATGCCGTCGCTAACACGCTTGGTCGATGCCTTGGACCGTCAGTCTTGGGAAACCGGCCGGCGGTTGACGGTGCCGTTTATTCGCGCGTATCTCGACGGCGTGTCAGGCGAGTCGCCGGAATCGCCGCGAAGAACGCCACCATCGATGCCGCAGTAAACGCAACCGCTGGCTTGGCCGCCGCGCCGTATGCGATGACGTCCATGACGCCGCTGACCGTGAAGATGATGGCGACGAGCATCGCGTAGCCGTAAGCGTTGCGTTGTTCGGTCAGCATCGCGATCAGTAACGCCAGCCATATGAGCGCGGTAACGACTACGACGGCGATCGGAATAGACAGCGGCGCAAGCGCGACGCTAACGGCTCCGCACAAGCCAACCAGAACCCAACTGGCTATGGCTAACCAGCCGGCAGCGCCCGGTCGCGCTGGCTGTTCACGCATCGTGCAAGCGCAGAGCAAGCGTGGCCAGACGATTACCAAGGGCGCGTGCGATCGCCCGTTCGTCCGGACTGATCGTATTGCCGGCGTCTTGGCTCGCAACATGGCTCGGTCCGTAAGGTGTACCACCGGTCGTGGTTTTCTCAAGTTCAGGGACCGAGTAGGGGACGCCGACAAGCACCATGCCGTGGTGCAGCAGTGGCACCGCCATACTGAGTAATGTTGCCTCCTGGCCACCGTGCAACGACCCGGTCGATGTGAACACAGCGGTTGGTTTGCCGGCTAACGTACCGGCTAGCCACTCGCTGCTCGTTGTATCGAGAAAGTGCTTTAGCGGTGCGGCCATGAGGCCGAAGCGTGTTGGACTGCCTAGCGCAAGTGCTGCGCACTTGGCCAAATCATCACGACTAACGAACGGTGCACCGTCTTGTGGCACTGGCGGTGAGCGCTCATCGAGTGTGCTGGTGATCGGCGGCACCGTGCGCAAAACCGCTTCTGCCTGGCCGCTTGCGTCGACGCCGAATGCGATCTCATCGGCCAACGCACGGGTGCTGCCGTGGCGCGAGTAGTACAACACCAGAACGCGAAGAGTCACAGCAATGCCGTGATGTTTTCGGGAGGTCGGCCGAGGACTGCAGCCCCCGATGGGGCGACGACGATGGGTCGTTCTATAGCTTGCGGGTGTGCCGCTAACACTTTGGCGACATACGCGGCATCACTGTCGGCGGCGATGGGCGCCAAACCCAGCTCGCGCGCTTCTTTGCGCCGGACAACGGCAGCGGGCGGTACATCGATCGCAGCAAGGATCGCGGTGAGTTCCGCAGCGCTCGGGGGTGTATCGAGATAGCGAATGATTTCGATGTCCAAACCGGCTTGCTCTAGCAGGGCAAGCGCAGCGCGCGACTTCGAACAACGGGGGTTGTGTAAAATTCGGTACGGCATAAGCGAGATCTTTGTGGTGTACCAATTGCAGCTTATTCGTTGATCCGGCGCCAGCGCGTTCTAAGCTTGTCGAGCACTTTGTTGGAGTAGGTTTTGCGCCCGAGGCTGCCGTTGTAACGTGCTAGCGCGCGCTGCAAATCGCCTCTCTCACGATCGAGATAGTGACGCAAAATTGTGCAACCCATACGCAGGTTGGTATCGATGTGAAAAAGGTTGTCGTTGGGCCTGCCGATCTCGTCGAGCCAAAACGGCATAACTTGCATCAGGCCTAGTGCGCCGGCGTACGAGATCGCGAATCGGTCAAAGTTCGACTCGATCTCGATAACGGCCAATACAAGTTCTGGCGGCAGATCGTGTTTTTCGGCTTCGGCATGCACACCTTTCAAAATGGCAATCCGTTCGTCTGGATCACGCACTCGGTTGCCGAGACGTGTTGACATGTCAGCAAGCCAGACCTCCGCCTCAAATCGATCCGAGAAACTACTCGCTGGCTCTTTCGCCGCCGCACGCAGCCGAGCGAGCAACTCAGGGTCGGCATCGACCGTCGCTGCAGCGACGGGTATCGCGGGCAGCGCCGCCAGCAACGCGAGCAATACCGAGCAGCGCATCGCTGTCATAGCAGGATCTCGGCGTTCAGCCGTGCCAGTAAGGACTCGCGATCGAGATCTTCCGAGTCGGTACTGCGGCGCGTGCGGTACTCGAAACGCCCCGCCTTTAGGCCGCGGTCGCTGACGACCACGCGGTGCGGTATGCCGATAAGCTCGGCATCCGCGAACTTAGCGCCGGGCCGCGCGTCGCGATCGTCCAACAACACGTCAAAGCCGGCTGTGAGCAACTCGTCGTACAGCGCTTCTGCCGCCGCAGCGACATCGGCCGAGCGCTGTTGGTTGATCGGTACGAGGACAACTTGCCAAGGTGCCATCGGTCCGGGCCAGATGATGCCGCGAGCATCGTGATTTTGCTCAATGGCTGCGGCAACGATACGGCTGACGCCAATCCCGTAACAGCCCATTGTCATGACGCGCTCTTGGCCATCAGCATCTTGAACGGCTGCGTTCATCGCGCGTGTGTAGACGTCGCCTAGTTGGAATATGTGGCCGACTTCAATGCCTCGGACCAAGCTTAGCGGACCTTGATTCTCCGGCGCGGGATCCCCGGCAACGACATTGCGAAGGTCGACACTGTCACGAATCGCCGTGTCTCTCTCCCAACCCCCAAAGCGGTAGTGCCAGCCGGTTTCGTTGGCGCCGCAGACGAAGTCGTCCGTGGCGAAAGCGGCATGATCCACATAGGTCGGTAGTTGCAGACCAATCGGCCCAATAGAGCCGGGCTCAGCGCCCGTGGCTGCCCGAATGTCGGTGTCGTCAGCAAGGCTCAATGGAGTCGCAACGCCAGCCAGCTTTTCGGCTTTGACGGTGTTGAGTTCATGGTCACCACGGAGCACCAACGCAACCGGACCGTCGGTGCCGGCGACGATCAGTGTCTTGACGCAGTCGGTAGGGGCGACGTCTAGCACCTTCGCAACGTCCGCAATGCGCTTCGCACCCGGTGTTTCGATCCGTGCGAGCTCGGCCGTCGCATGGCCCGCCTGCGCTGGCGCGAAAGTCGGCGCGGCCTCTACATTCGCCGCGTAGTCACCGTTTTCAGCCACCGCTAGAGCATCTTCGCCGGTTTCTGCGAGTACATGGAATTCTTGCGACCGACTCCCACCGATATCACCGCTGTCGGCGTCGACCGCTCGAAACGTTAAGCCGAGTCGTGTGAATACGGCGGCGTAAGCGGTTGCCATCTGGGCGTAGGTCGTCTCCAACGACGCTTGGTCGGTATGAAAAGAGTACGCGTCCTTCATCAAGAACTCGCGCGCTCGCATTACCCCAAAACGCGGACGAATTTCGTCGCGGAATTTCGTCTGAATCTGGTAGTAAGTGACCGGCAATTGCTTGTAGCTCTTTAGCTCGCGGCGAGCAATGTCGGTAACGACCTCTTCGTGTGTCGGGCCGAAACAAAAGTCGCGGTCATGCCGGTCGTTCATCCGTAACAGCAAGGAGCCGTACTTGTCCCACCGGCCAGACTCCTGCCAAAGCTCCGACGGCTGGACGGTTGGCATCAAGATCTCCAACGCGCCCGCCCGGTCCATTTCTTCGCGCACAACCTGTTCGACTTTACGTAGAACGCGATAGCCAATGGGCAGCCACGTAAACAAGCCGGACGATAAGCGGCGGATCAAGCCGGCGCGGAGCATCAATTGGTGACTGACAATCTCGGCTTCGGCCGGTGTCTCTTTCAGGGTGGACAGGTTTAGCTGTGTGGTGCGCATGACGATCAGTACGGTCAATTTAGGCCGGCAGTGTACCTGAACGGATTCTGTGCGGCTGGTCGGTCCGTCGCAATTGACGGTCGCTAGCCGGCGGGGTAGCGTCCACTGCCCATGGCCGCCAAACGTTTCTCCTACATCGCCGGTGAGGGCCTCCCATGGCTTGCTCTTACCGCCGTTCTTGGGCTTGGCGCCTACTTCAGCCTGAACTGGATTGCCGCCCTGCCATTTGCCGTCATCGCCGTGGCTTTGTTCGGCCTGTTCCGCGATCCGGAACGCGAGCTACCGGTCGAGCCCGCGGCGATTCTAGCGCCCTGTGACGGCGTAATTGGCGGCATTGAGCTCACCAGCGAGGGTGTGTTGGAGCGTGAGGCGCGCCATATCACCCTTCGGGTCAACCCGTTCGGCGCCTACACGGCGCGCTGCCCCGTCGAGGGCAAATTGTACGACCCGCGCGACAACGCGGCGGCCGGATCAAAGCTGTCGGGCGCCAATGGCCTGTGGGTGCGAACGGATGCTGACGATGATGTCGTCACCCTGTTTCGAGGGCTGCCGCTGATGGGTACACCGCGCGCCTTCGTCCGTTATGGGGAGCGGGTTGGTCAGGGCCGCCGCTGCGCGTACCTGCGACTCGCTAGCGAAGCCCACGTGTTCCTGCCAGCGGACGTCATTGTCGACGTTGAGGTAGGACAACGGGTGCGCGCTGGCGAAACCATCGTCGCGAGGTTTCGTTACCAGTAAGCGCGCAACCGACCGCCTTGCTATCATCGCGGAGTGACGACTCCTTATCCAGACATGCCGCGGCGCGCTTACTGGTTGCCGAACACGCTAACCGGACTTGCTCTGGCAGCCGGCTTCTTCGCCATCGTTGCGGCTATCGACGGTAACTTCGCGCGCGCGGGCATCGCCGTATTTATCGCCGGCGTGTTTGACTCGCTCGACGGGCGGGTGGCGCGCTTTACCAACACAGCCAGCGCTTTCGGCAAAGAGTTCGATAGTTTGTCCGACATGGTGGCGTTTGGACTGGCTCCGGCCGTCGTCGTCTATCAATGGGGTGTCGAGCGGCTCACTGACTACAACCTGGCCTGGGGACGCTTAGGGTGGTTGGTGACCTTTGCGTATGTCGTTGCCGCCGCAATACGGCTGGCGCGGTTCAACTCGATTGCCAACGCTCGGGGTGAGGACGACACGCCAGATCGCTATTTCGAGGGCTTACCAAGCCCAGCGGCGGCGGCTTTGGTTGCGGCGTTTGTTTGGCTAAGCGCCGCGGAAGGCGTTGCTGGCTTTGCCGGTTTGGCGATGGCGTTCGTTATCACTGCCGCAGCTGGCGCTCTTATGATCAGCCCGGTTCGGTACCGCAGTTTCAAAGAGTTTTCGGCAGTGGGTTACGCGGTCGCCGGTTTCTCGGCACTACTGGCGATTTGGTTGGTGACATTCAATCCGCCGGCGGCGCTGTTTTGGGTGTGTGCGACCTACGCTGCGCTCGGCCCACTTCTGGCCGCGATTGGTTTGCTTCGTAAGCGTCCGTCGACGACCAGCGGCGCTGAGAAAGGCGATGACGCCTGAGCGTCGCGCGGCGTATCTGGACGCGCTAGGCATAGATTGGTATCGCTCTAAGCACGTCGGCGACCCGCCAGACTTGACGGTCCCGGCGTCGGCCGAGGTAGGGCGGCCAATTGCGACGGCCACCACCCCGCCCGTTGGACAACCCGGCAGCGAGACATCAGTCCCTGTAGATCCCACCGGTGTCGCCGATGACGTGCCAAACGAATGGCCGCAATTGCGCTCGGTCGTCGCATCATGCCAAAGCTGCACGCTCGGTAGCACGCGTACCCAGGCCGTTTTCGGGGTTGGCAACGAGGCGGCCGACCTGATGATCGTCGGTGAGGCGCCCGGCGCAGAAGAGGACCGCCGCGGGGAACCGTTCGTCGGTCGAGCCGGGCATCTTCTCGATGCGATGCTAACGGCTATCGGGCTGTCTCGAACCGAGGTTTTCATCGCCAACATCCTAAAGTGCCGGCCGCCGAATAACCGCGATCCGCAGGCTGATGAAGTGGCTGCTTGTCGACGCTATCTTGAGCGACAAATAGCCCTTGTGTCACCGCGCTTATTGTTAGCGGTTGGCCGCATAGCCGCTCACGCTTTGCTCGATGTTACCGACCCACTCGGTCGGCTCCGTGGCCGCATCCACGAAACGGAAAGTTGGCCTGCACCGGTGATCGTTACGTATCATCCCGCGTACCTACTGCGCACGCCGGCACAAAAGGCGCGATCGTGGCAGGATTTGAAGGCAGTTCGGAAACTCTTGCATACCCAATGAGCAGCGTCAGACAAGAACGGCTTTATCGAATTCGTGAGCTTGAGCACCGCGACCTCGCTGACGTTGCGGCAATCGAACGGTGCAGCTATGAATTCCCGTGGAGTCAAGGTGTTTTCCGTGATTGTTTGTTGGCGGGCTACCAGTGCCTCGCTGTCGATTATGATGAGCGGCTTGCCGGCTACGGTATTTTATCGATCGCCGCGGGTGAGGCTCACGTTCTAAACCTGTGCGTCAGCCAAACGTTGCGCGGTTTTGGGTTCGGCGCGGCGCTACTCGACGCGATGATTAATCGCGCGCGAGTCAGCGAGGCCGAGCGGATCTTGTTAGAAGTTCGCCCGTCCAATGCCCACGCGATTCGGCTCTACGAGCGGCGGGGTTTCGCACGAATCGGCTCGCGTCGTAACTACTACCAAGCTGCCGAAGGCCGCGAAGACGCGCTCGTTTACGCGTTGCAGCTTACGCGCCGTTCCGTGTAACGGTTTTGATCGCCGATCCGATAGTTTGAATCGAGAATACCGTTGAAAAATGCCATTCAGGCGCGGCGGACGTTCGCCATCATTTCGCACCCCGACGCCGGAAAAACGACGCTCACTGAGAAGCTGTTGCTGTTTGGTGGCGCCATTACGCTGGCCGGTAGCGTAAAAGGTCGCAAAGCCGCGCGTCATGCAACGTCCGATTGGATGAAGCTCGAGCAGGAGCGGGGAATCTCGGTAACGTCGTCGGTCATGCAATTCCCGTATCGCGATCGCGTCGTTAATTTGCTGGATACGCCAGGTCACGAGGACTTTTCTGAGGATACATATCGCACGCTGACGGCTGTTGACTCAGCGCTGATGGTGATCGATTGCGCGAAAGGCGTTGAACAACGGACGATCAAACTCATGGAAGTCTGTCGGTTGCGCGACACACCGATCATGACATTCATCAATAAACTCGATCGCGAGGGACGCGAGCCGATTGATCTGCTCGACGAAATTGAGTCGGTACTGAAGATCGCCTGCGCGCCGGTCACCTGGCCAATCGGTATGGGGTCGCGGTTACGCGGCGTCTACCACCTTGGCGAGGATCGCATTTATTGCTACCAACCCGACGGCAATGGGCGTGCTGGAGAAACCACGACGATCGATGGTCTCTCTAGTGCCGAGGCTCATGCGTTTTTGGGTGATGAGCACAATGACTTCAGCGACGAAGTAGAACTCGTGCGTGGAGCGGTCGCGGAGCTGGATCCCGACGAGTATCTGGCTGGCCGCCAGACACCGGTCTTCTTCGGCAGTGCGATCAGTAATTTCGGTGTCCGCGAACTATTGAACGGTTTTGTTGATCTTGCGCCGCAACCACAACCACGCGACGCAGATCAACGCGAGGTCAAGCCCACCGAGGAAAAGCTGACTGGGTTTGTATTCAAGATTCAAGCGAATATGGACCCGCAACATCGCGATCGCGTTGCGTTTATGCGGATTTGCTCTGGGCGCTTTGCGCCGGGTATGCGAATGCACCACGTCCGTCTTGGCAAGGAATTACGGATCGCCGATGCGATCACATTCCTCGCCGCTGATCGCCAGCATGCCGCTCAAGCGTATGCTGGCGATATCATCGGATTGCATAACCATGGCACGATCAATATCGGTGATAGTTTTAGTGAAGGGGAAAAGCTGCGCTTCACCGGTATACCCAACTTTGCGCCAGAGATTTTTCGGCGAGCGGTGCTTAAAGATCCGCTGCGCCTGAAGGCCTTGCAAAAAGGTTTAGCGCAACTGTGCGAGGAGGGCGCTACGCAGTTGTTTAAGCCACAACGGAACAATGACCTTATTTTGGGTGCAGTCGGGGTCTTGCAATTCGACGTCGTTGCTCACCGTTTGCAGCACGAGTACTCGGTTGAGTGCCAATTTGAGTCGGTTAACGTAAACACCGCTCGCTGGGTTCATTGCGACGACGAGAAGATGCTCGCAGATTTTGAGCGCAAAGCCCACGATAATCTCGGTCGCGACCACAGCGGCGCCCTAGTGTACATTGCGCCGACACGCGTGAACTTGTCATTAACAGAAGAGCGTTGGCCGGACGTAACGTTCCGCGAAACGCGTGAGCACGCTTGAGCGCTACGGCCCACGAGCGCAGTTTACTGCGACGCTCTGTCGTCTCTTGGGCGTTGTATGACTGGGCCAATTCCGCGTTTGCGCTGACCGTGCTCGCCGCCTTGTTTCCAGTATTTCTGAACGATTACTGGAGCGATGGCGCTGCTGGATCGACGGTAACGACCCGGCTTGCCTTCGTTAACGGAACGGCCAGCATCGTTGTGGCCGTTCTTGCGCCTTTACTCGGCGCGATCGCTGATCGCGGCGGTGCGCGAAAGCGGTTTCTATTCTTTTTTGCGATGCTCGGTATTGTTATGACTGGCGGGCTTGCATTCGTCGCCGCAGGCCAATGGCAATACGCACTGATTCTGTACCTATTGGCGTCAGTTGGTTTTTACGGCGGTAACGTCTTTTATGATGCGCTGCTGCTGAACGTTGCGCGGCCGGGTGAGTTTGAACGCGTTTCGGCATTCGGTTTCGGTATTGGCTACGGTGGCAGCGCGTTATTGTTCGCGCTCAATACCTGGATGATTCTGCAGCCTGCCGCATTCGGGCTTGCCTCGGCGACGGTCGCGGTGCAAGTAGCGTTCGCGTCGGTTGCTATTTGGTGGCTAGTTTTTTCTATTCCGGTTTGGTTGTTTGTGCCAGAGGAACGCGGTGATGGACCGTCATTTTTCGCGGCTGCTCGCGAGGGCTACGGCCAACTGATCGGTACGTTTCGGGAGCTCAGACGTTTCCGAGCGGCATTTATTTTTATTATCGCGTTCTGGTTGTACATCGATGCTGTGCATACGCTTATTCAAATGGCCACTAACTTCGGCCAACGACTGGGCTTCGGGCGCGACGACCTCATTCGTGCACTACTGATCACGAACTTTGTCGGTCTGCCGGCAACGTTGTTTTTCGGTTGGCTAGGCAGTCGAATAGGGGCCCGGCCGGTTATTTTTATTGGGCTTGCAGTCTATGTGGCGGTCACATGTTTCGCGCTTTATCTGCAGACGCTAACGCACTTTTACGTGCTCGCGGTGACGGTCGGCACCGTCCAAGGTGCTGTTCAAGGGATGAGCCGTGCCTTTTTCGCGCAGCTGGTGCCAGCCGACAAGTCAGCTCAGTTCTTTGGCTTCTATAACATGATCGGCAAATTCGCGGCGATAATCGGCCCGTTTCTGGTCGGCATTACGGCGAGTTTGTCAGACAACCCACGCTATGCGATCGCCGTTCTGCTACCGCTTTTTGTTAGTGGGGCGTGGTTACTGTCGCGGGTGCCGACCGAGCAGCGGTGATAAGTGCGGTCGCTTCGCGTCGCAATGTATCGATAGAGTCGTCGCCGGCATAACGAATGGCTTGATAGCGTTCAACGAAGCGAGCCGCTTCTGCTTCGAGAGTTGGATAGCGCGCGCCGATTTTGTCGGCGGCGACCGGCGCGGTTTCGTGTGGGGCGAGTGATACTTTCAATCGTCTAATGACACGTTCGAAGACGCGTCGAGCCTCATCGGCACGCGGTTTTGCGTACTGCCTTGCTAGGCGTAACGCGATCGCCGCGAGTATCAGCGCCGTGGCAATTCCAAGTGCCATGGCCAGCTTTTCCCAATGCGGGTCGTCCATTCCGAGCCAGCGCATAAAACGCTGCTGCGTTTCTGGGCCGTAACCGAGCACCCATTCGTCCCAACGGGCATTCAATGCGTCCCACGTGAAGCCGGCTTGGGTAAGCCAATCGAAATCGAGCCAGCGGCCAACACCCGCTTGGCCCGACGAGCGCAGCGCCGCGTCGAGCCCGGACTCCAGGCGAACGGACGAGACCGCTGCGGTGGGGTCGATTCGTACCCAGCCGCGCTCTTGGGCCCAAATCTCTACCCACGCATGAGCGTCGGATTGGCGGACAATCAAGTAATCGCCCAATGGATTAATCTCGCCACCCTGATAGCCGCCGATTAACCGCGCGGGAACGCCCCCAGCGCGCATCAGCGTCGCGAATGCGCTGGCATAGTGTTCGCAAAAGCCGGCGCGCGTCGCGAACAAGAATTCGTCCATCGAGTTCAGCCCCAAGGGTGGTGGCTCGAGGGTGTAAACAAAGTCTCCGTTCGCGAACAGAGCCAATACCTGCCTGACGAAGTCGTCCTCGTCGGTGCTGGCGTCACGCAGCGTGGTTGCCAGTTCACGGGTTTTCGGATTACTGCCGCCCGGCAAATACGTCAGCCGCTTGCGTGTCCGCGCCGATAACTCGCCACCGATCGTGAACTCAGTATACGAACGCAGTTCCATAACGACTCGTTGGTCGATCGGCTGGCGAACCATCAGCTGCTGCGTCGGGCTCATCTTTGCGTTTGGGTGATTCCACGTCTCGGGAACGTCAAGACCAAACAGCCAGCGCTGCCCGGTCGGTTGGAGCGTCATTCGATAGCGATAGGGCTGGCCGTCATAGCTCACCTCGTTGTCGCGGCGATTCATCGGTGGGAAGTCGCTCACTTGCCACGCCCGTCCGACAACCGCTTCCATCACTGGGCCGCGCCAGTACATCTCTCGAAGTGGCGGTAGTGCCCCCGTGAACTCGACCCGAAAAGCAACGGCGTCCGAGGCGATTAAAGCGGCAATGCTACCGGGTTCTATGCGGTCGCTGATGCCGGTTGATGCTCCTTCGCCTTGTGTCGGCACGGCCCAAAATGCACCCGGTACGCGTGGAAACAAAATCCAAAATGCGATGAGCAGCGGTGCCGCATGTCGCGCGATACGACTGGCGCCGTGGGTGACGGTGCTAACCGGCAACGGATTCCCTTCACGGGCAACTTGTTGCCAGGCGACCAAGCAAGCGAATAACGCAATCGCAAGATAGGGCAGTGACCACAAGGCCTGTTCGCGTAGTAATGAGGAAAGTGCCAGGAACAAGGCGATAAACAGCACGACGTGAAGGTCGCGGCGCTGATTCGATTCGAGAATCTTCAGTGCGGCCATTAGCGCCAACAGCGCCGTTCCGGGCACGACGCCATTAATGCCGGCGTACAATGCCAAGACACCTAGCAGCGCCGCGAAGACGAGTAGGGCGCGTAGCCACAACGGTGGTAGGTGCCAGCGACGTCGTTCAGCCGTGAAGCGCCAAACACCCGCGGCGACGGTCGCCGCCGTAATCCAAAAGGGAAAGTGCAGAACGTGTGGGGCGAAACAAACGGCCAATGCGGTCGTGGCCCACACCAGCGGCGTCTCGAGTTCGCCTGAGGTTGCTTTACCCCGTAGCCATTTCATCGGGGATCGCCAAAGACTGCTAACGCATCCAGGCACAGATTGCGGTGGGTGGTACCGCTAGCGGGCGCGATGACTTGCGCACCTAGACGCAAACCGTAACTAAGTCCGGCCGTGTGCGCATCGACAACCAAGCGTGTCAATTGCGAGAGCGCGAGCTCAATATCCGTCGGGTCCATGTCGGCAAGATCAAACCACTTTGGACCGCTGCCAGAACCTAGAAAGACTTTGCTATGCAGCGTATCGCCGCGTGCCAATGTATGCCAGGCGATCTTTGCTAGCGCGTCCCCGGGTTGATAGTCGCGCAGACCGGCAAAGTCATCGTCGCCGATCGGGTGATCGTTCGAGCCCTCATCACCCGGTGCTAGGCGACTGTCAGGTGCGGTGGCCGCAGGACTAGGCCAAACGATCGCTGAGCCAATCGGGTTTAGCCAACCCCACGCAACAAAAAGCCCCAACGGAAATCCGCTACTGATTCGGCACCGGTCTTGCTGAACACGGCCACGCGTTAGGGTCGGTTGGTGGGCTTCTAACCGTGCCGTGGCCTGGGCGGGTACGTCGACCGAACGACGCACACCGTCGCTACCGGTCAGCGCGATGTCATAGCGATTTAGGGACGACGGGTTATCGACGAAAACGGTCCAGATCAATTTCTCGCCGGCAAACACCGATGTGGCTCCGCCGAACCGCAAGCGTACCTTGGCGAGGTTGCCATGCGTATGGTGCATGACCACAAGCCCAATAGCGGCCAACGAGAACGTCAGCGCGAAGGCGAGGCTATTATTGTAATTCATCGAGCCTAGCAGCATGACGAATGCGGTGATAGCGAACGTTACGCCGATCAGCGTCGGCAAGATGTAAACGCGTCGGGAGCTGAGTTCGACTAGGCCGCGGTCATCGCCTTGGCGCCGTCGTGCCCAGCGCCTAGCGGCCTCTTGCGCTTGAGTCTGGCGCCGGCCGATAAACCCGCGCAGCGCGACGATCACGGTATCGGCACAGCCTCGATAACGCTGCTGGCGAATGCGGCAGCGTCGCGTGCTGTGGCTGTTTCGGCCAACCGGAGTCGATGGGCCAAGATGGCGGGTGCAACGGCTTGGACGTCGTCGGGATAAACAGCTTGACGGCCATCGATTAGCGCCATCGCTTGCGCAGCTAGACGCATCGCAATGGCCCCCCTTGGCGACAAGCCCGCGACGATATTGGGTTGCTCGCGCGTGTAGTTAACAATCGCTTGGAGGTAATCGATGATGCTGTCACTCAAATGGATTTGGGTTACATGGCGCTGTAAGGCGACGACGCTACTCGCGCTCAGCACCGGTTTCAGCGTTTCGAGACGTTGCGCGCTGTCATGGCCAGCCAGTAGTGCCCGCTCCGCAGTCGAGGACGGATAGCCAAGCTCGATACGCATCAGAAATCGATCGAGCTGAGATTCGGGCAATGCGAATGTGCCAACCTGTTCGGAGGGATTCTGAGTGGCGATAACGTGAAACGGTCGTGGCAAAGCGAGTGCGCTGCCGTCGACACTGACTTGGTTCTCCTGCATCGCTTCAAGTAGCGCGCTCTGCGCTTTCGGCGTCGCCCGGTTAATCTCGTCCGCGAGCAGCAGCTCGCTGAAAACAGGGCCCGGCTGAAATTCGAAGGTGTCCCGATCACGACGATAGATTGATACGCCAATGATATCGGCGGGCAGCATGTCGCTTGTGAATTGGATCCGTTTGTAGTCGAGTCCAAGTGTCGTCGCCAACGCGCGTGCCAACGTTGTTTTGCCGACGCCCGGCAAATCTTCGATTAATAAGTGACCGCCCGCGAGGACACAGGCGACTGCAAGCCGCAACTGCTGCGGCTTATCGAGGACAATCGTCGCTAGTTGGTCCAGCACGCGTTGCAGTGCAGCCGGAGCATCAGCGACAGACATTTCTACTGCGGTCAGCGTAGGTGCGGGCATCCCAGTCTCGCCTGAAGGTTGTTTCCACTGGCAGTGTCGCCCACCGCGGGCGCTATTGCATCTAGCAAGCCGCGTATCTGTGACAGACGGCACATGCGCTGGCGTTCTCAGCTATCAAACGCACTAGCGCGCAAAATGGGTTAGCCGAGTCGCGCGATCTGCTCGTCGAGGTCGGCGACAGCCTTTTCGAGGCTGTCGAGGCGCTCGCGTTCCTTGCTGACGACATCAGCTGGCGCATTTGCCACAAACTTGTCGTTGGCGAGTTTGCCTTGCACCTTGGCGAGATCGGCTGCGGATTTGTCCCGCTGACGGGCCAGTCGGGCGCGTTCGGCATCGATATCGATGAGGCCAGCGAGAGGTACGAGTAATTTGAGTTCACCAACGAACGCGGTAGCGGCCATCGACAGATCTTGGTCAGCGATCTCGTCGATCGACTCGATGCGCGCAACGCGCGAGAGTAACCTACCTAAGCGCTTGAGCCGGTCGCGATCGTCATTGGCAGTATTCCCCAAAATGACCGGTACGGGTTTACCCGGTGAGATGTCCATCTCGCCGCGGATTTGTCTTACGCCCAGCGTAAAGCTTTGCAGCCACTCGATATCGGCTTCCGCCGCTGGGTCGTCGTTGGCCGCCTCGCTGTCGGGAAACGCCGCTGTCATCAACGTTGCCGTGTCATCGTTGGCTTGCGGGCCGTAGCTCAGCCAAATCTCTTCGGTAATAAATGGCATGAGCGGGTGTAGCAATCGCAATACCGCATCCAGCACGTCGACGAGGGTTTGTTGCGCCGCCGCACGGGCACCGTCGCTGCCGGCTTCGTCATTCAACGTGGCCTTGGCGAGCTCGAGGTACCAGTCACAGTAAGCGTGCCAGACAAAGTCGTACAGGGCTTGCGCAGCAAGGTCGAGCCGGTACTGCTCGAAGTGCCGATGAACATCGGCTGTTGTCGCGTTTAACCGCGAGCGAATCCAGCGATCAGCAGTGCTGGGTGTTGGCGTCGCTGCCACCGCGTCGCTTGTCGACAGGCGAACGAACCGTGCCGCGTTCCATAATTTATTGCAGAAATTGCGGTTGCCTTCAATTCGCCCGAGCTCAAAGCGAATGTCGCGACCGGTCGTCGCTAAGGTCGCAAACGTGAAGCGCAACGCATCGCAGCCGAACTCGGGAATACCGTCGGGAAACTGCTTGCGCGTGGCCGCCTCGATCTTTGGTGCCAAATGCGGTTGCATTAACCCAGTCAGCCGTTTTTCCAACAAGCCGTCGAGATCGATACCGTTAATGAGATCGAGCGGGTCGAGTACGTTGCCTTTCGACTTGGACATTTTCTGGCCGTCTTGATCGCGAATCAGGCCGTGGATGTACACCTCGCGGAAGGGGACATCGCCGGCGAACTTCAGGCCGAGCATGATCATTCGTGCAACCCAAAAGAAAATAATATCGAAGCCGGTAACCAATACGCTGGTCGGGTAAAACGTCGCCAATCGTTCGGTCTGTTCCGGCCAACCTAGGGTCGAGAATGGCCACAGTCCTGACGAGAACCAGGTATCGAGCACATCGTTGTCGCGTTCGAGCGTAATATCATCGGCGAGTGCGTAATGCGCGCGGACGTCGGCTTCGTCGTTACCGACAAAGATGTTGCCGTCGCCGTCGTACCAAGCTGGGATTCGATGGCCCCACCACAGTTGGCGGCTAATGCACCAATCTTGAATGTTGTGCATCCATTCGTAGTACGTTTTCGACCAGTTTTCCGGAACAAAGCGGATATCGCCGTTTTTGACAGCGGCGATTGCCGGCTTCGCCAACGGCTCGATTTTGACGTACCACTGATCGGTCAAGTAGGGCTCCACGACCGCTTGTGAACGGTCACCGCGCGGCACCATCAGGCGGTGGTCATCGATACCTCGCAGTAGCCCTAACGCGTCGAAGTCGGCGACAACCTTCTTCCGCGCGTCGTAACGATCGAGCCCTTGGAAATCGCTCGGCACCGCCTCATTCAGCGTTGCGTCCGGATTCAAAATGTTAATGACCGGCAAGTTGTGGCGTTGACCGATGTCGTAGTCGTTGAAGTCGTGCGCCGGTGTGATTTTGACGCAACCGGTTCCAAACTCTGGATCGACGTAGTCGTCGGCGATGACCGGAATCGCACGGTTGGTCAGCGGTAAGTCGATCGTTTTACCGATCAGGTGTTGGTAGCGCTCGTCGTCCGGGTTGACGGCGACGGCCGTGTCACCAAGCATCGTCTCAGGTCGTGTGGTCGCGACGACCATCTCGCCCGAGCCGTCGGACAAAGGGTAGGCGAATTGCCACAAGTGGCCATTTTCCTCCTCCGACAAGACTTCAAGATCGGAGAGGGCTGTCAGTAAGACGGGGTCCCAGTTGACGAGCCGTTTGCCGCGGTAAATCAGCCCCTCACGGTACAGATCGACAAAGACGCGCGTCACTGCACTCGATAACTCGGCATCCATCGTGAATCGCTCGGTTTCCCAATCGACCGATCCACCTAAGGCCGCAAGTTGCGACGAAATCGCGCCGCCCGACTGTGCCTTCCATTCCCAGACCGCTTTTTCGAAGGCGTCGCGTCCAAGGTCATGGCGTGTCTTGCCTTGTGCGTTGAGCTGACGCTCGACGACCATCTGCGTCGCAATACCGGCATGGTCTGTGCCGTACTGCCATAGCGTCTTGTGGCCGCGCATCCGGTGGTAGCGGGTCAGCGCGTCCATGATGGTGTCTTGGAAGGCGTGCCCCATATGCAACGTACCCGTGACATTGGGTGGCGGGATCATGATGCAATAGGCTGGGCCTTCACCCGCTGGGGCAAAGCAACCGAGGTGGCGCCAACGATCGTAGTGCTTTTGTTCGATGTCGCGCGGTGTGTATTTGTCGTGCATAGCGATCACCGCAAACGGGCGGTGTCCTTGAAATCAATGGCGGAATTCTAGCGGGTTTCGTCGTCGGATTCGGCGTCGGTCGCGT
>JBCDIL010000020.1:0-58246 GCA_038749025.1 Pseudomonadota bacterium | reverse complement strand
TTTTTTTGTGGTACGAGAGCTACTCTCACATGCGGAGACGGTTGTTTATGTGGGGTCTTCTCGGCCTCGACCGTTTGGCCTGCCCAGTGGCCGATCGTACGTATCCGGCGACTCGCCGTTAGGCGAGTCGCGTTCGACCCAGCCGAAGCGGTGCTTCGGCGATCCCGGGTCTCACCCGCCAGGTTTCTATTTGAGAAAGCCGCATCCTTCTAGGGTGCGGCTTTTTTTGTGGTACGAGAGCTACTCTCACATGCGGAGACGGTTGTTTATGTGGGGTCTTCTCGGCCTCGACCGTTTGGCCTGCCCAGTGGCCGATCGTACGTATCCGGCGACTCGCCAGTAGGCGAGTCGCGTTCGACCCGGCCGAAGCGGTGCTTCGGCGAGCTCGGGTCTCACCCGCCAGGTTTCTAATACGACGCCGCCGTGGATTTCTACGGCGGCGTTTTTATTCGGCAATGACAAAGCAATTCTTCACGTCAGGCCGCGCTTGTGCATCGGGTAGACAAACGGCGAGACGCTTCTACTGATGTGGGAGCGGCGTCTCGCCGCGATCATCCGTGGATTGCTTGGACGATGTTGTCATCGGGACGAGACGGCCCTCTCACATCTTCGTTCACCGCGCTGCTAAACCCGATGAGTGAGTGGTTAAAGAATGCTTGCCGTTACGCTTGCCTCGTATGGACGCGATCGCCAACGATTCCCCGTCCGTACTGCCTGTCGTATTATCACCCGTCCTTTCCCCTGTCCGTGGGCAGATCCTGTTAGTGTGTCGGGTCAGTACTAATCAGGCAAAAAGACGACGTGCGAATACTCTTCTTGTTCCTAACGCTATTGCACAGCGGCTCCGTTTTCGGTCAATCGCCGTCGCCGACCCCGGTTAACACGTGGTCACCGAAAGCCAATAGCCGTTGGGTTTTCCACGACCCGTCCGATCGGTACTCGGCTCGCGCGACTGCCGCCGTTACCGGCCCGGCCTACAACGTGTTCGACCACGATGCAGCCGTAATCGATCTCGCCAAAGACATGAACCTTGTTTTGGCGCGAGCTATGCCTTTGGTCTCGATCCCAGCCTGGAGACGTCTAAACGGCTCGGACCTACGAGCCGGCTTGGTTAACACGACGATAGACGGCAGACAGGCCATAGTTTTCATGACCGTCAAACAACCAAAGGGTAGTGATCAGTTCGAGCTTTATGCGATCGCAATGCCAACGCAGACGTATCAGACGTGGGGTGGAATCGTTTGGATCATGGTCGATGCTGGACTGGCGCCATCGGTTGATGTTTTCTCGGATGCGCGCCGACAACAAATTGCATCTGCACCGTTCGCGCAACAGCTTGAGCTATTTACAAAGAGCGCGGACCTTAAGGTTGAGATTTTGGCTAAGCAGCTCAACGCCCAGCTCACTCAACAGATGTTGATAAATCAAATGTTGGATCTAAACCTGGATCTCATGTTTGGCGACTTGGCGGTCTCGCCCGTTCGTTAGAACCAACGCGCACGCCAAGGTCTGTACGAGTGCCGCACCACGACCGCAAGTCGGCGCCTCCGGCTGGATTCGCGTTGACATAGTCGGCAGACTGAGTCGCATTCGTGCGTATTCAGCCATTCAACAGGGGACGCCGATGACAAAGATGCTTACGCGCCGCAACGCATTACTGCTAGGAGCTGCTGCAGGCAGCCTGACTGCCTGCGCCAACGCGACCAAGAATCCAAAGACTACGGCAGAGTCCATTCCACTAGATTTCAACAATCCCCGCTGGAACCGCGACATCATCGTCAAGATTCAAGGGAATACCAATCCGGAGCGGCAGAAAATTGGGTGGTACGGCGGGCGCGTTATTGGTGTGCGTCCTGGTGAGCGCAACAAACACTTGTTCGATTTTGAAGGGTTTTCCGTCGCGCGAATGTTGCCGCTCGGTGACGGCAACTACCGTAAGGTACTGCGAGAGGTAGGATTCTATCTCGATAAAGAATCGGGCGCGATTCTTGAGACGTTTCAAAACCCGTACACGGGCGAACGCGTCAACGTCGTGCCTATTGCAAACGATCCTTTCAATTTTACTTACACCGAATTTTATCCCGATCCACCAAGCTACGGTGGTCTGAACGCCAAACGACCGCCGCGCCGACCGTACTTGCTGAACTGGCGCGAATTTGGCGATCGCGTCTTGATGAATCGCGACATCAACTTGTACTACCCGTCTGCCCTAAAACCCGACCAATGGCCCCGCGAAAGTCCCGGGCCGATGACGCAGGTCTCGGAAATGTTCACGTACAATTTCCCGAAATCGCAATTGCAAGATGCGAGTCTTTCGTCTATTGAACACATGGGCGTTTGGAACCGTACAACGCCGTGGCTACCCTGGATGCTGATGGACCAAGCGCCAGGTCAATGTGTCTACGTGTGCGACTTTAGTGGTCGCGACGACTGGCAGGGTATTCCGCAAAAGATAATCGATGCCGCTGCCGCGATCGATAGGAAATACCTTGAGGCACCGACCGAGGATTACGGTCCTAGTTTGTCGAGCCTTGAAAACTACAAGCTGACCGAGACACCCGCGCCGGTGCGCGACTGAGGGAGCTTCGGCAAGGCGCGCACGGCCTTCAATCTCACTGCATGGGCCGTTGTGTCCAGCGGGCCGCGAGTGAGACCTGGGATCACCGAAGCAACTCTTCGGCCGGGTCGGACGCGACGAGCCGACCGGCGAGCCGCCTTGGTCTTCCCACAACTTCGTTTGCCGTGCCGCTTCGACTGATGTGGGAGCGGCGTCTCGCCGCGATAACCTGCGGATGGCAGCGACACGCTGCCCTGCGCGGTCTACCCGGGACTTTTCGCTCGCCACGTTCCCAGTGGACTGCTCATAGAGGCTACAATCACCAACGTCACATTCCCGACGCCATTAACGGTCTTGCATGATTAAGCGCTTCATCCTCAAGCCTCTACTGTACTTTGTCGGACTAATCGTCATTGCAATCGCCGTCGTGCAGGTGTTCGCCGTACGCTCGATAAACGCGGCACTCGATGAGCCACCGCTGCCGATTACTGCGGTACCGGCGTCAGCACCAATCGACGCCGTGACGGATGTGCACACCGGATCTGAACCACGCTCCGTGATTTTCGTGGGTAACAACTGGCAGGGTACGATCACGGTCATCGATGCCGACGACTATTCGGTTCGCGGTGTTCTCAACGGCATTCCAGACAAACAGGCTCGCCTTGAAGAGATCAAGAGCGGCTTCCTCCACCGCATGCTGTTCTACGGCATTCGACAATTGGTTGGCGAAGGGCATAACCAATACGTTGACGATATGTACAGCACGCTGGACGGGCGCCAGCTCATAGTTTCGCGACCGAGCTTTGCCGACGTTGTTGCGATCGATGTCGAGAGCGGCCAAGTCGACTGGCGGTTTGAGGTTGCCGGTTTCCGTTCCGATCACATGGCATTGTCGCCCGATGGTCGTCACGTGGCCGTGTCGGCCTCAACGGGTAACGTAGTCCACGTTATCGATGTCGCTACCGGGCGTGAGTTCGGCCGCTTTCCGAGTGGGGACTCGCCGCACGAGAATGTCTACTCGAAAGACGGTAGTCATATTTTCCACGCCAGTATTGGCCGTGTTTTCTCGGCCTTCGATACCGACGGCGGTGGTGTATTGAAAGGCCAACGACTGTTCCAGATCGTCGACGCAAACACGATGGAAGTTATCGAACGTTTTGACATGCGAGACAAGCTTGACGAGTTTGGACGCGAGGATGTGAGCCCGGCGATTCGACCGATGGCGCATACCTCAGACGAGCGTGTTTTTTATTTCCAACTGTCGTTCTTGCATGGGTTCATCGAGTACGACCTCGATGAAGGTGCCATCACCCGCCTTGTCGATTTGCCGAAAGTCACGACGCTGGATAGAACCGATTACGTCAATGATTCGGCTCACCACGGTATCGCTATCAGTGGCGATGATCAACGCTTGTGTATCGCCGGCACGATGGATGATTACGCGGCCATCGTTAATCTCGCTACGATGGAGAAGCGTGTTTTGCAGGGCCTCGGTGAGAAACCTTACTGGGTCGTTACCGATCAATCGGGCGAGCATTGCTTTGTATCGTGGAGCGGTACCGACCAGATGTCGGTCATTCGCTATGCGGATGCCGTTGAGGTTAAACGCGTTGATGTCGGCGATCACCCGCAGCGAATTCGCGAGGGGTATGTCACGGCTGCGTGGTATGCCGCACATACGGCAAACCCCACCTCGGAATCCGTATCATCGCGCCCGGATTGAGCCGCGGCTAGCCTCGGGCATAGACAGCCCTCCCACATCGTCTTTTGACGTGACCCTTCTACGGGTGTGGGAGCGGCGTCTCGCCGCGATTGGGCCGCGGTTTGAATCGGTCTCTGGGAGGCCATCCCACATTTTCGTTTGAGGCGGCACTTCTACGGGTGCGGGAGCGGCGTTCCGCCGCGCTTTGAATCTGCCCTGCAAGGCCCTCCCACAGCTTCGTTTGGCAGGGCGCTTCTACCGATGTACGAATGATGTCTTGCCATGGACCGGCCCGAAGACACCACGGACGGTACCTTGATCGTTTCTGTTCTAAGCTATCAACGTACGATCCGAGTTACCGTATCTCGTCCAGCCAGTGTTTGAAGGCGTACCAGTGCTAAATCGACTACCACCGCTCTTACAGGCCCTACTGGCCATTGTCGCGGGGACGGCGGCCCTCGTCGGCTGCACACCACAGCCAGACCGAGAAACGCCCGTCGGCCGTACGACGGTTGTCACCGTAGATGACAACCGGCCCGCTTGGGGTATCGATGGAGGGCGGCCGATCGTCATAACGATTTGGTACCCCGCTGCGAGCGATTCGCGTGAGACGCAATGGCAGATTGGTATTTTCAACGCCGGATGGACGAGTATCGGCGCCGAATTGGCCGACTCAGCGCAACGGCTACCACTCGTCGTGCTGTCTCATGGCACCGGTGGCGCCGCGTTGCAACTGTCCTGGTTGGCCGAATCGCTGGCGACAAACGGCTATGTGGTTGCCGCCGTTAATCACCACGGCAACACGGCCGCCGAGCCGGTCTACCAAGCGCAAGGGTTCTTCCTATGGTGGGAGCGCGCGCAGGACGTAAGCATCGCCATCGATACGGTGCTAGATCTCGGTCAATTCGGACACCGTATCGACCCGACGCGAATCGGCGTGGGTGGATTCTCGCTCGGTGGGTTCACGTCGTTGCTGACCGCGGGCGCATTGGTCGATCGGCCGCAATGGGTAGCATTTTGTCGCCAACATCCGAACGACGCTGCGTGTGCGTTGCCACCCGAAGCGCCGTTCACGCAGCAGGATATAGAACAATTGGTCGCTGCGGATGAAGCGGTAATCGCGTCTTTGCAAACCGCCGGCCGGTCGCGCCGCGATACACGCGTGCGCGCGGCGTACGCAATCGCGCCGGTGCTCGCACCGGCACTGACGATCGGCAGTCTAAACGCCATCGACATTCCGGTTCGAATCGTCGTCGGTCGTCACGACAACCAAGCGCAGCCGGCTACCAATGCGCGGCCGTTGCACGCGGCCATGCCATCGTCGACGCTTCTCGAGTTGCCCGGTGTCGGGCATTACACGTTTCTCGCGAATTGCACCTTGCGCGGTCGTTGGTTAGTTGCAGATCTCTGCAAAGATCTCGGCGATGTCGATCGGCACGAAATCCACGCCCAAGTTGCCGCGGACGCGTTGGTATTTTTTCGCCAGCACCTACGCGCGGAAGCTCAACCGTAACTGGGCTTGCCCGGCCGGTAATACGCTACCCGGTAGATGGCGGCGTTTCTGTCTCCTCAGACTTACGCCCAAACAGTCGGCCCACGAATCGTCCCAATGCCGCAATTCCGATGAGGATGACAAACCAGAATTTCTTCAGCAGGAGCAGCGCAGCGCCAAACAAGCCGGCTTTCGCCGCTAGCTTGCCACCGATAAGCGCACCGATACCGTAGGCCGCGACCTTATCCAAATCCGGGTCAAAATCGGTATAGCGGTTGCCAGGCGTGAACTCAGCCATCGCCAATACCGAATCGCGTAGCGCATTAATTTCTTCCAGTTGTGACGTCGACGCAATAAAAGTCATGCTCAGTATGCCGCGCCGGCCGAGCGCGCGAATGTCGTAATTCAGTGTGCTGGCATCGGCACCATCGAACATCAGCTCTTTGGCCCAATACAGCTTATGTGTCGTTGCGTCATAACGCGGCGCCTCGGCCCAACCGACCAGTTCTGCGCCGGAGTAACCGGCTTCGCGCAAGGCATCGTTACGTTCGCTGGTGGCCGATTGCATATCGCGCAGCAGTTCGTCGTAGTCGATACTTGCTGCGTCCTCATCGGATACGTAGCCGTCCTCGATGTACTCCATCGTTACGGCCCAACTGGCGTCATCGACGGGTGAGTATTGCGCAGGCATAAGCATGCCCAGCATATTCTCAGCAACATCCGGTGGGTTGCCCCACAAGTCCACTAAAATCGCGGCCGCATCTTTCGGCGGGTAGTAATTGAAAGTCTCTGGGACATTCATTGCCAGCAAACCGTCACCGAGGGTGATGTCCCCTTGTTGCGGTGATAAGCCGTCAAGCAATGCTTGTACCGCCGCGATTTCTGCAGCGAGTTCGTCTGGAACTGCCTCGTTTTGCGCTGCCTCTTGCGCGAAAGCGATCGAGCCGGTGCACAATATGACCAACACCCGCCATCCAATGGAAAACGTACTCATAGAAAGCCTCGTCTTAGCGTTTTTACTCAGTGTTTTTGTGGCAAACGGTGGGTGATCGCAGCCGATGCAACGGCACCAGGCCGCTCTTTTTGCAGGCGAGCTTGGTTTTGCCGATTAACGGATTACCGCGTTACTTACCTGTCATCAGTATCGCTGTCTGTGACGCATGGCGCAACGCAATTAGAACTCAGCCAACCAGCTTTTGGCACCCGACCGTGTTTTGCACCATCGCTTTACAGCGCAACCCGCCGACTTTCAGAACAGGACCAACGCCGCGTTGGATGTCGATACGTTCCCAGGCGTTGATCAGAAAGTCACCGTCGCGCGGGGATTTTTCGTTACTGCGGGCGAAGTACGGGCGGGTACTGTAATTCGGCTAAGCGATTTCGTCAGCCAAGCTCGGTTTAATCAGCGACCGCTGATCGGCTTAGCTGCAATCGGGCAGGCCGAACAGCCCCTCAATACACTGATCGACAACCGCTTTTTGCTCGGCGTATTACGCGCTGAATAGTTCGGCTTGCATCGTCTTCTCAAACGCTCTCGTGCGGCTCTCCGAGCGTAAGTCCTTGTACGAATACCCGGCCGTTCGCAGCGCTACGAGTGGTTTACTCTGTCAAACAGTACAGGTGTATGAGTTCGCCACTAATCCCCTGGCGGCGAGGTGCTTCGAATGACTGTCGCTGATTGACTTGCTTTGCTTTAATGGCGCTATGGCAGCACGAATTTCCTTGTTGCAATGACTACGCGTAAGGCGCAGGCGCGCGGGCGATCGTGTCGCGGCATGTGGGTCGGGCTCCTCTCGGCCGCGTTGGTCGTGGCGTGTTCGACGGCGGGGAACCGCTCGGCTGAGCCGCTGGCTTCGCTCGATCCAGACTCTAGAGCGCAGTATGACGATGCCGTGGCGACGTTATACGGGGCGAAAGATCGCTTTCAGTACCCAGCCGCCGCCGATGCGCTTGCGCAAGTCGTCAATCGAAGTCCGACGTTCGCAGCCGGTCGGTTTCATTGGGCCTATGCGCTGTCAAAACTCGGTCGTTACGATGATTTACTCGTGCAGACCGCGGCGACGACCGAGTATGCCGACGGTCTGTCTCCCCGACAGCGCTTGTGGCTTCGCGCGCTGTCGTTCCGCGCCGCCGATGAGCCCTACAAGGAAGTCGAGGCTTGGTCCGCCGTCACGCAAGCGCACCCCGAAGATCGTTGGGCGTGGTACGAGTTAGCCTCATCGTTGAGCCGTGTCGAGCGCTACGGCGAAGCCGCCGATGCAGCGGAAAAGGCACTTGCGCTCGAGCCAGATCCCGCACGCTGGGCGGCATCATGGATTTACTACCTACATTCCAAAGCTCTTTATCGCAGCGGCCAATTCGCCGCAGCCATTCCCGCTGGCGCGAACGGGCACAGCAATCGGTCAACGTGGCGCTCAACCTTTTACCGGCAAGCACTTGGCGAGGCGCGAGTGAACCCGGATCGAATTGCCGACTTGGTGAACGAGTACCGAGCAATTTCCGCGGCGGAAGGGCGCAATAACGCGGCATACACCGAGGCCAACATCGCCTTGTTCTATTACGAGTTGGGCGATTTTTCGGTCGCGGCGAACTTCGCTCGCGCGTCGTGGGACGCGCAGCCATCAGCCTACGCGGCTTGGGCACTAGCTTTTGCATTGACCGAGTCTGGTCGCCCCGAGGCGGCACTGGCTTTCATCGACGGTTCGGCACAGGATTTTCTGTCGAACAGTTTCTTGCAAGTGGCTAGAGCGTGGGCGTTGTACCGTGTTGGTCAATTAGAAGCGGCGTTGGCAGCACTCGAAACAGCCGACGCTCAGTCCAGTCGCTGGCAATACCTTATCGAGTTCGCCACGCGCACAGTCAAACGGGCGATTGAAGAGCCGGACGCAAAGCCCGCTGAGCCAATCCCTTGGCTCGGCTAAGCATCGTTCGCGCTTAGCGCGGCGTTTCTACGACGGTAGGAGCGGCGACGGCAACTTGCCGCGACGAGGTCCGCGGTTCGCTCCGTCGCTGCTGTCATCGGGCCGAGATGGCCCTCCCACATCGTCGTTCGCCGTTGCCGTCATTCGAACGGTGTGGGCACTACTGCTGTGGGAGCGGCGTCTCGCCGCGATGAGGTCCGCGGTTGTCCCCGTCGTTGCTGTCATCGGGCCGGGACGGCCCTCCCACATCGTCGTTCGCCGTTGTCGTCATTCGAACGGTGTCGGCACTACTAGTGTGGGAGCGGCGTCTCGCCGCGATGAGGTCCGCGTTTGTCCCCGTCGTTGCTGTCATCGGGCCGGGACGGCCCTCCCACATCGTCGTTCGCCGTTGTCGTCATTCGAACGGTGTCGGCACTACTAATGTGGGAGCGGCGTCTCGCCGCGATGAGGTCCGCGGTTCGCTCCGTCGTTGCTGTCATCGGGCCGAGATAGCCCTCCCACATCGTCCGTTTTCCGCCCTGGCTTAGTTAATCTCTTGCACCTTCATAACCAGCTCGTTCCAATTACGCTGGTTCTCGATGTCGTGTTCCAAGCCTTGTTCATCGGCAATCCGAAAGCGCTTTAACGCGGGTGTTTTGCTGGTTGCTTGGTACAGCCAATACGCTTCCGCCTTCAATGCGTCGTCGATTGGTTTGTCGATGGATTCGTAAACCATTTGTTTACAGGCGTTAATTGAATCAGCTGGGAACTGGGCAATCCGAGCCGCGAGGCGATCGACGTAGGGACCGATTTCGTCCGGATCTAACGCTTTATTGATGGTGCCCATCGCTGCCGCTTCATCGGCGTCAAAGTCGCGCGCGCTCAATATAATCTCCAATGCCCGCCCCAAACCGGTCTGCCGAGCCATCCTTGAGGCACCCCCACCGCACGGCAAGATGCCCATACCGACTTCCATTTGCATGAACTTAAACTTGCCACGTGCAGCGAAGCGCATGTCCAAGGCGAGTGCTAGCTCATGCCCGCCGCCTCGCGCAAACCCTTCCAATTTGGCAATGGTGGCTTGTGGCACACGGCTAATGCGTTCGCACACCGCCTGTAAGTCGAGTAGCTTAGCGTCGGCGCGCGATACCGTTTGGTCGGACATATCCTTAAGTAACTCAGTGTCGTAGTGACATACCCAGATTTCGGGATTAGCAGACTGGAACACGACTACCTTGGTATCTCGATCGCGCTCGAGACGCATCGCTAGCGAATTTAAGTCGGCCAGCATCTCTTGGCCTTGTACGTTTACCGAGCCAAAGTCGAACGTGACGGTTGCCACTGCGTCGGCAATGTCGACTGTGAAAGTCTGAAAGTTTTCGTACTTCATTGTTGGTTCCTTATGGGGTTTGCGTTGGTGTCAATGGACGCTTGAGTCCGTGGAATGTGGGGTTTGTTGAGTGGGTACGTTTAGCCGAAACGCACGAGGGTTCGGCTCTCGATACTCTTTCTGAGCGGCAGTGCTTCACCGTTCGAGTCAAGATCGAGTGCGCTGTGACCGAGGTGCGCACGGCCTGTGTTGTCGTAGATATTGAAGATGGCAACCTCGTCTGGCGTCATGCCCGAGAGGTAAAACCACTCGTGGTGGCGATTGGCGGCAACCCCCAAGATTTGGCCAACACGATCCGGATAAATTAAATCGATGTTCATCCAATCGTCCGCCGTGACTGAGCGCGGCCGGATAAAACCGAGGGGTGACGATTGAATCGGTTGTTCGATGGGGCGCCATACATTGATAAACGCGTAGTGGCCGCTCTCAAACTCACCGGCCCGTTGTTGGCCAACGAGGTCGATCAACCGTTGCTTCGCGCCGGCTTCGCTGTAGTCGTTGTGTACGTTACGCGCTGGCTTGCGCGCTGCGTTAGGGTCATCGATCCGTACCGTATGATCGAAGACGATCACTTCCTGAGCGCCGATTCGGTCCTGCAGGAGTTTGACTAGCTCGTTGTCATAACCGGGTATCCAGTCGTCGTCTCTCTCGAACGCATCGACCGAGCTGCTGTGTTGCTCGAACGCTATACCGTCGTTATCGAAACGGACTGGGTCGACGCCATCGCGCAAGTCGTCAACGCGAACTCGAGTGCGTTTGAGTTCCGGCGACACCAGCTTGCCGATTTGGCCGTCGACGTCGAATTCAAATGCCTGCCGGTTAGGGCTTTTAACGTGATAGTTGACGAACGCCGTGGTCTGCATCGCTATCGCTCCGTTTCTTGCGGCAACGCCGCGTTACTCCATCGATGCGAAGACTGTATTGATATGTGAATGCAGTAAAAACAGGCTGATAATTGGTTTAGAATTCGTATTTTCGATAGAATCGCGTAGACGTAGGGTTCGTCTCGGGGGTGCAGCCCGTGGATATCGATGGGATACGGTTGTTCGTAAAAGCGGCGGACTTGCTGAACATCAGCCAAGCGGGGCGCCAACTCGGATTAGCGCCGGCCGTGGCCAGCGCGCGCTTGGCCAAGCTCGAGAAACAGCTCGGCGCTGACTTGCTGCACCGCTCGACGCGCAAGGTCTCGCTATCTCTCGAAGGTGCCGAATTTTTGCCGTTCGCGCGCGAGATTTTGGCCCAAGAGGAAGCTGCTAAAGCTGCGCTAGGTCACGGGGCGAAGGATGTAACCGGCACACTGCGCTTCGCCGCGTCCAGTACGTTCGCTCAGCAGTACGTTGCGCCATTACTCACGGAGTTTCTCGCGCGTTACCCGGGCATCAGTATCGAACTCAGTTTATCCGACACACCAACAAACCTCATTGAAGGGGGCTTCGATCTGGCGTTACGAAACTATGCGATCGAGGAGAGCAGTTTGCGTGCCAGGAAGCTAGCGGACGACAAACGTATCTTATGCGCGTCGCCAAGCTACCTGGCCACGCACGGTACGCCGCGCGAGCCGACGGATCTCGACGGGCATCAAATACTGACGTTCATGAATCGCCCAGCCCGTAAGCTCTCGTCGGTGTCGGGCGCCCGCTCATGTACGTTTCCACCGCCCGGTGGAAAGAGCCGCGTTACCTGCGATGACGGGGCGACGATGCGCACGGCCACCCGAGCCGGCGTCGGAATTTCAATGAATTCATGTTGGAGCGTAAATCACGACATTCGCGACGGCTCCTTGGTCCGCGTGCTACCGGATTACGAAGTCGATGATCAGTCGGCAATTTGGCTCGTGTACCCGAAGTCGAACGTTCTTACCGGAAAAGTCCGCGTATTCATTGATTTCTTGATTGAAAAAATCGGCGAACCGCCGGTGTGGGAGCGAAGCTAGTTCTCTGCCAGGCTGCCCGCTAGTCGTCGTCATTCGATGGGTCGGGATCCCTCTCTGCCTTTTTCTCCAGCAACGTGCCAGCCAGTTCGATCGCCACGGCGACGATCGCCGGCAGATAGACAAGGAAACCGCGTTCACTGACTGATTCGCCGTCTCGTGTCCAACCGATGGCATCGGTTACCGAGAAACCCAGTGCTGTTGCGAGCAACACCCCAGCGCCAACAAGCGCAGCCCGGAGACTGCCAAAGTACTTGCGCGACTTCGGTCGACCGGGTCGTGAGGTCGCATAACGCGCTGCGCCGACAGCGAACAGCATAAAAATGAGGGCCGCGAACCACTTCGGCCATTGCGTAGGTTCAAGAACCAACATGACCGTGGCGAGCACCACAACTGCCATGATCGTCAGAGCGACGAGCGGTGTAGCCAGCAAGCGCGGTGGTTGTTTACCTGGGTCAAGCAACTCCAGATTCCCTACGACGCAACGCGGCCCAGCAGCAACAACACCCCAGTCGCGTTAAAAACACTGTGACAAATAATGGCGGGCAGCAGCCCGCCAGCGCGGATGGACAGGCTACCCAAGAGATATCCCAATCCCACGAACACGGGGAACAACAGCAACGAATCATGCAACGCAGCAAACAAAACACTTTGCGATAGGTTTGCCCACCGAAGTGATACATGACTCGCGAAGCTACGCAGCATGGCGCCACGAAACACAACTTCTTCGATGATGGGAATCGCTACGGCGACGATTGCCATGGTTGGCCAAAGACCGTAGGTTCCCAGCGTTGCAATGATGGCTTCTGTCGTCGACGTAATCTGCCCCGCTGCCCCGATGTGCAACCCGGTAAGAACGACAAAGATCATCAAAAACCGGACAGCCAAGGCCGTACCGACGCCTATACCCAGACACTTTCTGAACGACCATTGTTGGGCGCCAAGATCGAAAAACCGTCGGCGAAATGCCAGTAATGGCAGTAGTAGCAATCCTGTTATCGCTGCTCCAAAGATCAATAGACGCGGATCGTCCACGGCATTTGCGACTTCCTCATCAATGATCTCGTCGAACATCAACGTGTAGAGGAAATCAATTTCCAATACATAGGTGACGGCCAAAGAACCAAACACAACAACGAACATCGCGTAGGCGGCACTGCGCAGTGTCCATCGATTGTCGTGCCATTCTGGAGAAATACCGTTAACACGGCGAATCAGGCCACGGTAGTGGACTAGCAAAGCTGGCAGCGCTGTTCCTAGTGCCAACAGCAGTACGGCGGCCAGCAACGCAACAAGGCTGATTAAGTCGTTTTGCGTCCATGGTAATCGAGGCGCATGAGCGAACAGGCCAAGGCGATTTCGCGCCAATGGATCGAACCAGAAGTCTGCGGCGAGTTGTTCGTCGTAAATCGTCTTCGCTTCGGCGTAGTCTTCGCTAGCCAGTGCCAATTGATAGCGGAGGTTGCGTACCTCTTCGATGAGCGCGTAGTCAGCGTCAACGGTAGACAGCAATTTTTTTGCGCGGTCGGGAAAGCCATACTCGGCGAGCGCCTCAGCGAGCGGTACCTGTGAGTAAACACCGAGCTCGCCGACGTCTAAGGTATCGAGCAAGCCGATAGCTTCGTCTAACGCTCTGAGGCTCAGCAGTTTCTCGACTTTCTGGCCGACGTGGTATGGGCTCGAGTCTGAGTCCAGCGGGGATAGCAACACATCGATGGCCCGCTCTTGTTGCCCCTGGCTAAGGTAGTAGTCAGCAGCTTCCAGTCGGCATGGTGATGCCAGGTCCGATTCTAAAGCGGTAGCGCAAGCCTGATTCGCTAAATCGGTATCTTCCCCTGAGTAGCTAAGCGCGCGCGCTAGTTGCAGCGACAAACGCGCCTGTTGGGCTCGGTTATACGTCTTACTTGACGCTTCTTTTAGTGTCGCCGTGTCGTTGGCGAGGTCGTCGTCGTAGCGCCCCTCAAGACGCGCAATCTCAATATCAGGATTGCCAGGAAACGCTTTCGCGAGCTCATCGAGACACTGTTCCGCTTTTCCAATCACATCGTCTTCGACGGCGGTGAAGTCGTTATACGCATAGGCTGTAATCACTGCGCAACGATCTACCGCTAAGGCGGTATCACCTGGCGTTACCTGCAGCTGATCGTCGTACTCAGCTATAGCATCGGCGAACGCGCGCTCAATAAAGCCACCGACGCGGGCGTCGATATCTTCATCGGCGAACCACTGCGCTGGCGCATCATGCGCCACAAGTAGGCCCACCAACAGGACTACTCGCGCCATGGTTTTCCTTGCGAATAGGCATCTCGACGCAAAGCCGCGTCCGGGTAAAAAGGACTGTATTCTTTCAGTGATGCCAGCGCCTTTGCTTGTGTGGCGACCGCCAGCTCAAACTGACCGTTTTCCGCATAGGCAGCAGCGAGTGTATCGAGCCGCGCAGCGTCATTGGGATTACTTCGCAACGACCGCTTAATGAGTTTCATCGCTTTTTGGCCGTTGCGCACGGCAGGATCAACCGATGTGGCTAATAGCCACGCATAACTATTGAGTAATGCGCCCGGTTGCTCGTCGAGCGGGAGTGCGAGCTCGTAGTAGCGCTGTGCAGCAAGATCATTGCGTGTCATTGAAGAGGCGTTGCTGGCGATCCGGATCAGGCTCCGGTAGGCCGCGTATTGCAGGTCTGAGGGAACGTGCGCCATTAGCGCCTCGGCGAGTGTGGCATCCCGTCGAACGAAGGTTCCCGTCGCGAATAAATGAGCCAATAGCGCGCTACTGATAGCGTAATTGCGATCAAATAGCGTGGAACGGCTTGCTGGTCCCGCGCCGGTCTGTGCGCCTCGGATTTTGAGTTGCTTGCGCCACGCCTCACGCACCGCGACGCTGAGATCCGGCGCGATGCCATGAATATTGTCGGCGAGAATAAGCATTGCTGTTCGGCTGCCAAGTTCGGCCGCTCGACGAATCAACGCGCTACCGCGTGTCTTGTCTTGAGGGACGTGAGCACCGTCATACAACATTAATCCGTAGGCCAGTAGCGCAGACTCGTTTTCTGTTCGCGCGGCTTGTTCGAGAAGTTGTTGGCCCACAACGGGATCGATAGCTACACCCGCCGCCCCCGATACGTAAGCGTAGCCGAGTTCGAATGCCGCGATATCAACGCCCTTGTCAGCGAGGCCACGGAGCTCGCCGACCCCGAGTGCCAAAGCCGTTGGCGTCCTCGCGCGGTGAATATCTCTGACGACCGACGGCACCTGCTCACCCAGCGCGTGGTAAGCGGAAACGTTCTCGCCTAGCTCGCTCGCGCTAATCGCCATCGGCTGTATTAAGAGCAATATCAGCGTGACTCGGCACCTGCGCATAGACCGGGTCATCAATCGAGCAGAACGGGTACGCATTCGCAGCTTGGGCATTGCGACCTCCTCTGACAAAGCCAGTCGCTAACCGACCGATTCGAGCTTATTCTGTACCACAACTGACGTGCGAAATCAGGGCGTCTCGTCGAAGAACAATGTCGCCATGTCAACGTCGAGCTCGTTGTTCGCTAATGCGGCACTGACGTCACTCGAGAACACCAGTGCAGCGAGCCCCGCCGGATCACCCTGCAACACCTGGTTCGATGTTACATATAACTCAGGCAGACCATCGCCATCGATATCGGGTGCGAGCGACAGTTTGGTCGTCAGCGACGTAAACAAGAATGGGACCGGCGCAATACGTGTGCCGTCGGCCGCCGAAAACCTATCGATGTCGAAACGCGTATCAGCACGATCGGCGAGTGTCGAACCGCGGACAATATAGATGGAGCCAACGGTGTTGCCGGCATTAGCCCAGAGACCGTAGGCGACTTCATCGCGGCCATCGCCATCGAGATCACCGATTCGCGTCAGAGTTACCGGCGACGATGCTCCGCCAGCGCTGCCAGAGGAAGTGACCGACAGGTATTGCCCAGCGCTGAAGTTGGCGGCATCAACCGCTACGGTCGTGTTTGACGCGGCGATCGGCGCAAGCGCATCGCCGAAAAGGATACTGGCCTGTTCGCTGTTGGCAGACCCGTCACCCCGTACGATCAGCAAGTCATCGTCGCTGTCGTTGTCGAGATTAGCGGTGTCAATAACACCGCTGAAGTCATCCCCAAGACTGAGCAGCAGCGGATTTAACGCCGTAATCGGCCCACTCGCGGCAGCGATCAAATTCGCACTCGGAATGACAGCGGCCGCTTGGCGGCTTTGTAAAACCAATTCGTTAATGCCATCACCGCTTAAGTCGCCCAACACCGTGGGCGGCCCGATGGTCAGCGTAGCGTCTGGATCGATATCGCCGCCGAAGATCTTCGTCGTAGGGTCGAGGTCAAAGTCCAAGTTACCGCTAGCCGCGTCCAGTGTCGTGCCGTCGACAACATACAAAAGGCCTTCCTCCGGGCTACCTGCCGGCGTCGCTCCCGGGGTGCTGATGATCAGTTCCTCACCCGCGCTACCATCAAAGTCTGCGACAGCGTAACTCGCTAAAAACCCATTGAAGTCGACGGGGCCGGTTAGGCTAAATCCATCCGCCGCTGCTAACCCGTTCAGATCGAGTGTGCCGCTCGTTTCGGCGGCAATCGTTGCTGCGTAAACCACATAGCCCCAAGGACGTCGGGTGGGGTCGAGGCCATCGTTAGGCGGCTGCGCGGTCATTACCAGAAGCTCGTCCGACCCATCGCCATCGAGATCATTGATGGTATGCACGGCCGCACTGTTCGCGTTGCCTTGGCCGCGGTCAAACGCCGCGGTCAGTTGAATGGCTTCCGACACGTCTAGGGCGGCAACGTCGATTGTCGCAGCGCCGTTCGCTTGCACAGCGGTGCTAAGTGTCTCACCGAATACCAACGTTCCCGTTATTGGATCTGACGCGAGCAACCCCGGCTCGTTCGCCATCCAAAAGTCGGCGACTCCGCCACCATTTAAGTCGGTTAGTACCTGTACCGGCTGTTTGTTATCCGTGAACAGAATCCCTGACGTCACGTTTGTCGGAATATCATTGAGGGCGACCGTAATTCGGCATTGATCAAACAAGTTGTTGGTCCGGTAGTTGGCCGTTACATCAAACGAGAAATTCTCCTCGAAGGCTTCGGCGTCAAGCGGCGATGTCAGCGCAACCAATCCCGTTAGTGGATCGATCGCGACTGACCCATCCACGCGCGTATCGAGGACCATCAAGTCTTCGAATACCGCGTTCGCCTCGTCGCCCGCATCGGGGTCGGTGCCGGTGAATGTAACGAGCGGACCGGTCGCGTTTTCGTCGATGCTAGCGTTCGCAACCGGCAGACAAGTCGGCGGTTCATCGACGTTGGTAATGGTGACGCGAACGGTTCGGTTAACGGTATTGGTACCGTCGCTAAGCGTTACCGTTTGTTCGTAAACGTTGTCACCGTCTACGTCGAGTGGCGACTCGAAGTCGAAGGCTTGGGTGCTGCGGATTTCACCGCTGCCGGTGTCGAGTGTAAAGAACTGGCCATCGGCGGAACTGCCAATGGTGATCGTAACGGTGTCTCCATCGGCATCGTCGACCGACAAGACGAACGAAACAATATCGTTTTCGGGGAACGCGGGACTTAAGTTTCCGAGCAATGTCGGCGGCGAGTTGCTCGGTGGGGGCGGGGGAGTCGGAGCGCTGCCGCCACCACCACCGCCGCAAGCGCCGACACTAATGGCAAGCGCGACGAGCGCGCAGCGACTTTTTGCCAACCGCGTTGCACGACTGGATCTCTGTTTCCTGGATTGCATCGATTCCCCTAAACGGTCTTTCTTGTTCTTGTACGTGCACTCAGTGTAGCGAAGTCTGGTCGCCGCGGACGGTTCGCGCAGGCTACGCAAACCAGGGATTTATCACCTAACGCTTGTCGACGACGTATCGAGCTTTGTCGGCCAGCGATCATGCCTCGAGTCGTTCGAACGCCGTGTTTATGACAGCAAGGTCTTCTGGTCGCTGATACATGAATAAGTCTAGAAAGGCTTGTTTTCCAAACGCCGGTTTAACGGTACGCACGCGGCTAAGGTAGTCGTGTGCTTCGTTGTCTCGGCCAGCTAGTGAGCAGGCGACGGCGGCTTTTGCAAACACCGCGTAGTGCAGGTTCGGCTGTTGAGTGGCTTGGACGAGTAAGCCGGCGCCGTTGGCGTAGTCGCCTTGCAGCGTCGTACTAAATCCCTGTGCACCCAGCATTAGGCTTAGCAAGGGGTCGTAAGGACTCAGCCGCGCCGCCGCCGCCGCGTGGGCCACAGCCGCCTTGGACTCGCCTGCTTGCATTAGCGCGAAGCTATGCGAGTAACGACCAACCGCAAAACTCGGGTTTAGCTCGGTCGTGCGGCCCAATTCGACCAGTGCCTTGTCCAAATCGCGGTTCAACAATAGCGCGCGCCCATAAGCCCAATGACCGAATGGGTCTTCACGATCAAGCAAAAGCGCCTGTTGCGCCGATTCAAGCGCCGCTTGTGCCGACGGGGCCGAATCGTCGGCCAATCCCAGAAAAACTCGTTGCCAATGGACCCACGATAACCCGGCATGCGGTCGCGGTGCGGTGGGATCTAATGAAATCGCTCGCGTAAACCATCTTTCTGTTTCGTCGAGTGACTCGGCGGAAAACGTGTACATATGGTGACAGCCGATATGAAACGCTGCCCACGCGTCCACGTTGGCCGTCGCGTTGAGCATAGCCCGCCTTCGCTCTTGCCGGTCGATCTCGACTTGAACTGCTGAGCTAACGGCCTCGGTCACGTCCTGTTGTAAATCAAAGACCTCGTCAAGTGAGCGCTCAAATAGATCTTCCCAGATGACTTGGTGCGTTACACCATCAACGAGTGTGGCGTGAACCGCGAGTGTTGCCGCGTGGTAACTGACCTTGCCGTGCAAGACGTAACGTACACCCAGCTCGCGACTTAATCGCGCTGGGTCCGGCTCGATGCTGGCGTAGCGCAACGCGGATCCGCGGGCGATAACGAAAAACGACCGTGTACGGGCGAGTAGCACGTGAATGTCATGGGAAACCCCGATGGCTACTCGGCGGGATACGACGCTTCGGCCGTCATCGACAAACGGTACAACCACGATTGACGGTTGGTCCGGGAGCGGCAACGGCGTGTCACCGTTTGCCGCGTTTCCGAACAAGACCGTGGGTACGTCGTGGGCGAGCGTTGAGACATCGGGCACGAGTTGATAACCGAAACCACGAATCCCGCGGACATAGCGTGGATCTTGCGCATTGTCGCCAAGTACCTGCCGCAGCAAACGTACACGTTGGCTTACCGTTTCCGGGGCTACAATTTTGCCGGGCCAGACTTGTTCAATGAGCGTGTCGACAGATAGTGCCGACGGCGCCGCTTCCAGCAAGGCCAGCAAAAACGCAAAGCTTGTCGGCGCGAGTTCTATCTTCTCCGTGCCGCGCCAGAGCGCGTGCTGTCCGGTACTGAGTACCAAGTCAGCAAACCGGTATTGCTTATCAATCCCGACCATCGTCGTTCATAACGTCTTGTTTTCCTAAAAGTGTAGCACCGCGTTTCCAGCGCTTTCAGCAAACATTACGGTTTCTTTCATGCGCTCTGAGATGGTGCCACCTAGCGTGGTTGTGACTCACAATCGTAAGGATCTTCGATCATGCAATGCATTATTCGCGCCTTCGCCGTTTTGGTGGTGATCGTGTTCAATTCACATAACGCGTTGGCTGATGACACGCCTGGGGCCACTGGGATCGTCGCCGCCATCGATAATGCACCCATTGTGTTCAACGGCGATGTGGCCGGCGCGCCGACGGATCTATTGATAACGCTCGACGGCTCGCTCGATCCGAGCGTCACCGGTCGGACGCTCGCCGCAGGCCGCACCATTACCGTGCTAATGCCGCCGGCTTTCGATCTATCGAACATCGATCCCAACTACCCACTGCGGGACGTCCCTTTCCCGTTCCCGCCGGTACCGCCACTTCCCGATCAGCCGTGTGTACCCGGAAATCTGCAGTGCACGACGGCAGTGTTGCTGCGCGGCTGGCCACAAGACCCGTTGTTTCCGCCGATTCTCAGTGCAACGCTGAGTATCGACGAAGCGCGCAATGCACTTGTCATTACGGCGGCGAAAAACATCGATTCATCGCCTGGCATCAAGCAGGTTCATCTCATACTGAATGGTGTAAGCAACCCACCGGCGGGTCAGTACCGGTTACGAGTTGAAGCCGAGACCGGACCGGGCGGCGCCGTCGAGACCGGCGAGGGCTTAGTGACGATTCGCCATCAGCCCGCGCCGAGTATCAATTCCACGTCCGTTTTCGTTAAAGCCCTGTCCGGGCAATTGCCGGGTGGCGTGGCTTGCGGTCCGGGTAGCAATCCACCGAACCCCGACAACCCGCTGTATCAAACGAGCGGTTTGCTGGAGTCCGCACCTTTCGCCTGGACGTTCTTGGTTTGGGGGCGCAATGGCGAGGTACTCGATGACATTGCGCTGCGACCGTTCGGACGCGACTACTATCTGCTAATGCGGGTTAATGCGCATGGCCCCTGGTGGCGGCGGGTGATTGGCACGGCGCGGATCAATGCACCACCGCGCGCGCGTCAGCAACGTATCGAGCAGATCGATTGTCCGCAGCGTCTCCCAGCAACGCCGGTTATCGGCGCAACACCTGGTATTGGTCCGCAAGAGGTCGGGCGACTCGATTTGCAATTCGTTAGCGGCAACCAACCGGGTGTCTATCGCACCACGTTGCGCCTGTTCGGTGGCAACACGGTCGAGTTTGTCGTGACAGCCGATTGACGACGGTTTTCTCACCGGTCGTTTTTCCTCAGGAAACGGTCGGGTACGAAAACCGTCGCCATAACGACAGCCGCACCCGGAACGGGTGCGGCTTTTATGGTGCAGGTCCCAGCGAGTATCGAATCGTTCGGCGTTCATCGGGCCAAGACGGCCCTCCCACAGCTTCGTTTATCGCTACGTTTCTAATGATGTGGGAGCGGCCCAAGGCGACTCGCCGGTAGGCTCGTCGCGTTCAACCCGGCCAAAGCTGTGCTTCGGCGTTCCCGGGCTTCACCCCACCGCGATAGAGCCGCGGATGGAATCGGGCCAAGACGGCCCTCCCACAGCTTCGTTGACCGTTACGTTTCTACTGATGTGGGAGCGGCGTCTCGCCGCGATATACCTCAGCTGCTACTTAGGCTACTGCTCACAACGATCCGGCAGTACCAGCAACGGGCTAGCCTCCGGCGCGTACGATTGCAAAACCGTTGAGGTCTCAAATACTTTCTGAGGCCCAGCAGCGTTTGCTTCGTCGCGTTTACGTTGCAACAGTTTCCCGCCGAGGCGCGCACCGAGTCCGCCAAGGCTGGTCGGAATACCCTCGTCTGTTGCCTCTTCCTGTTGCGGTGCGCGTGGGTCGCTCATTGTAAAGAGCTGCATTTCGGAGCGCAGAATGGCGCCGTCGAGGGCGTCTTTTTTCGCGTTGTACTCGTCCATCGCTTGCCCCAGCTGCGGCGACGCAGCCAACAGTTGACCGAGCCCTCGCAGTTGTTCGCCATCGAGATCCATTGCTTCTAGGTAACGACGACTCCAGTCGATCGTCTCATCCCAACCGTCGGGTTTTGGTCCGACCACCAACGTCGTTGCCACGCGTGCGCCACCGCCTTGTTCGAGCGTCATCTCGGGGCGATGGACCAGCACCGTAATGTTAACGATATTGCCGGTCATGCCCGCATGCGTCTCTTGCGTATCCGTTTCGTCGATTGTGACGTTGACTTCGTACTCCGGTAGCGTCGCGCCATCGGCGGCAGCGTCCGCTTCAGCATCAGCTTGAGCTTGACCGAAGTTCAATTCCTTCAGGCCGGCCATGGCTTCACGCTGTTCAGCGAAGGTGGTTACCTTGCAACGGCCCGCTTTGCCACTGCGCTTGAGTTTATAGGTCCAGATTTTCTCCGCGGCGAGATCGACCACTTCGACTTCTTTGCCGGTCTTGGTTACCTGGCGGTCGCCGTCGATCGACGTCATGGATTCCAACCCGTCCTTCGCTGCCTTTCCTGCGAAGGCGTTCATTACCCGACCGCCTCCGGAGAACTTAATTTTCGTCAAATTGTCGGCCGTCATTGCCGCCTCGACCGGTGCTGAGACAATGCTCAGGCAAAGCGCGATCAACGATACGATGCTACGCATAGCCGTCCCCTCCATTGCGTCTAGATTCTGTAGTATTCGACAACGATAGCGAATTTGGATGACTCGTCAATGATCGAACGGTCAACGCCCGTACCGACGCCCGTTGGGCGCGACAACTTATCGACTGTTACGGGCTGCGTGCGCATGTTGTGGCATCGTCATCATCGGTCGGCACCGGGAGACTCATCGTGATCAGAATGTCGTTTCTAAGTGTCTTTGGGCTAACACTACTGGGCCCGGTGCCGACGCTCGCCCAGCAAGCCGATTCCTTCGACTACTGGCAATACAACCGGGCCGTGATCTGGCGTGGTATGCAGGCGCTGTTCATGTGCCATGGCTTGTTCGAGTCGGATCGGACACTTGAGCAAGTCTTTCGAGACGAACTCGCCTTTTTGCCCGAGCCGATCGGCACCGTTGACGGTGGCAACTACCGCGTCAATGATGAGCTGCGTACGGTCGCAGTCGGCCAAGATGACGGCGTTCCGGTCATGCGCGCTGCCCACAAACGCGGCGTTGGCTGTATGACGCTGGCGCCGGACCAAACTTTCGATGCCGTTGAATCGTTACCGAGCTTCGATCTAGCGCCGCCCCCGGGTGACGCTGCCACCGTTGCATGGCCTGACGGCGACCAGGTGGCGGCGTTGGAACTGCCACCGACCATCGATGCGCGCAGATTGCAGGCCGCGTCGAACTGGGCGTTCGAACGCGAGTCCGCCGAGCAAGTCACACTAAGCCTTATTGTTGTGCACAAAGGCCAGATCGTTCACGAGCGCTATGCGCCAGGCGTGGATGTCACAACGCGCACACGAACGTGGTCGACAGCAAAAAGTATCGCCGCAACCTTGGTGGGAATGGCGGTTGATGACGGCTTACTAGCGCTCGATGAACCCCTCGATGTCGAGTGGCAGCCGGTTGCCGACGATCCGGCAAACGACCCGCGCAACGGCATTACGCTGCGCCACGTATTGAACATGTCGAGTGGTCTGGCACCGGTTGACAACAATCGTCTTGAATACGCCACCGGTTCGGGTCTCGCCTACTGGGCGGGGGCGAGCTCGGCACGGATGCTGCGCAGCGGTGCGCTAATTCGAACGCCCGGTTCAACCTGGGATTACGAAAACCTTGATACGCTTCGTGCGATCTATGCGTTGCGTCGAGCTCTCGACAACACCGAGACCTATCACGCCTTCGCGCGTCGGCGCCTGCTCGATAAAATCGGGATGCGCAACACCGTACTCGGCATGGATCGATTCGGCGACTTCATTCTCAGCAGTCAGGTGTACACCAACGCCCGCGATCTGGCGCGCTTCGGCTTGCTGTACTTGAACGATGGCATGTGGAACGGTGAACGGCTAGTTGCTGAGTCGTGGATAGACTTTGTCAGAACGCCAGCGCCATCGTTAGCCGAGCGCGGTAATTTCTACGGCGGCCAGTTTTGGTTGGTTCCCGATGATCGTAAAGCGGACGTGCCACCCGATGCCTATGCGACGGCGGGTAACCGTGGCCAGTACGTTGTTATCGCACCGTCGCATGACCTTGTGATTGTGCGCCGCGGTCTTGACTACGGTAAGCAAGGTTTTGACCGATGGGCACTGCTGGCGCAAGTGTTGAAGGCGTTTCAATAACTACCGTTAGCGTTTGCGCAAACAACGAGTACGAGGCGGGAACTCCCCCTGTTCCCGCCTCGTGATCCCGTTGGGCGTCGCCCGCTGTTAACGGAACCAGCGGGAAAAGAATCGCCACCACCGCGGTGCACGACAGCTAAGGATGATCTGTTCCCTTTCGGTCACAAAGATTGTGCCGCCGCTGCCGTAGTATAAGCGGTAGCCGTCGCGCGACAGCGACGCTCGGGTTTCGTTTCCATCGACAGTCGGTAGATCCAATTCCTCTGTCAGGTTTCGAACATCACCAAACGGTTCATAGACCGATGTTCGTGTGGCGATAAAGACATCTTGTCCACCGCCATCACGGTTTGAGCTAAAGACGATTTCAAGCCCATCGCGACGTACGTTTGGCTGCTGGTCGGCGGCATCGCCATTGAGTTCATGGACCGGTTGGCCGACACCGAACTCGCCGGTCATTGACTGGTTACTGACGTAGATATCCTGGCTGCCGTCGATATCGCTGGAGTAGTAGAGAAACGTACCCGCCTCAGTCCGAACGAACGCGGGTGCGAGCTCACGACCCGCTGTGTTGGGTCCGCCATCTTTCGCACAGCCTAGGTTTTTCGCCTCGGCGTAGTTTGGCCGGCCGTGTTTTGGTAACCGTACGATGTACATGTCGACACCACCGCAACCACCGGGTCGATCGGAGACAAAAAACAGCCAACGGTCGCCGATGGGTGTCGGGCAGAAATCATCAGCATCGGGCAAGCTTACGGGGTCACCGACCAGATTAGGTCCATCGGTAAATGGCCCTTTCTTGCGCTTGCGCTCATAGGTCCACACATCGAGCGTGCCGCCCCGTCCGGATGCGGTCCACAGCGTGCGTGCATCAAATGACTCAATCGGACACCCGCCGGCGACACCGTCAACCGGTACCGTTTCTAACCAATCGCCGTAGCCGTATTCAGCGCCCCAATTCGTCGCACCCGCGATGCTCGGTAGTGTCGCCAATAGGACGGTCGCTGCGGTGGCCGCTGCCCGCCCAGCGGTCCAGGTGAAGTTTCTTTCTGACACGTTACGTTCTCCCACGTCTAGATGTATGCAGCGGATCAACACGCCGTTGCCCGCTTGCGACAACGCTAGTTATGGATGCGACGAATAGCCTGAAGAAACACCAAAGCTTTCAAAAAAGTTCGGTAAAGTCGTAGGGCTGAAGCCGCAACAAGACCGTTGCGTCGTGGAGAGGCACTGCATGGCCCGTGCAAAGGCGAGCAGTCCGCGAACGGACGCGGTTTTGCTTGCCGGTGATTTAACCATCGACTTATCACGCCATCGCGTCAGCCGCGATGGCTTGGCCTTGCACTTGCCACCGCTGTCTTTCCGTTTGCTCCACGCGCTCGCGGTTCGAGCACCGGCCGTCGCGACTGCTGACGAGTTGTTGTCAAGCGTTTGGTCAGACCGTGTCGTCGGCAATGAGACGCTGACGCAGCGCATCAAATTGCTGCGGGATGCACTCGGCGAGGATGCCAGTCAACCACGCTACATCGAGTTGGTTCGCGGTGTCGGTTATCGGTTCGCCGGGCCCGTGTCGCTCGTCAACTCGGATTCACCGGCGCCCGCGCCTTCATCCACCAAGCGACGCTTGGTCATCACGAGTGCCGCGGCAGCGCTTGTCGCTGCGATTGCGCTTGTAGCCGCACCACGATTCACGGCCGATCGAACAGCTAGCGTGTCGGCGCAACCTGAGGTGGCCCACGCCGCTTATTTACGCGCGCGCTTTTTTTACGACAGGCGCCAAAAGGGAGATCTGACCGAGTCGATTCGTCTGTTCCAAGAAGCGCTACAGGCCGATCCTGCCAATGCGAAGGCCTGGATTGGTCTCGCCAGTAGCTACTACCTCGAAGCGTTGCGTGCGCAAGGTTCCCAAAAAAACACCTTCATCGACCAACAGCGGTATGCGTTGGAGCAAGCGCTGGCGCTTGAAGCCGACAACGCGGCGGCCAATATCCGCTACGGCCGTTTGTTGATGTTGACCGGCGAGTACCAGCGCGGCGTCGAGCGGCGCTTACGCGGCGCTGCTGTTGACGTCATGGACCCGGAAACGCTGGCATTGCAAGCCGGGGAGTTGTGGTGGTTCGGCCGGACCCGTGAGGCGTTCGAGCGGCAACGGCGTGCTGCCGAGCTAGACCCATTGAGCGCTGTGGCGCACATCAATCTCAGCACCTTAGCCCGGACTGTTGGCGAGCTTGATGTTGGTCGTCGGGCCTTAGAGACGGCCGAACGTCTGCATGGCGAGACGATTTACTACGAACAGGCGCTGTACGCCGTCGCGGCAAACGACTATCGCAAGGCTTTGGAGCTGGCCGTGAAAATTGACGATCCGTTGCAGCGTTGCGAGATCCAGCTGCTAGCGCAGCAGCAACGGGCGATTGATACGTCGGCAATCGAACAGGCGAGAGCGTGTATTGCCGCAATACCTTCCTTTTCGGCGGACTCCGTACTGGCGGTGGCGGCTGCGTTACGCGGCGAAAGCGCGCTGGCGTGGCAAGTACTTGACGATATGGAGCTGGCGGCGACTCAAGGTGATATCGATGTAGGCGATTGGCTGAATGCCACTACGCGCTTATCGGCATCGTACGAACTCGAGGCACTGAAACTCGGTATGGAGTACCGGCAACGGCTTGGCGCACTGATTAACACGGCGTACGTGCGTGAGCTCGGTATCCAGCAGCAGTCGCCAGGAAAAGAGACGCTCCGTGCGGTGTCCGATCGATCAACTCAGCCTTAACGGCTAGGCATCGACCGTTCGTCACCGTTGGTGCTAACACCTTCGCCAAAACAACCTCTGCCGATTGACGTTATCGGCACATAACGTACGCTTCCCATCATGACTTTTATGAAACAACTACGGCCGGCACTGGAAGCGGACCTTGTTGGCTTCGACTCTGAGGCGGGTGAGCTTAAGTACTATGAGGCCGGAGAAGGGCTTCCGCTACTGCTCATCCATAGCATCAATGCCGCCGGCTCCGCGTACGAAGTCAAACCGATTTTCGATCACTACCGTGCAACTCGACGGATCTATGCGCTCGACTTGCCTGGGTTTGGGCTATCAGAGCGTAGCGATCGGCGCTACGACATTGCGTTGTACACATCAGCAATCTCGGCGATGACTAATCGTATCGTGGCCAAACACAAGCAACCTATTGATGCGCTGGCGTTGTCCTTATCGTCAGAGTTTCTCGCTCGCGCGGCCATGCAAGCGCCGGAGACCTATCGTCGCCTAGCGCTTGTCACGCCGACCGGCTTCCGCGCGAGTGATGCAAACCGTCGCGCTGCGCCGATGAGCTCGCGCGAGATAGGGTGGTTAAGCGGGTTACTCTCGCTTGGCTCGTTCGGTAGTGGCGCGTTCAACCTGCTAACCAAGCCTCGATCGGTGCGTTACTTTCTAAAAAAAACCTTCGGGTCCGACTCGATCGACGAGGGGCTGTGGGAATACGCCGTTGCAACCGCTGGCCAGCCCGGCGCCGAGTACGCACCACTCGCTTTCATCAGTGGTCGCCTGTTTGCGAACGACATCCGCACGGTCTATGAGGGATTAAAGATGCCTGTCTTTCTCGGCCACGGTACGCGCGGTGACTTTACCGATTTTCGCGGCGCGGATTGGGCCCGCAACGAAGTTAATTGGACGATACGCGCGTTCATGACGGGTGCGCTGCCACACTTCGAAACGCCGGATCGTTTCTTCGCTGCGTTGAACTTGTTTTTCGATTGACCGCTTTCTACTCGTCATCATCGAAAAATCGCGGCAGCGTCCTTGCTGCCGGTGTTTCCAAACTGCGAACCAGTTAACGATGTATGACGATTTTCACAGTATCGCTCTCGCTTCGCTGCGCTTTGGGTCAGCGTACTCGTCGTATTCAGTGCGTAGCTCTGCTCGGTAAGCTTATCTACGCTACGATTTATGTGGAGATTGCCACGCGTTAGCTAACGGGGGTGGTTGATGTTGGCAATGGACATCACTCGTATACCAAACACGTATTTTTTTGCTCCTCAAGCAGTTCAATAAGCACTCGTTGTGGATCGAGGAGCGAATCCGTTGCCGCTAAATCGCAACAGTCGCTGCGATTCGCCGCTGCACTATGGCTTTCTACGCGCGACCCTTGCGATCGCGTTTGAGCCGGGTAGCGCGAATGGAATTCGCCAGCGCAATGCCAAAAGCCGCTACGGTCAACACGCCGCAATAAGTGGTGAGCCCAACGCTTAGCCCGTCGGTGCGTACCAGTACGACCGCAGCTGCGAGCAGCAATAGATAGCCCAACGTTCGGACAACCCAGACGGCGCCGTTCGACAGTTCGCTACCCGGTCGCCACTGTTTCATGTGCTTACGCATCGACAAGTTAATGAGCGCGAAGCCAATCAACGACAAGGCAAACGACCCCACGGTAGTCATCGTTACGCTACCGCGCTGCTCTGTGCCGTCGCGTCGCCGCGTTCGGCAGCTGCTTCAACGGATTGGTGTGACCGTGGGCGGTAGCGACCGATTAGAAGAGCCGCAACAACGAATAAGACTGCCGCGGCGATAGCGGTAAGGTCAAAGCCCGCGAGTACCCAATCACCGGCAGGCAGTGTGACGAGTAAATGGGCATTGTCGGTCGTCAGTACGTTGACCACCGGTATCGCAGCGAAGGCCGCGGCCGCGAGCCATGCTTGTTCGCGCCACGCCTCAACACGCGAGCGCAAAACAGGGTAGAGCAGGGTCAGGCCCCACACGATGAACATCACGTGGACTTCCCACTCAGCCCGATTCTCCATGCCGAGCGGCAACAGCCGGTTAGCAAGAAAGTAAGCGGCGATGCCGATAGGGAGACCGACGACGGTGCCAATGTTCAAGCATTCAACAAACCGGAAGCCGCGGCCCTCGGGTTCGTCGGGATTTTTGTTGCGGCGCTTTGCTGTCCAGTAGATCGCGCCGGTCGCAATCATCGCGGTGCCGAGCAAGCCGGAGAGAAAGTACAGCCAACGCAACACAGGACCTGCAAACAAGCCCTCGTGGAGCCCAAGGAACGTTGCCGCGACGACAATTGGCGTCGACACGTAGTCGGTTCGGCCGTCGAGGACCTCGCCGCTCACGCCATCGAAAACCATCCGCGCTGGAACACGCGATGCATTCTCCTTGCGGTAGACGATGATCCGCGCATTGGCGTCACCGGGGTGGCGGACTTCCATACGCATCAGCGAATCATCGCCCCAGGCTTGTTCGGCGCGGGCGATGACCGGTTCAAAAGCCACTAACTCAGCCGGAACGCCGGCCGCTTCAATGCTGACCTCGCCAGTTGCTTCCGAGATGACTTCAGCGGCTTTTTCGGTATCGAAATTGTAGCTGCCAATCGCGACCAGAGGCATCCATGTCGTGACCATAAAGATGAGACCGCTGTAGGTAATCATCAACTGAAACGGTAGTGACGTCACGCTGAAAAGGTTGTGCATGTCCAGCCAGGAACGTTGCCCTTTCGCAAATCGAAACGTGAAAAAGTCTTTGAAGATCTTCTTATGAACAACGATTCCGGTCACCATGCCGATAAACATGATCAAGGTCAGAATGCCAACCAGGCGGTAAGCAATATCTCGATTGAGGTAATGCAGGATGTAGTGCATCCGGTACAGCGTTTGACCCCCACCTGTTTCGCGGACCGATTCCGGCACGGTCTCGCCGGTGCGCATGTCGAGTTCGTCATTGCCGCGCTGGATATCACCGCCATCTTCTGCGGCGGGTTTTTGCCAAAACGTTCGCAAGTGTGGGATTTCTCGACCACGCGGCGGGTTAATAAACCACCGGTCAGCCCCAGCGCCTTCGCGTTCAAGATGGGCACGCCCAACGGCGACCGCTTCGCTAAACGATGCATCCATCGCGACGGGTCGGTCGGGCTGCATCCACCGATCGATCTCGGTGTAAAAGTAACCGACGGTACCGGTAACAAACATGAAATAGAGAATCCAGCAAACAACCAGTCCGGCCCACGTGTGTAGCCACGTCATCGATTGTCGAAAAGAACCGATCATGCGTTTGTCTCCAACCACAGAAGTAGTGCGGCGGCGCCCGCCGTTACGATAATGCTGCTAATGAGGCCCACCCAAACAGTGCGCAAGCGTTTTACGGTAAACACCCACATGATGATGGCTGTCCACAAACCGAAACTCAGCAATATGGCGGTTGCGACGCTGCCAATTTTCGCGCCCGGTAACAGCAGGGCTAATAGCACGCTGGCGGTATTCGCGAGAATAAACGCTGGAATCGCCGCGGCAACGACGCGCGACGTGACGTGCCAGTTCGTGATGTGTTTAGCGCTTGCTGCCATTACGTTTGTCTGTCCTGGTTCGGGCGTGCCTGTCCTGGTTCAGAGCGACACAGGGCGACGCGGAATCGCGTCTCATGCCGCAGCAACACGGGTGTCTTAAGTGGCGCATCACTCATGCCAACACCCTGGCACACGGGTAACGCCGAGTGGCGCCAACATTCAAAATGGGCAAACGCAAGTGAGACGCGTTCGCGACTGCCAATAGTAGCGATTTGACACGGTCGTGCAACAAGACTTGTCGTTTGCGCAGGCGGATTCAGCGGATTCCAACGTGTAGTTTTTTCACATAACACACGCCGCCTGACGGCACTGTTCGACCATATAAATAAAAATGATTCTTATTTGCATTTCGGACCTGTTGTCACTACGCTCTTTGTTCGTCGTCCACGCCATGGAATGCGTCTATGGGTTCTTTGCTGCTCGATACACAAATACCGACATCGACAAAGCTCGCCCCGGAGTTGGCCGGCGTGCCGGAAACGCTGCTATGGCCACTGTGGCACCGCGCCGCTGAGCAGCGTCGCTCCAATAAGTTGCTCGTCGATCCGCTCGCGCACGAACTCGTCGATGCCATTGACTACGACTTTCGACGTCATTTCGGCCGACCCAACGTCGCTCATGTCATCCGTGCCAAGCACGGCGATGATCTCGTCGCCCGGTATTTGCGTGAACTTCCCGCAGGTCAAGACCCGATCGTGGTTAGTTTGGGCGATGGCTTAGAGACTCAGCCGTGGCGAATCGATCATCCCGATATTCGGTGGTACAGCGTCGATGTGCCGGACGTGGTCGCGTTACGCAAGCGCTTGTTGCCCGAGCGAGCCGGTTTGACGTCGATTGCATGCTCAGCCCTCGATACGGCATGGACAGACGCGATCCCTAGCGGCACGACACCGTTCTTTAACGCTGCCGGATTGCTGATGTACTTCACCGACGAGGAGGCGATTGGCTTACTCGCCACCATTGCCGATCAGTTTCCCACCGCCTGGATTTACTTCGATACCATTCCGCCGGCGTTCTCGCGTCGAACGCTGGAGGGATTCAACGTGACTCGGTATTACCAGGCGCCACCCATGCCATGGGGTATCGACTTGGAAGACGTCGCGCCTTTGCTCGCCAGCGTGCCGGGGATTCGTGCCGAACAAGTATGGCATTACGGCGAGCCTTACCCGTCGCGAGCACGGCTGTACTCGCTGCTCTACAAACTACCGGCGTTTCGTCGTCAATTCGGGGCGGGTCTTGTACTGGCACGCGGCGAGAGGAAATCAGCACGCGGTTATCGCGGCTAACGCGCTCTTTGCGGCAACAAAAAAGGCAGGCCGAAACTCGACCTGCCTGTTTCGCTTTGACTTGTCGTCAAAACGGCTTCAGCCTTCCCTGGTACCTAGCCGGTAACGGTGAACGTGCCTTTCATAATCGTCCAATGCCCGGGAAACGAGCAGACGTAAACGTAGTCGGTGCCTGACTTCAGTTTACTTAGCGCAAACGTGACACTAGAACTTTCTCCGCCGCCAACCAATTCTGTTGCAGCGATAATGCGCTCGTCGCCTGCCGGCAGGTAATTGCCGTCAACGCCGGCGCCAGTTCCCGCGGCAGCCACGGCATCGGCATCACCGGCAGCAGCGAGCACCCAATTGTGGCCCATCGCAATCTTCGGCAAGTTTCCGGTGTGCGTCAGCGTCACCGTGACATTGGTGCAGCTGGACGGCACTGACAGCTCGTTAGTGCTGTAGGCAATATTGTCGCCGGCCGTTATGTTGAGTGTGCATGGATCGCCGTCGTCGGCCGGTGGCGCTGCGGCCGCACCAGCAAGCGCGCCTGCTGCGTCGTCAACTGCATCCGCAGCGCTATCCATGGTGCTGTGCGCGGCGTCCATGGCGTCGTCGGCCGCGTCTACCGTTTCATCAACGGCATCGGCAACCGCGTCCGCGGCGTCGTCCATCATGTCAGAGGCGGCGTCTACCGCGCCGTCGGCCGCCTCGGTCGCGGTGTCAACGGCGTCATCAACGGTCTCTGTCACGGTGTCAGCGGCCGACTCAATCGTCGATTCGGCGGTATCGGTGGACTCTGAGCCGCCACAAGCCGCAAGCGACAGCGCGAAGGCCAAGACAGTCCAGTTCTTTAGACTCTGGTTCATTCGTTTCATCGATTCTCCCTCGGTATTTTCATAGCCGTGCCAACCAACAGACCACCACGACGGTCGTTCGCCGCAGGCTCAGCTGGCAATAGCTTACAACGCCCGCACATACTCCAACAGCGCTTGCCGTTGTTGGAGTGTCAGCCTCGTAAACAGGTCACGGCTGTCGTCGGCCTCGCCGCCGTGCCATAGGATCGCCTCTTCCACGGTGCGCGCTCTACCGTCGTGCAAAAAGCCGTGCTCCGGGCGTCGCTCCTCAACTAGGCCGATACCCCACAGGGCGGCGGTACGCCATTGTGAACGCTGTGCGCCATCGCCCGGGTCGGCCAAGCCCTCACCCATGTCATGCAGCATTAAGTCTGTGTAAGGCCAGATTGTTTGCTGCGAAAACGTAGCCTTTGTATCCGCGGCGGTTCGAAGTACCGGGATGTGGCAGCTGTCGCATTGGATTTGTCCGAACAGCATCTCACCGCGCTGGTACATACGGGGTCTGTGCGGTCGTTGTTCTGGAACTGGCAGATACCTTACAAACTCGACAACGGCGTTAAGATCAGCTGCCGTTAACTCCGCTGGGCAGGGGGTCTGCGTGCAAGCGCTTGCACTGTCTATGCCCATATCCTCGCGGAACGCTGTCGCGATTTGTGCGGCCAGCGTCGCATGCGAATTCTTCCAGCCAAGCGTTTGCCGCTGGCCTGCTGCGTTTCGCGCCGACCGACCGGTCGGCAACGGACTGCCGGCCGTATCATGGTCAAAATGATCAAGATAGACCGGATCCGCCGCAATCATGAGCCCCCACCCGAACAATAACGGCGGCGATCGGAGTGCAACGACAGTCTCTGTACCGCTGGCTACATGGGTAGCTCGGACGACCGGCTTGCGCAACTCAACGCGATTGCCATCGGGATAGGTAACGGTTGAAGTTTGCCACTCGACGGCAAGCCGGCCCTCTGGTTCGGCGCCAGCAATACTGTCCGTGTTCACTTGGGCGCCAAAGAGGTCAGCGTCAGGTAGTGTGACTGTGCGAGCAACCACGCCAACGGGCATATCGCTATTGGTTGGCTGACTCCGTAGCTTGAGCTCGACATGGCATGCGCCACACGAAGCGGCATCGAAGGTCGGGCCGAGTCCACTGCTGGCGGCTTGTGGCGCCGTCCAGTCACGAAGAAACAGCGCCGCGCCACGCATGACTTGCGCGGAGCGGTGTTGTTCTTGCGGCCACGTTAGTGGCTGGTCCGAGTTAGGTGTTGTCGACGTCAGCGAGCCACCGGCCGGCAACAACGCGATATGGGGCAGTTCGGGGTCTCGATCTATCGAACCAGAGACGGGCTCAGGCGGTAAAAAAAACGCGACCGCAACAATCAATGTCGCGGCCGCGCCTTGTAACCATCGATCGTTCACCACGAGTGCCGCTCAAACGAGTTTGAACGTCCCTTTCATCAACGCGGTATGCCCTGGGAAGGAGCAGAAGAACATCAAATCGCCAGCGAGATCGGCAACAGAGAACTCAACAGTCGCCGATTCTCCACCACCGACCAGTTTCGTCGACGCAAGAATGCGTTCGTCACCGGGCGGCAAATAGTTGTTGTCGAAGCCCGCGCTGATTCCGTCCATGGCGATCGAATCGACGTCCGAGGCGGCGCTTAATACCCAATTATGGCCCATGCCTTGAGCCGGCAGCGTCCCTGTGTGCGTTATGGTGACTTTCACGGTGCCGCAGCTTTTCTCCGCGGTCATTTCGGTCACGCTGTACTGCAAGCCGTCGCCGACCTCCACAGTGAACTCGCAATCGGCCATCGCGAACGGCGCAGCACCCAGCAGCGCTGCTGCAGCCAGTAATCGTCTCAACATTTTCTTACCCTCCAACAGGCGGTTTTGCAGTTGCGAATCATTTGCATTCGCATTACGATCCCATTAAGCGTGATGAGGGACAAAATTGCAATGGCAATTACGGAACTGCGTCACTGGATTGGGCATTCACCGTTGGGAAACTGACGAGTCGCAAGGTTCGAGTGACCCCAGTAATCAGGCCGACTGATTTGTCGGTCGGTGACCATAAGGAACAATCAATGATGCAACCGGATTGGGGCCAGCCGCCCAGCGACAAACCGCTTAACTTACTGCTGTGGACGTCACGCATTTACTTGCGCTGTGTCGTCAATCAGAAAACCCCGCCGGTGGAGCACCTTAAGTGGGCCATGGCACTTGGCGACGTCGACTGTGCGTATAACGCCCTGACCGATTATCTCAATGCGATGTTGGTCGGTTCGTCAGAGACGATTCAACTGCACCAACCCTTTTGCCCGTGCGTCTCGCCTCACGAGCAGGCCTTTGTGACCGCTGTTCGCAGCGCGCAGTCTGGGAATTTGCATGGATGTGCGATGAGCTTGAATTCGGTGCTGCAGCCAGCGACGGTTCGGGTCTGTGAACCGCTAATCCGTCGTATCGCTATGGCTGTAGCCATGGCTGAGGCTAACGACGGTCGAGCATCGCAGCGAGCGGCAAATACCCAAGCCGACCACCAAGGCCACGGCGGTCATGACCGGCGACTCCACTAAGATGCGATGGCGCTTGGCCTCTGCTGCGAACAACGAGGACCTCGGACCCTCAGGTACCGGTGGTTGAGCCCGGTAACCAACGAGCGGCGTCACCGTCGCGCAGGGTCAAGCTGAGGTTGTTTTACAAGATCCCGCTCGGCGGAACGCCGTCGGGAGCATTCTTAATACTAAGACAATAGCGTTGCCGGGCTTCCTAACCCACCAATAAAAAGCCCGGCTCTAGATCCTCCAAAGCCGGGCTCAAGACTTGCTTTATTGTTGTTGTTATGAGGTTGCGCGTCGGCGCCGGCTCCATGCGACTAGAAAACCGAGGCCGAGTAGGGCAGCTGTGCCGGGTTCCGGAACAGCGACAACATCGGTAGTCGGGCGGGCGGACCAGTTGCCCGGCGAGTACCGCCAATCAGTGACCAGACCGGTTCCCCGATTGCCTGCGCGGGCAAACTGGTAACGGCCAGCCGTAGAGAAGTAAAAACCACCGTCGCGGGCGAACGAGCAGTTGCCCCAACGGCTAAAGCCGAGCGAGCAAACGAACACGTCCATGACGGTGCCCGAGAAGCTCATCAACGGAACCGATAAGCAACGCGGGAAGTCCGCACCGGAGCAGATGTCCGATGGGTCGATCGGGTTTAGCGCCACGTCATCGAGCGTAACGTTGCCGAACCCGTTAACGACGAACGTATCGCCGTCGGATTGCACGGTGCCGTCAACTTGACCGGCTAGCACAGATCCACCACGGAATTCGTAACGAAAGTCGATGAGTCCAGCAAACGCCGTTGCTGGTCCTAGCGCGACTAAGGCAACTAACAAAGTTTTGAATTTCGACATGAGTATTTCGCTCGGTCTCAAACCTTGGAGCGAACTCTACGGACCAAAAACGTGACTGTCGTTGATGTTTGACACAGCAAAAACTGCGACCTATTTGGACCGAAAACGCTTCGTTACGTACGATTAGCGACGTTATGGCAAGCCGGAGGGGTGTCCGTGGCCGAGCCGCGTGAACCACGTCACACCGTAAATTGGTACCAGGCCGCCGGGGAGGCCGTTCTTTTGTTTGCCGGGGTCATACTTGCGTTGATCGGGCAGTCGTGGTGGGAGCAGCGTGCCGAACGGCGCGCGGCTGAGGAGTACGTTGCTAGCCTCCGGATCGAGCTGCTGGAAAACCGCGCCGGCTTGGAGGGTCCGAATGGCTCTGAAAACTGCCCCGAGCGCAAACCGGGTAGTTGGCCTGGCGCAATCTGTGCCCACCGCGCGCGGGCTGCCAATGCGGCCGATCTCATCGGTGTATTGTCGCAACAAGACCCGGAGGCCGACCCCGCGACCATTCAACGTAAAGTCATCGCAACTGCGCGTTTCGATGATTACCGGCCAGCGACCTCGGCGCTCGACAACCTTGTCGGTGCCGGTGGTCTTGCACTCTTAGGATCACCGGAGTTGCAGCTCGCAATCTCGCGATACCGACGCGCTATTGAGCATCACAACGTGATTCAAAACGAACTGGCTACGCTATTCGTCGATACTTTCGCCGAGACGCTGGGTCAGCATGTGCCTTTGCTAGCCATTCGCTTCGCCGACTTTGACTCCGGCGTTATTCCAGAGTCCGGGTATCAATTTGATCCGGACCGTCTTCGCACAGAGGCTATTGAGAACATCCTTGTGCGAAGCATCTCAGCCGAGGACGATGCGGCCGAATTTGCACAACGGCTCGTTGAGGCTATCGATACGCTGGTTGCCATACTGGACCGCTAAGCGCTTTCGTTAAGACTAGCCGGCCCATACGTTTTGCCGAACAAGCGCGCGATGCCGTGGAGGACCGCGTAGGCGATGACCGAAACCACGAGACCGGTCAGCGACGGGAACAACCAGCCGAGGCCCGGTACCGTAATACCGGCGTTGGATAAGTACGCAACGATCGCGCCGCTGAGATACGCCAGCACGGCGATGGGGTTCCACGCGGGTAACCGTTCGATTTGCGTTGCGTCGTAGCGGGCGCGATTGACCCAGTAGTAATCGACGATCACCGGTCCGATCAACGGCGGAACGATTGCGGCCAGCAAACCAATCCAATCCAAGAAATACTGGTAAATCCCTAGGCCCAACACCGTACCGAGCAAGCCACAAATCACCGTCGTGAGCTTCTGCGGCTTGCGAAACACGCTAGCGGTTTGCACCGCCGGAAGGTACAAATTGGCATCGCCCGTCGTCCATAGCGCGAGGCTCATACCGATCAGACCAAGGCCACCGATGACCATGCCTTGTTGCAGCATGTACGTCGTAAATTCGTACGTGCCCGATACCACGCCACCCATTGCGCCGATCAGTTGCAGAAAAAACTGCGAGACGATCAGCACGATAAACGGTATGGCGAGCGCGACCCAGGCCTTGCGGGCGAAGCGGGTGTACTCGGCCATGACAATCGCGCCAACGATCCATGAGCCGACCACCAAGTTAATCGCTTCCAGAAAGCCCAGCGGCTCGGCGGCACTCTGATCGCGTGAGACGGCTAGGAACGCAGGCCAACCGCCCACTTTGTCGACGTTCAACCAAGCGGCGTAGACGCCGACAACAATAAGGACCAGCACAGATGGCATGCTGACCTTTTCGAGTGCGGCGACGCCATAGAACGTCGTAACCGTGTAGAGCAGGCCGGCGAACAATGCGACGGCATAGAACGTTGGTGTATCGACCGCTTGAGCCCAGGCGAAGCCGAATGCGCCAACGACGATGCCTTGCCAGCCAATCGTTAATGCGGCGACGAACAGAACCGGCAGATAAGCGCCGATGTTGCCGTACGCAAACCGGTACAACAGACCGCTGTTGCAGGCCGTCTTGTAGCCGATATAACCGACCAAGGCACCGATGACGAAATTCATGAAGTTGCCAAGGAACGATGCGGCAACCAGGTCCGGCCAAAAGGGCATACCCTTACCGAGCGCACCCCCAGTCAGTAGGCCGGTGACCAAAAAGCCCCAGCCGAATGCCAACGACAACAACGGAAACGTATCGCGGCGCTGGGCATCGCTTAGCGGTGCATGCGGGTTATCGGCGCTTTGGCTTTCTACCGCCGGGTCGTATTGCCACCAAGGCTTGGTGTTATCGCTCATTCGAACGGTCCCCATTTTCGCTCAGCGTACACCGGCCTCGTCATCAGCCACCATGCGATCCGTGCATATTTTCTGGCGCGCATTGCATCGGGTAAATGCCGGTGGCACAGCCGCAAAATAACGGTGTTTTCTGCTGTTTTTGTTCACGCGCTGGAGTTAAGTTGTTGCGGCCAGCAGACTTTCACTATGCCACGACGCCAGTACCCACTAGGCCATCTTTTACTGACTGCGCTATTGAGCGTGGCCGGCTGCTCCGCCACCCCGCTGGCTGACAGCGAACCCGAACCGACCTATCCGGACCCACCCGACGATTGGTACGCGAGTGCGCTCGAGCGCATGGAGCCGCTCGGCCATATTGTCGGCGCGCAGCCAACACCATTGCCGACGAGAGCCGCTAACGACCCACGGTTCGAACCCGTTATCGAGGCCGCAGCCGCAGCGGCGAGCTACGGGCTGATCGTTTGGCATAACGGCCAAATCGTCGTCGAGCAATACTTCGCACCGTACAGTCAGTCACTGCGCCCGGAGTCGGCATCGATGGCGAAAACGGTGCTCGGCCTAGCGGTCGCCGCCGCCATTACCGACGGCGTCTTCAAGGGTGCCGATGCGCGCATTGGTGATTACCTACCCGCGTGGCGCAACGATCCGCGCGGCGACGTAACGCTTCGTCAGCTGTTGACGATGTCGGCCGGCTTCGAGCCGTTAAGTCGCGAAGGCGGCATGAATTCAGCGGCCGTCAAATTCTGGGCCGATGGGCCGAGCGCACGCGACACCTTACTGAACCTCACGTTACGCGACACACCGGGCGAAGTTTTCTATTACCAAGACACGTTACCGCCGCTGTTGTTACTGGCGCTTGAGGCGGCAACCGGTCAGCCCTATGAACGCTACCTCGCCGCGCGGCTGTGGCAACGGATCGGCGCGTCGGACGCCTACGTTTGGCGGAACGAGCCCGATGGGTTTCCGCGGGCGCAGTCGGCACTGTTGGCTACTGCGCGTGACTGGCTGCGCGTTGGTCTGCTGATCAAAGACAACGGTAGTTTCCTCGGCGAGCGCGTTATCGCCGCGGGTGTGATGGATGAGGTTGCCGCCCCGTCGGCGACGAATCCAAACTACGGCTGGTTACTGTGGCGTGGCGCCACCTACCAAGCACGGCGCTACTACAACGACTTCAATGAAGGGTTCTCAACGTTCGCTAGCGAGCCGTACCGGCTCGACGATTGGTTGTTCCTCGACGGTTACGGTGGCCAACGGGTTTACGTGAGTCGGCAAGCTGACCTTGTCATCGTGCGCCTTGGGGCGTTACGCGGTGCGTGGGACGATGCTCTACTGCCAAACCTCGCCAGTGCTGCGTTAGGGTATTAGTGCGATGGCCGTCAGGCGACTAACAGCCATTGCGTGGGGTGCCGGTTCGTTTGGGACGATCGCGTACCTGAACTTCGTTACCGCGTTGATACTGTTGTATCTAACCGTCGAAGTGCAACTTGAACCATTCGTAGCCGGCGCGCTTGTCGCGGCGGCACGTGTGGTCGATGCGTTTCTGGATCCGCTGATGGGTTGGCTCACCGACCGTACCCAAACAAGACTGGGTCGGCGGCGGCCCTATTTGTTCGTCGGTGCATTGGTCTGCGGCGCCGCGTTGCCGTTGGTCTATTCGGTCCACTCCATGTCAACCCCAGCGACAGCGGCGGCCATCGCCTTTGTTGCCCTGGTTGTTTATTCCATCGGCTTTACCGTGTTTAACGTCCCGTATCTCGCTATGCCGGTGGAGATGACGGAAGATCGCGGTGAGCGGTTGTCAATCATGAGCTACCGCGTGACTTTTATGATGCTTGGCGGCTTGTTAGGTAACGCGGGTGGCCCCGCATTGGTTGATCTTTTGGGCGGCGACGGACGCGCGTATCAACTCACGGGGATTATTATCGGCGCCGTGGTCGCCATGTTTATGTTGGCGGCGTTTGCCGGTACGGCATCCGCCAATGCTTCGCGCCGGACTGAAACCAATACCCGCTACGCCGAGCACTTGTCTGCGATGTTGCAGAACCGACCCTTCATGACGCTAATCGGCTTCAAAGTACTGCAATTCATCGCTATCGCCGCGGTGTCGAGCACACTAGCGTTCTACGTGACGGTTGTTTTAAAGCAAGACTTCCGCTTGTTGTCGGTATTCGGTGTTGTTGTCACGCTAAGCATCGTTGTCGCTGTTCCGGTCTGGCGTCGGCTCGGCGACTCGATGACGAAGCGTCGTGGTGTCGTCATCGGTGTCGTTGGGGAGATGGTGTCATCGTTAGTCTGGCTCGTGGCCACACCTGACACCGCCTACACGGCCGTCGTCGTTCGGGCTGTGCTTGCCGGCGTTTTCGGGTCGGCGATCCTGCTCAACAGTCAGGCGATGTGGCTAGATACCATCGACTATGACCGCCAGCGTTCCGGCATTAGTCGAGAGGGTGTCTACACGTCGATCTACGTATTTGTTGAACGGCTCGGTTACTCGGTGGGTCCATTGGCACTCGGTGCGCTGCTTAGTCTGCTGCATTTCGACAAGACGCAGCCTCTCGATCAACAACCGGCAAGCGCGGAACTGGCCGTGTACATCGGTATTGTTTGGCTACCGCTAGCCATGTACGGCATGGCGGTGTTATTGCTGTCGCGCTACACCCTGGAAGACTCCGTACCAGGGCGAACAGCGACTAATGAAGGAGCCTGAAACCATGAGTCTTGATCAACACGCTCGCGCCGGTTTGCAATTGCTCGGCTCGCTGCAAGTGTTCTCATCAACAGCGCTTTTAGAACGCGCCGAGAGCGATTTCGATCAACACGCGGTAGCGAGCGACCTCAGTAGCCAGACTCAGCAAGCCGTAAAGGACGAGGACTGGCCGGAGCGTCTCGATACGATTCGAGACGTTGCAGAACGGTCCTTGGCCTACCGTTTCAATCGGTTTTATCAGCGCTATGTCGCTGAGGAGAACTGGGTGCGCTCGATCGTAGGTGTTGAACGGCGCCGCGACCAATACGCGCAGCCGCGCTCTGCCGAGAGCCCCACTGTGCATCCGCGTTTGCAGCTCGATCCGACGCTCGAGGAGCCGGATTATTACGCCGGTGTTGAGTGGCACCTACAACCGGGAGGCTTAGACAGCTACGACTTGAGTGGACCGATGGCGTTCGCTGGCTTCATACCGCATGTCTTTAGTCGCGGCGGTTTTGCTGCGGTTGCTGTCGGCGACGATCTGTTGGAACAACGCCGGCAAGTGATTGCCCAATTTCGTAAGGACCGTTACCAGCGCATCTACGACCCCGGTTGTGGCGGTGCCGGTACACTCGGTTTGTGTCGGCAACGCTTTCCGGAAGCGGAGCTGGTCGGTGGTGATCTGTCCGCCAAAGTGCTCCGTAACGGTTTGGCCTTCAGTGAGCAGCGCGGCTGGGACATCGAGTTCCGGCAAGAAGATGCGCGCAAGACCGGCGAACCCGACAATGCGGTCGATGGGGTGATCTCGTATGCCTTGCACCACGAACTGCCGGCGGTGGTCAGTATCGACGTCCTCAAAGAAATGTTCCGTATCTTGGCGCCCGGTGGCGACATCGTTATTTCAGACCCGCCACCGTTTCGTGCGGTTAGTCCGTTTCGGGCCGGCCTGCTGGCGTGGGAACGCGACAATCGCGCCGAACCTTATTTCATTGAAGCCTGCATGCTGAATCTCGCTGCCGTGTTGACCGATATCGGCTTTGTCGATGTGGAAGAATATGCCTTGCAAGAGACGGGCTATCCGTGGGTTACACGGGCGACCAAACCCGACTCGTCGTCGCAACAAACAGGAAGTGCGTGATGGCACGAACCACCGATAAGCCCGAGCGACCGTACCTCGGGTCGGCGCAGGCCGACGCCTTGGCGCGAACCAACACCGAATTGATGTCGGAGCTGTGGATATTGCGTGATCGCGTTTTGGTGCTCGAGCACATTCTCGCTGAGGCGGGACTGATCACGGCCGGAGCCGTCGGTGACTATGAGCCCGATGCCGCGCTGACGGAGGCGTTGCAGACGGACCGCGACCAATTCGTTGCTCGAATCGCTGGCGCAGCGCATCGTGACACGCTCGATTTAGCGGCAATTCGTGCCAGCACCGCACCGAAAAAACGCTAGCCTGTGACCGAGCGCTGTTCAGCCATGAACATGAATCACCTGACCAACGAGGAGTTTGTCGATGCGAACGCTGTTTGAGTCCTCTGTCTACAAAGCGGTTTGGGTTGCCGTTGCACTGGCGATAGTGTCCGCCTGTGCGCCAGAGGCGCCGGCGCCAGTAATGGCTTCTGCCGAGGATATCGAGGCACTCATTTGGCAGCAGGAACTCGCTATTTTCGAAGGGCGCGGTAATGGCACCATTCGCACGTATCTCGACTCGGCGAGCGATGACTACCTCGGTTGGCCACCGGTGTTGCCGACACCGACGAACCTCGACGCGCTCAAAGCGTCGGCCGACGCCGCTATTGCGTTGCGAGGAGAGGTAAGCGACCTCAGCCGCCAAGGGTTCTCGCTCAGCGGTGATACAGCGCTGATGTATTTTCTGAACCACCGAACCCGTTTAGGTGATGGCATGGCGGCCGAGGGCGAGCGTGATGTCGATGAGTATTACGAAAACATCCACGTTTGGCAGCAGCAAGATGGTGCCTGGAAGCTAATCGGCGGATTCGCCCGTCGTCTGCCGGGGCCGCGCGAATAGACGGCTAAGCCGCGAGTCGAGCGCACACGGGGTATCGGGCCCGATGCGGTAACATCGGGACCATGTCACGCCCCTCACAAGCCAACATCGAGAACGCGTCGTTCTTAGCGTTTTTGGGTTTCGTTAGCCTGGCTTTCCTGGCCTTGTTGGCGGGGTTTGTCGAACCGATATTGTGGGCGACGATATTGGCATTGGTGTTTCGCGCGCCCAATGTTTTTTTCCGGCGTTTGTTCGGCGGTCGACGCGGCTTAGCCGCGCTCGTGACGCTAATCGTTATCCTGTTGTTTGTCATTATCCCGTCGATGCTGGTCGGTGCCGCTGTGGCCGACGAAGCAACAGCGATCCTACGCGACATTCAGGCGCGCGAATTCGACCCGGGTGTCATTGTTGGCTGGGTTGAAAACCGCCTGCCGACCGTGCGTACGTTTCTTGATCAAGTGGGCATGGACTTGGGCGAGGTGCGCAGCAGTTTGTCGGACTCGGCTGTCTCTATTAGCCAGTTTCTTGCATCGCGGGTGCTAGTCATCGGCCAGAACGCCGTTCGTACCAGCGTGTTATTGCTCGTCATGTTGTACCTGTTGTTTTTCCTGTTGCGCGACGGCGAATCAATCGTTGCGGCCATACTGGCCGCGCTACCCCTTGGCGATGCGCGCGAGGCGTTTCTTATCGATAAGATCGCCGAGGTGCTGCGAGCAACGGTCAAAGGCACGTTCGTCGTCGGGATCGTCCAAGGGACGCTGGGCGGGTTGGCGTTTGCGGCGCTCGATATTCGCGCGGCGGTACTGTGGGGCGTCGTCATGGCCGTGCTGTCCATGCTACCGATCATCGGTTCCGCGCTGATCTGGGTGCCGGCGGCCATAATATTGGCCAGTGATGGTCAGGTCGGCAAGGCCGTCGCCCTGTTTGTTTTTGGTGCGGTTGTCATCAGCTTCGTCGACAATCTGCTGCGCCCGTACCTCATCGGTCGCGATACCAAGATGCCCGATTACCTGGTGCTGCTAACGACTCTAGGTGGACTTGGTTTGTTCGGCTTATCCGGGTTCGTACTCGGTCCCGCCGTCGCCGCTGTCTTCTTGGCCAGTTGGGCTTTATTCAGTCGCGAGTTCAATCGCGAACCCGACGTCACAATCGATCGTTGACCGTGATGCTTTACCGAACGTCTATCTCGAACGCATTGAATTGAAATCGGCCGACGTGGGCAGCCACGACACCGACAGCGCCGCGCCCGATGCGATCGTTACCGATCCGTGACTTCTCTTGGCCGTTTACGAGTAAAGCGATTTCGTTGCCGTACTCGCGCACGGTGAGCCGGACCGGTCCGTCGGCGAGATCACCGATGCCGAGCTTCATTTTTTCGTCCATGGAGCCGTCTTCGAAGTAATGCAGGTTGATACTGCGATCACCGCCGAGCGTGAACATGAAGTACGAGCGCGGCGCTTCTTCGAAGCCATACAAAATACCGGCGAGCGAGTCCGGTTCGCCGGCGACGACATCGACATCAACCGAGACTTCGCGCCGGCCCGCCTCGTCGCCCGCCGCGTACAGGTAAACATAGGTAATCGCGTACCGCGCCGCCGCGTTATCGAACTGCCAGCCGCCACCGGGCAACGGGGCGACGGTCCAGGTCGCGTCGGTGCGCGGCTGAATGACATCGTCGAGAGGCCCCATGCCGGCCGCGGTTGCGTTGGCCGCGAAAAGCACTGTCGATATGGCTAAACCGCCTAGGAAGTGTCGTGCGCCCATGTCTGACTCCGGTTGTCTGATTCGCTGTTTTTACGCTTACCTTTATGAAGCGAAAACGACAGCAAAATCGGCTCACGGCTCCGTGAGCGTTGTCCGGACAGTGGGGCGGGCTAGCCGTTCGCGGCGCGGTAGCCAAACAAGTTTCGTTCGACGATTCGCTCGGCAACGGCGCTCGGCACGCAGCTTTTCCATTGCTCATCGCCAGTCTTGATCATATCGAGTACGTTCGGCGAGTGAATAGTCAGGTGTTCCACGGCGACATCGTTAATCGGGTGCACGGCGCTACGGGCCAACAGGTACTCCAACAGGTGTTGGTGGGCGTTCTCGAGTTCGAGTCCCGTCAAAGTCCGCAGCTCTTTGCTTGCTTCATCGAGCAGCGGGTAAACGAGCAGTCGCAGCTGTTTCTTGAACAGACGACCAAAACCCTCCAGTAGCCCGCCATCAAGGTCCTCGTAGTAGCGCTCATCGAACAGGCGCCGGAAGCTCTCAAGACCCAACGCTAACCCGATCGGCTGGTCCGTTTGCGAGGTTAGAAACCGTGCCAGACGATGGTACTCGCGAAAGTCGGAGATCATGACGGTGCAACCCGTTGTCGCGATCACCTCGGCGCGACTGATGAAGTCAGCAACGCCAACATCATCTTCGAGCGCCAAGTCATGCATCGACATTTCCATGATCGGCAATACGGCCTCGGCGCCGACACCCGGTAGTTGTTCGAACGTCGCGCGTGCGGACTCAAGCAGGTCGACGTTGACATGCGTCAATGGCCGGAACCGGCCCCGTTGAATAAGCAGCGCTCGTTTGCGCAAGACGTCGGCGCTTTGTAAGACCGTGCCGTCGGCGGCAAAGAGTGCTGCGCCCGTTAAGCCGAGCTCGACCAGGTGCAACGACAGCACGCGATTGTCGACATCGACAAAAGCCGGGCCGGTGACGTCGACGAGATCGATTTCGATGCGGCCGTGCGAGAGCTCGTCCGCCAATGAACGCAGCATCGCGTGTGGATCGTCACGCAGACGGAACGCCGCATAGACAAGATTCACGCCGACCACACCGAGGGCGTGCTGCTGTTCGGCGTTGGTATCGTCAAGCAGGCGTACATGAATAACGATACGACTGTCGGCGGCGCCGGGCTCATGTTGAAAGTTCAGGCCCATCCACGCATGGCAGCGGTTCGTTCCGCGGAAGTTGCGGGCCGACACCGTGTCGGCGAAGGCGAAGAATCCGGTTTCTGCACCGCGCGCTTCGCGCAGCCGCTCGCGGTTCAGCCGTTGTTCCGTCGCCAACATCGCCTCAAGTCGATCACGACTCACGTAGCGTTGGCAGTCGCCGTAGATGGCATCGCTGACCTTCATGTCATACGCCGAAATACTTTTCGAGACCATGCCAGCCGCGCCGCCGGCTTGGAAAAACCACCGCACAACTTCCTGCCCAGCGCCGATTTCAGCGAACGTGCCGTAATAGCGGCTGTCTAGATTGATCTCGAGTGCTTTTTCGAGCGTACTAAGGCCCATGGAAGATTCTCGCCAATGCAGGACTACCTTTCGGCTATCGGCATACGCCAGCGCGGCTTTAGCAAAGTGGATGCACAAGTGAGCTGTGGCTTACGGTCATTGCGTGCGCTCGTCGCAGTCGCGTTGCTGGTCAACGCATGGATCGTCATTGCCGAACCGCAACCGGCGAGTGTCGCGCAATTAGGACCCCGGCCGTTCTTTCTGGTCGATAAGCTGCGGCACGGCCGCTTGCGCTCGACGCTTGAGGCCTGCGCTGCCACCACCGAGATTTATCGGGCGTCGCCGTTCTCGATGGGTCACCGCGGCGCTCCACTGCAGTTTCCGGAACATACGCGTGAGTCGTACGAAGCGGCTGCCCGCATGGGCGCCGGTATCGTTGAGTGTGATGTAACGTTTACTCGAGATCGCCAGCTCGTCTGTCGTCATTCGATGTGCGATCTACACTCGACGACCAATATTCTGCAAACGCCTCTCGCAGCGACTTGCCGACAGGCTTTTAAACCCGCCGCGATCGATCCGTACAGCGGAGAGTTGCTGGAGGAAGCGACCGCCGAATGCTGTACGTCGGACCTGACCCTCGCCGAGTTCCGCCAGCTCCGCGGTCGAGTCGACGCCATCGATCGGACGGCGACTACGGTCGATGCCTACCTTAATGCGCCGGTCGGCTTTCGCACGACGCTGTACGGTAGCGGCACGTTACTGTCGCACGCCGACAGTATCGCCCTGTTGCAGCGTCTCGGGGTCGGGTTCGCTCCGGAGTTGAAAGCGCCCCAGGTATCGATGCCGTTCGACGGCTTCTCGCAGCTCGACTACGCCGATGCCCTCGTGGCTGAATACCGGGCGGCTGGTATCGACCCGGCCGCCGTTTGGCCGCAATCATTCGCTATCGACGATATCCGTCACTGGGTGCAGAAATACCCACGTTTCGGGCGTCAGGCGGTCTACTTAATCGGCGCTGACGGTCCGCTGTCTGGACCGGCGAAAAGCTTGACCGAAGACCCGCCCTCGGATGGCGAGTTCGCGGCCTTGTATGCCGAGGGCGTGCGTGTACTGGCGCCATCGCTGCCGGTGCTGGTGGCGCTCGATAGTCACCAGCGTATCGTCGCGTCACGGTATGCACGGCGCGCTCGGCAAGCGGGCTTTGACCTAATCGCGTGGACGAGCGAGCGGTCTGGGCCGCTTGTGCCGATGGTCGACCCGTATTACTACAGCACGGTATTGCCGGCGATTCGCTCAGACGGCGACATACTGACTGTTTTGGAAGTCCTCGCGCAGGACGTCGCCGTACGCGGCGTGTTCTCCGATTGGCCAGCGACAACAACGTTCTATGCGAACTGCCGGCCACCGCCGGCTTTGACACCAGCCGTGGCCGACGACTAACGGGTTCGCGTTACCCGTCAGGTCCAAGCAATCGGTTCGCGCTGGTCGGTACCGCTTCCAGCCAACGCGACGCCGGAACATCGAGATCCCCGGCGTGACGAAGTGATGTCTTTACCGAACGGCTAAGTGCTGCGGCAAAGAGGCGCGGGTAGTAGGTCAACTGAAAACGGCACAGCGGTAAGCCATCCTCCAGTGGATCGTCGTTACCGAGAGAGTCAATAAAGCGATCAAAAAATGTCGCGACTGCCTCGGCAACGACACCATCGGCGCGCAGATTCTCCGACGGTTCGATCGACCAGGTCGAGTCATCGTGCAGCTGACACGTGCCGACGAATTGTTCCTCTTTGGCCGCTGAGCGCCATTCGTTCGGTGCGATCAGACTGAGCAGCCATTCGGTGCCGTCGGTATAAAGGTAATAGTCTTTTGCGAAGACCGGCTTGAACGGCATTCGGGCCGACAGAACCAGCAGCGACGTAAAGTAATCGGCCATGACTTGCGGGCGCGGCTTGGCGACCACACCGCGTGGCGCGCTGTAGTCCCAGTCCCGTAAGAACCCGATTACACCTTTGCCATCCGGGTTGCGTTCGGTCACAGCGGCAACGCCGCGATGGCTCGCCGGCGTTAGGCTTTGTCGAGAACGGTCGTTGTCACGATCAGACATCTAGGGGCACTGCGTATGCCAAGAACCGAGAGTCTAGCGGCCCACGCTGGCCGAGGGCGATACATCCGTTATCGGCAGAGTTAGACAGACGCCACCCCAGCAGAATCGACGGCTTGCCATCTCGACCAACAGCGAAAGAGCAGCGTCGCTGTTGCAACCGTCGTCGTGCGTTGCGGCATCGTTATATAACTATTTATTTAAGCCATTGTTTTGAAAAGATTAATAGGCGGAAGAGCGGCTAACGTTCTGGCCCGGCTACCGCCACACGCGCTTGTCTTGCTCAAAACTAGCGTTGCCAAGTGAAATGCATATGTGCAAATATTGCACATATGAGTACGATGTTACCCAATATTATCCGTGCTGCTTGCCGCCAGCTGCTTCGACCCGTGGTTCGTATGTTGCTCCGCCTGGGTATCGGTTGGAAGGAGTTCGCCGAGTTGGCCAAGGTGGTTTTCGTGGAGGTCGCACGCGAAGACTATGGTTTGCACGGTCGGCCCACCAACGCATCGCGTGTAGCGATGATGACCGGCTTAAGCCGGCGTGAAGTCGGCGAGATTCGCAAACAACTCGACTCGGAAGCCGACGATATCGTGACACCGTACCGGTCCCGGTTATCGCGGGTCCTAACCGGGTGGCACACCGATGAAGATTTCAGCGAATTCGGTTCGCCGAAAGAGCTCAGCGCTGACGAGTTCAGGACCCTCACACATCGCTACGCCGGTGATATTCCAGACCGCGCCATCGTCAAGGAGATGCAGCTACTGAAGTTGCTCGCCGTCGACGGTGAACGGTACCGAGTCCTCGCGCGTAATTACATTCGCGATGTCGCGGACGTCGACATTATCCGGCAAATGGGTCAGTCGCTGCACGATCACGGTGTGTCCTTGGCTCACAACCTCACACCGCATGTCGACGATGCTTGGTTCGAAGGCCAAGCCTCCAACACCCGCATGCCGTGTGGCAGTGCCCGCGCGCTAAACCGCAAGCTACAAATCGACGCCCAAGGATTTCTAGAGCACATCGATGCGTGGCTGTCCGACAACGAATCACCCGACCACTCGAACGACGACCTCTGTCGCGTTGGCGTTGGCATTTATCTGTACGAATACCCGCTTGATAAGGCGGATAAGAGTTAACCGATTTTCTGGAGAATGAAGATGAACCTACTTCATACGAAGGTCCTTGCTACAGCGGCGTTTGTTAGCCTGCTCTCTGCCTGCAGTGGCGGAGGCGGCGACGCTGCCCCGACGCTACCACCACCGGCCGGTAGCCCAGGCCAAGGTATCGATCGGACCGGCTTGATCGCGTTTGGCGCCGTCACCGGTTTTGGCAGCGTCATTGTGAACGGTACGCGATTCGACACCTCGGCAACTGAGATTGTTTACGACGGCGTACCGGTCACGGAATCGGATCTTCAAGTCGGCCATATCGCCTTGGTTGTTGGCGACGAAGACGACGATGGCAATGCCAGTGCGACGCGCATCGAATCGGACGACACGGTCCGCGGCCCGATCACGGCCATTGATTTGGCCAACGACACGTTTGTCGTTCTCGGTCAAACCGTCGTTGTTCGTGTCGACACTGCGTTCGATGACGATATCGCTGGGAACAATATCGGAGGCCTGACGATCGGTCAGGACATTGCCGTAAGCGGATATCTGCTGCCTGACGGTTCGGTACGAGCAACACGGGTCGAGCCAGATGACGGCGATGACCTGCAAGTGGTTGGCTTCATTACTAGCGCCGACGACGCAGCAATGACCTTCGAAATCGGCATGCTGACCGTCGACTACGCGGGTGCAACGCTGGAAGACTTTGATGGCCAAACACCGGCGGCCGGTGATTTGGTCGAAGTGGAAGGCCAGGCCGTTACTGCCAACGGTGTATTGGTGGCCGATGAAGTCGACCGCGAAGACGACAGTTTCCAAGGCAATGATGGCGACGACATCGAGCTATACGGTGTCATTACGCAAGTTGTCTCGGCGACCGAGTTTGAGGTTAACGGTTTTCCAATTACCACGGATGCCAATACCGTTTTCGTCGGCGGCGATGCACAAGACATCGTGGTTGGTGCTGAGGTTGACGTAGAGGCTGAGTTGAACGCCGATGGAATCGCGATAGCGGAAGAGATTGAGTTTGAGGTTGAGCCTGAGGTGGAAATCGAGGCGAGTGTCGAGTCAGTCGATGCGAGCGCTGCGACGCTCACCGTGCTGGGCATAACCGTATCGGTAACGGATTCAACGTACTTTGAAGATGACAGCGATATCGACACGCGCGTTTTCGGTCTTAGTGATATCAATATCGGTGATTTCGTCGAGATCGGTGCTTCGCAAACCGGCGCGCAATCGGCGACGGCATTGTTGATCAAGCGGGACGATGACGATTCGGACGATGAGGCTAGTCTTGAGGCGCGTATCGAGGCGCTCAACGAGCCGGAGCTGACGGTTCTTGGTGTGACGGTTCGCACCGATATGGACACTGAATTCGAAACCGAAGAGCGCGACAGCATCGACAGCAGCACGTTTTTTCAACAAGCGGTGGTCGGTCAACTCGTCGAGATCGAGGGGACGTGGGACGGTAGCGTGCTGACGGCCGAGACGGTAGAGCTTGACGATGACTAACTGAGGTTACGCTTGCAGGCGGCATCTGGGCCCGGGCCCGTCTCATGGCGGTCTTGGGCCCCGTTGTTTTGGCGCTCGGTTCGTCGCTCGCGGCGCGAGATAGTAGAGTGTCCGGCAGCACACCGTTCTAGACAAATAACAAGAGGGCGCGCTGGCCGCCGTTGCTTTGCAACAAAACGGTGCGACCGTTGGACTCATGGAACTACCACTTGCTGCACCAGGGCGCCTCTTGCCCCTCACCGTGTCGCGCCTCGTTGCGCTCATACTGCTGAGCTCGTTCGGGTCCGTTGCCAACGCGAACGGTCTGGTGGTTACCGCTGTGTCGAGCGGTTCCGAAGCCGAGTTTGCCTCACTGCAGATTGATGATGTGGTCACCGCCGCGCGCGTTCGCGGTCGTGATAAGTGGCAGCCGTTAACGACACCGTTCGATCTTGATGCGCTACAAACGAGCTGCGGTCGTGGCTGCGTTGTCGAGCTACGTGGTCAGCGTCGCGGCATCGTAACGACTTGGTATCTTCGAGCCGGCGACTGGTTGCTGAAGACGGCACCGCTTAGCGATGGCAATGACGCAACGGCGGCTACGTTGGTCGCCGTTAACTCACCGCCGGCTCGATCGGGCTGGCGACTGGCCGAGGCGATCGCCAGCGCAGCCGCGACCGATGACTGGCCGATCGTCGAGCGTCGGCTGGCTGAACTGCAAGCGCTGCCGGCGCCCACGGCGCGCCTGACGGCCGTTACCGCATCGATCGATTCGTTAGCTGGCGCTAATCAAGAGGCCATTGAACCATTTATCGTGGCGGCACTCGCTGATCTTGAGCGCTCTGACATTGCCGCCGCTGTTCGCTGGCGCGCAGAGTTCACACTCGCGAAAAGCCTTGTTCGTCGCGGCCAGCTCGAGCGGGCCCGCGAGCGACTGGCACAGCTCGATGCGGCGATGGCAACGGCGTCGCCGTCGTCACCGTTTGTTGCTGATGTGGCAACACTGCGCGGCACCATCGACCGTTCGAGCGGCGACCTTGACGCAGCCCAACAGCATTTCCAATCTGCATTGGCGGTACTGGATGCTCTGCCGGGACGGACTGCGTTATCGCGATTCAACGCCTTACGTGGCCTTGGCATTGTGACCACTATCAAGGGTGAGTTCGATGCAGCCGAGCAAGTGTCGATCGAGGCATTACGTCTCATTCGCAAGCTTGACGACCAACGCTCCGAGGCGCGCTTACTCAACAATATCGGTATTTTGTACGTGCGCCGTGGCGATATGACGCGTGCCGAGTATTACTACCAACAAGCCATGACGCTCAATCGCCAGTTCGGCGCCTGGCTCAGTTACAGCTACAACCTCGCGAATCTCGGCGACCTTGCCATTGCGCGACAAGACCCGGAAAAAGCGGCGTCGTTGTTCGCTACGGCTCGCACGACGATTCTCGAACAAGCGCCTGACAGCTCCGACGCTGCTCAGATCACAACAATGCTCGCGAATGCCCAATTTGAACTGGGTCAGTGGCAAGAGGCGCGCGACAACTACCGATGGAGTCTCGCCACCTATGAGGCGGCGGCACCCGGTTCGCTCGATACGGCCGGTGTGCGGATTGGCCTCGGCGACATCGCGCTCGCCGAGGGTGATGCGGCGACGGCGCTCGAATACTTCGACGCAGCGCTAACGACGCGCCAGCAAGGTATCCCCGGCAGCCTCGAGCATGCCGAGGCGTTGATGTATGTCAGCGAGGCGCTAACGGTTCTTGGCGATGTGGATCGTGCGACGCGAGAAGTCGAGGCGGCCGCCAATATTTTGCGCCGGCTCGCACCCGACAGCATGGAGTACGCCGCGACACAGTTTGCGCTAGCCGAGTTTACCGAGCGCGATGGGCAGCGTGAGACCGCACTCGACTACTTTGAAAAAGCACTGGCTGCGGCCGAGCGACAGACTGAGCGTCTCGGTGGTGCTGATGATTCGCGCATCCGTTTTGCGGGCAAGTTCGCCGAACTGACCGACTCGTACGTACGCTTATTACTAGCCGAACAGCGCGCGGCTGAGGCGTTTGGCGCGGTGGAGCGGTATCGTGCGCGTCTGTTGCTTACGATGCTTGCCGAACGTGAGTCGACGATGAGCTACGCCCTGCCGCCAGACCTCGCGAACGATCGCCGCCGGCTCGAGCGGCGCTACACCGAGGCGCGCGGTGAGCTTGAGTATTTGCTCGCCAGCGGCGCCGATAGCGACGAGCTGGCCGCCGCTGAGCGGACCGTTACGGAGACCGAGGTGGCTCGCAACGCGTTGACCCAACGCCTTCGCGCAGTTGCGGAGGGCTTCGCACAATTGCGCTACCCGCAACCGCTTAGCCTGACCGCCGCACAACAGGCGTTAGACCCGGGTACATTGGCACTGACGTATTACGTCGGTGAGAACGGTGTGACGCTATTCGTCGTGGCCCGCGATCGGTTTGACGTTGTCGAGATCGACACGACGGTCGCCGCGCTCGACGCCGCCGTTTCGCGGTTTCGAACGCTGATCGAACTCGGCCGCCGCGGCGGTTTGGCGACCACGGATTTAGCGACGGTGGGGCGGCAGTTATTTGATTGGCTGATCGATCCTGCGGGGGATTTGTCGCGCTACGAACGCCTTTTGATCGCAGCGGATGGTCCATTGAGACGGTTGCCGTATGCAGCGTTGGTGCTACCCACGACATCCAGCGAGACACGACCCCGTTATTTGATCGAGGTGTTGCCGGTTCACAAGACGCTATCACTAACGTTGTACGATGAGTTGCGCCGGCGACGGCCACGTACGATTGACCCGCAGTACGCGGTCGCTGCCTTTGCGGCGCCCACCACAGCAATACCGACCATCGACAGCAATGACTTTGTTTCTGTCGCGTTGCAAACGGTGAGTCAACTCGAGCCGTTGCCCTACAGCCGTGAGGAGGTCCGCGATATCGCAGCGGTGTACGGTGGTTCGGCTGCGTTTACGGCCGACGGCGGTACCAGCGAAACGGTGTTCATCGCGGCTGCCAGCGATGCCGATATCGTCCATGTCGCGGCCCACGCGATCGTCGATGAGCAAAATCCACTCGACAGCGCACTCGTGTTAAGCGTTGATCCGGATGGCGGCGCGGCGACCGATGGACTACTGCACGTGTGGGAAGTGTTCGATCGGCTGCGACTGAAAGCGTCGCTCGTGGTTCTGTCGGCGTGCCGCTCTGGTATCGGTCGTGAGTCGTCGGGTGAGGGCTTGGCGGGATTGCAACGGGCGTTTCTCTACGCGGGCGCGCGTTCCGTTATCGCCTCGCTATGGAACGTGTCCGATCGTTCAACCCGCGAGCTAATGGTGGCGTTTCATCGGGAACTCAGTCGCGGTGCCGACCGTGCCAGTGCGTTGCAGGCGGCGCAATTGGCGTTACTCAACGCGGGCTCGGCGCACGGACTGCAACATCCTTACCACTGGGCTGCGTTTGAACTGACCGGCGATCACGATACCGCTGGGCCCACGCCTTAAAGGCTAGCGTGTTGGCCGCGTGTGTTTATCGTGACGGTACCTGTCAGGCCAAGTGATACGGGCGTATCCATTCGATCGATAACCGCTTGCAGCGGGACCGGTTGGCCAATGCCGAAGCCTTGCACGTAGTCGATGCCCATCTCCGTGAGTAGCTGGAGCGTGATGTCGTCATCAACATACTCGGCAATGGTCGATGCGTTAATGACCCGAGCGATGTCGATGACAGCGCGGACGATCGCCCGATTCAGCGCGTTGGTGGCAATGTTGCGAATGAACCGGCCGTCGATCTTGATGACGTCGAAAGACAGCGATTCCAGATGGCCGAACGAGCTGTAGCCAGCACCGAAATCATCCAATGCAACGCTGCAGCCGGCTTGCTGCACCGCGTGAATAAACCTTCGGGCATGTTCGAGCGAGCGGATCGCCGTGGATTCCGTAATCTCAAAGCACAGCGAGTCGGGCGACAGGCCGCTGTCGCCGATGGCTTGGAGCAAAAAGTCGATGAATTGATTGTCCGCCAAGGTTTGACCGGCGATATTGATTGCATACGTTGAAAAATTGATCTCGAGCACGTTATCGGCACTGCCAAGCTGCGCTAACGTTTGTCCGATCACCCAGCGGTCGACGGCGGGCATCATCTGATAGCGCTCGGCAGCTGACAGAAACTTACTCGGCGCCAATAACGAATCGTCGTTACTGATCATGCGGGTCAGAATTTCGTAGCGCTCATTGCCCGCGGTTTCTCCCACCGGGCGAATATTCTGCGCATACAGCACAAAGCGGTTGTTCAAGAGCGCCGACTGCAGGTTGCTAACTTCCGATAAATCGTTTCGGCGTTGCACGATACTGTTATCGAGGTTTTGGTAGATAACCACTTGGTTACCGCCACGCGCCTTCGCCGAGCGCGATGCCAACTCGGCAACGCTCATCGCTAACGCGCCGGAGTCAGCATGGTCAGGTAGCATGGCGATACCGATGCTGAGCGTTAATTCGCCGGCCAATTCCCGGCCCCACGTTATTCGCGACAACTTAGCCCGCATCCGTTCGGCGAATTCGTGGGTGGCATCCAGGTCGATGCCGGGTATGAAGACATGGCCGCTGTCGCCCGTCATCAGCAACTGGCCGCCGACGTCGACGGCTAGCCTTTGCACCGTTTGCCCGACAGTGGCAATGACTTCGTCGCCGCGTTGATGACCGATACTGTCGTTAACGACATGCATTCGATCGATATCGAACATCAGTAAGCCACTGCTCCGATGCTGCGGGATTTGCAGATCGATAGACTCGATGTACTGGCTGCGTTTACCGCTGCGGCGATACGATTTTGAGCGTAGCAGCAAGCCGCTAATCTTAACGCAAACTGCGCGCAGCAATTGCAGGTCTGCCCGTGACAGTGGCGTTGGGCTAAGCAGCGTTAGTGAGGCGACGTTGTCCGGGTCGCGCGATAGCACCGGCACCGAAATCAACATACTGCCAAGGCGATCATCGAGTCGGAACGTGTCCAGTAGGCGCGGGTCTTCGGTCACCTGGACGCGGCGTGTCTCCTGCGCTTTGCGATGCAGCCGGCCGAGTTCGCGCATCCAACGCGTTTTGACTGCCGGTTCAACCGAGCGCGAGCCCGGCGACGTCACCAGCTGATTCAATGCCGGGCACAGCAACGTGACCAACAATGCCGACGTGCGCTGTCGAGTCTGCGTCAGTATTGTCGGGATCACCCCAAAGTCGGGTTGCTCGGCGATAAGCTCATCGAGCTTGGCAAGAAAGTCGACGTGGTTACTCGGCGCGACAGCCGGGTCCGGCCGGCGACTGCTGGTGTTGGCGATCTGTAGGTAATTACCAATGCAACGGAACAAGCGTTCCGCGCGAGCGATGTCGGCGCGAATCGCATCGATGTCGTGATGCGCGAACCGCAAGTGAACCGTGGCTACCGGACTCGTTGAGTCTTCGGCAAACGCTGCTACGGCAACGCCGGCCTGCACCTTACCCCGACCGGTCGGAATGGCGGTAATCGTTGCTGCCGCGTCCGACTCCGGCGATTGAATCCACTTTGTATCGACAAACTCGGTGGGGGCAACCATCACGGTGTGATCGTCACAGTCGACGATAACCACGGCCAAGCAATCGGTCAGTGTCTCCAGCACCTGTTCACTGAGCTCATTGAGCACAGCCAGGTCACATGCCTGGTGCCTGGGAGGCTGGGTCGTCATTAAGGCCGCTACCTGCTACACGCTAACGCGTGATCGGTATCGGCGAGTCGGCACGAACCTTTAGGCGCGTAGGCGCTTAAGTGTGGGATTCACGCAGCTGCTCAGAGGGCTCAGCCAAGCCTTTGAGACGCTGCAGTAACGTCGCTACCGAGTAGGGCTTTGCCAAAAACTCAAACTCACGCGGCACAACTTCAGTATGGCCTGACGTCAGCAGGATTTGCATCGACGGATTGAGTTTCCGGGCCGTGCGTGCCACGTCGATGCCATTGAACGGGCCAGGCATAACGATATCGGAAACCAAGACATCGAAGCCGGTTTGTCCGTTTAATGCTTCAATCGCTTCGGAGCCGCTGGCGCAATCGCGGACCCTGTAACCGGTGGCCTCTAGCGCTCGACGCGTCAGTAGGCGGATCTTGTCTTGGTCCTCGACCAGCAAGACCATCGGCGAGATGGTGGAGAAACGTGAAGTTCGGCTGACGGGCTCGCTGGCGCCGCTAGACGATTGCGCCGTCACAGCGGGGAATAGCAGATGGACGGTTGTGCCGTTGTTGAGCGTCGATTCGATTTCAACGTTACCTTCCGACTGGCGCATGAAGCCGTAAACGGTACTTAGGCCGAGCCCGAGCCCTGATGATTTACCGGTGTCGCTGCGTCGCGTTGAGAAGAACGGTTCCATCGATCGCTGTACCGTTTCCTCGTCCATCCCAGTGCCGTTGTCGCGAATGGATAAGCGGTAGAACTGACGTCCGTCCGGTGCATCGTCAGCTCGTAACCGAATGTCGACACGTCCATCTCTAGAAATCGCTTCGCGGGCGTTGAACAATACGTTGAGCAGCGCGGTTGTCAGCGACCCGCGATCGATTTCAACGCGTGCGGGCGCGAGGTCGAGCACCAATTCGATACTTTCGCCGAGTGTGTTTCGAATCAACGCTTCGTTGTCGATCAAAAACTCATCGAGCTGCAACTGCTCGGGTTGCAAAGCCTGCTGACGCGCATACGCGATAAGTGAGCGCGTTACGCGTGTGCCTGAGTCGGCGGCGTCCAAGATATCTTCGGCGAGGGCGTCGATATCACCGTCATTGGCGCCGAGTTTGATTAACTCCGCCGAGCAGCTAACTACCGTCATCAAGTTATTGAAGTCGTGTGCCAAGCCGCCCGTTAAGCGCGCAACAGCGCGGTACTTCTCGTCTTCGACGAGACGGTGCTCGAGCAATCGTTTCGCCCGTTCCGCATCGACGCGGCGTTCCAGCTCCTGGCGGACTTGCTCGGTTCGTTCGGCTACCGTTTTCTCAAGCCGCGTACGGGCGCTATGTTCACGATACCACTGCAACCATATGAGGTACGCCACCAGCACCAATAACGCGCCAACGCCGATCAGTGCAATGTCAAAAATCCGGTCTCGCTCGCTGCGGGTCTGCGCCAAGCGTTCGCCGGCACGGAGCATTTCGAGTTCGCGTTGGCTGGCCTCGTTTTCACTCGCAACGAGCGCCACCGACATACGCCGGTCAAAGTCAGCGGTCCGCAGGACCCGCTCCACCTGTAAGGCACGGCGCTGGGCAGTAAACGCGGCCGGGAATTCGCCGAGCTCGCTGAACACGTCGGCTTGTAGGTGCAGTGCATCGAGGTAGGCCGTCGTCGGATCGCCTTGGCTCAACTTAGCAACGATGGTCGCCAAGGCATCGCTTGCTCCGTCCAGATCGCCTCGCGCGCGTGCCAATGAGGCTTCCAAAATATCGAATTCATCGCGCGTGCCGATGACATCGGATGCAGCAATTTGCGCGCGGGCTTGCCGTATATGCCTCTCCGCGGCATCGTAGTCGCCGAGCGCCAGATAGGCCTCTGCCAATGCGGTTCGTGCATCGTTCATCAAATCTGGACCGGGGTTCAGATCGGATCGTTGCAGCCACGGTGCCAACTCAGCGACGGCTTCGGTATGTCGGTCCAATGCGCTGTACGCGCGCGCAAGCTGCGTCGTGACAATAAAGGCGCGTGTCGCATGGCCAAGTTTGACCCATTCGTTGCGATCCACGACTTGC
>JBCDIL010000019.1:0-58625 GCA_038749025.1 Pseudomonadota bacterium | reverse complement strand
TGGCCATCGCCGACGTCGAGCCGACCGGTCATGTACGGCTCAATGCTGGGGTACAGCGTGCGAAAAGGGGCGGCATCGGCCATGGAACGATTATGCGGTTGAGCACTCTGAATTGCTACCGCTGGCCGTTCGCCTGCGCAGGCCTAGCCGCACATTGAGAGCGCTTGGTCGTGCGGCGCTGGCGCCAGCGTGACCGGCACCGCACAATCGGTGCCTTCGTGTTGGAAGTGCAAGGACCGATCGATGAGCCGACGCTTTACCCTCCTCACTGTAACGGTGAGCCTGCTGATGCTGACCACGCCGCTACGCGCGGACGTCGTCGATATCGCGTTTACCGAACGGACGCTAGACAACGGCCTGACGGTGATTGTCCATGAAGATCACAAGGCACCGATCGTCGCTGTCGACATTTGGTACCACGTTGGCTCAAAAAACGAAGGCCCGGGTATTACCGGCTTCGCCCATCTGTTTGAACATTTGATGTTCAACGGCAGCGAAAATTTCGCCGGCGAATACTTCGAGCCGTTCGCGCAGGTCGGCGCCACCGATCAAAACGGTACGACCTACTTCGACCGCACCAACTACTTTCAATCGGTGCCGAACACGGCGCTCGATCTGGCGTTGTGGATGGAATCGGACCGGATGGGCCATTTGCTCGGCGCTGTCACCGAGGAATCGCTGACGATCCAGCGCGGCGTCGTGCAGAACGAAAAACGCCAGAGCGAGAACCAACCGTACGGCCTCGCCTACCAGCATTTGCTGGCCGGCGTGTTCGGTGACGGTCACCCGTATAGCTGGTCGCCGATCGGCTCCATGGAAGACCTGAACGCCGCATCGCTCGACGACGTGAAAGAATGGTTCGAGACTTACTACGGGCCGAACAACGCCGTGCTCGTTATCGCCGGCGATGTCGACACGGAAGTCGCGTTCGAGCGCGCCGAACATTTCTTTGGCGACATCGAGCCGGGGCCACCGCTGGCCCGCTACACGACCCGCGTGCCGACGCTAGACGGTATTACCCGTGAGTCGCTGGAGGATCGGGTCCGCGAAGCGCGCATCTACAAGGCGTGGCCGGCACCGGCCTGGGCCGACGCGGATGCCGACACACTCGGCCTCGTCGCCGGAATATTGGGCTCGGGCAAGAACTCGCGTCTTTATAAACGGCTCGTCTACGACGATCAGATCGCGACCGGCGTTAGCGTTAGCCCCACCTTCCTCGAAATCGCCGGCATGATGGTGATCAGCGCTACCGTCGCCGAGACGAGCTCGGTCGCGGAAGTGGAAGCGGCCATCGACGAAGAACTGGCGCGCTTCATCGAGCGCGGCCCAACCCGCGACGAACTGAAGCGCGTTCGGACCCAGACGCTGGCGTCGGTGATTCGCGGCGTCGAAAAAATCGGCGGGTTTAGCGGCAAGGCAGAGCTGCTCGCACAGAACAAAACCTACGCTGGCGATCCGGGCTTTTATAAGGTGTCGCTGCAACGGATCGAGGACGCAACGCGCGAATCGTTGCGCGCTGCGGCCGAACGCTGGTTGCCACTCGACCGCTACTACGCGCTAGAGATTTTGCCGTACCCGAGCACGTTAACGGCCGCGAAGAGCGGCGCAGATCGCAGTAACGGTCCGCCATTTCCCGACGCCTTCCCAGAGGGCCGCTTCGACAGCTTCGAGCGAGCCACGCTCGACAACGGGCTCAAGTTGGTAGTCGCAAAGCGCGATGCAATTCCGGTGGTCCAGCTGCAATTGCTATTCGATGCCGGCTATGCCGCCGACCAGTTTGCCCCCGGCGGTACCACCAGCCTGGCGATGGCGATGCTCGACGAAGGTACGAAGTCGCGTGACTCGCTCCAGATCAGCGAGGAGCTCGGGCAACTCGGCGCATCGCTCGGCGCGGGTGCGAACATCGACTCATCGTTCGTCGCGCTAAACACGTTGTCGAGTGAACTCGATGCCGCCCTCGATATCTTCGCCGATGTTGTCCTGAACCCAACGTTCCCGGAAAACGAACTCGAACGGTTGCGCAAGCTCCGATCGGCATCGATCGAGCGCGAGAAAACGCAGCCCGTATCGATGGCGCTGCGTATTCTGCCGACGTTGATGTACGGCGATGATCACGCCTATGGCCAGCCATTAACGGGCAGCGGTACGCAAGAATCGTTGGCCGAAATCTCGCGCGAGACGCTGATTAAGCATCACGATGAATGGTTCCGGCCGAACAACGCCACGTTAATCGTCGTCGGCGATATTACGCTAGACGAGATCCGCGACAAGATCGACGCACGGTTCGGGCGTTGGCAGGCACGCGACGTACCGGTCAAAAACATCGCGACCGTCGCGCAACAAGCTGAGGAGCAGGTCTACATTGTCGACCGCCCCGGCTCGATTCAGTCGGTCATTCTTGGCGGCCATGTCGCGCCGCCGAAAGCCAACGCCGATGAGTTTGCGATTCAAGCGATGAACGAGGTGCTCGGCGGCGACTTCACCTCGCGCGTCAACATGAACCTGCGCGAAGACAAGAAATGGGCTTACGGCGCCTATACCTTGTTCGTTAACACGCGGGGCCAACGGCCGTACCTCGCCTACGCACCGGTGCAGTCGGACAAGACCGCGGCCTCGATGCGCGAGCTGAAACAAGAGATCGAAGGCTTGCTCGGCGATGCGCCAGCAACGGCGGCTGAGTTGGACCGAGTCCGTAATCAGACCACACTGTCGCTGCCCGGCCGCTGGGAAACCGCCGGGTCCGTTGCCGGTTCGTTGGCCGAGATGGTGCGCTTCGGTTTGCCAGATGCGTACTGGCAAGACTTCGCGGCGTCGGTCCGCAACGTCACGCTCGACGATGTGAACGCCGCGGCGCAATCGGTCTTGAACCCCGACAAAATGATCTGGGTCGTAGTCGGTGATCGTGCCGCGATCGAGGCCGATATCCGCGAACTCGGTTACGACGATATCCGGGTGCTCGACCCGAACGGCAACGTCATCGAGTAACGGCGCTAGACCGCCACCGCAGCTCGCTGGCTGGCGAGCTGCGGTGGTACCGCTACAATGCGGGGCGAGAGTCTTCGAGCACCGCTATGCCCGCACATCACTACGTTGAGCTGATCGAATCGGCCGAGGTCTACGACGTCGCCGAACGAACGCCGCTCGACCCCGCCCCGCGATTGAGCGAACGCCTTAGCAATGAGATCTGGCTAAAGCGCGAAGACCTGCAACCGGTGTTTTCGTTCAAGCTGCGCGGCGCTTACAACAAGATTCGGCAACTGAGCGATGCCGAAGCCGCTAATGGCGTTATCTGCTCGTCGGCGGGCAACCACGCCCAAGGCGTCGCCCTCGCCGCCGCCCGGCGCGGTATTCGGGCAACGGTCGTTATGCCGGTGACGACGCCGTCGATAAAAAGCGATGCCGTGCGCCGCCTCGGTGGACAAGTCGTTTTGCACGGCGATACCTACGACGATGCCCAACAGCATGCGCATGAATTGGCGACACGCGACGGGGCGAGCTTCGTGCACCCGTTCGATGACCCGCATGTCATCGCCGGTCAAGGCACGATCGGTCGCGAGCTGCTCGAGCAATGTGCCGCGCCGCCCGATGCCATTTTTATTCCGGTCGGTGGCGGCGGCCTGGCGGCCGGTATCGCAAGCTGGGTGCGCGCCAAAGCACCGTCGGTCCGGCTCATCGGTGTGGAACCGGTCGATGCGGCCAGTATGCAAGCGGCGTTCGCGGCCGGCGAGCCAGTCGCGCTTGCCGATGTTGGCGGTTTTGCGGACGGCGTTGCCGTTCGCCAAGTCGGCGCCGAAACCTATCGGCTTTGCAGCGAGCTGCTCGATGACATCGTCACCGTCGATACAGACGAGACCTGCGCGGCCATTCAAGATCTCTTTGAGGAAACGCGGACCGTCGTCGAACCGGCCGGTGCATTGGCGATCGCTGCTATTAACCACGAGGTGGCTAGCAAAGGCCTAGCAGGCCAACGCCTCATCGCGATTAACTGCGGTGCGAACATGAACTTCGATCGGCTACGCCACGTCGTCGAACGCTCCGCCACGGGTCGCGATACCGAAGCATTGCTGGCCGTCGATTTGCCGGAACGGCCGGGCGCGTTCTTGGCATTCTGCCAGACGCTCGGCAAACGCAGCGTTACCGAATTCAATTACCGCAAGCGGCCCGGCGACGTCGCACGGGTCTTCGTTGGCGTGGGCTTATCGGCCGGTAACGCCGAGAAATACGCCTTACTCGACTCGCTGTCGGCGGCGGGTTACGACAGCACCGACTTAAGCGACAACGAGCTCGCTAAGCTGCACGTCCGGCACATGGTGGGCGGCATAGGTCCGCTCGCCGACGGCGAACGGCTCTACCGGTTTCGCTTTCCGGAGCGTCCCGGTGCCCTCGCCAAGTTTCTGCAGGCGGTCGGGGACGATCGCAACATCAGCCTGTTTCATTACCGCAACCATGGTTCGGACTACGGCCGCGTCCTCGCCGGCATCGAAGTAGCCTGCGACGCCGTCGGCGCACTGGAACAACACTTCGCCTCGCTTGGCTACCCGTGGTGGGATGAGACCGATAACGAGGCCTATCGGTTGTTTTTGCGGTAACGACTACTGATCGTAGCCGGGATTGGTGCGCTCGAGCTTGCGAATCAAACCGGGCCAAACCAACGCACCGCCGAGACCGCGCGTAACTTCTTCCGCTTGCGCCTTAATGCCGGCCTGGATTCGCGGGTCGACTTGAACGAGCTCGCCCCCGCCCGACTGCGCCATGATCTGAATCTGGCAGGCCGTCTCGAACACGTACATCAGCAAGAAACAATCCTCGATGGTTGGCGCCGTGGTCAACAGACCATGATTGCGCAGCATGAACGCATTATTCATGCCGAGGTCCGCGACAAGCCGCGGTTTTTCATCCTCGTTAAGGGCGACGCCCTCGTAGTCGTGGTAAGCGATCGTCGCTAACGGAAACAACGACGTCTGCGACAACGCCTGCAAGCCGTCGCGTTGCGCTGACACGGCGATGCCAGCGCGCGTATGCGTATGGATGATGCATTTAACGTCTTCGCGCGCCGCATGGATCGCGCTGTGTATCGTAAAGCCGGCCGGGTTGAACGTATACGGCGTCTCCAAAACGACATTGCCGTCGAGATCGACCTTCACCAGCGACGACGCGGTCATTTCTTCAAACAACAAGCCGTAGGCATTAATCAGAAAATGCTCGTCCGGGCCCGGCACACGGGCCGAGATGTGCGTGAACACGAGATCGTCCCAGCCGTACAGGGCGATCAGCCGGTACGCGGCCGCTAGCTTGACCCGAGTTTCCCACTCCTCGGTACTGACGGCGTTTTTAACGTTTACAGTCTCGACCGCTGCGCTCATGACAGCTCCCCCCATTGCATCGGCGAATACGGTCAGTGTAGTTAAGCGGCCCGCCTTCGCAAGATCAACGCGACGATGAACGAGACAACGGCACCGACCGGAAAGATCTCGCTGAACGTAATTGGCAACCGTACCCAAGGATTGCCGTATTGGGTGACCATCTCGTTGAGCTCGGCGATCTCGGCATCGAGTGCGGCGCCGGTAATGCCTTCGGCCCGTTTAGCCTCGATCAGTCCGGTGACGTAGTCCTGGATGAACGCATGGTCGGTCGCCGCCAGATACGCCTCCCAGACCACGACGTAGACAAGGCCAGCGACCACGGAGATCGCAATGCCAAGCCCGAAAGCCGGCCAAAAACCCAACACACCGTCGCGTTGCCGGTCGCGAAACTGGCGGACGGCGACGAAGATCATTGAAAACGCCACCAACATGATCAAATAGCCGACCGCTTGGGCGTACGGTGATGACTCCCCCGTCGCTAGCGACAAGCTCGCGATGATCGCAGCAATGGTGACCGCCCCAATCGGCAGCCCAAACAACAAGGCGTAACGCAGCATGGTTCTCTCCCCAAAAAAACGCCGCTACGATAGCCATTGACCGCACCGATAGCGATCACCCAAACGGGTGATCGGACGGGGTATCAATAACTTACAGCAGTAATCCGAGTTCGCGAGCGCGATGGATCGCTTCGGTCCGCCGCCCGGCATCGAGTTTGGCGTACAAGCGGGCCACATGGGTTTTCACGGTATTCGGCGATACGGCCAAAGAACGCGCGATCTCTTTGTTGGTTTGGCCGCTCGCGAGCAGCTCAAGGACAGCGAATTCCCGCTCGCTTATGCCGAATTCTCGGGGTGCCGCTCGCGGCTCGGGCAGCGGCGGTGGCGACTCGGATTGGCTCCGCCAACGCTGGCCAAACCAAACGCCTAGTCCGGCGAAACTCACCGCGATCAGCACGGTGTAAACATCCGCCGGGAATCGCCGCAACAAGTAGCCGACCTGCAACCAGGTCAGCAAAAACGCGGCCGTACCGAGCGCAATCGCGTATATCAAAAACCACGTCCAACGCATGCCCCGATGGTGCCCGACCCCTTGATGATTCGCCAGCTGGCGGCGTTGCGACCCTTTTCTCCGGTGGCGCATCCAAGGACTGTCAAAACACTACCGGAGACCCACCATGTCTCGAAAACAACTGGCCATCGCCCTGCCCTTGCTGTTGGCCACCGCCGTCGTTGCGGCCCAATCAGTCACGTCGAAGCGCATCGAGGTGATCTCGGACGACGGCGCACCCGTGCAGGTTATTGTCAACGGCGAAGCGATGGAGCTGCCGGAAGTCACCGTTAGCGGTGACGAAACTCGGACGATCGTTACCGAGGGCGGCCGCGAGATCGTTGTCGATCAAAGCAACGGGCTGTCGGTCACTATCGACGGCGAAGCGATCACAATACCGGAACTCGGTGATCTAACCGCCATGGCCGACGCCGATATCGATGCGCGCGTCATGGTACTGGCCGACGATGTAACCAATGTCGCACCGTCGAATTCGGTGACGCTGATCGCCGGGCGTGAACTCGACCCGACCGAACGCGAGGCGCTGCGCGCCGCCATCCTCGCGACCGGGCTGGTCGAAGCCGTAGAGATCATGCCCGACGACTTGTTGGCCCGTGCCAATGTGCGGGTGATCGAGTTTGAGGACGGCGAATAAGTCGGTTAGTTGAGCGGGTTTTGCGCCATGTAGTCGAGCGTTAGATTAGTCAGCAAACCAACGCCTGTCATCAATGCACTCTCGTCCGCGTAAAAAAGCGGCGAATGGTTCGACGGCGCCGTGGCTAACGGCTTATCGGGCGGCGTAACCCCGAGAAACAAGAACAGCCCGGGGACTTCTTCGGCAAAGTACGAGAAGTCCTCGGCGCCCATCACGAGCGGTGCCTCGGCGACGCGGTTATTCGCGACTCGGCGCACGGTTGGCAACATCGCCGCCGTGAGCTCCGGATCGTTGACGGTAACCGGGTAACCGACATCGATCTTTACATCGGCCGTAGCGCCAGACGCTTCGGCGACGGTCTTGGCCATTTTTTCGAGCCGTTCGTGAATCAGTTGTTGGTTGGCTTTATCAAAATTGCGGATGGTGCCGACGAGCTCGACCTCGTCCGGAATGATGTTGTTGCGGACGCCGCCGTTAACAATCCCGAACGACAACACGGCCGGTGCCTTAGCGATATCGGTTTGCCGGCTAACGATGGTCTGCGCTGCTGTGATGATCTGCGCCGCGACCACCACGGGGTCGACACCTTGCCAGGGTCGGCTACCGTGCGTTTGCTTGCCTCTGACGACGATCCGAAACCGATCGGCCGCCGCCATAGCCGGCCCAGCACGGTAGCCAACATAGCCAGCCGGGCCGCTCGAGAATACATGCAGGCCAAACACCGCAGCAGGCTTACGCTCAGCGAAAACGCCTTCTTTCAGCATCAGCGCGGCGCCGCCCTCCTCGCCGTCGGGTGCCCCTTCTTCAGCCGGTTGGAAAATAAACAGAACCGAGCCTTCCAGCTCGTCGCGCATGGCCGTTAAGGTTTTCGCGGCGCCAAGTAGCATCGCCATGTGCAAATCGTGTCCGCAGGCGTGCATAACACCGACTTTGTTGCCGCGATACTCACCCTTAGCGCGCGAACGAAACGGTAAGTCGGTCATTTCAACGACCGGTAAGCCGTCCATGTCAGCGCGCAAGGCAACAAGCGGACCGGGCTTACCACCGTCGAGCAACGCGGTAATACCGGTGTGTGCAATGCCGGTTTTCGGCTCCAGACCCATACCGCGTAACTCATTGGCGATGCGCTTTGCGGTATTGAACTCGCGGTTACTAAGTTCGGGGTTTTCGTGAAAATAGCGACGCCAATCGATGACCTGTTGTTCAAGCGCCGGATCGGCCAATATCTCGTCAACGGTTGCCGCTGTTGTTACGTTTACCGCGCCGACGAGCACGTGTAACAACATAACACTAAACACTTTTTTCATCGGTTGCCCCCAAAGCCGGTCATCGCGGCGATGGTAGCACGCAAGCTGATTACCACATGTCGCGCAACGAGCGCGCCACATCGACGCGGACATCGGCTTTGGCAGCGCTCGCTAACTCCGCTGCCGGATTGGCAAAAAACGTTTCGTCGAGCGTTGCCGCTACCGGTGCTGTCATGAAACGGCTTTTCGCGCCGTAAACATGCCGGTCGCCGTAGCGTGGTTGCTGCGTTACCGGAAACTTCAGCGGGGCCATTAAATGCAGGCGATCACGTGCACGGGTAATGGCGACATATAGCAGGCGGCGTTCCTCCTCGAGCTCGTCGGCTTGGCCCGCTGCAAACTCGGACGGGAAATTGCCGTCGGTGACATTCAACACAAAAACGTTGTCCCACTCCTGCCCCTTCGCGGAGTGTACCGTCGACAAGATGAGGTAATCGTCGTCGCGGTGCGGGTCACCGGCGAGATCGCCACTGGCCGCCGGCGGGTCGAGGGTGAGCTCGGTCAGAAAGCGCTCCCGTGTTGGAAAGCGCGTCGCGATGTGTTCGAGGTGCTCGAGATCGGCCGCGCGTTGCGGCACCGCTTCAAAGCGCTCTTCAAGGAAAGGCTGGTACCACAGGCGCGCGGCTCGTATCCCGTCGTGCCAGGGGCCACCGTCCTCGGGTGGCGCACTGAGCGTCGCCATCAACGCCGCAAATTCCGGCCACCGCTCGGCGGCCGCTTTTGGCGGTTTGAACGCGCCGAGGCGAGTAAGGCGGGATTCCTCGGCGGCGAAGTGGATTAGGCAGCGACGCGCGTTGGCCGGGCCCATACCCGGTAGCAGCTTCAGCGTTCTGAGGGCGGCGATCTCGTTCTTCGGGTTATCGGCCCATTTCAAGATCGCTAGTAGATCTTTGATATGCGCCGCTTCCAAGAACTTCAGCCCCCCGTATTTCACGTAGGGAATGTTGCGGCGAGTCAGTTCCACCTCGAGGCGGTCGCTGTGGTGTGCATTTCGGAACAACACCGCTTGGCGGCGAAGCGGCACGTTTTGCTCACGCTGCTCCAGGATATCAGCAATGACGTACTCGACTTCGGCGTCGGGGTCTTCGACGCGCACGTAGCGTGGCTTCTCGCTGCCGCGCCGCAATGAAAACAAATCTTTCTGGTACTGCTGCGCCGATTCATTGATAACGGTATTGGCACAATCGAGTACCGGCTGCGTTGAGCGGTAGTTCTGGCGCAGCGAGACGATCCGCGCCGACGGCACAAACAAATCGGGAAAACGCAGAATATTCTCAACCGCCGCACCGCGAAACGCGTAGATCGATTGCGCATCGTCGCCGACCACGGTAACGCCGCGCCCTTCCGGCTTCATCGCGAGCAAAATATCAGCTTGCAAGGTATTGGTGTCTTGATACTCATCGACCAGTACATGATCGAAGCTCGCGCCAAGATCCGCTGCGAGCTCCGGCTCGCGACTCAAGTGGTACCAGTACAGCAGCAGGTCGTCGTAATCGAGGACGGCAAGCTCCAACTTGCGTTCGACATAGCGGCGAAACAGATCTGTCAGGGCCGCGGCGTGCTCAACGCACCACGGAAAGCTTGCCCGTAACACGTCGTCGAGCGGCTGTTGGGTATTGACGCGGGCCGAGTAAATGGCGAGGCAGACGTCTTTGCGCGGGAACCGCCGGCCGCGCTCCCCGTAGCCGTGCTCTTGTCGCAGCAAATCGAGTAAATCGGCGGCATCGCCGCGATCGAGCACCGAAAAGCCTGGCGCCAATCCGAGATTGCCGGCGTAGCGGCGCAGTAACCGATTAGCAACGCTGTGAAAGGTGCCAGCCCACGGGAATCGCACCCGGTCGTCGCGTTGCGAGGCCTTAAGCGTCGTCGCGACGAGCTCGGTCGCTCGCCGGGTCATTTCCTCAGCGGCGCGGCGCGTGAATGTCAGTAGCAGGATTCGTTCGGGCGGCACCCCGCTGACCACCAAATGAGCGACGCGGTGGGCCAAAGTCGTTGTTTTGCCGGTGCCGGCACCAGCGATGACCAGCAAGGCCGATGCATCGACCCCACCCCCGTTAATTGGCCGACCGTGGGTCGTTGCCTGGCGTTGTTCGTCGTTCAGCGTGGCGTGCGGGTCCGGCGGACTGGGGGTGATGGCTTGCATGGCGACCTCGTAACTGGTCAAACATACAGTAATGGACAAATACCCAGGTGTCGAGGGGCAGCGCAGGAACAGCGGCGGGGTGTGCTGACAGCGGTCACCCGAGTAGTGGAGGGCCTGCGGTTTGCCGGTGGCGGCGAACGGAGATCACGGAGATGTGGGAGGGCCATCTCGGCCCGATGAAAACAAGGTCAATGCAATCGGCGGACTCCATCGCGGCGAGACGCCGCTCCCACATCGGTAGTACCCACATCGGGAAATAAGCGGCAACGGCGAACGAAGTTGTGGGAGGGCCGTCCCGGCCCGATGGATACAGCGACAATGCCAGCCGCGGACTTCATCGCGGCGGGACGCCGCTCCCACATCGGTAGTAACCACATCGGGAAACAAGCGGCAACGGCGAACGAAGTTGTGGGAGGGCCGTCTCTGCCCGATGGATACAGCGACAATGCCAGCCGCCGACTTCATCGCGGCGAGACGCCGCTCCCACATCAGTAGTACCCACATCAGGGTTTGCCGCTACCGCACACCCACCCCTTAACGCAAGACTGGTACGCTGTGCTCCGCTTTAGCGGCCCTAGCCGCGCTTCGAAAAAAGAGAACCCATTGGACAGAGTTAAGAACAAAGTGGCGCTGGTGACCGGTGCTGCACAAGGATTGGGCGCCGCGATCGCTGCCAAGCTCGCCGCCGAAGGGGCGACTGTCATCGCCACCGACATTAACACCGACACACTAAAAGCCACGGTTGCCGCGATCGGCGAACCGACAACGGGCTTAGGTCACGATGTGACGAGCGACGCCGACTGGCAACGTGTCCTCGACACGATCGATGCGCAGCACGGCCGCCTCGATATCCTGGTCAACAACGCCGGTATCGCTGTCATGGGCAATATCGTCGACGAAACACCAGAGCGGTGGCGGCAAGTGCACGCCATTGACCTTGATAGCGTGTTTATTGGCTGTCGTGCGGCATTGCCCTTACTCGAGCAATCGGGGGCGGCCAGTATCGTTAATGTCTCGTCGATCTCCGGCGTTGTTGCGGGCCACAACACGGCGGCGTACAACTCGGCCAAAGCCGCGGTGACGCACCTCAGTAAGTCGATCGCGTTGCATTGCGCACGCGCGGCGAATGGCGTTCGCTGCAACAGCATTCACCCGGCCTTTGTCGATACGCCGATCCTCGACAGTCTGGCGAGCAGCGTTCCGCGCGATGCGGTCGTCGACAAACTGGCGCGGCAAATTCCACTGGGGCGTATCGGCAGCCCCGACGATGTTGCATGGGCCGTGCTCTATCTCGCCTCGGATGAGTCGGCGTTCGTCACAGGAACGGAATTGCGTATCGATGGAGGTCTCAGTGCCTCGTAAGCCGCTCAGCGTCGACGACGCGATTTTGCAACGTCGCTCCATTCGCGCCTTCAAGGACACGCCGGTCGATAACGACACGCTTCGCGAGATTCTCGCTGTGGCCCGCTACGCACCGTCAGGTGGCAATCTGCAACCGTGGCATGTCTACGTATTGAACGGCGTACCGATGCAGCGCTTTCTTGAGACGATGGCGACGAAGGTACCGGATGCGCCGATGGGCGGCCCATCGGAGTACAACGTTTACCCGCCTGACCTTAAACAGCCGTACCGGGCACGGCGCTCGCGGGTCGGCGCAATGATGTACGAGCTGATCGGCGTGGCCCGCGAGGATCGGCCGGGCAAGCTCAAGCACTATGCGCGCAACTACGAGTTTTTCGACGCACCCGCCGCAATGTTTTTCAGCCTAGACCGTAGTATGGAGCCCGGCCAGTGGTCCGATCTTGGCATGTTCATTCAGAGCATCATGCTGTTGGCTGAAAGCCGCGGACTCGCTACCTGCGCCCAGGAATCATGGGCGTCGTGGTACGAGGTCGTGCAAGCGTTTTGTGACATGCCCGCCGACGAAATGCTGTTCTGCGGGCTCGCCATCGGCTACGCCGACTCCGATGCCCCGATTAACGCGCTGAGAACGGAGCGCGCTGAAGTCGACGATTTCACTCGCTGGCTGGCGTAACCTCGGCATCTTCGCTGGCTTCCCCAGCAACGGGGGTAGCGGGCGCGGCAAGCGGGTCGGGCACAATCGTAAGCGTCCCGAAAGCGCTGGACGCCACTTCGCCGGCTTGCGTCGAAAAGGTCTGCAGCTGCAAACGCTCCTTGGCGACGCCAGTGCGGTCGCGGAATAGGCCCGTCGCGCCAGTCATAACCGCCTCAAGCGTGCCCTTCGGACCGATTGTCGTATCGCCTTCGAAGCGCCCGCGCCAGCGGCCATCGTCGGCGGAGACGGCTGGCAGCAATACGTCGTGCAGAAACGGCCAGTAATTCTCTTCGGATTCGACGAAGAAGCTACCCGCACCGGGAACCACCACTTGCCAAACCGAGTTAACCGGCGCAATCGCCGGCAGCAACCGCGTTGATTCCGCCAACGCGAGATGCTTAACGCCGACGCCCACCGGTTCGCCGCGACGATTGCTTAAGACGAAAACACCAACATGCGCGAACCGCTGCGCACGAAACGGCAGCGGCTTTTCCGTGACCGGATTGCGCGGTAAGCCTTCGACCCCGCTATTGGTATAGAAGATTGAGCCATGCAATGGCGAGTCGTACTGCAAGTGCAACGTGCGCTCGTTGCTATCGATCGGTACATCGATCGCGCCGCGATCCAACGGGTTGTACCAGACGGCAGCAACCACCAAGGCAAGGCCAGCCGCGAGACCGATCAAAAATCCGATAACGGTCTTCATGGGCGTTCCGTCTGTGTCATGGTCTTAAGACGAATCCGCACCGTGTCAGCCGCAGCGACACTGGTTAGTTCAAACCGGCCACGCTGATCAGCGAACGTTCCAGAGCCGCCCACCACACGCCCGCTACCAACGCCGGCACTGGCGTCACTGAGCTCGCTCCCGGCCCCAGATAAGAACAAGGCGCCGCGTGCTGGCATGTAGAGGACCCAGTCGTCGACGGAGCCCAAGCTGTCACTGAGACGACTCACGACACCGACCACCTCTTCGTTAATGTCGCGCAGCTGATAGACCTCGGCGCGCAGTGCGCTCAACCGCGGCCCGTTAATCGAGCGCCCGGCTGGCAAAACCGCCTCCGGAGCGACGCCAGCACCGACATTTAGCAATTGGTCTTGCGGCAACAGGATTTCAAAGGTCTCGACCCGACCGTCCACCGTAACCCGCGACTGCGAGGCTACGTAGTCGTGGTTAACCGGCTTTACCAAGAGCGCTAAGGCAGTTCCGCCAACGAGCCCTACCAACAATCCGACGATGACAGAACGCACGATAAATCAACACACTAGACAACAGAGTCGTCATTATGGAAGGTTGGCGGGAACACCGCGACCGATCGTGAATCAAACTGTGACTCAGGTCCGAATCACTACTGTCAATTCCGACAGCATTACCGGCAGAGGTCGTGGCCCGGCTCAGCCGCGAACCGCGCTGTCGCAGTAACCGCATTACCAAGGAGACGCGTGCATGGTCCGCTCCCTATTGCTCGCCGGCATCGTTTTCCTCGCAGCCTCTGCGATGACCGCGACTGCCGACGTTAGCCTGTCTAAATTCGACCTCCTCGACACCCGTGCGCTGTCGAACGCCTCCCAATCCGCCCGTGAAAACGTCACGTTCGCGGCGGGTGGTCGTGTTTGGACACTGCAGCTTGAACCGAACAGTCGCCTAAACGGTTTCGCGAAGGACGGCGCAACGCAGTTGTACAAAGGCCGTCTTGCCGATAACGAAAAAAGCTGGCTGCGTGTCAGCGAACGCGACGGCGTATTGCGCGGTCTTGTTTACGATGGCAGCGACTTTTACGCCCTAGAGCCCGCGGCCGAGCTAGGCGTCTCGCAAGAAGACGGCGCAGTCGCGTTTTATGCGTTAGAAGATCTCGTCGTACCCGCCGGAACGGTAACGTGTGGTCATGGCGCAATGCTGCTCGGTCAAGAACGCAACATGAACGTGGCTGCCAAGGCGATCGCCTCCGAATTGGAGTTCGTGGCCGAACGGGTCGCGACCCAATCGATCGACATCGCCGTTATTGGCGATTCGTTTTTTGCCGACGGCCGGTCCGATGCGACGGCCGCTCTGCTCGACCGTATCAACATCATCGACGGCTACTTCTCCGACCAAGTCGGCGTGACGCTCAATGTGGTCGAAACACGCATCACCGACGCGGGTACGGAGCCGTTCACAACAACCGATGCGAGTGACCTGCTCGACGAATTAGCCGACTACAAATTTAGCGAAGCTGGCCTTAGAACGCTTGGCCTCGTGCACCTATACACCGGCCGTAACCTCGACGGCACAACGGCGGGCATCGCCTTTCGCGGCGCTCTATGCAGCTTTCGGTTTGGCGTGGGGTTGAGCGAAGGTGTCCGCAATATCGCTGTTGATTCGTTGATCGGCGCGCACGAGCTCGGCCATAACTTTGGCTCCCCGCATGACGACGAAGCGGGTTCCGTATGCGAATCAACGCCGAGTGGCTTTTTGATGTCACCATCGATTAATGGCTCAAGTACATTCTCGGCCTGCAGCCTTAACGAGATCCAGCAGGAAGTGGCGTCGGCGTCGTGCTTAACATCGATTCAACCGATCGACGCCCTGCCGTTACTGCGCGGCTTCCCGAACCAAGTGCAGAACAATCAGACCATTCAAGGCAGCATCGACGTCAACAACAACGGTTCAAGTGCCACAGGCTCAATCACGCTGACGGTTGATTCGACGGCCGAAGCGGTGCTTGACACCACGACACTGCCGATCGGCTGCACAGCAGCCGTACCGACGGGCGCGACGTGCACGATCGCCTCGCTAGGGGCCGGTGTTTCGCAGTCCTTTACGTTCAATTTCACAGCAGTCACGGTGGGCACCACCACCATTGAAGCGACGACGGCCACATCCAACGATGCAAACGCCAGCAATGACACCGCGTCTGTCGATGTCGAGATCACGCCAGCGAATGCCGATCTACAAGCCGAACTAACGACACCGGCGCAGATCGGTCTCGGCCGCGACGCGACGGTTACCGGCACACTGCGCAACCTGTCGACCGACCCGGCCCCGAACGCCGAACTGGTCGTGGCCATTCCGTCAGAACTCACCGTGCAGTCGGTCGCCGGACCGTGCGCAGACGGCGGCACGACGGTCACCTGCCGACAGGCGACATTGAACGGTCAAGTGGTCGCCAGTTTCGACATCGTTGTCCGTGGCGCCGCGCTTGGCAACGCGACGCTGACGGCGACCGCGAGCTCGGATGCACCGGATGCCAATAGCGCTAACAACAGTGCACAACAGGCTTTCGAGGTCATCAATCCGGTCGATGTCGACGCCGATATGTCGGTCACCGTAACCGGACCGAACACGCTGGAAACCGGTGACAACGCGACTTACTTCGCGGAAGCGGCAAACGCTGGTCCAGCATCGGCCGACAGCGTGTCGATGACGGTGACGATACCGGCCGCACTATCAATTACGGGTACGGACAACAACGACTGTTCGACGAACGGCAACACCGTTTCATGCTCGTTCGGCACCATTGCATCGGGTGCTAACGATCGTGTTGGCATCAGTACATCGGCAGCGAGCGCGAATAACGGTGACATCGACGCGACGGTGACAACAACGAGCCCAGACCCGGACGCCAGCAACAACTCAACCTCGCTGGCCTTAACGATTTCGGCCGCTTCCTCCTCGAACCCACCACCGAGCGGCGGCGGTGGCGGTGGGGGCGGCGGCGCAGCAGGTTTGCTGTCGCTGCTTGCCCTGCTGGTACTGGTGTTTGCGCCTTACCGACGTGCTGCCTATCGACGGGGCGGTTAAACTCGTCGCTATGAACGCTATTCGCTGTGCAGCCCTACTTCTGGCACTTCTTGCCAGCCCGCTCGCGGGCGCTGACGATTTCGCTATCGCCGTACACGGCGGTGCCGGCACGATCGAGCGCGCGGATCTCAACGCCGACCAAGAGCGGCAAATTCGGCTAACACTTGAAACCGCATTGCGGGCAGGTCACCAACGTCTTGAGAATGGCGCCAGTGCCGTCGATGCGATTGAAGCGGCGATTGTCATCCTTGAGGACTCGCCATTTTTCAATGCCGGCAAGGGCGCGGTGTTTACGCACCGCGGCAGCAACTCACTCGATGCCTCCATCATGGACGGGGCCGATCGCAACGCGGGCGCCGTTGCCGGGGTCAGCCATATTCGTAACCCGATTTTGCTCGCCCGGCGGGTTATGGACGAGTCGCCGCATGTGTTGCTGTCGGGCGCTGGTGCCGAAGAATTTGCACTCGAGCAAGGCTTCGACCTGACCCCGGGCAAATACTTTTACACCGAGCACCGTTGGCTACAGTTACAACGCGCGCTCAGCCAGAAGACATCGCAACAGGCGCTGCCACCTGAGGAATTTCGTTTTGGCACCGTCGGGGCCGTTGCACTCGACAAGACCGGCAATATCGCGGCGGGCACATCGACGGGCGGTATGACCAACAAGCGCTACGACCGGATTGGCGATTCGCCGATCATCGGCGCCGGCACCTACGCCGATAACGCCACTTGCGCCGTGTCATCGACGGGCCACGGCGAATACTTCATTCGCGCTGCGGTGGCTCACGATATCGCCTCCCAAATGCGCTATGCCGGACATGATCTGGCAACGGCTGCGCGGGATGTCGTGCAAGAACGCCTGGTGGCCATCGGCGGGACCGGCGGCATCATCGCGATCGATGCTAACGGCAACATCGCGTTGGAGCACAACACAGCCGGCATGTATCGTGGCTCAATCGACACCGACGGTAAGCTGACAACGGCGATTTACGCCGACGAGTGAACCAACCGCCCCGCCGCCGCTAGCAAGGCTCGGCGAAGTAATGGGCGAGGTAGTCGTCGAAACTGATCGAATCGGCCGCTTCGATAGCGGCTTGCCGCTCGCTCGACGCGATCGACTCGTCGGCAAACAAGCGTTCCGTGGCCGCATCCAGCGAGGTTGTTGCCAGCGTATCGCGATGTTTACGTGCCAAGCCTAGATTGAATTCGATAAAGCTCTGGCCGCTGGTCGCCATCGCGGCAATAAGCTGTGCGGACGGTGTTTGCTCGGCGTCCTCTAACTTGCGCCGTTGCGCAGCGACGGCTGCGGCGAAGTCACTACCGTTCCCGCCATCCAACACCTCGGCCAAGACCGCCAAGCGATCGGTTAGCTTCAGGCCCCAATCGGTCATCAGAATCTGACCATCGTCGCGATAAACCAACAACCCTGGATCACGCCCATACGTCGCGGTCAACGTTTGATTTTTTTGCGCCCGTGCGAGCGCCTCGTCGTCGAGCATCGGCGAGTGTTCTAGCAGGCAGTACAACAAGAACAACTCGATAAAGCGGGCATCGATCGGTGCAATGCCAACCGGCTCGAACGGGTTTAGGTCGACGGAGCGCAGCTCGACGTATTCGATACCGCCGCGACCCAGTGCGAGCGTAGGCCGCTCACCCGAGCGGGCGACGCGCTTCGGCCGCATCGGACTGTAATACTCGTTCTCGATTTGCAGCATATTGGCGTTCAATTGCCGATACGTACCATCGACTTTGACGCCCAGCTTCTCGTACGCAGGTTCCGGCGTAGAAATCGCTTTGCACAATCCCGTCACGTAGTCGTCGAGCGTATCGAGTGATATGGCAAGTCGCGCTTGGGTTTTGTTGCTGTACCCGAGATCGCTCATCCTGAGCGATGTGGCGTATGGCTCGAAGACCGTGTCGGCGTCGAACTCGGCGAGCGCTCGGCCCGAGTCGCCGATAAAGCTCTTGCACATGGCAGGCGAGGCGCCGAATAAATACAGCAGCAACCACCCGTAGCGACGGTGATTTCGCAGTAAGCCCAGATAGCGCGACGAGCGTGCGGCATCGATATCCGCCGTGCCATCGAGGACCGCGAGCGGCGCCCACAGCGTCGTGTCGACCGAATAATTGAAGTGCAGGCCGGCGATCGTCTGCATGATTCGGCCATAACGCTCGCCGAGTCCGCGCCGGTAAACCGTTTTCATCGTACCGACATTCGAGCTGCCGTAGCGTGCCAGCGGTATTTGCGCATCGCTGCCAACGCGGCACGGCATCGAATTCGGCCATAACAACTCGTCGCCGACATGACGGTAGGCGAACCGATGCAGATCAGCAAGAAACTGGTGGGTCGTTCCGAACGCGGTCTTGGCCGGCGTCACAAACTCGAGCAATGCCTCCGAGAAATCGGTGGTTATATAGTCGTTCGTGAGGGCCGAGCCCAACCCCGCCGGGTGCGGCGTTACCGCCAGCGCACCGCTGGTGGTGGCGCGCAGCGACTCTTTTTCGAGACCCTTCAGACCATTGGCGAGCGTGGCCGTATCGACGTGATCGGTGAGACGCCGGAGCGTTTCACGGTAATCTGTACTCATTCGTTCCGATCCGCTGGTTCGCGACGTCGACAAGCCCGTAAGGATAGGCGCTTGCCACGCAAGGTGCTAATCGGCGTCTACAATTCAGGCGCGGTTAAGACGAAATCGGTATGCTAGCCAGCATGTTACTTGCTGCCCTCCGTCCGCAAGCACTGCTCGCCGTGACCATGTTGGTCATAGGGATGGGCACGCCTAGCGACGCCTGGGCGCTTCGCTGTGGCAGCAAGCTCGTCCTCGAGGGCATGACGATCGGCGAGGTCTTGGCACGTTGCGGCGAACCGGAAGCGGAGTCACGTCGTTCGGTGTTGGTGAGCGAGGTGATTCCCGTTTTTGACCGCCAACGACGTGTTTACCGGCGCGATCCGCGAAGCGGCCAGCTCGTCACCCCAGGCTATGGTCCGGTCACGCGCGAGGTCGAGGTCATCGAATACACCTACAATTTCGGGCCGCGCCGGTTTATGCGCTTGCTGGAGTTTCATAACGGGCGTCTTGAGCGCATCCGCGAGCTCGGTTACGGCTATCACCCGCGCTAGCAGCGCCTGGCATTGCCAACCCGGTCACAATTCGTTTGGCCGTCGTCACGTACGATAAGCACTCATCGATGGTGGGGACCGACGCATGAGCAAACGTCGTTCGACAGTTCGTACACAAGGACCAACGAGTGTAATCGCCGATGGCGTCACGATACGCGGTGACATCAGCGGCAATCGTGATCTTGAGATTCACGGCGAGGTCGTTGGCGACAGCAACGTCAATGCGACCGTCATCATCGCCCCGGACGGAATCTGGCGCGGCAAGTTAACGGCTCGTGACGTCGTTGTCGCCGGGCACATCGTCGGCGCCGTGCGCGCGAGCGGCAGCATCGAGATCGAAGCCTCTGCCCGTATCGACGGTACCGTTACCGGTGGCGCTATCTCGGTGCAACCCGGCGCTATCGTGGACGGAGAATTGAAAACCGTGGTCGAGAAACGCAGCGTCAGCAACGTAGAACCGCTCGCGAAATCCGCTACGGCTTAGCGTCCGCGGCGACATCATTCGCTGCCAAGCGAATCTCGATGCGCTGATTGGCGAGTGCAACCGTGTTCCACTCGGCCGCACTGGCTGAGCCAACATCCGGATACGGTAGGAGCGGATCGGTATTCGCGAGCGTCACGACGCCCACGGTGATACTGCCAGCGGTCCGTTCACCAACGGTTTCAAGCAAATTAGCGAATGCGACCGACTGCTGCGATCCGAATCGATCCGCCGTGACGATATCAAGCTCCCGACCTTCGCATTGCGCGACCGGCAGACTCGGTGGTGCTAGCACCGTATCGCCGTCGGCTGCTGTAACGGTACAAAAGTCGCCGACGTGCGTTTCGACAAGAATGTTGCCGGCGAAGCCGATGTCGTCAAGTCGCCCGATAAGCTCAGAGAGTCGTTCCGTAAACCGATCGCCGAGCGGTACGGATAGAAACCCGTAGCGGTTGCCGTTGTTGAACGACCAGGCGATAAGGTCAAGTGATGCTTGATAGCGCGCTTGCAGCGAGTCGCGTTCATCGTTGAGCGCCGCCTGCAATGCCAAGGTACCATCCGCCGTCTGCGACCGTAACGTTTGCCGGTCGGAGTTTAGCTCAGCAATCATCGCCTCTGCCTGTTGCCAGTTGGCTTCGGCGCGCCAATACAACCAGGCGAACGCGACAGCGGCTAGCGCAAGCAATGCCAATACGGCGACGACACCAGGCCTAACAGTGGCCGCATCGATGTCGTCGGTTTCGTCATCGTTCGCTGCCTCGGGCGTGATCTCGTCGACGACACGAGCGGCAATCGTCTCGTAGCTGTCCAACAAGTCGCGCCGAATAACGGCCCGTTGCTCTGCGAAAAGATCCTGAATCCACTCGCGCAGGTCGCTGTCGGTCACCTCGTCAGCCGCGGTCGCTGGCGTATCGTCGGTTTGCGCTGGCTCGGCCGGCTGCTCGTCCGCGCCGGGGACGAGGCGTAATGACTTCAACACCCGCGACACTTCAACCGGTGCGATCTGTTTAGGGAGGACACCAACCGCACCGAGCGCCCGGGCCTGACCGACGTACAACTCCCCTTCCTGCGAGGTGTACATCATGATCGGGATCGTCGCTGTTTGCGGGTTGCGCTTGATGGCCCGCACCGCCTCAAAGCCATCCATACCCGGCATCATGTGATCCATGAAAATCACGTCTGGCCGGTGCTCGGTGAGGTAGTCGAGGGCCTGCTCGGCTGACTCGGCCATGTCCACGTCAAGCTCATGCGTCGCCAGCATGCGTTGCAAAACAATGCGCGCGGAGCGCGAATCATCGACGATCAGGGCGCGTTTCCGACTCATCTTGAACTCTCGAACGTGCGCGACCAAAAAACACGGGAAATGGTAACCTTATTCGAGGTTTAGCGCAGGCCATTTAGCAGAAAAAAACCAGTAGGCGTCGCTATTTGCGGACAGATGTTAGGGTAAACTGGACGAAAGCCGCGACAGGCTGCGGTACACTTTAGCGAAGCTAAGGGAACGCTCGACGTTACCCACTAATAACAAAAACAAGCATTAATCGGCGGCCCGCCCTGGGGGGATGAGCAGCCGCGCGGGTCGCACCATGCCACGGAGTCTGTTGCCAAAGTATTTGTTCGCCACGCTGGTGTTAGCGTTGGCGATCATTTGCACGGTATCGCTGGCGCTGTATAAGAATTATACGGCGCTCACCCAGGAGCTGGTGAGCTCCGGCCTCGACCAGAACGATGCCGTGTTAAAGGCTCGCCTCGAAGACCAAGCGACGGCGGTTATGATGTCGCTGGAGCGCGAGCTCGATCGGCCAATCGCCGAGGCGACCGAGGACATCGACGCACTGATCGCCGATGCGCTCGCCGAACATCCGGAAATGAACAATCTAAGGTTCTTGGCGACGATCGTCGATGGCCCGGCACCGGCGCCGCGATGGCAAAACGATGCACTGGTGGCGAGTCGCATCGTGATCTACCAATCGGAACGTCGCGGAATCTTGCGCGGCGAGTTCTCAACATCGGCAGTCCGCGCTGAACTGCAGGACTTTAGCAACGAGCTGGCCGCCATCGAGCGACGCTACCGGCTGCAAGGTGCCATTTGGGTCAGTGCCGCAACACTCGTTATGTTGCTCGGTTGTGCGGCATTGGCGTGGCTGACCGCCATTCGTCTAATCCGGCCGATCACCGAACTCACCCATCAGGCGCGGCGCATCAGCTCCGGTGACTACAGCAAGTCACTGCCCGTCGAGCGCGACGACGAGTTGGGCGAGCTCGCCCGCACGTTCAACGAAATGCGCGATGAACTTCGCCAGACGACGATCTCACGCGACTACGTGGACAGTGTACTGGCCAGCATGAACGACGCCGTCATCGTGACCGGTCCCGACAACACGATCGCCCGCATCAACGCGGCGACGACACAGCTTCTCGGCTTTACCGAAGAAGAACTGCTGGGTCGGTCCGTTGATACGGTCGTTGCCGAATCGCACCGCGAGTCGTTCTTATCGAGCGAGCTCGGCAGCAAACCACGCGAATCGCTGTTCGTCACGCGCACTGGCGAAAACGTCCCGGTATCGTGGACCGGGTCGGTTATCGGTACCGATAACCCGCTGTTTAAAGGCCATATCTTCGCCGCGCAGAACATACGGGAACGCAAGCGGGCTGAACAACGCATTCGTTACTTGGCGCGCATCGATGCGCTCACCAAAGTGCCGAACCGTATGCAGTTCCAGCACCTACTCCAACGGGCGATCGCACGCGCACGTCGCGAGGGCCATGCCATCGCGCTGCTCTATATCGATGTCGATCAGTTCAAAGACATTAACGACACCTTTGGGCATCTCGCTGGCGACGCGGCGCTTGAGACCCTGACGCAACGGCTGGCCCGTGAGCTGCCTGAGAAAAGTGTCGTCGGCCGTTTAGCCGGCGACGAGTTCGCCGTGATTCTCGACGAGCTGCCGCCCGGGCGCGAACACCGCAACGACGTGAGGACTCTGGCAAGAACGGCGCTCGACGGACTTGCGGAACCGTTCGAGGTCCAAGGCCACGAGGTCTTTATGACGGCGAGTCTCGGTATCGCCTGGTACCCGGGCGATGCCCGCAACGTGATCGATCTGATCCGCAACGCCGATGCGGCGTTGTATCACGCAAAAAAAGCCGGCGGGAACCGCTACGAGGTGTACACCGCCGACATGAACGAGGCCGCCGTCGAGCGGCTGATGCTAAAGAGCAAGCTGCGCCGTTCGTTTGAGCGTAACGAGCTGCTGTTGCATTACCAGCCGAAATACAGCCTCAAAGACGGTCGGGTCGTCGGTGCCGAGGCGCTCGTACGTTGGGAGCTGCCGGAGCGCGGCTTGATCATGCCGTCGGAGTTTATTCCGCTGGCGGAAGAGACCAACCTAATCGTCGAAATCGGCGAATGGGTATTGGAGCGGGTCTGCGCGGATTACCGCGAGTGGCAGCTAGACGTTACCGACCCCGGTCGGATCGCTGTCAACTTGTCGCTGAAGCAGCTACGCCGCTCTCGCTTCGTCGACAAAGCGGCGAAGCAATTCCGCCGGTCGAAGGTCTCGCCGACGAGCTTCGAATTTGAGATCACCGAAACCACGCTGATGGAGGATCCGGACAAGACGATCCGCATCCTCGATGAGCTCTATGCCCTCGGCGTGCACCTCGCGATCGATGACTTCGGTACCGGTTACAGCTCTTTGAGTGCGCTGCAACAGTTCCCGATTCAAACCCTGAAGATTGATCGTTCGTTTGTCCGCAACGCAGCTGTCGATGCGGACGATGCCACCATCGTCGCGACGATTATCGATATGGGGCGCAGCCTGAAAATGGATGTCGTTGCTGAAGGGGTCGAGACCGCCGAGCAACTCGGCTTTTTGCAGACCCTCGACTGCAACTTTGTGCAAGGCCTGCTGTTTGGTGAACCGATGTCGGCCGCCGACTATCGCGAGCTACTGCTGGCGCAAGAGGACGGCACCAATCGGCACCGCGCGCTGTTCGCATAATCGGCCATAATTTGGCCTTCAAGGCCGTTAAATTATTGTTTTATAAGATATAATTTGTTTGTATTGCAATCGTCCGACGGCTGTGAAGAATGCGCAGTGTAGTGACGTGTAGTGGGAGAGACGCATGACCCGACGAGCATCCGTACTGGCCGGGACCACCGTGCTAAGTCTGTTTTTAGCGTGCAACAGTGCCGCAGCTGCTTGCGACTATCCGCAAAAGACGGCTGTGCCAGATGGGCGCAACGCGACCGAAGACCAAATGCTTAAAGGCCAAAAGGCGGTCAAAGCGTACATGGCGGCCATGGACGACTATTTGGCCTGCCTCGACGCTGAGGCTGCCGCGGCGGTCGCCGACGGTGAAGACCCAGCGATTACGGCGAAACGCCAAGCGATTACCGATCAGCGCCACAACGCTGCCGTTGATGAAATGACGCGTTATGCCGAGTCGTTTAACGAACAGGTTCGCGCCTACAAGGAAAAGAACGACAAGTAGCCACTCCTGCGCAAGATGTGCAGGTGTCGCTCCGTGACACTGAAGCTGTCACGGGCGGCTATTTCGCGCGATTGCTGACCGGCTCACCTGTCACTGCGAATTCATTAATGCTGGCAATGCCAGCTAGCCGTTCAAGGGTCGGGAACAATTGCCTGGGCGCAATTCGGACTTGAGTGCACAAGCACCCAGGAGGCGCAACGTTTACTTGGCGTGCGAAACGCCCTCATGCGACGCCGATTAACCGTTCCAGCGCTTCAATAATGAGCTGAGCCCCCTGATAACAGGGCCGAAGGATTCGGCCGCCGATTGATTCGCGCCCTCATGGTGACTCGGATGCCGAGCCCGTGATCTAGCACTATCCGTTACGCCTTCTCCGCCTCCGCGCTTGCTTGCTCGAACAACTTAGCCATTGGCATTAGCCATTTAGGGCGAAACGCAAGAATCATTGCGACGGACATCGCCCCACAAGTCAGCCATAGCGGCCATGTCAGTAGTGCAAAGCTGACCCCGTCTCTGAAGATACAAATCACCAGGGCAACAAGAAACATTAATAATCCAAAGAGGCGCAGTCTTCGTTTGATGCTCGCAACACCGGGGCGATGAGTGACGGATCGCCAATTTCGAGCCTGAGACAGGCTCAGCGCAGCAAAGCCAAGGATCGAGCTCAGCGCGGCAAGAACGACTAGCAACGTCGACATAAAGAGGGCTATTCAGTATTAATTGGTGTTGCCTCGTGTGCATCGGCCAACTTGCTGCGCACTGGCACCGCTGCAACTCCGTGCAGCCTAAATCCCGACCATATTGCTAGCGCAGCGACGGCGAGCAAGAAGCCGTCCATCATGACGATGGAAATCGGCAGGTAGCCTTCCGGAGACAACATCGTTGCGCCCGTCGTGACCCAATTGAGTATGACGGCAAATGTCGCGAGAAAACCGATTGCAAATGCCTGGTCCGCCCATGCACTTTTTTCGCGTAACGCTGCATGCACGAAACTGAACAACCAAATCAAGAAAAAAGTCCAGACCTCTAGATCAGACCTGTCACGCCCTAACAGCTCCGCCTCGTGCGGGAGAAGCCGGTTTATTACGAAATAAGCTACCGACGCGAGGAGGAGACCTGTCACCGAGCCCACGGTCATACCTCGGACAAGTTTGACACCGTTAGAGTCGGGCTGGGCTTTTCTTACCCTGGCCCTCATCCAGAACAGGTTCCCCGTCGCGATCATCACGCATCCTGCAATCCCGGCGGCAAACATCAGCCAACGCACAAGCCAGTTGTCAAACTGGATGTAATGGGCACCTTTGAGCCACGATGATGTTTGCTTAACCGGCGCGGTGAGTGCGATCTGCTCAAGCAACGCGCCGGTATAGGGATCGAACACCACCCGACCGTCACCCGTCTCCACATGCTGGGTCGGAAAGGTATTGGATACCTCAACGACTGCGTTCTCGTCGCCATAGTTCTGGATGTATATCCGGTCTGGCCAGATCGCGCGGTCCGTTTCCTTACTCACCTGGATGGCTCGCACCGTACGTTCCAACATCTCGTCGATAGAGGCGAGCGATGCGGATGCTTCCACTCCAGAAGCTGTGCGCGCATAGCCAAATACATCTTCGCGGTACTGAGAAATGTCGTTGTCATAGGGTGTGGCGACGGACCAAGGGAAATACGTGACCGCCATGATCAGCACACCTGTGAATGGAAAAAAAATGTGTGATGGCAAGGCGATCATTGACATCAGATTGTGCAAATCCAGGGTAGATCGGCGTAACGATTTCTTCGGCCTGAAGGTGAAGAAGTCCTGGATCAGTTTGCGGTGTATGAAAAGACCCGAGGTGATCACGACAAGCATACCGACAGCGGCAACCGCAACGGCAAACAGCCCCAGATTCATCCACTCTACGTGCAACATATAGTGCAAGTTGTAGAAAAAACCCCGACCACCCTGGCTATCGGTAAGGTCCAGTTGCGCACCACTCTCGGGGTGCAGGTACACAAAATTTAGCTCCCCTGACGAAAAATAGACCAGTCTGATCGCGGAGCGTCGTTCACTGGGCGTTTCGATGAACACACTGGAGCCCAGATCGGGCTGCGCTTCCTCGAGGTATGGAATCACCGTCTCATCAAAGCTGACCGCCTCGGGCCGCGCAATTCGTAACTCGGGCATCATCCACGCATCGATTTCCCGATCGAAGACGGTTAATGAGCCTGCCCAGAAGGCAACGAAGAGAATCGTGGAAAAGGCAATGCCCAGCCATGTATGGGCCCAGCCCATGCTCCAGCGAAAGCGCTCCAGCGCAGACTGTGTCGACTTCATTGGACTCATCGTCAGAAAACGGTAAACACCAGGACTGCCGCTGTCGTGATAGCCGTCGTCAAGACAATCGGACGGCGAGTCGCGGCAATCCAAACCGCAAAACCTGGCCAGATGAACAGGCCGAGTATCAGCCCAAGCTCAACCGCTTCCGCCTTCGCCAACCCTAGGGCGTTCAATCCCGGGCCCAAGGCGCCGATAGTTGCGGCTGTTCCGAAATAGCCCACAACGAGGCCGAAAAAGAGTCGGAGCCCCCTTTCGAGATTCGAAACCTCATCGCGGCTGCTCACGAGGGTTTGTTCCGTGAGACCGGGAAATCCACTTACGACGCTGTCGGGAATACCGAGGCCACTTCTGGCCCACACCCGACCACCTGATGCGCAAGTGACACTGCGTGACCCGAGCGCGATCCACGCTTGCGATCCGTCAGGTTTCCGCGTTGCCCTAGCTTCACAGTCATTGCCGCTCAGGGATAAGGACCGGCCGGCACTCGTTCCCCTGTTTCCGTATCAATCAGAACGTCGTCTGAATACCAATTTGTACGGTTCTGCCTAGGGCGCTGACCGGCCGGATATTGTCTTTGTCATCGCGTAACTCGAAGGGATCGCGGTCAAAGACATTGTTCACCCTTAGACTGACCTGGAAATCGTCGCTTAACTGATAAACGCCGCCGAGGTAATGCACAAACGCGTCGCCAGTGTTTGGACGATCGATGAAAAATGGATCTGCCTCGACCTCTTCAATGCCGAAACCGAATTGGTTCCCAAGGACCGTGCTCGAGGAGTAGTTCAAGCCGTAGTCAACTTGCCACGGGCCTTTGTACCAAGACAAATTAAAGTTAAGAAAATGCTCCGTGAAGCCGTCTTCGCCGTCCAATCGATCTAGGCTCTCTGGTATCGCTGCTGCGAGCTGCTCCTCCCTCTCGATGAGATAGGTACCAGCCAACGACGCTGAAAATTCTCCGAACTCGCCAGACAACAAATTATCGAGATTAAAGTCATAGGAGATTTGATAGTCGATACCGCGGCTCTTAAGGAAGGCGCTATTAAGCGGCGTCGCAAGGACACTCTCAACTTGACCGGTAACCGGATTACGCGGTGCAGCATCGCAAAACACGTTGTTGATCGAGGCTGCATCGGCGCAGAAGCGAATGATGTTACGAAAGTTCGTCGTCCCGATGGCATCTTCAATCTGGATATCGTAATAGTCCACAACAACTGCCAAGCCCGGTACGGCGGATGGGGTTAACGCAAAGCCGACCGTATACGTTTCGGCCGTTTCTTCTGTTAGGTCCGGATTTCCACCCAATATCAACGTTAGGCTGCCCAAAGCCGACTCCGATACGTCAGGATCGAAGTTCGCAAGATCGGGAACCAACAGCTCGCAGTTGGCTCGCCGCGTGGCTGAGCCTTGCGACAGACCAACCGGATCGCACGGGTCCTCGCCGGCTCTGAGTTGACTAGGTAACTGCCGTTGTGGCACCAGAAGCTCACCGATGTTCGGTGCCCGTATAGCGCTATTGAAGGAGGCTCGGAAACGAAAATCATCCACAGGCTGCCACACCGTGCCAAAGGCGTACGAGGTTGCCGAACCCACGGTACTGTAATCAGCCGTCCGGACAGACGCATCCACGGTCAGCATCTCGGCAAACGGTCGATCAGCCAAGATCGGGACACTGACCTCGGCGAAACCCTCAACCACGTCAAAACCCCCATCAATAATCGACGGCCGCGAGCCTTGAAACCGATCAAGCTCGTTTAAGTCCAGCGCATTTGGTACCAGCAAGCTGTTCTCGTCCCGATACTCGAATCCAGCGGCGTAAGAAATGCCACCTGCCGGGAGGCTAAAGAAGTCGTCGCTGCGACCCGTGATGGTTGCATTAACCACGAACTGGTCGATCGTCGCTGTGTCTTCAGTTCTCTGGAAGACAAACGCGACAGCTTCTGGGTTGAGGGCCCCTGGCAAAGCAAACACATTGAGTGGCACACAACTGCCATCGCCCGGAATGAAGGATCTGATGGTTGTCGTCGCCGGGGCTGGGAAGAAGATGCCATCTGGCAAGCCGCCCGGATCGATATCGGAGCGACAAATAGGCTCCCCCGTAACCGGATCGGCAATCGCATCGGTTGCCGCGTAGTACCTGTCCAACACGGCCGCAGAATTGTTGACAGAACTGCTTTCCGTTTGCCCGAAATTTGCAGATACGCTGTAGTTGAAGGCTGTCGATATTTCCCCTTCAAAACCGCCGACGATGCGAAAGGTCTCACGCGTAAAGTCCGCCGGCTGAGAGGTTAGAGGGTCTTGCCACTGACGGCTCAGGCGTATTTGCGGATCCAGACTTTGTGCGACTAGGCTATCAAATTGTGATCGCACCAAATCTGGGATGAAAACGTTATCGCTCGCGATCGGTTGGTAGGATATTTCGAAATTTCTATCCAGTACGGCAGAACTTTCGTTGCGCACATACTTCGCCTCAACGAAGCCAGTGACGCTTTCCGTAAAGTCAAAGTGCGCCGCGGTATTGATAAAGTAGCGCTGATTATCGGGGATACTGGGCGCTCGTGGGTTCGAGTAGAGCTGGCCACCGCCGTCACCACCTTGAGCTAAGAACCCGGGACCAAGAAAGCGACCAAAGTTATACGGTCTGATTTCTCCGGTGGTTGGATCGATGATTTGTTGAATGGGTAATCCGCCAAATGTCGTGACCCCGTTCCGGGCTTGTCCTTCGACACCGAACCCAGCCGGATCGAACGTAAAAAAGGGACTCGGAGACCAAAGATTATTCCTGACGTCGGGTGCCAGAACGTTCGTGAAGCGTTGGTCAAAACCAGATCCGTCGGCATTCGCAGTAGCACGGGGAGACGTGCCCGTGAACCCTCGATCTGCGAAAGTCAGCTCGGTCTGACGGTTGTACTCGACACTAAAAACTACGTTGCCGCGATCGTCGGCGAAGTTAGTGCCGATGGTAAGTGCACCGAAATAGGCCTCCCCGCCGCCGCCGGTCGGCAAACTGGCATTCGAGCGTACGTCGACGCCCTCGAAGTCGTCTTTGAGAATGTAGTTAACCACGCCTGAGACTGCGTCAGCGCCATATATAGACGATCCGCCGCCGGTTAAAACCTCGACGCGATCGATAAGTGCGGCCGGTATCGAGGCCACATCCACGCTAGCCGAATTGGCAACACCGCTAACGTGACGACGCCCGTTCACGAGAACCAAGGTACGGTTCGCCCCCATACCTCTTAGGTCCAAGGCAGACAGACCAAATGACCCACTGGACAACGCTCCGTTATCCGTATCGGAGTTACCAAATGTGCTGAGTGTCAGTGACTGATTTAGTGCTGGCACAAAGCGCAGCGCTTCCGTGGTGTCGGTTAGGCCGAGCCGCTCAATCTCTTCCGCCGTCACGATGTCCACGGGCGCCGGCGAATTCACCGCCGTCCGCTCGATACGCGTACCCGTTACAACGATCTGTTCAATGGCTGGAGTTCTGGGCGACGGACCAGCGGTGTCAGGCAAAGACACGGCGTAAGTCTCCTCGTCCACCGACGAGACGCGAAGGCCCGTCTCCTCCACCAGCACGGTTAGCGCCTGTTCGGCCGTCAGAGCGCCAGACACGGCTGAACTGTTGTAACGGCTGACGTCACCCGACGGAACCACGACTTGTCGACCCGTTAGCGCGGTGAACTCTCTCAGTGCCCGCATAAGTGGCTGCGCTGGGATATCAAACCGGTAGATTTCGTTGTCCGCAGCCGTGTCCTGTGTCCATGCAATGGGCCCCGCCAGCATTGCGACAACCAGTGCCAGTCCGCTGAATCGATTGAAGTGGTTATTGGTTTGTCGATACCCGCAGCACACCATTCTCTGTGTCTCCATGCTTCATTGTCTGACCTTGATGATGGAAATCATCACCTCTTAACAATGGAGACACGCGAGATGGCTTTACCCGTAAATACCGGCGAAATAACTTCTTAAATAGAGCTAGCGAGGACGAACAGATGCCAACGAGCGCAACTCGAGCGTGTTTTGGCCCCGAACTTCGCCGGTCAACTGGTAGCTTTGCATGATCGCCCTTAACGCCGCGTCACCTTTGCTCAGCAGGAAAGTGCCGGACACAGGTCGGTTGGAATCAAAAACATGGCGGGCATCGATCTGGTACGAGGTGTATGGCTCCAGAGCTTCGAGTGCCTCGATAAGGGGTCGTTGTTCGAAGACGAGTATTCCGTCGCGCCATGAACCGATCTCTGCCAACGGTCGGCTACGGATTCGGCCGACCTCCCCCTCGGTGATACGCAAAACGTCCGCCGCGCCGAGGCGTGTTGCTGCCTTCGCATTCTCCGGCTGCACGCGAACGGCGCCTTCCAACACCTCGATTTCCACGGTCTGACCGTCCAGCCGGTAGACAACGAATTCGGTACCGATAACTGTCGCTACAGCATCATCACTGACGACGGAAAACGGTCGGTCGGCATCTGACACCACTTTAAACAACGCCCTTCCTTTGCGCAGTTGGACTTCTCTTTCCGAGTCGGTCATCACTACCGTCAGCTCGGTTTGCCAGTCCAGCCAAACCTCGGAGCCGTCTTCCAGCAAGACCGTGCGCTGCTGACCCCGACGAGTCCGATAGACTTCCGGCAACTCGATCGCAGCTTCCTCCACACGTACCTGAGCGGCGTCGGACAGCGGCTGAGACTGAAAACCGTGGCCGAGGCTCAGGTACACGGCGGCGATTAAGGCGGCGGCGACACTCAACACGGCGAATGGCTGAACCGAACTCTCGGAGAGTCTTGCTAAACGAACCTGGATAGCGAGTTTTAGGGCGTCAAGGCGCGACAAAGGCACATCCTCCACGCGACCCATCACCTCCCACTTCGCCTCGGCCTGCGCCGCTGCCCTCTCGTGGGCGAGCGACCGCCTGCGCCAAGCGGCGAGTTCCGGCTCGCGTTTCGGGTCCTCGTAAGCTGCGACAACCAAGTCGAATGCGTCGCGCAGCAGGCGATTGTCAGGCTGTTGGTCCTTCAGGGCGTCACCCTCAAGTCGGAATAACACGGCTCAGCCATGACGGCTGTTCACCGCGTCCTCAAAATAGGAGACACGTTACGGGCGAATACCCATAACAACTAACTAAGAAGGCAATTGTAACAGTCGGAAAGGGCTTTCCTGACGTGCTTTTCGACCGTTGAAACGCTGACACCGAGTTGTTTAGCGATGTCTCGCTGTTTGGCGCCATGCAGCCGATACAAGGTAAATATCTTTCGGGTTAACACAGGCAGACCTCGCAGCGCCTGATTGACCCGGGCCAAGTCATCCTCGAACTCGGCAATGGTTTCGGGCGACCGCCCGGTTTGATCGCCTAGCAATGGCGCGACGAGAACGACGAATTTTGCCTTCGCTCGCTCGGCGCGTTGGTGGTTCAATGCGGCGTTCTTCGCCGCCTGGAAGAGAAACGCACGCACATCCTCGATTGGCGGGTGCGGATCGCGACGCAGTAAATTCTCAACGATAGACTGGTACAAATCGGCGGCCACATCCACACACCCAACCCGGCCGCGCAAGAAACGGTTCACCTCGATCCGATGCTGCTCGATAGAATCGACTAGAGACTCGACTTGGTCAGCATTGCTGAGCATGTTTGCAGGTTAACACGAACGATTTTTATTCGCATATAGCCAGTGAGCTGGCAGACCTCCCCCGTTGGCCGCAGAACTCTTGGCGAACCCGGCTATTCGTCAAAGGGTTTTCAAGCGGCCAACCAAACCCGCTCCACCAGGGCGCCAGTCTATTGGGCAGCTAGCAACTAATGGCTGCCGATTAGAGATTCGGGGTGATTGGGCGGACTACCAGCGCTTATTGAACTGACTGGGGTTCGCCCAATTCTCGGGTGTGTTCCATTCGCGCGGCTGATTGGCGCGGGAAATGTCGTAGCTGTAGGCAAACCGGTCGGCGAACGCGCCGGCCGGTTCGAATCCAAGCGCGAGCAGTTCGGCCTGCAACCGCTGGCTGGCCGGCTCCGGCCGTAGCCAGACTATCTGCGGGACAAGGCGCGAAGTGAGTTGGCCCAACGCTTGAACGGCCGCGTCATCGTCAAGCGCATCGTAACTCGCCGCCACAACGACGGCGCCGTCGGTCGGCGACTCATTGGGACCAAGTTCGGCCACGTCGTCAGCACCGTCGGTATTGCCGAAACAATGCTGCCACAGTACTTGGACGCGAGCGGCTTCCATCGTGCTACAAGTTGTTGATCTGCCGCGACAGATTATCGCGCGGATCGGTAACAATTTTTTCTAGCGTTCGGACCCGCTCTTCCAATAAGTCGATGCGGGCATTGAGCTCGTCGGCATCTTCGGAGTCACTGCTGCTGTCTTTCGACCGCTGCTGGCGCGCTTGGTGCTTCCAATAATCGCGCAGCGCCAATGACCCAAAAATGATGGCGATGATTGCGACAACCATTATTTGCGATGACTGCATAAAGTGCGTTCCCTCCCTTGGTGTAATTAGAGTCGGTCAAACTCACGGTCCAACCGGTACCGTGACGATGTTACGTGACGCTCCAGCGTAGCCAAACGGGCATCGAGCTGCTGAAAGCGCCGATGCACGTCGGACAAGGTCCGTGTCGGGCGCGCGCGGACCGCTTGCTCAAACTCACGCTTCTTGGGGTCGCGACGCTCGGCCGTCGGCCGCACCCGTGCCGGCACCAGAAAGGTCATGGCGACGTACGCGAGAAACGTCATTGGCGGAAACACGAGCAACGCCACAATTGCGACGATACGCGTCGCACCAACGCCAAAACCGAAGTAGTCGGCTATACCGGCACAAACACCGCTGAGCCAAGCTCGCGATTTATCGCGAAAGAAACGCCGACCCGACAAGCGATAGTCATCATCATTGTTACGCATGGTAGTCACGCCCGCTACGCCAAAAACTGCGCTCGTCACACCGCTGGCAAGTCCCTAGCGAGCGCTGCTTCAAGAGCAACGCTGCAACGATATAGACAAGCACCGTCGGCACGAAGAACAGAAACAAACTAACGATGGCGCCAAGCCGCACAGCCAGAGTCTGTATATCGAAATAATGCGCGAGACCGGCGCATACGCCGAAGATCACACCATTATCGCGGTCTCGATACAGCCCGTGTAACCGTCCACCAATGTTTTCGTGACAGTCGCAGCTCATCCGTTGTTCCTCCAAGTAGTGTCTTTCTCATCCAGTATCGTCTCGAGGGTATGTACCCGATCTTCCATGCGTTGGGCGTGATCCCAGAGATCTTTGATCAGCTTCTCGTCGGCAGCCGACAGCTCGCGTAACTTCTTCCACTGCGTGGTGTAGTGGAAAATGATCATCAGCGGCACCGGAATGCAGATGATCAAAATGCCAATAACCAGTAAGAAGCTATTCATGACGGTCGACCGTTACGATTAAGCGTTTTGATCGTTGTTACCGGCTGCGCGACGCTTCAACTCGTCGAGCTCAGCGTTAATCGCCTCTTCCGCCTCGAGTGATGCGAATTCGTGGTTAAGGTCCTTCGGTAAGCCGAGATCATAGGCTTCGACCCGTCCTTCCACGTCGTCCATACGTCGCTCGTATTGTTCGAAACGTACCAATGCATCATCGATCGCGTAATCGTGCAGCTTGCGCCGTGCCGCCAGACGATTGGTTGCCGTCTTGTGCCGAGTAATCAGCGCTTTTTGGCGACTTTTGGCGTCAGCAAGTTTGGTTTCCAAACGGGTGATGTCTTCGTTCAACTTGGTCAAGCCATCATCAACCGCCGCGTAGTCTTCACGCAGGGTCTCAGCCGCCTTAACGACGTGGCTTTTCTCAACCAACGCGGCTTTCGCAAGATCTTCGCGACCCTTGGTCAGCGCGAGCTCAGCCTTTTTCTCCCAACCGTGCTGCTCGTCTTCCAGCGCGGTCAATTTGCGATTCAGCTCTTTCTTATCGGCGATCGAACGCGCCGCAGCCGTTCGAACTTCGACCAAGGTGTCCTCCATCTCCTGAATCATCAGACGGACTATTTTTTCCGGATCCTCGGCCTTATCGAGAATCGCATTGATATTCGAGTTAACGATGTCGCTAAAGCGCGAAAAGATGCCCATAGCAGGTTCCTCATCAAAAAATCGTTCGGTAGAAATAGAGCAGGTTCCGTGCCAACTCCCTCATTAACCCATAAGTAATTGTTTTTACAGTTTTTTATAAGATCCTAGTCACTCTAGACTGATTATCAATAATTAATTTATTCTCATTTTTTAGTATTTTTTACTATTTTATGAGACTTTTACTAAATGGCTGATCGTCTCGCACTGCCTACCATCGTCGGCGAGGCCCCCGCGTTTCTCGAAACCCTTGAGCACGTCTCAAGGGCCGCGCAGGTCGCGAAGCCCGTATTGGTGGTCGGCGAACGGGGGACCGGCAAGGAGCTGATCGCATCGCGGCTGCATTTCCTGTCGCCACGCTGGGAACAGACGCTGGTTAAGGTCAATTGCGCAGCGCTAACCGAGTCGATTCTGGAATCAGAACTGTTTGGTCACGAAGCGGGGGCATTTACCGGTGCTGCCCGCCAACACCGAGGCCATTTTGAGCGCGCAGACGACGGGACGCTGATTCTCGATGAGCTCGGCACGACGTCGCTGCGGATGCAGGAGAAAATTCTCCGAGTCATCGAATACGGCGAATTTGAACGAGTCGGTGGCACCGAGACCCTGAATGTCGATGTGCGTATTGTCGCCAGCACCAACGTCGACTTGGAGGCGTTGACGGCGGCTGGACGGTTTCGCGCCGACCTGTTGGACCGGTTGGCCTTCGATGTCATAACGATCCCGCCACTGCGGGCTCGCGTTGAAGACATACTGCCGCTCGCCAATGCGTTCGGTGTCGCGATGGCGGCGGAATTACACTACCCGTTGTTCGCGGGCTTTACGGCACGCGCCGCATCGACCCTGCTCCGGCATCGTTGGCCCGGCAATGTTCGCGAACTAAAAAATGCCGTTGAACGCTCGGTCTATCGTCTCGAGGATGCCGAGGATCGAATTGGTCGGATCGTATTCGATCCCTTCGCGTCGCCGTATCGCTTGAGCACGCCGGACCAATTCAAGCCGCCTGCGGCCACTCAACCAGCGGCGCGAGCGAGTTCGCGGACGGCTGCCGAGCGCTCGCTACCGGTCGACTTTAAAGCGGAGGTGGCCAGTTACGAACGCCGTCTGGTCGGCGCTGCCATGGAGCGCGCCAACCACAAACAGAAGGTGGCAGCCGAGCTGCTGGGGCTCAACTACCACCAATTGCGTAACCTGCTAAAAAAACACGATCTCGCGCCGGCGCCGGCGCGAGACCGCTAGCCCTTAGGAATCGGCTTCTGTTCGGTAACGGCGGATATAAACGGCGCCAGCGGCAAACGCGACGGCGACGACAATGCCGCCCCAGGTGCTGACGGAACTCAAAAGACCGCCAAAATCGATGAGGCCGGTCAAGTCGATACTGCGAAACGGCTCATCCTCGTTCGGCAACATGTCGGCGTCGACGGTAATCGACGAGGCGTAGGCGCGCGGAAAATGCCCGTAGACAATCTCGACAAAGTGCCTTGACCGGAAAATCAGACCCTCTAGCAGCGGAATCAGCACGAACGGCAACACCGCCCACAAAAACGGGGCTTTGCGCACAAACGCCGAACACAGCAAGAACCACCCGACGAACGGCAACAGCAGCACGCTACCGGCGAACAATAAATAGGCCGAGAACGTCACCACCTGCCCAACTCGCAGTGGCTCCCAAATGAGTCGTCCGGCATCACCATCGCCGAACCAAATAACAAAGGTGGCAACCAGTAAGAACGCCACTTGCAACACACACAAGATAACGAACACAGCGAGCGGCGCGGCGATCGAGGCGGTCAGAAATTTTGAGATTACCGTTTCGCTATCGGTAACCGGCAAAGAGCGCCAAAACAAGACACTTCGGTCTTTGCGCTCCGCGTACAACGCGTCGAGGCAGTAGAAAAACACCGTGAAGAACAACACGAGATTCATAAACCCGAATGGCGCGAGCAACAGGCCGTTAATCCCGGTTGCTGTGCCAGCGCTCGGTACGAAATTTAGCCAAGCCACCATGCCTTTGGCACCAAGTCCCTCTTGTACGAGGCCAAATACCAGCGGAATGAGCGCACCGAGAAAAACCAAGCCGGCCACGACGAGCGGTGCAACGATGAGCGCGCGGTGTTCCCAGAATTCGCGCCGTACGAGCATAAGGTAACGCGCGGTCATGCCGTGTCACCTCGCAAAATGGCGACGAACAGATCGGATATCGAGGGCTTACGGGTCTCGCCGAACTCTCGCAGTTGGTCGCGCTCGACACCGTCAAACAACATGATTTGCTTACCGAAGCCCTTACGGACCGACACTGGCCCAAGCTTATTTGCGGCATCGGCAAACTCACCGCTGGTCATCAACTCAACGTAGCGACTGTCGATGGAGTCGATGGTCGCGTCGAGTGCGATTCGCCCGTCGTCGATAAACATGACGTCGGTCAAGATGTGCTCAAGCTCATCGACTTGGTGCGTTGTTACGATGATCGTTTTCTCGCCGTCGTAGTAATCACCGAGCAAACGCGAGTAAAAGTCCTTGCGAAACAAGATATCGAGGCCGAGGGTCGGCTCATCGAGGATCAACAGCTCCGCATTGATCGACATGATGATGGCGAGGTGCAGCTGCACGATCATGCCTTTCGAAAGCGAGCCGACCTTCGCTGTCGGCTTAACTTTGGTGTCGGCGAGCAGCTTCTCGGCTTGGACTCGATCGAAACCAGAGTGCACGGTGGCGACGAAGTCGAACAAGCGCGCAGCGGTTATCCACTTCGGCAGCACAGCAACATCGGAAACGTAAGCGATACGCTGCATCAATGCCTTACGCTGGTGGAATGGATCGAGTCCGAGAACAGTCAGATCGCCACTAAATGATGTCAGGCCAAGAACGGCGTTCAGCAAGGTTGTTTTCCCTGCCCCGTTAGGGCCAATAAGCCCAACAATACGGCCGCGTTCCACGTTGAAGCTGACGTCATCAACCGCTCGCGTCGAACCGTACGATTTACTTAGGCCGCGAGCCTCGATCAGCGCACTCACTCACTTTCTCCCTCGTCGTTCGCGCTCTTCGCCACAAGATCGGTTAGATCAAGGCCGAGACGCTCTATCGTCGCGTGAATTCGTGGCCATTCGTCGTCGATAAAGCGTTGCCGCTCATCTTTTAGGAGACGCGCCCTCGCGCCCTCGATAACGAACATGCCACGACCGCGTTTCTTTTCTACGAGCCCTTCGTCAACGAGCTCTTGATAACCTTTCAGTACAGTCAGCGGGTTTAATCGGTACTCTTGCGCCACGTTTCGAACGCTCGGCAAGACATCGCCGTCCCCGAGGACCCCCTCGAGGATCATCGCGACGACGCGATCGCGCAGCTGCCGATAAATCGGCTGGCTATCGTTCCACGAATCGCTCATTGCAGGGGCGGCAACCACAACCGACGCTCCTACAGCGTGGTAGCGGCCTCCGACGTCGTCAGCAAAACGCGCATGGCGTGCTCACCGGCATGCTCAGCAATTTCATCAACAACAACGTCGAAGCGAACTGGCGACACGCTGGTCGCGGATTCGTCGGCCGCAATCGTGCGCAGATCGATGACCGACCCGTCGGTCGCCGATGCGTTCTGAATGACATACTCGATGCCATCGGCACCAAACGGTGTCGTGCCATTGAGCGCGCTCGCTGCTGGAGCGCTGGTGTGACTGGCTGTAAACGCGACGACCAAGAGCCCAGCGAGGGCTGCGGGGTACAACGTGTCGTTAAGTGCCTTGAAGCTTGCCATGATAGTCCCGCCTCTGATCGGGGTTACCGTGAAGTAGTGTTGTAGTGAACTATAACACCAAATTAGCACTTTGCAAGCTTTCGCGACAAAAAGTTGCTGCCTTGGCGATCTATTTGACATAACGACAGAAAAACCCCGATTCGTCGTTGCCATCGTTAGTGAGCCTGTGAATACCCTAGGATTAACCGTCGCGATGACCGAAACGCCCACCGGTGAAACGGCTTTGGCCGCAGATGGGCGACTCGCCTATGCTCGGCCCATGGCTGGCGCCGACGACACCGAATTGATGCAACGCTATGCCGACGGCGACCACACAGCGTTTGAACCGCTCTACCGCCGCCATAATGACGCTGTGTACCGCTATTTGGTGCGATTGTCCGGAAACGCAGCGACGGCGGAGGAACTGGCGCAGGAAGCGTGGACAAAGCTCATCGATGCGCGTCGCCGCTACCACGCCTCGGCGCAGTTCCGTACGTATTTATTCCGTATCGCCCACAACGCGTTTATTGATCGCGTTCGGCGGCATCGGCATCGCGAAGAAACACTGCTGGCTGAACCGGCAGCCGATTCGCGCCAGGCGCCGGACGCGCTCAGCGATAACGAGGCGTTGCGACAACGCTTTCAAGCGGCGTTGCTCGCGTTACCGATCGATCAACGCGACGCGTGGCTATTGCACGAGGAAGCGGGGCTGAGTATCGATGCTGTGGCGAGTGCAACTGGTGTGAACCGTGAGACCGCCAAAAGTCGGATCCGCTACGCCGTTAGAAAACTCAAAGACCGGCTCGCCGCCGAATTGGTGCCGGGGGACGTATGAACGAGCAAACTCCAGACGAACTGCGCGACCCAAGGTTGTCCGCGTTGTACCAACGAATCTCAACCGAAACCGCTCCGCGGACGCTCGACGATGCGGTGCTTAGCCAAGCGCTGACCCAGCGCACGACGTCGTCTCGATGGCGACCTGCCGTGGCGATGGCGGCAAGCGTCGTGGTAGCGGTAGGCGTCGGGCGCGCGTTTTTGAATGAAGAAGGTGTCTCAGTGGCCGCTGTGCCGGAACCGGTAACGGCTATGGCGGAGTCCGACTCGACGAAAGCTGAACCGACACACGCTGAGACGGCCGAACTCCTCTATCGCTCCATCGAACGCCGAGACACTTATCTTCCAGAACAGCAAGAGATCACCGTCGATGACCTGTCTGCCGGGCCACCGGATGTTCCCGCAACACCAATGCGGCTCGATACCGCCGCTGAGCGCGGCGACGTGTCGCGCCAGCTACAAGAAGCGGCGCGCGAACGCGCCGCCGACATCGATCGGGAAGCCTTCAGCCAAGCGCTGGAACCCGCCTTAGATCAAGTCGCTGTACCGACCGCGGTTGCCGCACGGTTGCAGGCGCCACCTGACCCGGCCGTCGCCCAGTTATTGCGTGAAGTGGACTTTGCCAACCTCAGTAGCGGTCCCTGCGCGACCGAGACAGCCGCCGCCGCGCAACTGGTGGACTGCTGGCGGGCGGCTGTTCAGCTCGACGATCAGCCAGCGATTAGCGCACTTAGAACGGCGATAAAACGCCGTTTACCAGCCGCCGACTGGCCCGCTGAATTCACTGAATAATCTACGCTGCACTGCAGCATTTTTGGCCTGCCCATGGTAAACTGGCGCGCGCTTGAGCGGGGTGGTTCATCGCCCCGCGACTTAAGCGATGTCTTCGCCAGTTAGGACCATCGACACCCATGAAAGCCCCTGTTCGCGTTGTTATTACCGGTGCTGCCGGCCAGATCGGCTATCAGCTCGCTTTTCGTATTGCCTCAGGCCAGTTGCTCGGACCAGACCAGCCGGTGATATTGCAGCTGTTAGAAATTCCGCCTGCCCTGCCCGCGCTGCAAGGCGTCTGCATGGAGCTCGATGACTGCGCCTTCCCGACCCTCGCGGGTTTGGTGGCGACCGACGATGCCAACGTCGCTTTTCGCGACGCCGACTATGCATTACTGGTTGGGGCACGACCCCGCGGTCCCGGTATGGAACGCAATGATTTACTCGAAGCCAACGCGGCCATTTTCTCGGCGCAGGGCAAAGCGATGAACGACCACGCAAGCCGCGATCTTAAAGTTCTGGTCGTCGGCAACCCAGCAAATACTAACGCGCTGATCGCACAGCAGAATGCGCCGGACCTCAACCCGCGCAATTTCACCGCGATGACGCGGCTCGACCACAACCGAGCGATGGCGCAACTGGCCGCCAAGACCGAAACGCACGTTAATGAGATCGACGGGTTGATCATTTGGGGCAACCACTCGTCGACGCAATACCCGGACATTAGCCACGCGAATGTTGCGGGCAAAGCGGCCTCGGGCGTTGTCGACGAGGCCTGGTTGGTCGACGACTTTATCCCAACGGTCCAACAACGCGGTGCGGCCATTATTAAAGCCCGGGGTGCAAGTTCAGCCGCATCGGCGGCATCAGCCGCGATCGATCACGTCCACGATTGGGTGCTCGGCACCGGCGAGAGCCACGTCAGCATGGCCGTACCGGCCGACGGTAGCTACGGCATTGAACCGGGCGTTATCTATTCGTTCCCAGTGCGTTGTAGCGATGGCGACTACACAATCGTCGACGGGCTGCCGATAAGTGACTTCAGTCGCGAACGGATGCTCGCGACCGATACAGAATTGCGAGAAGAGCGAGCCGCTGTCGAGCACTTATTTCCTAAGTAGCAAGCGGCTCTGGGCGTCGGCTGTCGGTGGCAGCGCGCATAGATCAACTGGATAAAGGTGCAACGTGACGGGATTTTTGGTGGGACTAACTTGGGTGCTGCTGTTCGCTGGTGGCTTTTTGTACTTGGCCTACAAACGGGCCAGCTTAAGTTCGTTCACGCTGGCGTTCGCCGGCGGCGTTGCGGCTTACCTGATCTTCGGTAACGGCTTCTTCCTGTGGAATGTCGCACTGATCGGCGCAGCGGTCGGTCTTGGCCTGCTAAGTCTCCCGGACTTTCGCCGTGAGCGCATAACACGCCCGTTGCTCGCGATGTACCGGACGATGCTGCCAAGCATGTCTGACACCGAACGCGAAGCGCTCGAAGCTGGCAGTGTTTGGTGGGACGGCGAGCTCTTCACCGGCTTACCCGATTGGCAACGACTAACGTCGATGCCCGCACCCAAGCTCAGTGACGAGGAACAAGCCTTCATCGACGGACCGTGCGAAGAACTGTGTGAAATGCTCGACGACTGGGAAGTCACTCACGAGCTTGCGGACTTGCCGGAGCGTGTCTGGGCGTTCATCAAAGAACACAAGTTCTTCGCGATGATCATCCCGAAAGAATACGGTGGCCTCGGATTTTCGGCCTACGCCAACGCGATGGTCATCACCAAGCTGTCGACCCGCAACGCGAGCGCTGCATCGACCGTCGGCGTACCGAACAGTCTCGGCCCCGGTGAGCTACTGGTGCACTACGGTACTGACGAGCAAAAGCAACGTTACTTACCGGGTCTCGCCGACATGAGTGAGATCCCGTGTTTTGCCTTGACCTCGCCACAAGCCGGTTCCGATGCGGCAGCGATCATCGACTCGGGCGTAGTCTGCAAAGGCGAATGGGAAGGTGAGGAAATCATCGGTATTCGCCTTAACTGGGACAAGCGCTACATCACGCTCGCGCCGGTCGCGACCGTTCTAGGCCTCGCGTTCAAACTCTACGACCCCGACAAACTAATCGGTGACGTTGAAGACTATGGCATCACGGCCGCACTGATCCCAACCGACACGAAAGGCGTCACGATCGGCCGTCGCCACTACCCGCTTAACATCGCGTTCCAAAACGGACCGACGCAAGGCAACGATGTCTTCGTACCGCTCGACTACATCATCGGTGGGCGCGACATGGCCGGCAAGGGCTGGAAAATGCTCGTTGAACTGCTCTCGGTTGGCCGCGCGATCACGTTGCCGTCGAGTGCGCTCGGCGGTGGTAAAGCGGCAGCGTACGCGACGGGTGCCTACGCGCGATTGCGTCGCCAGTTCAACATTCCCATTGCCCGTTTCGAAGGTGTTGGCGAAGCGCTAGCGCGCGTTGCTGGCCATACTTACATTATGGATGCTGCGGTTAGCGTGACGTCCGGTGCGATTACTGAAGGCGAAAAACCGGCGGTACCGTCGGCAGTGCTGAAGTACCACTGCACCGAGCTCGGGCGCAAAGTCGCTAACGATGCGATGGACATCCATGGTGGTAAGGGTGTGATGCTCGGCCCATCGAATTACTTGGGGCGTGGTTACCAGGCGACCCCGATCGCAATCACCGTCGAAGGGGCAAACATTCTGACGCGCAGCCTGATTATCTTTGGCCAAGGCGCGATTCGCTGTCACCCGTTTGTCCTGCGCGAATTGCAAGCGGCACGCGCGGAAGATCGCGAGGCGGGTCTGATCGAGTTCGATCGGGCGTTGTTCGGTCATATTGGCTACGCGATCAGTAACGCAGCCCGCTCGTTTTGGCTAGCGCTGACCCACGCGCGCTTCTCGGAGGTGCCACTGGACACCCCGACGCGGCGTTTCTACCAAAATATCAACCGCTACAGCTCAGCATTTGCGCTGGCATCCGATTTCGCGATGCTGACGCTGGGCGGTGGCTTGAAACAACGCGAGCTGCTATCCGCTCGCCTAGGCGACGTCTTTAGCGCGATGTATCTAGCCTCGTGCGTCCTCAAGCACTTCGAAAATCAAGGTCGTAAGGCATCCGACCTGGCGCTGGTGGAATGGTCGGTGCGAACGCTGATGTACAACGCACAAGAGCAACTGCATGGGTTCTTGCGCAATCTGCCCAACCGTCCGGTGGCCGCGGTACTGCGCTTTTTGATTTTCCCACGCGGCCGCACCTACTCGGCGCCGTCGGATGACATTGGTCAACAACTGGTTGAGCTCGTCTCGCGACCCACCGAAGCCCGCGACCGCTTGGCGAACTTTGCCTACACGACGCTCGAGCCCAGCAATCCGCTCGGCTTGTTGCAGGAAGCGCTGGAATTGGCCGACGAATTGGCACCGCTGCAACGGCAATTGCGCGACTTGCGCAAAGCCGGCACGATCGATGCCGAATACCTCCCCAATCAGGTCGAAGCTGCCTTGGCCGGTGGTCATATTCAAGCGGCCGATGCCGATCGCCTGCTCGCCTATCACGACAAAGTGATGGCTTTGATCAACGTCGACGACTTCGATCCAGCCGAACTCGGTCGCTCGGGCCAGGCTATTTCGCCGGCCATCACGTTGACCGGCCGCGGCCCGAAACCGAAGAAAAAGCGCGCAGCGCGGCGGAAAACATCGAAAGCGGCCCGCAAGCGCCAGGAAACCGCTACCGAGAGCTAAAAACGGCGTCAGTTGCGGATTCCGTCGATCGCCACAGTCCTTTATCCTTGCGGGCTGGCTGGCCGGCATGTTGTGCACTTGCAGCATGCCGGTCTGCCGTGATGGGCTCAAAATATCGAGCAAAAAAGTGTAAACCGGCGTAGAATAAATCTGTGTCAATCTAGAATGACACCCGATTCAGTCGACAGCCGATTAGAGCGACGGACGATGGAAGTTAAAAAAATAGGCATTAGCGGGCTTGCCGCCTACGTCCCACAAAACCGAGTTTGGCTGGAGGATTGGTGCCAGTGGACCGATTCGCCGTGGCCAAAGATACGCGACGTTGTTGGTCGCAGTTTCCGAATGCGAAGCCAGAACCACAGCGTTTACACGATGGCCGCGTCGGCTGTCTTGCGGCTGATTCGCCAATACGACATCGACCCGAGCAACGTCCGCTACTTGGGCTTTGGCACCGAATCGAGCACCGACAACTCCGCCGGCGCGATCATTATTAAAGGCATGATCGACGACGTGTTGATCAGCGAAGGTAAAGCACCGATCGCGCGCAGCTGCGAGGTGCCCGAGTACAAACACGCGTGCCTTGGCGGCGTCTACGGCATGAAAGGTGCTTTGCGCTACCTCGCCCTCGATGGGGCCGGCAGCCAAGCGATCGTTGTTTGCGCCGATATCGCCGAGTACGCGCGCGGCTCGAGCGGTGAACCGACGCAAGGCGCCGGTGCCGTCGCGATGCTGCTTGAGGAAGATCCGACCATTTTTGAGATCGATCTGACCGCCTCCGGTTCCGCGTCCGATTACCGCTCAACCGATTTTCGTAAACCGATGCTGCGCTTCTGCGGTCAAGACCGCTCGGAAACCCATCAAGTACAAGACTTCCCGGTTTTTAACGGCAAGTACTCGACCACGTGTTACATCGACGAGACGCTGCATGCGCTGCGCGATATGTGCACGAAACGTGGCCTTAATGCCGCCGAGCATTTGTCGGCGACCGAGATGGTCTTCATGCATAGGCCGTACCGACGGATGCCGGAGACCGGGTTGGCTGTGGCTTGGTTATACGCGATGTGCGACGGCTCAAGCGAAGACCGCGCACAACTGGCGGCACTGTGCCACCAAGCGGGTATCGAACCGGGTGAGCTCATCCGTGAACTGCATGCAGAACCGGCCGTTGCCGAGTTAGCGACAGCGGAGGACTCCGGTAAAGAAGCGTACCCGCTAACGATGGCATTGCTGCGCGCGTTTCGGACCTCAACCGCGTATCGCGCCCGAGTCCTCGACAAACTAGCGCTCGGTTCTGACCCGATGCTCGACCTTGGCAACCTGTATACCGCGGCACTACCTGCGTGGATTTGTGCCGGTCTGGAAGAGGCGGTCAATGAAGGCCGAGACCTCGCTAACCGCGAGCTACTGACGTTCGGCTACGGCAGCGGTGATGCGGCCGAAGTGATTCCGTTCCGGGTGGTACACGGTTGGGAAGTCGCCAGCGCCAAGATTGGTTTCAGCGATGCGCTGGCTGGCGCGCGCGATCTGACCCAGGCGCAATACGAACGGCTGCACGATGGCAAACGCGCGCCCGAAACCGATGCCGACGGTCGCGACGAATTTGTCATCGATCATGTCGGCGAAGCGACTGACGCGCGGTTCCAGGATATCGGGATCGAGTACTACCGCTTCGGCGTGAGTCCGCTCAAAGCGTCCGCATAAGGACCGCGTAGCGCCTGCCATTCGAGCTGGCACCACGGCGTAAATTGGTTGTCGGGCGTTGCTAGCTCGGCATCGAGACCTGCCGCCGTTACAAAACGAGTTGCCGCAATTTCGTTGTCGTTGGCCTGCGGTTGCTCGTCGCAGCGCCCGACATAGACCCAGCACAGCTCGTGTTCGGAGCCGGTCTCGTCATAGCGTGCCCGGTATTGAAACTTATAAACGAATCTCAACTCAGCGCTAAGGCCCAATTCTTGTTGCAGACGACGCGGCACCGCCTCGTCCATCGTCTCGCCAGATCGCGGGTGTGAACAACAACTGTTCGACCAGTAACCGGGCCAGAGCCGCTTGCCGGGCGCTCGTTGTTGCAGCAAGATCTCACCGGCACCGTTGAACAAGAACACCGAAAAAGCGCGATGCAAAATACCGTCACCATCGTGGCACTGGTCTTTGCGCAGACTTCCGGTCGGATTGTCGTCAATATCGACGAGGATCAGCTCCTCGGAATCGAACGACACCGTCGGCGCCAATGGCGTGGTTGAACTCATGACGATGCGGCCTCGTGCACACGCACGGCGAAACACTGAATACTACGTTGTTCAAACTGTCGCCGCACGGCGGTCAGCGTCTCAGGGTCACAGACAGCGATAATTGCGCCGCCGCCGCCGCCCCCGGTTAATTTGGCCCCGTAGGCCCCACAGTCGCGTGCGATCTGGCACAGCGACTCAAGCTCGGCCGTCGAGACACCGAGCGAGTTGAGTAGGCCTTGATTGAGGTTGAGCAAACGCCCAAGCCGTTCGAGCTGCCCGGCGGCTAGAGCCTCTGTCACCGCACCGGCCAGTGCGTCGATTTCAGCCATGATGGCGCTGACGCGTGCCGGCATCGCGTCTTTGAGCATGGCCACCTGCTCCACCATGCGCCGAGTGGGTTGTACCGACCCTGCCACGGCCACCAACAACTCCATTTCCGTTCCAACCGAGAGCCATTCGATACTGGGTTCGCCGTCGGCGCCGCGTTGGTAGACCAGCGGTCGGCCGTACACGGCCAACGTATTGTCGATGCCAGACGCACGACCATGCGCCAATGTCTCGGCGGCGAACGCATGGTCATTGATCGTGGCATCGTCGAGTCCGAGTCGGTAATGCGCATCGAGCGCACGGATAAGACCCACCGCTAATGATGCTGACCCGCCGAGACCGATACCGGGCGGGTAGTGTGCATCGACGTGAATCGCCGGCCGAGCATCGGTCAAATCGAGTCGCTGCAGTAGTGTCATCACGACGCCATCGAGCCCTTCTTGATCGGCGCTTAACGTTCGCCGTACCTGCCACGCTGGAATGTGAATCGACACTTCATCGGCCGGCTCGATCCGCACGCGCAAAGCCTCGGGGATTGGCACGGCGATAGCGCGATAACCGTGCACAACGGCGTGCTCGCCAGCGATGATGATCTTACCGGCCGCGGCGGCGCCACTGCCGTTGGCGCTTGCTTCAGCCTGCAAAACGCGGTGAAGCTCGCGCGCTTTCCACGCTTTGATTTCACCGCTCGCCACCAACGCCGTCGTGACGGCATCCGCCTGCTCGGCCGGCACACCAATTGACGCGACAACGCTACGCGCATGCAAGCGCATATGCCCGCGCTGAATCCCATCGGTCGCCAGCGCACGCAGCGCCGAAAAATTTTGCCCGAGCCCGACCGCGACCATCAATCGCGCCAGCTCGCCGGCTGATTCCACGGCGGCGAGCTGCAAGCCGAAGCGTGCCCCCGGGTTCGCCGCGAGGGTTCCGCCGACCGTACCGACCTTCATCGGTAGCGTTAAGCGACCCTCGAGATCGCCGTTCGCCGCGACATGCCAATCGGTCAGCGCTCGGTAGCTGCCGTCGCGCGCCGCGTACGCATGAGCGGCCGCTTCGATCGCTCGCCAATCGTTGCCGGTCGCCAACGCAATCGGGTCGATACCGTTCATGACGCCTTTATTGTGCGTGACCGCGCGGTAGACGTCAGTCCGCGCAAAATGATTCGCGGCGACGATCGCATCGCGTACCGCCTCACCGGCGAATTGGCGCGTCGCCAAAGCGGCCGACGGCACGCGCATAATCGCGGTGACGCGAGCCTCGTCGCAATAGTTGGACAAGATCCGTAAACCAGCTGTCGCACCGGCCAACTCCGCCAAGCGGGCCGAAATTGCCTCGCACTGGCTGTTGATGAGGTTGGCGCCCATCGCATCGCAGGTATCGACGACGATATGTACGACCAAGCGGTCAGCGTCGGGAGTGCTGCGTACATCGATGCGTCGAATGCCGCCGCCGCGTTTCACCATGTTCGGATGCACCGCGTCGACAGCGGCACAAAGCTCCTGGTCATGCTCGGCCAGCCGCTGGCGCGCCCGGTCGCCGTCGGTTACGCCGCGCAACTCGATTTGGCCAATGGCCAAGGCGCGTTCGGCTTTCGTCCGAAAACCTCCGTGGCGTGCCGCCAGCTTCGCAGCGGAGGACGCCGCCGCGACAATCGAGGGTTCCTCGACAACGAACGGCACGATGTAGTCGTGGTCATCGACAACGACCCCAGTAACTAAACCCAACGGTAGTCCGAACACACCAACGACGTTTTCGATCATCCGGTCGGCTGCCGCGCGAGCCAATACATAACCGCTGCTCGATAACGTCGCCGCCTCATCACTGGCGAGCACACCCGCTTGGATCAACCGTTCGATCCGCTCGGCCGGACGTAACCGATAAAACCCGCTGAGTGTCTTCGTATCTATTAATCGTGGCATGGCTTAGTTCGCCCTTGGCGGACAACTATGAATCGGCGCAGAACGTAAGCCGGCCGCGATCAGAGCGTTGTCGAGCGCCTGCAATGATTCTGGTTCGGCAGCCAGGGCGACGCCAACATCGCCGCCGCCAGCACCGCTGGGTTTGTAAGCGACACCGACGTCCGCAGCAATCGCGGCGACCCGCCGATGCGCTGGCGAGACAATCCCAAGTCCCGTCGCGTCGTCGAACGCCTGCAAGGCACGGCTGTAGCACTCGGTTGCAGCAATGCCATCGCCGGCTTGCCAAGCCGCGGCAGCTGTTCGCGCCGACTGGCACAAAGCGCCGATCACGGCATCGGCATCGCTCGAGTGCTCAGCCCAGTGCTCGAGCTGCGCCAGCATTGCCGGTGTTGACTGCGCAACACCGGTGTCTACCATCCGCAGTACAGTCCTCGGCATCGGCAACGGTGCGACCGTTAAAGCGTCGTCGTCTCGCTCCGCGTGCAGCAAGCCACCGTACCAGGCGGCAGCCAGATCGACACCGGAGCCGCGACCCGATTGGGCGGCGCGGTGGATCGCTTGCACTGACGACAGCGTTACCGCGTGCGACCGCCACTCACCGAGCGCTTGGGCGAGCGCAACACAGACAGCCGCGCTGGAGCCGAGCCCGAGCTTACGGCCATCGATGAAGAGCTGCCGGCTGTCGATCTCAATGTCCGCACCAGCAGATGGCAACCCGATGGTGGCCATTACAGCGCTCACCAGCGCAAACCGTTCCGTCGCAACCGGTGTGGCGAAGTGCGGTCGCTCATTGACCAACGTAAACGCCTCCGGTGCATCGGCAACACCGGGGGCCAGCAATGAAAAACAGCCGTCGTCGCGTTCGCTAACGCGGACGCGCACCTCGCGGTCGACCGCCAAGACAATGGCCGGTGCGCCGTAAAGGACCGCGTACTCACCCGACAACACCAGTTTCGCCGGGGCACTCGCCGTTACCGTTAGCATGGGCCGGCCAACGCACCTGGCCCCAGTCCACAGCGCAACACATCGATAACGCCGGGAACGTCAGCGAGTGCCGCGGCCACCGCATCGCTCGAACCCGGCTCGCAAATCGCCTTGACCTGCGGGCCGGCATCGATCGTGAAAAACACCGGTGTACCGCTGCGGCGCAGTGCGCGGACCGTGTGCAATGCCTCGACCGTCGCTCCGTTCCAATAGACGAGGCCGGGTTGTGCGGCCATTGCAACGGCGTGCATTTTTAGGCAACTGTGCTCGGCGACGTCGGCTAAGCGCGCGAAATCCTGAACCGTAATCGCGGCGAGCGCTGACTCGATGTCGGCTGGCTGCGCGTCTACCCAGGATGGGTAAAACGGTGCTGTCGTGCGCGTAAGCTCCATGCCCTGCGTCGAGCCCACCGCCTTTGGTCCGGTCGCTGTCACCGCAATGACAACCTCAAGCGGCCAGGCATCAGCGGGCACGACTTCGCGAACGTCGATTGGCTGGCCATCGCGCGTCGGCGCAGCGAGATGGACAAAACCACCAAACAACGAGCGAGCCGCCGACCCGGAGGCCTGTCCCGCCAAACGGGCGAGCTCCGGCGTTGGCAACAGCCCGCCGTACAACGCATCGGCCGCGATGACCAACGCCGCAAAGCCCGCCGCCGATGACGCAAGACCGGCAGCAACGGGAAAATTAACGTCGCTGTCGGCGACGATCGGGCGCGACGCTACGCCGGTTTCCGCGCGGTAAGCATCGAGACACGCGATGGCCCGCGCCGTCGCGCGTGGCTCACTCGAGCCATTAATGGTGAGCGCATCACCGTCGCCGAATACGGCCCGCGTCGACACCTGCAGCGTGTCGAGCGTAATCGACAAGGAACTGACGGCCGGCGTGTTTAACGTGGTGTCGCGCTTACCCCAGTATTTAACAAGCGCAATATTGGGGTGCGCTGTAGCGAGAACCTGCGAAGCCGTCATGACGAGCGGCATTGTAACCGAAATACACCGTTAACCCGCGAAGTTACCGTCGCCTTGTCAGCCGTGCGAGAATGCGCGGATGAGTTTCGAAGATCGCGTCGACCGCTATACCGCTCGTGTCGACGCCTACCTAGCCAATGCCTTGCCGGCGCAGGGAACGCCGCCGCAACGCTTGCACGACGCGATGCGCTATGCCGTTTTTAACGGCGGTAAACGGATCCGGCCATTGCTGGTCTATGCAACCGCCGAAACGCTCGGCATCGATGCCGACGCAACCGACCCGCTCGCCGCAAGCATCGAGTTGATCCATGCGTTTTCGTTGGTACACGACGATTTACCGGCAATGGATGACGACGACCTGCGCCGTGGCAAACCGACGGTCCATAAGGCGTATGACGAGGCCACCGCCATCCTCGCGGCCGACGCGCTGCAACCGCGGGCATTCGAACTGCTTGCGGCAGCCGGGTCCGTATCGGCCCATCCGTCACGCTGGCTCGAGTGCGTTGTTCTCCTTGCGCGTGCGGCCGGCTCACTCGGCATGACCGGCGGCCAAGCGATTGATATCAGCGCCGAAGGTCGGCAACTCGCTAGCGACGAACTTGATCAAATGCACTCGATGAAGACCGGCTGCCTAATCGCCGTTGCCATCGAGGGTGTGATGGCGTTGGCCGAACCGTTGCCAAGCGCGCGGCACCGCGGTCTCGGGCGCTTTGCGAAGGCGATCGGACTAGCCTTTCAAGTTCGCGACGACATTCTCGATATTGAAGGCGAAACGAGTGTTATTGGTAAACAACAGGGCGCGGACGCCGATCGTGGCAAAGCGACATGGCCGCTTCTGTTTGGGATGGACGCCGCTAAACAACGCTGCGAAGCACTGCGAACCGATGCCTTCGCCGCACTCGACGCGTTCGGCACGGCCGCCGATCCACTGCGCACGTTAGCGGCTCTGATCATCGACCGTGACCACTAAGTCGGCGCACGACGCGACTCCGATACGTTGGGTGCTGCACGCCGATATGGATGCGTTTTTCGCATCGGTCGAACAACGCGACTTTCCCGAGTTGGCCGATGTCAATCTCGTCGTCGGTGGTGACGGCCCTCGTGGGGTTGTCGCTGCCGCCAGCTATAACGCTCGCCGCTTTGGTATTCGCTCGGCCATGCCGATGCGTGCAGCCCACGCACGTTGTCCGGATTTGGTGGTCAGGCGCGGGCGCATGGATGTGTACCGGCGCGAATCGAAGCGTGTCTTCGAGATTTTCCGCCGCTTCACGCCGTTGGTCGAGGGACTATCGCTCGACGAAGCCTTTCTCGATGTGACCCAATCGCTGGCTTTGTTTGAATCGGTCGGGGCGATCGCGACCGAGTTAAAAGCCGCAGTTAAAGACGAACTCGACCTAACGGTATCGGTCGGCGCGGCACCGAATAAATTGGTCGCAAAAATCGCCTCCGATCTCGACAAACCCGACGGCTTAGTCGTCGTGCCGGGCGACGCGGTGGTGGCGACACTCGATCCGCTGTCCGCTCGGGTGCTGCCTGGCATCGGCCCGCGAACCGGCGAACGCGTGTCAGCAGCCGGGCTCGAGACCCTCGGCGACATTCGCCGCGCCTCGGGCAACGTGCTGCAACAAGTGTTCGGGAAACACGCCGAATCGATGCGCCGACGCGCCAGTGGTATTGACGATCGCGATGTCAACAACGAGCGTATTGAAAAGAGTATCAGCGCCGAGCGTACATTCGACATTGACCTGGTCGAGCGCTCTGACATCGATGCCGAGCTGACGCGACTTGCCGAAAAAACGGCGCGCCGCTTGCGCGATTCGGGCAATCAATCCAGCGTCGTCACCGTCAAGATTCGGCAACACGATTTCACGACCGTGACCCGGCAGCAACGGCTGAGGCCACCGACCGACGTCACCGACATGATCTTGGAATCGGCCATCGGGCTGGTTCATCGTTGGCTCGATGAGCACCGTGACGCACGCATTCGTCTGCTCGGTATCGGGGTCGGCGGGCTTAGCGTCGCCCGGCAGGCAGACCTGTTCGGCGAACCCGACACGAGCGGCTCGGCCGTCGATGCGACGGTCGACGAGGTCACCGATCGTTTTGGACTGGGCGCCTTAACACGCGCCAGTGCCCTCGAACGGCCGAAATTGAAACGCTAGCGCCGCCAGCGGCGGGTTAGCACTGATGTATACTTTTGCGTGAAACCAAGAGCGCAAATGGTATGTATACCGAGTATTTCGGACTCTCCGAAAAACCGTTCACGATAACGCCCGATCCGCGTTATTTGTTTATGAGCGAGCGTCATAGCGAGGCGCTGGCGCATTTGATGTACGGCATCAACGAGTCGGACGGCTTTGTGCAGCTCACTGGCGAGGTAGGGACCGGAAAGACGACGCTGATCCGCAGTATGTTCCTGCAACTGAGCGAAAAGGCCGATATCGCGCTGATCCTCAATCCGCAGCTGTCACCGCGCGAGTTTCTGGCGGCGATTGCCGGCGAGCTCGACATCCCCGGTATCGGCGACGACGACAGCTTAAAGACGCTGCTCGATAGTTTGACCAAACATCTGGTCACTAGCCACGCCGCGGGCCGTCGGACCATCCTTGTCGTCGACGAGGCGCAATTGTTGTCGGTCGATGTTCTTGAGCAAGTCCGGATGCTGACCAACCTCGAAACCGCACGACAAAAACTGCTGCAGATTATTTTGATCGGCCAACCGGAACTTCGCGAGTTGCTGGCGCGCAATGACCTGCGCCAATTGGCCCAGCGCATTACGGCCCGCTACCACTTGCAGCCCCTCACTAACTCGGAAGTTGGCCAATACATCGATCACCGACTAAAAGTCGCTGGTGCACTCGGTGAGTTGTTTGCGCCAGCCGCGAAGCGTGAAGTGTATAAACGCTCGCGCGGTATACCGCGGCTGGTAAACGTGCTTTGCGACCGTGCCCTGCTCGGCGCCTATGTTCGTGAGCAACCCAAGGTCACGGCGCGACTCGTCGGCGAAGCGGCTCGCGAGGTATCGGGCGAGCCGAGTTCATCGTCGGCGGGCAATTGGTGGTTGTCCGGACTAGCCGCCGTTGCCGCGTTGATCGTTGTGGCCGGCGCCTGGTCGTTCGTTAAGTTCGCGGGCGAACAACGCGAGATACAGCCGGTCACCGAATCGGAACCGCTGCAAATCGCCCGCGCTGAACCGCTACAGCCCACCGTGACGGTGCCGCCGGCAACGTCTAGCGCCGACGACAGCGAGAGTGTCGAGCCCGAGGTGCAACCGATCGACTTGCCAGCATTGCTCCGCGCGAACCAAGACCGCACCGGAACGGCGTCGGCATTCGCCGCCTTGTTCGCCGAGTGGCAGGTCCCTGTTCCGGATGCCGGCGCACCGTGCGAGAGCGCGGCGACCGAGCTGGGACTGCGCTGCCTGTATTTACGTGGCTCCTGGGGCATTGTTCGCCAACTGGATCGCCCCGCAATCTTGACGCTCACCGATCAGAACGGCGATAGCCATCAAGTCGTGCTGACCCGCATCTACGATGACCGCGCGACACTGCGTATCGCCGACCAACAGCTCGATGTGTCGCAAAGCGCTGTATCGGACTTATGGTTCGGCGAGTCGTTGTTGTTGTGGCGCCCGCCTAATGGTGAAGCTAAATCGTTCGTTCCTGGGATGAACGATCCCGGGATTCAGTGGCTAAGACAGTCGCTCGCGACGATTCAGCTCGGGCCAGTCGTAAACCCAGACTCCACCCTCTACGATCAAGCGCTCGAGCAGCGCGTTCGCGATTACCAACGGACGCGACGCCTTAAAGTCGACGGCGTCGTTGGGCAACAAACACAGATCATTATCAATTCGGACTTAGGTTTGGACGGCATCCCGCGCCTTACCGACTCCCGTAGTTAGGGTCGACTCGATGTCACTCATTCTCGATGCACTGAAGAAGTCCGATAACGAGCGCAAGACCAACATCGCGCCCGATATGGCCGCCACACCGGCGGCACGAGACCGCCAGGGCCCGCCCTTGTGGCTGTGGTGGTTCATCGCACTGTTGGTTATCAATTTGGTGGTCTTGCTGTTTGTACTAACGCGCGATAACGGCGACTCGGACCGCGCGACGGAACGACCCGCAAGCCGTGCGGTGGAGGCATCGTCGGTAACGGCACCCGTTGCGTTACCGGCGAAACAACCGGTGGAATCGCTAGCATCCGCCGCCGTCCCGCCGAGACCGGCGCCGGCAACGGCCGAGACACAGTCGGACGAAGTGTCGCCCACGAGAGCAGGCACAGTAACTTACGAGGCGCAGCCCACACCGACGAACGCAGCGCCGGCCAGAGCCTCGGCACCGGTCGAGGCACCGCCCCCCGAGAACGACCTGCCGTTGTTTGGGACACTGCGCGCCGAAGGCCGGCTGGCACTCGATGAGCTCAATATCGATCTGCACGTCTATAACGCCGACCCGGCCCGGCGGTTTGTTTTTATCAATGGCGCTCGCTACAACGAGGGCGATACGCTCAGCAGTGGCCCGCGGGTCGATCGCATTCGCCGCGATGGTATCGAGATGAGCTACCGCGGCCTCGCCTTTTTGTTGCCGCGCGAGTAATGGTGTCGAGTCCAGCGATGGCAACGGCGCCAATTCCAACGCATGAGTTTGCCGATGCGCTATTGGCGGGTATTCATCGAGTCGTGATATCGCAGGAGAGCCTTAATCGAATCAACGTGTTCCCGGTTGCCGATGGCGACACCGGTACCAACTTAGCGCTAACGCTATTGTCCGCGCGCGCAGCGCTGGAACGGCACCGCGGCGATACCGTCGGTCAACTGCTTGAGCGCGTCGCAGACGCCTTACTCGACGGTGCACGTGGCAATTCTGGAGCGATCATGGCGCAGTTCTTTCAAGGCCTGGCTGATTCGTTGCGTGAAACCGGCGCACTCAATGTGACGGCTTTGTCGAGCGCTCTTACCAGCGGCTCGGACTACGCACGCGATGCGCTACTCGAGCCGCGCGAAGGCACAATCCTGTCAGTTATCCGCGTGATGGCTGAAGCCACGCGTGACGTACTCAGCGATGTCAGCGACTTAGAATCGCTACTGTCGCGTTCGCTCGACCGTTGTCGGGCTGCCCTCGCACAAACCACCGAGCAACTGGCTGAGCTCAAGAAAGCGGGTGTTGTCGACGCCGGTGCACAAGGCTTCGTGAATTTGCTGGAAGGGATGCTCGCCTTCACCCGTGACCGGCAGCTCCCAGATTTTGATACGTTGCCAGTCGCGTCCGAGTTTTTGGCCGCCGATACGGCTGGCGATGAAGTTGATCTCGATTACCGCTATTGCACCGAGTGCATCGTCACGGGCGAGGACATAGACCGCCGACGGCTGCGTGAAGAGTTAGCCGCTGTTGGCGGCAGCCTGGTTTTGGCCGGCACGCACGGCAAGGCCAAGATTCATATCCACGTCAATGATCCGGCTGATCTGTTCCAGACCGCCGCTAAATACGGCGTTGTCAGTGGTGAGAAAGCCGACGATATGCACCGGCAACAATCCAGCACGCACGCCAAACGCGGTGAAGTTGCCATCATCACGGACAGCGCTGCTGACTTAAGCGATACGTTACTGGAAGAGCTGGATGTGCATAGCGTGCCGCTGCGGGTGCACTTCGCCGATAAAGGCTATCTCGACAAACTGAGTATCTCGGCCGACCAGTTTTTCACCGAACTCGCGACGAACCCCGTGCATCCGCAAACCTCGCAGCCGGCACCCGGTGACTACCGTCGACAGTTTCAGTTTCTCGCTAGCCACTACAGCGACGTCTTGGCATTAAGCCTGACGACGACGGTCAGCGGCACACACACTGCGGCCGTCGCGGCAGCGGAACGGGTGGCCGGTGGCGAACGCTTGACGGTCATCGACACGATGAACGCATCGGTTGGTCAAGGATTGATTGTCCGCGATGCGGCCGAGCGTGCGAGCGCGGGTGAATCACTGGCGGCGATACGCAGCGCCGTCATTCAGAACATAGAACGCACCCGTTCGTTCGCGCTGCTAAAAGACCTGACCTACGCCGTAAGAGGTGGCCGGGTGCCGTCGTGGGCCCGCTTTATTGCCGACTTCCTGCGTCTCAATCCGGTTCTCGGTACGACCTCGGACGGCCGTATCAAGCCAATCAGCGCGCTGGTCGGTCGACGCAGCCGTGTCAATAAGTTTGCCCGCTTTGTCGCACGACGCGCCCAGCCCGGTAAACGTTACCGCGTGGCCATCAGCCACGCGCAATCCGGCGACGATGCGAAAGCACTGGCAGATCGGCTGGCGACGCTGCTTGATGTGGTGGACACGATCGATATCTCTGCAACAGGCGCTGCGATCGGTGTGCACGGTGGCCCTGGAACCCTGGTCGCTGCACTTCAGGAACGCGACGATTAGGCCGTAACGACAACGACCCGCACACGGCGGGTCGTTGCCTAAGCCCAACGGCTGCAATCAGAACTGCTGGGCGATTGAGACCGCCACAAACTCACTGAAGCGACGTAAGGTTTCGATGGTGCCGTCATTGTTGCTGTCTGTTTCCGACCGAACGGCGCGACCGTCGGCATCGAAGACCGTCGTCTGTCGCCAATCCACTTGACCGTCGCCGTTGGTATCGCGAGCCACTTCGGTGAGCTGTCGATTCGCGTTGTACGTCAATGTGTCATAGCGATCGAACGTGCCGTCACCATCGACGTCTTGATCTCGGACCAACTGCAGCCCGGTGGCATCGTAGGTGAACTCCCGAACAGAATTGGGATTGCCGTCGCCGTCGGTATCGGTCTCGGAACGTAAGACCCAACCTTGCGGGTTGCGGGTGTAGTTGTCGATCCGATCAAAGGCGCCGTCACCGTCGGTATCGAGCGACTTGGTGATCAGCAAGCCGTTCGCATCGTAGACCCAGGTCTCCAACGTATCGAAGTTACCGTCGCCATTGGTGTCATTAGCGTCGCGAACGATTCGATCGGCGGCGTCGTAGTCGCGTTCTCGGTACTGATCAACGGTGCCGTCGCGGCCGTCGTCTTGGGTACGCGTTCGCCACGGACCGAGCGGCTTGTCATACGTCATCGTAACGAGTGTGTCATAGGTGCCATCCGCCTCAAGATCAAGGTCATAGCTCGTGCGGTTACCGTCGGCATCGGTATTCCAGACTTCAATCGTATGGGTACCGCGGGTTTCGTTAATCACCTCACGTCGTACCCGCAGATAGTCCGCGTTCAGCGTCCGCAGTTCGATGAAATCATCATCGCCATCGCCATCGGTGTCTTCGGCGTAGCGAATCACGTCGCCAAACTCATCAACCTGCCAGCTGCGGGTGCTATCGACGGTACCGTCGGCGTCACGATCGGTGGCATAGACCGACCCATAACCTTCACTGTCATAGCTAAGATCGACCAGGATCTCCGGCGTACCATCGCCGTCTTGATCAAGCCAATCCCCAACAATCTCACCGGTCGTGTTGTACGTTAGTCGGCGAACACCGTCGAGCTGACCATTGTTGCCATTGTCGGTCTCGTAACGCTCGGCGACGAACAGCCCGGCATCGATTCCGTTGGCGGCGTAAACATCAGCGAGCGCGTAGCCACCGTTTCTTGGCCGGCGGGCATTCAGCACACCATCGCGATGCGCCTGACGCAGTAAACGTTTAAGACTCGGATCGAAGGTCGGGTCGCTCGCATAGTCTAAACTAACCGTAACGTCATCGAACAGCGCGGCCACGGCCGGCGTGATCACGATTCCGTTGGCGAGATTCTGATCCTCGTCGACCGTCGTCAGTAAGGCCGCGATCGCACCCACTCGATCCAGTGACGGTGCATCGCCAAGAGCATTGCTGTAACGCGCGACCGGTCCATTGCCAGTCGGGGCGCTAGTAAGACCCGCCAAATTGAACCAGGTCAACCTATCGGCCGCCGTGACCGTCGCAAGCTTCGTAGCACCGAGACTAAACGTGATCGTCTCCCCGGCCGCATAACGAAATTCGCCGTCGCTTGACAACACGCCGCTCTCCGTTGGGGTGGCATAACTGATACCGGCAATCGTTGGACCAACGATTCGACCGGTCAGCGACGCGTCTGTGACTGACGGCGACGACGAATCGCTACAAGCGGCTAGCGTACCAAGCACGGCAAGCACAGCCACCAAGTTCAGGGCACCGGTTAATTGTCGATCGCTGCGTTTCACGTTTTTCTCCTTCCAAGCTCAATGGCATCGCGCGCACGGCGCGGCGTGGCGAGAGAGACTGGTGAG